>NZ_JBXOWH010000001.1:0-1811607 GCF_056930355.1 Caballeronia sp. 11_S32
TTCATGTCGATGCTGGCAGTCAACCACCTGACGCCGGTGGTCGGAATCGACGTCCACATGGTGATCGTGCCGCCGGCGCCCAGCCCCATTCCGCTGCCGCATCCGCACGTGGGCGTGGTGCTCGATCTGCGCGAATACGTCAATGCGGCGATGGCGGTCATCGGCAGCATCGTGTTCAGCTTCGTCGAGGAACAGGCCGAGGCCTTCGTGCAGGCCCACGAGCAGCAGATCGAGCAGCTCATGCGCAGCGATCTCGTGCAATCGGGCATGGGCGCGGTGAACGCCGTCATGAGCAACGACGCCGTGCAGGCCGGCATGGGCGCGATGAACAAGCTCAACGCGCTGCAGAACAAGCTCAACGACGCGCTGGGCGGCAACGTCGGCCAGGGCGGGGGCGGCGCGCCGATCTTCATCAACGGGATGTTGCGCGCGACCGCCGGCACCCACACGTTTCACGTGCCGGGTCTGCATTTCCCACTGGGCGCGAGCTTCGCGGCATCCGATGCGAAGGGCCCGTCGCAGGATTCCGAATCCTTCATGGGCAGCCGCACGGTGCTGGCCAATGGCGATCCGATGTCGTTTCTCGCGCTGCCCGCGCTCAGTTGCTGGTGCGCGGGCATGCTGCCGATGTCGCACAACAGCGCGCACACCGACCGCAAGTACATGTCGCTGCCCACCTCGGTGATGCTGCCGATCCCGGCCGAGCGTCCGGTGCTCGTGGGCGGGCCGCCCGTGATGAACATGATGGCGGTGGCCGCTGCGCTCTTCAAGGCGTTTCGCGGCTCGAAGCTCGCGAAGAAGCTGTTCGCGAAGTTTCCGTCGGGCTTCATCAAGTGCGTGATCTTCGACGCGGAGCCGGTCAACTCGATCACCGGCGAAGTCGTGGTGCAGCAGAACGACTTCACGGTCGAGGGCCGATTGCCGCTGGTGTGGGACCGCTATTACGCCAGCCACGACGATTTCGCGGGCGCGCTCGGTCACGGCTGGCGCAGTCCGGCCGACATTCGTCTCGAGCTGGTGCGAGAAGGCGCGCAGTTTGGCGCGGCGGTGTATTTCGCGGATCACGCCACGGCGTTCGACGAACTGCCTGCGCAGTCGGGCTGGACGGAGCGTGTCTACGATCGCCAGCATGGGCATGCCCTCTTTATTGAGGATGACGAAATTCGTATCCGCACCCGCGCCGGAATCGAGTACGCGTTCGCCTTGCCTCGGCAGTGGCGCGAACGCGTGCCGAGCGTCGCGGAGGGCCGCACCTTCGGCCTGCCGCTCGCGCGCCTGTCGGATCTGAACGGCAACGCGTGGCACATCGAGCGGCGTGTCGAGCCGCGCGACGGCAGCCTGTCGATCCGCTTCATCGAGCATGGCGGCGAGCAGCCGACGGGTCGCGAAGTGCTCGCCGGCCCCGGCAGCGTGAGGGGCTGCATCGGCGCGGTGGTCTTGCGCGATGCGCAGGGCGGCACGCACCCACTGGCGACGTATCGTCAGGACGAGCAGGGCAACCTGGGCGCGGTGCGCGACGCGCACGACGTGCCCTACAGCTTCGAGTACGCAGGCCCGCACCAGATGGTGCGTCACACGGACCGCAACGGCCTGTCGTTCTACTACAACCACACGCGCCATGTGGACGGCATCTGGCGCGTCGATCACGCGTGGGGCGATGGCGGCCTGTACGACTATCGCTTCGAGTATGACCTGGCGCATCTGGAGACGCGCTTCACCGACTCGCTCGGGCATGTGACGGTGCTGCAGTACAACGACCAGCAGTGGCCGGTGGCGCGCATCGACGGATTGGGCGGCGTGCGCAGCTACCAGTACGACAGCCAGGGGCGAACCATCGCGGAAGTCGATCCCGGCGGCCACACCACGCAGTGGGAATACGACGCGTACGGCAATCTGCTGACGCATCGGCTGGCGGACCGCACGGTGGTGCGCACGGAGTACGACGCGGATCATCGTCCGGTGTCGATCACCGATCCCGAAGGCGGCGAGTGGCAGCAGTCATGGGATGCGCAGGGAAACCTGATCGCGCAGACGACGCCCTCGGGTATCGCAACGGCCTTCGCCTACGATGCGCGCGGCCAGCTCCGGCAGGTCACCGATGCCGCGCGGCGCACCACGACGCTCGACTACGACGGCTGCGGCCACCTGTCGAGCCTGAGCGATGCGTTGGGCCGCATCACGCGCTTCACGCACGATGCGCGTGGCAATCTGCTGCGCCGCGAATCGCCCGGCGAGGAGTCCACGCGTTATGTGTGGGACGCGAAGGACCGCCTGGTGGCGTGCGAACTTCCGGGCGGGCGGCAGGTGCGCTGCGAGTACGACCGTGAGGACAATCTGATCCGCTACACGGATGAAGCGGGGCAGATCACGCGCTTTGGCTACTACGGGCAAGGGCAGTTGCAGACGCGCACGGACCCGGACGGCAGCCTCACGCGGTATCACTACGATACGGAAGAGCAGCTCATCGGCGTGAGCAATCCGCTGGGCCAGACCTGGCAGCTCAGGCGCGACGCGGCGGGGCGGCTGATCGAGGAGATCGACTACTACGGGCAGTCGCGGCGCTATGCATATGATGCGTCGGGCCACCTGAGCCGCACGGTCGATCCGCTGGGCACGGTGCTGGCGATCGCGTGCGATCCGCTCGGGCGCATCACGCGTCGAAGCGCGGACAGCGGCGCGGTGGAGGAATATGCGTACAACCGTCGCGGGCAGTTGATCGAAGCGCGCAATGCGCATGGCGTGGTGGCACGCGCGTATGACGTCGATGGCCGGATCACCTGCGAGACGCAGCAGCAAGACGGGACGCTTGGCACGGTGGAATACGTGTACGACGCGGCCGGGGAACTGGTCACGCAGCGGCGTGAATTGCGTTCATCGGCGAGCGAGGCGGCGTATCGTCAAACGCTGACGTACGGTTACGACGCGTTGGGGCAGGTACAAACGCTGAAGATCGGCGCGCACGAGCCGATTCGCTTCACGCATGACATGGCGGGTCGGCTGAGCGGGCTGCGGCTGAGCGCGCAACTCGATCAGCTGTACGAGTACGACGGCGCGGGACGGCTTGCACGGCAGACGGCAAGGGCGGCGGGGCAGCGCGATGCGCAGGTGGCGTACGAGTACGACCCGAGCGGCAATCTGGTGACGCGCAGCGATAGCCGGCTCGGGGTGGATCGGTATCGCTACGATCCCTTGGGGCGGATTGTCGCGCATACGGATCCGGCCGAGCGCGTGCGTCACTTCGTGTACGACGCGCAGGGCGATCGTTTCCGCACGGTGCGCGAGGATCGGGACGGGCGCGAACTGCGTCAGGCCGATGGCGCGCATTGGTGGATGGATGCGGCGGGGCAACTGACCGAGCGTCACGATCGCGAGCTGGGCGTGCAGCGTTTCGAGTGGGATGAGTTTGGACGCTTGGCGCGGTTCGAGAACACGTCCAACGAGCGCTGGACGTATCGCTACGATGCGCTGGGGCGACGGATCGGCAAGCAGGCGGCGGAGGGGCGCATCGCGGGGAGGACGCATCGCGAGCAGGGTTCGCGCACGCACTTCCTGTGGGACGGCGATGTGATGGTGGGCGAGGTGCGCGAGGCGCCGGCCTGTGCTGGACAGGCTCGGTTCTATGCGTATCATGAAGGCGGCTTCGAGCCGCTGGCGATGCAGGGGTTGGAGCGGCAGGCGGATGGCGCGGGTAGTGGGCAGGTGGTTGAGACGGGGTTATTCTTTTACGAGAATGAACCCAATGGTGCGCCGAGCCGACTCCGAAACGAAGCAGGCGAGATCGTTTGGGAGGCGCATTATGGCGTTGCCGGTGGCGTTGACTACTTAGAGACCCAGCAGGTTGAGCAGTCGATTCGACTCATGGGTCAGTACTTCGATCAAGAGTCGGGGCTGCACTATAACCGGCACAGATATTTCGATCCGGATACCGGGATATTTATATCTCAGGATCCGATTGGACTGCTGGGTGGCCTGAATGTTTTCGAGTTCGCGCCAAACTTCTTCGGATGGATTGACCCTCTTGGTTTAAAGAAAAAGAAAAAATGCGCGTCGCCAAGATGGAAGAAAAGACGGAGATTCATTGCTGGTGATTCAGGGCTCAAGGATCACGCGCTCCGACATTCCAACTTGTCGCCGGAAGAATATCTGGAGCGCGGCAAAAAGAATATTTCTGATGGAATAAAGCTCAAGGGTGGAAAATATCCTGACGCAGGGTATCATGTTCGGAAGATTGGTGAGGATAGTTACAGCCTTACCATCACAGATAAGAGGGGTCAAATTCTTTCGATAGATACTTGGTCGAAAGAAAGTTCACCGATTACTCAAGAGAAACTTGGCGCAGGCTTTAGAAACAGCGGCATTACACCCCCGAAGAATTTCTGGGAGAGTTTGTGATGACCATGGCGAGGATGATCGAACTTAAGGATGCCCTGGAAAGATCAGGCTGGATCGTTTCCAGCAAAAGTGACGATTTGTTTTATGTTGATGACGAGAGAGTTTTTTGGAATATCCAAAAAGCTTGGTCGGAAAACGCGATTGAACTAATTTTTTATTTATTTGATGATTTTGGCGGAAGGACTCGAAAATTGGCGGATATTCTGTATGTGGAAGACAGAGATCAGCTAAAGAGACTTTATTTTAGTAAAATTTCGTCGAATAAATGGAGGGAAGATTTGAAGATCTTTGTTTGTAGTTTGTAGTTTTTTGTTATTGAGAGGGCCACGAAAGCGGCCCTTTGTCTTATTCGGCGGTAATCACAAGCCTACCAGGGGCAGTACTTCGATCGGGAGTCGAGCCTCTGCTACAACCGCTATCGGTACTTTGATCCGCAGACCGGCATATTCATTAGTCAAGATCCGATTGGACTGCTCGGTGAGAAAATTCTTATCAATTCGCTCCCAATGTCTTGAATTGGTTCGATCCTTTGGGATTGGGCAAAATGAACGGAGCACGTGCTAGCGAATATGCAAAAGGATCACGCAAGTCAAATAGAAAGATTTATTCCAGTGATTCAAAGACTGGCAGGTATGCCGAAATCGTAGGGTTGGACGATTTAGCTGGAAGGCGAGGAGGGATTGGGGGCGAGCACATCGTTATTGATGGCGTAGAAGGAAATTGTCGCCCTGGTGGTTGGTTTCCGGCGCCTATTTGTGGGCAATGCAGAAGCGACATTTTTGATCAATTGGAAGCGCATGGTGCCGCTAGTGTAACGCTTGAGTGTAATAGTGCAAAAGCGAAAAAGCGACGAATTACAATAGCTGCTTCTAACTTTGGTGAGGCGTCAAAGCGGATGAAAGAAATAATTGGGTCGGCTCCTACTTCGCCAGCTCGTAGAAATAAAATGTGGAAAGCTTTGAAAGATCTTGGAGCTTTCAGATGATGTCGCGAACCGAGATAGATAGTACGAGTGCTGCTTTTGAATATATCCCACAAGCGAAGATTTTAAAGATCTTTGTTGGGGTGAATCTCCGATTCAATTTTCAGTCGATGGAATTTGAGATAAACAGGAATCCATATGGAGATCATGTTTTGTACGGGATACGTAATCTCGCTATTTCGGATGATTTGACAAATATGTCTTTCGACTCTGAGGTCCGAGGGAAGATTGAAAGCTTTGATGTTCGAGGAAGTTATGATTTTACCAGATTACTGTTTTCTTTTTTGACTGAGAAAAAACTAAAAAAACAAGATTATTTGGTTGATATGGATCGAGTGACGATAGAGTTTAGAGATGATCATTTGAGTAAGGTTTTTATACTGAAGCGGGATATGAGTGGGAAGCTTATGGATTCTTTAAGTATTATCTCCGAGTCAGGGCAAGCATATTTCTTAAGAAAGAATCCGTGGGGAAAGCTGAAAATCAAGATGGTTGATATTTTTAGGAATGATCTTTTGATAAAAACAAAAGGGGCGGAATTTAGGTGTGGATTTGATCTGCAACCGTTGCTGCTAAAGATGGTAGGGGATTTATTGAGGTGTTCTAGCTGATTTATAACCGGCACCGATATTTCGATCCGCAGACCGGCATCTTCATCAGTCAGGATCCGATCGGACTAAACGGCGGTATCAATCAATATGGTTATGCGCCGAACGCGTTCGGATGGATAGATCCCCTCGGTCTAGCTAGATCGACTGCGGGAAGACAGGCGCGGCTACGAGACATCGCTAACGATCCCAAGCAACCTAGCTACGTTAGGGGCTGGATTCGTCAAGAGATTAATGCAATTGAAGGAAAGAGCAAAAATAAGCGAGGAAACGTAAAAAGCAGGATTCGCGTTCCTCCAGGATTTGATATGGCTCATTGGCGTGGTTATGAGTCTGCAAAGGGTTTCGACTATAGCTTCACTGACCTGAACTTGACAAAGCTGCATCAAACCCCAACATAGGTACGATGACCACGGCAAGAAAAATAAGAAGCGGTCTAGTAAAAAGGGATGTTTGATCGCGGCCGCACTCGAAGAAACGCTTGAAGGATAACGGTGAGAGATATGCTGAAACTGAATAAAGTGCAAATTGAGAAGCTACTTTCATCGAGCCGGAAGAGTCGGTACGAATTTTCCGTGAAGAAAATTGTTGATTGGGAAGAAGCTTGGGGCTTATACGAGGATGGTTGGACAATGTTAGCGGACGACGAGGGAAATCTGATTTTCCCTATCTGGCCTGCGAAGGACTTTGCGTTTCAAAAGAAAATTCGAGTCCTGTTCCGAAGGAAATATTTCTCGATGAGTTGATGGATGATCTTCTTCCGAGACTGGCCCATGATAATATTTGAATTGTCTTCAACGTCAATGGAAGATCGGATACACCAGTGGTCAAGGCTAATGATTTTTTGAGGGACCTTACTATCGAGTGCAGTAAATACTGATTTGTATTGAATCACTGATGATGTTTGGAAGGGCTGCTTAGCGGCCCTTTGTTCGTCTAGTTCGAAATCTGATATGGTGGCAGATTCCTTTTTGGTAGATATGAAGCACCCTGTTGGCTATGATCGCGATACGGGCTCGGTACTTACTAAAGTGAGAATATTTGTTCGTAGAGATACAAATAAATTAATCACGGGTTATCCAGAGGAATAAGGAATCGATGGTTGCTAAGTATTACTGGTGCGAGGTGTGTCCAAAATGCGGCGGCCAAGGGCGGCTTGTTATTAGAAAACGTCAGGATAGCCAGGGTCTATTTCTGCAATGTGATGAATGTGAGTCGGCATGGGTCAACAAGGACGAGGTTGGTGATAAAAGCAAGGTTTTTTTGGGCTTTGATTTGAAATCTTCTCGTGCGACTGATGTCGATATTGTTGAGTATGGATGGTCTGATTATATGAAGCATGAATATTTTGAGTAGGGGCTTTGCCAAATCTGTTTTCCGACACGAAGATGGATTTCGATTCCGCTCTTGAACGAAGGGCCGCTAAAAGCGGCCCTTTGCTTGTCTACTCAGCGGTAATCACAAGCCGCAGTGTTCAACAAGCGGTGTGAGCACGATGACGATTGCCGCCCCGTGCGATGTCCCTGTGCCGCGACCCCGCCTATCAAATTAAGACCAGGTTGATTGCACCACCCCTCCGTTGCCGATAGCTTCAAACCTTTTGCCCAGTCTGAAGCGATGCCCAAATTGAAAGTGTCTAGCGCGGTAACCCTGATCTGCGTGGTGATCGGCCTGAGCGGCTGTTCGAGCTTCGTCAAGGATCCCGATCCGCAGGAATACATGAGCCGCGTGAAGATCGGCATGACGCGGGCGGATGTCGAAGACAGTCTCGGTCCGCCCGACGGAAACTGGGGACCGTGGCACTCCCAGTGCACCGAATACGGCTTCGGCAAGCACGGCGCCGATCGTTACGCCATCTACTACAACAACAAGAGCCGCGTCGTGTACACGGAACACGCGGGATGCAGCGTCGCCAAGGCCAAGGAAGTCGGCCTGCGTTGAGCGCCAGAAACGACAAACCCCACGCCAGCGCGTGGGGTTTGTCTTCGAGCGCGCCGTTCAGCGCATCAGTTCACCGTGGGCCGCCACTTCAAAAGACGCTGCTCCACAGCCGTGAGCAGATAATCCGCCGCGAGCGCGACGACCGCAAGCACGATCATCGCGGCGAACACGCCGCTTGCATTGAACGCGCCCTGCGCTGTCGAGATCAGCAAGCCGATGCCTTGCTTCGAACCCAGAAACTCGCCGACCACCGCGCCGACCAGCGCGAAGCCGAAGCTCACGTGCAGGCTCGCGAGAATCCACGACAGCGCAGAAGGAATCACGACCGAAGTCGTCACCTGACGCCGCGACGCGCCGAGAATCTGCGCATTCGCGATCATATAGCGGTCCGCTTCGCGCACGCCCTGGAATGCATTCGCGAACACGACGAAGAACACCATGACGACCGCAAGCGCGACCTTCGACGCCATGCCGAGACCGAGCGCGATCACGAACACCGAGCCGAGCACCACGCGCGGAATCGAATTGGCGATCTTGATGTAGATGCTGAACACATCCGACAGCAGCTTGTTGCGCCCGAGCACGATGCCGCAGAACACGCCCGCCACCGAACCGATGATGAAGCCGAGCCCCGTCTCTTCGAGCGTGACCCAGACTTGCGTGAGGAGCGGCCCTTGCGAAGTGCCGTCGACGAACCATTCGACGATCTGATCGAAGATCGCGGACGGCATCGAGAAGAAGAACGGATCGATCCAGTGAAGACGAGCCGACAGTTCCCAGCCGCCGAGCACGAACACGAGCACCGCGATGCGCAGGCCGATCACGAGCGCATTGCGCTGCTTGATGCGCCTTTGCGCTTCGCGTTCGACTTGCGCGAGCGCGGTGGGGTCGATGCCCGAGGGCATCGCTTGTTGAGGCGTGGACATGTTTGATGTTCCTTTGGTGCAGGTTCAACCGATCTGCACTTCTTCGCGCAGGTCGTGCCAGATATCGCGCGATATCTCGATGAAGTGCGGGTGATAGCGAATCTCCGACGTGATGCGCGGACGCGGCAAGTCGATCTCGTAGACCTTCTTGAGCGTCGCGGGGCGCGCCGTCAGCACGAACACGCGATCCGCGAGCGCGATCGCTTCTTCCAGATCGTGCGTGACGAACACCACCGAACCCGCATTCGCCGACCACAGTTGCAGCAATTCGTCCTGCATCAGCGTGCGCGTCTGCATGTCGAGCGCGCTGAACGGCTCGTCCATCAGCAGGATTTCGGGCTTGTTGATGAACGTCTGCGCGAGCGCGACGCGCTTCCTCATGCCGCCCGACAACTGATGCGGATAGTGCTTGCCGAACTTGTCGAGCCCGACGCGACGCAGCCAGGACTGCGCTTCGTCATAGGCGGCGGATTTCGAGCGGCCGCGATAAAGCGGGCCGGCGGCGACGTTGTCGAGTACCGAGCGCCACGGGAATACCGCATCGGCCTGGAACACGAAGCCGATGCGCGGATCGATGCCATCGACCGGCTGGCCCATCACGCGCACTTCGCCGGTCGTCGGCTTGAGCAGGCCGGTGATCATGCTGAGCGTCGTGGACTTGCCGCAGCCTGTCGGGCCGACGATCGCAACGAACTCGCCCTTCGCCACCGACATGCTGAAGTCGCGCAGCGCGACGGTCGCCTTGCCGTCCGGCGAAATGAAGCGGCACGAAACGTTGCGCAGCTCGATCGCGGGTTGAGTGGATTGATTCATCGTGGAAGCCTCACTTCGACGCCGTCGCCGTGCCCGACAGATACTCGTTCGAATACGTGCGCGCCAGATCGATATGCTTGCCCTTCACCGAAGGATTGAACGCGGCGAGCACCTTCAGCACCGTCTCGGGTCCATCGGCGGGCATCTTGCCGTCCTTCGTGAACATCGGCTGCGAGGCCTTCAGCGCGGCCACGTAGAGGTCCTTGTTCTTCGCGTAATAGTCCTTCGGCATCTTCTCGGTGATCTCTTCGGCGCTATGCGTCGCGATGAAGTTGAGGGTTTTCGCGAACGCGTGCGAGAGCTTCGCCGCATCCGTCTTGTGCGATTCGGCCCACGCGCGCTGCACGTAGAAGCTCGATGCCGGATACGTGCCGCCGAGCGCGGCGCGCGTGCCGTCGAGCGTGCGCATGTCGACGAGCACCTTGGCTTCGCCGGTCTTCAGCAGTTGCGAAATGGTCGGCTCGGTTGTCATGCCCGCGTCGATGCGCTCCTGCTTGACCGCGGCGATGAAGCTCGCGTCCGCGCCCACCGGCAGCAGCGTGTATTCTTTCGAGGTCACGCCCGCGCGCTGGGCGAGGTATTGCGTGAGAAAGCTCGTCGATGAACCGAGGCCCGTCACGCCGAGCGTCTTGCCTTTGACATCGGCCATGCTCTTGATCTTGTCCGCCTGCTTCGTCGACACCATTTCGACTTCGCCCGGCACCTGGCCGAAGATCACGAGTGCCTGCACTTCCTTGCCCTTGCTCTGAAGGTCGATGGTGTGATCGTAGAAACCGACGACGCCCTGCACCGCACCGGCCAGCAGTTCATTCTCTGCATCGACGCCGGCGGGCTGCGAGAGGATTTCGACGTCGAGGCCTTCGTCCTTGAAGTAGCCGAGCTGTTCAGTGAGCTTAGCGGGCAGATAGATGATCTTGGTCGCCCCGCCGACCATGATGGAAATTTTTTCGGCATGAGCGGATACGGAAGCGGCCGCGAGTGCGAAAGCAATACCGGACACAGCAGCGATCTGGCGCAGAGTACGCATCAGGAGTCTCCTTGAGGTGGGCCGTGACGTGAGAAATGGCCCGCTTTTTTGAATGTGTGCGGCGATTATAGGAAGACGAAACCTTCTGCCAGCTTTCTGCGCCGATGGCAAAACATGGGTGTTAACCCGATGCTTCATACGCCGGGCCGACGCCCTACAATCGCGCCACCATGAAGCTGCTTCTCATCGAAGACAATCCGACGCTTTCTCTCTGGCTCGCCAAGACGCTGGAACAGGAGTCGTTCACGCTCGAAGCCGTGCAGGATGGCGAGTCCGCCGATCAACTGCTGCGCACGAATCAATACGACGTCGTGCTGCTCGACCTGAACCTGCCGCGCCTCTCGGGCAAGAACGTGTTGCGACGCATGCGCCAGCGTGGCGACGCGACGCCGGTGATGATCCTGACCGCGAGCGGTTCCATCGACGAGAAAGTGGAGTTGCTCGGCGCGGGCGCGGACGATTACCTCGTCAAACCTTTCGAAGTGCGCGAACTCGTTGCGCGCGTGAAGGTGATGATCCGGCGGCGCACGTCATCGACGGCGAATGAGCTCGCGTGCGGCGATCTCGTCTTCGATATCGACACGCATCAGTTCACGCTCAAGGGCGCGCCGCTCAACGTGACGCCGCGCGAGCGCAGCGTGCTCGAAGCGCTGATATTGCGGCTCGGCAAGACGGTGTCGAAGGCATCGCTGCTGGATACGATCTTCACGCACGAAGACCAGCCGAGCGAGGATGCGCTCGAGATATACATATCGCGGCTGCGCAAGAAGCTCGACGGCAGTTCGGCCGCGATCGTCACGCTGCGCGGGCTCGGCTATCTGCTGCGCAAGAAGGACGATGACCAATAGCCTGCGCGTCCGTCTTCTGTGGTGGCTGCTCGTGCCGCTCGCGATCTACGTGTTCGTGACCGGCAAGGCCGCGTACGACAATGCGCGCCATACGGCGGATCTCGTGCAGGAGAACACGCTGCTGGCATCGGCGCGGATGATCGCGGGCGAGGTCGAATGGTCCGATGGCCGCTTGCTCGTCGATATTCCGCCTGCCGCGCTCGAAGTGTTCGCGTCCCCTTACGGGGATCAGGTTTTCTACAACGTGAGCGTCGACGATGGCCGTCTGCTCGCGGGCGTGCCCGGCTTCCCCACGCGTGCGACGACGGCTCACGATTCGCCGAACTACTACGACGCCGATCTGGACGGCAAGCCGGTGCGCGCCGTGGGTTTCGTGCGGCAGATGTACGACAACGGCGCGATACGTCGCGTGCTGGTGTCAGTCGGCAAGACGCAGGCCTCGCGCGATGCGATGATCCGCGAACTGTGGCGTCCGCAGCTCGTGCGGCAGATCGAGATGGTGCTGCTCGCGGTGGCGCTCGCGTGCATCGGCCTCACGTTCGAATTGCGGCCGCTTCTGAAGGTGAAGGAAGACGTGATGGATCGCGATCCAATGCAGCTCGAGCCCTTGCGCGTCGAGCGCCTGCATACGGAGTTGCGGCCCATCGTCGAGGCGATCAACCAGTGCATCGCGCGGCTCGGGCTTCAGGTCGCGGCGCAACGGCGCTTCATCGCGGATGCCGCGCATCAGTTGCGCACGCCGCTCACGCTGCTGGAGACGCAGTTGCAGTTCGCGCGGCAGCATCGCGAGATGGAGCCAACGCTTTCCGAAGCGCTCGCGGCGATGCAGCGAAGCAACCGGTCGATGGTCGGTCTCACCAACAAGCTGTTGCTGCTCGCGCAGGCCGAAGCGGCCGACTATACGCAGCTTGCGAAGCAGAAGGTCGATCTGGCCGCGATCGCGCAGGATGTGATCGAAGATCTCGCGATGTTCGCGCAGAAGCGTGAGATCGATCTCGGCGCGGAGCTGGTCGAGTCGGCTTGGCTCATCGGGCATGAAGGATTGCTGTCGGCGCTGGTCTACAACATTGTCGAGAATGCGATCCGCTACACGCAGCCGGGCGGACACGTGACCGTCGCGGTCGCGCGCGATGCGCAGCGCGTGACGCTGGCCGTCACCGACGACGGCCCCGGCATTCCCGCCGAAGCGCGCAGCCGCGTGTTCGAGCCGTTCTATCGCGCTTCGGCCGATACCGAGGGAACCGGGCTCGGGCTCGCGATCGCGAAGGAGATCGTGCAGGCGCACCGGGGGGAGATCGGGCTTCGGGCGCGGGAGCAGTCGGGGCGCGGGCTGACCGTATCGGCCACGTTCTTGTCCTGTAGCGCTCTCTGATCCGACAATACGGAAAATTAATGATTGACGTCCCCATGCCGAAAGGCTGAAGCTTGCGGGGAAATACTCTGTAATGGACCTTCCAGTTTGATTACACGCTGAAACTTTACTTCCTTCCGCCATGCGCAGGATTGCATGGTCTCGATAAACGGAGAAGAAAATGCGAAGGATAAGCGCGCTGGTTCTGGCATTATCATCAGGAGTATTGATCAGTGGGTGCGGCGGCGATGCAGGCTCCGACACCCCTTCGAACGCAAAGGGCGCGACGGGCCAATCGGCGGCGCAGCAGGTAGCCACCACCAAGGGCTATGCGTTGTCGACGGTCATCTGGGACCGTGTTCCCATTGGCGTTTGCTGGGACATGAGCAACGCCGATTTCGCGCAATACGCCACGGAACGCAACTGGAGCCGCCTCGCGGTTCAGGAAACCTGGGAGCAGAATTCGGGTGCCCAGTTCACCGGCTGGCAGCAATGCACGAACGATCCGAACTACTACGGCATACGGATATCGGTCGAGGACATTGCGACGAACGGACCGCATACCTATGGCCTCGGCGCGATGCTGAACAACGCGAAGGGCGGCATGGCGCTCGATTTCACCTTCAAGAACTGGAGCCCGAGTTGCCAGGGGCGCGAGGAGTACTGCATTCGCCGGGTTGCCGCGCACGAATTCGGTCACGCGCTCGGCTTCGCGCACGAGCAGAACCGGCCCGACACGCCTTCGACATGCACCGAGCCAGCGCAAGGCACCTCGGGCGACACGATGATCGGTCCGTGGGATCTCGCATCGATCATGAACTACTGCAATCCGGAGTGGAACGGTGACGGCAAGCTGAGCGCCACCGACATCGAGATGGCGCAGAAGTACTACGGGCCTCCGCGAGTGAATCAGACCATCTATACGTTGACGCGCGCGCAGGCCCCGGCCCAGGTGACGGCGTACGATTTTGCCTCGCGCGCCGCGAAGGCTACGATCGATCTTTCGCTGACGGGCGACTACAAGCAAGTCGATCGGATGTTCGCCAGCGTGGATGGAAAGCGCCTGTACGTGCTTCTGGAAAGAAGCCCGACATCGACCGATCTCGCCACCATCGATACGGCCACGAACAAGGTTCTGCACGTCACGCCCATTGGTCCGTTACTGAGCACCGTCACCACCGGATATGACCTTCAACCCGCGCTGGACGGAAATCAGGTCTATCTGGCGAACCGGAACGTCGTCAGCGTTATCGACGGAGACTCCGGGAAGCTCCTCAGGCAGATCGTGCTGCCGGAAGCCTATAGCCTCGTCAGGATCGCAACGGCCAGCAACGATGGCGGAAACCTCTACGCGCTGTCGATCGAGCCGGGGGCGAAGCTCGAAGTGCTTCGCATCGACCTGGCGGCCTCGTTCATCGTCGGCGGCTACCCGGGAGGATCTGTTCCGGCCGCGGGCGGTGATCAATTCGCCGTGACCCCCGATGCAAAAAAGGCCTACTTTGTCAGTGCAGCGTCGGTCAATGGCGAAGGCCGGCTGACGGAAATGGATCTGGCGAGCGGCATCACGCGCGTGCTGAACGATCTGCCGGAAAAGAAGCCGAAATTCCTCGCGGCCATCGGCAACCAGCAAATCCTTTTTGCCGACGACAACGGCACGAGCCCCAGTCCGATCATCCTCTATGACGTGACGAGCAGAGCCAAGAAGACCTTGCAGGCTTCGTCGGCCTTGCTGGAGCATGTCCAGTACGACCCGAGGTCCCAGTCCATTCTTCTCGAGCGAAGCGGCAACTGGTCCGTCAATCAGTTGAAGCAAGGGACGAACGGCAGGTACCGGAATACGGATCTGGGGCTGCGGTCATTCACCAGCGGCTCGACGTACAGCGGGCCCGCACCGTTCGTGATCGTGGCGCGCTGAACGTCGATCGTCGCGCGGCAAGTAGCATCCAGACAGGCCCCGAAGCTTCGGGGCCTGCGTGCTTTTTAGCGCTGCCTGGCGTGATCGTTCGTACTTTTATTTTGGATCCAAAATCCTTGATTCAATTTTGAGAAGAGCGCACAATCGGTCCGACGCTGCATCCCACCGCCACCGAGGGAGCCACCATGACCGACCGCGCCAACGCCGTTGCGAACCCTTACGCCGCCGCCGACAGCCCACGAGTTTCGTCCGCCTCCAGCCGCGCCGTCACGGCGGCGGTCGTCGGCAATATTCTCGAATGGTTCGATTTCGGCACTTACGCGTTCCTCGCGACAGTCATCGCGAAAGTGATGTTCCCCGCCGGCGACGACTTCGCCGCCATGCTCGGCACCTTCGGCGCGTTCGGCCTCGGTTTCGCCGCGCGTCCGCTCGGCGCGATCATCTTCGGCTGGCTCGGCGACGTAAAGGGGCGCAAGTGGACGCTCACCTTCGTCATGCCATTGATGGCCGCCGCGACGCTCTTCATGGCGCTCTTGCCGTCGTATGCGTCGATCGGGATCATGGCGCCGATCCTGCTCGTCGCGGCGCGCATGCTGCAGGGCATTTCCGTTGGCGGCGAACTCGGCAACGCGGTTGCGTTTCTCGTCGAATGGGCGCCGCCGAACAAGCGCGGCTTCTACGGCAGCTTCCAGCAATGCAGCACGCTCGGCGGCATGCTGCTCGGCTCGGGCGCGGCCGCGCTCATGACGACGCTGCTCAGCCAGGAGGCGCTGCTCGACTGGGGCTGGCGTGTGCCGTTCATCGTCGGCGCGATCGTGATCGGGCCGATCGGCTGGATCATCCGCAAGCGCAGCGAGGAGACGCCCGTCTATCAGAGCGCGAGCGACGAAGCCCCCAAGGCGAAGGGCCGCGCGCCCGCGCTGCTCGGCCTTCAGGCATGCGGGCTCGTGATCGTGTGGACGGTCTCGCTCTATGTGCTGCTCAACTATCTGCCGTCGTTCACGACGAAGTACGTCGGCATTCATTCGTCGACGGCGCTCTGGCTCAACACGGCGGGCCTGATCGTGATGACCGCATCGATTCCGTTCTGGGGCGCGGCCTCCGACCGCTTCGGCCGCAAGCCGATCTACGCCATCGGCTGCATCGCGTTTCTCGTGCTGCCGTATCCGATCTTCCATCTGATGCTGGAATACAAATCGGCGGCGGTCGTCGGCGCGGTGCAGGTGCTGGGCGGCGTGATCATCGGCATCTTTTCGGGCGTCGGGCCCGCCGTGCTCTCCGAGTTGTTCCCGACGAAGATCCGCACGACATGGATGTCGATCGGCTACGGCATCGCCAACGCGGTGTTCGGCGGTTTCGCGCCGATGATCTCCATTGCGCTCATCAAGGCGACGGGCTCGCCGCTTTCGCCCGCGTACTTCGTGATGCTCGCCGCGCTCCTTTCCACCATCACCGTCATGACGATCCGCGAAACCGCGCACGATCCACTGCAATGAACGAAGAAATGAATGATGTCGTCATCATCGGCGCGGGCATCGTGGGGCTGGCATGCGCCTGGGCGGCGCTGCGCGAAGGCGCGCGCGTGACCGTGATCGATCGCGATTTCGAAGGCGACCGCGCATCGCATGGCAACGCGGGCGGCATCGCGGTGACGGAAAGCACGCCCATCGCCGTGCATGGCATGTTCACGAAGGCCGCGAAATGGCTGATGGATCCCCTCGGGCCTCTCGCGCTCGACTGGAAGCATGTGCCGAAGGCGCTGCCTTGGTTCATGGCGTTTCGCCGCGCGAGCGAACCGGAACGCTATCTGGCGATCACGCATGCGCTCGCGCTTTTGAACAATCGCGTCTACGACGACATTCTCCCGATGTTCGACGATATCGGCGCGAGCGCGATGCACTATCGCCGTGGCGCGCTCACGGTCTATGAAACCGACGAAGCCTTCGCCGCCGATCAGGCCGAATGGGCCGTCAAGCGCGAGCTCGGCGTGCGCTGGCGTGCGCTGGACGCGCAGCAGGTGCGCGAATGCGAGCCGTCGCTTGCGCCCGTGTTCCGGCATGGCGTGTTTCTCGATGACTGGTCGCATATCGGCGATCCGCGCCGCATCGTCACTTTGCTGCGTGAGCGCGTGCGAGCGCTCGGCGCGCGCTTCGTGACGGGCGTGGCGCGCGCGATCGAATCGCCCGATTCCGTGTTGCTCGAAGACGATACGAGCGTGAAGGCACGACGCATCGTGATCGCGGCGGGCGCGTGGTCGGCGGCGCTGGCGAAGTCGATTGGCGACAGCGTGTTGCTCGAAAGCGAGCGCGGCTATAACGCGACGCTGCCGAAGCACGGCGTCGAACTCACGCGCGAAGTGATCTTCGCGGAGCGCAAGTTTGTCGCGACGCCGCTCGATGTCGGCTTGCGTATCGGCGGCGCGGCGGAGTTCGCGGGCATCGATGCGCCGCCGAACTATCGGCGCAGCGATGCGTTGCTCGCGCTCGGCAAGCGCTTCATTCCCGGCATCGACGATACGGACGCGAAGAAGTGGATGGGCCATCGGCCCGCGACACCCGATTCGTTGCCGGTGATCGGGGCGTCGCCGCGCATGCCGTCCGTCGTCTATGCATTCGGCCACGGCCATCTCGGCCTGACGCAATCGGCGACGACCGCCGCGCTCGTCGCCGATGTGCTCGCGAGCCGCACGCCGCGCGTGCCGCTCACGCCCTATTCGATCGCACGCTTCAATCACTGAGATCCATCCGGAGGAAACAACATGCAAGTGAACTGGAAAGGCGTATTTCCCGCCGTCACGACGAAGCTGAAACAGGACGGCTCGCTCGATCACGACGCGATCGTCAACGGTCTGAACCGTCTGATCGACAACGGCGTGGGCGGCGTCGTGATGATGGGCATGGTCGGCGAGAACGCGCAGTTGACGCCCGAAGAAAAGCGCACGGTGCTGAAGATCGCCGTAGAAACGGTGAACGGGCGCGTGCCCGTCATCTCCGGTCTCGCGGAGCTGAACACGGCCAACGCGACGCAATTCGCGAAGGACGCGGAAGCCATCGGCGTGCAGGGCTTGATGGTGTTTCCGGGCCTTACGTATCGCTCGGACGATCGCGAGACGGTCGAATACTATCGGTCGATCGCGCGCTCGACGAAGCTCGGCCTCATGATCTACAACAACCCGCGCGGCTACGGCGTCGACATGCGGCCCGATCTGCTCGCGCAACTCGCCGATGAACCGAACGTCGTCGCGATCAAGGAAGAGACCTACGACACAACGCGCGTCACCGATCTTTATGCACGCTTCGGCGATCGCTTCGTCGTGTTCTGCGGCGTCGACGATCTGATCGTCGAATCGGTCGCGCTCGGCGTGAAGGGCTGGGTCTCGGGCATGGCGAACGCGATGCCGAAGGAATCCGTCGATCTGCTCAACTTCGCGGTGAATGGCGAATACGACAAGGCGCGTGCGCTGTATCGTGCGCTGATAGACCTGTTCCATCTCGACACGCACGTGAAGCTCGTGCAGTACATAAAACTTGCGGAGAACATCACGGCGGGTTATCCGGAATATGTGAAGGCGCCGCGCCTGATGCTCGAAGGTGAGGAACGGCGCCGGACCATCGAGATCGTCGAGAAGGCGATCGCCAACGTGAAGGCGCTTTCGCGATGAAGTCCACGTTCTTCTGCATCGACGGACACACATGCGGCAATCCGGTGCGCGTCGTCGCGGGCGGCGCGCCGCCGCTCGAAGGCGCGAGCATGATCGAGCGCCGCGCGCACTTCCTGCGCGCGTTCGACTGGATACGCACCGCGCTGATGTTCGAGCCGCGCGGCCATGAAGTCATGTCCGGCAGCATTCTCTATCCGCCGACGCGTCCCGATTGCGACCTGGCGATTCTCTTCATCGAAGTGAGCGGTTGTCTGCCGATGTGCGGGCACGGCACCATCGGCACCGTGACGACCGCCATCGAACATGGACTCGTGCGGCCGCGCGAGCCCGGCGTGTTGCGGCTCGATACACCAGCAGGTGTCGTCGTCGCGCGGTATCGGATGAATGGCGAGCATGTGGATTCGGTGCAGCTCGTGAACGTGCCTTCGTTTCTGCATTCGCGGGACTTGTCCGTTGACGTCGATGGCATCGGCGAGATTCATTTCGATGTCGCGTACGGCGGCAATTTCTATGCAATCGTCGAGCCGCAGCGCAATTACGAAGGCCTGCACGCGCTGAAGCCTTCCGACATTCAACGCCTGAGCCCCGTGCTGCGTGAGAAGGCCAACGAGAAGTACACGTTCGTGCATCCGGAAAACGATGCGATACACGGCCTGAGTCACGTGATGTGGACCGGCGAGCCGACAGTCGAAGGCGCGAGCGCGCGCAACGCGGTGTTCTACGGCGACAAGGCCATCGACCGATCGCCGTGCGGCACGGGCACGTCGGCGCGCATGGCGCAGCGCGTCGCGAAGGGACAGTTGATGATCGGCGAGCGCTTCGTGCATGAAAGCATTATCGGCACCTTGTTCGAAGGCGTTCCGATGGAAGCGGCGCGCGTCGGCGAATACGATGCGATCGTGCCGAGCATCGAAGGATGGGCGCGCGTGACGGGCCACAACACGATTTTCGTCGATGACCGCGATCCGCTCGCGCACGGATTCCTGCTGAAATAAACGGAGCAATCACGCCATGTTGATACTGAAGAACGCACGCGTGCTCGACGTCGCTCACGAGCGCGATGATGGCCGCTATTCGATCGTGATCGAAGGCGACACGATCCGCGAAGTCACGCGCGAGCCGGTGCAGACGAGCGGCGCGCAGGTGATCGATGTCGGCGGCAAGACGGTGATGCCCGGCATGATCGATTGCCATGTGCATGTGATCGCTTCGGTTGCGCATCTCGGCAACAACAGCCGCCTGCCGAATACGTTCGCCGTGTTGCGCGCGGTGCCGATTCTCTCGGGCATGCTGAACCGCGGCTTCACGACGGTGCGCGATGCGGGTGGCGCGGACTATGCGCTGTCGCGCGCTATCGAAGATGGCGTCATCGCGGGGCCGCGCCTGTTCGTCGCGGGCAAGGCGCTGTCGCAGACAGGCGGACATGGCGACTTCCGCGAGCGCTTCGACAACTCGGACCCTGACCCGTGCGGCTGCAATCGCAACATGGGCGCGATTGGCCGCGTGGTCGATGGCGTCGATGAAATGCGCAAGGCCGTGCGTGAGGAGATGCGTGCGGGCGCGCATCACATCAAGATCATGGCGTCGGGCGGCGTGGCTTCGCCGACCGATCCTATCGGCAACCTGCAATTCTCCGTCGATGAAGTGAAGGCCGCCGTCGAGGAAGCGGAGTCGCATCAGACGTATGTGATGGCGCATGCATACACTGCGAAGGCGATTGCGCGCGTGGTGAAGCTTGGCGTGCGCACGATCGAACACGGCAATTTGATCGATGATGAAACCGCGGGCGTGATGGCCGAGCACGGCGCATATGCGGTGCCGACGCTCGTCACGTATGACGCGATGTCGAAGGTCGGCGCGCAGATGGGGCTCGCGCAAGACACGCTCGACAAGAACGAATCCGTGCGCAAACGCGGACTCGAAGCGCTCGCGATGCTGCATAAGCGCGGCGTGAAGATGGGCCTCGGCACGGACTTGCTCGGCGACATGCATCAGTATCAGAACGATGAGCTATCGATACGCGCGGATATCGTCGGCGCATTCGAGGCGATTCGTCAGGCTACGGCTTATGGCGCGGAGATCGTCAACATGAAGGGCAAGCTCGGTGTCGTCGCGGCGGGCGCGTATGCGGATTTGCTCGTCGTCGATGGCGATCCGCTGAAGGACATTCGCGTGCTGACAGGGCAGGGCGAGCGCATCGCGGGCGTGATGAAGAACGGTGTGTGGGTGCGCGAGAAGTTGCTATGAACGTGCATGTTACGATGCCGCAATCCAACGAATAAGCGCTAAAGAAGCACATGCCTCCGGTCGCCACAAAGCCTCGCGCGGAAACGCCGAACGCGAGCGAATCCACGCACAAGATCGTGCGCACGACGACGGTCGAGCTCGTCACCACCGCGATCCGGCAACGCATTCTTTCCGGCGATCTCGCGCCCGGCGAAGTGCTGCGTCAGGAAGCGCTCGCCGATGAACTCGGCGTGAGCCGCGTGCCGATCCGCGAGGCGATCACGCGGCTGACCGGCGAAGGCCTGCTGACGAAGGAGCCGCACAAGGGCGCGTATGTCGCGGAGCTATCGATAGAGGAAGTGCAGGAGACATTCGAGATCCGCTTGCGGCTCGAGCCGTGGCTCTTTTCGCAGGCGATCCCGCATATCACCGCTGCCGAAATCGCGAAGGCCGAAAAGCTCGTCATGGAAATGGATCAGGCTGAATCGGGCCTCTGGGGGCAGCTGAACTGGCGTCTGCACGAGACGCTTTATCTGCCCGCGCGGCGCGATATCACTTTGCAGATGCTGCGCGTGCTGCACGACCGCAGCGACCGCTATTTCCGCTTTCAGGTCGTGCAGGTGCCGATCCGCGAGCAGTCGCACGAAGAACACATGAGTCTCATCGAGGCATGCAAGAAGCGCGATGCGAAGCTCGGCGCGAAGCTGCTCGAACAGCACGTGAAGACGGCAGCGCAGCAGATCATTTCGGTCGTCGAGACGATCATGGCGCGATGAGGCGCACGCTCGCGGCGCTCGATGCATCGCGCGCATCGATCTCGATGCGAGCAGCCGCATCGGCGGACGCGATCTGCGCGAACGTGGTTTCATCGACCATCACGACGGGCACGTTGGACGCATAGAGTTCGTTTGCGACGATTGCGCCTATCGACAGAATCAGATCGCGCTCCGTGAGCACGATGCCAAGAGGACCGGTGCCGTTGCGCAAAGCTTCGGCGAGCACGCTGCTGCTCGAACTCGATCCGCGCGCACGCGGCATCACGAGAATGCGCGACGCGAGACTTTGGCCGTGCCCCGCATGCGTCGCATCGACGATCACGCCGCGTTCGGCGTCGTAGCCGCCCCAGAAGCTGAGCGGCGGCAACGCGATGCCTGAAGCACGCGCATGGCCGGGAACGAGTGTGACGGCCTCAAACGTTTTCATCGATGCACACCTTTCCTTCGAACGCCGATCTCACGCATTCGCTCATGCTGCCGAACGCCACGGTCACGCCGATATTCGCCGGCGCGTAATGCGCCCATTTGCCCGAGTTGGTCATCACGAGGCCGCTCACCTGCTTCATCACCGGCGTGATGTACGTGCATGTGTCCACGACGATCTGCACGCCGCGCGCCGCAAGCTTCTGCGCAATGCCTTCCTCTTCGAGTTGCCAGAGCACGAAGCGGCTCGTGTTCACATAGACATCGCAGCGCGGCGCGCCTTCGTGGTTATCGAAGAGCGCGGCGAGCGTGTGGAATTCATCGACGGAAAAATGCGGCGTGCCGAGACTCACGGCGGCGAGCGCATCGCCGGGCTTCGCGTGACTCCAGCGCTTGCGCACGGCAAGCAGATCCGATGCGTTCACTGAGGTCGTGCGTTCGGGGGCGCCGCCTTGTAGAGCAACATCGAGCGTGGCGGCTTCCGGCGTGATGCCGACCGCGTGAAACAGCGCGACCGAACCGCTCGATGCCGCCGCCGCGCCGAGCGCCTTCAACTCGTCTTCGGTGGTGTCGTCGGGCAGGCCGGTGATGGCCGCGACCGTCGCGCCGACTTCGCTGCCGAGCAGAAAGCCGAGCGCGGCGAAATCCGCATCGCGATGCGGCGATGCGCGCAAGTCCGGCGCGGCGATCACAATGCGCGCCGCGCGATTCGCCGCGACGTGCAGGCCCGCGTTCGGCACGCGGCCGGTGATCGCGGCGGCGAGATCGAGGAAATCGCCGTAGCGGCTCGTGCGCGCGCCGAGCACGGAATTGGCGAAGACGATTGCATTCGATTCGGCCCACGCGATCTGATCGCCCAGCTGCGGACGATGCTTCAACTGATACGGCGCGCACGTGAAGCTCGCTTCGCAGCCGAGCTCGATATGCGCCTGCATGAGCCGTGTGCCTGCACTCGCGATGCCCGCGTCGCCATGAAAGAGTTCCGGATGAATGAGATCGAGCGAACCGACGTTGAGCGTGGTCGGCACGGAAACCTTCGCGCCGCTCGCGACGAAGCGCTCGACGAAATCGAGACTTGCCGCACCGTGATAGAGACAGCCGTCGATATGAGCGGACGAGATGTCGATGAGCGTGTCGGCGTCCATGACGCGAGCCGTCGCCGCGACGATACGCATGGCGAGCGCGAGGCCATCGCCGAGATCGCCGTTGAGCATCGCGGTGTCGCGTGGGGAGAGTGTGAGCATCGGATTCGATGACCGGGCGCTGGTGGATGTCGGCCCAGCATAACGGATCGGCTCGAAACGATCTACCCGATGCGGGTGGCGCGGCCCGTCTGCGTGTCTGGCTTACTGCGAGAACGCATATCTTTCGAAACGGAGACAGACAGTCATGGGCGTATTGAGCGGAGTTCGGGTTCTGGAGTTCGAGGCGATCGGTCCTGCGCCGTTCGGCGGCATGTTGCTCGCGGATATGGGCGCGGACGTGTTGCGTGTGGACCGGCCTGTCGCGGCCGGCGACCTCGGGCCGAAGATCAGCGGCAAGCACAAAAATCTGACGGGGCGTGGACGGCGTTCGATCACGCTCGATCTGAAGCAGCCCGGATCGGCCGAGGCGGCGCTCGAGCTGATGTCGAGGGCGGATATCGTCATCGAAGGATTTCGTCCGGGAACGATGGAGCGGCTCGGCATTGGTCCCGAGGCCGCGTTCGCGCGCAATCCGAGACTCGTGTATGGGCGCATGACGGGGTGGGGCCAGACGGGGCCGCTTGCCGATCGTGCGGGGCATGATCTGAACTACATCGCTTTGTCGGGCGTGTTGTCGGGGATAGGCCGCGCGGGCGAGGCGCCGGTGCCGCCGTTGAATCTCGTCGGCGATTATGGCGGCGGTGGGATGTTGCTTGCGCTCGGCGTGGTCGCGGCGTTGTTCAATGTGCAGCGCGGTGGCAAGGGGCAGGTTGTCGATGCCGCGATGATCGAAGGCGCCGCGCAGCTCGGCACGACGATGTGGGGGTTGATTGCTTCAGGGAACTGGCGGGAGGAGCGCGAGAGCAATCTGCTCGATGGCGGCACGCCCTGGTATGACAGTTATCGCACGCGCGACGGGCATTACATGGCTGTCGGCGCGGTGGAGGCGCGGTTCTATGCGGAGTTGCTGGAGAAGCTCGGCTTGGCCGATGCGGGATTGCCCAGGCAGCATGATCGCGAGGGGTGGCCGGTTTTGAGGGAGCGGTTTGCGGCGGTGTTTGCGGAGCGCACACGTGAGGAATGGTGTCGCGTGTTTGAAGGTAGCGATGCTTGTGTGGCGCCGGTGCTTGGGTTCTCGGAGGCGCCAGGGCATCCGCAGCATCGGGCGCGGGAGAGTTTCGTCGAGTTCGACGGGGTCGTGCAGCCGGCGCCGGCGCCGAGGTTTTCTCAGACGCCTTCGGTGATTGTGCGGCCTGCGCCGCAGCGGGGGGAAGGGGGATACGCTGCGCTTAGGGAGTGGGGGTTTGGGGAGGCGGGCGTGGAGGGGTTGCGGGGGAAGGGGGTGGGGTTTGGGGAGTGAGGGGGGAGTTGTTGGGAGCCGTCGGCGGGGCGTCGTGGTGAGGGCCGCCGCGCTGTGAGCGATTCAGCACCGAAATCCAGCATTCATCTGCTTGTCAAGCATCGGTAGCGTCGCGGTCGTCTGCCCGCTTATGGCCTACGACGGCAGATTAGAGTGCCGCTCGTATGGCTGTAATCGGCCTTAGTCGACATTCGGGCAGTGTCGCTTGTGCGTCAGCAGTCTGGCGGATGGCCGACGATGAAGGCATCGAAACTGAAACTCCAATATCACGTTCGGTCAGCTCACATCTTCGACCCGCTTCGGCGGCTCGCGCCCGTGTGATATCAACGACTGCTTTCGGAGTGCTTCGGATGTCCAGGTGGATCCGAAATCATAAATCGGTCCCCGCCTATGCTCGCAATCTGCTGTTCTATATGAAGACACGCGGACTAACCCGTCGGAGAAAAGTCAGTCACGGATTGGAACTCCGCGGCTTCGAGGCGAACACAGCGCAATATAGTCAGGCCGATACCTGCACGGGGTCACACGATCTCAACGATGAGACCGATACTTCTCTCAGTTGTTCGACTCTCCGCTTGAGTCGCAAACGGAAGCCTTCAGGTAGTTATGGAGGGCTTCCACTGCGGCTGGGAACTCGGTACGGCCCCTCAGAAGGACGAGGTCTGCCTTCGGCAATCTTGGAAGTCCCTCTTCTTCCGCTAGTATTCTCCAACCAGGAGGAACCATATTCTCGGCGACGACCGTGACCGCGAGCCCGGACGAGACTGCGATTTCCCCACCTGCGAAACTCGGCCCGCAATAGGCCACGCGCCACTGCTTGCCGATGTCCGAGAGCGCGCGGAGGGCGAGTTCGCGAAAGACACAACCAACCGGGAAGAGAGCAAGCGGTAACGGATCTTGCAGGTAGGCGAATCGATCCCGTGCGCAGACCCAGACCAATGGGATCGAGGCCACTATGTCTCCGGAATCCTGTTGTGGCTGCCTGGTCATCAGCGCAAGGTCCAGCTCGCCGCGCTCTGTCATTTCCAGCAGCGCGCCACTCAGTTCACCCACAATCTCGAGCGTGATGCCCGGATACAAGGATGCAAACTGACTCAGCACTCCCGGCAAGTAAACTTGTGCATAGTCGTCGGGCATGCCGACTCGAACGGTGCCTTCGACGGGGAGTGCTGCAAGCGAAGCGAGAGCTGCTCGATTCAGCCTCAACATTTCTCGTGCGTAGGAGAGTAAAACCTCGCCTTCTTCCGTGAGCCGAATGTCGCGTCCGGTTCGGTCGAGAAGACGCTTCCCAACAAGCGTCTCCAGGCGCTTGATCTGCATGCTTACGGCGGATTGGGTGCGGAAAAGGAAATGACCGGCGCTTGTAAAACTACGATTGTCCGCGACGGTCACGAAGGCATGAAGCAACGCGATTTCCAAGTGCTCAGACATGCTTTGACTGCTCCGGTGGGATCTGAATGACGACTTCTTTAGCAGCTTACCGCCGAAACTCCGGCGAGGTCATTCTCCAGCAGCGATGTCGCTTCGGAAACAGTCGGAGAGATTCGAAAGGTCTTTGGCTACTGGGCTTGCAGGGGCTTACCCTGAGCATCTTTGACCCAATCACTGATCTCCGCAGAATGATTCGTGACGTAATCCGCGACAGCGCCATCATAGTCCTTTGACGCTTCGGCCTTCGCCATCACTTTCTCCAGGTCTTCGTTCGAAATCTTGTATTGCCGGAAAAATGCAGCGGCGCGGGGAAACTCCTGACTAAAGCCCTTTCTGGTCAGAACGTGGACGCCTTCTGAACCGCCCATCACGCCTTTCGGGTCTTCCAGATACCGCAGCTTCCATTTTGCAAACATGGTGTGCGGGCTCCAGCCTGTCACGACGATCCAGTTCTTCTGGTTCTCGGCCCTCGACAACGCTGCAATCATTGCGACAGCGCTGGCCGGGCGAAGGTTGTATCCATTCAGGGAGTAGTCCTGGATGGCCTTTGTCGATGCGCGCATCAGCCCTGCACCTGGGTCGATCCCTTGTATGGTCCCGTTGAGCTTGTCCTTGACGCCGGGCTTGCTAAGGTCGCTGATGCTCCGGACCTCGCTCTCCGGAACGTAATCAGGAACGACCCATCCGATTTTTCCACTATAAATAGTGCCTAGATCGTCCAGTTTGGTGCTGTACTTTTGCCAGTAAGCCGCCTGAGTGCCGGGCAACCAAGCCATCATCATCGCGTCGCTCTTACCTTCCGCGAGGGCTTCATACTGTAGGCCAAGCGACGCCGAAGTCAGGGTGACTTTGTACCCGAGTCGCTGCTCAAGAACAGCACGTGCAATTTTGATTACGACTTCCGAATCAGGCTCTGCGAAATACGTCAGTTGTACGGGCCGCTCAGGAGCGGCTGCGTGTGCGAGCGCGCTAGATGCAGCCATCGTGCACGCGACGAGCCATCGAGACATGATCTTTGACATTCAGAGTCCCCTCAATCAAGGTTGACCGGCGCGAAGATGGACCGTTGCGCTCGTTGATCGCGCATCAGCGAGCGCTCGTTACGTTGCAGTGGAAAGCGCTATACAGCAGACGCTCGCCTTCCGATCTGGCCCACTACGCGTCCGCGGTGTGCTTGACTTGCCAAGGAGGGGTCCAGTCTCCCTTCACGCGCAGTTCGACACCCGCGTCATCTTCGATAACACGACAGACTGTCATCTCGCCGGCGCTTGCTCCGTACCTGCGCTCCGCCTCACGGAATCTGTCGTAGGTTGCCTGTGCGAGTTCGTTACGCACGCCGGTTTCCCGAAGCAATTGGTCGATAAGCCCAAGGTCCTTGAGACAGAGCGCCAGCGGGAACGAAGGGTCGTAGTGTCCTGCGAAGATCGAGGGAACGTCGTGAGTGAGCACGAAACTGTCGGCTGCACCTCCTTTCATGGCTTCCCACCAGACATCGGGTTCGAGTCCCGCTTTTTTCGCGGCGACCATCGCTTCACCGATTGCCGCGGCGTGGATCTTCCACAGAAGATTGTTGACGAGCTTCGCGACATACCCGTTGCCGTGCCGTCCAACCCGCCGGATCTCTCCCATCGCCTCTATTACGGGCCGAACCGCCTGGATGTCTTGGTCCTCTCCACCGACGAACATAATCATGTCGCCTCGAATTGCAGCATCGACAGAACCGGTCACCGGCGCATCGACAACGTGGCCGCCCCGGCTTGCGAATGCCTGTCCCAGTTCGCGCATCAGGGTCGGGTTGCTGGTAGTCAGGTCGATCCAGTATTTGCCCGAGCAGTTAGCAGCGAACAGCCCCTGTTCGCCCTGCGTCACTGCTTCGATTTGTACCGGCCCGAACACCATCGTCACGACCACGTCGACCTTCTCCATCAGCTCGCGCGGAGTGTTCGCCCATTCGGCGCCATTCTCGACAAACGGCTTTCCTGCCTCGCTCCGGATGTCGTGAACCACCAAAGGAAACCCGCGCCGTTGGATATTGCGTGCGGCCGGACCGCCCATCGTGCCCAAACCAATAAAACCAACCTTCATTTCGTCATCCTCCGGTGTTGTGTGACTGGGATGATTCAATGTACGTGGGCCGATTTGCCGACTCAAACGAATTCGGGTGATGGGGTATATCAAGACTGTTGATAGTAGACGCCGAAGATGCAATCGTCGGCCTGCAGTGCGTTCGTCCCGCCCACGATTTTCGGTGACGACTTAATTCTTACGGATCGAGAATGAGGAGGATCGGTAGGTCGATGTTGAAACGAAGGCGAACTCACACTCACGACCATTGCTGACGGTCATCCCAACCATCGTTTAACGGCCGCTTCCGACGCCATAGGAGACGACTGGCGCGGAACGCACTGGCGACTTTTGTCGGTCTCAGGGTCAGGGAGCTTTGCGACATTCAAGGGTAGTCATTTGCGCATTCGCGTTGGTCACGGCGAGCGCGACCAATCCTGCTTCCGCAAGGCGTCTCGTTTAGTACCCAAGCTCTCCGACAGTGAAGCTGTTCGTCTGCGAAAAGATTGCAACACCGAGCGTGCCAGCGCGATTGACTAGCTCGTTGCATGCACGGTCGAACCCAAGTTGAGCTATCCCGCCGTTAGCGTTCACGCAAAGGACGGCGGATGCGGGAGACTCAATCATCGGTTCCGCATCTCGGGCAATCCGCCCGAGCATGAAGCCATCGAGATAATCGGTCAAATGCGCAAAGCCGACTATCCGGCTGCCCGCCCACTCCGCCGAAACCACCGCGCTGGCAAGTGACGATGCGATGGCTTCGCTCGCGCCGGTGTCGCGCACCGCTCGATAGGCGATCTCGTATGCTTCGTGCGTTTCGAGTCTCATGAGGCTTCCTTTGGGTTGGAGTCGTCGCTTCGCCTCTTCCTGTAATGTCGGGTACCTTCGCTTGTCGCACGCGAGCCCCTGGTTTTCGCTTCGCTCACTTCGCGCCTATCGTCGTTACCGGGACCCACTTTCCGCCCTTGACTTGATACAGCGTTGAGGTCGGATTGGTCAAATCTCCGTTCTTGTCGAATGAAATATGACCCGTGATTCCGTCGTATTGACTTGAGCGCAGCGCGGGCATGAAGACTTCAGACTTCGTCGAATTTGCCCTTTTCATCGCTTCGATGGCTATCCATGCACAGTCGTAAGAGAACGGCGAGTAAGTGAGAAGATCCGTGCCAAACCGCTTTTTGTATTTCTCGGCGAATGCTCGACCCTCCGGAAGAGAGTCAATCGGGCGCCCGTACTCCCACGCCATTGATCCATCTGCGGCAACGCCGGCCGATTGGATGAACACGCTATCCGCAATGCCTCCACTGCCGACGAACTGGGTGTGCATACCAAGCTGCTTCATGCGCTTCACGATCAGACCAGCTTGAGCATTGCTGCCAGAGAAGAACAGTAGATCTGCATTTGCGGCTTTTATGTTCGTCAACAGCGCGTTGAATTCAACTGCCTTATCGTTCGTGTATTCCGATGTGACAATCGATCCGCCTGCGGCCTGAACCGCCTTCTTGAACTCTTCGACAGCGCCCGAACCAAAAGCAGTCCGATCGTCCATGGTCGCAATTCGCTTCGCCTTCGTTACGGTGACCGCGTAATGACCAGCATTGCCCGAATTCTGAACGTCAGTGGCAATGATCCGAAACACATTGGTCAGTCCAAGACGTGTGATCTGCGGATTGGTCGCGGCAGGATCAAGCATTGGAATACCGGCCTTCGCAAAGATTGGGGCCGCGGGCAGGGCAACGCCGGAATTATAGTAACCGATGGTCGCTACCACTCCGTCGTCGATCAGCTTTTGTGCTACCTGAACCCCGATTCTCGGATCACCCTGATCATCGACGGCATCGAGTTCGAACTTCACCTCTTGGCCCCCAATGTTCAAATGCCGCGCGTTCGCTTCTTCGATTGCAAGGCGGGCTCCGTTCTCCATGTCCTTGCCGTTGGAGGCACCGATGCCGGTTAGCGGAGCAGAGATGCCAATCTTGACAACTTGTTGTGCGAGAGCTTCGCCAGTCATCCCGGAAAGGATCGTCGTAGCAAGAATTGATAGAAGGGCTTTTCGCATGGTAGGTACCATTTTGATAAGTGTTCGCTTTGCCGTCTTTCAGACCGGGAAAGGCGACTCGACGAATTGCAAGGACGAACCGAAAGTATGAGCACGAGATCAGCAGACGCGGTCCGCTTTCGCAGCCGATTTCGTTACATCGTTTCCATCAGGCATTACAGATATGTAGTACTAACACTGTTTTACGGAATCAAAATGGCGGTTTGCTGATACGTGTTCAAAGGACGAAGCCTTCGAACGAACTGAGTGCATGGGCCGACACCGGCCCCCGAGATTTAGACGCCTTTCAGTCTTTCAACAACGTATCGGCTGATGATGAGATCCAGGTACGCGCTTCCGGCGTTTTTGTAGACCGTCCGGTCCTCAGCCGAACGATGGAACGCTGACATCCGACACAAATCGAACAGATCTCCTTCGATCTGATCGGGCCGGATCACCCCCGCCTGCATCGGGATCTGGATGTCACCTGAACGTGCCGCGTTCTCGCGATCGTCCACGAAAATCCGAGCACCCTTGAGCGCATTGCAATCGGCCTCCTGCATGTCTGGTCGGTAGCCTCCTACCAGATCGACGTGCGTTCCGGGACGAACAAACTCGCCCCGGATTCTGGGCGTCGCCGCGCTGGTGGCCGCGGTCACGATGTCTGCACGCGCTACCGCGGCATCCAGGTCTTCAACGATGCGTACCTGTATGTTTCTTGCCTCGAGCTCAGAACGCGCCGCATCCAGCCTTGACGGTGTGCGATTCCACAACAACACTTCACGGATGGAAGGCCGGATATGCAGATAAGCATCTGTCAATGACCGTGCGACGGGACCCGCTCCAAGCACGAGAAGGACCTCGCTGTTCTCGCGGCTCAGGCGTCTTGCGGCAAGTGCGGAATCGGCCGCTGTCTTCCAGCGTGTGATTTCCGGGCCGTCCAGCATGGCGACAAAGCCTTTGGTGCGCTCGTCCAAAACGAGAAACGCGGCCTGCTCGGTTGGCAGAGGTGGGCTGGCGAAGCCATTGGCTGGATGGATGGACGCGATTTTGAATCCAGCGCCTTGTCCGGGCAGAATCACCCCCCGGCTGAACAAGCCAAAGCTTGCATCCCCGATGAAATAGCCGTCGCCCACAGGCCGGGAGCCCGAATGCCCTGTTTTCAAGGCGTCGAGAACACCCTTCCAATCCAGAACCGACCTGATCTGCCGAGCTGAAATGATCTGCATGTTCAATCGTCCGACTGTTGCGGCCAGATGTCGCCCAGGGTGTAACCCTCGGGGAAGGGGTCGTCGTGGTCCAGCAGGATGGTATTGATGCCCTGGATCCAACTCGTGCCGGCCAGCGTAGGCACGACAGCTGCCTTGTCGCCGATGCGGGTTTCCTCTTCCAGTCGGCCTGTGAAAACGGTACCCAGAATCCCCTGGTGCCTAAAATCCTGGTGCAACGGCAATTCGCCCTTGGCGTGCAGCACGGCCATCTTGGCGCAGGTGCCGGTACCGCAAGGACAGCGGTCTATCGCGCCGGTCCACGTGGAGGGGTCATCCCAGGAGAGCGGTCCGGTGGGCATGGTGACCGCGTTCTTCCAGTCTGCCCGAGGGTCGTCCGTCGGGCCGGAGAGTTGTGAAATGGTGATGCCCACGCCTGGATAATCCGGGTGTGCGACGGGCAACTGCTCGATTGCCGCCTGCCGGATCAGGGCGGAGACCCGTGCGATCTCCTTCCCATGTTCGGGCTTGAGCTCGAGCCCTGGGAACTGGCGCACATCCGCGATAGCGTAGAACATGCCGCCCCAGCCCACATCCACCCGGACCTTTCCGAGGTGCGGCACGTCGATGACGGCATCCAGGTGCGCGGCAAAGGCCGGCACGTTCCTGAACTTCACCTTTTTTACCTTGCCGTCCTTGCACTCGGCGGTGATGCGGATCAGACCGGCCGGTGCTTCCAGAGTCAGTTCCGTCACTGGCTCCTGCATGGGCAGCATGCCCATTTCCAACAATACCGTTGCTACGGAGATGGTGTTGCCGCCCGACATCATCGGATATTCCACCTGCTCCAAGATGATGTAGCCCGCATCCGCCTCTGGGTGACAGGGCGGCACGATGATGTTGCAGCAGTGCGCCGGGTAACCGCGCGGCTCACGCAGCAGCAGCTTGCGCAAGCCGTCGTCGTTGGCCTCCAGCCACTTCATCTTGGCATGGACGGTGTCGCCGGGAATGTGGGGAATGCCGCCGGTGACCACGCGCATCGGAATACCCGAATGCGTTTCAACGGCGTGGATGGTTCTCTTAAATCCCATGGCTGATTTCCTTCTTGCGTCCCGCCGACCGCGTGCGGCGTGTGAGAGGAAATCTATGTCAGATTCGCGAATAAATTAAACGACATTTCCTCCGGCGGTCCTTCAACTTTTAGTTGAAGGTCGACGCAGCAGGCACTCGGCGTCCCGACTTCTTGAGGACCGCATCCGCTTCATCGCTGCGGCATCGCGAGTTGTTGCCTGATCCACTGGCAGAACTTCTTGCACACGCCGGCGTCCGCCCTGTCCTTACGGACGGAAAGATAGTGGCCACGATTCTTCATCACCGTCTTGTGCGGCAGCGGCCGGACGAGATCGCCGCTGTCGACCAGGTCCCCTACCAAATGGTGCCAGCCCAGGACGAGCCCCTGGTGCGCCAAGGCCATCTGCACGATGGCCGGGTAGTCATTGCTGGTGAATAGATGACGCGGAATGTCGGCGCCCCAACTTGTGTCCACATCATGCAAAGACAGCCAGACTTTCCAGTCGATATGCTCGGAAATCTGCGAACGGCCGTAGGCGCTGATATCCAGCAGAGACATGTTCAAAAGTCCCTCTGGTGTCTCGATCGGGCCATGGCTCTGCAAATATTGCGGCGTGCAGACAGGATAGACCTCGTCGTCGAACAGGTGTTCGCTGTCGTATCCGTCACGCAGGCTGGCGAGCTTCGCGATGAACACGTCCGGCCGCACACCCGCTTCCATTGAGATGAAATTCTGTGTCGCCAGCACGGTGAGTTCGATATCCGGATTCTCTTGAATAAATCCGGGCAGCCGTTTGTGTAGCCAAAGCGCCGAAAAAGCGGGTGAGCAGCAAACGATGAGCGTTTGCCGCGCAGGCATTTTCTTGCGTAGCCGCTCGGCCGCCTGATGGAGATTGATCAATGAAAGCTGCGCCGCATCCTTGAACATCTCGCCATCGGCAGTGAGTGTGACCGACCGGCCTGAACGGACGAAAAGCTCCGTACGCAGGTAGTCCTCCAATTCCCGCACTTGCTTGCTGACCGCCGCCGGAGTAATACACAATGCATTGGCGGCCCCTGTAAAACTTTTGAACTTCGCTGCAGCAAGAAATGATTTGATCGCTCGCAGGGATAGCGCGCCGATCAACGTTTCACTCATTTCGAATTGAGGCGCCATAGCGTTTTCTACCGACTCGAGGGGATTGGCGTAGGGTCTAAAGGGTAAGCCTTGCCTGATATTACTCGAGATAAGTCGCTACCTTCTAACGAGTGGCGGTTTGCCGAGAGGGAACGGCCGTCCCGGGGTCAGGGCGACGCGTCGAATGAAGGTCTCCTTTCTTATCGGAATGGCACATGTCGCGACCCAAACCAGAACTCGGAGAGGGCGCCTACAGGAGGGCTGCTGTTGCCTTGCGTGGGCCCGGTGATAGGCCTTGCTGATATGAGAACCGGTCGCGTTCGACGTCAGCAACTGGCGAGGCGGCAGCGTTCTTAGTGAGGCAGGGCTCGGCCAGTTTCCGCGGCTCGCCATCGCCTCCACCTGGTCACTCGAGCGGCTGCTCTACATAGCACAGCGAACCTTCATGCGCGGAGCAGTTGGCTACGCCTGGAACCCTCGGCGTTCCGATTCTTTGATCTTGAGAGGTATAGATCAGTAGGCGAGGGACATCGCTCGCTTTCCTTCCGTGCGCGGCGCCGACGCCTATCATCGTCGCGGCGCTCGCCGTTGGTGTGCCATGTCCCGGCCAGCTTGTGGTATCTACTACTGACGCGCGGCGCACCAAGCAGGACTGTCGCGCCGGCAAGCGGACATAAGCGGCGGACGAAGCTAGCGCTGCCGACGGTCGTCGCGGGCGCCACGGCGTTGTTCTGCCTGCTTCGTTGCCGAAGGCACATCGAGGCGGGAGCAAACGAGGAAAGCAGTGGCGGAAACGATGAACTCGAGTCTGCAAATGAGCATGAGGCGGACTCCGGTGGAAAGATCGCGTCATTCTGGATGTTTTGCTTCAAGATACCGGCCTCTCCGGCTGTTGTGGGCCAATTCTCGCAACGACCCGTTTAGGGGGGGCGAGGCGCGTCGATTCGATCAGTTGGAAAATCGAAATGCTGCTAAGAACATGTAGTTGCATGTACCGGAGGGAGAACCCGTGAAAGTCTTCAAAGTGATCACCGGAGCGTGCACCTCGTTTGTCTTGAGCAGTGCGTGCGCGAGCCCAGTCGATTTGTCAAATGCATTGCCCAATTTCTTTGGCGTGGGGATCGGCTCGACGACCGAGTATGCGGGTGGGAAGGACCGCATCGTAGGCGTGCTTCCGGGCATGCGCTACGTGACGAGCGGCGGCCATTTGTTCGAGTGGTACGGAACGTATGCGCAATACAACTTCGGGAGCCTGACCGGGTTCCAGTGGGGGCCGGCGTTGGCGCTGCGTCTGGGACGACGGAATGTCGACGACCCCGTAGTGTCGCAGGTCCACGACGTCTCCACCACGCTGGAAGGAGGCGGGTTCGCCGGCTACGAGTACAGCCACGCCGGCGACGTGCCGTACCGCCTGCGAGGCGAGATTACTGTGGTCACAAATGCTGGAGCCGTCTACACGGGCGCACGCGTGTCCGTCAATACGAGCGCGTGGTTTCCGCTGCATACGCGCGTGTTCATCGGAGGTGGAGCCGGGGCGACGTGGGTGAGCGGCGGCTTCAACGAGACCTACTATGGCGTGACGTCCGAGGACTCTCAGAAAAGCGGACTGCCGGTCTTCAATCCCGGAGGCGGCCTCAATCAGCTTACCGGCTGGATCGCCGGGATTTATCAACTAAGCCCGAAGTGGTACGCGGGCGCGATGATCTACTATCAGCGCCTGATGGGTGACTCGGCAGCAAGTCCTATCGTGACGCAGCGCGGCACGCGCAATCAACTGACATACGGCGTCGGCATTGCCTATGCCTTTCAATGATATGCGCGGAGACCGGTCCTTGATCGGAGCGAGTGATCCACAATCCCTCGGAGACTCGATTCGTCAATCTTTCGCGGCTCATGGCGTGGTTCGCCAACCGCGGGTCGGCGGGCCGAATCGCGTATCCGGTCGAAAGCGAGTGACCGGTTCGGGCAATGAGCGATATCTTGCGACGCGAACGCGTGGCCCGGCTCCCTTGAATTCACTAGAGCGTTCGCATACTGTGAGCGGAGCGGCGCGTGGTTTTAGTGCGCAATGACCGCTCAAGGTCGCAAGAGAGTTGCAGTCTGATGCTGTTCAGAACCGAGACGGCCTGGTAATGGCGCTTGACGTCGAGCGAGCCGCCGGGCTCCAGAATATGCGCGGTATGGCCAGTGTTGGTGGTGCTAGACATGCGTGAGTGCTTAAGCGGGCTTTTCATCGCAGTGGCGCTGTGTGCAGGCGGGTGCGCGGCTCCTCCGACGCTGCCGGAGAGCGGTGCGCCCACCGTCGCTCCGACGCCGGCGCCGATGCCGACGCCGACGCCGGCGCCGACACCGGCGGCAAGCGCTCCGCAAACCTTCGCGATGGATCCGGCGTCGCTGGACAAGCTCGTCGGTCCGATCGCACTCTATCCTGACGATCTCGTGTCGATCATTCTTCCGGCGTCCACGTATCCCGTCGAAGTCGTTCAGGCCGACCGGTTTCTCGATCGCAGAAAAACCGAGAAGGACTTGCCGATCAACGAAGCATGGCAGGACCCTGTCAAGGCGCTGCTGAACTATCCCGAAGTATTGAAGAGAATGAGCGCCGACCTCGACTGGACAGTAGCGCTCGGAGAAGCAGTGGTAGCGGACCAAAGCGCTGTATTGCAGGCTGTCCAGCGTTTCCGGCGCCAGACGCAATCGGCAGGGAATCTCAAGACCGATGACAAGCAGACGGTGGTCGTCGAGAAGGAAGTCATCAAGATCGTGCCGTCGAACCCCGAAGTCATTTACGTGCCGCAGTACAACCCGTCGACGGTCGTCATCGCCAGCCCGACGCCGGTATATACCTATTGGCCTGCGCCTTATCCCGTCTACTACTATCCATACGCGCCGGGCGCGGCTTTCGCGACGGGCCTGATCTGGGGTGCGGCGATCACGGCGGCGTGGAATGGCGGACACTATGTGTCGCACTACGAGGGCGGCAACAACACGATCAACATCAACCGCGAAGGCAATGTCAACCGTACCGAGGTCAGGAACGAACTGAGCAATCGCGCGGCGAACCGTTCGGCGAACGGGACGTCTGGCTCGCAGCGTTCGACGCAGTGGCGCTCAGAGAAGAAGCCCGGGCAGGTGTCGGGCACTAGCACGCGCGCAGCATCGCAGCGCGTCGGCGATGCGCCGTCGCGCGCCAATGCCGGCAACTTCGGCGCGTCCGGCGGCGGTGAGCGGGCTGGCGCGCGCGCGCCGTCCGCCGCGCAGACGCCACGCGGGCAGGGCGGCGGCCCCCAGGGACGCGGTGGCGACGCCTTCAGCGGTTACGGGTCCGCTCAGGGCGCACGGGCGGACAGCGCGCGCGGCGCAGCGAGCCGGCAGTCGATGTCGGGCGGGCAGGGCGGCCGCAATTTCCAGGGAGGCGGCTTTTCGGGCGGAGGCCGCGGTGGCTTCGGCGGAGGCGGCCGCGTGGGCCGTCGATAGGAGACGCTCCATGAGCATATCGTCTCGTCGGCTCGTCGCATGCTCAGTGATTGCGATGCTCGTCGTTTCGCTGCGCGTTCTCGCCGCCGATCAGCAGCAGACCTTCGCCACGCCGGACGAAGCCGTCAGCGCGCTGGAACAGGCGCTCAAGTCGAACAGCGACACCGCGCTCATCGCGATCTTCGGCAATGCGCACAAGGAACTCGTCGTGACGCCGGACGAAGCCGAGAACCGCGAACTGCGCGCCAATGCGCTGGCCGAGTTCAATGCGTATCACATGCTGGAGGAAACATCGCCGGACCGACGCGTCTTGCGTATCGGCGACGAAGCGTGGCCCATGCCGATTCCGCTCGTGCGCGAGCAAGGCACCTGGCGTTTCGCGACCGAAGAAGGTGAGCAGGAAGTGCTGGACAGGCGCATCGGCGCGAACGAACGCGAGGCGATCAAGGTGATGCGCGCGTATATCGATGCACAACGCGAATACGCGACGCGCGATCGTGTGGGAGACGGCGTGCTGCAGTACGCGAGCAGGCTCGGCAGCACGACGGGCAAGCGCGACGGGCTCTACTGGCCGGCGGACGAATCGAAGGGTGAAGAGCCGAGCCCGTTCGGTCCGCTGATCGCGGCGAGCGCGAATTATTTCAAGGATCGAAACCCGGGCGACCCTTATCACGGATATTGCTTTCGCATTCTCACGCGACAGGGGAAGCACGCGCCGGGTGGCGCTTTCAACTACATCATCAATGGGCGCATGCTGGCGGGTTTCGCGATGGCCGCCTACCCCGCGCAATATGGCGCCAGCGGAGTGATGACTTTCATTGTCAACAACAACGGCGTCGTGTATCAGAAGAATCGGGGCGCGTCGGCAAAGCCGCTGAACGAGTTCGATCCCGACGCATCCTGGACTCGCGTGCAGGGGCCTTGATCGTCGAGCTTCGTGGCGATGCATCAAAGAAGAATGGGTACGCTGATCAAAAGGAACACGGCAATGAACAGGACGCCGAAGATCGCACCCAGCCTCCAGTAATCCCCGGCGGGCAGATAGCCGCTGCCGAAATAGACGGGGCTCGGCCCGGTGCCATAAGGCGTGAGAATGCCCATGAGGCCGAGCGTCAGGGCGAGCATTAGCGCGAACGCCTCCATCGGCATGCCGGGAATGGTCGAACCCACCGTCAGCATGACCGGGAGCATCGCCGTCGTATGGGCGGTGACGCTCGCGAACATGTAGTGCGTGAAAAAGAAGATCAGTATGAGAACCACCACCGCCATGGTCGGCGCGACGCCGCTCATGTGTGCCGCCATCATGGAGGCGAACCACTTCACGAAGCCCGTTCTGCTGAGCCCGTCCGCTAGAGCGACCAGCGTGGCGAACCACGTGAACGTGTTCCACGCCTGTTTGTTCGCGAGCATGTCGTCCCACGTCACGACTTTGGTGACCAGCATGAACGCAATCACCATGAGTGCGGCGGTAGTGGGATTGACGAATTTCTCGCCGAAGATCCAGAGCCCGAGCGCAACCAGCACCAGTACGCCAAGCGTCAGTTCGCGACGCGAAAGCGGCCCCATCTCTTTCAACTGCTGTGCGGCCCACGCGGGCACTTCGGTGCCCTGCTTGACTTCGGGCGGATAGAGCACGTAGGTGAGCAGCGGCACCGCCAGCAGCAGGATGATGCCCGCCGGAGCGATCGCCAGGAACCATCGCGTCCAGCCCAGATCGACGTGGACCGTCTTCCGGATAAGCTCGGCGGCCAGCAGGTTGGGGGCCAGCGCGGTCAGAAACATCGAGCTCGTCACACAGGTCGTGGCGATGGCCGTCCACATGATGTACGAGCCGACCCGCCGCGCCGAGGGATCATTCGGCTTCGAATCGTAGAGAGGCGGCAGATTGCGGATCACCGGGAAGATGGTCCCGCCGCTGCGTGCCGTGTTGGAGGGCGTGAATGGCGCGAGCAGCGTGTCCGCAACCATCACCGCATAGCCCAGGGTGAGTGTCTTGCGGCCCATCGCCCTCACGAGCACGAGCGCGATACGCCGGCCGAGGCCTGTCTTCTCGTAGCCGAGCGCGAACATGAAGGCGCCGAAGATCAGCCACACCGTGCCATTCGAGAAACCGGAGAGCGCCCAGCCGAGGCTCGCGGTCGCCACATTGAAACCCGGTTTCGCGAGCTGCTCCGGACTGAAGAACACCCACTCGCAGAACACCGACACGAGCGTCACGGCAATAAGACCGATGGCCGCGCCTGGGATCGGCTCCAGCATCAGCCCGACGATTACACCCGCGAAGATCGCGAAGTAATACCACGCGTGCTGGGCCAGCCCCTCGGGGGCGGGAATGAGCGCAATCAGAACCACCACGATGAGAGGCGCGAGGGCCTTCCAGAACGTCTTCATGCGTCCTCCGCTTGGAAATAATCACCCGTGTGCTAAGGTTTATATGTCGATTTTTCCGAATTCGCCAGTGCGGGGGCAGCGCCGCACAAGAACCGAGTGCGCGAAGATGGTTTGCCTGAGCATTGAAGGGCGCGAGGTCGAAGCCCCCGCGAACTGCTCGATCCTGCAGGCCATCGTGCATGCGGGGCAGACGCTCGTCGAGGGCGTCGGCTGCATGGGACAGGGCGTATGCGGCTCGTGCCGCGTGATGGTCCGGCGAAGCGGCCAGCAAGAGGTGACCACTGCGCTCGCCTGCGAAACCCTGATCGAAGAAGACATGCAAGTGGCTTTCCTCGACTATTTCGCCATTGCGTCACGCCATGTGTATCGCATGGAAGATATCGGCGACAGCTGGCAGACGCTGCGCGCGATCTCTGAAGTCTTCCCGGAGGCATCACATTGCCGTCACTGCAGTGGCTGCGATCGCGCCTGTCCAAAAAATCTCGATGTCCAGCGCGGCGTGAACCTCGCCGTGGAGGGCAGGCTGTCCGAATCCGGCCAGGTCTTCGACGAATGCGTCATGTGCAATCTCTGCACGCTCGCGTGTCCCGAACACATCCAACCCAACCATCTCGGCCTGTTCGTGCGGCGCATGATCTCGGCGCTCTCGTTGCGTCCGGCCAATTTGATGCTGCGGCTGCAGCAGATCGAGAGCGGCGAGATGAAGATCGATTTCGATGCGCCGGGCGCGCAGCCGCCGCGCTGACTGGATCGAACGACCATGGTCGACGGCATACCCTACGAAGACGCGCGCCAGCACTATCGCCCCGGTGCGACACCAGCGGTACGCAAGGACGGCACGTCGATCGACGAGCTTCTCAAGGCCTATCACCCCGACCATGGTGCCCATGCACGGGTGGCGCTGAGCGTCGGGGTGAATCGCGGAGCGCCCTGTCAGCCTGATCTCGCCGGCTATCTTCAAGCCAATGCGCTGATCGACGATGTCGATCTGGCCGGCGCGCAGCTCACGAACACCGACGTGCTGGTGGTCGGCGGCGGTGGCGGCGGATGCGCCGCCGCGCTCACTGCTGCGAAACAGGGCGCCCGAGTGATTCTCGCGACCAAGCTGCGTCTGGGCGACAGCAACACCGTCATGGCCGAAGGCGGAATTCAGGCTGCCGTCGGCGATGACGACAGTCCTCAAATGCACTTCGAGGACACCTTGCGCGCCGGACACTTTTGCGGCGCCCCCGAGCTGGTCGCGCAGATGGTGATGGATGGCCCCGATGTCATTCGCTGGCTGATTCGTCTGGGCATGACGTTCGATCAGGAGGAGGACCGGCCTATCGGCGGGAACCTGCTGCGCAAGAAACCCGGCGGCGCGTCGGCGGCGCGCATCCTTTCCTATCGTGACTACACCGGGCTGGAGATGATGCGCGTGCTGCGCGAGGCGGTGGAGCTCGACTCCGGCATCGAGGTATGGAACCGCTGTCCCGTGGTGGAGCTGCTGTCCGATGAGCGCGGGCGTTGCGCCGGGGCGGTGATCTACAACCTCGAGTGGCGCACCTTCTCGCTGGTGCGCGCGCATGCGGTGATTCTTGCCACCGGTGGCGCGGGGCGGCTGCATCTCAACGCCTTTCCGACGTCCAATCACTACGGCGCCACCGCGGACGGGCTCGTGCTGGCCTATCGCCTGGGCGCGCATTTGCGCGAGCTCGACTCGTTCCAGTATCACCCCACCGGCATCGCGCATCCGCGACATCTCGCGGGCGGGCTCATCTCGGAAGCGGCGCGCTCCGCGGGCGCGAAGCTCATCAACGGCGAAGGCGAGCGTTTCGTGGATGAGCTCCAGCCGCGCGATGTCGTGGCTTCGGCGATCCTTCGCGAATGTCAGGAAGGGCGCGGAATCGTACGCGATGGTCAGGTCGGCGTGTTCCTCGATACGCCGACGCTCGAACGGGAGAACCCCGGCATTCTGGAGAAGCGCCTCGTGACGCTGCGCCATCTCGCGCACAAGTGCGGTCACGACGCGGCCGAGGAGCCGTTCCTCGTCTATCCGACGCTGCACTACCAGAACGGCGGCGTCGCCATCGACAAGGAGGGCGCGACCAGCGTGCCCGGCCTCTATTGCGTCGGCGAGGTCACGGGCGGCATACACGGACGCAACCGGCTGATGGGCAACGCGCTGCTCGACATTCTGAGCATGGGGCGCCGCGCCGGGGCCAGGTCGGCGCAGTTGCCGGGACGCTTCGAAGCGAGCCGCGCCGGAATCGGTCACGTCCACGCATGGCAGCGCGAACTCACCCTGGCGGGGCTACCGCTGGATGTGAAAGCGCCGCAGCTCTTCCCCGGCTACGCCCATTTCGATCTACGTGCCGACGCCGGCTTGCGCACGAACGCGCGCGGGAGCGTGCTCGGCGGCACCCGCTGACGCGATCCACGGAGCGCGACGATGGACAAGCTGAACCAGGTTCTTCTGAGGGACGATTTCCGCGTCGGCGCGGACCTCGATGCATGGCTCGCGCGCGGTGGCGGAACGGGCCTCGACAGGGCGTTGGAGAATCCGGAGGCGATCACGGCGGAGATCGCCGCAGCGGACTTGCGCGGGATGGGGGGCGCTGGTTTTGAGACCCATCGCAAATGGACGCCGGTCGCCGCCGCGCCCTTCGGCGACAAATACATCATCTGCAACGGCAACGAAGACGAGCCCGGCACCTTCAAGGATCGCTTCCTTCTGGAACACACGCCGCATCAGGTGATCGAGGGCGCGCTGATCGCCGCGCTGGCGACGCGCGCGAACCATGTCGTTCTGTACGTCAATCCTCATCAGCAACTGGCGCTCGCGGCGACTCGACAGGCGGTGCAGCAATGGCAGGCGCACGCGCTCTTTGCAGCGATCGAGCAAACAGTCGGCGGCACTGTTTCGCTTGGCGTTGTGCCGAGCTCGGGTCTTTACATCGGCGGAGAGGAAACCGCCGTGATTGCGAGCGTGCAGGGCGGCTTTCCGTTTCCGCGCCGCAAGCCGCCATTCCCCGCTGAAGAGGGCGTGCATGGCGCGCCGACCGTCGTGAACAACGCAGAAACGCTCGCTCATGTGCCGGGGATTCTTCGCCACGGTGCGCAGTGGTATCGGAGTCTCGGCGTTGGAGGCGCGGCCGGAACCAAGCTCTATTCGCTCTCGGGCGACGTGCTGCATCCGGGTCTCTACGAGCTGCCGATGGGCACGAGTCTCGAATCGCTGGTCTTCGAGCATGGCGGCGGCATGTTGCAGGGCAAGCAATTCAAGGCCGTCTTCACGGGCGGCCCCTCGAATACCTTGCTGACGAAGCGCGATCTCGACGTCCCGCTGGACTTCGACTCGGTGCGGCAGCGCCGTTCACGTCTCGGGACAGGTGCGATGATCGTCGTGTCGGAAGGAACCAGCATCGTGCGCAAGGTCGCCGAGTACGTGAGTTTCTTCGCTCAGGGTTCATGCGGCCAGTGTCCGCCGTGCAAGGGCGGCACCTTCCAGTTGATGCAGCTGCTCAACCGGATCGACACGGGCCGCGGCGTGCGCGCCGACATGGACGCTTTGGAGAACCTGTGTCGCATTCTTCCCGGTAGCGGACGCTGCGGCCTTATCGACGGTGCGGTGACGGTGGTGGAGAGCTCCGTCAACCAGTTCCGGGACGAGTACGAAGCGCTGCTGATGGCATAGGGGCGCATGTGCCATCGCGCATCGCACGGACAGCTCTTTCCCAGGAGCCGCACGCCATGCCTTACTTGCAACTCGATGTGAACGGCCACTTCTCGGCGGAGCAGAAAAAGCGGCTCGCCGCGAAGATGAGCGAGACCTACGCCAGCATGATGTCCGTCGATATCAGGAGAATCAGCGTGGCCATACGGGAACTCGGCGCGGGCGGCGTCTGGCGCATCGCGGAGCCCGACGGGGAGCCGCTGCCCGTGTCCGTGATGATGCTGGACATCAGGAAAGGACGGCCGCCTGAGCTGCGCATGGAGCTGGCGAAAGCGCTTTGTGCGCATTGCGCCGAGATCCTGGGTCTGCGCGAAGACCGGCTCAACGTCGAGTTCACCCAGCACTCGGGAGACGAGATGTATCACCCGTCGCTCGGAGGTTTCAGCCCCGAATGGAAGCCAGGCGAGCAGTGAGAGACCGGGAGCGGGCAGTCGACGCGATGTCCTCGCGTGATCCGGATTGCAGATGGATTCGCGTGCAGCCTTCGCGCGCATTCGGGCGTTGAACATCGAGCGATGCCGCCAGCAAGCTTTTCAGCGGCGAATCGAAGAACCGTTGCCTATCATTAGGATGAACAGGTCAATGCGTGCATCGTTACTCTGATTGCCCACCATGCATTCACAGGCGCATGGCTGAAGCCGACTGCTTGACGGTCAACGATTATTTCGCCGCCGGGCGGAACGAATGGGGAGTGGCCATGGCGATATGGATTGCACGACTGTTGAGCGCCGCCCTTGTCTTTGCGTTTTCGGCGGGCTGTCAAAAGCAACAGAGTCAGGAGGTTCCTACCCAGGCAGCCTCGGCGGCAAATCCGGCCTCCATTGCTTCCCCGGCGGTAGCCGCCGCGGCGATACCTCCGCTCCCCGCATCAGCCGAGGCTCCTGCGCCAGCGTCGGTCGCCCAGCCGCAGGTTCCGCCTCAGGTCCCGCAATATCCGCCCGAGGAGCTCGAAGCTCTGGTGGCACCTATCGCGCTGTATCCCGATTCGCTGCTGTCGCAGGTTCTGATGGCGTCGACCTATCCTCTGGAAGTGGTGCACGCCGCGCGCTGGGTGAAGGAGCACCGCGATCTGAAAGGCGACGCCGCGGTAAAGGCGGTACAGGACCAGCCGTGGGATGTCAGCGTCAAGTCTCTGGTTGCATTTCCCCAAGTGCTCCAGCCGATGAACGACAAGCTCGACTGGACTCAACGGCTCGGAGACGCGTTCCTCGCCCAGCCGAAGGACGTGCTCGCGGCTGTTCAGCGGCTAAGGGTGCGCGCGCAACAGGCGGGAAATCTGACGTCGAATCCGCAGCAGAAGGTGATCGTCGAAGCGCCTCCCGCTGGCGGCCAGGGCGGGCAGCCAGCGCCGGGCGGACAAGCGGTTCAGGCGCCTCAGACCATCGTGCGCATCGAACCGTCTGACCCGCAGGTCATCTACGTTCCGTCCTACAACCCGACTGTCGTCTATGGCGGCTGGAGCGCGCCGGCTTACCCGCCGACATACTGGCCACCCTATCCGGCGTACTACCCCGGAGCTGCCCTCGCGAGCGGATTCGCATGGGGCCTGGGAATCGCGGCGGCTGGCGCGATCTTCGGCGGTTGCAACTGGAATAGCGGCGACGTGAACATCAACGTCAACAAGGCCACCAACATCGACCGCAACTTCAATCGCGCCAACGTGCAGAGCGGGCGCTGGCAGCATGACGCGCAGCACCGTCAGGGCGTGGCCTATCGCGATAACGCGACTCGCGACAAGTACTCGCGAGGCGTGCAGGGCGCCGATGCGCGGCGCGACTATCGCGGCCGCACCGGCGGCGCGGCCGAGCGTGCCGGCGCGACCAATCGGGCGGCGGCAGGCAGTCCATCGGCTGCCAACCGTGCAGCGCGCGCGAACAACGCCAATGCCGGCAACCGGGCCGGGGCTGCGAACACAGCCGGCGCAGGCAATCGCGCCGCCACGGCCGATCGGCGGACAGCGGCGGGCGATCGCGCCCAGACGCCTAATCGACAGACTGAAGCCGGCAATCGCGCCCAGGCGTCCAATCGGAATGCTGAAGCCGGCAATCGCGCCCAGGCGTCCAATCGGAATGCTGAAGCCGGCAATCGCGCCCAGGCGTCCAATCGGAATGCTGAAGCCAGCAATCGCGCACAGACATCGAATCGCGCACAGACGGCCAATCGTGGCGGTGCACCGAGTGCTCAACCAGGCTACGGGGGAGGCGGCTACTCGGGCGGCGGTCGTGATACCGCGTTCCAGGGCGTGGGCGGAGGCGGCGCGGCGCAGCGCGACTACAACCGTGGGCGATCGAGCGTTCAGTCGTCGAGCTTCGGCCATGCGGGCGGTGGTGGCGGCGCCCGCGGTGGCGGGGGTGCCCGTGGTGGCGGCCGGCGATAAGGAGAACGACCATGAATGGACTTCCGCGTGTGAATTCCGCGCTAACCCGATTCCGGGCTGCGATGATCGTCGCGCTGGCGCTTGGCCTCGCACCGCTTCCGGCCATGAGCGCGCAGTCGTTCTTCCAGTCGCCCGAAGCAGCAATGGACGCCCTCGGATCGGCCGTCGCCAGCAATGACGAGACCGAGCTGAAGGCGTTGCTGGGCGATGACTTCCGCGAGCTGATCCCTCCGGTGGGTGCGGAGTTGCGCGACAAGTTCCTGAGCGAGTGGCAGACGTCGCATACGGTCCGCGCGACCGGCGGCGACCATGCCGAGATCGCCGTGGGCAAGGATGGATGGACGCTCCCCATTCCTCTCATGAAGACGGCGCAGGGCTGGCACTTCGACATGCGCGCCGGATCCGACGAAATGCGTCTGCGCCGTATCGGACGCAACGAGCTCGCCGTGATCCAGACGATGCTCGCGATCTACGATGCCCAGCGCGACTATGCATCGGCCTATCACGATGGCGGCAAGACTTACGTCTACGCGGACAGGTTCGCGAGCAGGCCGGGCAAGCATGACGGGCTCTACTGGCCGAGCGGACCCGAAGAGGATCCGAGTCCGCTTGGCGCCGCGTTCGAGACTGCGGGGGCAAGCAATGCGACGAAGGCCGGCTATTATGGCTATCACTACAAGCTGCTTCGCGCTCAAGGCCCCCATGCGCCTGGTGGCGCATACGGTTATATGGTCAACGGGCGCCTCTTCGGCGGCTTCGCCGTGGTCGCGTGGCCCGCTCAATACGGCGATACGGGCATCAAGACCTTCATGGTGAGCCACGAAGGCCAGGTCTACGAGCGTGACCTCGGCCCGGAGAGCGCGAAGAAGGCACAGGCGATGACCACCTTCGATCCGGGACCGGGATGGGAAAAGATCTCCCCTTGAGTCACGGCGACGAAAATCAGACGGAGGCAAACAAGCAGGCGTCTGCCGCCGCGCAGGCGCTCGCGCATCAAGCCGGCTCGATGCGGTTCTTTCGATCTGGTTCGCTTCGAATGTACTCGAGGGTTGAAGGTTTGCCGCTTGCCCGTGCTACGCCCCGGCCCGTTAAAAGCCAGGGCATACCCGGCGCAGATACGGTACGAAAGGATCCTTGAGAAAAGGTTTGCTCGTCACGATCTCGCCCGTGACGGCCGCGCTGTCACTCGCGCTGATTGCTGATATCCATCTCCAGCCTCGGAACCTCCCAAGGCTCCAGCAATCTTTATAAAAATGAACTACGGGGGTAAGGACGATCAGAACGGGCTGAGGGCTCGGCTGCGCCAAGAACAGCCGCTCACCGGCAGAACGGCGATCGTCCTTGGTAGTGAATCCGATCGTCGCGGTTGGGAGTCACCTTTAGATGGGCGCAGTGACATCTCCTCTACGATATCGGGCAAGCTCCAACCCTTGTCGAACCAAGGTTGCGACGGACCGTACGGTCGGAAGATCAGGAACCAGGCGCTGCCGGGAATCGCATGCAGGCCATTGCACTGGGTGCGATTTTCCTGCCACGCGCGATTCCGAAGATCTATTGACGGCATCCTTGGTTAATCTCCCTCATGCCGGTACTCGTCTGGACTGCTCAGACGCGTCCAGGGCTTTCCCGCGAGCAGGGAAGGCCACCAGCAGGAGGGCCGCGCCAGCCAGCAGAACGACCCCCAGCCCGATGAGCCCGTACTCGGCATCGCCCGTCTGGGTCTTCACCCAGCCGACGAAAGCCGGACTGGCAAACCCACCTGTTCCACCGAGGCTCGTGATCATCGCAATACCTCCGGCCGCTGAGGAACGCGGCAGGAAGGTCTGCGGGATGGTCCAGAACACGACGAAGCTGCCATACGATGCGGCGGCCGCCAGCGCGAGCAGGCCGATGCCCAGCGGCACGTTGTGAGCCGCGAGCGGCAACAGAGCAAAAGCGAGCGCGGTGACCGCCGCGCTCGCTGCGACATGCCAGCGCCGTTCCATGGTCCGGTCCGAGTGCGAACCAACGACGTATGTCCCGAGCGCAGCCGCCACGAACACGACGGACGAAAGCAGACCGACATCCACCAAGTTCGTCACGCCCAGATCGCGGATGACCGTGGGCGCCCAGAAGCCGATGGCGTTGAACGGCATCATCACCGCGAAGTACACGAGCGCTGCGAGATAGACGCGCGGGTTGGCAAGCGCGCCGCGCAGACCGTCGAGATGGCCGGTGTGCTTCGTCTTTTCTTCGGCGAGCAATTCGCCCCTGACGAGGGCCTTCTCGTCATCGGTGAGCCAGTGAACGTCGGAAGGCGCATCGCCGAGCGCAAAGTACACGATGAAGCCGAGCATCACCGCCGGAAGCCCTTCAATCAGGAAAAGCCATTGCCAGCCGGGAAGGCCAGCCAGGCCCGCGAGGCGCGTCATGATGAAGCCGGATATCGGGCCACCGATGATGCCCGCCACGGCAGTCGCCATCATGAAGAACGCGGTGACCCGCGCACGCCGCTCGCTGGGAAACCAGCATGCAAGATAGAAGATGATGCCCGGAAAGAAGCCCGCTTCCGTCACGCCGAGCACAAAGCGCATGACGTAGAACTGCGTCGGCGTGCGCACGAACATCATGAGACTGGACATCACGCCCCACGCGAACATGATGCGCAAGAGCGTGCGGCGCGCGCCGATGCGCTGCATCCAGAGATTGCTCGGCACCTCGAAGAGCACGTAGCCGATGAAAAAGAGCCCCGCACCCAAGCCATAAGTCGCCTCGGAAAAGCCGAGATCGTGCATGAACTGCAGTTTCGCGAAGCTGATGTTGACGCGGTCGATGTAGCTCACGACGTAGCAAAGAAACAGCAGCGGTATGAGCCGGAAGAAGATCTTGCGGTACGTGCGCTCGACTTCGCCGGGAGAAAGCTCACTCTCGGCCCGTGTGTCAGTGGAGGAAAGGTCATGCATGATCGGATCGTCTCGCGGAAATTGGCCGGAATCGAAGAGGCGCGTCATCGTCCGCGCCTGCGGAAACAGCGAGGCGTGGCCTCACTATCCATCCATGGCTGCGCTTGCGCAATGTTCGTCTTCACTCGCGTGTCCGGCGCGCGCATACGCCTGCTGCTTTGGACGTGCGAGCGCATCGCCGGCGCGCACGCCTTGTCCTTTTGGCAGCACGAAGAGCGGGTTGATGTCGAGTTCGCTCAGGCAGTCTTCCAGATCGAGCGCCATGTCCGACAGCGCGACGATCGTATCGGCGAGCGCATCGATGTCGGCGGCGGGCTTGCCGCGCGCACCCTTCAGGATCGCGTAGGCGCGCAGCTCGCGGATCATCGCATGTGCTTCATCGCGCGTGACGGGCGCGAGGCGAAAGGCCACGTCCTTGAGCACTTCGGCATAGATGCCGCCGAGGCCGCACATCACGGCCGGCCCGAACGACGGCTCGTTCTCGATGCCGACGATGATCTCCACCGCATCGCGAATCTCTTCCTGCAGCAACACGCCCTCGATGCGCGCGCCGGCCACGTGATGCCGCGCGTTGGCGAGAATCGCGTCATGGGCTTCGGCGAGCATCGCTTCGTCGCGAATGCCGATGCGCACGGCGCCCGCTTCGGTCTTATGCGGGATATCGGGTGACTGCACTTTGACGACGAGCGGAAAGCCGATCGAGCGGGCAGCAACGCGTGCTTCGTCGCGGTCGCGCGCGAGCGCGCTTTTCGGGGCATGGATGCCATACGCGCGAAGGAGGTCTTGCGCGGCGTGCTCGGTGAGATCGCTGCCGCCTTGCGAAAGAAGGGCGCGTGCCTGCGGCACGAAGCGGGGTGCATGGCGGAGCGCATGTCGCGGCGTGCCGTGCTCGCGTCTGGCCTGCGCATACGCGGACAACGCGGCGAGTGCGCGGGCGCAGCGCACGGGTGTCGGAAAGAGCGGCACGCCGGCGGCTTCGAGCACGCCGTACGCGTCGCTTGCCATGTCACGCCGCGCGTTCCATGAGACGATCAGCGGTTTGGTCGTCGCGCCACTTACGCGCGTGATCGCCTTGGCCATTGCGTGCGCGACGTCACCGCTTGCGGCGGCCGCCATGATCGCGATGGAATCGATGTTCGGATCGTCTGCGATGATCTGCAGCGTATCGGCGAAGATGCGCGGATCGGCGAGAATGCCCGCCGTCAGATCGATGGGGTTGTTGAGCGACGCGAACGCGGGCACGAGTGGACGCAGGCGTTCGAGCGTGTCGCGTGCGAGCGATGGCAGCGACATGCCGTTCTGCACGCACACGTCCGTTGCGAGAATACCCGCGCCGCCCGAGAGCGTCACGACGGCGACACGACCGCCACGCGGCAGACGCCGCATGCCGAACGCCTTCGCGTAGTCGCCGAGATCGGCCACGTCGCTCACTTCGATCACGCCCGCCTGACGAAACGCCGTGCGGTACAGGGCCGACGCGCCGCCGAGATTGGCCGTGTGCGAAGCCGCAGCTTTCGCGCCATCTGTTGTGTTGCCTACTTTCCATGCGAGGATCGGCTTGCCGGCGTCGAGTGCGCGTCGAGCCACGTCGACGAGACGCCGTGCGTCCTTGAGTCCCTCGATGTACGCGGCGATCAGCGAAGTGTGCGGATCGTCGATGCACGCGTCGACGAGATCGAGCAGGCTGACATCGGCTTCGTTGCCGGTCGTAATGAAATGACGCAGGCCAATGCCGAGTTCGTCGGCCATCAGGAGCAGCGCGCAGCCGAACCCGCCGCTCTGCGAGATCAGTGAGAGACCGCCACTGCGGTACGGCACGCCGAAGGGCGCACCAAATCCCGCATAGACAGGGCCGCTCGTGCTGACCAGTCCCTGGCAGTTCGGGCCGATCACGCGCATGCCGAAGCGCTTCGCGATCTCCGCGCATTCATGCTGGAGCGCCGCGCCCGCGTCGCCGGCTTCGGCAAATCCGGAGCTGTAGACGATCGCGTATGGAATTCCGCGCTCGCCGCATTCCCGAAGCATCTGCGGCACGCGTTTGGCCGCGGTGAGAATCAGCGCGAGATCGGGCGTGTCGGTCAGCGCGGCCACACTCGGGCTGCAGGCGACGCCGTCGATTTCCGTGTATTTCGGATTGACGGGATATAGCGCGCCGCTGTACCCGTGCTGCTTGAGAAAGCGCATCGGTTGGCCGCTGATCGAGCGGGCGTCGTTCGATGCACCGATGATCGCGATCGAGCGCGGATTCACGAGACGTTCGATTGAGAGTTTTGGACTGTGTTTCATGGCGGCTCCCTTCACGCGGCGCAGGCGGCGTTGTTTCCGACGCGCTCTTCCCGCGCCGACGCGGCGCGTTTAAGCGTGATTTTCGCGATATTCAACTGGTGTATCTGTGTCGTGCCTTCATAGATGCGAAATGCGCGCACATCCCGATAAAAACGCTCCACCGCATTGCCCGACAGATAACCGCGACCGCCCAGCATCTGCACCGCGCGGTCCGCCACGCGGCCGCACATCTCCGAGGCGAACATCTTGCACATCGAGGCTTCCAACGTGACGTCCTCGCCGGCGTCGCGCTTGCGGGCGGCGGAGAGAATCATCGAGCGGCACGCGAAGATTTCCGTCTGCGATTCGGCGATGAGCGCCTGAATGAGCTGGAACTCGGCGATGGGCCTGCCGAACTGCTCGCGCGTCATCGTGTAGGCAACGGCTTCCTCGAGCATGCGTATGGCTGGCCCCGTGCAGAGTGCCGCAAGATGAATCCGCTGCTTGTTGAGTACCTTCATGGCCGTGCGAAAACCTTGCCCTTCCACACCGCCGATGAGGTTCGTTGCAGGCACGCGGCACTCGCGCAGGTAGACATCACCGACCGGCGAGCCAGCCTGCCCCATTTTCTCGTAGGGCTCGCTCGTCGAAACACCAGGCATCGAACGCTCGACGATGAACGCCGAGATGCCCGCCGCGCCCGGCTTCGACGGGTCCGTGCGTGCCATTACCGTGAACATGTCCGCGATGGGGGCATTGGTGATGAAGCACTTGCTGCCGTTCAGGATGTAATGGTCGCCGTCCCGGCGGGCGCTCGTGGCAAGCGCCGTGGCGTCGGAGCCGGCCTCTGGCTCGGTGAGCGCGAACGCGCCCGTCATTGCGCCAGACGCGAGACGCGGCAGATAGCGGCGTTTCTGATCTGGCGTGCCGTCGGCGACGAGTGCTTCTGAGCCGATGCCCGTGTTCGTGCCGACGCGCGCGCGGAACGCGACCGAAGCCTGCGATAGCACCATCGCACCGCGCACGAGTTGTTCGGTCGTGAGGCCGGCACCGCCGAATTCGCGAGGAATGCTCCAGCCGAAATAGCCGAGCGCGCGCATCCGCTCGACCAGATCGGGCGGCACTTCATTCGTCTTTTCGACTTCGCTTTCGCGGGGCATCGCCTCGTTCCGCACGAAGCGTTCGACGCCTGCGAGCAGTGCGTCGAAAGTTGAATCGTTCTGCGTCATCTCTGTCTCCGCCATGTGGATCGATGTGTGAAGGCACTATCGGACAGAGCGCGCAGCGAAAGCGTGTTTGTTCGACTATGCTGAACAGAGTTTGGATATGCGGAACGGCTTGGGCAAAATGGCTCGAACGATTGAGGAGAAACCCGGTTATGTCCAGCCACGCGTCAGATACGCCCCCGCCGTTCGGCGATCATGCCGACTCGAAAGTGCGCTACGAACCCGACGATTTCGAAGGCGATCGTCAGTTCGCGACGACGCTCGCGCGCGGGCTCGATATCCTGCAGTGCTTCACGCCTCGCGAATCGCAGCTCGGCAATGCGGAGCTGGCCGCGCGCACAGGCATGACCAAGGCCACGATTTCGCGCTTCACCTACACGCTTACGCGGCTCGGCTATCTGCGTGTGAATCGCCTCAACAACAAGTTTCAGCTTGGCTCCGCCGTGCTCTCGCTCGGCTATCCGTTGCTCGCGAGTCTCACGGTCCGGCAGATCGCGCGGCCATCGATGCGGGAACTCGCCGATCAGGTGCGCGGCTCCGTGTCGCTCGGCATGCGGGATCGGCTGAACGTCGTGTATCTGGAAAGCAGCCGCAGCGCGACGCCGCTCGGCTTGCCCGCGGACATCGGTCTGAGCTATCCGATCGTGCGCACGGCGATGGGGCGGGCGCTGCTTGCGGCCATGCCCCGCGAGCGGCGCGACGCGGTGTGCAACGAGATTTCCGTAAAGACGCCCGGCGACTGGACGACGTTCCGCGAACGTGTCATGGCGAGCATCGAATCATTTCATCAGCGCGGGTTTTGTGCGTCATACGGTGACCTGCGGCGCGAAGTGCACGCGGTCGCGGTGCCGATGAAGCCTGCCGCCGATGGGGAGATACTCGTCTTCAATTGCGGCGTGCCGTCGTATCTGCTGAAAGAAGGGCAGTTGGAGGGCGATATCGGGCCACGTCTCGTGTCGATGGTTCGCGCGCTCGAGGGCGCGATGGGAATTTTCTAGGATGGGCGCTCCGTTGTGGGGAGCCTTGGTGCTTCACCCTCGAGCAATGATTCAATTGATGGAGTTCCCCTGACCCGTACGCAGTTTGCGGTGTTTGCAAGGACGGGACGGGCTCGCGGCAATCAGAAACCACCACGCAACGAAGTTTCCGTTGAGGCGTGTCTATTTTTTGACCCGAGGCGGCGTCTTGCACGGTAGTTCAATCGGGCGTGCGCGCAAAGGCAATCGGCACGAGTCGAGCACGGGTAAGGTGAACTGTCCCCACCATTACTACGGCATCGCCGGCTATTCAGCCGAGATGCCGCGCCCAATCAAAGTGAAAGCACTCGAGTACGTTCCGGTCCCATTTTACGAAGACAATTACGCGTGGGTGGTGACTGATGGCGAGCACGCGATTGTGGTCGATCCCGGGCACGCGGAGTCGGTCGAGCGATACTGTGGAAGCAGACAACTCGTCGTCACGGCCGTTCTACTCACGCATCACCATGCGGATCACGTCGGCGGCGTCCAATCTCTGCTCCGCGTTTGCGGTCGCGGCGATACAGCCGTTTTCGGCCCGACGCGAGAGCACATTGAAGGGATAACGTGCCGGGTCGGAGAGGGGTTCGAGATCCATCTTCCCGAACCAGCGTTCCACGCCCGAGTCCTTTCCACGCCCGGACACACCGTTGGTCACGTTTCCTACTTCCAGCCTGAGGCGAACGGTCAGCCTGGCCACCTCTTTTCGGGCGATACGCTCTTCGCAAGCGGCTGCGGTCGGCTTTTAGAAGGATCGGCGGCCGAAATGCTCGAATCACTCGATGAGTTGGCCGACCTGCCGCCATCGACCTTCGTGCATTGCGCTCACGAGTACACGCTTTCGAATCTGAAGTTCGCGAGCGTTTGCGAACCAAGTAATGTCGACATCAAACGCTGGGCGGAGCAGGCTGCAAACCTGCGACTGGCAGGCTTGCCGACTTTACCAACGACCATCGAGCATGAGTTGAAGGTCAATCCGTTTCTGCGCGTTCACGAAGATGAAATCCATGACATCCTGGTGCGACGCTTCGGCGTTCCGGTGCCTCACCGCCTTGCCGCCTTCATTCTGTTACGGGCCTGGAAGGACCTCTTTCAGGAGGAATTTCGCGAAATTACCGAGCGATGGGCACCGAGCTTGCTCAATTAAACAGACATATGAAATATGCGGTCCAGTCCTCGTGAGGGATGCGCCTATTGATTCGGTCAACTTGCGCGGAGTAGATTGAACGATCCATGAGTACGCCCGTCGACATGAATCACGGGCGACAGAAGGAGACACGAAGTGTTAAAGCAATCAACAAGCTGGTCCTCCACAGATTTTCCCATCGAAGACAGGACGGACGCATGGCAAGACGTTCTGAGTGGCAGCTATCGCGAATGGCAAGTTCCTCAACGTGTGCCGGCGACGTTCTACGCGACGCTCAACCGTCATGATTTCGCTGGCACGGAGATCGTGGAAACTATTTGTGATCCGTGCGTTGGCGAGCGGACACGTAAGCAAGTACGCCGGGATGACGAACTCTATGTCGGGGTGCAACTCACGACCAGCGGCCGCGAGCGTTTCAAGATTGGAGACAGTGGCGTTGAGGTGACGTCTGGTGATTTGGTTGTCTGGACCACCGATCAAGTTGTGCAATTCGAGGTCATGGAACGTCTGCACAAGGTCACGTTGATGATCCCTTGGACCCTCATGCGTGAACGACTTCCGGAGCGCAAGCAGCCTCCATCCGGAGGACGAATTGAAAGTCGGACAGGTGTCGGCTCTCTCCTCGCGGTGCATCTCCTGGCACTGTCCAATGAGATTGAGACGCTCGATTCAAGCGTCCAAGGTTCGGTCAGTCGCTCAACCCTCGAACTCCTTGGCATCGCCTTGTCGGGCCAGCAGCAAGGGGCAACCTTTGACGCCAGCGCCGCGATGCTGCGAAAGGTGCAGGACTATATCCTGCAGCACCTGAACGAGGACGACCTTTCGCCCGCCCGCATCGCGGAAGCAAACAGCATCTCGCTACGCTACCTGCACATGCTCTTCCAGCGTAGTGACATGACTGTCTCCGGGTATGTCATGCACAGCAGGCTCACCGCCTGTCGGCGTGCCCTTATGGACCCCTCTTACAACCGGTTTCAGGTTAGTGAGATTGCGTTCCGTTGGGGCTTCAACTCGACCAGCCATTTTTGCCGCGTCTTCAAGGAGAAGTTCGGTCAGTCGCCGACCGATGCGCGCCGCGCACCGACTACACCGTGAGTCGGCGTCACTGGATCGAATACGAAGTCCGGCTACGGCCGGACTTTTTGCATTAGAGAGCGCAAGCGCGGAACACAAACGCTGGGCGCGTCAAATGTAGTGTCCTGCTCGTTCGAGCACCTCGATCTTGTAGCCGTCCGGGTCTTGCAGGAAGAAAAAGCGTGCGAACATCTCGCCATCGCGCTTGAATTCTTTGATCGGCAGCGGGTTCAACCCGAGCATGGACATGCGCTCGTGTTCCTCTTCGAGGTCCGGCACGGCCACGGCAATGTGGCCGTAACCATCGCCATGCGTGTACTCGGCATCTCGACCACGATTCCACGTCAGCTCGATTTCGAAATCGTTCTCGGCGTTCTTCAAGTACACCAACGAGAAGTCCGGAAAGTCGAGTTGGTGACTCGTCTTCAGATCCATTGCGTCCTCGTAGAATTTCAAAGACTTGTCGAGGTCGTAGACACGGATCATGGAATGAATGATCTTCGGCAATTTCACACCTTTACGTCATCATGCAAAGAGCGGCCCGGACATGCCGGGCCGCCTGTTTTTGGCTAGACCGAGAAGCGGCACAGCGTTTCGCCGCCGTCGATACGGATCAGGTCGCCGTGGATGTAGCTCGACTCGTCCGAAGCGAGGAAGATGGCGAGATTGGCAATATCTTCGACTTCGCCCCAACGCTTCAGCGGAATGACGTCGGTGAAGGCTTTGTCAAAGTCCTTGTCGTCGAAGAGCGCGCGGGTCAACGAAGTCTTGGCGTAGGTCGGACAGATGCCGTTGACGCGGATCTTGTCCTTGCCATACTCGATCGCGAGGCATCGAGTGAGATTGGCGGCCGCGCCCTTCGAGATGTTATAGACCGACTGCTTCGGATGACCCTGAAGACCTGCCGTCGAGACGATGTTGACGATGTTGCCGCCGCGCCCTTGCTTGAGGAAGACTTTGATGGCTTCCTGACATCCGAACCACGTGCCGCGCACATTCACATCAAAGCATGCATCGAGGTCTTCGACTCCGAACTCATGCGCGAGTTTGCCCGCTCGATAGATGCCCGCGTTGTTGACGATCACGTCGAGGCCGCCGAATGCACGAACAGCCTCCTGTGCGAGATTGGCGACTTCATTCTGCTTGGTTACGTTGCACGAAACATAGGTCGCTTCGCCACCCGCTTCCTTGATGGCTGCAACCGTTGTCAACTTCGCGTTGCCTTCGAAACCACCCTGATTCGGCTCTTCATGAATGTCGCTGACGACAACCTTCGCGCCTTCCGCCGCATATGACAAAGCAATGCCGCGACCGAACCCGGAACTCGCACCAGTGACAATCGCGACTTTCCCTTTCAATCTCTCCATGTTTTCCTCTCCCGAAACCATTGCTGCGAACGTACGGTGCTCCGTTCACCGCCTTGAAACAGCGAGCAGAGCGTTGGACGGTGGGCGCTGGGGCTCAGCGGGCGGTGAACGCGCCGTCTACCGTCAACATCGAGCCGGTCATCCATTCGGCGTCGTCCGAAGCCAGGAACACTGCGGCTCGTGCAACGTCTTCCGGTGTTCCAACCCGCGGCCACGGCGTCAAGTCGTGCAACAACTTGTTGGTTTCATCCTTTTCCAGAAACGAGCGCACCATCGCCGTGGCGAGAAAGCCCGGGCAAATCGCGTTGACGTTGATGCGCTCAGGCGCGAAGTCGAGAGCCAGCTCTCGCGTCAGATTCACGACCGCTCCCTTCGACGCGCAATAGGCGGGCTCGAGCGCCAAACCCACGAGGCCGCCAATCGAAGCGATATTCACAATACGGCCGCGCAGTTGCGCGCCGGTCGACGTGGTGATCGGCTCCTGCTTCATGAATTGCGTGATCGCGTACTTGCACCCGAGCCATACGCCTTTGGCGTTGACGTTCATCGTGAAGTCATACTGCTCTTCGGTCTCGTCGATGATGTTGTGCAAGCCGGTGAACACGCCCGCGTTGTTCACGATGATGTCCACTCGACCAAAGGTCTCGACTGCATGCTCGATGATGTTTTGCACATCGGCGGCCTTGCTCGCGTCTGCCGATACGAACATGGACTTGCCACCCATCTGCGTGATGACAGCGTCGGTGTCGACCTCTATGTCTTTCTCGTAACCGCCTGCGAGCGCGCTCTTCTTCAGGTCCGAGCAGACCACATAAGCGCCTTCGTTGGCGAGCGCGATGGAAATTGCGCGGCCGTTGCCCGAACTGGAACCCGTTACCACCGCGACGCGACCTTCAAGCTTTCCTGCCATTTCTGTCTCCATTGATGTGTAGGTTTCGACCTAAGGTGCTCCGCACGTGCTCTCTAATGTTTCGTGAAATTCAGGCTGCGAAAGCCGTGAACGTTTGAACGACGATCTTTCCGTTGCGCACGAAAAGCGTGTCGGTTGCCATCGGTACGAACGGCTTGGCTTCCCAAGCGAGGTAGCCGATTTCACCTTCGGTACTTTTGCTGGTGACCTGGAAAGCGTCCCAGAAGGCCGGCTTTGCGCTGTCGAGGAATGACTTGAAGAATCCGCGAATCTCGTCCAGACCACGATACGAGCGAGCAGGCGTAACGATGACGGAGTTGTCGTCGTAGTCCTTCATGAGTTCATCGAGACCCTTCGCGAATGCGCCAAGGTGATGATCGAAAACCTGATCCGTGGCTTCGGCCAAAGTTGCAGTTGCTGACATATACACCCCTCTCAAGAAAGGACGCTGCCGCCGACACCAAAGTTGTGTCGGCTAGCGTTGTGTTCGTAGTCGCTCAGGGGGCCTTAGGCGGCATAGGCGCGTTGCGCCTCGTCCCAGCCCACGATGACGATAGGGGTGCCGTCTTCCTTGATGAACGAAAGCGGCCCGAGGAAGGTCATATAGAACTCGCTGTCCACGGGGAAGTACGTCTTGTCGTGCCGGGCATTTGCTGACTCGTAGCCGTATGCCGGGGCGACAACGGTATCGCCACCTTGCTCGACGCCGCCACGCACATCCATGCGGCCTTTCGTCAGCAGATACTCGCCTGGGCCGATGTGGAAATGCGCATTGAACGAGGAACCGGCGGGGCAATCGAAGATGGCTGCCCATGCGCCCATTTCGGGGGACGCGTGCAGCATCTTCCAGCGGATACCGCCTTGCGACAGCGCGTCGGGAAACGGCTTCCACGGAATGTCGTTGATCTGGACGGCTTCCTCTTGTACATGCGGCTTGATTTCCATTGCTGTCTCCTAAAGAGCCTGGCTCTTTTCCGCCCGGCAGGTGTGTGGGGTGAGTCAAGCATAGGCCTGCATCGCAGCCGACGATTGCCCGCCAGTGCAGGACGAATTGCACAAAAGCGCAGTCGGCGATGGACCAGAGGAGAAAGGTTGGGAAAACTCGGCTTGGCTTGGCAAGCGGCTAAGGGCTGCCTTAGCACCACGCGAACGGGTCCGGCACGTCGTTCTGCAGGTAAATGCGGAATTTGGAGCAGCCCTCGCTTTCCTATGAGCGAATGAGGCTGCGCGTAGAGGCAATGGCTCTTGCACTGTCAGTCAACCGCGCTGATGCAGCGCAGGTCTATCATCCGCCCAACATCCAAGGCGGCAAAACAAGCCCCGCATAAGAAGTCGGAGACGTTCCGGAGACATCTTCCGTTGACGCCGTTGCTCTCGCGCAGCGCGCCATTGCGCGTCCGTCGCGCAAGTTCATTGCATCGATGAACCCTTGGGTCGTGAACTTCAGTTCGACAACGGAGGAGAGGGCATGGCAATCGTCAACGAAACACCCAAAACTTCAGTGCTACCTTACGTCATCCGAGAGATCGTTATCGTCTACGGCCTGACGATTCTGTCCGGCATCGCCGTCACCGCTTACGTTCCGTTCGGCGTGTTGGCGAAACCGAGCGAAGTTGCAATGAGCGCAGTTAATCTCGCCTCGGATGAGAGCCGCTACGTGAACTCTCTGTCCCTTCGATTCACCAACGAGGTTGACGCGACGACGACGTTGCTCGTGCTGCTTCTGGTGGGGTGTGCGAGCGTTCGGCCGACACATTGCCAGGGAGATGCGTCGTTTTTTTGCCTCGCTATGTCTTTCTGAAAACTTCACGGTTATGTCGAAACAACCCGTCCTCACCAGCTCGATCTGGCAAGAAACCGTCTATCGTTTATCCGCCACGCGCACGCAGCAATATCGATCTGCCTACGAACATTGGAATTTCCCGACCCACCCCCCAAACGAAAAAAGCACGTCCGGCCAACCCCCGAACGTGCCAAAGCCATACCACAAGGAATCGAACCAAGAACCCCGTTACTGCAAATTCCCCGCCACAGCGACCGTCTGCCCGGTAATGTAATTCGACTCCGGCGAGCAGAACAGATAAACCCCGCCAGCCGCTTCATCCGGCGTACCCCCACGCCCCAACGGATTCCGCTGAGCATGCGATTTCAACATATCGGCATTCAAGCCAACCCGAATATCCCGCCCATCGATCTTGACCGAAGCCGACGCCTCCGTACTCACCGTCATCCGCGTATGAATCAGCCCGAACGCGACGCAATTCACATTGACATTGAACCGCCCCCACTCACGAGCCAACGCACGCGTCATCCCAATGACACCCGCCTTCGCCGATGAATAGTTCAACTGCCCGGCATTCCCATTCAACGCCGACACCGACGAGATATTCACGATCTTCCGATAATTCTCCCGCCCCGCTTCCTTATCCGCGGCATGCAATGCCTTGATATGCGGATAAGCCGCGCGCAAGATGCGAAACGGCGCCGTCATATGACAATCGATGATCGCGTACCACTGCTCATCCGTCATCTTCTGCACGACATCGTCCCACGTATAACCCGCGTTATTGACGATGATATCGATGCCCTTGAACGTATTCAACGCCGTACCGATGAAACGGTCCGCAAAATCCGGCGCGGATACATTGCCCGGACATGCCACCGCTTCCGTGCCTTGCTTGCGAAGCAGTTCCACGGTCTCCTGCGCGGGCTCCGCATCCAGATCGTTGATGACGAGCCGCGCGCCTTCGCTCGCGAGCTTGAGCGCGATCGCCTGACCGATGCCGCGTCCCGAGCCGGTTACCAATGCAACTTTGCCTTCGAGCTTTCCCATGATGTCTTCCTGATGAATGTTTCAGAGCGCGACCACCGCGTCGCCGAGCACGCGCGGTTCGCCATATTGGTTGACGGTCTGAATCTCGAGCCGTACGCGGCGTTCGCCGTCGACTTCGAACTTCTCGGTGACCTTGCCCGTGCACGTCACCACATGCCCGAGCTGCGTAATGCCGACAAAACGCACGCCGAACGCACGCAACTGGCGCTGCCCGACCCACGACGTGAGCAGACGGCCAAGCCACGCCATCGACAACATGCCGTGCGCGAACACGTCCGGCACGTTGGCGCGGCGCGCATAGTCGGTGTCAATATGAATCGCGTTGTGATCGCCGGATGCGCCCGCGAAGAGCGCGAGCGTCGTGCGGTTGACCGGGGGCAGGGTGAGCGGCGGCAAGGTGTCGCCGACCTGGATCGACTCGAAACTGATCGTGTTCATTCGCATGTCCCCCGCTTATCGCTGAACGATGACGCTGCGCAGATCGGCAACGTGCTCGCCGCGCTGGTTCGTCACACGCGTTTCGCGCACGATGAACCACAGCGCGCCGTTCTTCTTGTCGTAGATATCCGCAATACGGCTCTCGTAGCGCAACTGATCGCCCGCATACGCCATGCGGTGATACACGAACGACTGCTCGCCATGCAGAATGCGCGACGACACGATGCCCAGTTCCTCACGCCACGCCGTGGCCGTCTGCTCGAACTCGAGCGAGAACAGGAACGTGGGCGGCAGCGGCAGCGCGGGATAGCCGGCATCGTGCGCCGTAGCTTCGTCGAAGTAGACCGGATTAGTTTCGCCGATCGCCTTCGCGAAGAAGCGCAGTCGCCATGCATCCGCGCTTGCCGTGAACACCGGCAAGCGCATGCCGATATGCTTCCTATCGATGTTCATTACGCAGTCCGCTTGTAGATGGTGACCACGCCCGCGCCGCCGAGGCCGAGGTTGTGCTGCAACGCGAGCTTCGCGTCCTGCACCTGACGATCGCCCGCCGTGCCGCGCAATTGATGCGTGAGCTCGTAGCACTGCGCGAGACCCGTCGCGCCGAGCGGATGGCCCTTCGAAAGCAGGCCGCCCGACGGGTTCGTCACCCACTTGCCGCCATAGGTGTTGTCGCCATTCATGACGAGCCGCTCGCCTTCGCCTTCCTTGCATAGGCCGAGCCCTTCATAGGTCAGCAGTTCGTTTTGCGCGAAGCAGTCGTGCAGCTCGATCACGTCGATGTCCTCGGGGCCGACGCCCGCCTGCTCATAGGCCTGCTGCGCCGCGGTGCGCGTGATATCGAAGCCGACGACGCGGATCATGTCGTCCGACGCATACGTGCTCGGCAAATCGGTGGCGCACGACTGGCCGGCGATCATCACATCGGTGCGCAAGCCGTGCTTGCGCGCGAACGCTTCCGACACGATGATGGCCGCAGCGCCGCCGCACGTCGGCGGGCACGCCATCAGTCGCGTCAGCACGCCTTCCCACAGCACCGGCGCATTCATCACGTCTTCCGTCGAGACGACATTGCGGAACACCGCGAGCGGATTGCGCGCCGCGTGCTCGCTCGCTTTGGCGCGAATGCGGGCGAACGTCTCGAGCTTGGTGCCGTACTTGCGCATGTGCGTGAGGCCGGCGCCCGCGAACTGGCGGATCGCAGTCGGAATCTCGGTGTGTCCGACAAGCTTGTTAGTCAGATCGAGCGCGCGCTCGAGCGCGGGCGCGCGGTCATTCCATTTCGATGCCAGCGCGCCCGGCTGCATGTATTCGAAGCCGACCGCGAGCGCGCATTCCACCGCGCCCGATTCGACGGCCTGGCGCGCGAGGAAGAGCGCGGAAGAGCCCGTCGCGCAATTGTTATTGACGTTGATCACCGGCACGCCCGTCATGCCGACGCGATAGATCGCCTTTTGTCCGCACGTCGAGTCGCCGTAGACATAACCGGCGTACGCTTGCTGAATGGCCTTGAAGTCGAGACCGGCATCGGCGAGTGCATCGCGGATGGCGGTTTCGCCCATCACGTCATACGTTTCGCTCGCACCCGGCTTCTTGAACGGGATCATGCCAACACCAGCGACAAACACCTTGCGACTCATATGCTTCTCCTTCAGTGATTGAGGATTCGTTGGATTCACAGCTTGCGCGAGATGAGGTCGCGCATGACTTCGCTTGCGCCGCCATAGATGCGCGTCACGCGGGCATCGACAAACGCGCGGGCAACCGGGTACTCGAGCATGTAGCCGTAGCCGCCATGCAACTGCACCATGTCATCGAGCGCCTTGCCGAGCGTTTCGGTGGAGAAGAGTTTCGCGATGGCCGATTCCTCCAGCGTCAGACGGCGGCGCATGTGCACATCGAGGTAGTGATCGACCATCAGGCGCACCGCGATGGCTTGCGCCTTGATGTCGGCGAGCTTGAACTTGGTGTTCTGGAAATCCCACACGGTCTGATTGAACGCGCGGCGGTCCTTCACGTAATTCAGCGTGTGTTCGAGGCACGTTTCCAGCCGCGCCGCCGCGCCCACCGCGATATTGAGGCGTTCCTGCGGCAGTTCGGCCATCAGATAGGCGAAGCCCTTGCCTTCCTCGCCGAGGCGGTTCTCGACCGGCACGCGCACATCGTCGAAGAAGAGTTCCGCCGTGTCCTGCGCGTGCATGCCGATCTTGTCGAGCTTGCGGCCGCGCCGGAAACCTTCACGCGTCGTTTCGACGACGATCAGGCTCACGCCCTTCGCGCCCGCCGTCGGGTCCGTCGTGCAGACGACGATCACGAGGTCCGCGTTCAATCCGTTCGTGATGAACGTCTTGCTGCCGTTGATGACGTAGTGATCGCCGTCGCGGCGCGCGGTCGTGCGCACCGCTTTCAGGTCGCTGCCGGTGCCGGGTTCGGTCATCGCGATGGCGAGGATCTGCTCGCCCGCGCAAATGCCGGGCAGCCAGCGGCGCTTCTGTTCTTCACTGCCGATGCGCGCGATATACGGCGCGACGATGTCAGAATGCACCGCGAAGCCCGGGCCGCTCACGCCCGCGCGCGTCATTTCCTCGTTCACGACGACCACGTGCCCGAAATCACCGCCGCCGCCGCCGTATTCGCTCGGAATCGACACGCACAGCAAGCCCTGCTTGCCCGCCTTCAGCCATGTCTCACGATCCACGCGGCCGGCCTTGTCCCATTCCGCCTGATGCGGGACGCATTCACGCTCGAAAAAGCGCCGGGCAGTAGTACGAAGCATTTCATGATCGTCTCGAAAGACGGTGCGATCGATGTGCATTGCAGATTCCTGGGAGGTTGGGTCTTAGTTGTTCGCGTGGCGCGGCGAGTGCCCGTTACACGCGATATGCGCAGCCGGTTCGGCCTGATACAACGCGTCGATCAGGTGGGCGCGGCGCGCGCGCGTGATGGCCTGATTGACGTAGCCCTTGTCGGCAATTTCGTTGGCGTCGAGCGAGGGCGGCTCGGCCATCAGCATGAGCCGCTCGATCACGAGCGTCGCGCCGCCCGCTTTCTGTCGTTCGAGACGCCGGCTCAATTCGGCGACGACGAGCGGATGCGTGACGAGCGCAGCCGCGTCGAGCGAGGCGAGCTCGGGCGCGATGCGCTGGCACGCCGCGACGTTCGGCCACGCGAGCGCGGCGAGGTAGTCGTGGTCATGACCGCAGATCACGGCGTCGGACAGGAGCGGGGCGCAGCAGTCGAGCAGGCCGAGCCGCAGCGCGCCGGTGCGCACCCACGAGCCGTTCGCGAGCTTGAAATCCTCCACGGTGCGGCCCGCGAAGATCATGCCCTTCGACGGGTCCGCAGGATCGGCGAGACGCACGGCATCGCCGAAGCAGAAAAAACCTTCCTCGTCGAACGCGGCGGCGGTCAGTTCCGGCTGGCCGATATAGCCGCCGAACACATTCGGGCCGCGCAAGCGGATTTCATAGCGGCCATCTCCGCCTTCGAGCGGCAGGAGTTTCACTTCCGAGCCGATCGCGGGCGTGCCGATATTGCCGGGCGTATCCGTCGGCCAGCTGCAATACGTGCCCATGCCGGACGTTTCCGTCGATGCAAGGCCCGTGCAGAACGTGATGCGCTCGCCGATCGTTTTCTCCGCGACGTTCTGAATGCGCTTCCACACTTCCACCGGCATGCTCGCGCCGCCGTAGCCGAAGAAACTCGCTTTGGCAAAGAGGCTCTCGGCGAGTTGCTGATCGCGTTCGAGCTCGGTGGCGAGCACGGTCCATGCGGACGGCACGCTCGTGAAAATGGTCGGCGATACGTCGCGCAGATTGCGCACCGTGCGTTCGATCATGCCGGGCGCGGGCCGGCCGTCGTCGATGTAATGCGTCGCGCCGAACTGGATCGCGCGGCCGAGGTGCAGCACGCCGCCGAGGCCGTGATGCCAGGGCAGCCAGTCGAGAAACACGGGCTGAGCTTCGAGCAGCCACGCGAAACCATCGGAGTAATAGGCGGCGACCGCACCGAGATTGCGGTACGTGAGCCGCACGGCCTTCGGCAAGCCGGTGGAACCGGACGTGAAGAGCAGGCGGGCGGAGTCGTCGTCCCGAATGGATGCATGCGCGCGCTCGATGGCGCGCAGATTCGCTTCATCGAGCGGACGGCGCGTGAGCGCTTCCCACGCATGCTGTCCGTCCTGCGCGCCTTCCACCGCGATGACCGGCGCGTCCTTCAGATCGAGTGCCGCGAGTGCTCGCGCATACGGGGCGACGGACTGCACGAACACCGCGCCGGGCGGAACCATCTCGCGAATCGCCTTCAGGCGTGCGAAGTCCTTGCTCATGAGCGCGTAAGTGGGCGATACCGGCGCCGCCGGAACGCCCGCGTATTCCGCCGCCAGCAGCACCACGGCCTGCTCGATGGAATTGCCGGACAGCAGCATGAGCGGACGTTGCGCGTTCAGCCCCATGTCCAGCAGCGCGGCCGCGACGGTCCGCACCTGACGCCACAACTCGCTCCAGCTGAGCGAGCGCCACGCGCCGTTTTTATCGCGCTCGCAGAACGCCGCAGTGTTGCCGCGTTGCGCGGCCCAGAGCGGAACGAAATCCGCGAACGAGCGCTGTTCGATACGAGGCAGCGCGCGAGCGCTACGGAGAATCAACGTGCCGTCCGCGCGATGCTCGACGAGCGTTTGCCGCTCGGGAAACCGCACAGGACGATAAGACAGTGCCACCTTGCCGCTTGCTTCGAGCGTGCTCATTCCGTCTGTCTCCTGAGCCTGGATGTTTTTTGCCGGATGCGGCCGCGAAGCCGCGCGCCGTACTCCGGCCGCTGATTTGTCGATGACGCCTTGCGGCGAGATCGCTTTGCCCTTGATCGAAGAATAGGGAAGGCGCGCCGGCACGTGACCACCCGAGGTGGGTGGCGGTCCGGCTGGCCGCGCCGCGTATCGTGATTCCGTCTGGATGCGCATCGACGGGCATCGACGGGAACGTATCAACGAGGCCGTTCAATGAAACTCAGCTATTCGAAAGAGCATCTCGCGTTTCGTGAGGAAGTGCGCGCGTTCCTGCGCGACCATATTCCGCAGGATCTGCGCGACAAGGTGCTGAATCATCGTCATCTCGAACGGGACGATACGGTCCGGTGGCAGCGCATCCTGCATGCGCGCGGCTGGGGTGCGCCCGGCTGGCCTGCCGAGTTCGGCGGCACCGGCTGGAGTGCGCTGCAGCGCTTGCTGTTCGACATCGAATGCGGCCTGGCGGGCGCGCCGCGCCAGCTCCCGTTCGGCCTCAACATGATCGGCCCCGTGCTGATGAAGTTCGGCAGCGCCGCGCAGCAGGCGCGCTACCTGCCGCGCATTCTCGCGGCGGAGGACTGGTGGTGTCAGGGCTATTCCGAACCGGGCGCGGGCTCGGATCTCGCCTCGCTCAAGACGCGGGCGGTGCGCGAAGGAGACCATTACATCGTGACCGGGCAAAAGACCTGGACCACATACGCGCAGCACGCCGACTGGATGTTCTGCCTCGCGCGCACGGATCCCGAGGCGAAGCAGCAGAACGGCATTTCGCTGTTGCTCATCGATATGAAGACGCCGGGCATCACCGTGCGCCCGATCGATACGCTCGAAGGCGCCGCCGATGTCAACGAGGTCTGGCTCGACGACGTAAAAGTGCCCGCCGCGAATCTCGTCGGCGAGGAGAACCATGGCTGGACTTACGCGAAGTACCTGCTCGGCCACGAGCGCACGGGCATTGCGGGCATCGGGCATTGCCGGCGGGAATTGCGTTACGCGAAGGCGCTGGCGCAGCGCGAGCGCAGAAACGGCAAGCCGCTCGCGGACGACGTGCGCATCCGCGAAAAGATCGCACGCATCGAGGCCGAAGTCATCGCGCTGGAAATGCTGCTGATGCGCGTGGCGTCGGAGGCGAGCCAGCGCGGCGCGGGCGTCGAGTCGTCGATTCTCAAGATTCGCGGCTCGGAGTTGCAGCAGGCGTTGTCGGCGCTGCACGTCGATATCGCCGGGCCGAACGCGTTGCCGTTCTCGCCCGGCTGGCTCGCGGACGGCTTCGATGGCTGGACGCCCGAGCCCGGCTACGGCGCGAACGTCGGCAGTTTCTATCTCGACATGCGCAAGCCGACCATCTACGGCGGCACGAACGAAGTGCAGAAGGAAATCATCGCGAAAGCGATCCTCGACCTCTAAGACAGGCAGGCGGCAAGATGGACTTTTCATATAGCGAAGAGCAGCGCCAACTCGCGGATAGCCTGAGGCGCTTCACCGAAGAGCGCTATCCGATCGACGCGCGCCGCAAGGCCGTGCGCGAGCCGGAGGGTTTCAGCCGCGACGCGTGGCGCGTGTATGCGGAATTCGGCCTGCTGGGCCTGAACATCTCGTCCGATCACGGCGGCTTCGACGGCAACGCCACCGATACCTTTGCGGTGCAGTTCGAAGCGGGCCGTGCGCTGCTTCCCGAGCCGCTGATTCCTTGCGCGGTGATGGCGGCCGGTCTGATCCAGCGCTTCGGCACCGCGGCGCAGCGGCAAGCGTGCCTGCCCGCGATAGCCGAGGGCCGCGAGATCGTGACGCTCGCGTATCAGGAGGCGGGCGCGCGCTACGACTTCGCGCGCCCGTCGACGGTTGCGTGCCTCGAGAACGGCGGCTTCGTGCTCGATGGCCGCAAGGTGCATGTGTGGCACGGCGAGGCCGCGCAGTCGCTGATCGTATCGGCGTGGAATAGGTCGGCGCAGGCGATGTCGCTGTTCACCGTGCCGGTGTCGGCGCCGGGCGTGGCGATCCGCGCCTATCCGACGCTCGACGGCGAGCGCGCCGCCGAGGTCACGCTGCAGGCGGTGCATGTGCCGCACAGCGCATTGCTCGGCGACAACCCGCGCGGCGAAGCAATGCTCGAAGCGGCGCTCGAACTGGGCATCGCGGCGCTGTGCGCGTCGAACGCGGGCGCGATGGAGCGGCTGATCGACATGACCGCCGACTATCTGCGCACGCGCAAGCAGTTCGGGCAAGTGCTCGGGCGCTTCCAGGCGTTGCGTCACCGCATGGCGGACATGCTCGTGCAGAAGGAACTCGCGCTGTCGATGGCGCATCTGGCGGCATCGGCGATCGACGAAACGGATGCCGCCGAGCGGCGCCGCATGATCTCGTCGGCGAAGCTGATCGTGAGCCGCGCGGCGCGTTTCGTCGGCGAACAGGCCGTGCAGTTGCACGGCGGCATGGGCGTCACGGCGGAGCTGGGTGTCGGCGACTACTTCAAGTATCTGACGGCGTCGTCGCTGCGCCTGGGCGATGCGGACTTTCATGCCGACGTGCTCGCCAGCCTGCCGATCGACGCCAGCATGCGCGCGATCATCGCGTGATGCGCACGCACGCACACGGGATCACGCGCCGTCGCCCAGCGCGAGATCCCGCGAGCGCGCAACGGCTTCATCGCGGCTCGACACGCCGAGCTTGCTGTAGATGTTTTTCAGGTGCCATTTGACGGTCTCAGGCGAAATGCCCATCGTCCGGGCGATCTTCTTGTTCGGCAGCGCCTGCGCAAGCAGGCTCAGCACTTTCGATTCGCGCGCGCTCAGTACGTCGTGAGCCCTGGCGTCCGCCGAACGCGCGCCCGCCTTCCCCGATCCCGGCGGCGTTGCGGTGGCGCGGGCGTGTGCCTCGCGCAGGCGATCCGCGTAGAACTGGAGCACCGCGTCCTGCGGTTCGTCGCGCGCCACGCGGCTGATGAGGTCCGCAACGGCGGGATCGGCGTCGAGCAGCGTGCGCACGAGGCCCAGGCGATGCCCGCTGCGCATGGCCGACAGCATGAGCTTGCGGGCCGACACGGCATCGCCACGGCACCAGGCCACGACGGCCTTCTGTGCTTCGAAGAAGGCGAGACGCCGTTGCCAGCCGCGCTCGCGGCACAGCTCGATCAACGATGACAGCGCATGCGCCGCCGCCTCATAGTCCTCGTGGGCGAGGCGCCAGTCGACGTGCGCCTGCTGCGCCGCGACCTGAAAGTGCGGCGCGGCCTCGGCGAGCGATTCCGCGCGCGCGGCCAATGCATCGAGCCGCGCCATGTGTTCTTGAGCGGCATCGAACTGGCCGCGTTGCAGGTCGCGTCGAACGCGCTGCGCGAGGCAATGCGCGAGCACGTGGCGCAGATCGTGACGTGCCGCGTAGTCTTCGAGACGATCCAGGCACGCGATCGCATCGAGCCGATGACCCGCCAGCCAATGCGATGACGACAGCACGGTCAGCACACTCATCACCGAATCGGGAAACGACACGCGCTCGATCACGTCGAGACGTTCTTCGAGCAGCGTGCGCGCCTGCTCCGCATCGCCGGATTCATAGAGCACTTCGCCGAGCAGCGCGGCAGCGAGCGCCGACGCCTCGGCCGCCGCGCTGCCGCGCTGCTCGGCTTCGTAAAACACGTCGCGGCACACGCGCTCGGTTTGCAGCAGGTCGCCTTGGAGCAGATGGCTGAAGCCCGCGAGCGCGCGCCCGCTCAGCACGCCCGCCGACGTGCCCATGATCGGCGTGCCGTCGGGAAGCGCGGGCGCGCGGCCCGTCTGGATGCGGCGCGCTTCGTCGAAGTCGCTGCGCCGCGCGTGAACCCAGGAGAGCAGATTGTTATGCGCACCGACGATGACGCCTTGCGCGTCAGGAGGCAGCGCAAGCAGGCGGGGCAGCAGTGCGCAGGCGGCGTCGAGATCGTCGCGCTGAACCGCCAGCGCGCCTTCGAGCAGCGTCAGGCGGTAGCGTGAATGCACATCGTCCGGCGCGAGATCGGTCTGCAGGCGTTCTATCGCATCGGCGCATGCGTCGAACTCGCGGGCATACAGATGCAGATGGATCATCCACAGCCGCAGGCCGACGCGCGCCTGAATCTCCGCTTGCGGCAAGAGGCGCATCAGCGCGACGACCTTGCGCAGGTCACCGCGCAATTGCAGGCTTCGGGCGATGCGCGCGATGAGGTCCGCCGCTGCGGCAGGTTCGCCCGCGAGGACGGCATGACGCACGGCTTCATCGGCGTGGTCGTGCTGGCGAAACCACTGCCACGCCGCCTGATGCACCTGCCGCTGCTGCACTTCGCTGCGCGCGGCAAAGCGCCCGAGCAGGGTTTCGCGGAACAGCGGGTTCAGCCGATACCACGCGTGATGCGCATCGTGACCGGCGGGCGCGAGAAAGAGATTGTCGCTTTCGAGGCGCGCGAGCAGCTTGAGCACGCTCTCGAGCTGATCCGTGCCGCCGAGCAGCGCCACGCACAGCGGCGCGCAGAGCCGATCGCACACCGCCATGCGCACCAGCAGCTCGACTTCGCTCGCGGCGAGCCGTGACAGCACTTCGCGCTCGAAGAATTCGGCGAAGGTGTGGACATCGAGAAGCTGCGTGCCCGCAAAGGTCTCGTCCGGCGCGAGCCGGGAAGGCGCCGCTTTCCTGCGCTTCGCGCCGACCACCATCAGTTGCAGGCCGGCGACCCAGCCGTCGGTCATCTCGTGCATCTGGCGCGCGTCGCGCGAACCGATCTCGGGACATTGCGACTTCAGGAACGCCCTGGATTCGGCCATCGAAAAGCGCAGGTCGCGCATATCGAGCTCGAGCAGCAGACCGGCATCGCGAATGCGCCCCACCGACAACGGAATCGCGCCGCGCGACACCAGCACCACGTGCAGATTCGGCGGCGCGTAATCGAGGAGCCATTGCAGCGACCGATGGCAGCGCCGGTCGGTCAGGCAGTGCAGGTCGTCGAGAACGAGAACGAGATCGCCCTGACGGCTCGCGATGCCACGCACGAGCGCGATGATCGTGCGCTCGACCGCTTCGTCGTCCATGCCGCGGCCGCCGAGCAGCGCGGCGTCGCGCGAGATCGACGGATCGACTTGCGCGAGACTCGCGGCGAGGGCGTCGAGAAAGCGGGCGAGGTCGTCGATTTCGTCGGCGAGCGTGAGCCACGCCACCTGAAACGCGAGCGGATACAGCGCCTCGCGCCACGCGATGAGAGCGGTCGTCTTGCCATAGCCCGCCGGACCTTGCATGACAATGCAGCGCTTGCGGCGCGCTTCGATCAGCTGCGCGACGAGCCGTTCACGGCCCACGACGCGCGTCGATACGCGCGGCGACGCGCAGGCGGATTCGACTGGCTGGGACGCGGACAGCGGTGCCGAGTCGTGCCCGATATGATTCGGATTGCGAAGGAGGATGGTTTCAGTCATCAAACACCTGCGTCGTCAATGTGGTTTTTTTGCCGTTGATTCTACGCTCACGATGCGTGCCGCGCGTTAGGGAACACGCGTATGGCCGTCCGTGGATTTATCGGATCACGGCGCTTTTGCCCGCCGTCTGCACGGACGGTAGACGGTAGTTTGGGTAACGAACGAACTCGGGTATTCCCGTGCCCACTCGGTTCGGGTAGTGGTGCGCGCGTGCTCCCCTGCAACACTGCGTCGGAATGGGTCGGCATGGCGTCGGTGCGTGTTACGCGAATCGATTGCGCGCGCCGGACAGAGCAGAAACCCAAGACGAGGAGACACTCATGCGTTTCATCAGGAAGAGCGTTGCCGGTGCGGCGCTCGCGGTTGCGGCCAGCGGTGCGTCCGCGCAGTCCAGCGTCACGCTCTACGGCGTCGCCGATGCTTTCTTTCAATGGTTCAACAACGGCGGCACGCAATCCTGGTCGATGCGTAGCGGCGGCAACAGCAGTTCGATGTTCGGCCTCAAGGGCAGCGAAGATCTCGGCGGTGGTCTCAAGGCCGTCTTCACGCTCGAGAACGGATTCAACATCAATAACGGCACTTTCTTCGCGGATTCCAGCGCGCTGTTCTATCGTCAGGCGTGGGTTGGCCTGGCGCACGAAAAATACGGTTCGCTGACTTTGGGCAGGCAATATCAGCCGACTTTCTGGTCGCTTTATCCGACCGATCCGTTCCGCGCGAACGAGGTGCTCTCGCCGCTCGCGGCGGCGTCCACGTCGTTCGACCGCAACACGATCGCCACGCAAACCGGCGGCGGACGTTCGAGCAACGCGATCGTCTATAAGTCGCCCAATATCAGCGGATTCCAGCTCTGGAGCATGTATGCGCTCGCGGCTTCCGTTACACAGCCGTATCCGCAGACCACCGGCAACATGTTGGACATCGCCGGAACATATTCGGGCTACGGGCTTTACGCGGGCCTGTCCTATCAGTTCCAGCATGCTGGCTCGAAGAGCATTCCGGGGCTGCCGGCCACGGTCAACACGGTTTCGGTCGAGCATTTCACGGGTGCGCTCGCATACCGGGTCGGTATCGTGAATCTGCAGTTGAACTACACGTATCACAAGCCGCAAGACCCGGCCGCGGGCTCCGTCGCCGCGCGGCTGAATGCGGCGCATCCGTTCAGCGTCATGGAAGTTGGCGCGACGATTCAGGCCACGCCCGCCGACGCCATCGAAGTCGCCGGCTTCCAGCGCCTCGTGCGCGGCGTGCATGACAACACCTGGGGCGTGCAGGTCGGCGCGGACCACGCGCTCTCCAAGCGCACGTCCCTCTATGCGCGTGCGGGCTACATGAAGAACAACGGTCTCGCGACGACAACCTGGCCGGGCCTCACGGCCGTCGGACCAGGCGAGAAGCAGACGCTCGTCGGCGTCGGCATGTCGCATCGCTTCTGATTTGCTTCGTGCGCACTTTCGCCGGGCTTGCGGGCGCGGCGGAGTGCGCGTTTCGGATTTCATCGCATCTGACATCGTTACAACGACCATGGCAACAATCCACACCTTGAAATTCATCCGAGCCGCGCAAACGGTGATCTGCATCGCCGCTGTGAGCGCAGCGTTCCACGTACATGCGCAAAACACCGCGTCGGCGCCTTTGGCTGCGTCTGCTGCGGCATCGGCATCGGCATCGGCACCCGCACCGGCACCGGCGGCCAGCGCGAGCAAGTCGTCGAGAGCGGCTGACCGCGCGCTGCGCCGGCGTGTCCTCACCGCGCTCGGCAAGGCAAAAGGCCTGCGCCCGAGCGGCATCACGGTGCGCGCGACGGCTGGCGACGTGCTGCTGGAAGGCTGGGTGCCGGAGGAAGCGCAGATCGATCAGGCCACGCGGGCGGCGCAGAGCGTGCAAGGCGTGAAATCGGTGCGCAACACGCTGACCCTCTCGACCTTCTGACGCGGAACGAATCCAGTCCGATCAGCGCGACGGGGCAGCCCGCCGCGCTTTTTTACGTCATCGCGCGTCAGGCACAGCCCGCGATCGACTTCGTTTCGAGGAACTCGGAAAGACCGTGGTCGCCGAACTCGCGTCCATTGCCCGAGGTCTTGTAGCCGCCGAAAGGCGCGTTCAGATCGATCGAGGCGCTGTTGAGCATCACCGCGCCCGCGCGCAGGCGATCCGCCACGCGCCGCGCGCGCGCCGGGTCCGCCGACGACACATAGGCCGCGAGCCCGTAATCCGTATCGTTGGCGATGTCGATGGCTTCTTCCTCGCTCGCGTACGGGATCATCACCAGCACCGGCCCGAAAATCTCCTCACGCGCGATGCTCATGTCGTTATGCACGTTCGCGAACACCGTCGGACGCGTATAGAAGCCGCGCGTGAGCCCGGCAGGACGCCCGACGCCGCCGGCGGCGAGCGTCGCGCCCTCGTCGATGCCGCGCTGGATCATCTGCTGCACGCGCTCGTATTGGCGGCGGTTCGAGATCGGCCCGACCTTGGTATCGGGAAGGAGCGGGTCGCCGACCGTCAATGCGTTCGCGGTCGCCGCCGCAATGGCCACGGCCTGCTCGTGCAGCGTCTTCGGCACCAGCATGCGCGTCGGTGCGATGCAGGTCTGACCGGAGTTGATCATGCAGGAAATCACGCCATGCGATACCGCGCTCTTCAGATCGGCGTCGTCGAGGATCAGGTTCGGCGACTTGCCGCCGAGCTCCTGCGTGACGCGCTTCACGGTCGGCGCGGCCTTGATCGCGACATCCACACCCGCGCGCGTCGAACCGGTGATCGACACCATGTCGACGCCGCGATGACTCGCAAGTGCGCCGCCGATCTCGGCGCCATCGCCGTAAATCATGTTGAACACGCCCGCGGGGACGCCCGCATCGTGCAGGATCTGCGCGAAGACTTCGGCGTCGAGCGGGGTGATCTCCGATGGCTTCAGCACGATGGTGCAGCCCGCCGCGAGCGCGGGCGCGACCTTCGCGGCAATCTGGTTGAGCGGCCAGTTCCACGGCGTGATCAACGCCGCGACGCCGACCGCCTCGCGCACGATCTGCGTGGCGCCGCGCGCGGTGACGAACGGGAAGCTCTGCAGCGCGCTCAGCGTGCCGTGAAACTGGCCGAGCCCGGCGGGCGCCTGCCGCTCGCGGGCGAGCCATGCGGGCGCGCCCATTTCCGTGGTGATGGCATCGGCGAGCGCGCCGATGCGCTCCTTGTAGAGCGCCATGATCTTTCCGAGCAGCGCCGCGCGCGTTTCGACGCTCGTGCGCGACCACGCGGGAAACGCGGCGCGCGCCGCGGCGACGGCGGCATCGACATCCGCGCTCGTGCCCATCGCCACGCGGCCGACGACTTCTTCCGTCGCCGGATTGACGATGTCGGCGAACTTCGCGCCGGCGGCGGGCTCGACCCACCGTCCGCCGATATAAAACCTGTTCAACTCTTTCACGACTTCTCCATTGCGTGGTGATGCGATCAGACCGGGCGATCGCCGATGATCGTCGCGCGCATCATGCGGCGCACGGCGGGGTAGTAGTCCTGCACGGCGTAGTGCTGCGCCGCGCGGTTGTCCCAGAACGCGATCGTGTTGCGCTCCCATTTGAGGCGCACCTGATATTCCGGCGCGGCCGCCTGACGGAACAGGTACTGAAGCAGGTCCATTTCGGCGAGCTTGAGATCGAAGCCGAAGCGATAGCCGGCGATCTCCGAGTAGTTCGCGAAATGCGTGGTGAAGGCTTCGTTGACGAAAAGAATCTTCTCGCCGGATTCGGGATGCTTGCGAACGACCGGATGCGTCACGGCCGGGTTTTGCGCGCGCAGCGTGATGCGCTGCTCGGGCGGGAGCGCCGCGCCGAACAGCGGCATCATGTCGTGCACCGCGAGCAGGCCGTCGAGACGCGCTTTTACGTCGCCGGGCAGGTTCTCGTAGGCGAGCGCCATGTTCGCCCAGATGGTGTCGCCGCCGGTGGGCGGACATTCGACGCATCGGAGGATCGAGCCCATCGACGGGACTTCGCGCCATGAAACGTCGCTGTGATAGATGTTTTCGCGGCCGCGCTTCTTGTCGGACTTGTCGAAGAGGACGAGCTCCGGATGATCCGGATGATGAGCGAACACCGGATGAATCTCGAGCTTGCCGAAGCGCCGCGCCAGCGCCACGTGCGCAGCGGGCGTGATGTCCTGATCGCGGAAGAACAGCACCTTGTAGCGGATGAGCGCGCGGCGCAGCGCGAGATACGTCGGCTCGTCGAGCGGCTCGCGCAGGTCGATGCCGCCGATAAACGCGCCGATCGCGGGCGTGGCCTGCTCGACGGCGAAAGGCCAGCCTTCGTGCGCCGAAGCGCCCGCCCCGCGTGCTTCGATGGCCGATACGGCTTGCTGCATGGTTCCCCCTTTGTATCCGGCGCCGCCAAAGAGGCGCGCGAGCCTCGATGCTCGCCTCGCATAGTGTCACCACCTGTCATAACAGGTATACCGGTTAAAACCCGTAGCCTGTTATGACAGCTACAATCGTCGTCATCGTTTCCGTCCATCGCACAGGGAAAGAAGGCGCCATGACACAGCCTCGTTTCAAGCAGATCGAAGAAGCGCTGCGCCAGCAGATCGTCGCCAACGATCTCGCGCCGGGCGTCAAACTGCCTTCGGAAGCCGAGCTCGTCGCGCAATACGGCGTGAGCCGCATCACGATCCGGCAGGCGCTCGCGGGGCTGCACGCGGGCGGGCTGATCGAGAAGATCAACGGGAAGGGAAGTTTCGTCACGCGTCCGGCCGAGCGCTCGGATCTCGGGCAACTGACGGGCTTTTACGAAGCGGCGCGCAAGCGCGGCCAGACCGCGCATGGCGAACTATTGTCGGTGCGGCCGATCACGGCGCCGTCGTTCGCGGTGCGGGCGCTCGGCCTGGAAGAAGGGGACACGCTCGTATGCGCCACGACCTTGCGGCTCTGGGATGCCGTGCCGGTGGCGGTGTTCATGGTGATGGGCGACGAGCGGCTCATCGAGGCGCTCGTCGCCGAGGATCTGGAGACGAACGACGTGATGAGCCTCTTCGAGGAACGCCTCGGCTACCGGCTCAAGCATGTCGAGACCGAGAGCGCGGCGATTGCCGCCACGAAGGAGCATGCGCGGCGGCTGAAGGTGGAGCCGGGCACGCCGCTTCTGCGCGTCCGATGCACGCCCTTCGACATTCAGGGCAACGCGCTGTGCTGCGCCGAGTTGCTGTTTCGCGGCGATCGCTTTGCCTATAGGGCGAAGGTGTCGCGCTAGGCGCTCATGTTGTGCTCATGCGGCACTCGTTACGACGGGTTCGCCCGACGCGCGCGGCGAGCGCTCGGGATGCAGCCAGCGCAGCGCGAAGAGCGCGGCGGCGATCAACATGATCGCGCTCGTTGCGAAGCCCAGCTCGTACGCGTGCGCGCTGGCGCCGCCGCCGTTCGCCTGCACGATCCGCCCGACGAGCATCGGCGCGATCGCGGCGCCCGTGCTCGCGAGCGCCGTATGAATGCCGATGATCGCGCCGCGCTGGGAATCCGGCACGACTTCCGACAGCAACGCGGGCGCGAGCGCGAAACAGACGCTCGGCAGCCCGCCGGCCAGCGCGAACACGATGGCTTTCTGCACGGGCGCGAGGCCTGGCAGCATCAACACGAAGAACATGCACGCGCCGCTGACGAACGCCGCGCACAGCAAGCGCACGCGCGCACTGCGCGACGACGCGCCGCGCGCCAGCATGCGCTGCGACAGCCAGCTGAGCCCGAGGCTGAACGGCGCCGCCGTGGCGATCACGAGCGCGAACCAGCGTCCCGACACGATGCCGGAGAAGCCGAGCGCTTTTTCCAGATACGTGGGCAGCCAGGTCATGTTGGCGCCGAGCATCCAGTAGCCGGCGAAGCCGAGGAAGAACGTGCAGAGGATGGTCGGGTTGCTCAGCAGCTTGCGGTAAGGCACTTTCTGAGGCGGCGCGTCGGCGCCGGAGCTCGAAAGCCCCCGACGCTGAACGAGCTTGCCTTCGCGCCCGACGAGCAGCCACAACACGCTCCACACCGCGCCGATAACGCCGAGCACGACGAAGTTCATGCGCCAGCCCCAGTGATGCGTGATGACCGGAATCAGCAGGCCCGCGAGCAGTAGCCCGACGACCGCGCCCTGATTCACGAATGCGACCGGCATGTTGCGCTTTTCGTCGGGGAACCATTTATACAGGGCGTGCACGGAAACCGGATAGAACGGACCTTCCGCCGCTCCGAGCACGATGCGGCATACGAGAAACGCTGCCATGCTGCTGAAGAGCGCCTGGGGAATCTGCAAAACGGCCCACATCACGCCCATCGCGAGCAGCAGCCAGCGTGTCGGAATGCGGTTCGAGAGAAATCCGACCAGCACCGTCGATACGGCGAACAGCCAGAAGAAGCTTCCCGCGACGACGCCGAATTGCGCCGGCGACAGGTTCAGATCGCGCATGAGCGGCACGGCCACCATGCCGAGCACGATCTTGTCGAGAAAGTTGATGAGGGCAAGCGCCGTCAGCATCAGGGTCGTCATCCACGCCGCGCGTGGCCGGTAACCGTCGAGTGAGTTCATGGTTCGGATCGGCTCAAAGATGCGGCGCGCCGAGGCCCGCCGCAAGGTGCAAGGTAGGTTTGGCCGCGCTCGCTTGCGCGGAGTGCATGCCGCACGCTTGTCACGTTAAGTGCCGCTGCCGGGCAGTACCCCCACCCGAAACAGGGAGGACAGGGAAAACGCCGCTCCGCACAGTGTGTCACGCGGCGAGAACAGTGTGTCGCCGCGGGCTTGCCCGATGCGCCGTCCAGCCTGGCGGCCGAGGATGGCATCGTCCTTGCATGTGTGGGTCCCTTCGGTCTATCGAACCATCGTTCAGCCCTAAAAGGAGAGTGCTCATGAGTCTGGATCTGACGTTCCGCGCAGGCGAAGCAACCGTATTGGCCGCGGCGGGACAGGCGACCGACGCCATGCCTGAAATTCTTATCGGCCGGGTCGACGGGCCGGTCGGCCACGCGTTCGCCAACATGATGGCGCAGTCGAAAGGACACACGGCCATGTTCGCGATCCGCGCATGTAATCAGATGGTGCGCCCCGCGACGATGATCGTCCCGAAGGTGACGCTCAAGGACATGGCGAACATCGATTTGTTCGGCGGCGTGGTGCAGTCGGCGACGGCCGACGCGGTGGTCGACTGCCTGATAGAAGGCATCTTGCCGAAGGATCAGGCGAACGATCTGTGCATCATCAGTCTCGTGTGGATCGACCCGCGTTGCGCGACGGACGCGAACCTCGACAAGAAGGACATGTACCGCACGAACTACGAAGCGACGAAGCTCGCCATTCAGCGCGCGATGAACAACGAGCCGAGCGTGGATGAGCTCATCGCGAATCGTCACAGCATCAAGCACGATATGGACGACTGGAGCTGATGTACGCTCGACGCGCCAGGCGGCCGTTGCGCGGGCCGTTTCTGCGTGATCAGCGATTTCCGGCCGGACGCGGCTCGCGCTTTCGCGGAGCCGCTCGTCGACGCGGGCCGCGCGGCGTTTGCGCGGATGCTTCATCGCCGGGCGCTTCGCGTGCCTGACTTCGCGCGGCGGCGTTGGGCGCGAGATCCGCCGCCTTCAGCGTGAAATTGACGTGCACGGTGTCGTAAGGAAAAACGATGGCGCCGTGCTCGTCGTGCTCGAGCAGGCCGGCTTCGAGAAGCGCTTTCACATCGCGATGCACGCCTTTGATGTCGCGCTCGAGCCGCCTCGACAACTCGCGGATGGACATCGGGCCGGCGCCTGTCATCGCGCGGATGATCTGCCAGCGCGGCGTGGTGAAGGTGCGGAAGAGCAGTTCGGGCGTGGCGTAGGAAAAGAAATGACCCTGGAATTTGCCGCTTTTGACGGCCGACATGACCCGTTCGCCGACTTCCTCCAGCGAAGCGATGCCAATCGTCACGGTTTTCATCATCTCAACCTCCATCTGTTCCAAATCTTGATGTCGGTTAGGAAATCTGAATAAAGCTGCCCGACCGATGAAAATTCATAAGCTGTTTCGCCGTCGACAAAGTGACGATGATCGCCTTTTCCTTGCTCGTTGTCGTAGCGCAGGACGCACTCGTTCGATACCACGTACGCCAGCCTGTACTTGTATGAATGAGCGCAACCCCGAACCGGCTGCGGAACGTGCCATATGGTTACTTCAACGAACGCATTGGGCGAATACGCTTCGCGTACCTTCGCAATGAGACGAGCCTTCGTGTTGGACATTCTGACAACACCCTAGTATGTTGTCAAATGCTCCAACACCCGCTCGCGTTCCACCATTTGCCGAACGGACGACTTGACGCGCAGCGCGCTTGCCCATCGGCAAAACCGCGCCGGGACGCCCGTGCACTTCGCCTGCCAAGCCCGCGAGACGCTGCTAGACTGAAAGACTCTGCCGTACGCGCGCCGGAATGCGCTGGTCCGTCGAGTTTCATCCCTACACCTTCAGGGAGGCGCTTTCATGACGAATCGAAGTCAGGAAGGTCGGTCGACTACGCGATGAAAATCTTGTCCGCCATCCTGCACTGCAGCAAGCGCGGGCACGCCGACGCGCCTTCGTCCTATAGCCGCCACCTATCAGCGGCATTGCAAAAATCGCATTCTATTGAGCGTCGCTCTCACGTATTTTTTAAGTTGCAGAAGGCTGCCGGGACGATTCGCACGTCGCCCGATGCAGGCCGCGAACTCCCTTATCGGACCAGGTTCACGCGCGGCGCGGACCTGACGCCATGGTAGTTAGTCGTAGAACAACTAGTGGGTACGTCCTCGCAAGGAGATAACGCATGTCAAACGAATCGAAGTGTCCGTTTACTCATGCCGCCGGTACCGGCACGACGAACCGTGACTGGTGGCCGAAGCAACTACGAGTGGATCTGCTGAATCAGCATTCCAGCAAGTCGAACCCGCTGGACCCGGGCTTCGACTACGCCGCAGCGTTCAAGAGCCTCGACCTCGCCGCGGTCAAGAGCGATCTCGCGGCCCTGATGACCGATTCACAGGAATGGTGGCCTGCCGACTTCGGCCATTACGGACCGCTTTTCATCCGCATGGCGTGGCATAGCGCCGGCACGTATCGCATCGGCGACGGCCGGGGAGGCGGCGGGCGCGGCCAGCAGCGCTTCGCGCCCGTCAACAGCTGGCCGGACAATGTGAGCCTCGACAAGGCTCGCCGTCTGCTCTGGCCTATCAAGCAGAAGTACGGCCAGAACATTTCCTGGGCCGACTTGATGATCCTCGCTGGCAACGTCGCGCTGGAAACGATGGGCTTCAAGACCTTCGGCTTCGGCGGCGGCCGCGAGGACACGTGGGAGCCGGACCAGGACGTCTACTGGGGCAATGAAAAGACCTGGCTCGGCGGCGATGTCCGCTACGGCAAGGGCGCCGCCGGCAACGACGAAGACCAGGGCGTGATCACCGCCGACGAACAGAAGCACGGCGAGGAAGTCAGCCGCACCGAAGACGGCCGCAATCTGGAGAATCCGCTCGGTGCGGTGCAGATGGGTCTGATCTATGTCAATCCGGAAGGCCCCGAAGGCAATCCGGATCCGCTCGCCGCGGCGCACGACATCCGCGAGACCTTCGCGCGCATGGCGATGAACGACGAGGAAACCGTCGCGCTGATCGCGGGCGGCCACACGTTCGGCAAGACGCACGGCGCGGGTCCGGCCGACAACGTCGGTCCCGAACCGGAATCCGCCGATCTGGAAAACATGGGCCTCGGCTGGAAGAGCGGCTACGGCACGGGCAAGGGCGCGGATACGATCACGAGCGGCCTGGAAGTCACGTGGACCGACGCACCGACGAAGTGGGACAACGGCTTCTGGGAGATTCTCTTCGGCTACGAGTGGGAACTGACGAAGAGCCCGGCGGGCGCGAATCAATGGGTCGCGAAGGATTCGAGCGAAACCATCCCGCACGCGTACGATCCGTCGAAGAAGATCAAGCCGACGATGCTGACGACGGACCTGTCGCTACGCTTCGATCCCGACTACGCGAAGATTTCGAAGCGCTTCTGGGAGCACCCCGACGAGTTCGCCGACGCCTTCGCCCGCGCGTGGTTCAAGCTGACGCACCGCGACATGGGGCCGAAGGCACGCTATCTCGGACCGGAAGTGCCGGCGGAAGAACTGCTCTGGCAGGACCCGGTTCCCGAGGTCGACCATCCGCTGGTCGATGATCAGGATGTCGCGGCGCTCAAGCAGAAAGTGCTCGCGTCAGGGCTGTCGATATCGGAGCTGGTGGCGGCGGCGTGGGCAGCGGCATCGACGTTCCGCGGCTCCGACAAGCGCGGCGGCGCGAACGGCGCGCGCATCCGCCTCGCACCGCAGAAGGACTGGGAAGCGAACGACCCCGAGCAGCTCGGAAAGGTGCTGAAGACGCTCGAAGGCATCCAGAGCGAGTTCAACGGAGCGCAATCCGGCGGCAAGAAGATCTCGATAGCCGATCTCATCGTGCTGGCGGGCGGCGCGGCGGTCGAGCAGGCGGCGGAAAAGGCCGGCCAGAAGGTCACCGTGCCGTTCACGCCGGGCCGCACGGACGCCACGCAGGACAAAACCGATGTGCTTTCGGTCTCGGCGCTCGAACCGGTCGCCGACGGCTTCCGCAATTTCATCAAGGCCAACGTGCGGGTGCCGGCCGAGTCGCTTCTGATCGACAAGGCGCAATTGCTGACGCTGACCGCGCCGGAAATGACGGCGCTCATTGGCGGTTTGCGTGCGCTGAATGTGTCGGGCGGAAAGAATGCGCACGGCGTCTTCACAGACAAGCCCGAAACGCTGACGAACGACTTCTTCGTCAACCTGCTCGACATGAACACGGAATGGCAGCCGCTGTCGTCACGCCGCGATGTGTTCGAAGGGCGCGACCGGAAGACGGGGCAGCGGAAATGGACCGGCAGCCGCGTCGATCTGATCTTCGGCTCGCATTCGGTGCTGCGTGCGCTCGCTGAAGTCTACGCGAGCGGCGACGGGAAGGAGAAGTTCGTCAAGGACTTCGTCGCCGCCTGGACGAAGGTGATGAACCTCGACCGGTTCGATCTGAAGAAGTGAACGTCGGCGCGGGTTGCTGAAGTCAGTAAAGCGGTCGTGAGCAAAGCGGCGGTCTTTCGGGACCGCCGCTTCTTTTTGCGACGCACGTCAATGCGCGACGCGCGCGGGCCGTTGCCTGAAGAGAGACGCGCATACGACGATGAACATCAACAGCGCGATCGACGCACCGTAACGGCTCATCGCCAGCCCGCCATTGGCGACGGGCTTGTCGAGAAAATCGCCGACGACGGCGCCGAGCGGGCGCGTCAGAATGAACGCGCTCCAGAACAGCGCGGTGCGCGAGATGTCGGTGAACCGGTACGCGAGCACGATCAGCAACAGCAGGCCCCCGAAGATCAGCGCGGCGCCCGTGTAGCCGAAGCCCGCGCTGTCGGCGGTCCAGTCGCCGAGCGCGGTGCCGAGCGTCTGCGAGAACATGATCGTCATCCAGTAGAACGCCTCCGCTTTCGGCGACGCGATCGTGGATACGGACACCGAGCCCATCACGCGATACCACACGCCCAGCGATGCGAGCAGCAACGCGAGCAAGATGGCGCTGCCGCCCGCATAGCCGATGCCGAGCGAGCGGTCGGCGAAATCGGCGAGCGTGGTGCCGACTGTCGTCGTCGCGATGATCGTGACCCAGTAGAGCGCGGGATGAAACCGGTCCGCCTTGATCTGCGCCATCACCGCCACGATGAACACCACCGCGAAGATGAACGTGCTCATCAGATAGCCGAGGCCCATCGACATCGAGAGCGCGTCGCCGCCAGTTTCGCCGAGCGTCGTCGCCGCGATCTTGATGATCCAGAACGCCAGGGTCACTTCGGGAACCTTGGCGAGCGCTTTTTTTGCGTGCTCCATGCCGTCTCTCGTGCGAAAGGAAAGGCTCCAGATTAGTGGGCGTTCGCTTAAGAGAGACTTAGTGAGCGGCGATTCACGCGTTCACGGCGAATCGCGTATCGTCTGGGTTCCGACCCGTTCACCGACAGGAGACACGCCATGCCCCGCACCGTCGCCGAGAAACGCGCGGCTTTTCGCGCGCTGCACGAATCCGGTTGCTTCATGCTGCCCAATCCGTGGGACATCGGCTCCGCGCGCTATCTCGAGACGCTCGGCTTCAAGGCGATCGCGACGACGAGCTCGGGTTTCGCCTGGTCGCGAGGCCGCGCGGACAACCACGTGGCGCGCGATGCGGTGCTCGCTCATCTGCGCGAGATTGTCGAAGCGACCGATCTGCCGGTGAACGCGGACTTCGAAAGCGGCTTTGGCGCGACGCCGGATGAACTCGCGTACAGCGTGAAGCTGGCCGTGCAGACGGGCGTTGCCGGCTTGTCGATCGAGGATTCGACGGGCGATGCATCGGCGCCGCTCTTTCCGGTCGATGTCGCGGTGGAGCGCATGAAGGCGGCGCGGCGCGCGATCGATGAAAGCGGCGGCGACACCTTGCTCGTCGGCCGCGCGGAGAATTTCTTCGCGGGCAAGCCCGATATCGACGATGCGATCGCGCGTCTCAAGGCGTATTCCGATGCAGGCGCGGATTGCCTCTATGCGCCGGGCATCAAGACACGCGAACACATCGAGGCAGTCGTGAAGGCGGTCGGGCCGAAGCCGGTAAATCTGCTGATCGGCGGTGTGTCGGAGTTCACGTTGAGCGAAGTGGCCGCGTTCGGCGTGCGCCGCGTGAGCGTAGGCGGGGCGCTGGCGCGCGCCGCGTGGGGCGGGTTCATGCGCGCGGCGCAAGGGCTTGTCGATGGGCGTTTCGACGGGTTCAGGGATGCCGCGGCCGGGAACGAGCTCAACGGAGTTTTCGACGGGCGCGCGTAGTTCGTCACCCTATTTCTTCCGCTTCGCCATATAGCCGAGATACGCGATGACCGCATCGAGATCGCGGTCGCTGATCGCGTTCCTGTCGAAGCCGGGCATTTTCATGTCGGTCCACGCGCGGATGGATTTCGGATCGCGGATGAATGACTTCAGCGCCCACGGCTGAAAGTATTCGGTCGGGTTGCGCGGGCGATTGAGATCGGGGCCCATCGATGCATCGCCGGCGCCGTTCATCTTGTGGCAGACCATGCATTGCGTCGCGAACACGGTTTGCCCGCGCCGGATGGGCGAATCGGCGGGCACGCTCTTGTCGACCGCGATTTGCGGAAAGCGCGCGGCGAGCGTCGGCGCGATGCGGATCGCGTCGACCTTGAAAGGCCATTGCTCGCTCGATACGCGCGACGCAGCCGGGTCGATCCACACGAGATAGAACGGCCCGATATCGCCGTTGCCCGGCGCCTGCGGCCACGGCTCGTCCGGCGATTCGATCGCGAGCCACGGTTCGGCGCGCTTCTTGCCGTCGCCGAACAGCAGCTTCGCGGACAAGTGCGTGACGAAGCCATCCGTGGCGGTGATCTGCAGCTCCTCGCCGGCGGGCAATTGCGTGATGCCGAGCAGCGCGCGCAACGGCACCGCGCGATACGACATCGCGCGATGAAACGTGACGTCGTTCGGCACGCTGATGGTCGCGACATCGGGGCGCGCGAGCAACTGCTCGGTCGTGAGCGAACGCTCGCCGCCGACGTTGATCGCGAGCGTCGCGGCCATCGACGAGGCGCATGCCAGCATCAGGCTCGCAAGCGCGAATGCATGTTCCGGTTTCATCGTTTTAGCGCTTGTCCGCCGCGAACTGAGCCCGCAGCGACTTGCGAATCACCTTGCCCGTTGCCGTCATTGGCAATTCGGAGACGAAGCGCACTTCACGCGGATATTCATGCGCGGCGAGCCGCGTGCGCACGTGCTCCTGCAATTCGCGCACGAGAGCATCGCCGGGTTCGAAGCCATCGTTGAGCACGACGACCGCGCAGACTATCTCGGTGCGCTTCGCATCCGGCACGCCGACCGCCGCCGCGAAGCGCACCGCCGGATGCTTGATGAGGCAGTCCTCGATCGGCCCCGGTCCGATGCGATAGCCGGCGCTCGTGATCACATCGTCGTCGCGGCCGATGAAGCGGAAGAAGCCGTCGGCGTCGAGCGTGCCGAGATCGCCCGTCAACAGGAAGTCGCCGCGGAACTTCTGCGCGGTCGCGGCTTCGTCGCGCCAGTAGCCGAGGAACATGACCGGGTCGGGCCTTTGAATCGCGATATGTCCATGCGTGCCGTGGGGCAGCGGCACGCCGGCGTCATCGACGATCGCGACGCGATGCCCCGGCACCGCCTTGCCGATCGAGCCGTTGCGCGGCTCGAACCACGTCTCGCACGACGAGAGCACCATGTTGCATTCGGTTTGTCCGTAGAACTCGTTGATGGTGACGCCGAGCATCGCGCGGCCCCACGACAGCAATTCCTCCCCGAGCGATTCGCCGCCGCTCGCCACCGAGCGCAGCGCAAGACCTTCACGTTGCGCGCCGGGCGTCGCGCGCATCATCTTCAGCGCGGTCGGCGGCAGGAACGTATGACTCACCTTGTTGCGCGCGAGCAGATCGAACGCGGATACGCCGTCGAACTTGTCGAAGCGGCGCGCGAGAACCGGCACGCCGTGATGCCACGATGGCATCAGCACATCGAACAGCCCGCCGATCCATGCCCAGTCCGCGGGCGTCCAGAACAGCGTGGCATCGAGCGGAAAGCATTGCTGCGACATCTCCACGCCCGGCAGATGGCCGGGCAGAATGCGATGCCCGTGCAGCGCGCCCTTCGGCTTGCCCGTCGTGCCCGAGGTGTAGATGATGACGGCGGGATCGTCGGCGGCGGTGTCGACGAGCGTTGCGTCATCGGAGGCGGCTTCGATGGCGGGCCAGAAGTTCGCATCGGTGCAATAGACGTGATGCAGTTCGGGCAATGCGTCGCGGATCTGCGCGATCTTCGCCGCGCCTTCGGCATCGGTGACGACGGCCTTCGCGCCCGAATGCGCGAGCCGGAATTCGATCGCGTCCATGCCGAACAGCGCGAAGAGCGGCACGGCGACGCAGCCCATGCGATACGCGGCGAGATGCGCGATCGCCGCTTCGACCGACTGCCGCACGAAGATCGCGACGCGATCGCCACGCGCGACGCCTTGCGCTTTCATCGCATTGGCGAAGCGGTTGGACAGATGCTTCAGATCGTCGAAGGTATAACGCTTCTGCGATGTATCCGCCGCTTCGACGATGAGCGCGAGGCGGCCCGAGCCGTCCGCCCATTTGTCGCACACGTCCTGCGCAATGTTGTAGCGCGCGGGAATGCGCCACTCGAATCGGGATGCAACGGCTTCGTACGAGTTGCCTGGCGGGAGCATGGGCTGACTATGTGAGCGTTGATGGTGCGCTCATCATACTTCGTCGCGGCGTCAACCTTCATGTGCGTGAACGATATCGGCGGCGTCGCTTTCGAGAATGCGCGGCACGAAATCCTTGATGAACTCGACGAAAGTCTTGACCTTCGCATTGAGATACTGACGCGACGGATACAGCGCGTGAAGCGCGAGCGCCTGAAGCCGATAGTCGGGCAGCACGCGCACGAGCGCGCCGCTCTCGAGCATACGGCTTGCCGTCGACATCGGCAGCGCGCCGATGCCCATGCCTTCGCGCAACGCCACGGCCAGCGCGCCCGCGACATTCACGCCGAAGCTCGTCTTCGCGAGCGGGAACGTCTCCGTTCCGTTCGGGCCTTCGAAGATCCAGACATCGCGCGGAAAGAGGGTGGAAACGAGCTGATGGCACGGATGCCGCGACAACGCTTCGAGCGTGCGCGGCGCGCCATGCTCGCGCAGATAATCCGGCGACGCGCACAGCACGCTATGCACCGTGCCGAGCCGTTGCGCGACGAGGCTCGAATCGGGCAACTCGTCGATGCTCGCCTGCACGGTGAGGTCGTAGCCTTCGTCGATGATATCGGGCGTGCGCTGCGAAAGCGTCAGATCGACCGACACGGCGGGATGGCGCTGCTGATAGCGGGCGATCGCGGGCACGACATACGATTGCCCGACGCTCGTCGACGCATGGATGCGCAAATGCCCGGAAGGGCGCAATTGCGCATCGGCGGCTTCGGCTTCGGCCACGTCGACGCACGCGAGAATCTGCTCGCAGCGCTGCAGGTAGCGCTTGCCCGCTTCGGTGAGAATGACGCGCCGCGTGCTGCGATGTAGCAGCCGCGCATTCAGATGCGCTTCGAGCGCGGAGATGGCGCGCGAAGTCGCGGCCGTCGATATATTCATGCGTTGCGCGGCGGCGGTGAAGCTGCCTTCTTCGGCTACGCGCGCAAACATCCGCATGCTGCTGAGTGTGTCCACTTTCGTATCGCTCCGGGACTGATCAATCGATTCGCGTCTGCCACACCGCGATCACGCTCGCGCACAGGGCGACGCCGATCAGGTAGTAGAAGCCATCGAGCGACCCGAGGAAATTCGCCTGTTGCGTGACCATGCGGCTCACCTCGGCGAGCGCGAGACCGCCCGCTTCGGACGCGCTGTGCCCCATGCGCTGGAATGCCCCGAGCAGGCTCTGATAGACGTTCTGGAAGGCCGGATTGAATGGGTTGACCGATTCGGCGAGGCGCGTCTGATGCAATGCGACGCGGTGCTGTTCGAGAATGATGATGGTCGCCGTCGAGAACGAATAGGTCAGTTGCTTGACGATGTTCTTGAAGCGATAACCGTGACTGTATTCCTCGATCGGGAATACGCGGAACGTGAGGTTCGCGACCGGCAGCGCGATGAAGAGCAGCAGAATGCCGCGCAGCATCATCGGCGGGATGAGCCAGGGCATGCTGACATCGGGCGGCATGTCGATCATCCATGCGCCGATGAACGCGGCCAGCAGGAAGCCAGCCGTGATCATCCACTTCTTGTGCTTGATGCGCGACGCGTAGCGGAAATAGGCGAGGGCCATCGGCAGCGAGACCATCGACGTGAAGCCGACGAGACGTCCCGCGTTTTCCACCGGATAGCCGAGCCCGCCTTCTAGCAGGCGCGAGACGAGAAAGCTCATCGCATTGCTGATGTAGTAATACGCGATGTACAGCACGATGCCCACCTGAAACGTCTTCTCGCGCAGCGCATGAAACCGCAGCAACGGCCTCGGATGATGCCACTGATGCCAGCCGAACCAGCAGAGCGACACCAGGCCGACGGCGGTGAGCACGATGAGCTCCGGCGACGTGCTGAAGAGCTCGAAGCGCACCTGCTGCATGACGATCTGCAATGCGCCTTGCGCGAACGCGAAGATGATGTACGGCCAGAAGTGCGCGTCGCCGCGTGCATCGGGGTGGACGCGGCCCGAGGACGGCACGGCGACGAGGGCCAGCACGCCGAGCGCGGCGCCGCCGAACGCCGTGCATGAAAACAGCGCGCGCCAGCCCAGCCATGCGACGAGATAGCCGCCGCACAGGGGCGCGAGCGCGGAGCCGAGCAGGATCATGTTGAGGAAGCGGCGCGTCGCGGCGGGGCGCTCTTGCGGCGTGAAGCGCGTCTGGATCAGGATGCGCGCGGCGCTCATCATCGGACCGATGAAATAGCCCTGAAAGCCGCGTGCCAATGCCAGTTCGATGGCCGATTCGGAGAAGGTGGCCGCCACCGCGCCCGCCGCGAACAGAAACAGGCATCCGGCGATGTACCGCCGATTGCCGAGCCGCTCGATCCACCATTGCTGCTGCAGAATGCCGAGCACGGAAGCCACCGCATACGCGCTCGACGCCCAGACTAGCTCGTCGGAGGACGCATTGATGCCGCCCGCGATATAGCTCGTGAAGAACGAAAAGACGGAGTTGTCGAAATAGTCGAGACCCGTGGCGAGCGCGATGGCCCACGGAAACAGATCGCCGCGCAATCGTTCTGCCAGTTGCCGCGAAGAGCGAAACGACGCCGCGGTCATTCGGCATCGTCCCCGGCGCTTTTTGCCTTGCGCTGCCTGCGCGCGGCCAGGCGCTCCTGCAACAAGGCCTCCTTGCTCTCGCCCGCGATTCTGCGCCGCAAATAATCGAGGTCGCTCGCGAGTTCGCTGCGCACCGCCTGGGCTTCCTTCAATTCGCGGCGCACGGCGGCGATACGCGCATCCACCGCTTCGATCTGCTGCGAAAGCGCGGCTTCGATTTCGCGCAGCGACGCAGCGGAGTAACCCGTGCGGCCTTCGCCGAGCGTTTCCATCGGCCGCTTGAGCATCTCGACGATGCCCTGCAGCGAGAAGCCGAGCGAGCGCAGGCGCAGGATGCGCGCGAACAGTTCCAGATCCTGCTCGCTGTAAAGCCGGTAGCGGCCCTCGCTGCGCGTGGGCGTGACGAGGCCGCGCTCCTCGTAATACTTGAGCGTGCGAGGCGTGACTTGCAAACGCTCGGCGGCGTCGCGGATGGTGAGGAGCGCGGGCTTGGTCGTGGACATGACGGGCATCGAAACCGCAATCGTCGATGACGGGCATTGTAACGCAAACCTGTACGTTCGCGTACAGGTTTGCCGGGCATGCGGAGTGCTTGGGAAAGAGGGCGCGATGATAGACTTGACAGATTCGCGGCGCCGGCATGCGGCGCCCCCCGAACGTCTCGAAAACAGAAACGAATGAAACGATTCTCGATGATCCGCGATTTCCACCTGGCCGACTGGTTCACGCTGGGCAATGCGGTGTGCGGCACGGGCGCGCTTTTCTCGTCGATGTCCTACCTCGACGATTCCGACGTGCTGCATATTTATCTCGCCTGCGCGCTGGTGTTCGCGGCGCTCGTCTTCGATGTCCTCGACGGCCGCATCGCGCGCTGGCGCCAGAAGGCGTCGCTGCTGGGCAAGGAGCTGGATTCGCTCGCCGACGTGATCTCGTTCGGCGTCGCGCCGGCGATCATCGGCTATGGATTCGGCATGCGCGGGCTCTATGACCGCGTGATCCTCGCGTACTTCGTCGCGTGCGGCGTGTCGCGTCTCGCGCGCTACAACGTCACGACCGAAGAAATGTCCGGCAGCAGCGGCAAGGTCACGCACTTCGAAGGCACGCCCATTCCCACGTCGTTTCTGATCGTGCTGCTGCTGACGATCGGCGCGTGGTCCGGCGCGATCGGCGAGAGCATGTGGCTCGGCACGTGGCGCATCGGCGGCTTCACGCTGCATCCGCTCGTGCTGATCTACGCCATCTCCGGCTCGCTGATGATCAGCCGCATCCGCATTCCCAAGCCGTGACGAGTTGCGGCGCGCGTTCCGCGGGGCGCGCCGCACTGCCCGGCGTCACATCGAACCTGCTCTGAAACGACGCCGATAGAAACTCGACGAAGGTCCTGATCTTCGCGTCCACATGCTGGCGCGACGGATAGACCGCGAACACGCTCGCACCCTGCAGCGGATAGTCGGGAAAGAGGCGCACGAGCCGGCCGGCCGCGATGTCGTCGGCGACGAAGTAATGCGGCATCGCGCAGACGCCCGCGCCCGCCAGCAGCGCGACGCGAATCGCTTCGGCGTCGTTCACCACGATCTGATCGGCGGCTTCGGCCCCTCCCGGCGCACCGGACGCGAGCTCCGCATGCCAGTCGCACGGATGCGCGAACGGCGCGTCGATGCGCGTGAGCGCGTGCATCGGCAGATCGCCGACGGATTCCACCGCGTTGCGCTTGAGGTACCCCGGCGCCGCGACCAGCACGCGCTGAAACCGGCCGACGATCCTGTACGTGTTGCACGAATCGGGCAGGGAAGCCGCCGATAGCACCGACACGTCGAACTGCTCCTGCACCAGATCCGGCATGCCCGGCAGCAGTTTCAGATCGACCGTCACCTGGGGATGCGCGCGCCGGTATTCGACGATTGTCGACATCAGTTGCGCGAGACCCAGATCCGGCACCGCGTGCACGCGCAGGCGGCCGCGCGGGAACGTGGCGGCGTCGCTGGCCTCGGCATCCGCGGCGTCGATTTCGGCGAGGATCTTCTTGCACTTTCGGTAGTAGCGCTCGCCGCTGTCGGTGAGCGACACACGGCGCGTCGTGCGTTGCAAAAGCCGCGTGCGCAACTCGTCTTCGAGCGACGCCACCGCGCGCGACACGATGCCCGTGCTGCAATTGATATCCTTCGCCACGCCACTGAAGCTGCCGGTTTCGGCGACGCGCGAGAACACGCGCATGCTGAAGAGCCTGTCCATGTCTGCTTCACCTCCCGATCCGTTCGTGTCCGGCGCGTTCCTGCCGCGCGATGGACTCACGATACGTTCACGAAGCGCCTCACGCCATCAGCCGTGGATACAGGCGAGTCATCCTTGCGTATAGGCGAAAAGCCGGCTGGACTTTCATCGTACGAATACAGGTGACATGCAAGCGGACGCTTCACACCTATACGTACATATGATTTTCCGCGCGATGCCGCGTGCGTAAGATGACTTCCGTTCAAGCGGTGGACCAGTCCCATGCCCGCCGAAATTCATGCACGGTTAGGACAACGCCCTTGCAATCGCCTTCGAGAGTTTCCGTGATCGACGATGACGAATCCGTCCGCGTCGCCTCCTCCAGCCTGTTGCGCTCGCTCGGCTGGGAGGTCAGCCTGTATCCATCGGCCGAGTCGTTTCTCGACGCCGATCCGCTCGATGGTCTCGCGTGCATCATCACCGATCTCAACATGCCCGGCATGTCCGGCCTGCAATTGCAGCAGCGCCTGCGCGAACTGAAGCCGGGCGTGCCGGTCATGTTCATCACCGCATTCGCTTCCGATGCCGCGCGCCGTCAGGCGCTCGACGGCGGCGCGGTGTGCTTCCTCAGCAAGCCCGTCGATGGCGCCGCCGTCGCGGATTGCCTGGAGCGCATCAGGCAGGGCTTTTTGAAGGATTAGAATTCATCGCGCATGCTGCGCGCACGTAACGTGTTTCAGCGCGCCCGCCGCCATCTTCCCAACGAACGCTCCATGACCATGCCGCTCGTCTCGTTCGTCGTTCGTTTCCATTCGCCGGCGTCAGACCGGCCGTGATGGAGACATTTCAAAGCGCGCCGCGCGCGGTGCGTCACGATACCCGCATCGTGTGGATGCTCGCGGCGGCCATCGCGCTCGTGGTGTTTCTCATCGACGCGCTCACGCCGCTCGATATCGCCATCGCGGTGCTCTATGTCGTCGTCGTGCTGCTCGTCGCATCGACGGGCAATCGCGCCGCCACCGTCGCGACGGCGTGGGGCTGCGTCATCCTCACGCTCGTCGGCTTCGTGCTCTCGCACGACGAGAACGTGTCGGGCGGCGCGCTGGCGCGCTGCGCGGTGAGCCTGCTCGCGATCGGCACGACCGCCATCCTCTCGCTGCGCAATCAGGCCACCACGACGAAGATGCAGGAGCAGCTCGAACTGCTCAATCTCGCGCACGACGCGATCGTCGCGCACGACATGAACGACCGCATCACGTTCTGGAATCGCGGCGCCGAAGCGCTCTACGGCTATTCGGCGCGGGAGGCGATCGGCCAGCCGATTCATCGCATGACGCAATCGAACTCGCCCGTGCCGCATGCCCAGATCCGCACGGAACTGCTGCGCTCGGGCCGCTGGGACGGCGAGATCACGCGCGTGCGTCACGACGGCGGCGAGATCGTGATCGCGAGCCGCGCGGCCTTGCTGCGCGACGCGAAAGGCATGCCGCGCGCGGTGCTCGCGACGAGCAACGACATCACGCAGCGCAAGCGCATGGAAGCCGAGTTGCAGCGCCAGCGCGATGCATTGAAGCGCAGCGAGGCGTTTCTGCTCGACGCGCAACAGCTCTCGCGCACCGGCAGTATCGCGACGCGCCTGCCAGCCGGCACGATGTGGTGGTCCGACGAGGCGTATCGCATCTTCGATTACCCGCGCGATGTGACGCCTTCTATCGATGCGATTCTCGCGCGCGCGCATCCCGATGACATCGGGATCGTGCGCGGCGCGCATGAATCGGCGCTGAACGGCGCGGGCGAAATCGACGTGGAGCATCGGCTCCTGTTTCCCGATGGCTCGATCAAGCATGTGCATTTCGTCGCGCATCGTGCATCGACGGAAGCGGACGGCGATGAATATGTCGGCGCGCTGATGGACGTCACCGAGACCAAGCTCGCGCAGGAAGCGCTCGCGCGCTCGACCGCCGAGCTCGCGCACGTGACGCGCGTCACGATGCTGGGCGAGCTGGCCGCGTCGATCGCGCACGAAGTCACGCAGCCGATGGCCGCGATCGTCACGAGCGGCGACGCCGGCTTGCGCTGGCTCAACCGCGCGCAGCCGGAGATCGCGGAAGCGCAGCAGTCGATCACGCAGATGATTCGCGACGCCAAGCGCGCAAGCGAAGTCATCGCACGCATTCGCGCGATGGCGAGAAAGCGCGACAGCCAGCCCGCGACGCTCGACGTGAACGAGATCGTGGGCGAGACGATCGAGCTCGTGCGGCGCGAGCTCGGGCGGCATCGCGTGGACGTGCGCAGCGAGCTCGCGACGCCGTCGCCGACCGTGCGCTGCGATCGCGTGCAGTTGCAGCAGGTGCTCATCAACCTGATCATGAACGCCGCGCAGGCGATGTCCGGCGTGGACGGGCCGCGCGTGCTGCGCATCGCGACGGGCGAGAGCGGCAGCGACAAAGGCTATGCGCAGATCACCGTGCAGGATTCGGGCACGGGCATCAGTGAAGACAGCGCGCGCCGCCTCTTCGACGCGTTCTTCACGACGAAGGCCGAAGGCATGGGCATGGGCTTGTCGATCTGCCGTTCGATCATCGAGGCGCACGGCGGCAGGATATGGGCGGAGTCGCCCGATGAAGGCGGCGCGCGCTTGCGCTTCGTGCTGCCCGAAAACGAAGGGGGAGACGATGAGCATTGACAAGGACGCGGACACGAAGACGAACGGCGCGATGGTCTACGTGGTCGACGACGACGAATCGATGCGCGATGCGCTGCGTATGCTGCTCCGCTCTGTCGGCCTGAACGTGATGACGTTCGCGTCCGCGCACGAGTTTCTTGCTCATGACATGCCCGAGGTGCCGAGTTGCCTGATCCTCGACGTTCGGCTGAAAGGGCAGAGCGGCCTCGCGGTGCAGGAACAGATGGCGGCGAGCCAGCTCGGCTTGCCGATCGTCTTCATGACGGCGCACGGCGATATCGCGATGACCGTGAAGGCGATGAAAGCGGGCGCGAAGGATTTTCTGGCGAAGCCGTTCCGCGATCAGGACATGCTCGATGCGGTGGCGCAGGCGCTCGAGGCCGACGAGGAACGGCGCGCGGCGAGCCGCTCGGTGGCGGATTTGCGGCGCTCGTATGAATCGCTGACGCCGCGCGAACGCGAGGTGATGGCGTTCGTCGTGTCGGGGCTGATGAACAAGCAGATCGCGGCGGAGATGAATCTCAGCGAGATCACCGTGAAGATTCATCGCGGGCAGGCGATGAAGAAGATGGCGGCGCGCTCGCTCGCGGATCTTGTTTTGAAGGCCGAAGCGCTGGGGGTGAAGATGCCGCAGGGGGCATCGACGCCGCCGCGTGCCTAGCGGCTTCGAATCATGGCTGAGGCGGCTTGATGGTGGACGCCGCCTCGCTCACCGCGATCCGCTCCAACGGCAATTCCGTGTCATGACCCGCGCGATCGAGCGCGTTCCAGTCATGCGGCGCGCTCAACGAATACCACGTCCCGAACGCCAGCACCGCGGCGCAACCCGATAACAGCCTGCGTGTCGATGTATCGCTCATGATGCGTTCCCAGTGCGTGACCATGAGATCAGCATAAGGAAGCGCAAGCGCGCCGGCCATTCTACGAACGACTCGGCGCGCTCATACCAACGTGTGATGCTTCGAACGGCTTCAAGGCTGCGCGCGATGCTTGTAGTCTGCGGTCTGAACGGATTGCGCGATGCGATCGGGGTGCCCGGCGCCGGTCAGCGCGAGGCTTCCGAGAGCAGCATGGGTAATCGCGCGACCGCCGTGTCCGGACGCGCGGCGCGGACAGCCGCCGCGCATATGCGCGCGACGCCCGATGCGCTCAGGCTCCGCCGCTGGGCGCACGAGGCAGCCGGCCGTCTCGCGGTGCTGGGGCCGTCCATGCTGCCGGAGCAGAGCGAAGAACGGCGCGCGGTGCTGCGGGCAACGGGAAGCCGGGCCGAGGACGTCGAAACCTTCGTCGCTGATTCGCGATGAACTCGACGCATTGCGCGAGATGCATCAGTCCGCGCCGCATGCGCCGCAGCGATGACGACGGTCATTGTCTTTGCGCGAGGGCCTCGAGGTCTTCGTCGTCCTGCGTGGCGCGCGCCCCGTCCTTCGCGAATCGATATTCGCCGCGCCCCTCGATCTTGACCTCGTAGAGCGCCGTATCCGCGCGCTTCAATGCGCTTTCGAACGACTCGCCCGGCCGCGCGAGCGCAATGCCGACGCTCACGCCCACGCGCACCGTCTGCCCGCCCGCGAGCGCGTAGGGCACCGACAGCTCGCGAATGATCTTGCGGGCGAAGGTCGCGCTCGACGCATCCGCGATGTAGGTCGCGACGATCGCGAATTCGTCGCCGCCAAGACGCGCGGCCAGTTCGCCGCGGCGCATCGCGTTGCGCAGGCGGTCGGCGGCGAGCTTCAGCAATTCATCGCCCGCGTTGTGGCCGTGCGTGTCGTTCACGCGCTTGAAGCCGTCGAGATCGACATACATCACCATCACTTTTTCGCGGCCCGCGCCGCCCGCCATCAGACGCTCGGCGTGATCGCCGAGATAGCGCCGGTTCGGCAGGCCCGTGAGCGAATCGTGATGCGCCCAGTGCAGGATCTGCGCTTCGGCTTTGCGGCGCTCCGTCACGTCCTCGATGATGATCACCGCGCTGCCGTCCGGCACCGGGTTGCGGCTCAGTTCGAGCTGGCGGCCGTCGCGCAGCGGCAGATCGAGCGGCGGGCCGCCTTCCTCGAGCCACCGCGCGCAACGCTCGGAGAACTGCGCACGCATCGCCTCGCCGAACTTCGCGAACCCGACATAGCCGATGAATTCCGGCAAAGAAACGTTCAGCCGCAGCATGTCGACGGTCGCGCCGAACAGTTCCGCCGCCTTGCGATTCGCGATCACGACCTTGCCCGACGCATCCACGGTGCAGAGACCATGCGGCACGTGCGCGAGCGCGGCGTCGAAACGCGCGGCGATTTCGGCGTGGCCGGCTTCGGCGATCATCAGCGCGACGAGGCCGCGATAGTGGCGCTGCACGACCGCATACATCGCGCCGATGTAGAGAAAGAGCGGCGGCACGAGAATCCAGTAACCGGGCGGCCCGAAAAGTCCGCCGACGCCGATCGGCAGCGCGCCGAGACACACCTGCGCGATCGCCAGATGCGGCGTGCCCGCGTTGCGCGACGCGACGCCGCCGAGCAGGCCCGCCGTGACCATGATCGCGAGCGAGGCGAGCACGGCGTCGCCGGAGATCACGCAGGCCATCGCGCCGAGGCCCGTCACGAGACACGCCGCGAGCCCGAACGGCGCATAGCGCGCGGCCCACGGGCCGGGATGCGGCGCGCCCGTGCGTCTCAGCGCGCGATAGCGGCCCACGATCGAAAGACGCGCGGCGAGCAGGAGCGCGTCGGCGGCGACCCAGAGGATCGACCAGAGCGCCTGCTGGCGTCCGAGCGCAGTCAGCGCGACAAAGGCGCCGGAGAGCCCGGACAAGAGCAGCGGACGGACGTCCTCGACGAGCGTGGACAGAAGCGATGCACGAATGAGGGCCGTGATGCGTCCGTCCTCTGTCGCCGGCGTGGCCAGAATCGAATCGATCAAGGACGGGTTGCCTGACATACGGAAGACGGGGCCAGCGAGAGGACGAGGACGAGAGGTCGGTGGCGATGCGGTCACCGCCGGTACTCGTGTATACGGCCGCGTCTGCACAAGCTTTAGGCAAAACTTAGCCGCAGCTTAGCTTTGACGTCAATTATTCGCTCCGAGCACACTCTGAGTTTCCTTCGGGCTAGATTATGTTTTTCGACGGACATAGTAAGTTATCGCTCAATCTCTTCCATCTCGCAGCGGGCGCGCGGGTTTTGCCTCATCGAAAGCTTTCGTTTGAGAGACGATCATGAATGGATGTCCGCTGCGCGCGCACCGGATGCCGTCCGCCGAGAAGGAAGAAGGGCAACTGTGATATCGATGGTCGAACATCGTCGCGACGATGGCCGCAGAAGCCGTTGCGCGATCCCATAAAAGGAGACGTCATGGACACGAACCTCTCACCCGGTGCACAAGGCGGGTTGCACGCCGAGCACCACAAGCAGACGAAGAAGGCCACCGCGAGCGGCTGGATAGGCTCGGCGCTCGAGTACTACGACTTCTTCATCTATGCGCAGGCGGCCGCGCTGATCTTCCCGCAGCTCTTCTTTCCGTCGGGCAATCCGAAAGTGGCGATCGTCGCATCGCTCGCCACGTATGGCGTCGGCTATGTCGCGCGGCCGATCGGCGCGTTCGTGCTCGGCCACTGGGGCGACACGCACGGCCGCAAGACCGTGCTCGTGCTGTGCATGTTCCTGATGGGCTTTTCGACGATGGCAGTCGGCCTGCTGCCGACGTATCACAGCGTCGGCATGCTCGCACCGACACTGCTCGTGATCCTGCGCCTGGTCCAGGGTTTCGCCGTCGCGGGCGAAATTTCCGGTGCGAGCTCGATGATTCTGGAGCACGCGCCATTTGGCCGGCGTGGCTTCTTCGCCAGCTTCACGCTCCAGGGGGTGCAGGCCGGGCAGATTCTCGCCGCCGCCGTGTTCTTGCCGCTCGCGTACTACATGCCCGAGGATGCGTTCAACTCATGGGGCTGGCGCATTCCGTTCCTGCTCTCGGCGTTCGTGCTGGTCGCGGGCTACATCATCCGCCGCGAAGTGCACGAGACGCCCGCCTTCGAGAAGGAAGGCGAGAAGGGCGCGGTGCCGCGCTCGCCGATCGTCGATGCCTTCAAGTACAACCTCTCCGACATGATCCGCGTGGTCTGCATGGCGCTGATGAACGTGATTCCGGTGGTCGCGACCATCTTCGGCGCGGCGTATGCGGTGCAGGCCGCCTACGGCATCGGTTTCCACAAGAGCGTGTATCTGTGGATTCCGGTCGTCGGCAATATTCTCGCCGTGGTCGTGATTCCGCTGGTCGGCAATCTCTCCGACAAGATCGGGCGCAAGCCGCCGATCATCGTCGGCGCGATCGCATCGGGGCTCCTTTCGTATCTGTATCTCTATGCGATCAGCATTCAGAGCGTCGGGCTCGCGATCATCGCGTCGCTGCTGATGTGGGGCATCGTCTATCAGGGCTATAACGCGATCTTCCCGAGCTTCTATCCCGAGCTCTTCCCGACGCGCACGCGCGTCTCCGCCATGGCGATCTCGCAGAACGTCGGCACGACGATCACGGCGCTGCTGCCCGCGCTCTTCGCGACCGTTGCGCCGCCGGGAGCCACCAACATTCCGTTCACGATCGGCTCGATCACGCTCGCCGTGACGATCATCGCCGCGATCGCCGCCTGGAGCGCGCGGGAGACGTATCGCATTCCGCTCAGCCAGCTCGGCGAGCCGAACGCGCAGCCGGTCGAGAAGTCGGAGTACGACCGCCTGCGCGCGGAATCGGTCGCGAACGCGCGCACTTCTTAAATCCCCTCGATCGACAGATTTTTCTCACGGCGGCGCGACCCCGCGCCGTCCGCGTGCCCTCGTGCGCGCTTTTTCTCGACAATGGTGAATTCAGGTGAACACAGACTCAGGCAAGACCCGGATTGCAGTGGCAGGCGCGGGTTACATCGGACAGGCGCACATGGGCGTCGCGCAGGCGAGCGCGACGTGCACGCTTTCCGCGATCGTCGATCCTGCGCCCGCCGCCGCCGATATCGCGGCGAAAGCGGGCGTGCCGCTCTACAGGACGCTCGATGAGCTGCTCGCGAAAGATCGCCCCGATGGCATCGTGCTCGCGACGCCGAATCAGCTGCATGTCGAGCATGCGCGCATCTGTCTCGCGGCGGGCGTGCCGACGCTGCTCGAAAAGCCGATCGCGCCGACCGTCGAGGAGGCCCGGGCGCTCGTCGATGAAACCGAACGCTCGGGCGTGAAAGTGCTGATCGGCCATCATCGCGCGCACAGCCCGATCATGGCGCGCGCGAAGCAGGTGATCGACGAAGGGCGGCTCGGCAAGCTCGTCGCGGTGATGGGCAGCGCCGTGTTCTTCAAGCCCGACGAGTATTACGCCAGCGCGCCGTGGCGGCGCGAGCCGGGCGGCGGCCCGATCCTGCTCAACATGATTCATGAGGTGCACAACCTGCGCATGCTGTGCGGCGATATCGTCGCGGTGCAGGCGTTCGCTTCGCAGGCCACGCGCGGCTTTCCCGTGGAAGATACCGTCGCGATCAATCTGCGCTTCGCGAGCGGCGCGCTCGGCACCTTCATGCTGTCCGACACCGCCGCGTGCCCGCGCAGCTGGGAGCAGACCTCGCAGGAGAACAAGGCGTACTCGACCTATCCCGACGAAGACTGCTATGTGATCGCGGGCACCTTCGGCTCGCTCTCCGTGCCGACGATGCGCCTCAAATCCTACGCAAAGGCCGAAGACCGGTCATGGTGGAAGCCGTTCGAGGAAAGCATCGTGCCGATGCAGCGCGACGATCCGCTCGCGCATCAGATGGAACATTTCGGGCGGGTGGCGCGCGGGGAAGCCGAGCCTATTGTCAGCGCGCGCGACGGACTGCAGAATCTGCGGATTACCGAGGCCATCGTGCTTGCCGCCAGCACGGGCAACATCGTCGAAACAGCTTAACCCTCTTCACGCAAGGAAAATTCATGGCAAAGATCCTGACGCTGCACGGCGTCAACCTCAACATGTTCGGCAAGCGCGACCCGAAGCAGTACGGCACGGCGACGCTCGCCCAAATCGACGAGCAAATGGCCGCGCTGGGCAAGGAGCTGGGCGTGGACGTGGAGTGCTACCAGACGAATATCGAAGGCGAGATGTGCTCGCGCATTCATCGGGCGTTCGAGGAGAAGGTCGATGCGATCGTGATCAACGCCGGCGCGTGGACGCATTACAGCTACGCGATCCGCGATGCGCTCGCCATTCTGACGGCGCCGGTCATCGAAGTGCACATGTCGCATGTGCACGCGCGGGAGGAGTTCCGCCACAAATCGGTGTTCGCGGAAATCGCGAAGGGGCAGATTTCCGGCTTTGGCGTGGATAGCTACCTGCTCGGCTTGCGCGCCGCGGTGGCCGCGATCAACGCGGGCAACGCAGGTAAGTAACCGCAGCGGCGGCGGCAACACCAGCAGGAATGCTTCCGTGGCGAGGCGCTCATGCCTCGCCGGTTACATCGGTTCAGACCGGGCGGCCGTAGTCCTTCGGGCCGTTCGCGTTCTGTTCGCGCGCGCTCTGCACGCGCAACGGTTCCTGATTGCGCTGCGCCGCGCCGCGGATGAACAACACCGCGCAAATCGCGCAAACTCCCCAGACAGCCGCGATGATGGTCAAGTAGCTCATTTCCCTTCCCCGATGTACACGGCGCGGCCCGTGGCCGCTTCCGCGCTTGGTCCTATCTTTCCGCTCTCACGTCTGCGACGCGGGCATTGCCAGCAACCGGCCGATCAACTGCTGCGCAAGCGCGTGCTGCTCGGTGATCGCGACGGCATCGTCGGCGGTGGCGTCGCGATCGGCGTGCAGCTTGCCCGCGAGTCGCATGATGTTGTCCGACGCCGACTGCAGCGCGCGCAGCAATTCGGCTTGCGTGGCCGGCGTGCTGTCCTGCGATCCTTCAGAGAAACACGGCGCCGTGCGATGCGGCCTGGCGTTTCCTTCCATCGTCTGATACATGGCGACCCCGTCGTGAGTGGATGATGCGATTCTCTCGCTGCCGGGTCCCGGGCAATCCTCCGAACAACACCTGATTCCGGCCTCAAATCGTTTGTTGTGCGGGTCTGAAGAAACGTGCACGTCTTCTGCAGGTCCGCCCATCAAGGCTCTTCGGCTCGCCGGGCGGTAAAATCGCAGATCCGTCGGTAGATAATCGGCCTTTTTTTCACCGGCCTGTGGGGCCATCCGCACCAAAAAACAACAGTTTTTATCTGGAAAGTAGCGCGGAAAAGTGGGCGATATGACACAGGCTTCGTACGGTAGTACAAGAAGCGGTAATTTTTGCGGTTAACAGGCAGCGAACATGATGTCCGGTAAGACGAACGAAGCACCCCAGAACGAAACGCTCAAGCGCGGCCTCAAGAGCCGCCACATTCAACTGATTGCGCTCGGCGGCGCGATCGGCACCGGTCTTTTTCTCGGCGTCGCGCAGACGATCAAGCTCGCCGGGCCGTCCGTGCTGCTGGGCTACGCGATTGCCGGTGTGATGGCGTTTTTCATCATGCGGCAGCTGGGCGAGATGATCGTCGATGAGCCGGTGGCCGGCTCGTTCAGCCATTTCGCCGACAAATACTGGGGCCACGCCGCCGGGTTCATCTCCGGCTGGAATTACTGGGCCATTTACATCCTGGTGAGCATGGCCGAGCTTTCGGCGATCGGCATTTACATGCAGTACTGGTGGCCGGGTTTGCCGACATGGATATCGGCGCTCGCGTGCTTCGTGATCGTCAACGCGATCAACCTGACGAGCGTGAAATCCTACGGCGAGACGGAGTTCTGGTTCGCGATCGTCAAAGTGGCGGCGATCGTCGGGATGATCCTGTTCGGCGGCTATCTGCTCGCGTCCGGCAAAGCGGGGCCGGAGGCGAGCGTCGCGAACCTGTGGCGGCTCGGCGGCTTCTTTCCGAACGGCGTGAGCGGCCTCGTGATGTCGATGGCTGTCATCATGTTCTCGTTCGGCGGGCTGGAACTCGTCGGCATCACGGCGGCGGAAGCGGAAGATCCGTCGCACAGCATTCCGCGCGCGACCAATCAGGTCATCTATCGCATTCTCATTTTTTATGTCGGCGCGCTCGCCGTGCTGCTTTCGCTTTATCCGTGGGACAAGGTCGCGACCGGCGGCAGCCCGTTCGTGCTGATCTTCCGCGAGATGAACAGCACGCTCATCGCGAACGTGCTGAATGTGATCGTGCTGACTGCGGCGCTGTCCGTGTACAACAGCGGCGTCTATGCGAACAGCCGCATGCTGTACGGCCTCGCGCAGCAAGGCAACGCGCCGCGCGCGCTGCTCAACGTGAGCGGGCGCGGCATTCCGCTCGCGGCGCTCGCGGTGTCCGCGATCGTGACGGCGGCGTGCGTGGTGATCAACTACATCATTCCCGGGCGCGCATTCGGCCTGCTGATGGGCCTCGCGGTATCGGCGCTCGTCATCAACTGGGCGATGATCAGCATCATCCACCTCATGTTCCGTCGCCATAAGCGCGCGAACGGTAACCCCACGGTGTTTCCGAGCTTCGGCCATCCGCTTTCGAACTACCTCGTGCTGGCGTTTCTCGCGGGCATCGTATGGGTGATGTTCGAAACGCCCGACCTGCGCCTGTCCGTGTACCTGATTCCCGTTTGGCTGGCCGTTCTCGGAATCGGCTACTATCTCAAAAAAAGGGGCGGTGACGCGAGTCGCGCCGATCGCCTTCAATCTCGCTGATCCCTCGTCCTGATTAAATCACCATGTTCGAACACATCGATGCCTACCCCGGCGACCCGATCCTCTCTCTGAACGAAAACTTTCAGAAGGACCCGCGCACCAACAAGGTCAATCTGAGCATCGGCATCTACTTCGACGATGAAGGCCGCCTGCCCGTGATGCAGGCGGTGCGCGAAGCGGAACTGTCGATCCTGAAGGATCTCGGCCCGAAGCCGTATCTGCCGATGGCCGGTTTCGCGCATTATCGCGATGCCGTGCAGGCGCTCGTGTTCGGCAACGACAGCCCCGCGCGCGCCGATGGCCGCATCGCGACCGTGCAGACGCTCGGCGGCTCGGGCGCGCTGAAAGTGGGCGCCGATTTCATCAAGCGCTATTTTCCGCAATCGAAAGTATGGGTGAGCGATCCGACGTGGGAGAACCATCGCTTCATTTTCGAACGCGCGGGCTTCGAGGTGAACACGTACCCGTACTACGACGAAGCCACGGGCGGCCTGCGGTTCGACGCGATGCTCGCGGCCATCGACAAGCTGCCCGCGAAGAGCGTCGTTCTGCTGCACGCGTGCTGCCATAACCCGACGGGCGTCGATCTCGATGAGTCGCAGTGGGTGAAGATCATCGACGTGCTGCAAAAGCGCGATCTGCTGCCCTTCGTCGACATGGCGTATCAGGGCTTCGGCTCGGGTCTGGACGACGACGCGTTCGCGGTGCGTGAGCTCGCGCGGCGCGGCGTGCCGGCGTTCATCGCCAATTCGTTCTCGAAAAATTTCTCGCTGTATGGCGAGCGCTGCGGCGGCCTGCACGTGATCTGCGACGACGCCGCCGAAGCCGACCGCGTGCTCGGCCAGCTGACGAGCGCGGTGCGCGCGAACTACAGCAACCCGCCGACGCACGGCGCGAAGATCGTCACGCAGGTGCTGAACACGCCCGCGCTCAGGCAATCGTGGCAGGAAGAACTGGCCTCGATGTGCGAGCGTATCGCGCGCATGCGCCAGGCGATCCACGACGGCCTGAAGGATCACGTGAGCGGCGAAATGCTCACGCGTTACATCAAACAGCGCGGCATGTTCACGTATACGGGGCTCGTCGCGGAACAGGCGGATCGCCTGAAAGAGGAATTCGGCGTGTATATCCTGCGCTCGGGCCGCATGTGCGTCGCGGGCCTGAACGACAGCAACGTGCAGGTCGTCGCCGATGCCATCGGCAAGGTGCTCGCCGCGAAGTAAGCATTACAGATCGGGACAGGACAGCACGTTCTGCTTCGGCAGGCTGCCCGGTCCCGTCTCGACTTTCGTTCCGCGTGTCGGCGTCAGGATGAGCCGCACGCTCGTCGTGCCTTCATTCGCGAGCACGTACACGTTGCCGCTTCCTTCCGGCTGCCAGTACACGCGATACACCTCGCCGTCCTTGTAGACGTGCAGCGCGCCGTGCCTGACGGTGCCGCCCCGCCAGAAGTTCACGCTTTCCCCTTCGCGCAGCACGATCATGCCGTCTTGCCCGTTGGTCGCGCTTTCGAGCGTGCCGCACACGGGATCGTCGGCATGCGCGCGCGCGCAGCAGATGAGCGCCGCGCTGAAAAGGATGATTGTTCCGCGTTTCATCGGTATTCGACTCCTCAGGAAGAAGAACCGGCACGCGCTTCGGCAGCGGGCGCGTGCGCCTTGCCGCGCCCGCCGCAAGATATGCGCCGACGTTCCTCCGCGCGTGTGCTACTTTGAATGAGAGCAGCGTTCGATCGTGGAGGCCATCATGACAGTGATCGCACCGGACGAGAGAGCGGATTTTCTTGCGATTCTCGTGCGCCATCGGCTCGATGAAAGCGACTTTCTCGTGCAGGAAGGCGGGCAGGAAGGCGGCGTGTCCGATGTCGTGGACGATGTCTATCCATTGCAGGGCCTGGTAACCATTACGCGTCGCTCCACATTGAAGGAGCGCGAATATCGCATTGGACACGGCACGGATTGGACCGCCGCGTTCGAAAAGGATTTGAACAAGGGCGTCTTCGGCTGAAGAAGCACGCCGCCTGCAGGTTTTTTTCACGCACTTTTTTGAAGCGGAGCACGCGATGAGACCGACCGAATTCAAATCGTTCAAGGCGCATGTCGCGATGATGCTGCGCGATCTGCCGCGCGGCGTCACCGCCGATCTGACCGATGTCGCCGTCGCGTACTGGAACGGCACGCAATTGGTCGGCGCGTATCTGCGCGATAACGGCCGCATCGACGAGGATTTCGATTTCGATGAAAACGCGTGGGGCAACTGGCGCGATGAATTCCTGATGTGGTTCGATGCGCCGCGTTTCACCGAACGCGCCGATCTGAAGGCGGCGTTCGTTTCCGGTGTCATTCCCGCGAACCTGCACGGCGGGCTCTGGCCGCGTCCGCTCTGATCCGAAGGCGCGCAACGCGCCTTGTCCGGAAAGTCGTCTGTAAGCGCGTTCTCGCCCGCGCCCTCTCTCGCCGAAACGGCACAACGATTGCTCCCTCCCACGACGCAAAAGCGCCCGAACCACGACCGCGCGCCGGCCGTGTTCCGCCAATCATCGTCACGGAGGGTTCAGCATGGCTGGCAACGGAAGACTTCATCCGCTCACGTTCCTGACGGCCATCGTGTTCATCGTTCTCGGCGCGCTGCTTGCGGCGGGCGGCGCGTATCTCGTGACCCTGAAAGGATCGTGGTACTACGTGATCGCGGGTGCGGCTATCGTCCTGACCGGGCTTTTGCTGCTGATACGGCGGCGCTCCGCGCTGCTGCTCTTCGCGCTCGTGCTGTTCGGCTCGACGATCTGGGCCGTGATCGAAGTGCACTTCGATTTCTGGCAACTGATGCCGCGTTTGTGGATCTGGGTGCTGCTCGCGATCTGGCTGCTGATTCCGTTCGTGCATCGCGGCGCGCTGTTCGGCCCGCCCGCGACCGCGCGCGCGGCGCGCACGCCGCTCGCCGCAGCGATCATCCTCGCGCTGCTGCTCGGCATCGGCACGTTTTTCAATGATCCGCATGACCGGCCCGGCCGCATCGACGTGGATGTCGCCGCCGACGCGAATCAGCCCGATGCCAACGCCGCCACCGGCCGCGCGCCGGGCGACTGGATCGACTACGGCGGCTCGCCGCTCGCGCAGCGTTACGTGCCGCTCGCGCAGATCACGCCGCAAAACGCGCATCAACTGAAAGTGGCATGGACCTATCGCACCGGCGACATGCCCGGCGCCGACGATCCCACCGAGACCACAGACGAGAACACGCCGCTGAAGGTCGGCGACACGATTTTCCTGTGCACGCCGCACAGCAGGGTGATCGCGCTCGATGCCGCGAGCGGCAAGGAGAAATGGCGCTTCGACCCGCAGCTTCAGAGCCCGATCGGATTCAAGCACTGGGAGCATATGACTTGCCGGGGCGTCGCTTACTACGATGCGTCGATGCATCCGATGCCCGCGCCCGCCGCCGCCTCCGATGTCGCCGCGGCTTCCGCGCCTGAAGAAGCGAGCGCGCCCGCTGCATCGGCGCCGGTCGAAGCATCGGCGCCCGCGCAGACGCCCGCGCAAACCACCGCGACGGCCGAATGTCCGCATCGCCTGTTCCTTCCGACCGCCGACGCCCGCCTGATCGCGCTCGACGCGGAAACCGGCAAGCCGTGCGCGAGCTTCGGCAAAAATGGCGCGGTCGATCTGCGCGCGAACATCGGGCCGTTCACGCCGGGCGGCTATTACTCGACATCGCCGCCGGCGGTGTTTCGCAATCTCGTGATCGTCGGCGGCCACGTGACCGACAACGAATCGAACAACGAGCCCTCGGGCGTGATCCGCGCGTTCGACGTGAACGACGGCCATCTCGTCTGGAACTGGGACTCGGGCAACCCGGACGCCACCGAGCCGATCGCGCCGGGCGGCACCTACGTGCGCAACTCGCCGAACATGTGGTCGATGTTCAGCGTCGACGAAAAGCGCGGCATGCTGTATCTGCCGATGGGCAATCAGACGCCCGATCAATGGGGCGGCGAGCGCACGCCGCAGGCCGAGAAGTTCGCGGCGGGCCTCGTCGCGCTCGACGCCGCGACGGGCAAGCTGCGCTGGAACTATCAGTTCACGCATCACGATCTGTGGGACATGGATGTCGGCGGGCAGCCGACGCTCATCGACTTGCAGACCGCGCAGGGCACGCAGCCGGCGGTGATCGCATCGACCAAACAGGGCAGCGTCTACGTGCTGAACCGCGAAACCGGCAAGCCGATCGTGCCGATCAACGAAGTGCCGGTGCCGCAAGGCGCGTCGAAGGGTGACCACACGGCGCCGACGCAGGCCGTTTCCGCGCTCAACTTCAATCCGCCGCGCGTGAAGGAAGCGGACATGTGGGGCACGACGCCGTTCGATCAGCTCTGGTGCCGCATCAAGTTCAAGAGCTTGCGCTACGACGGGCCGTTCACGCCGCCATCGGAGCAGGGCACGCTGGTGTTTCCGGGCAATTTCGGCGTGTTCGACTGGGGCGGGATTTCGGTCGATCCGGTGCGGCAGATTCTGATCGCGAATCCGGATTACATGGCGTTCACGTCGAAGCTGATTCCGCGCGACCAGATTCCGGAAAGCCATGGCGAGAAGAAAGGCAGCGAGACGAGCGGTATCAAGCTCGCGCGCGGCACGCCTTTCGGCTACGAAATCAATGCGTTTCTTTCACCGCTCGGGATTCCGTGCCAGGCGCCGCCGTGGGGCTACATGGCGGGCGTCGATCTGCGCACGAGCAAGATCGCGTGGATGCACAAGAACGGGACGATCGTCGACAGCGCGCCCTTGCCCATTCCGATGCCGCTCGGCGTGCCGAGTCTGGGCGGAACGATCGTGACGGCGGGCGGCGTCGCGTTCCTGACGGGCACGCTCGACCAGTACGTGCGCGCGTACGACGTGCGCGACGGCAAGAAGCTGTGGGAAGCGCGGCTGCCTGCGGGCGGGCAGGCCACGCCGATGAGCTACGCCGATGCGAGCGGCAAGCAATATCTGCTCGTGACGGCGGGCGGGCACGGGTCGCTCGGCACGAAGGCCGGCGATTACGTGATCGCCTATACGTTGCAGTAAGTGGTGAGACGAGGCGCGCGGGGAATGATGTCCCCGCGCCCGGGCGTTACGCCCGGCGATAGGCTTCGGCCATCAGCGCGCTGACTTTCGCGCGTGCCTTGAGGGCGTCGCGCGTGGCGGTGCGCAGCTTGGCGGCGATGAGCGAAACGAGGGCGATCGGCGTGGCGGCGATGATTCCCATGGTGGACTCCGTACTAGGGGTAACTAACTAGGTAATAACCCTAGGTTAGCATATTGTGACGCGTTGCAACAAATTTCTTTCGGGAAATTGACAGTTGCGAATCGCCAAGGCATTCCGGCCCCGTTGGGAAAGGAGGGTGCAAATGAAGCCGCATTTTCTGGGTTGGAGCGCCGCAGCCGGCGCTGTATGTGTGGCGGCGGTGATCGCCGCGTGCAGTGGCGGCGGCGATTCCGGCGGCAACGCCACGTCGTCGGCAGCATCCGCCGCCAGCGCGCCTTCGGCGGCTTCGGGCACCACGCGCGCCGCAACACCAATGGACGTCGTCACCTGGCACAACGACATCGCACGGACCGGACAGCAACTCGCGGAAACCATCCTCACGCCCGCGAACGTCAACAAGAGCACCTTCGGCAAGCTGGCGGTGTTTCCCGTCGATGGCGCCGTCGACGCGCAGCCGCTCTTTCTCGCGGGCGTATCGATCGCGGGCGGCACGCACAACGTGCTGTACGTCGCGACCGAAAATGCGAGCGTCTATGCATTCGACGCCGACAGCGGCGCCGTGCTCTGGCAAGTCTCGACGCTCGGCACCGGCGAAATGCCGAGCGACGACCACGGCTGCCATCAGATCTCACCGAAGATCGGCATCACGGCGACGCCGGTGATCGACCGGTCGCGCGGTCCGAATGGCGCGATGTATGTCGTCGGGATGTCGAAGGACGGCTCGGGCGCCTATCACCAGCGCATCCACGCGCTCGACATCACGACGGGCGCCGAACTCTTCAACGGCCCCACGGAAATCCGCGCCACGTATCCGGGCACCGGCGCGGGCAGCCAGAACGGCACGCTCACCTTCGATCCCGGCCAGTATGCGGAGCGCGCCTCGCTGCTTCTTCTCAACGGCGCGGTCTACACGGCGTGGACTTCGCATTGCGATTTCATGCCGTACACCGGATGGGTGATGGGCTACGACGCGAACACGCTACAGCAGGCGAGCGTGCTGAATGTGACGCCGAACGGCGAGATGGGCGCGATCTGGATGAGCGGCGCGGGCCTCGCGTCGGACGGCGAGGCTATCTATTTCCTCGACGGAAACGGCACCTTCGATCCGACGCAAAACGAGCACGAAATGCCCATCCACGGTAATTACGGCAATGGCTTTCTGAGGCTCAATCTTTCGCCGCTCAGAGTGCAGGACTATTTCCAGCCGTCGAATACCGTGCAGGAATCGAATCAGGACGAGGATCTCGGTTCGGGCGGCGCGATGGTGTTGCCCGATTTCGCCGATGCCAGCGGCGCGATCCGCCGTCTGGCGCTCGGCGCAGGCAAGAATTCGACGATCTATGTCGTGAACCGCTATTCGATGGGCAAGTTCGACTCGAACACGGATCACATCTATCAGGAGCTCGTCGGCCAGATCCGCGGACCGATGTTCGGCGCGCCCGCCTATTTCAACAACACGGTGTATTTCGGCTCGGTCGGCGACAGCATCAAGGCGTTCACCATCTCGAACGCGGCGCTATCGGCGACGCCGACGAGCCAGTCGCCCAATTCGTTCGGCTTTCCGGGCGCGACGCCGAGCATTTCCGCGAACGGCACGGCCAACGCGATTCTGTGGGCGGCGGAGAACGGCACTGTAGGCGCACTGCGCGCGTACGACGCGACCGATCTTAGCCATCAGCTCTACAGCAGCAACGATGCCGGTGGGCGCGACCAGTTCGGCGCAGGCAACAAGTTCATCACGCCGATGATCGCGAACGGCAAAGTGTATGTCGGGACGAAGAGCGGGGTGGCGGTGTTTGGATTGTTCGCGAAGTAGCCCGGCCCGCACGCGGAAAGCAGGATGCGATATATTTGTGAAAATATATCGCATCCTCGAATCCCACTCGCCATGCTGACGCGAACTCGTTGCACGCCTTCTATCGATTCATCCCTCCTGGAGCCAGCCGGCAGCGGCTACGGCGCGACTATCGTCACGTTGAAGGCGGCGCGCGATCACGAGCGCGCGGAATCGATACGCGATGTCGTCGATGCGCACCGGCGCCTGCAGGGCAGCGTGCTGCGCTTTCTTTCGCTCTTCGACGACGGACGGCCGAGCGCCGCGCGCGATGTGCCGCAGCCGCTCGAAGCGCTCGTCGGCTTGCTGGAGAAGAAGGCGCGCGCGGCGGGTTTCGCGCGCATGCGCGAGTTGGGCGCGGCCGTGCAGGAGGCGCGGTCCGCGGCGCGGCAGCGTGAAATGCTGTTCTTCGATTCCTTCAGCACCAATGTGCCCGCGTTGCGCGAGGCGGCGCGCGCGCTGGAGCGGCTCGACACGACGCTCGTCGGACTGTGCGTCGAGCATGTCCTGCGAAGGAACGCGCCGGCGGGCGTGAAGTTGCGGACCCGAGGCGGCTAGACCGGCGGATTCATCGTCGGCGGCACTGCGTCGAGTTGCCGGAACACGCTCAGCCAGTCCTCGAGATGCCAGGTTTTCGACACGCGGCCGTCGCGCAGTTCGTGGAACGAGTGGATGGCGAAGCGGATCGGCTTCTTCGTCGCGGCGATGCCCATCAGCGGGCCGGACTGCGTGCCGCTCACTTCCGCGCGTATGCCGACGCGATTGTCCTGCATCAGCATGTCGAGAATCTCGATGTGCATGTCGGGCAGCGCGGTCGCGAGATCGTCGAAGATGGGGATCATCTGATCGGGACCGGGCTTTTGTCCGGGCGGCTCGGGAATGTACTGCCAGTCGGGCGTCACGGCCTGCCGCAAGAGCGCGACGTCTTTCGTGGAAAACGCGCGATAGAGCAGTTCGACCGCCTCGCGCGCGGCCGGTTGAGTCAGGTGGGCTGCCTGCATGGTGCCTCCTCGGAGTGCGGTGAGGGCGCTGCGCGATCACTCTACCTTAACCGATACGTGAATTCAGGAACGGTCGCGAAGCCGTGTTAAGCTCACGACTCTTCGCTGGGGAGTAGCCGGCTTTTCCGCACCGGAAAAGCGCTCATGTCAACACGCTCGGTCAGTCAGGCCGTGGCATGGGCAGCCATCACAGGTTGGCAAGACCATCGACAGAATTCGCGACCGGTCGGGCGCGCGTTCTGTCGTTCCATCTTGCCCGACCAGAGCGCTACTCGATGAATCTCGCCTCCACAATATTCCTGGCCTTCGCCATGTCCACCGACGCCTTCGCCGCCGCTGTCGGCAAGGGCGCGACCCTGCACAAGCCGCGCATCGCCGAAGCGCTGAAGACCGGTGTGATCTTCGGCGTGATCGAGGCGATCACGCCGCTCGTCGGCTGGGCGCTCGGCCGGGCCGCCGCGCAGTACGTGACCGCCTGGGACCACTGGATCGCGTTCGGCCTGCTGTTCCTGCTCGGCGCGCGCATGATCCGCGAAGGCCTCAGCAGCGCGGCCCACGAAGAGGAAAAGCCCAATTCGCATTCGTTCTGGGTGCTCGCGCTCACCGGCTTCGCCACCAGCATCGACGCGATGGCGGTCGGCGCGGGTCTCGCGTTCATCGATGTCGATATCTTCTCGACGGCCGCGACCATCGGCTTCGCGACCATGCTGATGGTGACGATCGGCGTGATGGTCGGGCGGCTCGTCGGCGCGACCATCGGCAAGCGGGCGGAGATCGTCGGCGGGCTGATCCTGATCGGCGTCGGCAGCGTCATTCTGGCCGAGCATCTCGGCTATCTGAGCTGAGCACGCGCGCCCGCCTAAGCGTGTCGCCGCGCGGCGTGAAAATCGCGAGCGCGGCAGCGACGATAAAAAGCGCGGGGACATCGCCCGCGAGATGACCGAGATGTCCGCCGCCGAACGATTGCACCGTCATGATCGCGCCGTGCACGACGCTCGACCACACCGTGAACCAGATGAGGCTCAGATGTTTCAGCGGCTCGCGCGATGCGATCAGCAGGAACACGCCGAGCGTCGCATAGATGCCGACGATCATCAGCGCGTACTCGGAGCGGCCTTCGTGGCCCGATTCCCACGCCCATCCCGAAGGCCATAGCCGCATCAGCGGATAGAGGCCGAAGAGCGCGATCAGTCCGACGATCACGAGCACGATGCGCAGACAGGCGAGACGGCGGGCGTCGTTCATGGCGGGCTCCTTGGCGCGTGCGCGGCATGAGTCGCACGATACCGCGAAGCGCACAGAAGGCACGCCGAATGCGAAAGGCGTTTCGACCAAAAATCGGCAAAAATATATTAACAACAACTGCTATTTGGCCGATACGATCCATCAATCCACTGCCTTCAACCCAAAACTCAGCACGCCATGCCACGCCCGATCTCCGCGCGCATTCATCTCGACGCCGTTCGTCACAATCTCCAACTCGTCAAACGCACGGCGCCGTCGTCGCGCGTCTGGGCCGTCATCAAGGCGAACGCTTACGGTCACGGCATCGAGCGCATTTATCCGGCGCTCGCGGAAGCCGACGGCATCGCGCTGCTCGATCTCGACGAAGCCGTGCGCGTGCGCGAACTCGGCTGGACAAAGCCGGTTCTGCTGCTCGAAGGCATCTTCGAGCCGGAGGATGTCGAGACGGCCGAGCGCCATGGCCTGACCGTCACGGTCCATTGCGACGATCAGCTCGCGTTGCTGAAAGCCGCGAAGCCGCGCGGACGCATCGACATCCAGCTGAAGATGAACTCCGGCATGAACCGGCTCGGCTATCGGCCGGGCGAGTTCGAGGCCGCGTGGGAGCGCGCGTCGGGCATCGAGGCGGTCGGCTCGATCGGCCTGATGAGCCACTTCGCGAACGCCGACGATGGCGCGATCGACTGGCAGATCGACGAATTCGACGCCGCCACGCGCAATCTTCCCGGCACGCGCTCGCTGTCGAATTCTGCTGCGGTGCTGTGGCATCCGCGCGCGCACCGCGACTGGGTGCGGCCAGGCACGATCCTCTACGGCGCGTCGCCGACGGGCTGCGCGCGGCACATCGAAGGCTTCCCGTTGCGCGCGGCGATGTCGCTCGAAAGCCGCATCATCAGCGTGCAGACGCTCGAGGCCGGCGAGACGATCGGCTATGGCCGCACGTTCACGGCGGATCGCGCGATGAAGATCGGCGTGGTCGCATGCGGCTACGCGGACGGCTATCCGCGCCACGCGCCGACGGGCACGCCCGTGGTCGTCGATGGCGTGCGCACGCGCATCGTCGGACGCGTGTCGATGGACATGCTCACCGTCGACCTGACGCCGTGCCCCGCGGCGGGCATCGGTGCGCCGGTCGAACTGTGGGGCGAGCACGTCCGGGTGGATGAAGTCGCGGAGGCGTCCGGCACCATCGGCTATGAATTGATGTGCGCGCTCGCGCGGCGCGTGCCCGTGAGCATCGATTCGGACGTGCCTCGCAAAGAGGAAGCCCATTCCGCCTGACCCTCGCGTAGCGTGATTCCTGCGGCGGCGCGCCTTGCCCTCGCGCCGCCGCAAAACTTGAAATCGACCTTTCGCCCCGCTATACATCAAAGATTAGGTAGTAATCCTGTAAGGAACAGTTCGAATCCTAATATCAAAAAAAGGAAGCGACATGTACCAGCAGACCTACAACCCGTTGGGCAATGCATTCCTTTCCACCATCGCCGCGGCGATTCCGATCCTGACACTGCTCTACTTCATCGCGCTGCATCGTCATCGCGATTCACAGGGCAACGTTCATCTGGGCATTTCGGCGCCGTATGCGGCGTTCTTCGGCGTCATCGCCGCGTTCATCATTTCCTGCCTCGTGTTCCGAATGCCCGTGACTTCGGCGGTTTCGGCTTTCGCGCTCGGCTCGCTTTCGGGATTTCTGGGCATCATCTGGATCGTGCTGGCCGCGATGTTCCTCTACACGATGAGCGTCGTGACCGGCAAGTTCGAGATCGTCAAGGAATCGATCGTCCACATCTCGTTCGACAGAAGGCTCCAGTGCGTGCTGATCGCTTTCTCGTTCGGCGCGATCATCGAGGGCACGTCGGGATTCGGCACGCCTGTGGCGATTGCCGGGGCCGTGATGGTCGGCCTCGGCTTCAGGCCGTTCCAGTCGGCGGTGCTGAACCTGCTCGCGAACACGGCGCCGGTTGCGTGGGGCGCGATCGGCACGCCGATCGTCACGCTCGCCGCCGTCAGCGAGCTCGATCAGGTCACGCTCTCGGCGATGGCGGGTCATCAGTTGCCCTTCGTATCGGTGCTCGTGCCGTTCTGGCTCGTCGCGACCTTCGTGAAGATGGAAGGCGGCTCATGGAAGGAAGTCTTCGAAGTCTGGCCCGCGATGCTCTGCGCGGGCGGCTCCTTCGCGATCATGCAGTTCTACGCGTCCGGCAGCCACGCACTGCACCTGATGACCGATGTGGTCTCGGGCGTGTTCTCGGTAATCTGCACGGCGCTGTTCCTGCGCTTCGTCTGGCATCCGAAGACGCGCTTTTTGCTCAGGTCCGAGCGTGAAGCGCTCGCGCGGGAAGGCGGCGCGTCGGCTGACGTCATCGACAAATCCCAGTGGAAGTACAAGTACTCGGCCGGCGAAACCATCTATGCGTGGATGCCGTGGGTAATCCTGATCGCCTGCTGCGCGCTGTGGGGCGTGCCCGAATTCAAGAAGCTCCTCAACAACCTGTTCGCGGGCGTTCCCTTCTCCACGACGCTGCTCGGCTCGCCGTTCAAGGGGACGCTGTCATTACCCGTCTGGGACATGCCCTCGCTGCATAACCTCGTGCAACGGATGCCGCCGGTCGCGCCCGTCAACGCGAAGGCGGAAGCCGCGCGCTTCACCATCAACTGGCTGTCGGCGGCGGGCACCGGCGTGTTCGTCGCGGCGATGCTGTCCGGCTTCGTGCTGCGCCTTTCCGCCGCGCAATGGAAGGACGCGTTCATGCAGACGATGCACCGCATGAAGATTCCCGTGCTCGTCATCGCACAGGTGCTCGGACTGGGCTTCCTCACCCGCTATTCGGGCACCGATGCCGTTCTCGGGCTCGCCTTCACGGGCGCGGGCGTGTTCTATCCGTTCTTCGCGGCGTTTCTGGGCTGGCTCGGCGTGTTCCTGACGGGCTCCGACACGGCGTCCAACGCGCTCTTCGGCAGCCTGCAGCGCATCACGGCGCAGCAGCTCAACCTGAATCCGATACTGATCGTCGCAACGAACTCGACGGGCGGCGTGATGGGCAAGATGATCGATGCGCAGTCGATCATGGTCGCGTGCGCCGCCTGCTACGACGATCCGAAGGAGCGTTCGTTCGCGCTCGGCCCGATCTTCCGGACGGTATTCTTCCACTCGATCGCGGGCGCGGCGGTGATCGGCGTGATCGCGATGCTGCAGGCGTATGTCTTCCCGGGGATGATCCCGGTGCCGCCGAAGTAAGGCCGCTCAGTAACGCGCGTAGACGATGCCCAGTATTTTTGCTTCGTCGTCGAACACTTCGAGCGTGTCGGTGAGCGCCGTGACCGGACCGGCGTCGTTGACGAAGAGCGCGTACGAGAGCCGGCGTCCGCTCTTCGCGTCCATGTAGCCCGCCATGTTCATCGCGATCATCTGACCGTTGGTCACGGTCGCGCCGCTCTTTACCCTGATGTGCTCCTTGCCGGGGACATCCTTGCCGATTGCCGCGAGCGAGCCGTCGACGCCGAGGATCGACAGCGCATCGCGATACACCGGATAGATCGGCAGGCGGCTCATCACGGTGAGCAGTGTCGCCGTGGTGCGCGCGGTCGCGCGGCTGTCGGGCGAACCGCTGCCATTGGTCGGAAAGTTAAAGCCCGCGCCGTCGATGCCGAGCGTGCCCGTCAGATATTGGCGCTCGGTGACGAGCGCGGTATCGACCGTGCGCGCGCCTTTCGTCAGACCTTGGTACATCAGGCTCAGATTCGCGCCGGTATTGAGGCTCACCTTGAGTATCAGCTTCGCGATCTCGGAGTAAGGCAAGGAGGTGAAGCTCGCGACCTGTGTCGCGCTCGTATAGCTTTGCGGCGATGGCAACCTGCTTCTGTCGTTCGCCTGAACCGCCGGCGCCGATACGCGCACGCCCGCGCGCGTCAATGCGTCGATGAATGCGGTGCGCGCGAACGACGGCGGATCTTCGACGCGCAGATTGCTGACATACAGGTTGTTGCCGACGAGCGGCGACGTGTAGCCCATGGGAATCGTCGCGGGCGTGGAGAGGCTTGCTTCTCCCGAGATCGTGCCGTGGCAGCCCGGTGCGGCGAGGCAACCGAGCGGGCCTTCGTCGAGCGCATCGCCGGATGTGACGATGTCGGCCTGGGCGTTTGCCGCAGTCGTGAGCGTCGCGCCCTGCATGGTCATCGCGCTCGTGCGCGGACGCCAGTCGAGCTGGCCGGGCTGGCCGGCGGATGTCGGCGCGAGCGTCACGTCGATCACGTTTTCGTTCACGAGAATCGGTGAAATGAGCACGTTGCCGTTGGGCACGCGAAACGCATCGAAGAGCCTGTCATCGACGATGACATCGCCGCTGACCGACGTGATGCCCGCCGCCTTGACTTGCTGCGCGAGCTGGTTCACGGCCGTCAGCGGATCTTCCGGCGTGAGAATGGCGCCATCGAAGGCGCGCGCCTCGTTGTGATCGAAGTCGGTGAAATCGATGGTGCCATCGGGTTTCTGGCGTCCGCCGAAAGTCAGATCGCCGGACGCCTTGAGGATGAGATCGCCTGTCAGCTTGCCCGATGCGTCGAGCGTGCCGTTCCGGTAGACCGGCGTTTCGAAACGATGATCCGCGCCGATGGTGTTGAGCGCGGTGCCCACCGAATACAGCTTGCGGACCGAGCCCGTGAACGAGAGCACGTCGGGTTGAAGTGCGAGAAGCGTTTCGCCTGTGGTCGCGTCCATCACGACCATCGACCATTGGGAATTCGCGCTGGTGTAGCGCGGCTTCTTCATCACCTGATCGATGGGATCCTGCGATGAACCGCCGCCACAGCTCGCGGCGAGAAGGCTGGTGGCGATCAGCAACGGGACAGCCAGAATTCGCGCGCGCATGTTCTTGTTCTCGTCGTTATTCAACGAGATTGAGAATAGGACGGGCGGATCGGAATACAAAGGAAGTTCGCTCCGTTCGAAGGTCAGGTGTACCCCGCATGTTTTGGTGCGTCTTCGCCGCTGCGCCGTCCCCAGTCGCGTGAGCACGAAAGCGCTTGTTTGGCGAACGCTTAAAAATACATCGCTCACAACTGGCGTTTTGCGATCAGATTCTTCTCAATTCCCACGCAAAATAAACCTACCGGATGGTCGGTTTATTAATAGAATGGCTGCTCGTCGGCAATGGTGCGACCCGATGCCACGCGCTGACGATCCATCCCAAAACAAGACCGGCAATCATCCGCGCTGGCCAGAGAACAAGGATTTCGCGGCAAACATCCATCCCTTCGGAGACACATGCATGGACGAGCAGCAATTGGAGAAGCTTCGCCTACACCCTGACTTCACACGCCTGGTCGCGACCAAAACGCGGCTGGCCTGGAGGCTCACCGCCGTCATGCTGACGGCTTACTTCAGCTTCGTTCTTCTCATCGCGTTTTCTCCCGCGACGCTCGGGCTTCGTATCGGCGCGGGCACCGTGACGTGGGGCATTCCGGTCGCCATCGCGTTCATTCTGCTGGCCTTTGCGCTGACCGCCGTCTACGTGCTGAAGGCAAACGGCTCGATCGACGCCCTGAACGAAACCCTGAAGGAGCATCACGCATGAAGAAGCTTCTCCCGATGATTCCGCTCGCGCTCGCAACGCTCGTCCTTGCGCCGCAGCACGCCATCGCCGCCGATGCGATCCAGGGCCCGGTGAGCGCACGTCCGCTCAATGTGAGCGCGATCGCCATGTTTTTCGTCTTCGTTCTCCTGACGCTCGGCATCACGCGCTGGGCCGCGAAGCGCACTCGTTCCGCCTCGGACTTCTACGCGGCGGGCGGCGGCCTGACAGGCTTCCAGAATGGTCTCGCCATCGCGGGCGACATGGTGTCGGCGGCGTCGTTCCTCGGCATTTCCGCGATGATCTTCGACAAGGGCTACGACGGCATGATCTACGCGCTCGGCGTCGTGGCAGGCTGGCCGATCATCCTCTTTCTCATCGCCGAGCGGCTGCGCAATCTCGGCAAGTACACCTTCGCCGATGTCGTTTCGTACCGGCTCGCGCAACGCCCGGTGCGGATCGTCGCCGCGTGCGGCACGCTGACCGTCGCGATCATGTATCTCGTCGCGCAGATGGTGGGCGCGGGCAAGCTGATCCAGCTCCTGTTCGGGACGAGCTACATGTCCGCGGTCATTCTCGTGGGCTGCTTGATGGTGCTCTACGTGATGTTCGGCGGCATGCTGGCCACGACCTGGGTGCAGATCATCAAGGCTGCGCTGCTGCTCGGCGGCGCGACCTTCATGGCCATCATGGTGCTCGCGTATTTCGGCTTCGATCTGGAAGCGCTTTTCTCGGGCGCGGTCAAGGCGCACGCGAAAGGGCAGTCGATCATGTCGCCGGGCGGCCTCGTCTCGAACCCGATCGATGCCGTCTCACTCGGCGTCGGCATGATGTTCGGCACGGCGGGCCTGCCGCACATCCTGATGCGCTTCTTCACCGTCGCCGATGCAAAGGAGGCCCGCAAGTCCGTGCTCTATGCGACGGGATTCATCGGCTACTTCTATCTGCTGATTCTGCTGCTGGGCTTCGGCGCGATCGTCATCGTCGGCACCAACGGCGACTTCCACGATGCGGCCGGCAAGATCATCGGCGGCAGCAACATGGTGGCCGTGCATCTGGCGGGCGCGGTGGGCGGCAATCTGTTCCTCGGCTTCATTTCGGCGGTGGCGTTCGCGACGGTGCTCGCGGTCGTGGCGGGTCTCGCGCTCTCGGGTGCGTCGGCCGTTTCCCATGACCTTTACGCGAATGCATTCCGCAAGGGCGCGGTGACGGAAGCGCAGGAGATTCGCGTATCGAAGATCGCGACGCTTGCCATCGGTGTGCTGGCGATTCTGCTCGGCCTCATCTTCGAGAATCAGAACATCGCCTTCCTGTCCGGTCTCGTGCTGGCGATTGCCGCATCGGCAAACTTCCCGGTGCTGTTCCTTTCGATGTTCTGGAAAGGACTCACGACGCGCGGCGCGGTCGCGGGCAGTCTCACCGGCCTCTTGTCGGCGATCGTGCTGCTCGTGCTCGGACCGACGGTCTGGGTGCAGATCCTCAAGCACGATCACGCGCTCTTCCCGTATGCGAATCCCGCGCTGTTCTCGATGACGCTGGCATTTGCGTCGGCGTGGCTGTTCTCGGTGCTCGATTCGTCGGCGCGGGGCAAGCGCGAGCAGCAGCTTTACGTGGGGCAGTTCATCCGTTCGATGACCGGCATCGGGGCGGCTCGCGCGACGAGCAAGCACTGAAGCCACGAGAACGCGCCCGCCGCATGCATGCACATGGGGACGTGCATGCCGCCGGGCGCGTTTTTGCTGAGGTGTTTACGCCCGGTTTACATCGACGGCGTGGCAACTACACTTGGTAACTGCGGCGACGATAGACCTTGCCGCTGTCCCAATCCTTCTGAGCAGTCATGAGACGGCAGGCACGTTTGCCGATCGTTGCGCGCGCGGTCGATTTTGGATTCTCGTCTCACGGATTCGGAGGAGCCAATCATGCAAACCGTTCTAAGAAGATATTCTGGAAAAGGCGCAAAAGAACTATTCGATTTGCTGGAGAAGCGCAAGGGAGATGTCGAAGAACTGATGGGCAGCGTCAAGGGTCTGGTGTCGTACACACTCGTGCAAAGCGCCGACGGAGGATACTCCGTGACCGTGTGCCGGGACGCGGCAGGTGTCGATGAAAGCGTGCAGCGAGCGAAGGACTGGATCGCGAAAAACGCGGGCGACATTGGCGCGGCTGCACCGGAAGTGACGGCGGGGACGGTCATTGCTCACGTGAACCGGTCTTAGTGCCGGGAGCGCGGCGCACGCGGAGCGTGCGTCGCTTTTCACCCACGTCGCTTCACCACTTCGCTTCCGATGTCCCCGGCGGCATCGATTCCCGCGCATATCCCGTTGCTGTCCGCTCCATCCGAGCGCTTGGCCGCACCGCGATCAACTCGCCGAATCCCGATTCATAGCGCTCGACATACGGTGCGATATCCGGCTTCGCGATCTTCAACCCGCCATCGACGCGCCCGAGCCCCCGCAACCAATGCCCCGTTTGCGCGAGCGAAACCTGCACGTGCCAGCTTCCGCCTTCGCGCTGCTGCTTCCACAGCGCCGCCGCCGCGCCGAACGCCATCAAAAACCCGCTCGCCATATCGAGCATCTGCATCGGCAATGGGCGTGGCTTGCCTTCGCCGGCCGCTTCGCCTTCGGCCGCGTTGAATCCCATGGCGGTTTGCACGAGCGAATCGAACCCGCGCCGTGACGCCCACGGTCCTTCAGTGCCATACGCGCTCAGCGACGTATAGACGATGCCCGGCCGACGCTCAGCCAACGCTTCCGGCCCGAACCCCAGCGAAGCAATCCCACCCGGCCGATACCCCTGCGCAAACACATGCGCCTCGTCTATCAGCTTCCAGAGCGTGTCGCGATCGCCGGCTGACCGGAGATCGAGCAACGCCGAACGCTTGCCGCGGCTCGTATCCGCGATCGCGGGAATGTTCGGCAGATGCGGCGCATTCACGAGCATCACATCGGCACCGAACGCGGCGAGCGCCCGTCCGCCGACCGGCCCCGCGAGAATGCGCGTGAAATCGAGCACGCGCAGACCGTCGAGCGGACGCGCATCGGCGGACAAGGCGGGCAGGGCGCGAGGCGGCGCATCGCCGATGCGCGTGATCGTCATCAAGGGCTGCGCGGCGATGGCCTGCGCTTGCGGCGTCGCATCCCATTCGTCGAACGTGCGCAGCATCGTGACGACGAGACCTTGCTCAGCCGCGGCGCTCTCGTAATCGCACGCGCGCCACGACAGCAACGCACGCTCCGCTTCCTCGCGCGTCGCGGTGCGCGGATCGAGCCCGAGCAGACGCAGCGCGCCATCCTGATGATGTTCGAAGTTCGCGTGGATGCGCACGTAACCATCGGCGCATCGATAGAGGCCGGAGAAGCGTCCCCAGGTCTCGGGCTCCTTGCCATCGACGGTAAACGCCCCCGTGCATTCGACAGCCGCGTGCGTCATATCGACGGACACGCGCTGCCTTTCGACGCCGCGCGCATGGGCAAGCTCGCACGCGGCCAGTGCCGCCGCGCCGATGCTCGCCTGCGCCGCCGTGCCGACAGCAAACGTGGATGGAAAGACGGGATCGCGACCGGGAAGGCCGATGAAAGAAAGCGCATCGTCGGGCAAGCCGGCGATGCGCCATAGGCGGTGCAGCGTATCGAGAGAGGAGGTCATGATCGATCGGCGCGAGTGCTTCGTATGAAGCACCCATTATCGCGCCAACCGCATCAATGACGCCGCGTCGCCAGTTCCGTGCCCTGACGCAGCGCTTCGAGCATGCTGCGTTCATCGGCGATGCCCTTGCCCGCGATATCGAACGCCGTGCCGTGATCGACGGAGGTGCGGATCACATCGAGCCCGACCGTCACGTTCACGCCCGCTTCGAGGCCGAGCACCTTCACGGGACCATGCCCCTGATCGTGATACATCGCGACGACGAGATCGAAGTCGCCACGCCCTGCGCGATAGAAGAGCGTATCGGCGGGCAGCGGTCCCGTCACGTCGAGCCCGCGTTCCTGCAAGACCTTCACGGCGGGGATGATCTTCTCTTCTTCCTCGCCATAACCGAACAGCCCGTTCTCGCCCGCATGCGGGTTGATCCCGCACACGCCGATGCGCGGCTTCGCGATGCCCGCCTTCACGAGCGTCGCGTTGCCGCGCTCGATCGTGCGCTGCACGAGACCCGGCTCGATCTTGCGGATCGCGTCGATGATGCCAATGTGCGTCGTCACGTGAATCACGCGCAATTGCGGTGCGACGAGCATCATCGACACTTCGTCGACGCCCGTCAGATGCGCGAGCATTTCCGTGTGGCCGGGGAACTTGTGGCCGCCCGCGTGCAGCGCTTCCTTGTTGAGCGGCGCCGTGCAGATCGCATCGATCTGATTCGCCTGCGCCAGCTCGACCGCGCGCGCGATGTACTGATACGCCGCGTCGCCCGCGATGGCGGACAGCTCGCCGAAGGGCAGATCGTCGGGAATCAGGCCGAGATCGATGCAATCGATCACGCCTGGTTCATAGCGCGCTTCGGTCGCATCCTTGATGCGGCGCACCGTCGCCTTGCCGCCGACGATCTCGTTCGCGCGCTCGAGACGGCGCGCATCGCCGATCACGAACGGACGGCACTGCTGATAGACGGCATCGTGCGCGAGGCTCTTGACGACGATTTCCGGACCTACGCCGGTTGCGTCGCCCATCGTGATGCCGATTACGGGAAGATAGTTGCTCATGATGTTCGTCTGGTGGTGTCGTGTCTCAACGCGAGACGGGAATATCCGCCCCGCGCAAATGCAAATAGGCGCCGAGCAGCGCGTGCTCGCTGCCGAACGCGCCGGCTTTCGTGACGATGGACGGGCCCTTGCCCGTCGATGGCCTTCCGAGCGCGACGCCCGCTTCGATCTCGCGCAGGAGTTCGAGGCTGCCGACGTTCGCCGCGGCGAGGATCGCGCGCGCGGTTTCGCCGCCGGTGGCGATCAGTCCGCCGAGCTCGTCGAAGTGAGGCGCGACGAGCGCCGCGAGCGCATTCGACAGCAGTGCGCCTTCGGCGGGATCGAACGCGTCGTCGCGGCCGATGCGCACGATCGCGTCTTCGTTGCCGCGCACCTTTGCGCCGATGCGCTCGCGCCACGCCTGCCATTCCGGATGACGCGCGCCGTCGCGCAGCACGGCGGGCGGCACGATCGTTTCGCAGACGCCCGCTTCGGCGCACAGCAACGCGCACTGGCGCTCGGAGATCGGGGAGAGACTGCCGACGAGCGCGAGGATCGGCCCTTGCGCCGGCTCGATGGCGCGCGTCGCCGGCAGGGAAGCGCTCGCATCGAAGAGATCGGGCAGCGCGGCCAGCTCACGCGCGAGACCGCCCGAGCCGACCCAGAAAAACTGCTCGTCCACGGATGCCGTCACGCGCGCAAGCGACGCGAGATCGTCGCTGGTTTCGGCATCGACGATGATCGCGTCGACGCCATTCGCCGATGCCGCCGCCGATGCGACCATCGCGGCGACGTCTTGCGGCGCGGCGCGGAACGCATCGAGCGGAACATGCGCGACGCGCAGGCCGACCATGTCCAGCATCGCGCGCAGTCCCGCGTTCTGTCCGGCGTTCTCGAGCTTCCACGTTTCGGTGTCTTCGAGCGGCACGCCGCGCACGATCACGCGGCCGTCGCGCACGGTGCGGCCCGTCGCGGGAAACGCGGGCGTGACGATCGCCGGTCCGGCGATCTTGGTCAGCGCCGCGACCTCGGCGGTCCAGTTGCCGCGCAAGGTCGAATCGATCTTCTTGTACAGCCGCCGCCCCGGCGCGCGCAGCGTCTGCCAGGCGCTCGCCGTGCGCTTCGCGGCATCGGCGGGCGTGAGGCGGCGCGTGTCGGTGTCGGCGGCGATGACCGCCGCGCCGGCATCCGATGCATTCGCGTCGAGCGATACGACCGTCTTGCGGCCCGCCGCCGCGAACGCGATTGCGCAGTCGGCGGCGCCCGAGAGATCGTCGGCGACGATCAGCAGGCTCTTCATTGCGTGGCCCCGCGTGCCTTCGAGCTGGACGATGCGCGTGCTTCGTTTCGCGCGCTCACGCGTTTGGCGATCGCTGCCGTCAGGATCGGCGACACGATGGCGGTCACGACCACGCATGCCGCGACGAGCAGCGTCGCCGTCTTCGCCGCTTCTTCATAGACCGGATTCGCCGCCGCGATCAGCGCCGGAACCGCCGCCGCGTTGCCCGCGGTATTCGCCGCCGCCGCGCCCGCGACACCCGTGCCGCCCGTCAGACGATCCGCGAAGTAGAGCGGAATGCCCGTCACGATGACCACCGCGAAACCCAGGCCGATGCCGAGCAGACCGGCTTGCCAGACCTTGTGCAGATCGAGGCCCGCGCCGAGCGCCAGCGCGAAGAACGGAATCATGACCGGCACCGCGCGGGCCAGGAAGTCGCGCATCTCGCGATCGAGATTGCCGAGCAGCATGCCGACCGCGAGCGGCAGGATGCTGCCGACGAGCGTCGGCCACGGAAACGCGGAAAGGCCCGCGACGCCGAGCGTGACCATCGTCAGGAACGGGCCGGATTCGAGCGACATGATCGTGTACGCGCCGACGTCTTCCGAGCGGCCGTACTGACCCATCAGCGCCATGTAGAGGCCGCCGTTGGTGTCGTTCATCGCGGCGACGACGGCGAGCGTCGAAATGCCGGCGAAGAGGCCCGACGTGATCGGCTGCTCGCCGAGGAAATGCCCGAGCACGACGCCCGCGATGATCGCCGTGCCGACCTTCGTCACGAACAGCGCGCCACCTTTCTTGAGGAGATAGGGCGTGGCCTTCACGTCGATGCTCGCGCCCATGCAGACATAGAACACCGCGAGAATCGGCAGCGCGCCCGTGAAGAGCGCGTTCGTGAACGAGCCGAAGAACTTCGGCATGCCGGGCATGAACGTCGCGATCAGCGAGCCGATCAGCAGCGGGACGATCATCATCCCGCCGGGCACGCGCTCGACGGCGCGCTTGATGTGAATTTGAGCCATACGTGTCTCCAGAGTGGTTTCTGTCCGATTCAGTCACAAATTGATCGAATCAATCAAAGCGAAGTGTAGTCCTCCGCCCGGTTTTGCGCAATTCGAGCGGTATTGGTGTTTACAGTGATCGGTTCGGAGAGATTCGCTTGCGCGAATGATTGAATCGGTCAAAATATGTGTCGGATAGACAGATGCGACACGCATTCACCGCGCCCGGGCCGTTCGCTACACTGTGCCGCGCCGGAAATCGTCCGAACTCAGGGAAGAGAATGAAAGTCGAGAAACGCCGCGAGGCCATGCTCAAGGCCGTGCTGTCAGGCATGAACGATGTCGCCGCGCTGTGCGATCACTTCGGCATGTCGGAAGCGACGGTGCGCCGCGACCTGCGAGCGCTCGCCGAAGAGCGGCGCATCGTGCGCACCTACGGCGGCGCGGCGTCGGTGGGCATGCACGAACCGGAGGAATCGCTCGATATCCGGCGCGAGAGTTTCCGGGAGCAGAAGGAAGCGATTGCGCGCGCGGCGGCGCGGCACGTGCAGGACGGCGACACGATCTTCCTCGACGGCGGCACGACGAACGCCGCGCTCGCCCGCTGCCTCGCCGGGCGCACGGAGATTCACGTCGTGACGAACAATCTGCTCGCGGTGAGCGCGCTTGCCGCGGCGGACGTGCGCGTGACGCTGATCGGCGGCGACGTGCGGCCGTCGAGCATGAGCACGCTCGGGCCTTTCGCGCAGGTGGCGCTCTCGCGCGTCACTTTCGACAAGGCGTTTCTCGGCGCGGACGGTGTCGTCGCGGGACGCGGGCTGTGCGAAGCGACGGCGGAGCAGGCGTTCCTGAAGGAATGCATCGCCCGGCAGGCGGCGGGCGTGTTCGTGCTGGTGACGTCGAACAAGCTGGAGCGCGCGAGCCAGCAGCACTGGACGCCGCTGGAGCGCAAGTGGACGCTCCTTACCGATGCATTGGCCGAAGCGCCGGTGCTCGCGCGCTTCGAGGAGCTGGGGAACGTGACGGTGGAATGCGCGGAGTCGAACGTTTAGACGTTACGTCGAAAGAATCGTGACCAGCGCAACGGCGGAATCGCCCGCGAGCTGACCGCCGTTGTTTTCCGCGAGCGCGACCTTCGCGCCGGGACGTTGCCGCGCGCCCGCCTTGCCGCGCAACTGCTGCGTCAGTTCGACGATCTGCGCGACGCCCGTCGCGCCGACCGGATGCCCGCGCGAGAGCAAGCCGCCGCTCGGATTCACCGAAATCCTCCCGCCGATGCCCGTATCGCCGGAACGGATCAGCTTCGGCGCGTCGCCCGGCGCGCACAGGCCGAGGTTCTCGTAGTGGATGAGTTCGGCGGGCGCGGATGCGTCATGCAATTCGACGACATGCACATCCTCGGGTCCGATGCCCGCTTCCTCATACGCTTCGCGCGCCGCGCGCACGGCGACGAGCTCGCCCGTGCCATCGGCTTTCGCCGAGACGATCGAGCTCGCGCGGATATACACCGGGCGAATGTCGTGCTTCGCCGCGAAATCCTCCGAGCAGATGAAGAGGGCCGCGCCGCCATCGCCGATCGACGAGCACATGAAGAGCGTGAGCGGATCGCTGACCATGCGGCTCGTCAGCACTTCCTCGACGCTCGTCTCCTTGCGGAACTGCGCGTGCGGATTGAGCGAGCCCGCGTGCCGGCTCTTCACGACGACGCGCGCGAAATCGCTCGCATCGGCGCCGGTCTTGTCCATCCACTTGCGCGCCTTCGCCGCGTAAAGGTCCATGAAGAGGGAGCCGGTTCCCGTGGTCACGCCTTCGGGCAGCGGCTCTTCGAGATCGACGGCCTTGGCGAACGCGCCGAACGAAACCGCCTTGTCCTCGTGCGACAGCTTTTCGACGCCGACGACCAGCGCCGTTTCCGCCTGCCCCGACGCCACCGCGAGCCACGCGAGATTCAGCGCGGAGCTGCCGGACGCGCAGGCGTTCTCGACGTTGAACATCGGCTTGCCGTCGAGCCCGGTATTGCGCAGCGACGACTGCGCGCGAATCATCTCCTGACCGGTCACGACGCCCGCCGCCGCGTTGCCGAAGAACACGCGATCGACATCGTTCACGGTGACGTGCGCGTCCTTCAGCGCGAGCGACACCGCTTCCTCCGCGAGCGACTTGAGATTGCGTTCGAGAAACTTGCCGAAGGGCGTCATGCCGACGCCACCGATCACCACTTTGCGCATGGTTGTCTCCATTGCATTGATTGAAAGAAAGCCTTAATCGAGCGTCTTGCCGCGCGTTTCCGGCATGCGCGCATAGACGATGCAGCCCGCCGCGCACACGGCGGCCACGTAGATCCACAGGTATTGCGAGAGACCGGCGTTGTTCATCGCGGTGACGATGGTCGGCAGCGTGCCGCCGAAGAGCGCCGCCGATACCGCATAGGGCAGCGCAACGCCCGTGGCTCGCACATGCGCGGGGAACTGCTCGGCCATGACGGTGGCGCAGGTCGCGGCGAAGCCGGACGAGAGCAGCATGCCGATAGTGACGATGACCGTCGCGGTCCAGTAGTCGCTGTTCAGAAAGTGCAGCGCGGGATACGCGAAGAGCGCGGAGCCGGCGGCGAACGCGAGCAGCACGGGCTTGCGTCCGATGCGATCCGAAAGTATGCCGAGCAGCGGAATCGCGACGAGCGAGACGACGATCGACACGACGCTCGCGCTGAACGCATCGCGCAGCGGCAGGCCGCGCATATGGGCGAGCGTCGGGAAGAGCACGAGCCAGAGATAGTTGCAGAGATTGCCGGCCATCGCGATGCCGATCACGCGCAACGCGGCGCGCCGATGCTCACGCACGATCGTGATGAACGGATGCCGGGTGTGCTGGCGCGACGATACGTTCTTTTTGAACGTGTCGGTTTCGGATACCGCGAGCCGGAACCACAGCGCGACGAAGCCCATCAGTCCCGCGATCGCGAAGGCGATGCGCCAGCCCCACGCGGCCATCGCGGGCGCATCGATCATCGACGTGAGCAATGCGCCGATCGATGCCGCCACGAGCACGCCCGCGTTCACCGCGAAGTGCTGCCACGACCCCGCGAAGCCGCGCCTCGAAGGCGACGCGGATTCCATCAGGAACGTCGATGCCGAGCCGAACTCGCCGCCCGCGGCGAAGCCCTGCACGAGCCGCGCGGCGACGAGCACGAGCGGCGCCGCGACGCCGATCGATGCATAGCCGGGACACGCGGCGATCACGAGCGAGCTGCCCGCCATCAGCGCGACGGATAGCGCGAGGCCGTTCTTGCGGCCGTGGCGGTCGGCGTAGGCGCCGAGCAGCGCGCCGCCGATGGGCCGCATCACGAAGCCGACCGCGAATACCGCGAAGGTCGCGAGCAGCGCGACGCTCGCGTTGTTCGCCGGAAAGAACTGCCTTGAGAACAGCGACGCGAACGTCGCATAGATGATCCAGTCCGTGAACTCGACGATGGTGCCGAGTGTCGCCGCGACGATCGCCTTTCTCTGTGCACGAGTGAGCGGCGTCGCGCCCGGCTCGGCTACGTTCGGAAGCGTGGTGTCCATGATGTCGTCTCCGTGTGGGTATGTGATGGACGCATCGTAGGTTTGGCTTTCCGCCCGCTCAAACGACATTTTTTGCGCTGTCGATTGACTTCTTCTCAATCGAACAAAAACTCAATCGACCTCGCAAAAAATGTCGTTTGAGCACACGCGATGAGGCGGCCTAGCATCGGGGCATTCGTTCAAGGAGACAGCAATGAATGCTTCAAAGGAAGTCGCGATTGTTACGGGCGGCGCGAAGGGCATCGGTTTTGGCATCGCGCAAACACTGGCACGCGACGGCAAACGCATCGCGCTATTCGATCTCGATCGCGCCGCGCTCGACGAAGCCGCGACTCGACTCGCAGCACAAGGCGCGGACGTCATGACATTAGCGGTCGATGTGACGGACAGTGCATCGGTGAATCGCGCGGTGGAAACAGTCATGGAGCGCTTCGAACGCATCGACGTGCTCGTGAACAACGCGGGCATCGTGCGCGACAAGCGCATCACGCGCATGAGCGACGACGACTGGGATGCCGTCATCAATGTGAATCTCAAATCGCAGTTTTTATGCTGCCGCGCCGTGCTCGCGCACATGAGCGCGGCGAAGCACGGGCGCATCGTGAATATCTCGTCGCGCGCGTGGCTCGGCGGCGCCGGGCAGGCGAACTATTCGGCGGCGAAGGGCGGCGTCGTGAGTCTCACGCGCAGTCTCGCGCTCGAATGGGCGAAGGACGGCGTGACGGTGAACGCGGTCGCGCCCGGCATCGTCGACACGCCGCTCTTTCAGGCGTTCGATGACGAGCTTCAGGAGAAGCTGAAGAAGTCGGTGCCGGCGCAGCGCATCGGCACCCCGGAGGATATCGCGGAAGCGGTGCGCTTCTTCGCGCGGCGCGAGGCGTCGTACATCACGGGGCAGACGCTTTATGTATGCGGCGGACGCTCGCTCGCGTCGCCGAGCGTTTGAGGAGCGGAGGACATCATGACCATTCGCTACAGCGTGTCCGATCACGTCGCCGTCTTGACGCTCGACCGGCCCGAAGCGCTCAACGCGCTCGATATCGATACGCTCGTCGAACTGCGCGCGCGTCTCGCCGATGCCCGCGACGATGACGGCGTGCGCGTGATCGTCATCACCGGCGCGGGCGCGAAATCGTTTTGCGTCGGCGCGGATCTGAAACGCACGTTGCCGCCATCGACATCGTTCGGATCGTCGTTCGTGAAGTCGATCGATCGTGCGGGCGCGGAAGGCATCTATGTGCGTTTGATGGAGCTGAGCTCGTTGCGCATCTTCAAGCCGGTCATCGGCGCGATCAATGGTTATTGCCTCGGCGGCGGGCTGGAGCTCGCGCTGCAATGCGACTTGCGGATCGCATCGAAGAGCGCGGTGTTCGGCTTGCCGGAAGCGGTCGTCGCGAGCATTCCCGCCGTGTGCGGCATTCAGGCGTTGCAGCGCGCGGTGCCTTCTGCCATCGCGATGAAGATGCTTCTCACCGGCTGCAAGATCGATGCGGACTATGCGCATCGGATCGGGCTGGTATCGGATATCGCGGAACCCGAAGCCCTGATGGACGATGCGCTGCAACTCGCGCGCACGATCGCATCGAACGGGCCGCTCGCGGTGCAGATGATCAAGAAGGTCATCGAGACGAGCGCGAACGTGCCGCTCGCGCAGGCGCTCGAATTCACCGAACTCGCGTGGGGTGCGATGCGCGAATCGGAGGATCGTGTGGAAGGGCGCAAGGCGTTCGCGGAGAAGCGCAAGCCTGTCTATCGCGGATATTGATTCATCACGCGGAAAGCAGCCATGTGCGAAACGCGGCGAACTCGGGATTCGAAAGATGCGCGGGTGGATAGATCAGGTAGTACGTGAACGCGCCGAGATCGAGCACGAAGGAAAACGGCATGACGAGCGTGCCCGCGCCCAGTTGATCCGCGACGAGCACGCGCTGCGCCATCGCGATGCCATGCCCTTGCGCCGCCGCGAAGTACGCGAGGATCGAGCTTTCGTAGGAGAGGCCGCCGAGCGGATTCACGCCTTGCACACCGGCTGCATCGAGCCACTTCGCCCAGTCTTCGCGGCGCGCGAGCGAATGCAGAAGCGGCACGTTGCGCAAGGCTTCGGGCGATGCGTCGTTGAGATCGGGATGCGCGCGCAAAAACTCGGGGCTGCATACCGGCACGAGCTCGTTCGGCACGAGCCGGTCGCAGCCGAGATCGGATGAAGGCGCGTGCGAAAGACGAATGGCGGCATCGACATCTTCGGTGTTGAAGTCGACCGGTTGCAGCGATGTGGTCAGACTCACTTCGATATCCGGATGGTCGCGATGAAACGTCGAGAGACGCGGCAGCAGCCAGTTCATCGAGAACGTGGTGTAGGCGCGGATCTTGAGCGTGCGCCGCTTGCGCGCTTCGGTGAGATTGACGGTCGCGGTGCGCAATGTGTCGAAGCTGCGGATCACGTCGGAGAGATAGCGCGAGCCCATCGGCGTCAGCGTGATCGCGCGATGTCCGCGCTCGAAGAGCAGCACGCCGAGCTGGTCTTCGAGCAGCTTGATCTGGCGGCTGACGGCGGCGGGCGTCACATTCAGCTCATCGGCGGCGAGCTGGATGCTGAGCAGACGTCCGCAGACTTCGAAGGCGCGCAGCGCGTTGAGTGACGGAAGGGTTCGCATCGAATGATGGTAGCAACGCGGGCGTGAGCGCGCCAGCCGTGAAGATACGGAGAAGGAGACGATCATGTTGGAAGGTTTGCGAGTGTTGGCGTGCGGTGCGCGCGATGCGGTGAAGCTGTGCGCGACTTTGCTCGAACGTGCGGGCGCGCAAGTGGATTGCGCCGCGACGGATGTTTCGGGCTACGAGGTCATCGTCGTTTCGTCGGATACGGACGATGCGAACGTAATCGCGCAATGGAAGGCATCGGGCACGCGCATTGTGTGCGACATCACCGCGACAGGCCCGCAGGATTCGCGCGCCGGCCAGCCCTTTACCGACGCGCAGGTTCAGGCGATGAGCGGCCTCATGGACACGACCGGCTTTGCGCATGGCGCGCCGGCGCGCATCGGCATTGCGCTGACGGAGATATCGGCGGCGCTGTATGCGGCGTCGGCCATCGCGTCGGCGGTGCGCGTGAAGCGCAGGCGCGGCATCGCGCAGAACATCGATGTGACACTGATGGGCTGCGCGGCGAGCGCGCTCACGACCTTCCTGCCCGCCGCGTTCGCGCGCCGCACGGCGGGACGCGTGGGCAACCGTCATCCGGCGTGCGCGCCGTGGAACGCATACCGCACGCGCGACGGCTGGATTCTCATTTGCACGAGCACCGAAGAACAGTGGCGCAAGCTCAGACAGGAAGCGCGCGTGCCGCAACTCGACGACGCGCGTTTCGGGACGCTCGCGGATCGCGTGTGTCATGTCGATGCACTCGACCCGCTCATCGAAACCTGGACGGCGACGCTTTCCACCGGCGACTGCACGCGCATCTGCGAGCGCATCGGCGTGGCGGCGGGGCCGATCGTCGGCATCGGGGATTTGCACCGCGAGCCGAACTTCCGCATGCGTCATCCGGAAGCGGCGCGCGCGATCGAAACAGACGGCATCGATGCCGGCACGTATCGGCGGGTGTCGGTCTTCGCACGGTCCTCGTTGAGCGAAGCGGTCGCCGTGGCGAAGCGGGAAACGCGTGAGCGCATCGATGCCGCGCCGCTCGCGGGCGTCAAGGTGATCGAGATCGGCCAGTACACGACGGCGCCGCTCGTTGGCAAGCATCTCGCGGCGCTCGGCGCGCAGGTCGTGAAGATCGAGCCGCCCGAGGGTGAAGTCGCGCGTTCGTGGGCGCCGGGGCAGGGCGGCACGAGCTATTTCTTCGCGCTCAACAACACCGACAAAGAGACGATCGCGCTCGATCTCAAGCAGGAAGACGATCGCGCGCACTTGCGCACACTGCTCGAAGACGCCGATGTGCTCGTCGAAAACCTGCGCCCCGGCGCGCTCGCGAAGCTCGGTTTCACGCGCGAAGCGCTCGGCGCGATCAATCCGCGCCTCGTCTATTGCTCCATATCGGGCTTCGGCATCGCGTCGGCGTATCCGTCGCGGCCCGCGTTCGACACCGTCATCCAGGCGATGGGCGGCCTCATGGATCTCACGCGGAGCGAAGGCGCGCCGGTGAAGATCGGCGCATCGGGCGCGGACATTCTCGGCGGGCAGGCCGCGTTGTTCGCAATTGTCGCGCGGCTGGCATCGTCGACGGAGAGCGCTGGCGAGTTCATCGAAATCTCGATGCAGGATGTCGCCGCGTGGTGCGCGCTGTTCGCGGCGGGCAAGGCCGAATCGCGCGGACAGGCGCTCGCCTGCCTCGACGGCCACATCTGGACCGAAGCCGGCGTGTCCGATGCGCAACGCGCGCGCTGCATCACGCAGCCGAAAGCCGTGGCGGCGAGAATCATCGAGCATGCAGTGCCGGTGATGCGTGTCGACGAGCTGCTCGAAGACGGCGACTTTCTCGCCGATGTCCTGAGCGCCGCGCGCGATGCGAACGGCGCGTTCTGGCCGGTGCTGAAGCTGCCTTATCGATTGACGAAGACGCCCGCGCGCGTGCGTGCCGTGCCGGGCGCGCCGCAAGCTGTCAGGCGCGCCCCGCCAGCGCCAGCACCCGCTCCAGTTCCGGAAGACCGACCGGCTTGACGAGATGCGCATCGAAGCCGGCAGCGCGTGTGCGCGCGATGTCCTCGTCCGAGCCGAGGCCGGTCATCGCCGCGACGATCACGCGCTGGCTGCCGGGCGTCCTGCCGTCGTCGCGCATGCGCCGGATCACGTCGAAGCCCGTCATGCCCGGCATCGACAGGTCGAGCAGCACGACCTGCGGCCGCGATACCTCGAACGAATCGAGCGCGCCGGGTCCGTCATAGGCGGCGCGCGCCTGATGGCCGAGCATATCGACGAGCAGCGTCATGCTGTCGGCGGAGTCGCGGTTGTCGTCGACGACGAGCACATCGAGCTGGCGGCTCGCGACGGCGGACGGCGGCGCGCCCGCCGATGCGCCTTGCACGGGCGGCTCCGCGAGCGGCAGCCATAGCGAAAACGCGCTGCCCTGTCCCGCGCCGCCGCTCTTCGCCTCGACATGCCCGCCGTGCAGCTCCGCGATCGCGCGCACGAGCGTAAGGCCAATGCCGAGCCCGCCTTCGTCGGCATGCGCGCCCGGCGGATGCTCCTGCACGAAGAGATCGAACACGATGCCGAGCGCGTCGGCGGAAATGCCGCGGCCTTCGTCGATCACGCGCACCATGGCCGAGCCGCCACGCGGCCCTGTTTCGAGCGTGATCGTCGAGCCGTGCGGGCTGAACTTCGACGCGTTGTTGAGCAGGTTGTTGAGCGCCTGCACGAGCCGCGTCGAATCGCCGTTGACGAAAAGCGGCTGGCCGCCGTCCTGCACGACGATGCGCTGCCCGCGCTCGTCGCACAAAGGCTGGCTCGCTTCGACGCTCAGATGCACGACATCGGCGATATCGACGGTCTCGGTCGTCAGGCGGATCTTGCCCGAGCTCACGCGCCCGGCTTCGAGCAGATCGTCGACGAGGTGGGTGAGATGCGCGAGCTGCCGGTCGACGATCTGACGGCTGCGGATCACGTCGGCGTCGTCCGATGCCTTCAGCTTCAGGATGCTCACGGCGTTGCGAATGGGCGCGAGCGGATTGCGCAATTCGTGGCCGAGCAGCGCGAGGAACTCGTTCATGCGCCGGCTCGACGCTTCCAGTTCTTCGAGACGCCGCCGCGCGGTCATGTCGCGCGTGATCTTGACGAAGCCCTGCTCGCCGCCGTTGGCGTTCGGCAATGCGCTCAGGATCACGTGCGCCCAGAACTCCGAGCCGTCCTTGCGCACGTGCCAGTCCTCGTGCTCGACGCGGCCGCGCTTCGCGGCGAGCGCGAGATCGTCGCCGGGGCGGTCGCGGCCGTGCTCGTCGGACGTGTAGAAGAGGGCGAAGTGCCGGCCGATGGCTTCCTCGGCCGTGAAGCCGTAGATGGCGTGCGCGCCGTCGTTCCAAGAGCGCACGTAGCCGTCCTCGTCGAGCATGCAGATCGCGTAATCGCTCACCGAGTTGATGAGCAGACGCAGGCGCTGATTCGCCTCGGTCGCGACGAGGCGGTCCGTGATGTCGTGCACGAAGCACGCGAACTGGCGCTGGCCTTCGTACCACACTTCACTGATCGTCAGCTCGGCGGCGAACTCGCTGCCGTCGCGGCGCAACGCGGGCAACTCGACGCGCTTGTTGATCATGCGCGCCTCGCCCGTCGCGAGATAACGCGTGAGTCCCTTGCGATGCATGTCGCGAAAGCGCTCCGGCACGATGAACGACGCGAGTTCCCTGCCTGCCACTTCCTGCGCCTTCCAGCCGAAGAGCAGCGTCGCGGCCTCGTTCCAGTCGACGACCATGCCCGCTTCGTCCATCGACACGAACGCGACGTGCGCGTTGTCGAGCACGGTCTGACGGCGGCGCATGGCATCGGCGAGCTTTTTCTCGTACTCGGTGCGCAGCGACGACTCGACGGACAGATCCGCCGTGACGCTCGCATTCTCCTTCACGAGCTGGCGATTTTCCTGCGCGATGTCCTCGCGCGCGATGGTCTCCGCGATGCACGCGCAAAACGCATCGAGGATGCTGATGTCCGATTGCGCGAAGCGATCGACCTCGCCGGAGATGAGCTTCAGCACGGCAACCGAGCGGCCTTCGTAGACGACCGGCGCGACGACCATCGATACGGCGCCGACCGCCTCGCACGCGGCGCGGTCCACGCGATGATCGGTGGCCGAATTGCGGCAGATGAGCGCCTGCTGGCGCGTGATGCAAAGCCCCGAAAGGCTTCCGGATGTGGGCAGCCGCGTGCCGATGTGCGCCGCCGCCGCGCCGCTCGCCGCGCGATATGTGAGCTCGTCGCCCTCGATCCATTCCACCACCGCGGAGGCGACGTCCGCGACTTCTTTCAGCGTGTCGGTGACTTTCTGCAAATAGGCGGGAAGCGGCAGCCGCGAATGCGCGAGGCTGGCGAACGTGGCGAACCATTTCTGGAAATTCGCCTGGCGCTTCTGTTCCGCCTTGATTTTATTTTCCGGTGTCGACGCCTCGTATCGAGTCCGCATAGACCATTTCCAGTCGATGGATCGCGACGTTGAATCGCGGAAGCATCGCGAGTTTGTGAGACGGATAATCGCCTCAATTGGAACACAAATATAGCGGCAATCGTTTGACGAAAAGAGAGATGCGGAATGCGTGTTTGAACCGACGCGGGCGGCGGCGCAAGGCGTCAGGGATTATTGCCCGAACTTTCGGTTTCGCTATTCGAAAAGCCAGTCAGATAATCCCGGTCTCATCGGGGTTCAGTATGGATTGCCGCGCGAAGCGAGTTCCGCTTCGGTAAATTCGTCGCTGATAATCGGATTGGCGATTCCGGCCGGTGAGCTAATTGTGCCCAAATAATAGGCGCGGCTTATTCAAGAATAAGCTACATCGAATAAGCATACCGCCCGACGACTTCGCTCACGCGCTCCAGCGCCTCGGCCAGCATTTCCGGTTCCACCGATCCCAGCGCCAGCCGCAGCGCATGCGGCACCTGCGCCGCAGTGGAGAACGGCTCGGCCGTCGACACCGAAATCCGCTGTTCCAGCAACGCCGCGGCGATGCGGTCCGCGCGCACGTCCTCGGGCATCGGCAGCCACACGAAGTACGAAGAGGGATGCGCGATCCGCGTCAGGCGCCCGAGCGCGCGCGCGGCAATGCGCTGACGCATCGATGCATCAGCGCGCTTCTCTGCTTCGAGCCTCTCGACCGTGCCGTCCTCCAGCCAGCCGCACGCAATCGCCGTCATCACGCCGGGCGTATTCCATGTCGTCACGCGGATCGCACGCTCGATCTTGCGCACCCATTCGGTCGGCGCGGCCACATAACCGACACGCAAGCCCGTCGCCACATTCTTCGAAAACCCGGACACGTGCACGGTCAGCTCCGGCGCGAGCGCGGCGAGCGGCGGCGGCGCGTCTTCGGCGAGGAAGGCATAGGCGGCATCCTCGATGACGACGAGGCCGTGCCGCCGCGCGACCGACACCAGTTGCCTGCGCCGCGTCGCCGTCATCACCCAGCCGAGCGGATTGTGGAGCGTCGGCATCGTGTAGATGGCGCGTACACGGCGGCGCCTGCACAGCGCATCGAGCGCGTCGGGATCGGGGCCCGCGCCCAGGGCGGGCAAAGGCGCGAGTTCGAGCCGATGCGCCTCGGCCAGCAACTTGAAGCCGGGATAGGTCAGCGCGTCCACGGCGACGACATCGCCGGGTTTCAGCAGCGCCATCACGGTCGTGGCGAGACCGTGCTGGGCGCCGTCGACGAGCATCACGCGGTCCGCGCTCACGTCGAGGCCGCGACGCGCCAGATGACGCGCGACCGTCGCCCGGTCGCGCGTGCGTCCGCCGTGCGGCTGATAGCGCAGCAGCGCTTCCAGATCGCCCGCCGATGACAACTGCCGCAACGCATTGCGCAGGAGCTCCGCCTGGCCGGGCAACGCGGGATAGTTGAAGTTGAGATCGAGCATGTCGGCGGCGAGCGCCACCTGATCGATGCCCAGATCGCGCGGCAATACCGTCTCCTTGACGAACGTGCCGCGCCCCGTTTCGCCGCTGACGAGGCCCATCGTGTTCAGTTCCGCATAGACGCGCGTCGCGGTCACGATGCCGAGCCCCTCGCGCGCGGCCAGTTCCCGATGCGTCGGCAGGCGCGCGCCCGGCTTCAGCCGGCCCGAGCGGATGTCATCCGCGAGTCTGTCGACGATCTGCTTGTAGCGAGGCGGTTTCGGCATGAGCGGGCGTATCGGATGTATCGCGTGTATCCATGACAATTTTTTGATTGTATTTGCTTTTGCCCGTAGCATGCGCTCATGCAATCCATGCGCTGAAAGGAGACATCATGCACATCGCCATTCTGACGTTCGAAGGCTTCAACGAGCTCGATTCGCTCATCGCGCTCGGCATTCTCAATCGCGTGAAGAAGCCGGGCTGGAAGGTGTCGATTGCTTGTCCGTCGGATGAAGTGCGCTCGATGAACGGCGTCGTCCTGAAAGCGCAGGCGACGCTCGAAGACGCCGCCCGCGCCGATGCCGTGATCGTCGGCAGTGGCGTGCTTACGCGCGAAGTCGTCGCCGATGCCGCGTTGATGGTGCGCATCCGGCTCGATCCCGCGCGCCAACTGCTCGCCGCGCAATGCTCGGGCACGCTGATTCTCGCGAAGCTCGGCCTGCTTCAGGACGTTCCCGCCTGCACGGACCTCACGACGAAGCCGTGGGTCGAGGAAGCGGGCGTGCGCACGCTGGATCAACCCTTTGTCGCGAACGGCAATGTGGCCACGGCGGGCGGATGCCTCGCGTCGCAGTATCTCGCAGCGTGGGTGATCGCGCGGCTCGAAGGCACGGACGCGGCGCGCAGTGCGATGCACTATGTCGCGCCGGTCGGAGAGAAGGAAGAGTACGTGGAGCGCGCGATGCGGAACATCGCGCCATTCGTCGAAGTCAGCGTCTGAGGGCGCGCGCGTTCATGCGCGCTTCCTCTTCGGCGCCGCCTCTTGCCGGCTCTTGCTCTTGCCCTTGGCCGAATGAACGACCTTCAGCTTCTTGCTCACGAGGAAGAGCGCTTCCGCCTTCGTCGCGACGCACGGCCCGGAGCCGAGCAGGGGCTGCCGCGCGGTTTCGCGCAACGCGAACACCGACACCACGCCGATCGCCGATGCTGCCATCAGATAGTACGCCGGCATCATGAGATTGCCGGTCGCATCGACGAGCCATGCCGTGACGAGCGGCGTCGTGCCGCCGAAGAGGGACACCGAAACGTTGAAGCCGATAGCGAGCGCGCCGTAACGAATGCGCGTCGGGAAGAGCGCGGGCAGCGCTGATGGCATGACGCCCGTGAACGTCGAAAGCAGTGCGCCGAGGATCAGCAAGCCGAGAAACACCGGCAGCATCGCGCCCGTGCGCACGAGCAGCAGCGCGGGAATCGACAACACGAAGAGACCGATGCAGCCGAGCATCATCACGGGCTTGCGGCCGATCAGATCGGAGAGATGCCCCGCGAAGAGCGTCATCGGGATCATCAGCACCATCACGAGCAGCACGAGAAAGAGGCCGTGGGTTTCGTCGAAATGCAGCGTCGCCGACAGAAAGCTCGGCAGGTACGACAGCGCCATGTAATCGGTGACGTTGAAGATCAGCACGAGGCCCACGCACTGCATCATCGGCTTGAACTGCTGCGTGACCAGTTGCTTGAACGTTTGCTTCGGGCGCGACCGTTCATGCGCTTCGCGCGTCTCGGCTTCCTTCTTGAAGGCCGGCGTTTCTTCGAGCTTCATGCGGATATACAGGCCGACGAGCCCGAGCGGACCCGCGATCATGAAGGGTACGCGCCATCCCCACGAAAGCAGCGCGTCGTGCGAGAGCAGCGCGGTCAGCAGCGCGACCGTGCCCGCGCCGAGGATATAACCCGCGAGCGTGCCCACTTCGAGAAAGCTGCCGTAAAAGCCGCGCCGCGAATCGGTCGAGAATTCGGCGATGAACGTGGCTGCGCCGCCATACTCGCCGCCCGTGGAGAAGCCCTGCACGAGACGCGCGACGAGCAGCAGCACGGGCGCGTAGATGCCGATCGAGCTATAGCTCGGAATCAGGCCGATACAGAAAGTGCCGACGGCCATCATGATCATCGTCATGGCGAGCACGCGCTGGCGGCCGATCTTGTCGCCGAGCGGACCGAACACCATGCCGCCGATCGGCCGCACGAGAAAGGCGGTGGCGAACGTCCCGAAGGTCGCGATCAGTTGCGCGGACGGACTGCTCGACGGAAAAAATACTTGGCCCAATACGACGGCGATATAGCTATAGACGCCGAAGTCGAACCATTCCATGGCGTTGCCGAGCGCCATCGCGCCCACGGCACGCTTCAGAAGCGCATGATCGACGATGGTGATATCGCCCAGCGTGAGGGGCGGCGAAGGTTTGATTCCGGCATTGCGCTCGTGCGAGGGGCTCAATTGTCTCACTCCTGATTTTCAAGGCGAACACGCGGGACGGCGATGTGTTCGAGCAGAAGGTCGCCGATGAGGCGCGCGGCCCTCGGCATGATGGGTCGATAGAGTGTGCGGACCGCGGCACGTGCTTGCCTTCGCTCACGCGTCCGGAAATCGGCAGAAAACGACACTCGCCCGTTCGTGCTGTCGGATCGAGACGCACACGGCGCGGCGCAAGCGTTGGCCGCGCCCCGACAATGCTCTTCTGCGCAGATGACCGCGCCTCCCGCTCATTCCCTTTGCCATCAAGGCTTCCAGCGAATTGGAGCGACGCACCCATTGCGATTGGCATGGGCCATGCACTTGTCGAAGCGGGCGCGATGATGCCTTCAACACGATGTTCGAGTCCGGCGAACGCGTTGATTGATCGCGCCTCTTTTTTTATCGACACGTTCACTGGAGTCGCCATGAAAGCGAAAGCCTTCGCCCTCATCCTGTTCGCGAGCGCCGCATTGCCGGCCGCTTCCGCCTTCGCCGCCGATTGCGCCACGGCGAACATGCATTGCCAGGGCAAGGTCGCGCCGGTATCGCACGGCACGCACGCCGTTCATGCCACGAGCGCGAAGGATGTCAGGCGCGATTCGCCCGATGTCGGCGGCGGCGACGCATACAAGACGCAATCAGGCAAGCGCGAGCAGCGCGACAGCATCGACGCGTGGTATCGCGGCGGCTGATAACGTAAGCGATCAATCGAGCGTGATGCCGTCGAAGCGATGCCCGCCGAGCGGGCTGATCAGATAGCCGTGCACGCGCTTCGAGATAGGCTGGAAGATGTTCGCGTGCGCGAGCGGCGTGTAAGGCACCTGATCCTTGAAGACCACCTGCGCTTCTTCGTAGAGCTTCGTGCGCGCATTCTGATCCGTGACGAGGCGCGCTTTCGCGAGCAGATCGTCGAACTGCCTGTTGCACCACTTCGCCATGTTGCTGCCGTGAACCGCATCGCAACCGAGCGTCGTGCCGAGCCAGTTGTCGGGATCGCCGTTATCGCCGAGCCAGCCGTAGAGAATCGCATCGTGCTCGCCGTTGGTCTTCGCGCGCTTGTTGTACTCGGCCCATTCGTAGGTGACGATGTTCGCCTTCACGCCGATCTTCGCCCAGTCGGATTGAATCAGTTGCGCCATCAGCCGCGCGTTCGGGTTATAGCCGCGCTGCACCGGCATGGCCCAGAGCGTGATCGTGAAGCCGTTCGGAAAGCCTGCTGTCTTCAATAGCTCTTTCGCTTTCGCGGGATCGTGCGGCGCGTCTTTGAGCGCCTTGTTATACGACCATTGCGATGGCGGCATCGGGTTCGTCGCGACGGTGGCCGCGCCTTCGTAGACCGTCCGGATGATCGCCTGCTTGTCGATAGCCATGTCGAGCGCGCGGCGCACGTTCACATTGTCGAGCGGCTTGTGCGTCGTGTTGTAGCCCACATACGCGACGTTGAACCCGACACCCGAGAGCACCGTGAGCTTCGGATCGTTCTTCGACGCGGCGATATCGGCGGGGCGCGGAAACGACGTCACCTGGCATTCGCCGCTCGACAGCTTCTGCTGGCGCACCGCCGCATCCGGCGTGATCGAGAAGACGAGCTTGTCGATGTGCACGTCCTTCCGGTTCCAGTATGCCGGGTTAGCGTCGTAGCGGATCGTCGAATCCTTCTGATAGTCGCGGAACACGAATGCGCCCGTGCCCACGGGCTTTTGATTGAGGTCCTCGGGCTTGCCCTGCTTGAGCAATTGCGCGGCATACTCGCCCGAAACGATCGATGCGAACTCCATCGCGATGTTGCGCACGAACACGACATCCGGCGTCTTGAGCGTGAAGCGCACGGTGTAGTCGTCGAGCTTGTCGACGGAGGCGATGTTCTTGTCGTAGCCGAGATCGGTCAGATACGGAAAGCTGACGGGATGCGCCTTCTGAAACGGCTCGTTCGGATCGATCATGCGCTTGAACGTGAACACGACATCGTCCGCGTTGAAGTCGCGCGTGGGCTTGAACCACGCGGTCGACTGAAACTTCACGCCGCGCCGCAGATGAAACGTGAAGGTCTTCGCATCCGGCGACTCGTCCCACTTCTCAGCGAGACCCGGCACGAGATCGAGCGTGCCGCGCTTGAATTCGACGAGCTGATCGTAGACTGCGTGCGCGCCCGCGTCGAAATCGGTGCTGGTCGTGTATTGCGCGGAGTCGAAGCCGGCGGGACTGCCTTCGGAACAGAACACGAGCGTTTTGCCCGCAGCCGATGCGGCTTGCGAACTCATTGCGAATGCGGCGAAGATCGAAACGGCAAGGAGGCGTTGCGTCGAAAGCATTTTTCTTGTTTGCTCGGAAGAGTGGGCAAGCCGCCTCGCGGCGGGCGTGAGCCATACTCTACCAAGCAAACGTTTTTGTTTCGCGATCGCGCTACATTGCGCGCAATGCGAAACGTTTGAGCTTGCCCGTTTCGGTGCGCGGCAGCGCATCGAGGAACACGACGACACGCGGATACTTATAGGGCGCGACGTTGCGCTTCACGAAGTCCTGCAACTCGGCAATCAGTGCATCGTCGCGATCGAAGCCGGGATTGAGCACGACGAACGCCTTCACGATCTGCCCGCGCGTTTCGTCGGGCACGCCGATCACGCCGCATTCCGCGACGGCTTCATGCTGCATCAGCACGCTTTCCACTTCCGGCCCGGAGATGTTGTAGCCCGCCGATACGATCATGTCGTCGGCGCGCGCCTGATAGAACACGTAGCCGTCTTCATCGATGACGACGGAATCGCCAGGCAGATTCCAGCCGTCGCGCACGAACTTCGACTGACGCTCGTCGGCGAGATAGCGGCAGCCTGTCGGGCCGCGCACCGCGAGCTTGCCGATCGTTCCGGGCGGCACGGGCTGCATCGCATCGTCGACGGCCTGCACGATGTAACCCGGCACCGCGCGCCCGATCGCATGCTCGCGCACGTCATCGCCCGCGGACGAGATGAAGATATGGATCATTTCCGTGCCGCCGATGCCGTCTATCATCTCGATGCCGCTCGCGTCGCGCCACAATGCGCGCGTCGAATCGGGCAAGGCCTCGCCCGCCGACACGGTCTTCTTCAGGCTCGCGATATCGAAGCTTTTGATGAGCGGCGCCATCTGCCGATAGAACGTCGGCGCGGTGAACATGATCGTCGCGCGAAAGCGCTCGACGGTTTGCAGCAGCGTTTCGGGCGTGAGCTTTTCGAGCAGCACCGTCGATGCACCGGCACGCAGCGGAAAGCACAGCAAGCCGCCGAGCCCGAACGTGAACGCGAGCGGCGGCGTGCCGCAGAACACATCGTCGGACGTGGGCTTCAGGATGTGGCGCGGGAAGAGATCGCACATCGCAATCACGTCGCGATGAAAATGCATGCAGCCCTTCGGCGCGCCCGTTGTGCCGCTCGTGAACGCGATGAGGCACACGTCATCGGCGGCGGTATCGCATGCCTCGAAATGATCGGGCTTCGATGCGGCGAGCGATTCGAGCGAGCCCCGTGCATCGTCGTGAAACATGAGGACTTGCGCGAGCGTTTCGCAATGGAACTCGCCGCCTGGCTCGCGGCAGCGTGCCAGTTCTTCGGTGAGGCGCACGTCGCATAGCGCCGCGGAAATGTGCGCCTTGTCGATGATCTGCTTGAGCTCCTTCGCGCGCAACAGCGGCATGGTCGGCACGACGACGAGTCCCGCCTTCAACGCCGCAAAGAACGCGACGGCCATCTGCAAGGTATTCGGGCCGCGCAGAAGTATGCGATTGCCCGGACGCAAGCCCATTTCATCGACAAGCACATGCGCGCTGCGATTCACGAGCGCGCGCAACTCGCGATAACTCGTTGCATGCGGCGCGCCGTTCACATCGGACCAGATCGCGGGACGATCGCCGTGACCGCTTTCGATCGCGCGCTCCAGCAGTTCCGTCGCGCAATTCATGCGCGCGGGGTAGGCGACATCCGCGTTGTCGAGCATGAACACCGGCCATTGATCCTGCGGCGGCAAATGATCGCGCGCGAATGTATCGACATGTGCTGACCGTTCCATCGTGCTCTCCGCTTAGTCGGGAATGACAGCCGTGGCTTCGATTTCCACCAGTGCTTCGTCTTCGATGAGCGCGACCACCTGCACCGCGCTCATCGCGATGTCGTAATCGCCGATCAGCTCGCGAAACGCCGCGCCGATTTCCTTCGCCGCCGCGAGATATGCGCGCTTGTCGGTGACGTACCATGTCATGCGCACGAGATGCTCGGGCTTGCCGCCCGCTTCGCGCAGCACGTCAACGACATTGCGCAATGCCCGCGCGGCCTGCGCGCCGAATTCCTTGCTGACGAAGCGCGCCTGTTCGTCCCAGCCGATCTGCCCGGCGATATACACCTGCGTGCCGCGCACCGCGACGCCGTTCGCATAGCCGCGCGGCTTGACCCAGCCCGAAGGCAGAAGCGTCTTTTTCATGAGCGTGTCTCCACTAGAGTCTGTTCAGATATGAAACGCGCATGCGCTGCCCCGTAAAGGGCCGATCGCAAGGAATGCGACGAAGCTAATACCGGGCGTATTCGCGAGGAGCATGACGCCGCGAGCGGCCCTTTACGGGGCAACCCCTGACTAGAAAAATTCATTCTTGGGGAACGCCCGAAATCGGCCGTATTGCGGCGTCGCGCGTCGCTTGTTTGGGGCCGCCAAACGGCGCGCCGCGCTCCTTGCACTACAGCCGGTTTCGGGCGTTCGCATGCGCGTTTCATATCTGAACAGACCCTGCCGATACGCGGCTCGTGCCGGGCGCGAACTGCTCGATTGCGCGGGCTATGTCGCCGGGAATGTCTATCGAGCGGCCATCGTCGAGCGATGTCGTCACCAGAACCTGCTTCGCGTGAAAGCGCACTTCGCCATCGCAATGACAGACGATATCGATGCGGATCGAGCGCTGTCCGATCGAATCGACGGCAAGCGAAAGCGTCACCGTTTCGCCCATGCGGCTAGGCCTCGAGAACTCGCAATTGAGCTTGACGATGGGAAGCCCGACGCGGCGCCCGGCTATCATCGTTGCGTAGTCGATGCCGAGCGCATCGTTGAACCAGTCCTCGACGAGCGCGTTCGTCATCACGAGGTATTGCGGAAAGTACACGATGCCCGCCGGATCGCAGTGCGCGAAGCGGATGCGCATCGGCATATCGAAGGTTGGCTTCATCGCTGGGCGTCTCCATGCGCTTTCAACAGATCCCGTCCGACGATCAACTGCTGCACTTCCGTCGCGCCTTCGTAAATGCGCAGCGCGCGAATCTCGCGGTACAGCGATTCCACCGCCGTGCCGCTCTTCACGCCGAGTCCGCCCCACAACTGCACGGCCGCGTCGATGACTTGCTGCGCGCCTTCGCTCGCATGCCACTTCGCCATGGCGGCTTCGCGCGTGACGCTTTCGCCCTGATCGCGCAGCCAGGCGGCGCGATAGACGAGCAGCGCGCTCGTGTCGATGGTCAACGCCATCTGCGCGAGCTTCGCCTGCGTCAGTTGAAAATCGCCGAGCGTCTGGCCGAACATCTTGCGCGATGCGGCGCGATCGAGTCCTTCCTGCATCGCACGGCGCGCAAAGCCGAGCGATGCAGCCGCCACCGACGTGCGAAAGATATCGAGCGTGCGCATCGCGATCTTGAAGCCTTCGCCGGGCACGCCGAGCATCTGGCTGCGCGGCACGCGCGCGTTGTCGAGGTGCAGGCGCGCGAGCGGATGCGGTGCGATCACGTCGATGCGTTCGGCGATGCGCAAGCCCGGCGTGTCCGCATCGACGATGAACGCGCTGATGCCGCGTGAACCGGGCGCTTCGCCGGTGCGCGCGAACACGACATAGAAGTCCGCGATGCCGCCGTTCGAGATCCAGGTCTTGTCGCCGTTCAACATGTAGGCGTCACCATCGATCCGTGCATCGAGCGACATGGCCGCGACGTCCGAACCTGCTTCGGGTTCCGACAACGCAAATGCCGCCAACGCCGTGCCGCTTGCAACGCGCGGCAAGTAGCGCGCCTTCTGTTCGTCGGTGCCCGCGAGCGAGATCGCGCCGGACCCGAGCCCTTGCATCGCGAAGGCGAAATCGGCAAGGCCGTCATGCTTCGCCAGCGTTTCGCGCAGAAGACACACGGCGCGCGTATCGATCGTGTCATTCGATGCGCCGTATTGCGTGCCGCCGATGCAATGCCTGAGCCAGCCCGCATCGCCGAGCATGCGCACGAGGCGCTTGCAGGTCGCGTCGGTATCGGCGTGATCCACATGCTTCAGATGCGCGGCAGCCCATGCATCGGCATTGCGCGCGAGTTCGCGATGACGCTCATCGAAGAAGGGCCACGCCAGCGCGCTGTGAAGATCGGCGTTCATTCAGTCTCCTTCGAACACCGGGCGCGTTTTCGCTGCGAATGCGCGATACGCGCGCTCGAAATCCCGCGTGCTCATGCAGATCGCCTGCGCCTGCGCTTCGGATTCGATCGCTTCGTCGATGCTCATGCTCCATTCCTGATGCAGCATTTTTTTCGTGATGCCGTGCGCGAAGGTCGGGCCCGCGACGAGTTCCGATGCGAGTTTCGCGGCTTCGTCGAGCAGCGTTTCCGGCGCACAGAGGCGGTTATAGAAGCCCCAGTTGTAGCCTTCGTCGCCGGTCGCGGCACGGCCCGTGAACAGCAGCTCCGATGCGCGCCCCTGACCGATGATGCGCGGCAGGATCGAGCACGCGCCCATGTCGCAGCCCGCAAGACCGACGCGCGCGAACAGGAACGCGAGCTTGCTGCGCGCGGTGCCGAGGCGCATATCGGAGGCCATCGCGAGAATCGCGCCCGCGCCTGCGCACACGCCATCGACGGCGGCGATGACCGGCTGCGGGCAATGGCGCATCGCCTTGACGAGATCGCCCGTCATGCGCGTGAAGAGCAACAGCTCGGGCATCGGCAGATCGATCAACGGAGCGATGATTTCATGCACGTCGCCGCCGGAGCAGAAGTTATCGCCCGCGCCGTGAATCACGACGGCTTTCACATCGGTTGCATAGGCGAGCTGGCGGAACAAGTCCCGCAACTCCGCATACGATTCGAAGGTCAGCGGGTTCTTGCGCTCGGGGCGATTCAGCACGATGGTCGCGACGTTGTTCGTCACGGACCAGCCGAAATGCTTCGCGCGATAGGCCGCGAGCGTCGTGCGGTTGCCGGCGAGAAGCGCGTCGGCGGCGGATGAGGTCATCGTTGTCTCCTTCAGTCCTTCAATGTCTTCATCAGATGTTGCTTGAGCTTGCCGAGCCGCTGATGCGTCTGCGACTTCTCGTTCAGCTCGAGACCGCCGAACATCTCGACGACCCATTGCTCATGCGCGGTCGCCATCTTGTCGAACGCGGCGCGGCCTTGCGGCGTGAGACGCACGCTGGTCGAGCGGCGATCGTTCGGATCGGTATAGCGTGAAACCAGGCCTTCCTTTTCCAGTTGATCGGTGATGCCCGTCACGTTGCCGCCCGTGACCATCATGCGGCGCGATAGCTCCGTCATCTTCAAGCCTTCCGGATGACGTTCGAGTTGCGCCATCAGGTCGAAGCGCGGCAGCGTGGTATCGAACTCGGTGCGCAGCCGCTTGCGCAATTCGGCTTGCACGAGGTTCGTCGTGGTCAGCATGCGCAGCCACAGGCGCAGGCCCATGTGACTGTCGGTGCCCGTGCTCATCTCCAGATCGACGACGTTCTCCGCGGGCTTTTCAATGCCCTTGCGCGGCGGTTTCGGCTCCGTCGCGGTCGTCGTTTTCTTGTTGCGTGCGGCGTGGGTCACGTTACTTCTCCACCTGATACGGAAATAGATTGGCCGTTCATCGCTTCGGAGCCGGGCGCGCAGAGCCATAACACGGCGTTGGCGACTTCTTCCGGCTGCACGAAGCGGCGTTGCGGGTTGTTTCGGACGAGTGCCTCGCGTGCATCCTGTTCGCTGCGCGAGGTCTTCGCCATGATCTGATCGAGCGATGCGCGCAGCAGCTCCGTTTCGGTATAGCCGGGACAGACCGCGTTGACGGTGATGCCTTTGGTCGCCACTTCGGCGGCGAGCGCGCGCGTGAGGCCAATGACGCCATGCTTCGCCGCGCAATAAGCGGCGACATACGCGTAACCGATTTGCCCCGCCGTGCTCGCAACGTTCACGATGCGGCCATAACCGCGTTCGAGCATCGCGGGCAATACGGCGCGCGTGCAGAGGAACACGCCGGTGAGATTCACATCGAGCATGCGTTGCCACAGTGCGGCATCGGTATGCGTGAAGGGCGCGGCCTGCGCGTGGCCTGCGTTGTTCACGAGCAGATCGACGGGGCCTGCGCGCATGAACGCTTCTTTCACGGCCGTTTCATTCGTGACGTCGACACTGATGCACGCCACATCCCCGTATGAACGCATCGCATCGCGCTGCGCTTCGAGACGCGCGATATCGCGGCCCATCAGCGTGACGCGCGCACCGGCACGCGCGAGCACCGCTGCGCACGAGGCGCCGATGCCGCTGCCGCCGCCTGTCACGACCGCATGTTTATCGACGAGAGCTGTCATGATCAGACCGTTCCTTCGGCGCGTTGCGCGCGTTCTTGCGGCGTGAGGCGCGCATTGTCGGCGGCCATCGCGCGCTCGCGTTCCAGATTGCGTTCGAGTTGCGATTTGGCGGCGACGTATTGCTTCGGCCAGGCGATATCGAAGTAGCCGATCTTCGCCGCTTCGTTCAAGGTCCACGACGGATTCGCGAGATGCGGACGCGCCACCGCGCACAGATCGGCGCGTCCCGCCGCGATGATGCTGTTCACATGGTCCGCTTCGGATATCGCACCGACCGCGATCGTCGCGATGCCCGCTTCGTTGCGGATGCGATCGGCGAACGGCGTCTGGAACATGCGGCCGAACACGGGCTTTTCCTGCTTGCTGACCTGTCCCGACGAGACATCGATCATGTCCGCGCCCGCTGTCTTGAAGGCGCGCGCGATTTCGACGGCGTCGTCGGGCGTCGTGCCGCCGTCAACCCAATCGTGCGCGGAGATGCGAACGGACATTGGCTTGTCCTGCGGCCAGACCGCGCGCATGGCCTTGAAGACTTCGAGCGGATAACGCAGGCGATGGTCCAGCGAGCCGCCGTATTCATCGGTGCGATGATTGGTCAATGGCGAGAGAAAGCTCGACAGGAAATAGCCGTGCGCGCAATGTAGTTCGAGCCAGTCGAAGCCGGCTTGCGCGGCCATTTCGGCGGCGCGCACGAATTGCGCTTCGATCTCGCGCAATTCTTCATGCGACGCCTCGCGCGACCACTGGCTCACGCCCTGCAAATACTGTTGCGGCGAAGCGGAAACGAGCGGCCAGTTGCCTTCGGGAAGCGGCTGATCGATGCCTTCCCAGCTCACGCGCGTCGATGCCTTCGCACCGGCATGGCCGAGTTGCATGCCGATCTTCGCATCCGATTGCGCATGCACGAAATCGACGATGCGCTTCCACGCGGCGAGATGCTCCGGCGCATACATGCCCGGACATCCCGGCGTGATGCGCGCTTCAGGCGATACGCACGTCATCTCCGTCATGACGAGCGCGGCGCCGCCCATCGCACGCGCGCCGAGATGCACCAGGTGATAGTCGCCCGCGATGCCATCGACGGCGGAATACTGCGCCATCGGTGAGACGACCACGCGATTCTTCAACGTCACGCCGCGCAGTTTGAAGGGCGTGAACATCGGCGGAACGGAACGTTGCTGCGCATTGCGTTCGATGCCCGCGCGCGCGGCGAGCCAGTCTTCGAACGAGGCGAGATAGCGCGCATCGCGTTCACGCAGGTTTTCATGCGAGATGCGCTGCGAGCGCGTGAGCAACGAATACGCGAACTGCTCGGGCTCGAACGACGCGTAACGGTCCACGTGCTCGAACCATTCCGTCGAATTGCGCGCTGCGTTCTGGATGCGTAGCACATCGACGCTGCGCACCTGCGTGTAGTGTTCGAGCGCGCCTTCGAGATCGCCTTCCTGCTTCGCGAACGCGGTGTCGATGCTATTGGCGAGCTCGATGGCATCCTCGAGCGCGAGCTTCGTGCCGGAGCCGATGGAGAAGTGCGCGGTATGCGCGGCATCGCCCATCAGGACGACGGGCGTGCGCTTGCCGTTCGCATCGTCGCGCCAATGCACCCATTCGCGATTCACGACGCGAGGAAAGCGAATCCATTGCGCGGAGCCGCGCAGATGCGTGGCGTTCGAGATCAGCGCATGGCCGTCGAGATACTTTGCGAAAAGCTTTTCGCAGAACGCGATGCCGTCTTCCTTGCTCATGTCGGCGAGGCCCGCCGCGCGCCAGACGCGCTCGGGCGCCTCGACGATGAACGTCGAGGTGTTCTCGTCGAAGCGATAGGCATGCGCCTGAAACCAGCCCCATTCGGTCTTTTCGAAGGCGAACGTGAAGGCGTCGAAGCATTTGTTCGTGCCGAGCCACACGAAGCGGCAATCGCGCATATCGATATCGGGCCGATATGTCGACGCGTATTTCTGACGGATCGCGCTGTTGAGGCCGTCGCTCGCGATGATGAGGTCGGCGTCGTAGTCGTCGTCGTTCGTGACCTGCGTTTCGAAGACGAGCTTCACGCCGAGCTGTTCGCAACGCGCCTGCAGGATATTCAGCAGACGTTTGCGGCCGATGCCGCAGAAGCCGTGTCCCGACGAGCGGATCGTGCGGCCGTTGATATGGACTTCGATGTCGTCCCAGTGATTGAAGGCGCCGAGAATGGCGTCGGCGCTTTGCGGGTCTGCCGCGCGCAGATTGCCGAGGGTCTGATCGGAGAAGACCACGCCCCATCCGAATGTGTCGTAAGGACGGTTGCGTTCCACCACGGTGATGTCGTAAGTGGGGTGGCGGTGCTTCATCAAAAGGCTGAAATACAGGCCCGCCGGGCCTCCGCCGATGCAGACGATGCGCATGCTTGCTCTCCGACTGGTGTCTCCCTAAGTCGATAATTTAGGTCTTGATAGTTTAGATGTCAAGTAAATTGACGGGCGGGGCGTAACTGGAGCCCTCGGTAACCCTCGCATTCAGCCGCAAGTCCGGTATCGATGCCGAGACGGGCTTTGAACAATGTTTAAGCGAACAACGAGGCGGGGATGGAACTGGTGCAGTGCGCGCGCGATGGCGGGGAAACGTCCGCGATCCATGATCTTGCTCTGGAACGCAGTTGTTTCAGCGAGTGAGGACGATGCAAGGCGCATATGGCGATCTCAATGGGAACCTCGCTTTGTCGGCGATCAGTTTCATTCGGCCACTTCCTCTATCGCGTCTCTTCGAGCGCGACAATCATCTTGTAGCAAGCAATGTGAGTTGGTCCAGCTGCCTTGATTCACGGCGTTTTTAATACCTCGCGCGAATTTAAACGCGTGACGGCAAGCACGAAGCGACGGGGATATACGTTGTATTGCGACCCCGATAAGCCATTGTGATTGAATGTGTCGTCCACATGACGTGAGCGGGAACGTAGCATCGCCCAGGCGTCGTCGCCAAAGCGGAACGTGAGCGGTGCGCAGTACAGAAACGGCACTCGAAGACTATCAATTGTGCGAATGATATAGGCGGATGGTTGGAAAGTCTCGACCCAGTCTCCCGGGTAAGGCTCGATGTAACAATCACAAACGGAACGAGTAACGTATGCAGTTAAATCCTTTAGATTCTTCACGGACGTTCATAATATTTCGGACTGTTATCTAGATAAATTTTGGTGCTCGCACGCCGTCAAAAAAGGTACGCATTGCCAGCTGATAGACAGGCTTGAAGTTCACCGTAAACGATCTATTGTTTGAGACACCGGCCATAAAACCATCAGTGGACCTGAGGGATGGCTTCCGGCCATCGCCTTTCATCTACCCGACGATGATCTGATTCCAGCGAGACGACGCGGTATCGAACGCGCAGACGCGACAAAAAAATTGCGCACGTTCGATAGAACTCAATCTGGCGAATCGACGAACTCCCTTGATTGGAAGGAGGCGGCTGCGCGCGCTCGCGACCGAATGGCGTCGGCACTTATTCGACGTCCGTAGCAACAAGAACAGACTGAGCGGGGATCCGATTTCCTAATGGCCTCTGGCCAAAGGAGGGCTCATGCATACGACGAGGAATGTGACGCGGCGCGACGTTCTGGAAACGATGGGCAAGGCGACGCTGCTTGGTATCGGCGGGCTGGCAGCGTTGAGCGCCATGACGCCGGTCGTCGCTCAGGTCGGGCGCCAGAAGTCGGCCGTCTCGAGCGTTTCGTGGGGCCCGAATCGCCTCGATATTTTTGGTCTCGGCAACGATAACCAGATGTATCACAAGGCCTGGAATGGCAACTTCTGGTCTCCTTCGCCGACCGGATGGGAAGGATTGGGAGGCGTATTCAGCAGTCAGTCCTCCGCGGTTTCATGGGCTCAGAACAGGCTCGACATCTTCGGCCTCGGCACAGACAACCAGATGTATCACAAGGCCTGGGCCGGGGGATGGTTTCCGTCTCCGGGCGGCTGGGAAGCGCTGGGCGGGCGTTTCAACAGCCCTCCGGCGGCCGCGTCATGGGGCAGCAACCGTCTCGACATTTTCGGTCTCGGCACTGATAACGGGATGTATCACAAAGCATGGGCCGGTGGCTGGTTTCCATCGCCCACGGGCTGGGAATACCTCGGTGGCGTGTTCGCCTGCCCGCCCGCAGTCGTCTCATGGGGTCTCAACCGCCTCGATATCTTCGGGCTCGGCACGGACAACCAGATGTACCACAAGGCCTGGGACGGCTCGTGGCATCCGTCAGGACTAGGATGGGAGCCGCTGGGCGGCGTGTTCTCGAGTCCCCCGGCCGTCGTTTCGTGGGCGCCAGATCGTCTCGACATATTCGGACTGGGGACCGACAACCAGATGTATCACAAGGCCTGGGCAGGGGCATGGTTTCCGTCGCCGGGGGGATGGGAACCGCTGGGAGGAGTATTCAACAGCATGCCCGCGGTGGAGTCCTGGGGGCCCAATCGGCTGGATATCTTCGGAATCGGCACCGACAACCAGATGTATCACAAGGCTTGGGCCGGTGCATGGTTCCCGTCCCCGACCGGATGGGAAGGACTGGGTGGTGTGTTCACAAGTCCGCCGTCGGTGACCTCGTGGGGCAACAATCGCCTCGACATCTTCGGCCTCGGCACGGACAACCAGATGTATCACAAGGCATGGGCTGGCGCATGGTTCCCGGGACCCACTAGCTGGGAAGGTCTTGGAGGTAATTTCAATAGCCGCTTCTAAAAGACCCGCTTGAACGCGTCGAAGAACGGGTCGTCTTCTGCGCGTTCAAGTTTTGGCGATATCTTTTGTTCAACGCCGTTTGATCGATCGGTTCACGAGTGGGATCGAGTCGCGCAAACGTCGGCTTCGCAAAGCAGGCGCTTCATGATGTCGTTGGCATCTCGGATGCGGCGTTCGCGTTCGGTGCGAGCATCTTCTTCATCGCTTATGTGTTGCTCGAAGTGCCGAGCAATCTCGCGTTGCACAAGGTCGGCGCGCGTAGGTGGATGTGCCGCATCATGGTGACTTGATCTGGTGTCCTCGGCGACGATGTTCGTGCAGGGACCGACGAGTTTCCAGATGCTGCGCTTCGTGCTGGGCGCGTGCGAGGCGGGCTTCTTCCCCGGCGTGATGCTCTATCTGACCTACTGGTTTCCCGATGCACGGCGCGCGAAGGCGATGGGCCTGTTCTACCTTGGCGCGCCGCTCGCGTTCATGTTCGGTGCGCCGTTGTCAGGTTACCTGTTGCGCTTCGACGGCATGCTCGGCTATCAGCGGATGTTCATGCTCGAAGGCCTCGCAGCGACCGCCGCAGGAGTATGAGCGTACTTCTATCTCGATGACAACCCAGCCGATGCGACGTGGCTCGATGCCGACGAAAAACGAGCCCTCATCGCGACGCTTGCGAATCGCACGGTGCTGTATTTGGCTTCGTGTTCTTCCTGATCCAGATGGGTGTGTCTGTCGTCGTGTTCTATCTGCCGACGTTCCATTCAGAGCGGCCTTTTGAAGGACCGCCGCCGTGACCGGCTTTACTGTCTCGGATCACCGTCAGTCGCTGCCGGAACGCGCTTTATCCGACGGATACCGCAACAGATGATCGGTGCCGGATTCGGACAACCAGACTTCGCCGGGGCGCCCCATCATCTGACGCACGTTCGCGTGTGGCCGTGGCAGCGCAAGCGTGTCGAATCGCTCGGTCCGCGGGTCGAAGCGCACTAATGCGTTGGCGCTCCATTCACTGAGCCAGACGATGTTCTTGTCATCGACGAATATCGCGTACGCATGCGGATTCGGGCCGGGCAGCGGCCATTCCCGCCATTGATGTGTTGCGGGGTCGAACATGCCCACCTTTCCTGCATTCCACTCGCTGACCCAGACGCGTCCCTTCGAATCGGACCATACTCGCCGCGCGCCTTGATCCGGTGTTGGCGGCTCGATGACCTCTGCCGCGCCGCTCACCGGATCGATACGGCCAAGATAGCTGCCAGCCAGGGACGCGAAATACACGCTGCCGTCAGCGGTGACGCAGATGCCGTACGCGCCGGGACCACGCGGCGCATCGAATACGCGCATGTGGCCGCTCGCCGGATCGAGCTCGCCGTAGATTCCGCTTTGCCCCGTAAACCAGAGATGGCCTCGCCTATCGAAGACCGCCGTGTTCAGATTCGCGTTCCGCCGGTCCTTGGGCAATGGAAAGCGCTTGACCGCGAGTGTCTTCGAATCGACGCGCACGATTGCGTTCAGCCCGCCGTCCGTGATCCATGCCGCCCCATCCTGACCGACGATGACGCCGTGCGGTGCCGACCCGTCGCCGAGCGCGACGGGGTCGATCTTGCCGCTTCGCGGGTCCAGCCGTCCGACCGCGCCTCGTGCCTGCGCGGTGTACCACACCGTTCCGTCCGGCGACGGCGCGACGTCGTGCGGGGCGCTGCCGGAAGGAACGGCGAATGAATCGAAGGATGGAGGCTGGGCCTGCGCCGAAGCCGTCGCGACCAGGGCGCCGACAAGAACCGGCGCACAATACCGGAAGAACATTGCGATGAAAATCATGTTCGCCCCTATGGCACAGGAGGTGCCGGCGATACTGCTCGCTGCGCATTGCCAGATCCGTTTCGACGGAGGAAGCGCATGGACTCGTTACGACATAGCCCACGCTCGGCCTCGCGCCGCGGTTGCGCACTGCTGCTCGCTGCTGCATTCATGGCCCAACTGACGCCGCGCATTTCCTCGGCGGCGGACGAGCCCGATGTGACGCATCTTCCGCTTCAACACGTGGGGGATGTTCCATTGCCCGGACGCGCATCGCGCTTTGACTACGAAAGCGGAGATCCCGAACGCCATCTGTTGTTCATCGCGCATCTGGGCGATGGCGAGATCGTCGTCTTCGATACGCAACACGCGCGCGTCGTCGATACGATACCCCAAGTCGATGCCGTGCATGGCGTGCTGGTGGTCCCGCAGTTGTCGCGCGTGTTCGCGTCGGCGACCGGGACGAACGAGATCATCGCATTCGACGAGAAGACGCTGAAGATCGTCGCGCGCATGCCGGGCGGCGTCTATCCGGACGGCATGGCTTATGCGCCCGAAGCACACAAGCTTTACGTCTCCGATGAAGCGGGAAAGACCGAGACCGTGATCGATGTTTCGACGAATCGGCGCGTCAAGACGATCGCGCTCGGCGGTGAGGCGGGCAACACGCAATATGATCCCGTCTCGGGGCATATCTTCGTCAACGTCCAGACGCGCCGGCAGCTGATGGAAATCGATCCGGCCACGGACACAATCGTCACGCGGATCGGCTTGCCCGGCGCGAACGGCAATCACGGCTTGCTTATCGTGCCGCAATCCCGTCTTGCATTCATTGCCTGCGAAGGGAACAGCCGGTTGCTTATACTCGATATGCGCGCGATGCGCGTAACCCAGTCCTTCGACGTCGGACGAGATCCCGACGTGCTTGCCTTCGACGCGTCCGCGAACACGGTGTACGTGGCAGGGGAAGCAGGTGTCGCATCGATGTTCCGCATCGAAGGGGCACGCGTCACGAAGTCCGGCGCGGGTCGTCTGGGCCCGAATGCTCACGTCGTATACGTCGATGCGGCGACGCGCCGATCGTACTTCCCGCTGGCAAGCGTAGACGGGCATCCGGTGTTGCGCGTCATGGTGCCGCGGCCACATTGAACGCGCGCACGGAAAGTATCCGCAAGCTTTGGCGGATAAGCGAGGCTCCGCAAAATCCGCATTTACCCTCTCCAACCACGCGTTCCTTTTGATGTAGGCTTTCTACACATTTAGAACATACCTTGCAGAAAGGTACGGCGAAGGCAGGCGTGAACGCTTCGTCGGCACAATGAACCTGAGAGACAATGAAGAGAACTTCGTCCCCGAAACTGGGACGCGGAAGCATTTGCGCGCCCAGAAGTGTCGATAGCGAGATCGACCATCTCGAGCGAGTCCTCGCGGGAGAGGGCGCCGATTCGATGTTTGCGCGAACCTATTGGCGCGCTCGAGTGATCGAAGTTCGATCGACGCCGGGGTTGATTCCACGGCAGCGGGAACGCTTGGAGCGATTGCTTTCCCGCTTTGTCGACGGCTCCGAAGAGACTGACTGATTCATTCCGGGTTGTGCGCATGACAGGGCGTGTCGAGCGAGCGCCAGAATTTTCGCAGAGCCGGCTGAACGATGTCATGCCAGCGCGGGCCGGTGAAGAGATCGTAGTGATTGCAGTCGTCGATGGTCAGGCGGCTTCGCGCCGCGCCGGTGTTCGCGCAAAGCGCATGCGCGGCGTGGGTCTGGCCCGCACCGGTGATGTCGTCACGACCACCTTCGACCGTATAGAGCGGCAGGCCGGACAGCGCCGCGAGTCGAACCGGCCGCCCACCGATGCGCCACAGTCCGCGTGCAAGAAGGGCCTCCTGGAAGACGACCTGGATGGTGTCGAGAAAATAGGCCTCCGGCATGTCCAGCACCGCCGCATATTCGTCGAACGCACGCTGCGCCTGCGCGAGAGGCTCAGCGGACGCTCGAATGGCGCTCATCCAGTAGCGGATTGCAAGCGCGAACTGCCGCTCGGGATGCCCCGTCAATATCCCCGCCTGTTGCAGGTAGCCGGGATATACCCGTCGTGTCGCGCCGGCATAGGGCGCGGGAACCGTATCGATGACCCATGCGCTAAACCATGCGCGCTCACGGCTCTGTGCGAATCGCTCGAGTGCGGTCGGATTCAGGCGTGCGTCTACCGGACCGCCGATCAGCGTCAGACTCGCAAGCGGCTCGTCTCCCGCGTCGGCGCGCAAGGCAGCGGCGGCGAGGGCCGGCGGTGCCGCCTGACACACGGCGAGCAGATGCAGCGCACCGGCTTCCTGCTGAGCGCGCCGCACGAAGCGCTCCAGCGTGAGCACGTAGTCCTCGAGACTCAGCGGACCTGCCTCGGGCGCGATGTCGCGCGCGTCGATCCAGTCGGTGATATACACGTCCGCGTGCTGCAGTAGCGATTCGACCGATTCCCGCATCATCACCGCATGATGCCCGGCAAGGGGCGCGCACACGAAGACCGCTTCTCTCGGCGCGCGGCTGTCTTCGCTTTTTTGCGCGGGCCATGCGCGCGAGAAACGCCGCAGCGAACAGAACGGCACATGGTCGACTACACACTCATCGACGGGACATGTCTCGTTGCCATCCTCGATACAACCGATGGCAAACGGCGGCGGCGCGGTGTTGGCGCCTGCGGCACTCGCGAGCCAGGGATAGAAGTTCATGGCGGGCGGTGCGACGCCCTTCCATGCGTCGAACATGCCGCGTTGCCACTCGAGCCAGTGATAGGACATGAACTTGGCTCCTCGGTCTAGCCCGATGAGTCGCCGATGGGACCTTCGATATAGGGAAGCATCGCGTGCCGGCCGACGCCGAGCAGCTGCAAGGCGCTCTGAAGCGCTTCGATCTCTCGATAGCGATTCACTCTGTCTTCGGCGCCGTCGGGCCCGATTGGCGCGCCATGTTGCGTCACGAGCGTGCACATTTCGGCGTCGATTGCCCGGGCCAGTTCGCCCAAGTCGCCATCGGCGCGAAAAATCGCGTGGATATCGTCGGCGGTCGAACCCGCGGCGCGATTGTGATTCGTGTCGTAGGTCAGAATCACATCGACGACGACGGCACGGAAAGCGCGCAGACGCCGGACCGACTCCGTAATCGTCTCGATCACTCTCCGCGTCGTGGCATGGCCATCCGCGCTGTTGGGACGATTTGCCAGCACGGCCAGTTCGGCGATCCGCCGGTCGCCGGCCACGATGTGCAGATCGGTCGACACGAGTTCCGCGACCTCGTCTTCGAGCGACCGTTCGTGCTTTGCACGAGCTTCTGACATGCTGCGTCCCTCAACGCCTCTCGTCCAATACCTTAGTACCCTGACTGACGGTCAGCATCGCACTTCTTTTGCGCGGTCGCCAGCGATTATTTCGACATTGCAATGGGGCGAGCGCGCCGGGCCGATAGGGCGCAATGGAGCGACACAGTTGGTGTTTTCGTTCGAGCCGCGCTGGATTTAACCCAGGTCAATCAGCTACGGTATCGCGCGTCGTAACCTGAGCCTTCGACGCAATACTTTGTGAGCTGATGCAATGACCAAGGTTATCGGTTTGGTGGTTGTCGTGGTGCTGGCCGTTATCCTCGTCGCGGTTGCGGTCGTGCAATACACGATCTGGAAAAACGCGGATTAGAACACAGCCGGGCATCGCTTCGCCGCCGTTCAATGCGACAGCAGAACCGGCAGCGTGGATGTCTCGATGAGCGTGCGCGTGACGCCGCCGAGCACCCGTTCCAGTCCACGCGAATGGGCATAAGCGCCCGCGATGAACATATCGGCATGCACACTGTTCGCTCTGTCCATCAACGTCAGCCCCGTGTTTTCGCCACGCACGCGAGGCGTCGATGAAAAGCTCGCGCGCACGCCTTGACGTTCCAGATAAGCAGAGATCTCGATGCCCGCGGGTGCTTCTTCATCTCGATGTCGCTCGACGGTCATGATCTCGACGAAGCGCGCGCGGCGCAAGACGGGCAGCGCATCGGCCACCGCGCGCGCGGCTTCACGACTGTCGTCCCACGCGATGACCACGTTCTCGCCGAGACTCCTGATGTCGCCGGCACGCGGCACGAGCAGAACAGGGCGCCCGGAACCCATCACGACATCCTCGACGAAATGCCGGGCAATGAACGCCTCGGGATCGTCGGGATCGTCCTGTCCGAGCACGATCATATCGGCATGACGTCCATGCAACGTAGCCGCATCGAGCACGGAGCCTCCCGGCGCGCGCCACTCCGCGTTGACGCCCGCCAACTGTGCCGCGTGCTCGAACGCTGCGCGCGCCTTGTCGAGCGCGGTTCGACGTTGTTCTTCGTAGGCGGTGCGTTGCAAGGCCTCGGCGGGCTCGAACATGTGATGAACCAGATCCTGACAGACCAGATAGAGCCCGATGACGTGAGCATCGAAACGACGTGCGATATCCAAGGCGAACTGCGTGCGCGTTTCGCAACGCCGGCTGTTGTCCAGATGGACGAGAATGGTTTTCCAGTTCATGAAGTCTTCTCCTTCAGCCGCGTCGGTGAGACAGCAGCACCTCGATGCCTTCGATGCGAAGTATGCAGTCATCGAGTCTACGGATGCGGCATGACGCACCGCTTGACTCAGGTCAACGGCGCGGCGCTTTCTGGCCGCTTGTCCGGAGCATGCGATCAGTCGCCAGCGCGGCGCCCGTCGTCGGGCAAGCGGACGATGCAGCGTGATCGCGCGCGGCTTGATGTGAGTCAATCCCGGAAAGCGTCGAGAGCGGAGGATGATGTAACGTCGCAATGTGCGCGTCGGACGTCAGGCCACAAGGCAAGCGACAACGATAAATGTTGGCGGGAGAGAAAACGTCATGGGCCTCGGAATGCAGATTGCCTATCTGGGCTTCGTCGGCACCAACGATGTCGAACGCGAGGCCGGCGTCGAACTCGTTCGGCTCGAACGCGCCGCGCAAGACATCGTCAACTGCCATCTGACGGTCGAGGCGTATCGAGACCAGTCGGGGGGTGGACGCTACGATGCGAGGCTCGATCTGGTGACGCGCGAGTTCAACCTCATTCCAATCGAGCGAGGCTCAGACCCGGATTTGGCGATCGCCATTCATCAGGCATTCGAGAATGCCATGCGTCTGCTTCGGCGAAGGCGCATCGGGCCGGCATAAGGTGTATCGACGTTATCTCACGTTGCCGGCGAACCGGGATCGCCGGCATTCGGCGGGCGGTCTCCGATCGCGTCCGGCTCGTCGGAGAAAAGCTCATGCTCGGCAATGGTGGTCTCGCGATCGATGCACTGGATATGCCAGTGCCCGGCGTTTGCAGTGCGAGGTTCGCTGTTCCCGCCGCAGCCGAAATAATCGGCGCGGCCTCTTTGGGATTCCCCTCTCTCGCGGGCCGCTGGCTCGGGTGCGTCTTCATCGGCGGGGGCGCATTCGGGTGCGTTCAGCCGCAGCCCGTGGAGCATGAGCAGAACGTCCGACGCGCTGGGATCGAGCAACAGCGTGCCGGCCGATGTGGATTGCCACGTTCCCCACGGCGGAACGTCAAGGCGATCGTGGCCTTCACGAGACCAGCGGCCGCTTTCACTATCGAGCCATAGGACAGCAAAAGAGGATTCGCTGGCGTGATCGAATGCATCGAGTTTGATGGTGATGCGCATCGTCGATTTCCTTCGAAAGAGAGTCAATGACGCAGCACCCATTCGACCAGCGTATGCGCGTCTTCGGGTGAGAGCGGGCCGCCGCGCTCCGCGGGCGAGGGCATGGCCATATCGCCCCAGTGCGCCCGGCCGCCCACACGAAGCTTATGTTCGAGCATGACTTGCGCATGGGGGTCATTGCGGTAGCGGTTGGCGATCTGCTGAAACGACGGGGCGAGGAAAGGGGCGTCGTTCGTGTGGCAGAACATGCAATGCTGCTGATCGATGAGCGCGGTCGGCTCGGATTGGGCGAGCGCCCGCGAGGCGAGAAGCAGCAGCGCTGCAAGAAGCGCTGCCAGTGCGACATGCCGGGCGCGAATAGGGAAGACATCGTGGACGATATCGCGTTGCGGGCAGAAATCATGGGAAAGGCGAGTGAACATGACTGATAGACCGAATTGGGCACACCGTGATGATGCGAGTCCGCTCGTCCCGCTCGTTGATCTGAATCAACGCTGGGAAAGCCGCCAACGCAAACGCCGAAGCGGTATACGCACCAATCGCGGTCGAATCGCGGCTAAGGCGCTAAACGCGTTCGAGACCGGCCTGATCCAGGATGCGCACTTCCTTGCCGCGTGCATCGACTACGCCGGCCTTGTGCAATTTGGAGAACATCCGGCTCACGGTTTCCAGCTTGAGGCCGAGATAACTTCCGATCTCCTCGCGCGTCATGCGCAAGACGAACTGCGCGGGTGAATAGCCGCGTGCCTTCATGCGCGTCGAGATGTTGAGCAGGAATGCCGCGACGCGTTGCTCGGCCGTCATCGTGCCGAGCAACATCATGAGGTTGGATTCCCGCACGATCTCGCTGCTCATCAGGCGATGCACGTGATGCTGGATCGTCCTGACCTCGCGGCACAGCAGTTCGAGCAGGTCGAACGGGATGATGCAGACGACGCTGTCTTCGAGCGCGATCGCATCGCACCCGTGGTGGTCGGCGCTCACGCCATCGAGCCCGAGCGCGTCTCCTGCCAGATGGAAGCCGGTCACTTGCTCATTGCCGTCACGATGCATGACAACGGTTTTAAAGCAGCCGCTGCGCACCGCGTACACGCTCTGGAAGGCATCGCCGAATCGATACAGTGTCTCGCCGCGCCGCACGGTTCGGGTTGCGCAGATGATCGCGTCGAGCCGTTCGTATTCATCCGGCGACAGACCGCTCGGCATGCAGACATGCTGCATCGAGCAGGTCGAACAGCGCGAGCCCTTGCGCGTTTCGGTGGTAGGAGTGACATCGGCGATCTGAAACGCGCGGCGCGGTGCCGGCGCTTCGGATTGCCGGGCGATGGATCTGCCTTCGCTCACTGGGAACATGCTGCATCTCCTGTCGAACCGGGTTCGCGCGCAGGCGACAGATGCCGTGGAACTCAGCGTCTCGATGCGCGGCCGATGAATCCATACGTCGAATTATTGGCCTCGCTGTCTGGAAACTAAATCGGCGATGGCGGAAAGTGCGGTAGGGAATTTCGGCAGGCGTGTAAGGAAATCCTGACGGACGGACGAACGCTCAGGCTCGAAGGACTTCGAATGCGCGGCCTCTCGTGGTCATGGCTGCGATGCCTGGTCACGCACCGCCTCGCGCGGCAGGACGACTGTGAGCACGAAGCCGGTCTCCGGCATCGAGTCGATGAAGACGCGGCCGCCCAGTGCATTCGCCCGTTCGCGCACGCCGAGCAGACCGAAGGACTGGCTGCTCGCAGCCGGCAAGGCGGGGGCGCCTACGCCGTTGTCGCCGACGCGCAGCACGCAGTTGTCGTCGTCGGCGCTGAGCGAGACATCGACTCGACTCGCATGCGCATGGCGCACGATATTCGTCAGCGCTTCTTCGACGATGCGGAAAACCGCCGTCGCGGCGTCCGGGTTGAACCCGAGATCGCCGGTATCGAGGCGATGTCTCACGTCGATCCCATGGCGTTGCACGAAATCCTCGACCAGCCAGTCGATGGCCGCCGGCAACCCGAGATCATCGAGCATGACGGGCCGCTGATGCGCCGCGATGGATCTGAGCGAGGCGATATTGCGATCGATGAGGCCAACCATGCGCTGCAACTGAGTCACGGTGTCTTCAGTCAGCAAGGTATGGGTGCCGAGCTCTGCGTGCAGTGCGAATACATTCATCTTGAGCGCGCTGAGCGTCTGCCCGAGATCGTCGTGCAATTCGCGCGCGACCCGGCTCTTCTCCTGCTCACGTACTCGCTGCAGGTTCACGGAAAGCGCACGCAATTCCTCGCGCGACTGCTTGAGCTCCGCGTCGGCCTTCACGCGCTCGGTCACGTCGCGCAGGATCACGGTGAACAGCTTGCCGTCGTCATCGTCGACCTGCGATATCGATGCCTCGATGGGAAACTCCTCGCCGTCCGCGCGCAGCCCGTACAAGACGCGCTGCGGGCCCATCTGGCGATCCGATATCCCCGTCTTGCCGAAGTGCCGCACCTGATGCTCGTGCGCCGTGCGGTAACGCTCGGGGATGAAGCGCGACAGCGGAGCGCCGATAGCATCGCTCGCGGTGCAACGGAAGACACGTTCGGCCATCGGATTGAACATGAGGATGCGCTGCGCCGAATCGATCGTGATGATGGCGTCCGTCGTGGACCGGATGATGCCGTCGAGCCGTGCGCGGGTCATGGTCGCCTGACCGGCGCTCACCCGCCTGGCGCGTTGCGACGCAAGGAGAAAGACGAGGCTCGCGAGCAGAAGGGCGCACGTTGCGGCGCCCGCCAGCGACCATGCTCTCGCTGGGGTGCCGAGCGGGCAGATCGAGGGCAGGTACTGAATGCCGATCCACCACAAGGCGAACAGTGCGGCTCCGGACAGAGTCGCCTGCGCGATCGCCTGGCGCGAGGGGGCTTGCCGAGCGGACGAACCGTTCGCCAGTGCGGGACTCCGGCCGTCATCGTTGCTCATGTTGGCCTCGGACGAACGGCTGTCAGCCGTCGGTGGACATGGCGGACTCGTCGAAGTGGAAGAGGGTACTTTCAATGTGACATGAGGACGGGCATTGTCATCGAGTGCAGCATGGTCCGGGTGGCGCCGCCGAGAACCACTTCTTGCCAGCGCGCATGGCCGTAGCCTCCCATCACGATGAGGTTGGCGCCGACGCTACGGGCCTCGGAAAGCAGCGCGTCGCCCACGGACGCGTCGGACGTTCTATCCGTTTCGCGGACGGTCACGCGCACGTCGTGCCTTGCGAGCGTCGACGCGATATCCGCGCCGGGGATGCGGCTGCCGGGCTGCTCGCCTTTCATTGCATCGATTGTCACGAGCGTCACTTGCCTCGCTTCCTTCAGGAACGGCAACGCGTCGTGCCACGCGCGTGTCGCTTCGCGGCTGCCATCCCAGGCGACGAGGACATTGCCTCCCACGTTGGGGAACACGCCCGAATACGGAAGCAGCAGGAGCGGGCGTCCGGCCGTCATGACGAGCGTCTCCGCAAAATGATCGGCGATATAGGTCTCGGGATCGTTCGGATCGTCCTGGCCGGCGATGATGAGATCCGCGCACCGTCCGCGTCGGGCGACCTTGTCACGCGCGCGTGGCAGCGCTTCGATCCAGTCGCCGGAGAGTCCCGCGCGGGCCACGCCTGCATGGAATAGCCGTTCGAGCGAGCGGCAACGTTCCTGACGCTGGCTCTGATGCGTTTCGTACCACGCGGCGGAACCGGCCATGACGCTGAAAGCCCGTGGCTCGGGCGTGAACACTGCGTACACCGCGTCGAGATGCGCTTTGAAGCGTTTCGCGAGCAAGAGGGCGGTTTCGAGCCGGTAGATCGCGCGCTCACTTGCGTCGAGATGGACGACGATGCTCTTGTAGCTCATCGCGAACTCCTGGGACCGGTTGCATCGAAAGACGATGGATCATTGCGTGGAACCCAGTCTGCGGGCGGCCCTCAGGGTTCCGGTTGACTCAAATCAAGGGAATACAACGCGGCGAGCGATGCCGTGATCCGTTGACCTGGCTCAAGGGCGCGCTTTTCGGCGCCCGTAGAGTCGGCGTGTCCGGCGCGCGTCCGTGCATAACCCACGGAATCATCGACGCGCCTGGCACGTATGTCCCGCAACGGTAAGGACGGCTGCGCGCTGCAATCAGTGTTCGCTTCAAGGGAGAACCGACATGTCGCTCAAGGGATCCATAGACAATGCCGACTGGACCGTCACGTGCAACACGGAGCAAACGGCGCGAGGCTTCGAATGTTCGATCAGTGTCGAGCATCGCAATGTGGACGGCGGGCGCTTCGTGCATCGGTTCAGGCACGCGCATACCTTCGACAACGAACGCGAGGCGGTGCTCGCCGGGCTTTGCGAAGGCATGAACTGGATTCGTCTCAAGGCTGCGAAGACGATCGACGTCTAGCCGGATTCGACCGGCACGTCGCGATTCGGTCGGGGGGCGATTCGATCCAGCCGCGCAAGCAGCCGATGCCAGAATGCACGCTCCCCGAACGCTGCCAAATCGACGTCGGTGTGAATCGTCTCCGCGATGCCTTGCTCGCCGGCGTTCAAAGGCTCGGCATGCAAAAGCTGCAGGTTCAGCACGGACAGGTCCGCATCCGAAAGCGCGTGTTGCGCCTGCGCCCGTGCGGCGACGCGCGCGAGCAGCGTGCGCCGGGGCGCGTGGAAGTCGAGTATGAGCACAGGCACGGACAGCGAGCTCGCCAGTCGCATGAAGCGCTCGCGGTGCGCGCGCCGGAGAAACGTGGCGTCGGCGATGGCGGTCAGTCCCGCTTCGAGCACGTCGCGGGTCAGTTCCAGGAGGTGGTCATATTGTCTGTCGATGGCGTCGGGGCCATACGCCTCGCGCGGAAGGCGCCCGCCCTCCGGTGGCGAGAAAGGTGCCGCGCGTTTGCGCTCGATATCGCTGACGAGCCGAACCGCGCGGATCAGCCGCGCCAGACCCGCGCTCGCGGAAGACTTTCCTGAGCCTGAAAACCCGTGGCACAACAGCAGACATGGCGATCCGCCATGCGCCGTACGCGACGCGGTATGCAGATAGCGACGCGCATCATGGGCATGGGTCTTCAAGGTTTCGACCAGTGCTCGCACGAGCGCACGATAGACCACATAGAGGCGCAATGCCTTGAGGCCCGCATAATCGCCCGTCGCGAGAAGCCATGCGTTCAGGGCGCGTGCGGCAAGGTCGTCGCGGCCATGCGCTTCGAGATCCATGACGAGGAAGGCCACGTCGCTCATCACGTCGATCCATCGCAAGCCTGCGTCGAATTCGATGCAGTCGAATATCACGGGTCTCGAACCTTGCAGAACGATGTTCTGCAGATGCAGGTCGCCGTGGCATTCGCGCACGAAACCTTGTGCGCGTCGTTGCTCGATGTGTGCATCGAGCCGGATCATTTCCGCCTCGCACCAGTCTGCGAGATGCGTCGATACAAGCCCCGGTGCGATCTTGCTCAGGTCGTCCAGCACCGCGCGAAGCTGTCCCGCGCAAAACGCTCCCGATCCATACAGGCGATGCGGCGGCGTACGCGGCGCGCGCCGATGAAAGCCCGCGATGTCGCTTGCCGCGCGTTCGATGGTTTCGCCGTCGAGCGCGCCGGCTTCGAGCAGGGCAGCGAAGATTCGCCTGCCGTCGAAGCGGCGCATCATGACCGCACGTTCCACCGCCACACCCTTGCCTTCGATTCGAAGCACATGCCCGCGCCGCACGATGGAAACGACACGCAGATAAGTGCGCGGTGCGAGTCTGCGGTTGAGGCGGCGTTCGTCCTCGCATGCTCGTTGGCGTGCCGCCGAGTTCGAGAAGTCGACGAAGCCGAGGTCGACCGGCTTCTTGATCTTGTACGCGAAGCGGCCCGCCAGATAGACGATCGAGATATGCGTCTCGATTCGCTCGACGCGTCCGGCCGGATGAGGATAAGTGGCGGATCTGCGCATCGCCGCGTCCACGGCTCGCAAATGATGCCGTCCACTCCGCTTCCTGCGCGTTTCGGGCATGACGCTCAATTCGGACGGTCGATGCGACCGTTGGTGACCTGTTCCCGGGTCCGGTACAAGCGATCGAATGCGCGCGATGTCATTTCTTTTCTCCGCAATGGCTCGTGTCGTTGAAGGCGACTGTGCACGCGGAGCGTGTGCCTCCGTTTGACCCAGGTCAACGCCGCGGACCGATGGAGCATGAGTAGTGCCGCGGCTCGTGCAAACTGGGGTGCGCTCGCTGAGGGAAGCTTTCATGCCCTTGATGTGGATCAACGGTGCCGGGACGACTGCGAATAGAGTCGGGGCGTACGCACGGCGCCGGTCGCGTCGTGCAATGCAAGGGAGGGAGATCAGCATGTCGCATGAACGCACGGCATTGGTAACGGGCGGCTTGGGCGGCCTGGGCGCGGCCATCGCGCGCGCTCTGCACGACAAGGGCTATCGCGTCGCGGTCACCTCTTCGCCGCGCAATGACCATGTGCGGACGTGGCTGGAAAGCGAGCGCGCAAACGGCCGGGAATTCGCGGCTTACGAAGTCGATGTCGCGGATTTCGACTCTTGCGCGCGCTGCGCCGCGAAGGTCGGCGAAGCGTTCGGCGCCATCGACTGCCTCGTGAACAACGCCGGCATCACGCGCGATGCGCGCTTTGCCCGAATGACCAAGGCCGATTGGGACGCGGTCATGCGCACCGATCTCGATGCGCTCTTCAACATGACCAAGCCGTACATCGGCGCGATGATCGAGCGCGGCTTTGGACGGATCGTGAATATCGGCTCGGTGAACGGATCGCGCGGTGCGTTCGGTCAGGCGAACTACGCGGCCGCCAAGGCGGGCATTCACGGATTCACCAAGGCGCTCGCGCTCGAAGTGGCGAAGGCCGGGGTGACCGTGAACACGGTCTCGCCCGGCTATCTCGCAACCGCGATGGTCGAGTCGGTGCCCGAGGAAGTCATGCGCACGAAAATCCTGCCGCAGATTCCGCTCGGCAGGCTGGGGCGTCCCGAAGAGGTTGCAGCGCTCGTGGCGTTTCTGTGCACCGACGAAGCCGCGTTCATCACCGGCGCCGACCTCGCGATCAACGGCGGCATGCACATGCATTGATAGGATCGCGCCTTTTTTCACTTCGATCACGAGCATAGAGGTTCGTATGAGCAACACGCCAACTCACCGCCAGCAACGCGCGGCCTTTGGACGCATCATGCTATGCATCGATTCGACTGAAGACTGCGCCGATGCCGCTGCGCTGGTCATCTCGCTCGCCGACGCGGACACGAAAGTGCGCATTGTCGGACTGCTCGAAAACGCCCGCGCGATGATTCCCCACGCGCCCCTCGCGTTCTTCAACCTGAGCGGCGCCCATGCGCACCTGCAGCGCGGCGTCGAGGCGAGCGTGAGCAACGCGCAGGCGTGCCTGAAGCGCGCGGGCATCGACGTGGACACGCATATCGCCGATCTGTTCGATGGCGGCGGGGACGCGGCTCACGCCCTCACGCGCGCCGCACAGGCCTGGCGAGCGGACCTCATGGTGCTCGGCGCGCGACAGCACTTGTGCATCCTGCAATGGACCGAGCGTGCAGCCCGAGATGCACCGGGCATGGCGCATTGCTCGATGCTGGTGTTGCCGCAGCAGCGTGTGCGCAAGCTGACCGCACGTCCCGCGCGATTACTGTGCGCCGTGGACGGCAGTCCCGCTTCGCTGGAAGCATTGCGCGCGGGGTTCAGGATCGCCGAGCCGGGCGCGCACGTGAAAGCGATTTATGTCGTGGATCGTTCCGCCCAGGGAACCGACGCCGCCTCCCGTGCGTCGCTTCAGGACGCTTTTCGTGAAGAAGGCCAGACGGCATTGGCGAAGGCACGCACCGTGTTTTCGCAATCCTGGAGCACGCAGGACTTCACATTCGATGCCACGATGGTTCACACCGATGAAACAGGGGACGACGTCGCGCATGCAATCGTGCGTGAAGCGGCGCGCGGCAAGGCCGATGCAATTCTCATGGGCACGCACGGACAGCGCGGCGTTGCGCGCTGGATGCTCGGCACGGTGTCCGGACGCGTGACGGAACTGACGGAGGTTCCGCTTCTGCTGTCGCGTCGCCGCCCGCTCGAAGGCGTTCCGGCCGATTGATCGGCTCCCGCGAAGCGCGTTGGCTTGACTCATGTCAATCGCGTTTCAGGGGAAGAAATTTACAGTGGTTCCGTACTCCGGAAAAACGCTGTGGAGTCCAGATGCAAGCCGATCGCGAGACGCCGACCGGTGATTTTTCAGCCGTGCTCTCAAGGAGACTGCGATGAGCAACCTGACTCGTTTCGATCCTTTTTCCATCGACCCCGTATCCGAGATGTTCCAGGGATTGTTGCGCCCGTTGCGCGGCCTTTCGCCCGAAGAGTCGCCTCTGGGGCACGTGAAGATAGACGTGAGCGAAACCGACGCGGCGTATGAGGTCAAGGCCGAATTGCCGGGCGTCGAAAAGCAGGATATCGAGGTCAAGCTCGACCGTAACACCGTGTCCATCCATGCGAAGTCGGAGCGCAACAAGGAAGAGAAGGAAGGCGAGCGCGTGATTCGCCGCGAACGATATTCGGGTGAAGTCAGCCGCACGTTCTCGCTCGGCAGCGAGATCGACGACGCAGGTGCCAGCGCCCAGTATCAGGATGGCATCCTGACGCTCACGCTGCCGAAGAAGGCGCCCGCCGACCAGAAGCGTCTGCAAATCAGCTAGGACCGGGCAAAGGCGTTAAGAGGAGGAGCCGACCATGATCCAGGAATTGACGCTCTACGCGCCCTTGCGCTGCCACGCGGACTGCGTCGAATTCACCGCTAGCCTGGATGGAAGGCAGCAGGCTTTTCGCGTCGATGCCAGCGTGTTCAGGGAAATGCTGCAGGTCAGGCATATCGACGAGGCGAGCATGAAGAACCTCTTCATGGCGGACCCGGAACACTTTCTGTTCGTCGCGGCGCGCAAACTCGGCGAGCTGGGCCCGGGCAGCGAGCCGATCCGATTGACGCTTGCCGATCTGCTTCGTTGAGCGCGGCGGATCGGTCTCTTCAGTTCGACATCAGGACAGGGAAGTCGGCCTCGCAGAGCACGGCTCGCGTGAGGCCGCCGAGGAGGATTTCGCGCACGCGGCCATGATGAAACGCGCCCATGACGAGCAGGCGCGCACGCTCCGATTTCATATACGAGGTCAACGCGCCCTCGACGCTTGCGCTTCGCGGGACAGAGAGGTCGACGACGTTCACGTGAACCGAATGCCTGATCAGGCTTCGCGCGAGATCCGACGAGGCGCGCCCGTCGCCGAGCGGCGGATCTCGATCCGCGCGGATCGATACGATATCCACGCGCCTCGCGCGACGCAGCAGCGGCAGCGCATCGCATGCGGCGCGCGCGGCTTCTCGGCTGCCGTCCCACGCGATGACCGCGGTCGCATCGAGCGGAGGCGGCGAGTCTTTGCGCGGCCAGACCAGCACCGGGCCGCCCGCACCCATGATCGTGCCTTCGGGAAAGCGGTCGGCGAGGTAGGCGTCGGCTTCGTGCGGGTCATGCTGTCCGACGATGGTCAGGTCGGCGCATCGTGCGTGATGGAGAATCGACGATCCGCTGGTCATTTGACATACCAGCCAGTCGTGCGGCACCTTCGTCGAAGCAAGCCGTTCGCGGAACATGTGCTCGGCGCGCTCGCGCCGCTCGCGGCACATATCCGCGAGAGAGACGTCGTAGCGGTGCTCGCGATCCGCCTGGTAGTAGAAGCGCGGATCGAGCGTGAATTCCGAATACACGCCGCGCAGATGCGCTTCGAAGCGCTCGGCCAGCGCGACCGCGGCGTCGAGCCTGTGCGTCGCGTGCGGGCCTGTGTCGAGTTGCACGACAATGGTCTTGAAGGTCATCCTTGCTCCGGCTGAACGATTGATCGAGCGCGCGCGACGTGCCCGATGGTCTGCGCCAGCAAGGGGCTGGATCCAGCCTGCAGCTTCAGGTTGGCCGCGAGCGCCGTGCGGTTCATCCAGCCACGCGCGCCCACGGCGAGTCCCACCGAAGCGCAATACAGATAGACGTTCTGCACGATCGCGCCGGCGCTCGCATACGCGAAGCTCTCGCGTTGGCGCGCGGGTACGTCCTGCATGCGGTTCAGATCGGCGACGAAGACGAGATCGACGGGCGCATGCACGAGAAAGTCCTGATAGCCGGTCGTCGCGCGCAGATCGAACGGCGCGGCCAGTACGAGCCGGTGCAGGTCCGGATCATATCGATACGAACCCGAGGCGAGCAGCACGTAGATATCGATCTCATACCCGCCGAGCGCGGATGGCGCGGTGCGGCCGCCCTCCGCGCCGCGGTTGATGCCATTGGCGGCCCACAGCAACTCGCCGAGGACGTCCGGATCGACGGGTGCGTCCGAGAACTCACGCGATGTGTGGCGCGCGGCGAGCGCATCCAGCAGGGGCATGCCGCCGAAGCGCCGCGGCTCAGGAAGATCGATGACGGAAGGCGGCGCCGTGTCGAGCGGACGCGGTGAAGGCGTGTTCAGCACGGCGCCGATGCGAAAGAGAGGTCTGGTCATGGCTGCATGCTCGCGGACGCAAGCATCCGATGCGAGGGAGTTGACCGATTCTTCCACCATGCGCGGACTGGCGATTGATCTGGATCAGTCCGCACGAGACTGATGGCCTCACTTTCATTGAAAGCGCCAATTCGCCGGTCGAGTGGTTCGAGTCTGCGCTTGGATTGATCTCGGTCAATGGCGCACCTTTGCCCACGACGAAGAATGGCGCAAGGCCGTGAGGAATCCCCTGTACGAAGCCGTCGAACCCTCGAAGGAGATGAACATGCGAGCAGCCGAAATCATGACGACGTCCGTCATATCAGCCGATCCGGAAATGACCATACGCGACGCCGCCAGAACGATGGTGCTCCGAAACATTAGCGGAATGCCGGTGATCAACGAGACCGGCAGGCTCGTCGGCATGGTGACGGAAGGCGATCTGCTGCATCGGCACGAGATTGGCACGGGCTTCAGGCATCGTGCCTGGTGGCTCGAACTGCTCTCTTCGACGCGCGAACTGGCGGGCAAATACGTCAAGGAGCACGCGGGCAAGGTCAAGGATGTCATGTCGACCGACGTCGTGACTGCCACGGAGGATTGTCCGATTGCGGAGCTGGCCGAACTGCTCGAGCGTCGGCGGATCAAGCGTGTACCCATCGTGCGCGATGAAAAAGTCGTCGGCCTCGTCAGCCGGGCCAACCTGCTGCGCGCAATAGTCGCCCTCGCACCCGAGCGACCCGCGCCGATCGATCGCGACGATGCATCGATACGCAATGCGATCGTGCTTGCCATGAACGGACAGCGCTGGGCGATTGCACCCGAGAACGTCATCGTGAAAGAGGGAATCGTGCATCTCTGGGGCATCATCATGAGCGAGGAAGAACGCCAGGCCGCTCGCGTGGCGGCTGAAAACGTGCAAGGGGTGAAGAAGGTCGTTGCGCACCTCGAATATCCCGTTGTCATGCCCGCGGCATAGGAAGCGGCGCAACCTGCGCGGGAAGTCCCGCCGGGATCGTGACGGAGGACGATCTCCCGCAATTTAGCGGCGATTACCTCGTCGCACTCTCGCACGTCAGCACGCGGCAGGCGCAGCCCGATGCCGATGTTCCCCGATGACGATTAGAATCCGGGGGAGCGGATATCGGGAACAGCGCGATGAAAAAGAGAACGTCTGCGTCGAATGCGTCGTGGCTTCCCGCCATCCTGATCCTCGCGTTGGGCGCACTGGTTTTTCGCCCGTTCATCGGCCCGGTACTGTGGGCGTTCATCATTGCCTATGCGACGTGGCCGTTGTTCATATTCATCCGCAGGGGCCTGCGTGGACGCGCCTCGTTGAGCGCGCTGATGACTGCTGCAACGGTCGCGCTCGTCATCATCGGGTCGATGATTGCCGTTGCGGTACCCTTGGCCCGCGAGGTCATCGAATTCGCTCACCGGCTCGTTGCGTGGAGCGGCGGCGAGCCGAATCGGCTTGCCTCGCTCGTGGCGGACATTCCCATCGTCGGCACGAAGCTGTCCGAGTGGATACATGAGGCGCCCGCGTGGAGGAGTGAAGTCGCATCGCTGAGCAACGGATGGCTGAGCGCCATTCCGAAGGCGGGCCGCCTCGCGGGGCGCAATGCGCTGCAATTCGGCTTCACGATCATTGCGCTCTATTTCACGTATCGGCATGGCGAGTCTCTGGTCGTGAAGGCGCGCCGGTTGCTGGAGCCGCTCGTCGGTCCGAGGCTCGAAGCCTACGTCGCATCGCTTCGAAGCGTCACGCGCGCGGTGCTGGTGGGCGTCCCGATTACCGCTATCGGACAGGCTGCTGCTGCGGGCATCGGCTACTGGGCTTCAGGCGCCGACGAACCAATCCTGCTTACGCTGCTGACCGCGGTCGCCGCGCTCGTTCCATTCGGCGCGTTGTTCATCTGGCTGCCCACCGGTGTCGTGCTCCTCATCGATGGGAACCCATGGAACGGCGTCGGACTCTTGCTCTGGGGGGCGCTGGTGGTGAGCTCGATCGACAATGTCATACGGATGTTCATCATCGGCAATGCCATCCGCATGCCTTTCGCGCTCGCGTTGCTCAGTATCCTCGGCGGTGTCGCTGCATTCGGACTGGTGGGATTGTTCGCCGGTCCGCTCGTGGCGGAGATGCTGCGCAGGCTCTGGGATGAACGATTGCAGGCGGCGGCGACATGGCGCGAGCCCGACGCCGGGAAGACCATCGTTGCCCGCTCGTTATTCGTGGACCGTTATCGTCCGAAGAGCGCCGCGCGCGCGATGATGCGCGGCAGAGCGCGACGAGATCGAATCGGGCGCGCGAGCAACTAGTCGACTGCGTCATTGATTTGGCACCTGGCGGATTCGACGCGAAGGATCGTCATACTTCCACTTGATCGGCTTCGGATTTTTGTTGTGCTCGCGGATGTAGCGCATGAGTTTGCGATTCAGATCCTTTACTGAAGTGAAGATGCCCCGGGCGATCACATCACGCTGGATGCGCGAGAACCAGTTTTCCACTTGGTTAAGCCACGACGAGTAGGTCGGCGTGAAGTGCAGACGTACGTTGCGATGCGCGTTGAGGAAGGTGGCCACCCGCTCCGTCTTATGGCTACTCACGTTGTCACAGATGACATGGATTTCTCTGCGTTTGGGCTGGCTGGCCACGACGTCGGTCAGGAAGGCCACAAACTGTTCGCTGGTGTGGCGCGGCGCTGTTCTGCCCAGCACCTCGCCGGTCGCAGTATTGAACGCCGCGAACAGGCTGAGCGTGCCGTTGCGCTTGTACTCGAAGCCGTGACTCTCGGCGCGCCCCGGCGACAGCGGCAGCATCCGGTCCTTGCGGTCGAGTGCCTGAATCGCGGTCTTCTCGTCCACACAGAACACCGCTGCGTGCGCCGGCGGGTTCAGGTAAAGCCCGATCACGTCGGCTGCTTTGGCCTCGAAGTCCGGGTCGTTGGAGACCATGTGCCGCTCCAACTGCTGCGGCTTGACCCCATGCTTGCGCCAGATGCGCTGCACGGTCGAGACCGACACGTCGCCGAGCTCTGCCGCAAGCTTATAGCTGCTCCAGTGTGTCGAGCCGTCGGTGGGTTTGTGCTTGAGAGTACGGTTGAGCACACGCGCCTCAAGTCTGGCTGGCGGCTGCTTGGGAGCGCGCCCGGGATGTCGGGCGTACATGCCAGACAGTCGCTCGCTAAGAAAGCGCCCCGACCAGCGCGCGATGAAGCGCGAGTCGCAACCCAGTGTGCGCATGATGCTGTCGCGCGATTCGCCGTCCTCGAGCATCAGGATCAACTTCGCGCGTCGTACGTCCGCCGCACGCACCGTTCGGCTGCGCGCCGCCGACAGCAGTTGCTCGCGTTCGGTATCGGTCAGATTCATTTTGCCCATGACCCGCATCTGAACACACTTGGGGTGCCAATTCAATGATGCAATGCACTAGGTTTGGCTCGCCGAGCGAAGGGGGACCCCGCAGACGGCTCCTGCTTGACTTGCGTCAACCGGTAACGGCGCGAGGATGGGATGCTTGGATTCACCCGGCTGAGTAGGACGATGGCGGCTTGCCTCTCGACACTTCGCCAGGTTTTTCCACCGCATCCGAGAGTTGCATCATGCTGCTGCGAATCCTTCATCGTTCGGTCCTTCGAGTGTCGCCAGCCTTCATGCTTGCGCTCGTCACGAGCGCGGCAATGTCACAGCCGCTGCCAGAACCGGTAAGCCGCGACGGCGTCCTTTTCGTCACGGGAGGCGTTGGCGTGGACGAGGCGAGAGCGTTCGAAGCCGCCGCGCCTCGCTACAGCCTGCGCCTGACCTTTGCAACGCCCTCGGGCAGCTATCTTTCCGATGTAGATGTGAAGATCACGACGGACGCAGGTCGTCATGTACTGCATGCGCGTACCGATGGTCCGTTTCTTTTCGTGATGTTGCCCGCGGGGCGCTACCGTATTCTCGCGAACAATGGCGGAGCGGATGTGACGAAGCTGGCGACGGTGCCGGCCCGCGGCGGCTTGCACATGAATGTGCTGATGTCGGAAACACCCAAAGCTGTCGTCCTTCGTCGCTGCCAGCGTTGTAGTGCGTCCGTCGGGCGTTAGCGGGGAACCCATTTGCGCCGTCACTGCAACGCCACTACTTTGTCCACTTCTCCTTTCAGGATCTCTTTGGCCTGCTGCAGCGACGAAGCGTACGGAATATCCGTGCTGACGAAAGCAACGTCGATTGAATCGGCTGCGCATGACAGCGGCTGACACGGGTCATAGCAGAAGTAGTTCACGTCCGGGCAGCCCGATTTTCCGGCAGGTCCGTATTCGCGGTACGCTTCGCGATTCCAGTCACAGGGTTGGCCGAATGTCTCGAACGAAACGCGACATACCGGCCTGAAACCCAGTCGGCGATAGTAAGCCGTGAGGCATGTATCGAAGCAGAAGAGGTGGTTGGCGCCCTCATGGATTGCCAACTGAAGCAGTCGCGCCATGGATCCGGGATACTTCGGCGATTTGCAAACGCTGGAGAGATACCCGCGCGTGTCTTCCGTATTGCCGAGGGCGAATACCGCCATGCCATCGTGTGACACGAATAGCCGTCTGTTCCGGAACTGTTCGACGGCAGGAAGCAGGACAGTGGCGCCGCGATCACCATGTTCGGCCTTTGCTTGCCGAAGCAGCGTCCAGAAGGCTTGCGCATCGGTGATCTCGTAAGCCAGCAGACGCCCATCGCAATAGTAGAGACGCGTCGGCGTGAACACGACCGGTCCCCCGGGAATGTCACTTCTAACGAATACCGGCGCGGTGACAGCGGCGTCGACATCCTGGCCAATGATATTGCACAGGCCTTTCGAAACAATGCTATCGATCATCTCAATCTCCCTGCTCACTGAAGTCACGTTCATCGATGCTGGACACATACTGGTGCGTTGAAGTCGGTTATGCATGAGTGGATTGCGATCGACTCGATGCCAGTCCTGCCAGCCACCGCGCGTCCTTGATCAGGCCAAGCGCGAGGATGAAGCCGCCGAATGCCATGCTTGCTATTTCGAACCCGTGCTGGACATGGGGATGCCCCAGCATGGACAAAGCAATGACCGAGACACTCACGAGATAGCCCAGCGTGACGTTGCCATCGCGAGTGCCGATGCCATGGTTGGCGATCAGTACCGCCACATACTGCGTACCTTGCGAGACGAGTGTGGCAAGCAGCGCCGCGCCGGGCACCCCGCCGATGTGTGCGATATCGGCTTGGCTGACGAGCCCGCCATGCACGACCGCTGCCATGAAAATCAGGTTGAATGCGAGCTGTGCGATAAACCGGCCGAGCTTGCCCAGCGTGACGAGGCCCGTTATGCGGACCATTGCGGCATCGGCGAAATTGCAGAGCATCGAGAAGAGCGGCGCGCAAAGCGTCATGAACATGGCCGTTCCGGACAACCACGGACTTGCCCACATGGACGTTCCCGTTCCATAGGCGAAGTAGACCAGGGCTCCGATGCAAAGTGAAATGCGCAGTTGGCGCACATAGGAGACGGCGGCAGATGAAAGCTTCACGTTCATGACAGTCCCTCGCAAATTGGCTCAACCTCGAACCGGATAGTACGAGTCGGCGGCAAAGGACCAAAGCGAAGAGATATGTCATTCCGTTTCACGACAACGCTTCCGAGCTTTTGCCAGGCCGGTTGTCGTGAAGCGATTTGCCGGCCTGGTGGTCTGAAGATATGACGCTCCCCACGAGCCGACGCGTCGGGCCGCGGATCGTATCATTCGTCTAGTAAAAGGAAGGCCCTCCGATGCGATAAGGCGCCATATTCCCGAGCGAGCTGCTGCCTCATGTATTCGACCTCTTCGTGCAGAGCGAGCGCACACTCGATCGCGCGCAGGGCGGGCTGGGAATCGGGCTCGCGGTTGTGAAGCGCCTCGTGGACAAGCATGACGGAACGATCAGTGCGCATAGCCAGGGCATGGGTCATGGCGCGACGTTTGAAATCCGGCTGCCGCGGATCGCACGGCCCGCAGTCGCGCCGACGAAATCCGCCAAAGCCGAGGTGCTTCCACGGCGAGTGCTGATCGTGGACGACAACGCGGACGCCGCGGACTCCCTGTCGACCTTGCTCCTGCTGCAAGGGCATACGCTGGAGGTCGCCTACAGTGCGCAGGAGGCGATCCGGTGCGCGGAAACTTTTCGTCCCGACGTAGCCCCGCTCGATATCGGACTGCCTGGAATGAGCGGCTATGAACTGGCCCGGACATTACGCGCCATGCCGCATCTGGAAGGCATTCGGCTGATAGCCGTCACGGGTTACGGCCAGGCCGAAGACTATCAGCGGACTCGCGAAGCCGGATTCGACGATCATCTGGTGAAGCCGGTCGAGCTATCGGCGCTGGAACGAACTCTGACGTCGCCGCGACATTAGGGCATCGATAACGCTGGAAACGCCGTGCTTCGGCTTCAGCCAGGCGGAGGAAGCCGCTGGCACTCCGTCTGAAACCAATAGTCGACGAGGCGCTGCGCGGCCTGCAGATCCTCTGGATACCACGGGTCGTCATCCCATGGCGACGGGTTGTAGCCCGCCTTCCTCAGCGCCGCGAGTTCGCTCTGATGTTGCGCCATCGTAGGTGGCGCGTTGGTCCTGAGCGCGGCCAGGTCGCGGCACTCCGCCGGACTCAGATGCGGCCCATTTTGTGGCACGCCGCCGGCGACACATCCAGTCAGCAGCAGCGCCAGCGCGGTTAGGGCCGAGCGGTTTCCCGGGAACTCATGCATAGCACGTCTCCACGCAATAGTCGCCGCAACGAGTCGGCTTTGAAAATATTGCGCTCGAAACGGTCGTTGCGCTTGCCACTGCACCCGTCAGAAGAAAATCCGGATGACCGCGTTCATTCCTTGGTTTGATGTGTCTCGTCCACCCCGGGAAAGAACGCGTTCCATACCGCTCGTACGCCTTGCGCGGCGGCGGCTTGCGCGTCCATGTGCTCCGTGTCCCCGGAGATGCCCGGATCCGCGCTGAGGCCGCGCCAGTGCGTGAACACGAGCACGGGCTGCTCGGTCCAGTGGCCCTCGACATACCGGGAGAATGCCGTATCTCCGCTTGTGAGCCTGACTTCGTACCAGCCTTCGCGGTACGGCGCATATCGGTCCAAAGGGAACCACTCGGTAGTATCGACTCCCATCTGCGCCCCCGCGTTTAGACGTGACAACAGGCTAGGAAGCACGTAGCGTACCCAGTTCGCCGTTCATGTTGCTCGCGCACTTCGCGGGCGTTCGGTCAGCTCATTTGCGGGCGCTTCGTTTCTTCCGTTCGCGCGGTTCGCTACCCGTTTCGACGGGTGTAAAAGGTGCCTGGAATCGCCCGACCAGGAAGTCGATGAACGCGCGCGCGCGCGCTGTCTGGTTCTTCTGCCGGGGGTAATAGACGAACAGGTCGGCAGATGGAAGAACCGTGTTTGGCAACACGAGATTGAGCCGCCCGCTCTGCACGTACTTCGCCAGATCCCATTCCGAGCGAATCAGGATTCCGTGTCCCTCCAGTGCCCAACGAAGCACGATATCGCCATCGTTGCTGGACAGCGCGCCTTTTACCTTGATTGCCTCGATATGGTCGTTCACGATGTAGCGCCAAACCCCGTAGGCGTCGTCGTTCTGTCTATGGATGATGCACCGGTGATCGGCCAGCTCTTCGACGCGCTCAGGCGTTCCATGCTTCTCCAGATACTTCGGCGAAGCGCAGAGAAAGCGGCGATTGCTCATGATGCGGCGCGCGCTCAGACGGCTGTCGGGCAAGTCGCCGAATCTGATCGCCATATCGAACGCGCCTTCGATCAGGTCGACGGGGCGGTCCGTCACCTCGAACTGCACCTCGACGCTCGGGAATCGCTTCGCGAACTCCGACACGAGCGGGGCAATCGTCGTGCGTCCGAAACCGAGGGTCGCGTTGATGCGCAAGAGACCTTGCGGATCACGCCTCGCGCCCGAAATCGCCTCTTCCATCTCGCGGACTTGCCCGACGATCTGCGAGGCATACCGGAGATAGGTTTCGCCTTCGGGCGTGAGACTCACGCTTCGAGTGGTCCGATTCACCAGACGAACGCCCAACCGTTGCTCGATGACGCCAAGCCGCTTCGTCGCGGCCGGCGGCGAAAGATCGAGGGCGCGCGCCGCTCCAGAGAGGCTTCGCAGTTTCGCCAGCAGAATAAAGAACTCGAAATCAGTGGCCGTTTGCGTTTCAGTATTCACTGGATGTGAAAAATGAAATGAATGAAAGTGCAGTTTAGCAGCGATTTTCACGGTTAAGCTACGCCCGCAATACTCTTTGAAAACATCTGGAGCCCGTGCCGTGAGAATCGTTGAAATCCGCGAAAAGACCGTTCCTATCAGCTCGCCGATCCGCAATGCGTACATCGACTTCAGCAAGATGACGCTGAGTCTCGTCGCCGTCATCACGGACGTGATCCGCGACGGCAAGCCGGTGGTCGGGTACGGCTTCAACTCGAATGGCCGGTATGGTCAGGGCAAGTTGATGCGCGAGCGTTTCATCCCTCGCATTCTCGAAGCCGACCCGGCCTCGCTGGTCAACGATGCAGGCGACAACCTCGATCCCCACAAGATCTGGGCGACGATGTTCAGCAACGAGAAGCCCGGTGGTCACGGTGAGCGTTCGGTCGCGATCGGCACCATCGACATGGCGATCTGGGATGCTGTCGCGAAGATCGAAGGCAAGCCGCTGTTCCAGTTGCTCGCCGACCGATACGGCAATGGCCAGCCGGACCGCAAAGTTTTCGTGTATGCGGCCGGCGGTTATTACTATCCCGGGCAGGATCACGAGAAGCTGAAAGACGAGATGCGCAGCTATATCGACCGTGGCTATACGGTCGTGAAGAAGAAGATCGGCGGTGCATCGCTCGATGAGGATCTGCGCCGCATCGATTCGATCCTGAGCGTGCTGCAGGACGGCCAGAAACTCGCCGTCGATGCCAACGGCCGTTTCGATCTCGATACCGCGATTCAATATGCGAAGGCGCTCTCGCAATACGATCTGTTCTGGTACGAGGAGCCTGGCGATCCGCTCGACTTCGAGCTGCAGACGACGCTGCGCAACTACTACGGCAAGCCGATGGCGACCGGCGAAAACCTGTTCTCGATGCAGGATGCGCGCAACCTGATCCGTTACGGCGGCATGCGCGCCGACCGCGACTGGCTGCAGTTCGATTGCGCGCTGAGCTACGGCCTCGTCGAATATCTGCGCACGCTCGACATGCTGCGTGCGCATGGCTGGTCGCCGAGCCGCTGCATTCCGCATGGCGGCCATCAGATGTCGCTCAACATCGCGGCTGGCCTTGGGCTTGGCGGCAACGAATCTTATCCGGACCTGTTTCAGCCGTATGGCGGCTTTCCGGATGGCGTCAAGGTGGACAACGGTTACATCACGATGCCCGATCTCCCGGGCATCGGCTTCGAGGGCAAGTCCGATCTCATCGCCGAGATGAAAAAACTTTCCGCATAATTCGACCCTCCTTGAAATGGCAGCATAGCGAATCTATTCTGCTGAAGATGCAGATCCGGGCCGCAAGCCCATGCGGTCGCTGTCAGTCGAAGGAGACGCTCATGCGTCGCTTGCTCGTCGTGGTGGTCTCATTGGTCGTGAGCGCAATGTCGCTCCATGCGGATGCGGACGACAGGCGCGACCGCCGACGACACGACGAGCAACGCGTTTTCAAGTTATTCGACGCGCAAGGCAAGCTCATCGGACGCGTTGCATCTTATGGCGGCTATGACGGCGTCTTCCTCAGGATAAACGGCGCGCTCGTCTTCGCCCGGATCACGCGCCTCAACGACGGCGCCAACGAGTACGATTCGGCCAGATTTCAATGGTCCACATACGGACCGTTCGGTTACTCGACCGCCGATTGCAGCGGCTCGCCGCTCATTACGCCGAACAGCGGCCCGCGGCCGTCCATCGCAATGAGAACGGGCGCTGATGTCACGCTATTGATCGCGGGCGATACCGACTCGTCTCCCGTCAAGATCGTCGCGGTATTCGACGGCAAGCAATGCACGCCGCCTCCCTTCATTGGCCACGTGCCGCCTTCCACTGCGCCCGTGGCCGCGTTCACGGCCGAGACGAATTATCCGCTGACGGCGCATTATCCCGAGCCATTGACCATCAGCTATTGATTCACCGCGATCGACGGAGATGCGTCATGTGTCGAATCCTTTTAGTCCTGCTCGTCATGTGCGCGAATGCGAGCTTTGCCCATGAGCGCGATGACCCGCCACAACACGGCCGCGACGAACTGCGTCTGCCGATGGTGTACGACGCACAGGGAAGGGCGGTGGGTCCTCTGGAAGTCTACTCGGGCGCCAACGGCGTGTATCTCGCGATAGACGGCGATCCCGTCTTCGTGGCGGTCAATCACAAGCGCGTCGGTCCTTTGCAATACTCGGCCTCGCAATACGAATGGGCGGGTTATACGTTCGTGCCTTACCCGTCGCACGATTGCAGTGGAAGTGTGGCCGTCGCGGATGCGGGCAGCCCTACTCCGGCGATGCCGGTGAGAGAAGGCGCCGACGTGACGATTTATATCGCTACCAAGGGCATGTCCGGCGATACGCAGGTGTGGTCGTTCAAGCAGACCGACGCGACTACCGGCGTGACGACATGCATGACCAATCCGGTCAACGAGGGTGAGAACTACTGGGCGATCAGGAGCACCTATCCGCTGACTCAGCATTATCCCGAACCGCTGCGCGTCGCCTATTGATGGCTCGGACGCGGTCCCAACGGAGGCCGATATGAAGCGCTGCCTGATCGGAGCACTGTTCGTGCTCTACGCGATGACATGTCTTGCCGATGATTCCGCGCATCGGGAGAGACATCGCCCTGTCAGGGTATTCGACGCGAACGGGCATGTCATTGGCGATCTCACGATCTTCGCGGCGCAAAACGGCGTTGCGTTCACGGCCGGAGACGCGACTGCCGTGATACCCATCGAGCGCGTGGAGGACGCGACCTTTCACTTTTCCGCGACCGACTTCAGATGGCTCGCGACTTCGTATATCAGTTTCGCTTCGGCCGATTGCAGCGGCTACCCGATCCTCGATTCGACCAATGGACCGCGGCTCGCACTCGCAGTGAAGCGGGGCAGTGACATAACGGTCTACTTTGCCGCCGAGGGCGTGACGCAGTCCTTCACGGCGAGATCGGCGCTCGATCCCAGCGCAGCCAACGGATGTCGTACTTACTCGGTGCCCATCACGGTGTCCGGCTTTACGGTAGGCGCGAGCCTCATGATCAGCCGCGAGCATCCCGAGCCGCTCAGGATCGGATATTGAGGCTTCGCTCGCGTTTTCCATATAAAACGCAACGCCATGCCGCTCCCGCAGTTTGCTGACCTAACATGGTAATGAGACGTCGATAAAGTTCCATGCATGAAAGCGAGCTTCGGACGCGGGGGAAACATGAAAGCGTTGCTCGTCGCTGGGTGGCTGCTCGCATCGGCGGGTGCATTGCACGTCCACGCGGCGATCCGATACGACGAGCTATGGTTCAACAAGTCGATGCTATTGGATTACGCCGCGGCATCCGCGGCGGCCCCGCGCCGGTCTGTCTATGACAGTCTGCTCGTCGCCGACGGCATCGATCCCCAGTCGGGGAAAGGACAATTGATCATCGCCTGGATCACGCGCATCAATGACGATCCGGTGATTCTCGGAAACCCGCACGGCACGAGCAGGCTGCTTTTGAATTCGAGCGCACGCGCCGAACAGGTGACAGAAGGCCTCGAACGTCTCTCGCCCGGACTGCGGCTCCAATATGTCGCGTTGATTTCGAAGTTTCTGGATACGCTCGTTCCCCCCGATTGCTTCGGCTCGAACGACATGACCGCCGTGATCAATCGGATCTCGTTGAGTGCCATGTCCGAAGCGGATATCGACGGCTATTTTCGCGTGTTGCACGCGGCCCTTCATGCCAGCGTATCCGCAGCGAGCCTGGATTTACCGAGCGCGGAGCAATATTCGCGGGCCGAAGAGCGCCTGAAACTTTCGATATTGCATGAACTGGGATACGTTCCGGCGGATATCGCGCGCTACACCGTTTATGCGGAAGACCCGAGAGGCGCGGCGCCGGCCGACGCGTGCTGGGCGATGCGAGTGACCTTGCATGCCATTCTCGCGATGCCGGATCCGGAGCGCGACGTCGTACTGCGAAAGACAGTCCGCTCGCAGGGCGTAACGCGCTGAATGCCATTGGAAGCGGAATCATTGCGATTCGATAGAAAGTTGCGTCTGCCCCGCACTCGATTTGCGCCGCAATCTTTCTTCGAAGCGGAAAGAACGAAGCGCTGATTGTTGCATTCCAGCGGCATTCCTGAACTAAACTAATTGGAGCCGAATAAAGCCGTCGGGCGCATTGGGAGAAGGCGTCATGAGCGGGCCTCTGGAAGAACAACTCTTGGGCGCGTCGCGCGCCGCGCCCGCAAGGCGTTGGACCGCATGGCTCTTCGCCATCGCGTGTGTGCTCATCTGCGTCGTCGCCGCGCAGATGACACAGACCGAAATGCGGACCTCGCAGCGACAGGCGCGCTATCTGTCGGAACTCGGGCGCGAGATCGGGTTTTCTCTCGACGACGGCCCGAGCGCCAGCATCCGCTATCCGGCGGCGGGCCCTTATGACGTGCGGCTCGGCTATGCATCGCTGCCGTCGTTCGAGGAGCGGCTCATCGCGCGCGGGTTCGCCGTCACCGCGCAGGCGCGCGGTTCCGCGGCCATGTTGGCGATGGCCGACAAGGGCCTCTTCCTTCCTTATGACGAAAAAGACCGCGCCGGGCTCACGCTGCTCGATGCCCGCGGCACGATGCTTTTCAGCGCATCGAGCCCCGGCCTCGTCTACGACGATTTCGACTCCATCCCGCCTGTCATCGTCAGTGCGCTGCTTTTCATCGAGGACCGCAATCTGCTCGACGAGCGCGAACCCAACCGCAACCCGGCGATCGACTGGGGACGGTTCGGTCGTGCGGTTTTCGATCAGGGCGTGCGGATCTTCGACAGGCACGCGCCGCAGCCGGGCGGCAGCACGCTCGCAACGCAGATCGAGAAGTTTCGCCACTCGTCGGGCGGACGCACCGCCTCGGCGCCGGAGAAGCTTCGTCAGATCGCGTCCGCCTCTGTGCGCGCCTATCTCGACGGCCCGCAGACCATGCCGGGACGCCGCCAGCTCGTCGTGCGCTATCTGAACTCCGTGCCGCTCGCGGCGCGGCCGGGGATCGGCGAGATCAGCGGGCTACCCGATGGCATGGCCGCATGGTACGGGCGCGACTTCGATGAATACAATCGCATTCTGAACGCGCCCATTTCGGCGGAAACGCTGGATGCGCAAGCGCTCGCGTTCAAGCAGGCGCTCTCGCTCATGATCGCGCAGCGCGCGCCATCGCGTTTTCTGCGCGCGGGCAATCCGGACCTCGCGCGCCTGACCGACAGTTACCTGCGCCTGCTCGGCGCGAACGGGATCATCGCACCGGCCCTTCGCGACCGGGCCCTTGCCGCGCGGCTCGAACTGAACGCGACGCCGCATCGGCGCGAGGCGGTGTCGTTCGTCACGCGCAAGGGCGTGACGGCGCTGCGCACGAACCTGCTCGGGACACTCGGCGTATCGAGCCTCTACGATCTCGATCGCCTGGATCTCACCGTCAAGGCGACGCTCGATAACGCGGTGCAGCAGGCCGTGAGCGACCGGCTCGCGAGCGTGGCCACGCGCGACGGCGCGCGCGATGCCGGAATCATCGGCTATCACATGCTGCGGCCACAGGACGATCCGTCGAAGATTTCGTACAGCTTCACGCTCATGGAGCGCCGCAGCGGCGTGAACCTCGTGCGCGTGCAGACCGACAGCCTCAATGAACCTTTCGACATCAGCCGCAGCGGCCGGCTCAACCTCGGCTCGACAGCGAAGCTGCGCACCGTCATCACCTATTTGCAGATCGTCGCGGCGTTGCACGAACGCTATGGCGCGATGACCCCGGCGCAGTTGCGCGGCGTGACGCCCGACCGTCAGGATGCGCTCACGCGCTGGGCGCTCGACTACCTCGCCAAAACGTCCGATCGATCGCTTACCGCGATGTTCGATGCCGCCGTCGAACGCAAATACTCCGCGAGCCCGGGCGAGACCTTCTATACGGGCGGCGGCGCCCAGAGCTTCAACAACTTCGAGGCGACCGATAACGCGCGCGTGCTCACCGTGGAGCGCGCTTTTCAGCATTCGGTGAATCTGGTGTTCGTGCGCCTGATGCGCGATATCGTCCACTACGAAATGGTTCGGGCGGCCGGGCCATCGTCGGGCTGGCTCGATGATCCGGCGGTGCGTCACGCGTACCTGACCCGCTTCGCCGATGCGGAGAGCCGCGTGTACATGAGCCGCTTCTACGCGAAGTATCGGACGAAGAGCGCGGACGAGGCGCTTGCGCTGCTGTTGCGCGACGTGCGCAAGTCGCCGCAGCGGATCGCGACGGTGTTGGGCAGCGTCGCGCCCGATGAATCGCAGTCATGGTTCGATACCCGGATGCGCGCGGCGTTGCGCGGCACGCCGGCGGCTTCGCTCACGGACGAGGACCTCGCGAAGCTCCATGCGAAATACGGCATCGACAAGTTCAACCTCAACGATCGCGGGTATATCGCGCGCGTGCATCCGCTCGAACTGTGGACCGTGAACTATCTGCGGGAGCATCCGCTCGCGACGCTCGACGACGTGCAGGACGCGAGCCGCGAAGCGCGCGTCACCGCTTATTCGTGGCTCTTCAAGACACGCTATCGCGCGACGCAGGACAGGCGCATCAAGCGCATGGTCGAGCTGCAGGCGTATGCCGAGATCGCGAAGTCGTGGCGCGCGCTCGGCTATCCGTTCTCGTCGGTCACGCCTTCGTTTGCGGCGGCGATCGGCGCATCGGGCGACCGGCCGGAGGCGCTCGCGCAACTGGTCGGCATCGTCGAGAACGGCGGCAGCGGGCTTGCCACGCAACGCATCGCGACGCTCGAATTCGCGAAGGATACGCCGTACGAGACGCATTTCGTGCACGTCGGCGCGCCGGCGAAGCCCTTGATCGCACCCGAGATCGCGACTATCGTTCAGCGGCTCCTGCGCGATGTCGTCGAAGGCGGCACCGCGCAGCGCCTTGCCGCTGGCATCGCGTCGTCCGATGGCCGCGCGCTCGACGTGTCCGGTAAAACGGGCACGGGCGACCAGCGCTTCAATGTGTACGCGCGCGGGCGGCGTCTCATCGAATCGCGTAAGGTAAGCAGGACCGCTACGTTCGTCTTCGTGATCGGTGAGCGCTTCTTCGGCACGCTCACCGCCTACGTGCGCGAGCCGTATGCGGCGCGCTATGACTTTACGAGCGCACTCGCCGTGCAGATGTTGAAGTCGCTCGGCCCTGAACTGCGGCCTCTCTTCGCTGACGAGGAAGTGCAGCAAAGCGGTCGGTCCGTTAACTGATGTTCATCGTTTATGAAGGCGGCTGATATGAACGAGCAACGAGTAAGACGAGACCCGGAGGGTACGCGGCGGCGTATTCTCGAGGCTGCGACACAGCAGTTCACGCAATTCGGTCTAGCGGGAGCGCGTGTCGATGCCATCGCCAACGCGGCGGGCACGAACGAGCGGATGCTCTACTATTACTTCACGAGCAAGGAAGGCCTATACGTCGCGGTGCTCGAATCGATGTATGCGCAGTTCGGAGAGAGCGAGGCGCATCTCGATCTGTCGGGCCTCGATCCGACCGATGCGATCCGCAAGCTGGCGCAGTCGATATGGGCGTACTTCTGGGACAACCCCCAATGGCTGAGTCTCATCAATAACGAAAACCTGCACAAAGGGCGGTATCTCGAGCGCTCGAGCGGATTGCGCGCGACGATCTCCCCGGTGGTCGATCTCCTGCGCGTGACGCTCGAACGCGGTGTGGCGGCGGGGCAGTTTCGCGCAGGCATCGATCCGCTCGATTTCTACGTGACACTCGTTGGCCTCGGATACTACGTCGTATCCAACCGCTTCACGCTGGACGCGTTCATGGGACGAAACTATGCGCAGCCGCAGCATCAGGCGTCGATAGCCGCCCTGCATGCCGAGATGTTGCTGTCGTATCTGCATCAAGGTGCGCTGGCGCCCAGCGATAACCCGCGCAACATCGAACTCGACAGGGCATGATCCCGCGCACGAGGCTGACCGGCTGGCGCAGTCGCCATGCGTTCATCGCACGGTGTAAGTCAGCACGATCACGTAAGCCGCCGTGATCGTGAGTTGGCACGCGGTTATGGGCAGCCCGTAGCGCAGGAAGCGGCCGAAGCTGATTGGCGTGCCTTGCTGCGAACAGATGCCCGCGGCCACGATGTTCGCCGCCGATCCGACGAGCGTTGCGTTGCCGCCGAGGGTCGCGCCGTACATCATGGCGATGAACACGGGAATCACCACGGCGGGCCATTGCGTGAACTGGTCGGACAGCGCCGACTCCGGAACGAACTCCGCCGTCACGAGATAGCCCTTGACCATCACGATGGAGGCGGCCGCGACAGGCACATTGGCGAGCAAGGATGAAAGCAGGCCGATGCCGCAGATCATCGCGAGCGCGACGAACGTGAGGCGCGTGCCGAACGTGTCGTACAGCTTGAGCGACATGACCTGCAGAAGCCCCGTCTTCGCCATGCCCTGCACGAGACAGAAGATGCAGGTGAGGAAGAGCAGCGTCTTCCAGTCGACGTCGCGCAGCACGCGATCCGTGGGCTCGACCCTGAACGCGTAGGCGACCAGCAATGCGAGCGCGCTCGCGATCACCGCGACGACAGGCGGGACGATGCGCGTCGGCAGCTCTTCGCCGAGCACGAAGAGCACCATCATCAGTGCGAGCACGACCAGCGCGAGCGCCGCATAGAGCGGCCGTTTCAGCTTCGTTTCCGGCTGGCGCGGCGGCAGCGGCCTGACGCTTCGCCAGATGTCGCGCATCAGGACGGGCAGCAACGGAATCACCACGGCGATCGCGAGCAGGCCGCCGAGGCTCGCGCGCCGAAGATATTCGCCGAACGTCATGCCGATCGAGCTGCCCACGAGGAAGGTCGCCGGGTCGCCGACGAGCGTCAGAAGCCCGGCGGCATTGCTCAGGAGCGCGGTGAGAATCATCGGTGGAACGATGTCGAGTTCCAGTGCCTGGGCGACGCGAATGATGATCGGTGCGAGCAGGATCACTGTCGTCGCGTTGGGCAGCAGCGCGCACAACGGCGCGACGATCACGATCAGCAGAAGGAGAAAGCGCTTGCCGCTTCCCGCCGTCGCCCTTAGATAGTAGTCGCCGACGAGATCGAACAGGCCCGTGGTCGCGAGTATCCGCGCGACGACCATGCCGCCGAACAGAAGGCTGATCGGCCCCGCCGAGGTTCGCGCGGTGGCGATCAGATCCTGTTCGTCGATGATGCGCAGCGCGATCAGCACGCTTGTGCCGACGAGCGCGGCGACGGCCATGTCGATCAGATCGAAGGCGATCACGAGAATCACCGCCGCGAACACGCCGACGACGAGATAGATTTGCCAGTCGCTCATGATGGGCTCGTGCAGGCGTTATTGCATCGGCGGTGCGTACATCAGGCCGCCGTGCGTGTACAGGTTGTTGAGTCCGCGTTCGAGCTTCAACGGGCTTCCCGCGCCGAGATTGCGCTCGAACATTTCTCCGTAGTTGCCGACGCTCGCCAGCGCCCGCAGGGTCCAGCCCGGCTCGATGCCGAGTGCCGCGGTGACGCTCGCGTCGGGAACGAGCGCGCGCGCCACGAGCGGAGCGCTCATCCGCGCGGCGCTGTTCTCGCGGGTCACGCCGAGCTCCTCCGCGGTGATCAGCGTGTAGAGCACCCAGCGCACGACGACGAGCCACTTCGTATCGTCGCCGCGCACGACAGGCGCATGCGGCTGCTTCGAGATGTGCTCCGGCAATATCGCGACCGCCGATTCTCCACCGGGCATGCGGTCTTTCAGCGAGCCGAGCAGCGATGCGTCCGCCGTCATGGCGCTGCAGCGTCCGGCAATGAACGCCTGCTCCAGTTCCGCCACCGAGCCGACGAGGAGCGGCTTCAGGTCCAGCTGATTCGCGTTCGAGTAGCCGACGAGATTCGCTTCCGTGGATGTCTCACGCTGCACGCATACCGTCGCGCCCTTGAGCGCGGAAAGCGCTTGAGTGCCGCTCTTCGTCCACACCATGAACGCCTGCGCGTCATGGAAAAGCACGCCCGCGAACTGGACGCCGAGCGTGCCTTCGCGAAGCAGTGTCCACGTGGTGTTGCGCGCGAGGACGTCGATGCGGCCGGTCCTGAGCGCCGGAAACCGAGCGGAGGTCTTGAGCGGAACGAAAGCGACCTTGCCTGGATCGCCGAGCGCGGCGGCGGCAAGTGCGCGGCAGAAATCGACATCGATGCCGGACCATCGTCCGGACGCGTCCTGCGCCGAGAATCCGGCAATTCCGTCGCTGACACCGCAGCGCAGAACACCTCTTGCCTTGACCTGCGCGAGCGTTTCCGAATCGGCGGACAAGGCGGCCGCAGGCCAAGCCAGCAGCGCGAGCAGCACGGCACCGCCAATCGCGATGAAGCGCTTCGCCAACTCTTTCATCGTCTTCCCCACGAGAATATGCGTTCGAAGCGTTTCGCCATTGGCGCGCACGCGCGCGTCAATTAGGTTGTAGTTGAAATTGGATCCGGTTCAAGCAATCTTTTCCGTATGCCCGAATGCACCCGGAAGATTCGATGTGCGCGGGCTTTGACTTTGCCTGCCCGCCGCCTAGACTTCGATTCCGTAAGAAATGCCATTGTCGATAAATCGTCTGCGCATTGCCGGACCGCTTCCGGTGATCCGTCGAGCGGCAAAAGGAGACGCGATGGAATGCATCGAGATTTACGCCGGCCCCGAGGGACACTCGCGGTTCAGAACCATCCGCGAGTTCGAAGCAAGTCCTATCGTTTTCAACGGCGTCGCTGTGTCGTTATCGCCGCCGCAGCCGTGCGAAAGCGTGCTCGTGCATGAGTTCGACGGCGACTACTTCCTTGGCTGGCATAACCCGCCATCGAGACAATACGTCGTCGTGCTCGATGGGGAACTCGAAATCACCGTGCAAGGCGGTGACCCCGCGCAACGCTTCGCGGCGGGCGCGATTTTCATTGCGGGCGATCTCGAGGGTACGGGCCATTCGACGCGCGCGATCCGGCCAGGCCGCGCCTTGGTCGTCAACGTGCGGAGATGACACGATGCTGCTGAAGGACGTGCTGGCAGTGGTGACGGGCGGCAGCAGCGGCATTGGCTTCGCCGCCGCTAAACGATTCGTATCCGAAGGTGCGCGCGTGGTGATCAGCGGGCGCGATGCGGAAAAGCTGCAACGGGCCGCGGAGAAGCTCGGCGAGCATGCGCTCCCTTTCATTGCGGACGCCGCAAGCTCCGGCGATATGCGACGGCTCTATGAAACCGCCGTTGGCCACTTTCAGCGCGACGTGAATGTCGTGGTGGCGAACGCTGGCGTTTCCCGGCAAACGCCGGTGCGCGAGACATCGCTGGAGCAGTTTTCCGAGGTGCTCAGCATCAACGTCGGCGGCGTGTATGCGACGGTGCGCGAAGCGTTGCCGTTTCTCGCGCGGCCAGCTTCGATCATTCTCGTTGCTTCGCTGGCGGCGAATCAGGGCACTAAAAATTTCTCCGCATACTGTGCGTCGAAGGCCGCCGTGGTGTCGCTGGCAAAGAGCTTTGCGGCGGAATTCGTCGAGTCCGGCATACGCGTCAACAGCATTTCACCGGGCGTGGCGAATACGCCGATCTTCGACACACTGGGGATATCCGAAGCGCAACTGCTGCAATGGTCGAACGTGATACCGATGAAGCGGCCAGCAGAGCCAGCGGAAATCGCCTCCGCCATTCTCTTCCTCGCATCCGATGCATCGCGCTATATGACCGGCGCCGACCTCGCGGTCGACGGCGGCATGTCGGGCATCAGTCCGTTTTAGTCGGGCTCACGAATAGAACGACGGCTTCGGCATGCGCCCGTTGAGTGCCCAGTCGCCGAGTTCACGCACCTTGTAATCGAGCGGATCGTGCAGCGTATGCACGCGCACGTTGCGCCAGAAGCGGTCTAGCCGCAGCGCAGCCGTGGTCGAGCGCGCGCAGCGGCCCAGATAGATATGGCTCAGGATCACCTGCGCGAGCAGCGGCCGCAGGCAGGCGTAGGGACTCGAGAGCGGGCCGGGATCGTTCAGCAATTCATCCGCCGCGATACGCACGCGCTCGAACACCACCGTGCCGCTGTCGGTCTGACGCTGCCCCATGTTGTCCCAGTCGCCGAGGGATTCCCGGCTATCGTTCATTGCGTTGTCGCCTGATGGTGAGGGCCGCGCTCGCGAAAGCATTCCATCGAAACGCCAATCCATGAACCATAGCCCGATTCGATATCTTCGTGGCGGATATGAAAGACCTCATGTGACAAACATCGCGACTCGCGTCTTAATGCGTTTATGGCACTTGCATATCGATAGAAATTGGATGGTCGCGCGCGCGTGCGGCGTTAGCATGGACATCCCTTCATCACCGCCTATCCGCGTTTCATAGCGATGTCATCCAAACTTCCACGCTTCGGCGTCTGGGCGCTCGTGCACGGCAGCCGCGCCGCACTTCAGGACCCCGCAGAACCCTACGACGCTTCATGGGCACGCAACAAGGCGCTCGTGCTCGAGGCCGAGCGCCTCGGTTACGACTCGGTGCTCGTCGCCCAGCATACGATCAATCCGCATGATCCCGCGCTCGATCAGCTCGAAGCGTGGACCGCATCGGCCGCGCTCGCTGCGCTTACGTCGCGCATCGAGATCATCGCGGCGATCAAGCCTTATCTCTATCATCCGGTCGTGCTCGCGAAGATGGCGCAGCAGATCGAGCACATCAGCGGCGGGCGCTTCGCGATCAACCTCGTGAACGCATGGAATCGCCCGGAGCTCGAACGCGCCGGCATCGGTTTCGCGGAACACGACGAACGCTATGCCTATGGCCGCGAATGGATCACGGTCGTCGACAAGCTGCTGCGCGGCGAGACCGTGAATCATCGCGGCGATAACTTCCGCATCGACGGTTATCAATTGCGTCCCGGCGATCCGTTCCGCCTGCGGCCGCGCATCTATGTCGGCGGCGAGTCGGAGCCGGCGCGCTCGCTGGTGGCGGCGCACGGCGACGTATGGTTCATCAACGGACAGCCGCCCGAGGACGTCGAGCGTCTGATCGCCGATGTCTGCGCGCGTGCGCGCCCCGCCGGGGAGGACGCGTTGCGCTTCGGGCTGTCGGCCTTCGTGATCGCGCGCGCGACGCAGGCACAGGCCGACGCGCATCTCGAACAGCTCTTCGCGCTTGCCGAACTCGACAAGCCGCTGCGCGAACGGCAGAAGGCCAATACCGATCCGAACGCGGTGATGCATCAGACCTTCGCGCGATCGGCGCGCGTCGGGTCGAACGGCGGCACGGCGGCGGGGCTCGTCGGCGACTACGATACGGTCGCGCGACGCATCGCGGACTTTCATCGGGCGGGCATCGAACTCTTCATGCTGCAGTTTCAGCCGTTCGAAGCCGATATGCGCCTCTTCGCCGAAGAGGTCGCGCCGCGCGTGCGCCGTCTGCTGTCCGCGTGATCGCTTCACGCGCCCTGCGGCGCGCGAACGAGTGAAAGACCCTCGATCAGAAGAACGCGCCCGTGGGCGGAAGCGCGCCGCTCAGCGCGTTCCGTCCGAGCAGGCGCTCCTTGTAGAGCCGCGGATTATGCGACGCGATCACCTTGATGTTGCGCCAGTGCCGGTCCAGCGCACCCACGCGCGAGACGACCGAGCCGGAGCCGAGATCGATCAGCCAGTTCGCGATCTGCGGCGCGAGATCGTCGATGACGACCTTGGCCTCCGCCGCCGCGAACGTGGCGGCTAGTGTCGCATCGTATTCATCGCTCGTGCCATAGGTGTCCCATACGCGCTGCAACGCCGCAACCGCGCGGTCGGCAGTCGCCTCGATACTCGACGAGTAAGCGCGGATGCGTCCGAGCAACGCCTGCAACACGGGTTCATCGGTGGGGTGAGCGGCTTCGCCGTGGTAGAAGTTCCGTGCTCGCGCGCGAAGCACCTCGACGGCGTCCAATGCCACGCGCCGCGCGATGCCCGCGATGCAGTTGGTCAAATAGACCTGATGAAAGGTGAAGCCCCACGGCGCCGCTTCGTCGGTGCGCGGAGGATCAGCCGGATAGACCTGCGCGGGCAGCACCTCGACGCCGCGAAACTTCGCCGTGCCCGACCCCGTGAGGCGCTGGCCGAAGCCTTCCCAGTCGTCGTCGCTGCTCACGCCTTCGCCTCGTTCCAGCACATATTGCACCGTGCGTCCCGCGCGGCTTTCCACTGCGACGCCAACGAACGCATCGTTGTACAGATTGCCCGTCGCGTAGACCTTGTCGCCGGAGCCGATGTACGCTTGGCGGATCTCATCCCATTCGAGCCGCGTCAGGACTTTATCGGGCCGCGCGCCGGCCGGGAGTGCGCCGGTTTCGGTGAAGCTCAGGCCGACTGTCTTTTTCTTTCCGGTCAGTTCGAGGACGTGCGTATGGAAAGGATGCTCGCGGCGTCTTAACGCCGCTTCGACCTGCCATAAGTGATTGCGAAACGCGTGCGCGATATTCGAATCAGCCGCCGCGATATCGCGTGCCACGACGAACAGCTCGTTCAGCGATACCCCGTGCCCGCCCGCATCCGCCGGAAGACGCAGCGCGCCGAAGCCGAGCGCCTTGAGGCCCGCGATCTCTTCGTGCGGCAGGCGATGTTCCCGTTCCCGCGCGGCCGCGCTCGCGGCGATATCGGCAATGATGTCCGCGAAGCCCAGCGACGCGGACAGCGGCGAGACCAGTCGCGGCCCGCCCGGTTTGATCGTGCTCTTGTCAGTCATGCGTTTGCCTCGTCATCAAACCTTGATGCTGTAATCCGCGACCTTGATGCGCGAATTGATGATCTTGCGCTCCGCGAGCCAGTCGGCCGCGCGCTGGAACTGCGCGAGGAACGCGGCATCGTCGGCTTCGTGGAACTGATTCACCCGTTTGAGGCCCGCCAGATAATCGCGCACCTGATCCGGATACTTGCCCTCGCGCTGCACGAGCTGTTCGGCTTCGGCGGAATGCGACGATTGCCACGCGCCTTCCACGTAGTACGCGTCGATCACGGCGCGAATCAGTTCCGAGTTCTCTTCGGTGAACTTGCGGCGCGTCACGAGCGAGCTGTAGTCGATCAGAAAATCGAGGTCGCGGCCTTCGTTGAAAACGTCCTTGGCATCGTTTGAAAAGCGCGCGATGTCCACGCCCGGCGACCACATCGACCACGCGTCGACCTTGCCTTGCGCGAACGCGGGCGCGGCGTCGGGAGGATTCAGATAGACGAACTGAACCTTGTCACGATCGACGCGGTGCTTCTCCAGCGCCGCGATGAGCAGAAACTCGCCCAGCCCCGAACGATTGACGGCGACCTTGCGGCCCGCCAGATCCGCGATCGAATTGATGCCGCTCGACTTCTTCACGATGATCGATGTGGAGCGGGGCGAATAGACATCGAACGCATTGAAGACGATGGGCGAGCCCGCGAGCATCGCGGCCAGCGCGGGCGTCGTCGATCCCCAGAAGCCGAAGTCGGCGCTGCCGCCGACCACGGCCTGAAGCGAGGGCGCATGATTCGGAAACGGGCCGATCCATTCGACCTTGATGCCTTTCGCGGCGAGCGTTTTCTCGAACACGCCGCGCTGCTTCGCGATATCCGGCAGGCTGCCGTAACCCCAGCCGATGCGGACGATATCCGTGTTGCGCGTCAGCTTGCGTGGCGGTTCGGCCGCGCGAGTCGAAGCGGGAAACAGGCTGCCGGCCGCGGCGCCGGCCAGAAGGCCACCCGCCGCGCGCAACAATTGGCGGCGGCTCAATGATGAATCGGTCATGCGTGGTGGGTCCTTGTCGTTTTGCGAGCGTTGATGCGCGCGGCCTCAGTGAGTTTCGAGAGACCGGACGCGAAGCTCGTCGAGCAGAATGGGCCGCAGTGTTTGCGGCGTGTGGTTTTTCGGTTGGAAGGAGGCGGCGATGCGTCCGGCGCGCATGACGAGAATCCTGTCGGCGAGCGCGAGCGCTTCATCGACGTCATGCGTGACGATCAGCACACCCGGCTGATGCAGCGCGACGAGCTCCTTGACGAGCCCGTGCATCTTGATGCGGGTGAGCGCGTCCAGCGCCGCGAACGGTTCATCGAGCAGCAGCAGCGCCGGATCGCGCACGAGGGCGCGCGCCAGCGCCACGCGTTGTGCCTGACCGCCGGAGAGATTGCGCGGCCAGTCGCCCTCGCGTCCGGCGAGTCCGACTTCGGCGAGCGCGCGCGACGCGCCTTCGCGACCGACCGTCGTTTCGTGGCCGAGCGCGACGTTTTCCCACAGCGCGGCCCAGGGCAGCAGGCGATGCTCCTGAAACACGACGGACGGACGCTCGGGCGCGCGGATCGTGCCGGCGTCGGGCAGATCGAGTCCGGCGAGCGCGCGCAACAGCGTGGTCTTACCGCATCCGCTTTCGCCCAGCAGCGCGACGAATTCGCCTTTGCGGATATCGAGATCCAGCGCATCGATGACGACGCGGCTGCCGTAACGCCGCCTGAGGCCGCGCACCGATACCGCGAGCGCGGCGTTCGAATCGAAGGACAGGGCCGTGCTCATCATTGCGCTCCCTTTGCGTAGTTCGCGTGCCAGGAAAGGAAACGCGTTTCGAGCGCGCGCACCAGCACATCCGCCGCCACGCCGATGATCGCGTAGACGATCATGGTCAGAAGGATGACATTCGTGTTCAGGAATTCGCGCGCATCCATCGCGAGGAAGCCGATGCCCTTGGTCGTGGCGAGCGTTTCGGCGATCACGAGTGCGAGCCACGCATGGGCGAGGGCGTAGCGCACGCCGGTGAGAATCGAAGGCATCGCGCCGGGAAGAATGATTCGCCGCACGATCGCGGACCAGCTGAGCCCGACGACCTTGGCCAGCTCCATCAGCTTCGGATCGATCTGGCGAATGCCGAGCATCGTGTTGATATAGATCGGGAACAGGACGGCGAGCGAAACCAGAAAGACCTTCGCGATCTCGCCCACGCCGAACCAGACGATCACGAGCGGCAGCATCGCGAGAAAGGGCACGGCGCGCACCATCTGGATCGGGCGGTCGAGCAAGGCCTGCGCGAGCGGCGAGAAGCCGACCAGAATGCCGAGCACGAGCCCGAGCGTTCCGCCGATGACGAAGCCCGCGGCGGCGCGCAGCAGCGACACGCCGAGGTGCACGAAGAGATCGCCGGTGCGGGCCATGTCGAAGGCCGTTTCGATGACGCGGCTCGGCGCCGGGAGCACCTGAGGCGCGATCAACCCGATGCGCGCGGCGGCCTCCCAAAGCAGGACGACCAGAGCCGGGACGATCCACGATAACCATCGATAGAGCGCGGCCTTCGACAGACCGGCTCCGGTTTCTCTCGAGACGACATAGCGAGTTGGGGTGGAAGTCAGATCGGCCATGTCGGTTCCGTGTAGGGCATGAATAGAGCGTGCTTCATCGACGAGGGAAAGATAAGCGCCGTAGCGCGTGGGGCTTGCGAGGCGGAGCTTGCAATTAGAGGGCGTCCGGTGCCGCAATGACAAACGGTTTTTTATGCTTAGCTTTTTCTCGAATGCCATTGCACGCGACGTCACATGCTTTTCGAAACGCCGTGCTTTCCATATGCATAAGCATTCGTTCCAGTGCGCGCGATGCCGTTTTATCGTGAGCGCTGCGGCGCCTCATATGCCGTCATCGAAAAACGAACACAGAGGAACGGCACTACATGGCAGGCTTGAATCGACGTGAATTTCTGGTTTCATCGGGCGCGGTGCTCGCGTCCGCCGGCCTGTCCTCGCTCGCATTCGCGCAAGACGCCACGCCCAGGCGCGGCGGCACGCTCAACATGCTGATCAATCCCGAGCCGCCCGTGCTCGTCTCGATCTTCCAGACGACGGGACCGGCGCTCGTCGCGAGCTCGAAGGTGCTCGAAGGCCTGCTCGCCTATGACTTCGATCTGAAGCCGAAGCCGCAACTCGCGACCGCATGGAACGTGAGCCCGGACGGGCTCAAGTACACGTTCACGCTGCGCCAGAACGTGAAGTGGCACGACGGCGAGCCGTTCACGCCGGCGGATGTCGCATTTTCCATCGACCTGTTGAAATCGATTCATCCGCGCGGGCGCAGCACGTTCGCCAACGTGACGCGTGTCTCGACGCCCGATGCGCGCACCGCGATCATCGAACTGTCGAAGCCCGCGCCGTATCTGCTGAAGGCGCTGTCGGCGGGGGAATCGCCGATCGTGCCGAAGCATCTCTACGCCAACGGCGATCCGCTCACGAACCCGCATAACAACGCGCCCATCGGCACAGGGCCGTTCCGCTTCAAGTCGTGGGCGCGCGGCGCGAGCATCGTCTACGAGCGCAATCCGGATTACTGGGACGCGGGCAAGCCGTATATCGATGCGCTCGTGTTCAAGGTGATTCCCGATGCCGCCGCGCGCTCCGCCGCGTTCGAAACAGGCGCGCTCGATCTCGGCGGCGAGAATCCGGTGCCGCTTTCCGACTTGCCGCGCCTCTCGCAATTGCCGCAACTCGCCGTGGAAACGCGCGGCTATCGCTTTCTGGAGCCGCTCTCGGAGATCGACTTCAATCTCGCGCATCCGATCCTGAAGGACTTGCGCGTGCGTCAGGCTATCGCGCATGCGATCAATCCGCAGATCGTGCAGAAGACCATCGCGTACGGTTACGCCGACATTTCCCCGACGCCGATCACGCCCGCATCGCCGTATCACGACGCGAAGCTCGCGCCGTATGCATTCGATATCGCCAACGCGGAAAAGCTGCTCGATGCCGCGGGTTATCCGCGCAAGAACGGCGGCCCGCGCTTCTCGTTGACGCATGACTTCCTGCCCTACGGCGACATGTATCGCCGCCAGGCCGATTATGTGAAGTCGGCGCTCGCGCGCGTGGGCATCGACGTGACCGTGCGCTCGCAGGACTTGCCATCGTTTCTGAAGCGTGTGTATGCGGACCGGCAGTTCGACTTCACGAGCATCGGCGTGAATACGCTCTTCGATCCGAGCGTGGGCGTGCAGCGGCTTTACTGGTCGAAGAACATTCGTCCCGGCGTGCCTTTCTCCAACGCGCCGCATTACAGCAATGTGGAAGTCGATACGCTGCTCGAAACCGCATCGATCGAAACCGACGAGAAGAAGCGCGTCGCGCTGTACCAGCAGTTTCAGCAGATCGTGTATCGCGACTTGCCGATCCTCACGCTCGTCGCGCCGCGCATGGTCACGCTCGCGAACCGGCGCGTGCGCAATCACACGGTATCGGCGCAAGGACTAGAAGGCAATCTCGCTGATGTCTGGCTGAGCGCCTGAGGAATCGCAATGAACCGACGCACGCGCTTCGCCGCGATCGCGCGACGCACCGCATGGCAGGCCTTGCCGACGATGCTCGCCATCGTGATCCTCAACTTCTTCCTGCTCAAGCTGATGCCCGGCGACGCCGCCGACGTGCTCGCCGGCGAAGCGGGGTCCGCGACCGCCGAAACGCTGCAGGCGTTGCGGGCGAAGTTCGGTCTCGATCAGCCGCTCCTGCATCAGCTCGGGTCGTATCTGTCGCATCTCGCGCACGGCAGTCTCGGTTATTCGCCGCGCTATGACGCGCCCGTGATGCAGCTGATCCTTTCGCGGCTGCCGAACACCTTGCTGCTGATGGGCACGGCGCTCGCGCTCGCGATCGTCGCGGGCATCCTGCTCGGCGCCGTGATGGCGCATTGGGCGGGCAAATGGCCGGACCGCGTGCTGTCGGTGCTCGCGCTGCTGCTGTATTCGACGCCGGGCTTCTGGATAGGGCTGCTCGCCATCGTGCTGTTCTCGGTGCATCTCGGCTGGCTGCCGAGCGGCGGCGATGTGACCGTCGGCGCGCAGTTGCAAGGCTTCGCGTATCTCGCCGATGTCGCGAAGCACGTGCTGCTGCCTGCCGTGACGCTCGCGACTTTCTTCGTGGCCATCTATGCGCGTCTCACGCGCGCCGCGATGCTCGAAGTGAAGCGACAGGACTTCGTGCGCACCGCGCATGCGAAAGGGCTTCATCCGTTGCGCGTCACCGTGCGTCACGTGTTGCGCAACGCGCTGATGCCGCTCACGACGATGGTCGGCATTCACTTCGGCACGCTGCTGGGCGGCGCGGCCGTCACCGAAACGGTGTTCAGCTGGCCGGGTCTCGGGCGTCTCGCGCTCGATGCCGTGATGGCGCGCGATTTCAGCGTGCTGCTCGGCGTGCTGCTGCTTTCGTCGCTGCTCGTGATCGTCGCCAACGTGGCGGTCGATCTGCTGCAGGCGTGGCTCGATCCGCGCATCGCCTGATTATTCAACCCGATAAACGCATGGCTTCCGATTCGACCGAACTTGCTTCATCCGCCGAAGTTTCTTCGTGGCGCCGTCAACTGACAGGCGCGCTGTTCGGCGCGCGACGCGCTGAAGGCGCGCCTTCGCCACGCGCCTCGCGTGGCATCTGGCGTGCGCTGTTACGCAATCCGTCCGCGCTCGCGGGCATTGTCCTGCTCGCGGCGTTCATCGCGCTCGCGCTCGGTGCGCCGCATCTCTTTCCCGGCGATCCGCTCGATATGGCCGCGACGCCCTTCGAATGGCCCGGCAGCGATCCGCTCTACCGGCTCGGCACAGATTCGCTCGGCCGCGATGTCGCCGCGGGCATCGCGCACGGCACGCGCGTGTCCTTGCTGATCGGGGCATCGGCGGCGGCGATCGGGCTTTGCATCGGGACGCTCGTCGGTGCGGTCGGCGGCTTCTTCGGCGGTATCGTCGACGATCTGCTCGTGCGCGTTACCGAGCTGTTTCAGACCGTGCCGTCGTTTCTGCTCGTGATCGTGATCGTCGCGATCGGGCGGCCGGGCGTGACGGTGATCGCGCTCGCCATCGGCATTGCATCGTGGCCGACAGTCGCGCGTATCGTGCGCGCCGAGTTCCGCACGCTGCGTCAGGCCGATTTCGTGCTGGCCGCGCGCAGCCAGGGCTTTTCCAACACGCGCATCATTTTCGGCGAGATTCTGCCGAACGCGCTGCCGCCGGTGATCGTCACGGCGTCGGTGATGGTCGCGAGCGCGATCCTGATCGAATCGTCGCTGTCGTTTCTCGGCATGGGCGATCCGAACGTGGTCACGTGGGGCGGCATGATCGGCGCGGGGCGCGATTCCTTGCGCACCGCGTGGTATCTCACGGCGATTCCGGGCGCGGCGATCGTGCTCGCGGTGCTCGCGCTCAACCTCCTCGGCGACGGCCTCAACGACGCCCTCAATCCGCGCATGCGCGAACGTTCCTGATCGAGACCTGCCAGTGGCGAATCTTCTTGAAGTGCGCGATCTGCGCGTGAGTTTCGGCGCGCATCGCGCGGTGCGCGGCATCGACCTCGATATCGCGGAAGGCGAGACGCTCGCGCTCGTCGGCGAATCCGGCTGCGGCAAGTCCGCGACGGCGCTCTCGCTGATGCGTCTCGTGCCCGAGCCGGGCCGCGTGACGGGCACCGTGCGTTTCGACGGACGCGACGTGCTCACGCTGACGCCGCGCGAAATGCGCGATGTGCGCGGCAGTCAGATCTCCATGATCTTCCAGGAACCGATGACCTCGCTGAATCCGGTGCTGTCCGTCGGCGCGCAGATCGTCGAGACCTTGCGCCGGCATGAATCGCTCTCGAAGGAAGCGGCGGCGAAGCGCGCAATCGAACTGCTCGATCTCGTGCATATTCCCGAGCCGAATCGGCGCGTGGCCGACTATCCGCACGAGCTTTCGGGCGGGCAGCGGCAGCGCGTGATGACCGCAATGGCGGTGGCGTGCCGTCCGCGCCTTCTGATCGCCGACGAGCCGACCACCGCGCTCGACGTCACCATTCAGGCGCGCATTCTCGATCTTCTCGCGGAATTGCGGCGCGAATTGTCGATGTCGCTTCTGCTCATCACGCATGATCTCGGCGTCGTTGCGGAGCATGCGGACCGCGTCGCGGTGATGCTCGCGGGCGAGAAGGTCGAGGAAGCGCCGGTCGCGCGGCTTTTCACGCAGCCGGGGCATGCATACACGCGCGGGCTGCTGGGCGCGTCGCTGAATGTGGCGACGGAGCTGCATTACCGCGACTGGAAGCTGCCCGAGATTCGTCATGCACGAAGCGATGACGGCAAGCCCGCGTTCAACGTCACGCCGCTTGCGCCGGTGCGCGTTGCAGAAACGCAGTACGACGACGATACGCCGCTGCTGTCATTGCGAGACCTGACGGTCGACTATGCGCACCGGCATGGCAAGAGCACATTGCGCGCCGTCGATGGCGTGTCGTTCGATATCGCGCGTGGCGAGACCGTCGGGCTCGTCGGCGAATCGGGCTGCGGAAAGTCAACGCTGTCGAAAGCGATCTTGCGGCTCGTGCCGGCATCGGGCGGCGCGATTCGCCTGCGCGGCACGGATCTCGTGCCGCTTGCCGAGCGCGCGTTGCGGCCGCTGCGCCGCCAGGTGCAGATGGTGTTTCAAGACCCGTATGCATCGCTGAATCCGCGCCGCACCGTCGGCGAAATTCTGGAGACGGTGATGGCCGTGAACGGCATCGGCGATGCGCGGCAAAGACGCATGCGCGCCGCCGCGATGCTCGATCGCGTCGGGTTGCCCGGCGCCACGCTCGGGCGTTTTCCGCACGAGTTTTCGGGCGGGCAGCGGCAGCGCATCGGCATTGCGCGCGCGCTCGTGCTCGAACCCGCGCTGCTGATCTGCGATGAACCCGTCTCCGCGCTCGATGTGTCGATACAGGCGCAAATACTGAATCTGCTCGTCGAGCTCAAACGCGATCTCGGGCTCGCGTACCTCTTCATATCGCACGATCTTTCCGTCGTGCGCTATATCGCCGATCGCGTGCATGTGATGCATGGCGGACGCATTGTCGAGAGTGGCGATCATCGTGAGATATGGCGCGCGCCGCGGCATGCGTACACGCGCGCGCTGCTCGACGCGATCCCCGGCAAACGATTCGACGCGCAAGCCGCGTAGAACCCGCATCAACGAGAACAGGAATTTCACATCACATGTCGAACAAGAATCAGAAACTCGAAGCCGCGCTCGCCTCGTTGCCCGAACTGGCAAAGGCTATCGGCGAAGACGCGGCCGCGCGCGAGACACGCCGCGAACTGCCGTTCGATGCGTTCGCGCTCTTTCGTCAGTCGGGTCTGGGCAAGCTGCGCTTTCCGCTCGAATGGGGCGGACTCGGCGGCTCGCTCGAAGACGTCTTCAACGTGATCGCGACGCTCGCCGCGCACGAAAGCAATGTCGCGCATGCGCTGCGCATTCACTTCGACCAGACCGAAGCGCTGCTGCTTTCGCCGCGCACGCCGTTCAACGAATTGCAGATCCGGCGCGTGGCCGAAGGCGCGATTTTCGGCGGCGCATCGACGGAAGCGGGCACGTCGCGCCCCGGCGAAATCACGACGCAACTTCGGCGCGAAGGCGATCATTTCCGTCTCACGGGCCGCAAGTTCTACGCGACGGGCACCGCGTTCTCCGACTATGCGCGCCTGAACGTGCAGGACGAAAACGGCGAAGCGGCCATCGCGGTCGTGCCGGTTCGGCGCGAAGGCTTGCGCGTGCTCGACGACTGGGACGGCATGGGCCAGCGCATGACGGCGAGCGGCAGTCTCGAATTCGACGAGCTAGTCGTGCACGCGGACGAAGTCACGCCGCGCGTGCAGACGACGCTCGCGGGCCGTCACGGCGGCGCGCTGCGTCAGTTGCATCTCGTGGCGGTGGCGGCGGGCATCGTGCGCAATGTCGTATCGGATGCGCAGCGCTATGTGCTGAAGCACGGGCGCCCTGTGCTGCACAGCACGGCGCCGTCCGCGCGCGAGGATGCGTTCATTCAGCAAGTGCTCGGCGAGTTGACGGCGAACAGTCACGCGATCGATGCGCTCGTGCGCGACAACGCGCGCGTGCTCGAACGCTCGTCGCAGGCGATCCGCAACGGCGATGCGAACGCCGATTCTCTCGTGCTCGACGGCGCGCTCGCGACGGCGCGCACGCAGATCGTCGTCAGCAAGCTCGCGTTGAGCGCGGCGGAGCGCCTGTTCGAGGCGGGCGGCGCATCGGCGACATCGCGCGCGCATAACTTCGATCGTCACTGGCGCAATCTGCGCACGATCTTCAGCCACAATCCGCTGCTGCACAAGGCGCGCGTGATCGGCGATTACACGCTGAACGGCGTGACGACGCATCTCACGGAAGGGCGGGTGTTCTGACGTTCAAAGCACGGCGCGTGATATGGATGTTCGAATTCCTTCGTGGCGCAGCATGACGCGCGCATCGGAGAATCGAGAGTTCAAATGTTGCGGAGAACTCTGTCATGACATCGAGCGGCCACGTCCCGCGCCAGTTGCATCTGAACATCAACGCGCTCCATTCCGGCTTCGTGCCGTCCGCATGGCGTCTCGCCGATGCGGACCCGCGCGCGTTCCTCGATGCGAACCATTACGTGCGGCTCGCGCAGACGGCGGAGCGCGCGTGCTTCGATGCGATTTTTCTCGCCGATAACGCTGCGATCGCCGATCAGCTCGACTTCCGTCCGATCACCGCGCTCGAACCCACGCTGCTGCTCGCGAGCGTGGCTGCCGCAACGACGCATATCGGGCTGATCGCGACGGCATCGACGAGCTATAACGAGCCGTATAACATCGCACGGCGTTTCGCGACGCTCGATCTCATCAGCGGCGGGCGCGCCGGCTGGAACATCGTGACGACCGCGGATCTGCCGTCGGCGCGCAACTTCGGTCTCGACGCCGTGCCCGATCACGCGCAACGTTACGCGCGCGCCGACGAGTTCGCGTCGCTCGTCAAGACGCTGTGGAATAGCTGGGAAGAGGGCGCGTTCATCGGCGACAAGGATGCGGGCCGCTTCGTCGACCTGGAGCGCGTGCATCCCGCCGCGCATCGCGGGCGTTTCTTCGCTGTGCAGGGCGCGCTCAACGTGCCGCGCTCGCGACAAGGGCATCCGGTGCTCGTGCAGGCGGGCGCGTCGGGCGATGGGCGCGAGCTTGCCGCGCGTCACGCGGAAGCGGTGTTTTCGGCGTCGCAGTCGTTCGAAGAATCGCGCGCTTATCGCGATGACCTGAACGCACGCGCGGCGCGTCACGGGCGCGGACCGCACGCGGTGAAAGTGCTCGCGGGCCTCACGACGATCATCGGCGCGACCGAAGCCGAAGCGATCCGCCGCCGCGATGAACTCGTCGATCTGATTCCGTGGACCTACAGCCTCAACCGGCTTGCCGGCATTCTCGGCGTGCCCGTCGATACGCTTTCGCTCGACAGGCGCCTGCCCGGCGATCTGCCGCCGCCCAACAACGGCAACGGCAATCACACGTTCTTCAACGCGACGCTCGCGCAGGCGCGCACGCACGGCTACACGGTGCGCGAGCTCGTGCGGGCGCTGGCGGGCGGCGGCGGGCATCGGGTGATCGTCGGGACACCGGAGCAAATCGCCGACGACATCGCGTACTGGTTCGAGCACGGCGCCGCCGACGGCTTCAACCTGATGCCCGACGCGCTGCCGGACGGACTCGAAGCGTTCACGGAAGGCGTCGTGCCGATTCTCCAGCGGCGCGGCATCTTTCGCCGCCAATACGACGGAACGACGCTGCGCGGGCATCTCGGTCTCGCGGTGCCGGCGGACCGGCGCACGGCGCAGGTGGAAGCCGAGGCATGAGCGGGCGTTCGCGGTGACGCTCGCGCAGCCTGCTATGCATTGCACAAAAGCTTGGTTGTGGAAGCGATTTCACCGGCTTAGATTCGAAGCATCGATTCATCGGAGAGGCGCGCGATGCCGCGCTTCCCGGCACGGAGCGAATCATGAGCGATGTCGTCGAGCAGCAGCTTGAACAAGAGGCCGAAGTGCGGGCCGAGCTGAACTATCTGGTGCCGACCGGCGTGAAGCCTGTGGCCTATGCGTACGATCCGCCGCCCGGCGTGCCGCGCCGCACGGGCGCCTATCGCGCGCAGGCGGTGACGATTTCGAATGCGCGCCTGCGCCCGCCGCCGGGCGGGCTGTCGCTCGACAGGAACGGATTCGAGCTGCATCGGGAAAGAAGTGCGCTGGCCGATTTCTCCGACGAAGCCGCGGTCCGCTCGGCGTATTACGCGCAATCCGAGCGGCTGCTCATGCAGTGGACGGGCGCGAGGCGCGTGGTTATTTTCGATCACACGTTGCGCGATGGCGGCGCGGCACGCGCGAGCGGCGTGAAAGAGCCGGTGCATCTGATCCACAACGATCAGACTTTCGTATCCGGCCCGCGGCGCGTGCGCGATCATCTTCCGGACAATGAAGCCGCGCGGCTGCTGCAAGGCCGCTTCGCGATCGTGAACCTGTGGCGGCCCATCGGCGATGTGATCGAATCGTCGCCGCTCGCGCTGTGCGATTCGCGCAGCATCGATCCGCGCGATGCCGTCGCGCAGGACTTCGTGTATCCGACGATGACCGGCGAGACCTATGCGTTCGTCCATAACGCGGAGCATCGCTGGTACTACTTCCCGCGCATGTCGCCCGACGAAGCATTGCTGATCAAGATCTACGATTCGGCCGGCGACGGCATCGCGCGATTCACGGCGCACACCGCATTCGACGATCCTTCATCGCCAATCGATGCGCGGCCGCGCCGGAGTATCGAGTTGCGCGCGCTGCTGTTTTTCTAGAGCGCGTCGCTTAACCCTGCGCAACCGCCACGCGCTTTTCCACCGCATGCCACGCGTCCGGCCCATGCGCGCCGAACGCAAGCGCGAAGCTCGACGCCTGCTGCCCGACCGTGCGAAGCTGCTCGACGACCTTCGGGTCCGAACAGGTATCGGCGCTATCGAAGCGCGTCTCCAGCGTGTTGACCGCGGCGCCGAATGGCGTCGGCCAGCCGCGCAGCGCATGCACGATCGAGCGCAGCGACGTCAGCACCGTGCCCGCCGCCTGCCAGCCATAAGCCGTGACGATGCTGCCGACCGCGCGGCCATCGAGATACGGGCGGTCATCGAGCCGCAGTTCTTCGAGCGTATCGAGCGCGTTTTTCACGAGCCCCGAGATGCCGCCGTGATAACCGGGCGTTGCGATGATGAGCGCATCCGCCGCGCGCACCGCTTCGATGAGCTCGTGCTGTTCATCGGTCAGTTCGCGCGTCTCGGGCGCGTAATGCGGAAGGCTGTGGAGGAACGCGCCGCCGAACAAAGCTACGCGCGCGCCGGAATCCTGAGCGCCTTTCAGCGCGAGGGCCAATGCGCGTTCTGTCGATGATGCGGGCCGCGTCGTTCCGCCAATTCCGACCACGAGCGGACGGCGCGATGATTCAGTTCGGGACAAGTCGATGCTCCGGCAAAGTGAACGGCTTGAGCCGTCGGATGGAACATCATAGCCAGCGGGCGCGCGTACCGGAACGCATGATTTTCGCTAACGATATACGCGATTCAGCGAGCGCTTACGAGCCAGGAAGGAGCGGGGGAATCAGCGTTTGAGCGGCGAGGTGTCGAACTTCGCGAGAAGCGCAGCGGGTCCGGGATAAACGGCTATGCATCCTGCGTCTTTCAACGACTCCTCGGGGAACGCACCCGAAAGAAGGCCGATGCTGCGCAAGCCCGTTCGTTTCGCCGCCTGAGCGTCATAGGGCGAATCACCGATGACGATCGCCGCTTCTGGCTCCACCTCGAGTTTTTGCAGCGCCGCTTCGAAGACGTCGGGGTCCGGCTTGGAGCTTTCCACGTCTTCCGATGACACCGTGACGTCGAGCAGATCGGCGATGGCGGCGATATCGAGGTACACCTTCAGCTCATCTTTTTTCGCCGACGATGCAACGGCGAGCTTGGTGCCCTGCGTCCGCAGTTTTTGCAGCAAATCCGGCACTGCCGAGAATGGGCGCACCAGTTGCAGATAGTTCGCCTTGAAGTGCTCTCCGCGCCACGTCTCGAGTTGCTCGCCGTGGTCGCGAATCTGATCCTCCGAAAGAAAAACCGGCAGCAGCTTGTCTCCGCCCTTGCCGATCTGACTGCGCGCCTGCTCGAAACTCACTTCGTGGCCGAAGTGCGCGAACGCTTCGTGCCACGCCAGCGCGTGCAGGTCGACGGAATCGACCAGAGTGCCATCGATATCGAAGATTGCGGCGCGTAGCATGGCGGCTCCCGTTGGACTAGCGGCTCGATTATTCGCGTTGGCGCAGCCGCTCCGTCGTGTCAGCAGTCCTTGTGCCCGTGCCGACTCATGGGCGCCGTTATCTCGCGCCACCGGACGCTCTCAATCCAGAAAGCCTCTGAGCACCGCGCCGAGCTCTTCGAACGTGAACGGCTTGCGCAGCGCGGCCCAACGGAACGCCATCGAGGGCAACGCCGGCATCTCGTAACCCGAGGAGAACACGACGCATATCGAAGGCCGATGGCGCGCCGCTTGCCGCGCGAGTTCGATGCCATCCATCGCGGGCATGCTGAGATCGGTCATCAGCACATCGAACGACTCATTTTCCAGCCGGTCGAGCGCGTCGTGCGGCGATGTCATCGATGTCGGGGCGTGGCCGAGCACACTCAACTGCGCGCTGATGGCCTCGCAAAGATTGGCGTCGTCATCGACGAGCAGCACGCGCAGCGCTCGCCCGCCGGTCGCTTGCGCTTTCAGCTGTGCGGAGCCGTTGCCGGCCGCGGATTTCTTCGCGCCGTCGAGCATCTGACGTATCTTGTGGGCGAGCTGATCCCGGCCATAGGGCTTGCTCAGCAATTCGACGCCCGGATCGAGCCTGCCGCCGTGGACGATCGCGTTCTGCGTATAGCCCGACGTGAACAGCACTTTCATGCGCGGCAAGAGACGCGCGGCCTGCGCCGCCATGTCGGTGCTGCTGACCGGGCCGGGCATGACGACATCGGAGAACAGCAAATCCACTTCGATGCCGCTGCGCAGCACCGTCAGCGCCTGCTGCGCATCGTCGGCCTTGAGCACGCGATAGCCCAGCGCCGTCAGCGTATCGACAGCGGTCGACTGCACCTTGGGATCGTCCTCGACGACGAGGATCGTTTCGCTTCCGCCTTTGACCGGAGCGACGCGCGCACGCGGCGGCGGCTCGACCGCCTGACCGGTGGAGCGGGGCAGATAGATCTTCACGGACGTGCCGTGGCCGACCTCGCTATAGATCTTGATATGGCCGCCGGTCTGCTTCACGAAGCCGTAGGCCATGCTCAGCCCGAGGCCCGTGCCGTGACCTTCCGTCTTCGTCGAGAAGAACGGGTCGAACGCGCGCTCCAGCACGTCCTGCGCCATGCCCGTGCCGGTATCGGTCACGGCGAGAAGCACGTATTGCCCCGCGGTGACTTCGAGTTCGGACGCGACGTACTCGTCGTCGAGCATGGCGTTCGACAACTCCATCGTCAGCTTGCCGCCTTGCGGCATTGCATCCCGCGCGTTGATGGCGAGATTGAGGATGACGTTCTCGAGCTGATGGATATCGACGGACGTGTTCCACAGCCCGCCCGCGACCACCGTCTCGACCCGGATGGTTTCGCCGAGCGCGCGCCGCAGCAGATCATCCATGCCGCGCAGGGCCGCGGCCAGGTTGATGATCACGGGCTGCAAGGGCTGCTGGCGGCCGAAGGCAAGCAGTTGCGACGCGAGCTTCGAGCCCCGTTCCACGGCTTCGATCGCTTTCGTGATGCGATCGCGCGTCCACGCATCCCTGTGGTGCCGGGTGTCGAGCAGTTCGAGATTGCCGCGCAGAACCTGAAGCACGTTGTTGAAATCGTGAGCGACGCCGCCCGTCAGTTTGCCGACGGCTTCCATCTTCTGCGACTGAAAGAGGGCCTTGCGGGTTTCTTCCAGCACGCGGCTGGCTTCCATGCGCTCGGTGATGTCGCGCGTGATCTTGGCGAAGCCGACGAGCGTGCCGGCGTCGTCGCGAATGGCGTCGATCACGACGTGCGCCCAGAATCGCTTGCCGTCCTTGCGCACGCGCCAGCCTTCCGCTTCGAACCGGCCTTCCCTGGCGGCGATCGCGAGGCCGCGTTGAGGCAGGCCGGCCGCCGCATCGTCCGGCGTATAGAAACGCGAGAAATGCGAGCCGATGATTTCCTCGGACCGATAGCCCTTGATGCGCCGGGCACCCGCGTTCCAGTTCGTGACGATGCCTTGCGGCGACAACATGAAGATCGCGTAATCCGTCACGCCGTTCACGAGCATGCGGAAGCGCTGCTCGCTTTCGACGACAGCCTCGTGCGCGAGGCGCTTGTCGGTCATGTCGCGGACAATCTTGCCGAAGCCGAGCAGGCGGCCTTCGCCGTCGGTGAGGGCGGTGATCACGATGTTGGCCCAGAAGCGCGTGCCGTTCTTGCGCACCCGCCAGCCTTCCGATTCGACGCGGCCGGCGCGCCGCGCCGCGGCGAGCAGCGCGGCGGCGCTGCCCTTTTCACGATCTTCCGGCGCGTGAAAAAGGTCGAAGGAACGGCCGATGACCTCTTCGGCCTGAAATCCGTGGATCTCCACCGCACCCGGGTTCCAGGTCTCGATGATGCCGTCGGGAGACAGCCCGATCACCGCATAGTCGCGAACGGAGGTGACCCACCGGCGGCACCAGTCGTCGGGTATGGAAAAGTCGTCGCGGTGTTCGTCGCCTCGCATGTCTGAATCCGTTTCTTGTGCTTTGCACTTCTCGAGCGTGGCGCAGAGTAAAGACTGCGCAAGCATACACTGTGCCTGGTGGCGTTTCGGGAGCCCGCTATTTCCAGCCGTTGCGCGACCGCGCGCGCAAGCCCGCCTGCAGCGCTTTTGTCATGCGAAACGAAACTGCGTGTTGTCGATGACGAGCCGCGCGCATGCGAGCATAGTGCGCCATTTGTGGCGCGGCGGGGGCTTCTTGTCGCGAAACGGTCCACGACATCGGCTGCGACGGCCGCAGCCCATCCATATCGAACGCGGAAAATGACTACGGCGTGGCAACAAATGCAAAGCGCACCGGGAGAGATGAATCGGACACGCGATGTCACCTCCAAGGGTTATCGGCTCACGGCAATGGCCACTCTGGACGACGACATGTACTCCGCCATGCTCGCGGGCGATCCGGCGAGGGGAAAGTTCGCGGGCGCGGAGCGCTACGCACTCGTTTATGGGATGGCCGAGATCGATCACAAACGCGCACCGCCGGCGGACTAGCCGTCACCGACGATGCCGCTGCGCATCGAAAACCGTGCTGCTGCAATGCCAGTGCAAGTTCGCGGGACCACGGCGATGAAAATGGCTCACAGACTGAGATCGTCCACGGCGGGGCCGGTATGGGGGCTGGCGCTCGGCATACTGCTGACGGCCGCCGGTGCCGCGCTATGGTGGTCCGGAGATCCGTCTTTCGCCGAAGATCGATGGGACCGGTTGGCTGCCGTGGCCGCGCTGCTTGCCGGCGTGTTCCTGATGGTGTGCGCGGGACGTGAGTTGCACCGCCGGCACAGGTGACTTCGCGCGCCACGGGCAGCCCGCGCGAGCGTATCGACATTCCTTCCAGCTCGAACCTGTCAGGGACACCGCGGCATGATGGTTGCTGTGCGGATGAGCGTGCAAGCGCCAGTCGAATCGACGGCGACGTCGTCGCATAACACGGAGGGAGTCATGGACGATCAGAAAGAGCAGGACCGCATTCGTCGTCGTGCCTACGAGATGTGGGAGCGCGACGGCAGCCCCGAGGGACGCGCCGAGGAATTCTGGCAGCGTGCGATAACGTCGATCGAAGCGGAGGATGCGGGCGGCCAGACGGCGGACGCCGATGCCGATGCCGACACTGCGCGCAGCGAGTCCGAGCGTGAAGCCGAGGAGAAGAGCGGCGCGACGGGAAAATAACCGCCTGAGCCCCGTTCATTCCTACGGATCAATCGGAAACCGGCGCATCGGGAATGTGGTGCGCGGCGATCACGGAACGTTGGTTGATCGCGGGCGGCTTCGTCTTTCGCGGCCGGAAGACGAGGTCGCCTCGCCGGATGCGCTCGCCGCTGATCGCGCAGACATCTTCGGCGTGCGCTCTGCCGAGCCCCCCGGACTTGCTCGGCAAGGCAGCCCAGTTGTGAGTCGGACAACGAAACAACGGCCGTGCGCGGCGTCAGCCGCTCGCGGATCGTGATCGAGACATGCTCATGTTTGATGGACGATTCGCGCGACGCTTCCGGACAAACGCAATGACTCGGGCGATGCTCTGAGGCAATCGAACCACGTCACGCGCTTGCGCGGCTTCGCCCCGGTGTCATCGATGGTCGCCATGTTCTTCCTTCAGGTCTGCGGTGGTCTTTTCCTCTGATTCGCATTCCCTATGCCGAAGCGGGACATATCGGCGCGGCAGCGGCATCCGAAAGCCGCCGTCAACCGACGACGACGCCATCACGCCGCATCGGAATATCGCTTGCTCACTGGACTGTGTCGAAGCACGTGCGAGCCATCGCGATGTTTATCGCGGCGCGTGGGCGCCTTCGTCATAACGGAGAACTGCGATGAACCTGTTTCGCAATCGCGCGCTGGCGGCGGCGCTGCTCGTCGCCGTGACCGCGTTGTCCGCCTGTTCGAAGAGCGGCGACAACGCCACATCCAGTCTTGGCGGTCACGGCAGTCCGGGCGGCGGCGCATCGAGCCCCGCCGAGGCCGGAGGCGGACCGGCGTCGAATGCGGCCGGCGCAAGCCAGTAGCCGGGCGGCTAGCGAACCGGCTCCCGGCGCGCGCTGCGAATCGTCTCGAATTGTTCGATCTGGTTGAACCCGTACTCGACGGCGAACTGTTTCGCGTCGCATGCGTTCGAGAATCGCTTGAGGATGCCGCTCGCCAGCTGGTCGCCGTTCGGCAGCCGCACGATGAGCATGGCGGCGAACATCGAGCCATCGGGGACGGCGAGCCCTGTCAGCTGGTAACCCTTGAATGTTGCCTCGATAGTCTGTTCCATGCGGCCCCCGGCCGGTTCGCGCTTCCCCATTCCGTGCAGCGAACGTCGCGCCCGAAGGGGGTGTTCCAGGGCACGAGGCGATGTTCGTATGGCTCGCCTTCGAACTGTGGGAGGCGCAGGACTATGCGACTTGATCGAACGATCCCGTGCGCACCTCGCCGTCGCGGATGTAGCGCGTGATCAGCACGCCGCCCGGCGTGCTGGCCGCGTGCGCCAGCGTGAAGGCGGACGCCAGCGCGTCGTCGCCGAACAGGCGCTTGCCGCGCCCAAGCATGACGGGGTAGATCAGAAGCCGAAGCTCGTCGATCAGGCCGGCTGCGAGCAGCTGGCGCACGAGGTCGCCGCTCCCGAATGTCAGCAGATCGGCGCCGTCCTGCCGGAGCAGCGCGCGTATCGCGTCGACGGGCTCACCCTTCAGCGCATGACTGTTCTGCCAGTCGAGCTCATCGGGCCGATGCGTGGCCACATGCTTGGGCACGCTGTTGAAACGATCGGCGATGGCGCGGCTGCCCGAGCCGGCCGGCACGCGCGGCCAGTACGGCGCGAATATGTCGTAGGTGCGGCGCCCGAGCAGCAGCTCGAACGGCTGTGAGAGCAAGTCGTGCAGGTGTTGCCCGATGGCTTCGTCGCCATAGGGGACGATCCATCCGCCAAGCCGGAACTCGCCGCCGGGATCTTCCGCGGGCCCGCCGGGGGATTGAATGACGCCATCCAGGCTGACGAAGACGGAAACGATGAGCTTGCGCATGGGGTTCTTCTCCTGGTCGACGGACCCGCTCGGTCCGCAGATACGACGAACGATTCGGATGCGAATCGACAAATGACTCACCGTGGGTTCAATGGTCGGTCACGTAATCAGATCTTTCCGAAACGATTGAAATATTCAGCGACGCACGCGATTTTCCCTGGCAACGCGGCCAGCCGAATCACGGGCGAAGCGCCGCCACGCATGGGCGACGATTGCGCGTTCCACACATTTGCAACGATTTCCACGGCAGTGCCGCCGAGCGTGCGAAACACAGCCCGCTGACGCATCCGTCGCGGCGATGAGACGGACAAGCACGCGCGGCGCATTTGTGCTGAATTCGTTCCGAATCGTCTGTAGAATCCCGCACCTGGAAAAATTGACGGATGCCAAACGCGCTTCGCGTGTCGCCACGCTCAATATTTTCCGTGTCGTGCCGTTATCTCGTTTTTAAGCAATTAATAAAGAAGCACCGGGCGGCCCAGCCGCCGGCGGATGTCCTTGCCTCAGGTGCCAACCGTCTCCACGCGCGAACATCGACATGTCCGATCTGCACTGGACCATTCCGGTTGCACGCTGGTCTTTCTGGCCGGCGGCCGCATCCGTTGCACCCGACGTCGGCTTCATCGAGCCGATGACGCGGCGCAGGCTCAGCACGCTGTCGCGGGCCGCGCTGAAGGTCGCACACGATTGCGCCGCGGAGGTGCCCGCCGTTCGCGTGATCTTCGCGTCGCGTCACGGAGAACTGCGCCGCACGACCGACATCCTGCGCGACATCGACGCGAGCCGCACCGTCTCCCCGACTTCCTTCAGCCTTTCCGTGCTCAATACGATGACCGGCATATTCGGCATCGTGCGCGGCGACCGCACGGCGGCGAGCGCGTTGTCCGCGGGCGCCGAGACGCTCGGCTATGCGCTGCTCGAAGCGCACGCGCAATACGCGACGGACGCCTCCACGCCGGTGCTGCTCGTGTATGCCGACGAACCCGCCGATGCCGCATACGGAACGGTCGAGGACGAAGTGGAGGGCGGCGCGCTCGCGATCCTCATCGATGCGTCCGCGCAGACGGGCCGGCTCGAATGCGCGCGCAGCGCCGGCACCCGTTCCGCCGATGCAGCGCGCGCGTCGTTCGCGTCGCAGAGCCAGGCCGTGCAGCACTGTCTCGATCGACGGACGACGTCCCAATGGCGCGGCAACGCGTCCGACTGGCAATGGTGCTGGCATGAAGGCGCTTGACTACTACTGGCGCTTCGTCGCAACCGCGCTCGCATTCGCCGTCTTCGGCATCTGCGGGCTCGGCTTCTCGCTCATCCTGTTTCCGCTCGCGTCGATCTGGCCGCATCGCGAATCGAAGCAGCGCGCGATCGCCGCGATCATTCACGTGTTCTTTCGCGCGCTGGTCGCCGTCCTCGTATGGGCCGGCGTGATGAAGCTCGATACGCGCGGCGCAGAGGCGTTGAACCGCGCATCGGATCAGCCTGTGATCGTCGTCGCCAATCACCCGACGTGGCTCGACGTGATGGTCCTGCTGTCGCTGACGCCGCGCGCGTGCTGTGTCGTGAAGAGCGCGCACTGGAGCAATCCGTTCTTCTGGGGCGTGGTCCGCGCGGCGGAGTACGTGAGCAATTCAGACCCCGTCGAGCTCGTCGAAGCCGGCGCGCGGCAACTCGCGCGCGGCTACACGATGATCATTTTCCCCGAAGGCACGCGCAGTCCGACGCCCAACCGGCTGCACGCGTTCTCACGCGGTTTCGCGCACATGGCGCTGCAGTCCGGCGCGCCGATCCTGCCCGTGCTGGTGGATTGCGATCCGCCCGCGTTCACGAAGGACATGCGCTGGCACGACGTGCCCGAGCGTGCATTTCACATGCGCGTGAATGTGCTCGAGCCCCTCGGCGCCGACGAACTCGCACCGCGCGACGAGCCGCCCGCGCTTGCCGCGCGCACGGTGACGAGCGCGATCCAGGCTCACATTACCAGGCATTTGATCGACTATGGATTCTTTAAAGCTTGAAATCAAACGGCTTCTGATCGAAGCCCTCGATCTCGACGACATGATGCCCGACGACATCGACGACGATGCGCCGCTCTTCGACACCGACGGCGTGGGTCTCGATTCGATCGACGCACTCGAGATCGGCATCGTGCTGCGCGAACACTATCAACTGACGATCGCGGCGAACGACGAGCGCACGCGAGAGCATTTTCGTTCGATCAACACGCTGGTCGCGCTGGTGGCGAGCCAGCGCGAGCTCGCGCATGTTGCGGACGACACCACGAAAGAAGGGGAATGACCGTGACCGAGACCGAAATCCTTGAGCGCATCCGCGCGATCTTCGAAGAGAACTTCGGGATTGCGCCCGAGCGCGTGACGCCCGAAGCGCATCTCTTCGAAGAGCTCGATCTGGACAGCATCGACGCCGTCGATCTCGCGATCAAGCTGCAGGAGATGACGGGCCGCCGCATCAAGCCGGAAGAATTCAAGTCGGTGCGTACCGTCGCGGATGTGGTTGCCGCGGTCGAGTCGCTGCTCGTCGCGCAGGAATGATGCCGTCGCGGAGCGCTCATGCGCTGGACGCAAGTCAAACGTCTTGCGACGCGCGCGGCCCGGCTGGCTTCGCACTGAACGCCGCGCTCAGGCTCGCCTATCCCGCGGTCATCCTGGGCGCGTGGTTCTGGAATGCGCCGCGCTATGTCGGCTGCCTGCTGTTCGCGTTGATCTGGTTGCAGCGCTGCGTGGGCACGGGTGTGGTGGGCGCGTCGCTGCGCAGGCTCACGCGCGTCGACTGGACGGTGGCGTTCATGCTGAGCATCGCGTCCGCCGCGATCGTGTGGACCGACAGCGAACGCCTGCTGCACATCTACCCCGCTCTCGTGAACCTCGGCCTGCTGATCGCGTTCGGTTCGACGCTCGTGCAGGGTCCGTCGATGATCGAGAAGTTCGCGCGCATCCGCACGCCCGATCTCAGCGAGCCCGCCGTGCGGCACACGCGCCGCGTCACGCAGATCTGGTGTGCGTTCTTCGCCGCGAACGGTCTGTTCTCGCTCTATACGGCGCTGTACTGGCCGCGCCAGGCGTGGTCGCTCTACAACGGCGCGATTGCGTACGGGCTGGTCGGCGTGCTGCTCGCCGGTGAAATCGCGTGGCGGTATCTGGTGATCCTGCCGCGGGCGCGGCGCGCGGAGGCGTCATGATCGCGCTGCACGAATTGTTGTCCACGTCGCGTGACGCGCTCACGCCGGTCTGCCGCGATGACCGCGCGCAAACCGCGAACGACGCCGCCGCGATCATCACGCACGCGATGTTCCGCGAGCGCACGGCGGCACTCGCGCTGTCGCTGCGCGGGCAGGCGGCGCGCCGCTACGCGCTTTGCATCGACGATCCGTTCGACTTTGCCTGCGCGCTCTTCGCGCTGTTCGCTTGCGGCAAGGAGCCGGTGATTCCCGCCAGCTCGGCGCCCGGCTATCTGGCCGATCTCGCGGGCGCATACGACGCCATGCTGACGGACGCGGACATAAACGCGCAAGCCGCGACGTCACGAGAATCCTGGTCGATGACCATCGACCCGCACGCGCCGCTCACGCTCTACACATCGGGCAGCAGCGGCACGCCCAAGCCGATTCACAAGACGCTCGCGCAGTTCGACGCCGAAGTGCGCACGCTCGAACGCGAGTGGGGCGCGCTCGTGGGCGACGCGACCATGCTCGCGAGCGTGCCGCATCGACATATTTATGGGCTGCTGTTTCGCGTGATGTGGCCGCTCGCAGCGGGCCGCGCGTTCGATCGCGCGCTCTGCGCCGAGCCGCAGCAGGTGCGCTCGCGCATCGCGCGCTGCGGCGCGGCCGTGATGGTGTCGTCGCCGGCGCAGCTCGTGCGCTGGACGGCGCTGTCCGACTTTGCCGCGCTGAAGCCCGCGCCGCGCGCGTTCTTTTCATCGGGCGGACCGCTCGCGGCAGATGCGGCGCGCGACTACGCGGCCCTGTTCGGCGCGGCGCCCATCGAGATCTACGGCAGCACCGAGACGGGCGGCATCGCGTGGCGCAGACAGAACGAAACGACGTCGTGGCGGCCGCTCGACGGCATCGACGTACGGCGCGCGGATGACGGCGCGCTGGAAGTGCGCTCGCCGCATCTCGGCCACGAAGGCTGGCATCGCACCGACGACGCGATCGCCCTCGACTCCGACGGCCGGTTCCGTCTTCAAGGCCGCCTCGACCGCGTGATCAAGCTCGACGGCAAGCGCGTGTCGCTGCCCGAAATGGAAGCGCGGCTGGCGCTGCACCCGTTCGTGGCGCAGGCGTGCGTGGTGCCGCTCGCGGGGGCGTCGCGCGAACGCGTGGGCGCGGTGATCGCACTCAGCGAAGCAGGCAGCGGCGCGTTGCGCGGCGAAGGGCGCGTATCGCTCGCGAAGACGCTGCGCCGTCATCTCGCCGCCTACTTCGACGCGGTGCTGCTGCCGCGCCGCTGGCGCTTTCGCATCGCGTTGCCTTTCGATGCGCGCGGCAAGCTGCCCGTCTCGGCAATCGCGGCGGCTTTCGGCACGCGCGCCGAGGGTTTCGAGGTGCTCTCGGAAGCGCGCGACGGCGACACGCTGAACTACGAATTGCGCGTGCCGCCCACGCTCGATCATTTCAGCGGCCATTTTCCGGGTCATCCGGTGCTGCCGGGCGTCGTGCAGGTCGACTGGGCAATCCGGCTCGCGGCGGAACACGTCGTGGGCACGCGCGAAGCCGCATCGGTCGATCGTCTCAAGTTCACGGCGCCCGTGCCGCCCGGCGCGGTGCTCGATCTGCGGCTCGCGCACGATGCCGCGCGGCGCCGCGTGCAGTTCGCATATCGTCTGAACGGGCGCGATTGCTCGTCCGGCGTGGTCGTGTATCGGGGGCACGCATGAACGGCGCGGACCTGCGGACGTGCATCGTCATTCCGATCTACAACCACAAGGAAGCGATCGTCGGCACCGTTGCGCGCCTGAGCGTGCACGGCCTGCCGATGATCGTCGTCGACGATGGCAGCGACGAGGCCACGCAAACCGTGCTCGCGAAGCTCGCGTGCCACTACGGCGCCCAGATGACGCTGCGGCGTCTGCCCGTGAACGGTGGCAAGGGCGCCGCCGTGATGGCGGGCCTGCGCGCGGCGCGGCGCGCGGGCTATACGCATGCATTGCAGATCGACGCGGACGGCCAGCATGACGCCGATGACGTGCCGCGTTTCCTCGCGGCCGCCCGCGCCGAGCCGCACGCGGTGATCCTCGGACGCCCCGTTTATGACGAAAGCGTGCCGAAGTCGCGTCTCTACGGCCGCTACGTGACGCATGTGTGGGTGTGGATCGAGACGCTGTCGTTCACCATCCGCGATTCGATGTGCGGCTTTCGCCTGTATCCGCTCGATGCGGCCTGCGCGCTGATCGACAGCACGCGGCTCGGCACGCGCATGGACTTCGATATCGAGATTCTCGTGCGTCTCCACTGGCGGCGTCTCGCGTTCCGCGCCATTCCGACGCGCGTCGTCTACGCGGAGGACGGCGTCTCGCACTTCGACGTCTTATGGGACAACGTGCGCATCAGCGCGAGCCATACGCGGCTCGTGTGCGGCATGCTGCTGCGTCTGCCGATGCTGCTCGCGCACAAGGCGATGCCGCGCCGCGCGTCCGCCGCCGCGCGCGCGGGTTCGGGCTGGTGGCGTGTCGCCGAACGCGGCAGCCGGCTCGGCATGTGGCTGCTCGCGCTCAGTTGCCGCCTGTTCGGCGTGCGATTCACGGGGCTGTGGCTGCATCCGGTCGTCGGTTATTTCCTGCTGACGGGAAGCGCGGCGCGTGCGGCTTCTCATCGATACTTCGCGCATCTGGAGCACGCCGCGCCTGGCGAACGCACGCCGCGCCCCGGATGGCGCTCCGCTTACCGGCAGATGCTCGCGTTCGCGCAGTCGGGGCTGGACAAGCTCGCGGCGTGGTCGGGCCGCATCGCCGCGGACGATGTCGTGTTCGACGAACCCGGGCCGTTCGAGGCGCTGGTCGAGAGCGGGCGCGGCGCGCTCGTGATCGGCGCGCACCTCGGCAACCTCGAAATGACGCGCGCGCTCGCGGTGCGCAACGGCCATGCGAAGGTGACGGCCATCGTCTACACGGAGCACGCGAAGCGCTTCAACAGCATCCTGTCGTCGGCGAATGGCGATTTCGCGAAACGCCTCGTGCAGGTGCGCGACTTCGGCCCCGAGACGTCGATGATGATGAAGGAGCGCATCGACGCGGGCGAACTGCTCGTGATCGTCGGCGACCGCGTGCCCGCGCATGAATCCGGGCGCACGACGGACGCGCACTTCCTCGGCGCGACGGCGCCCTTCGCGCAAGGCCCGTACGTGCTCGCGCATGCGCTCGGCTGTCCCGTTTTCCTGTTCTTCTGCCTGAAAGAGCGCGGCCCCGGCGCGCGCTACCGGCTGTATTTCGAGCCGTTCGCGGAACGCATCGACCTGCCGCGCCGCGAGCGCGCGCAGCACATCGCGGCGTGGGCGCAGCGGTACGCGTCGCGTCTCGAACACTATTGCCGCAAGGCACCCTATCAATGGTTCAACTTCTTCGATTTCTGGGCGCGCCCCGGCAAAACGATGACGGATGGCACCGCGCACAGAGGCACCGATGTCCGAGCATGACCTGATTGACACACACGCGCGACGCTTCGCGCAGCGGACGGTGACGTTCGGCGGACGGCGCGTGACGATCGAAGACATCGTTTCGATCGCGACGCAGCGCGCGCCGGTCGCACTGAACGGCGAACCCGCGTGGCGCGCGCGCATCGAGCGGGGCGCGGATTTTCTGCGGCGGCATCTCGCGGCGGGCAAGACCGTGTACGGCGTGAACACCGGCTACGGCGACGCATGCGTCGTCGATGTGCCGATGGAACTCGTCGAAGCCTTGCCGCTGCAGCTCACGCGCTATCACGGCTGCGGCATGGGCGCATATCTCGACGACGCGCAGACGCTCGCCGTGATCGCCGCGCGTCTGAACTCGCTGGCGTACGGCTTTTCCGGCGTGCGTCTCGTGCTGCTCGAACGGCTCGCGGACCTCATCAACCATCGGGTCTTGCCGCGCATTCCATCGGAAGGCTCGGTCGGCGCGAGCGGCGATCTGACGCCGTTGTCGTATGTGGCGGCGGCGCTGGTCGGCGAGCGCGACGTGATGTTCGGCGGTGCATTGCAGAGCGCCGCGAGCGTATGGACCGCGCTCGGCGTGACGCCGCTTTCGCTCGCGCCGAAGGAAGGACTCGCGCTGATGAACGGCACGGCGGTGATGACCGGTCTCGCCTGTCTCGCGTTCGCGCGCGCCCGTCATCTGACGCGGCTCGCCGCGCGGCTCACGGCGCTTTCGACGGTGGCGCTCGACGGCCGCGCCGCGCACTTCGACGCGACGATCTTCGCGGTGAAGCCGCACGCGGGCCAGGCCGAAGCCGCCGCGTGGATCCGCGCCGATCTCGCGGGCCGCGACGACACGCCGGGCCATCGTCTGCAGGACCGCTATTCGATCCGGTGCGCGCCGCATGTGATCGGCGTGGCGGCGGATGCGCTGTCATGGATGCGCCGCGACATCGAGAACGAGCTCAACAGCGCGAACGACAATCCGCTGATCGATCCGGACGCCGAGCGCGTGCTGCACGGCGGCAACTTCTACGGCGGCCATATCGCGTTCGCGATGGATGCGCTGAAGACGGCCGTCGCCAATCTCGCGGACCTGATGGACCGCCAGCTCGCGCTGATCGTCGACGATAAATTCAGCAACGGCCTGCCGCGCAATCTGACGGGCGCGGACCGGGCGCGCGCGCCGATCAATCACGGCTTCAAGGCCGTGCAGATTTCGGCGTCGGCATGGACGGCCGAGGCGTTGAAGCACACGATGCCCGCGAGCGTGTTTTCGCGCTCGACGGAAGCCCACAATCAGGACAAGGTCAGCATGGGCACGATCGCCGCGCGCGATTGCCTGCGCGTGCTCGAGCTGACGGAGCAGGTGGCGGCGGCGCATACGCTCGCCACCGTGCAGGCGTTGAATCTGCGCCTGCGTCTCGATCCGTCGACACCCGTGCCCGCCGCATTGCGCGCATTTGCGGATACGGTCGCGTCGATCTCGCCGTTCGTCGCCGAGGACCGCGCGCTGGAAAGCGATCTGCGTGCATTGACGCAGCGCATCGCGGGCTGCGCGCTGGCCGATGCGGACGCGGAGGATGCGCGTCATGGCTGACGTCATCGAGAACCGCACGCTCAAGGCGAGCGCGATCGTCGAAGTGCCGTTTCACGATGTCGATGCGATGAACGTGTGCTGGCACGGCCACTATCTGAAGTATTTCGAAGCAGGGCGCGCGGCGCTGCAGCGCGCATTCGACTACGACTATCGCGAGATGCAGGCTTCGGGTTATGTGTGGCCGGTCGTCGAGGCGCATCTGAAATACGTGCGTCCCGCCATTTACGGCCAACGCATCGAGGTGTGCACGGAACTCCTCGAATATGAAAACCGCCTGAAGATCGGCTATGAACTGGTCGATTGCGCGACCGGCCAGCGGCTGACCAAGGGCTACACGATTCAGGTCGCCGTGGAAGCCGCCACGCAGGCGCTTCAGTTCGTGTCGCCGCCCGTCGTGTTCGAGAAGCTGGAGCGCGTATGGGCGCGTTGACGAATTCCCGCGGCGCGCACAAGGCGGTGTTCGCGCTGCTGTTCGCGGCGAGCGCGTGTCTCATGCCGCTTGCGCCGCATGCGCGCGCGGCAATGCCCGCGCCGGGCGCGAACGGCAACGCGGCGCTCGTCTCGCAAGTGACATCGCGGCTCGCGCAGATGAAGGGCGTGCGCGCGCAGTTCACGCAAACGCAGACGCTCTCGGCGATGAAGCAGCCGCTCCTCAGCACGGGCTCGCTCGTGTTCTATCGCGAGCGCGGCGCGATCTGGCGCGTGGATACGCCGTACGAGGCGGCTTACGTGATCACTGATGCGGGCGTCACCCAGCTCGATGCGAACGGCAAGCGCATCGGCACGAAGGGCGCACAGGGGGCGCAGGGCGTACGCGGCGTCGCGCAGGTATCGAAGATGATGCGCGCGATGCTCGGCGGAGATCTGTCCGCGCTGTACTCGCAGTTCGATGTCGACGTGCAAGGCTCCGCGTCAGACTGGTCGCTGGTCTTGAAGCCGAACCAGCCGCAGCTCGCGCAGGCGATCAAGGGTCTGCACATGAAGGTCGGCGCATTCCTGCGCAGCCTGCGCATCGATCTTGCGAACGGCGACGCCACGCAAATCGAGTTCACGAAGAGCGAAGCGCTCGACGACCTTCCGCCCGCCGAGCGCACCTTGCTGGGAGCGCCATGACGCCCTGGGAATGGCAGCGCACGACGACGGCGCTGTGGCGCGTGCGCGCCGCATGGCTCGTGCTCGCGCTCGTCGCCGTGCTGTATTGCGTCCATCGCTTCAACGGTCCTTCGCCGCTGGAGACGAACGTGCTCGCGCTGCTCCCCGCGACGGAAGCGGACCCCGTCGCCGAAAAGGCCGTCGAGCAACTGGCGAACGCGCTCGGCGACCGCACGGTGTTCCTCGTGTCGAGCCGCGACGCGGATCATGCCAAAGCCGCAGCGAAGCAGTTCGGCGCGGCGCTGCGCACGAGCGGCGCGTTCGCGTCCGTGACGGCGGAGCTGCCGCCGTTCGATATCGCGCGGATCGGCGCGCTGTACACGCCGTATCGCTTCGGCCTGCTGACGCGCGACGACCGCGACTCGCTCGCGAATGCATCGAACGGCGCGGCCAGGCTGCGCAACGTGCTGATGCGGCGCATCTACAACCCGGTGCACGGCCCGCTCGCCACGCAGCTCGCGGACGATCCGTTCGGCTGGCTCGAGCACTGGCTGGCGGAACTGCCGCTCGCAACATCGAATCTGGATCTCGAAGACAACCTGCTCGTCGCGCATCGCGGTGACACCACGAGCGTGCTCGTCGTCACGACGCTGCACGGGTCCGCGTATGAATCGCGCACGCAGCGCGCGGTGTTGTCGGCGGCGGCGCGCGCCGAAGCGTCGTTGCGAACGGCGTGGCCCGATGCGGCCGTCGCGCGGGCGGGCGCCGTGTTTTACGCGGAGTCGGCGCGCAGCGCATCGGAGCGCGAAGTGCATCTGATCGGCATCGCGTCCGCGTGCGGCATCGCGCTCCTGATGCTCTGGGTGTTCCGCTCGCCGCGCCTGCTGCTGCTCGGTTTTCTGTCGACGGCGCTCGGCATCGTCTGCGCGCTGGCGCTCACGATGTGCGTGTTCGGCAAGCTGCACCTGCTGACGCTCGTGTTCGGCGCGAGTCTGATCGGCGAGGCCGTCGATTATTCGATTCAGTACTTCGTCGTCTATCTCGGCGCGCCGCGCGGCTGGGATGCGGCGCGCGGCGCGCGCTCGGTGCGGCCCGCGCTGGCCGTGGCGCTCGCCACCAGTCTGCTCGGTTACGCGATTCTCGCGTGGGCGCCGTTTCCCGCGCTCAAGCAGATCGCGTGCTTCGCGATGACAGGCATCGGCGTCGCGTTCGCGTCCGTGATGTGGCTGCTTCCCGCGATGCTCCCGAAGGGGCCGAAAGCCACGCAGCGGCGTCTCTTCGCGCGCGCGGCCGTGCTGCTCGCGCGCTGGCAGGCCGCAATCGGCGCGCGGCGTTCGTGGCTCGTCGCGGTCGTGCTCGTCGCGCTCTCGGCGCCGGGCTGGCTGCTGCTCACGAGCGACGACGACATTCATCTGCTGATCCAGCGCGATCCGGCATTGGTCGCGCAGGAAAATCAGGTGCGCGAAGCGGTCGGCGTCGACAACACCGCGCAGTTTTTCGTGGTGCAGGGCGCGTCGGAGGAAGCGGTGCTGGAGCGCGCGGAAGCGCTCGGCGCGAAGCTCGACGCACTGAGCGGCGACGAATCCGCCGACGGCTGGCGCTCGGTCACGCAATTCGTGCCGTCCGCGCGCCGGCAGGCCGAAGCGCGCGCGGCGCTCGCGCAACACATGTTCGCCGATCCCGCCGCATTGCGCGCGACGCTGCTGCAAGCCGGTTTCCGCGACGAGATTGCCGACGCGTGGATCGCGTCGTTCAAGCAGGCGGACGCGCAGCCGTTGACCGTCGAGCGCTGGCTCGCGGCGCGCTGGTCGAAGCCGTACGTGCACCTGTGGCTCGGCGCGTTCGATGCGAACGGCCGGCGCGGCTACGCGGCCATCGTGATGCCGCGGCGCGTGACGCCGCGCAATCTGCCGGCGCTCGTCGCGACGGCGCGCGCCGTCGAAGGCGTCGCGTTCGTCGACAAGGCGGCGAGCGTATCGAAGCTGTTCGGCGCGTATCGCGTCGATAGCGGCATGTGGCTCGGCGGCGCGCTGCTGCTCGTGCTCATGCTGCTGATCGCGCGCTATCGGCTGCGCGGCGGGCTCGCGACGACGCTGCCCGTGCTGCTTGCCGTCGGCGTGACGCTGGCGGTCTTCGGCTACGCGCGCGTGCCGCTCAATCTGTTCAACTGCCTCGCGTTGATGCTGGTGCTCGGCGTCGGCGCGAACTACGCGGTGTTCCTGCGCGAAGGATGTCTGCGCGAGAACGCCGACCTCGGCGCGGTATGGACGGGCGTGCTGCTGTCGGCGGCGACCACGCTGCTGTCGTTCGGCATGCTCGGCATGAGCGCGATGCCCGCGCTGAAGAGCTTCGGCGCGACGCTCGCGCTCGGCATCCTCGTGTCGGTGCTGCTCGCGCCGATGGGCATGCCGGCTGAAGGGAGAAGAAACGCATGACGTTGTCACCGGTATTTCTGCATGCGCTCGGCATGATCAACGCACTCGGCGCCGACACCGATTCGATCGCTTCCGCGCTTGCCTCGTCGCAATCGCCCGGCATGGGACCGATGCGCCTGAAAAACGGCGACGCGTTCGTCGGCCGCGTAAACGCTTCGCTCGATATCGCGCCTTCGCCCGCGCTCGCGCGCTTCGATTGCCGCAACAACCGCATGCTGCTCGCCGCGCTCGGGCAGATTCGTCCCGCCATCGAAGCGGCCCGCGAGCGCTATGGGTCGGCGCGCATCGGCATCGTGCTCGGCACCAGCACGTCGGGCGTGAGCGCGGCGGAAGAGGCGTTTGCGCATCGGGCGGAAACCGGCTGCCTGCCGGAGAGCTTCGACTATCGGCAGATGGAGATCGGCACGGCGGCGCCCTTTGCGGCTGCGGCGCTGAACGTGCAAGGCCCGGCGTTCACGATTTCGACGGCCTGCACATCGAGCGCAAAGGCGTTCGCGGCGGCGCGGCGTCTTTTGCAACTGAACCTGTGCGACGCGATGATCGTCGGCGGCGTCGATACGCTGTGCGAGCTGACCGTGCAGGGCTTCGCGTCGCTCGACTCGACGAGCCTCACGCGGACCAACCCGATGAGCCGCAATCGTAACGGCATCAACATAGGCGAAGGCGCGGCCGTGTTTCTGATGACGCGCGACGAAGGCGCCGTGCGGCTCGCCGGCGCGGGCGAATCGAGCGACGCGCATCATGTGTCGGCGCCCGATCCGCACGGCGTCGGCGGGGAACGGGCGTTGCGCGCGGCGCTCGCGGACGCGGGCGTGACGGCTGACGATATCGGCTACGTGAATCTGCACGCCACCGCCACGCGCAAGAACGACGAGATGGAAGCGCGCATGATGGCGCGCGTGTTCGCGAACGGCGTGCCCGCGAGCGGCACCAAGCCGTTCACGGGGCATCTGCTCGGCGCGGCGGGCGCGACGGAACTCGGCTTCGCCTGGCTCACGCTCGCGCGCGACGACGTGCCCTTGCCGCTGCATCGATGGGACGGCGCAGCCGATACCGCATTGCCCGCGCTCGATCTCGTCGAAACGGAGCGCCGCCTGTCGCGCGAAGCGGGAACGCGCTACGTGATGAGCAATTCCTTTGCGTTCGGCGGCAGCAACGTCAGCCTGATACTCGCGGGTTGACGACGATGAACGGCCAGCACAGCACAGCGGACAGCGACATGACATGCATTGAAGAACACATCGAAGTCTTTCCTCCGATCAGCGAGCTCATTCCTCATCGCGGCACGATGCTGCTGATGGACGACGTCACCTCATGCAGCGACGATGCGCTGACCGCGCGCGCGACCGTGCGCGCCGGCGCGTGGTACGCGGACGAACGCGGCGCGATGCCCGCGTGGATCGGCATCGAGCTGATGGCGCAGGGCGTGGCCGCGCATGTCGCGCTGATCGCGATGCGCGCGGGCGGCCGCGCGCGCCCCGGCGTGCTGCTCGGCACGCGCAGCTATCAGGCGCACGTGAGCGCGTTCGCGCGCGACGCGCGGCTCGACATTGGCGTGCGCGAAGTGCTGCGCAGCGAAGAAGGCCACGGCGCCTACGAATGCACGATCGATCACGACGGCGAGCGCTATGCGGATGCCGTCATCAAGATCTATCAGCCGCACGATTTTCAGACGTTCATCGAAGGGAGCTTCAGTTCATGAGCCGCCGCGTTCTCGTTACCGGCGCAAGCCGAGGCATTGGCCGCGCCATTGCGTATCAACTGGCCGCCGATGGCTTCGCCGTCTCCGTGCATTGCCGCACGGGCCGCGCCGAAGCCGAAGCGGTGACGGCGGGCATCGCCGCGCAGGGCGGCTCGGCGCGCGTCGTGCAGTTCGACGTGCGCGACCGCGCCGCATGCCGCGAGGCGCTCGAAGCCGACGTCGCCGCGCACGGCGCGTACTACGGCATCGTGTGCAGCGCGGGCGTGACGCGCGATGCGGCGTTTCCCGCGCTGACCGGCGATGACTGGGACGTCGTGATTGAAACGGGCCTCGACGCGTTCTACAACGTGATCCATCCGCTGACCATGCCGATGGTCCGCGCGAAGCAGGGCGGCCGCATCGTGACGATCGCGTCGGTGTCCGGCGTGATGGGCAATCGCGGTCAGGTGAACTACAGCGCCGCGAAAGCGGGGTTGATCGGTGCGACCAAGGCGCTCGCCGTCGAGCTCGCGTCGCGCAACATCACGGCGAACTGCGTCGCGCCGGGCCTGATCGAGACCGGCATGCTCGAAGACGCGCCCGTCGAACACGCGCTCAAGACGGTGCCGATGAACCGCGTGGGCCAGCCGGGCGAAGTGGCCGCCGTCGTCGGGTTCCTGATGTCGGATGCGGCTTCCTATGTGACGCGCCAGGTGATCGGCGTCAATGGCGGGATGATCTGATGAAACGAGTCGTCGTTACGGGCATGGGCGGCATCACGGCGCTGGGTGATCGCTGGGATGGAATCGAGGCCGCGCTGACAGCGGGGCGCAATGCGGTGCGGCGCATGCCGGAGTGGGATTTCTTCGAAGCGCTGCATACGCGCCTCGCCTGTCCGCTGCCGGCGTTCGAACAGCCCGCCGAGTGGCCGCGCAAGAAGACGCGTTCGATGGGCATCGTCTCGACGTACGCCGTGCGCGCGAGCGAACTCGCGCTCGCCGATGCGGGCCTTGCCGGCGAGGCGTCGATTAGCGACGGACGCATGGGCGTGGCCTATGGTTCGTCGTCGGGATCGGTCGAGCCGATCCGCGCGTTCGGCACGATGCTCAAGACCGGCTCGATGACCGACGTCACGTCGAACAGCTACGTGCAGATGATGCCGCACACGACCGCCGTCAACGTGAGCCTCTTCTGGGATCTGAAGGGCCGCATTCTGCCGACGTCGTCGGCGTGCGCGTCTGGCAGCCAGGCGATCGGCTTCGCGTACGAAGCCATCGCGACGGGCAAGCAGACTTTGATGCTCGCGGGCGGCGCGGAAGAACTGTCGGGCCCGGCCGTCGCCGTGTTCGACACGCTCTACGCCACGAGCACGCGCAACGACGAGCCGCATCTCACGCCGCGTCCGTTCGATGCGAAGCGCGACGGCCTCGTGGTCGGTGAAGGCGCGGCGACGCTCGTGCTCGAAGAATATGAGCACGCGAAGGCGCGCGGCGCGACGATACACGCGGAGATCGTGGGCTTCGGCTGCAACTCGGACGGCGCGCACATGACGCAGCCGACGGCGGTCACGATGGCGCGCGCAATGCATCTCGCGCTGGAAGATGCGCGCCTCGGCCCGCAAGCCATCGCTTATGTGAACGCGCATGGCACGTCGACCGATCGCGGCGATATCGCGGAAAGCCAGGCGACCGCGCAGACCTTCGGCGAGCGCATGCCGATCAGCTCGCTCAAGAGCTACGTCGGCCATACGCTCGGCGCGTGCGGCGCGATCGAAGCGTGGTGGACCATCGAAATGATGAAGCGCAACTGGTTTGCGCCGACGCTCAATCTCACCGAGGTCGATCCCGCGTGCGCGCCGCTCGACTACATTGCAGGCGCCGGACGCGCGATCGACGCCGAATACGTGATGAGCAACAACTTCGCGTTCGGCGGCATCAACACGTCGCTGATTTTCAGGCGCGTTCGATGATGCAGCGCGTCGTCGTGACGGGCATGGGCATTGTCTCGTGTCTCGGCAATTCGCTCGACACGGTGAGCGATGCGTTGCGCGCCGGACGATGCGGCGTGACGCGCATCGACGCGTGGCGCGAGCGCGGCTTCGGCTCGCAGGTCGCGGCGGTGGCGTCGGTCGCGAACGAGCCGCCGTTCGACCGCAAGCTGGAACGCTTCATGGGCGACACGGCGCGCTTCGCCTGTCACGCGGCGCGCAAGGCGATCGACGATGCGCGGCTCGATTACGCGGCGTTGCGCTCGCCGAAGGTCGGCGCGGTGATCGGCTCGGGCGTCGGCGCGATGGCGGAGTACGACGCGGCGCTCGCCGTCGTTCATGCGCACGGCGTCGACAGAACGCCGCCGTTCACGGTGCCGCGGGCGATGAGCAGCACGGCGTCGGCGAACGTCGTGCAGACGTTCGGCATCGAGGGCGTCGCGTATTCGCCTTCGTCGGCGTGCACGACATCGGCGCTCGCGATCGGACAGGCGATGCAGCTCGTTCAGACCGGACGGCAGCAGGTCGTGCTCGCGGGCGGCAGCGAAGCGCTGCACGACAACATGACGCTGATGTTCGATGCGATGCACGCGTTGTCGCGCGGCTTCAACGACACGCCGTCACGCGCCTCGCGCCCCTACGACACCGCGCGCGACGGTTTCGTTATCGGCTCCGGCGCGGGCGTGCTGGTGCTGGAAGCGCTCGATCACGCGCTCGCGCGCGGCGCGCGCATCTACGCGGAACTGACGGGCTTCGGCGAGAGCACCGACGGCGCGGGCATGGTGACGCCGCACAGCGATGGCATCGCGCGCGCGTTGCGCATGGCGCTCGACGCGGCGGGCGAGCCACCCGCCTACATCAACACGCAGGCGCCTTCGACGCCGCTCGGCGATGCCGGGGAGCTGCGCGCATTGCGGGCGGTGTTCGGGGCGCACGTGCCGCCGTTCTCGTCGACCAAGGGCATGACGGGACATCCGCTCGGCGCGTGCGGTGTGCACGAGGCGATCTACACGCTGCTGATGATGCGCGATGGCTTCATCGCGGGAACGGGGCGGATCGATTCGCCAGACCCGCTCGTGCGCGATATGCCGCTCGTGCAGTCGACGCGTGAAGCGCGTATCGCCAGTGCGTTGTCGGTGTCGTTCGGCTTCGGCGGGAGCTGCGCGAGCCTGATGTTCAAGGAAGTTGGACCGTCGCCCGTCGGCGCAGTTACGGGCTCGAATCGATAAACAATCAGAGTGAAATTAAGAATGAAAACAAAGATTCTGTTGGGGCTGGTCGCCGGCATCGTGATTTCGCAAGCCGGTTGTACGACGAAGATCCGCTCGATGCCGATCCCCGCCGAAGTGAAGACGCAGGACAAGCAGGGCGTCGCGATGTACTTCGGCGATCAGACGCACGCCAGCGTCAAGAAGATGCTGGAGACCAAGGAAGTGCGCGTGCGCGTGCCGCGCGAGATGGAAGGTCAGGAGGCAACGTGCAACGCCGCGCTCGGCAAGGCGGTCAAGGAACTGCGTGACTATGCGCGCACGCGTCAGGCGAATGCCGTCATCAACGTGAAGACGCGCTTCCAGCGTACGGAGTCGTCGTCGGCGACGGACTTCACGTGCGGCGCGAGCAACAACGGCTCGACGCTTGCCGTGAGCGGCGACATCGTGCAGCTCGATACCGAGTAAGCCAACCACTACGGGGGTAACAACCATGAAGCGTCAGATGATCTGCGTGGCAGCCGTTGCGAGCGTGCTGTCGTCGCATGCGTTCGCGCGGGACACGATCGCGAATTATCCCGTCGAAGCCGCGCTCAACAGCGAGGCCGGCAAGGTCGACGTGGCTATCCCGCTGTATTTCGCGGGGCAGAAGCATCCGGGCGTCGCGAAGTCGTTCGGCGAGTTCGCGACCAACAAGAAGACCAACGCATTCGGCAAGAGCGACGAAGCGGCGTGCCAGCACGTGTTTCTGTCGGCGGTGCTGGAGTTGCAGGACCGCGCGCGCAAGGAAGGCGGCAACGCGGTCATCAACATCAAGAGCAACTACAAGAACGCGGTGCGGGAAAGCGCGACGGAGTTCACTTGCGGTGCAGGCGCGGTGATGGCGGGCGTCGCCCTGAAGGGCGAAGTGGTGACGCTCAGGAAGTAAGGCGGAAGGCAGTTGCGGCGCGCATCGCAGCGATGCGCGCCGACGCGCGTGCTCAGGCGGACTTCGTTGCCGCGACGTTGACGAGGGTCTCGCGCCGCTTGCCGGGTTTCGGCGTGTAGAGACCGATGCGCTCCAGCAGGCCGAAATCCTTCGCGCGGCTCCACCACAGGTAGGGCAGCGAAACGTTGCGGGGTCCGAAGCTGAAGCCGCCGTTGCGGATCATGTGGAGATAGCCGTCGGCGCTCTTTTGCACTTGCATCGGATGACGGAACAGCAGGCGGATGACCCACGACTTGATGTAGGCATCCGTCGATTCGGCGAACAGCAGCACGCCGCCCGGCTTGAGCACGCGGCGGAACTCGGCCAGCGCGCGCTCCTGTTCGACGAGATGATGAAACGTCTGGTGGCAGAAGACGATATCGGCGCTTGCGTCGGGCAGCGGGAGATTGGCGCAGTCGCCGTGCAGCAGGTCGATGCGTGTTGCGGCGGTTTCGGGATTGGCTTCGCATGCGCGCGCGGATCGGGCGGCGAGGGCGAGCGACGGCTCGTGGAAATCGATGCCGACGATGCGCCGCGGCTTGAACGTTTGCGCCAGCAGCCGGAACGAAATGCCCTGGCCGCAGCCGACATCGACGATCACGGGCTGCGCGGGCAGCGGTGCATCGATCAGGCTTTTGAGATCGTCGATGGCGACGCGCAGCACGTGATGCTCCCACGTATGCGTGCGCAGGAACCAGACGCCGAAGGCCGTCTCCGCAACGAACGGCACGCTGGATGATTCGGTGTTCTGCACGATTGTGTCCGGTAAGGAAGTAGTGGTCGACTCTTTGAGTACGTGATCGGCTCGCATTGTAATCGCTGAGGCTTCGTGCGAGCGTCGTATGCGCGATACGGTGCGAAGCGGGAACGTACGGGAAACAGCAATGAATAAGGAATGTTTGATGAATGCTACGGTTGATGTCGCGATTATCGGTGCGGGACCTTCGGGCGCTGTCGCGGCGGCGCTGCTGCGCCGCGCGGGGCGCTCCGTGCTCGTGCTCGAGCGGCAGCACTTTCCGCGCTTCTCCATCGGCGAAAGTCTGTTGCCGCAAAGCATGGCGTATCTGGAGGAAGCGGGCATGCTGCGTGCCGTCGTGGAGGCCGGCTTCCAGTACAAGAACGGCGCGCAGTTCGTCTACCGCGATCAGATGTCGGCGTACGACTTCCGCGACAAGCATTCGGACGGCTGGGGCACGACGTACCAGGTCGAGCGCGCGGTGTTCGACGACCTGCTGATCCGCTGCGCGGCGGAGCAGGGGGCCGAAGTGCGCTTCGGGCATTCGGTGCTCGCGATGAACACGGGCGATGCCCCGACCCTCGAAGTCGCCGATGAAGCGGGCACGCGGTATCGGGTGAATGCGCGCTTCGTGCTCGATGCAAGCGGTTTCGGGCGCGTGCTGCCGCGTCTCTTGAACCTCGAAGCGCCGACCCGCATGCCGACGCGCGCGGCCATCTTCACGCATGTGCGCGACGGCATTCCGGCCGGCGTGCACGATCGCAACAAGATCACGGTCGCCGTGCATCCCGAGCATCGCGACGTCTGGTTCTGGATGATTCCTCTGGCGAACGGCCGCTCGTCCGTGGGATGTGTCGCGGAAGCGGCGTTTCTCGATGTGCCGGAAGCCGGGCGCGAGGACAAGCTGCGATCGCTGATTCGAAGCGAGCCGACGCTGAACCGCCTGATCGGCGATGCGCCTTTCCTGATGCCGGTGAGACACATCGGCGGTTATGCGGCGAACGTCGAGCGGCTGCATGGCGCAGGTTACGCACTGCTCGGCAATGCGGGCGAGTTTCTCGATCCCGTGTTCTCTTCGGGCGTGACGATCGCGCTGCGTTCGGCGCATCTTGCTGTCGAGACGCTCGCGCGTCAGTTGAATGGCGAGGCCGTCGACTGGAATGCGCAATACGATGTTCCGCTGCGCAAGGGTATCGACACGTTCCGCGCGTTCGTCGAGGCGTGGTACACGGGGAAGCTGCAGGACATCATCTTCTCGCGTGAGCAGACGCCGGTGATTCGCCGCATGATCAGCGCGTTGCTGGCCGGGTATGCGTGGGATGAAACGAATCCCTATGTCGTCGAACCGGTGCGGCGCCTGAATGCGCTGCATCAGGTGTGCGCGCAATTCGAGCGCTGATCTGAGCTATGTTCGAGGTGCCTATGTCAGCATTGCCGTGGATCGCGATCTTCCTGGCGGCGCCAGCCACGTGCATTGTTTCGTCCCGATGGCTGGGTCTGAGCCTGCTGCTCGTGGGATATGGCGCCGCGCTGATGAAGGGGCATCTCGGAACCTGGGCCGTGGTCCCTGTCTCGCTCCTCTTTCTCGCCGCATACGTGGTGTCGCCCAGGCGCCGCCAGTACGTTCGATATGCAGGGCACGCGCTTTTTGTCGCGCTTGCCATCGCGCTCAGCATGCATTGGCTTCCGGGGTTTCATAACCTTCGGGTCATCGGCCCTGTGCGCTTCACGCCGGACGCCGTGCCCTTCACGATGTATCTCAATCTCGACAAGCCCCTGATCGGTTTCTGGCTGCTCCTGGCGGTGCCGTGGATCCGGTCGTCGCAGGGCTTGCGCGTGTCGTTGTCGTACGGGGTCATCGGCTCGCTGGTCACGGCAGCGGTCTGTCTGGCGATTGCCCTGACGCTTGGGCTCGTGGCGTGGGCTCCGAAGTGGCCCGCCGATGGCTGGCTATGGATGCTCAACAATCTGCTGCTTGTCTCGCTCACCGAGGAGGCGCTGTTTCGCGGCTACATACAGGGTGGGCTGGAGCGGCTTCTTGAGCGTTGGCGTCGCGGGCGTGCGATTGCCTTATTTGTCGCTGCCGGATTGTTCGGCATGGCTCACATTGCCGGCGGATGGCAATGGATCGTGCTCGGCAGTGTTGCCGGGATCGGATATGGGCTCGCGTATCGTTTCGGCGGATTATCAGCCGCGATCATGGCCCACTTCGGCTTGAACGTGATGCACTTTTCGCTGTTCACGTATCCGATGCTACAGCGCGTCGGCGGGTTGTGAGTCGAGCTTCGGCTAGCGATGCGGGGTCTCTGTCTCCTGTTGGAGCAATGAGTGTCGCTCGTGATCTCCTAAATGAGATGTGGAAGAGCACGCAATGAAAAAACCGATGCCGGATTAAGGCATCGGTTCTTCCTGTTGCGCCGATCGGATGATCAGCGAAGGGATGGTTGTGCTGCGGGTCGCTTAACGGCCACGGCCGCCGCCGCCACCACCGCCGCCGCCGCCATTGCCACCGCCGCCGTGACCGCCGCCGCCATGACCGCCGCCCGAGCCGTTGCCGCCAGCTGAGCCGCCGTTGCCGCCGCCGCCACCGGCACCGCCGTTGCCGCCACCGCCACCGGCACCGCCGTTGCCGCCGCCACCGTTGCCGCCGCCGCCGTTGCCGCCGCCGCCGTTGCCGCCGCCACCGTGACCGCCGCCACCGTTGCCGCCACCACCGTGACCGCCGCCGCCGTGACCGCCGCCGCCGTTGCCGCCACCACCGTGACCGCCGCCGCCGTTGCCGCCGCCGCCGTTGCCGCCGCCGCCGTTGCCGCCGCCACCGTGACCGCCGCCGCCGTTGCCGCCGCCGCCGTTGCCGTTGCCACCACCGTTGCCGCCGCCACCGTGACCGCCGCCGCCGTTGCCGCCACCACCGTGACCGCCGCCGCCGTTGCCGCCGCCGCCGTTGCCGCCGCCACCGTTGCCGCCGCCACCGTTGCCGCCGCCGCCGTTGCCGCCGCCACCATTGCCGCCGCCACCGTGACCGCCGCCGCCGTTGCCGCCGCCGCCGTTGCCGCCGCCACCATTGCCGCCGCCACCGTGACCGCCGCCGCCGCCGCCGTTGCCGCCGCCGCCGTTGCCGCCGCCGCCGTTGCCGCCGCCGCCGTTGCCGCCGCCGCCGCCGTTGCCGCCGCCACCGTTGCCGCCGCCACCGCCACCGCCATTACCGCCACCGCCACCACCACCGCCACCACCACCACCAGCACCAGCACCGCTACCACCACCACCGTGGCCACCGCCGCCGTTTCCGCCACTGCCATGACCGCCGCCCGAGCTACCGCCGTTGCCACTTCCATGGCCACCTGCCGAGCCGTTGCCGTGACCGCCGTCGCCGTGGCCGCCATCCCCGTGACCGCCGTCGCCGTGACCAACGCCGCCATGGCCACCGTCGCCGTGACCGCCATCACCGTGACCGCCATCGCCGTGACCGCCATCACCGTGACCGCCATCACCGTGACCGCCATCGCCGTGACCGCCATCACCGTGACCGCCATCACCGTGACCGCCATCACCGTGACCGCCGTCGCCGTGACCGCCATCGCCATGGCCGCCATCGCCGTGACCGCCGTCGCCGTGACCGCCATCGCCGTGACCGCCATCGCCGTGACCGCCGTCGCCGTGACCAACGCCGCCATGGCCACCGTCGCCGTGACCGCCATCGCCGTGGCCCCCGTCACCGTGACCAACGCCGCCATGACCATGTCCATCGCCATGGCCGTCACCATCGCCGTGGCCGTGACCATGTCCGTCGCCATGACCGTCGCCATCGCCATCGCCGTGCCCATGGCCGTGTCCATCGCCATGGTGCCCGTGACCGCCGGTATCTCCGCCCGTATTGCCGCCGCCCGAGTCACCGCCGCCGGTGTTCCCGCCGCCCGTGCCGCCGTCGCCCGGGCCGCTCGATCCCGATCCCGTGCCTCCGCCCGTGCTCCCGGAGCTCCCCGACGATCCGCCGCCCGCGTTCGCGCCGCCCGCGCCCGCCGTCGCGCCCGGCCCGGCGCTCGCCGAGCCCTGACCGGCACCCGAACCGCTGGTGCCGCCCGAGCCACCCGAGCCGCTCGAGCCGCTTGTGCCGCCGCCCGCGCTGGTTCCGGCCGATCCATCGCCGCGACCGCCCCCGAGCAGAATCACGGGCGACGACTGCGTATCGACCGCCGGTTCCGTCGTCGGCGGCGCGCTCGTGATCGAGTCTGTCGCCGCAACCGTCATCACGACGTTTAGGCTGACAGGCGCGCACCCGTCGGATGTAGGGTTGGCGCAAGCATTCGCAGTCGTTTGCGCCGACGCAAGACTCGACACGGCCGCGACGATCACAGCCACGCTGAGCTTGATCGCGGTATTCAAAGTCCATTTATTAGGATTACTCATGTTAGCCCCTTGTAGTATTTCTTCGCCACGCGTTACACGCGTCCAATGAATCGTCCCGACGCGATGTGGGGCAAGAATGACAGCCTGTACGGCGCGTTCTGTGCGGTACGTAACCCGACGCGAGGCCGTGATCGTTTCGCGTCGTGCGAGACCGCGCAGAGAACGTTTGCGGGCGATCGGAAGAAGGGGGGATACGGTTGCCCGTCGCAGCTACTTTTGTCGTACCAGTGATCGGCGATGGCGGCCATTGCAGCCGCTCGCATCGAACTCAAATGCAGTCGAGACGATATGGAAAACGAAGGAATGCCCCATAGCGTGCCGACTCGTATTGAAAGCTATATATCGATGAACCGTAGGCTATCTGTATGGAATGGCCCGAGTCAACCGCGCTGTGTGCTGTGAACCGCAAATGCAAACCGCTGATGCAAGTGCGTTCGCGCATCGGCATCCGGGAACGAACGCACGATCGTTTATTCGAGCCGCAGGAGCATGATTTGCGAACGTCCGCGACGAGAGCGAAATTCCGTGAAAGAAACATATCCGCTGATCAAATAATCTGCATCGAAGTTAGCGAAAATATCGACTACAGTTTTTAATTATTCGTTTCTAAATCGCCCTGCGCGTGCGTTCGTTGGATTCGTCGAAGTTAAGCGCATGCCGGAGGCTGAATAGAGAACGGACCATCTGCTAGCGGCCCGGTGATGTTCATAAGAATTAGGAATACAAACTAACGGGGACATCGATGTACATCCGACACATCGTATCTATCAACCGGAGGGTGCCATGCAAAGAGGAAAACGAGTCGCCTGCATCGAGGCGACGGCGGTTATCGCACTTTCGATGGTTCAGGCAGGCGTTGCGCACGCGGACGATGAAGTCGTCGTGAATACGAACCCGGTTGCGTCGCGCACTGCGCTGGCGGATGTGTTGAACGCCAGGCCGGTCGTCAATGTGCTGCTGCCGCCGGACACATCCACGATCGTGCCGAGCACCGATGCGGGACCGTACGCGCCGGGCGTGATGACGCCGGGCGGCATCGTGAGCCAGGCACAGACGAGAGCGTATGGCGATTTCGGCATTCCTTATACGACCGGCCGCGTGCAGGACGGCAATCAGAGCGCGGGCGGCACCACGACCGCGAATTACCTCAGCACGACCTATCCGTATCGGGCGATAGGCAAGCTCACGTTTTCCGCCGGATACTGCACCGCGAGCCTGATCCGCAGAAGCGTCCTCGTCACGGCGGCGCACTGCATCCAGACGTTCGGAAGCGGAAGCTCGATCTTCTCGGGCTGGCAGTTCACCCCCGGGCACTACGGCGCTTCCGGCTCCACGTCAGCGCAGATCGCGCCTTATGGCACTTGGACCTGGGGCGGGCTCGTGCGGCCGTCGGCGTGGGCGAACGGAACCGATACCGGCTCGGGCTCCGCGCGCAACAACGATATCGCGGTGATCGCGGTGGCCAAGAACGCGTCGAACCAATTCATCGGCGATATCGTGGGCTATCTGAACTACGGATGGAACAACTATTCCTTCGTATCGTCATCCAAAACCGGCAATCTCCAGACGGCGGCCGTCACGACGCTGGGTTATCCCACGCTGCTCGATGGCGGCTTGATCATGCAGCGCACCGACGGGCCGACCTATACGACGACAGTCAGCGGCGCATCGCAGCTCTGGCAGGGCAGCAACCTCACGAGCGGAGCGAGCGGCGGTCCGTGGATCGTCAACTTCAGGGCCCGCGATGCCGCGCTCTCCGGCGGCGCCGTTGCGGGCAATTCGTCGAACCTCGCGATCATCGGCGTGACGTCGTGGGGCTCGTCCGATCCGAATGCGCCCAAGGACAACTACGCGTCGCAGTTCCGTCAGAACACGCAGTATCCGAACGCGACTTATGGGAACTACGGAGCCGGCAACATCGCGTCGCTGCTGAACTCGCTGTGCAGCGCCGCCGCGCCCGGCGGCGGCACGTTCGCGTCGCAGGGATATTGCAACTAGCGCGTTCGTAGGCGTTCCGCTGCCTGGAGCGGGCAGCGGAACGCCGGATTCAACTTCCGATGATAGGAGGAAGCGATGCGATGGCTTACCGTGACATCGTCGGTGGTTGGCGCATTGCTATGGAGCGTGGCGGTGATCGCACAGCCATTGACCATCGACGCATTGCAGGGCAACTGGACGATGATCGCGTCTTCGCCGACGGATGAACGCGCGCCGCCGAGGTTCACGATCGACGGGCCATCGATTCAGGGCTTCGACGGCTGCAACGAGTTCTCCGGCCGCCTCGATCAGCCGGGAAGCATCGGTTCGACGCGGCGCGGTTGCCCGGGGCAGGTGCTGCGGCTGCCGTTCGATCTGAGCGATCCCATGCCGCGGCTCAAATCCGGCAAGATCGAAAAAGGTAAACTGACCTTGCCCGCGGACGGACGTTTCCCCGAAACGTCATTCAAGAAGGGTTCGTGAGGGCGAGCCATGCCAAAGTCAGGCAACTGGCCTCGGTCCCATCATGGAGTGCGCGGGCATGCGTCCCCGGCTTGCCCTGATCACTCACTATGTCGCCTATGTTTTCGCTTCCACTGCTCGATGAGACACTGTGCCTCGTCCCGCGCCGCTACCGCTTGCCGCCGCTCGATGACGCAATGTCCCGCATGCAGGAAGCCAGTGCGTCGACGACGCTCGCGCTCGCGATCGAAGCGGCTCGCAGCGCGATCGAATGTGGCGCAGCACCCGATTCAGCGTCGAAGCGTCTCTTCATCGAAGCGCTCGCGCGCCTGATTCATGACGCGATGCGCACCGAAGCGGGCGACCCCGTATTTCAGGCGATGGTGCTGCGCCATCAGGCTTCGCAGGTGCGCGAGTATGCGTCGTTATCAGCACATGAGCCGCAGGATCGCCGTCTCGTTCGTGCGGCCGTCGATTCGATCGCGCATCCGCAAAAGCGGGAGCGCATTCAGCACGGTTCGCAACGAGATGCACTTGCCCGGCTGCATGCTGCAGGATCATCCGCACCGGCGTCCGATCTCTTCGATACAGTGCGATCGCTTCTGGATATGCCCGAGATCGCGAGCGATGCATCGCTGCGGCGCGGCTTGACGCAACTCCGCGACAGCGCAGCGCTCAAACGCTTGCGGCGTCTCGAGGCTCTGGAGCCGGACGAGCTCGTGTGCCGGTATCGATCGTTGTGGGACCGGAGCGGTCCACGTCCGGGAAGCAAAACGGCTGTTGCGCGGGGCGTCGAGTCGAAGCAGCGTGGCGCGGCCATGGAAGCATCGGCTGCGCGCGCGCTCGAAGCGCTGGCGCGACGGCTCAATGAGGTGCAAGGGCAGCACGCGTCGTACCGCGTAGTGACCTCGATGCGCGTGCCCGCTTCGATTCCCGGCAGTCACGCGCGCGCCAAGACCGAATGGGACGCGGTACTGTTGTGAAGCGCACAGACGTCCGATGCCGCGTCCGTGTGGGACGTTTGCCTGTTCGTCGAAGCAAAGGCTTCGGTCGATGCCGCCACGACCGACTTCGCGCGGCTATTGCGCGGATTGCGCCTGCTCGCGCATGCCGAAGCGCATATCGACTACGCGTTCGACACACAGCAGGGCACATTCCTTCTTCGCGGCGCCTCGCTGGGCGCGTTGCGCATCGACGAGGCCGCGCTCGAACGAACGGTGTTGTATTGCTGCGATGCGCCTGTCGAACGCGCTCCGCGTCTGTTGAGCGCCGCTGGCCGAATGCAGCTTCTATCCGCGCCGGCGAGCCTTGAATTCGCGATCACGCTCATGAAGGAGCGTGCGGACGTTCACGATCTCGAACCCGTCTGGGATGCATTGCTCGAATCGCCACAATGGGCGGCCGTGCTCAATCAATATCCGATGTTGCGCCAGGTACGTGAATTGATGGTTCATCCGGACGACTTGCTGTGTGCGATAGCCGGTTGACAAATACCGAGGCAGCTGTAGTCGGGCGAGCGCTGCTTCGCGCCGTGAACGAAGCGCGTCGAAAGATTCGTTCTCTCGCCTGCGATCTCGTCAAGGGAAGACAAACGTCTTGCTTAGACCGCCAATGTCGCCGCGCTGGGCTCGGTCATGGCACGCTGAATGCTAGTATGACAATTCTGCATATAGCGCTGCTTCCCAAGCCTGTCGTCGCGTCATAGACTGTGAGCCGGTAAGTGCACTTCGCTTGAGGGTTCCTTCATATGTTTGATAAGGGATTTTTCGAGCAGCGTGCATGGCGCGCCTGGCCGCGCCGCTGTGGAGACAATGGCAAGGGCGCGGCATCGCACCGGACCCATGAAGATACTCATTGCGAACACTCTCTACTATCCCGATGAGCCCGGCGGGGCCGAGGTATCGACGCGGCTGCTTGCGGAAGGATTAGTCAAGGCGGGCATGGAGGTCTGCGTGGTCTGCGCGACGGGGACGGGCGCCGACCGCGTAGAAGATGTGAACGGCGTGAAGGTGTATCGCCTTCGCTCGGTCAATCTCTACTGGCCGCATTCGCGAGAGAAGCGCGGTCGTGTCGCCAGGCTCATCTGGCATGTCATCGACGTGCATAACGTTATCATGTCGCGCAAGCTGTCCAGCATCATCGCGCGGGAGAAGCCGGACGTCCTCAGTACGAGCAATCTGTCCTGCCTGTCCATCGATATCTGGCGCCTCGCGAACAATGCCGGCGTGCCCGTCGTGCATACCATGCGCGACTATTATCTGCTGTGCCCGACCGCGATCATGTGCTCGCATGGCAAGCCGTGCGAGCGGCAGTGCGGCGTCTGCGCGCTCTATGCAGAGCCGAAGCGGGTGGGGTCGGCGCGCGTCGCGGTTGCCGTGGGCGTGAGCCAGTTCGTGTTGCAAAAGCATCTGGACAAAAACTATTTCCCGCGTGCGGCACGCACGACGGTCATCCACAATTGCTGCGAGCCGTTCGACGGCTCGGGCGCGCCGCAACGCACGCGCCGCTATGAAGGCGGACCGGTGCGGCTCGGCGTGCTCGGGCGCGTGGCGCCCGAGAAGGGAATCGAGATTCTGCTAGAACAACTGCTCGCGGACGATACCTTGCAATGGACGCTCGCCGTCGGCGGCGCAGGCGATGCGGACTATCTCCGTTCGCTCAAGGCGAAGTATGACGACCCGCGCGTCGAATATCTCGGGCATGTGAAGTCCGGCGACTTCTTCAATAGCATCGATATTCTCGTGGTGCCGTCGCTCTGGAGCGAACCGTTCGGTCGCGTGACGGTGGAAGCGTATTCATATGGCCTGCCGGTCGTGGCCGCGAATACCGGCGGCATTCCTGAAATCGTCGAGCCGCGCACGAATCTCGTGTTCGATATCGCGCGGCCCGCGACGATCATCGGCAAGCTGCATGAGGCGGTCGCGCTGCTCGAAGATCCGCGTATCCACGACCGTCTGCGCGAACATGCCGGGCGCTTCACTCGCGATGCAATGGTCGATTCCTATCTCGATCTCTACGAAGGCGTGCTGGGCGATGCGCCGATCAAGGGCGCGCTATGCTAGATCGCGCGGGTCTTTTCGACGAAGGCTGTGCAAGCGCGCGGCGAGCATAGCCGGATCGAATCTGTCTTCAGTGAAATGCTTTCCACTTCGAGTCAAGTCAGCTAATCACATTTGCTTGGTTTGATCGTTTTGCGCCCGGCATGAGAATGAGCGAGCAGGGCGCCGCGTGTCGCGCGGCGCCGGACCTTTCCTTTATCCGCTCATCATCCCGATCTCATGAAGGCGTCAATCTCACATCGCCGGCCGCGTGCTGCCGGAAAGCGTTTCCATGCGGCTTGCGCGGTCGCGGCGCTCATTCTGCTGGGCGGTTGCAAGCCTGAGCAGGAGCAGGCGCAAGCGTCCGCGAGTACGGTCACGCAGACAGCGAAGCAGGAGGTGACGTACTTCAAATACCCCGACAACCCCGCGTTCGATCTCGTCTATCTCGCCGACAAGCTCGGCTACTTCAATGGCACCAGCACGCGCCCGAAGTACGTCGGCAAGATTTCCGCGCCGCAGATCATTCCGCTCGTCGGCACCGGCGAGATCGATTTCGGCACGCGCATGGTGCCGCTCGTCATCTCAGCCATCGCGAGCGGCGCGGATATCAAGGTGATTTCCGCGGGCGGAGAAACCTTGCCCGACGCGCCGCATATGAAGTATTTCACGCGCAAGGACTCCGGCATTCGCGGGCCGAAGGACTTCGAAGGCAAGACCGTCGCGTTCAACAGTTTCGGCGCGTGCGCGGAGTTCGTGACGAAGAAATATCTGTCGCAGCATGGCGTGGATGTATCGAAGGTCAACTGGCTCGTCGTGCCCGATAACCAGTCGCAGCAGGCGCTCGTCACGAAGAACGTCGATATCGCCATCATTCATCCGCCGTTTTCGGGCGCGGCCGAAGCCGATTCCCAACTGCACAAGCTCTGGAGCGACTGGGACGAGGATCACGGGCTCGGCGGCATGGCGCCGTATAGCGTGAACGGCGCATTCGCACGCGCGCATCCGCAGGCGGTGAAGGACTTCGTCACCGCCATCGCGCGCGCGGGAAACTGGGTCAACGAGCATCCCGACGAAGCGCGCAAGCTCACGGCCGAGCGCCTCGGCATCGACGTGAAGCTGGTAGAACGCTATGCCTATGTAAAGGATCTCGTGGTAACGGAACCGCCGATCCAGTACTACATCGACATTCTGGAGCAGGCCGGCAAGATCCCGAAGGGCAAGGTCCGGGTCCAGGACGTCTACACGAACGAATACAACCCGCTGGCCGCGAAACAGTCGCAGGCGAGCGCGGCGCCTCCCGCGAACGGAAAGCCTTCATGAGCGGCGCATTGCCTGAACGCGAGAAGATCGTCGCGCGCGATCTCTCGCTTACCTATGTCAACGAGACGACCGGGTCGCGGCATACCGTGCTCGATAGCTTCGACCTGAGCGTGCGCGATGGCGAGTTTCTCGCCGTGCTCGGACCGAGCGGATGCGGCAAGTCGACCTTCCTCAACCTCCTCGCGGGCCTGACTCAGCCGACGTCGGGCGCGATCACCATCGACGGCGATTCCGTGAGCGCCGCGCGCCGCAAGCTCGGCTTCGTGTTTCAGGGCTATGCGCTGTTTCCATGGCGCACGGTGCGCAAGAACGTCGAAACGGGGCTGGAGATCCGGGGCGTGAAGCGCGCGCAACGACGCAGCGAGGCCGAGCGCTTTTTGCGCCTCGTCGGCCTCATCGATTTCGCGGATCACTTCCCGCATCAGCTTTCCGGCGGCATGCGCCAGCGCGTGGCGATTGCGCGCGTGCTCGCTTACGGTCCCGAGATCCTGCTGATGGACGAGCCCTTCGGCGCACTCGATGCGCAAACGCGCGAGTCCTTGCAGCAGGAGTTGCTCGGCATCTGGGAGCAGAGCGCGAAGACGGTCGTGTTCGTCACGCACAGCATCGACGAGGCGATTTATCTGGCGGATCGCGTCGCTGTCGTGGGGCGAGGGCCGGGGCGCGTGAAGGAGATCATCGATATCGATTTGCCGCGTCCGCGTCCGGCTTCGATACGTCATGGCGCGCATTTCGTCGCGCTGCGGCAGCGTGCGTGGGCGAGCCTGAGTTCGGAGCTGAGCGGCGAACCGGCCGCGTCGCGCGAACGTATCGGCGAATCATTGACGGGAGCGTGAATGGCAGAGCAAGAGAGTGTGCGCGGCTTTCCAGTGCTGGCCGCAACGAAGCATCGCGATGCGAGAGAGACCCGTGCCAGGCGCGGCGTGCGCGTGTCGATCGCGTTCGAGCGTTCGATCGCGCTCATCGTGTTCGCATTGCTGTGGGAGTTGCTGCCGCGTCTGGGCATCGTGAGCACGGCCTATCTGAGTCCCCCGTCGCAAGTGGCGGTCGCCATTGCGCAGTTGTTCGACAACGGCGAAGTATGGAAGCATCTCGGCGCGAGCGCGCTGCGTTCGATCAGCGGCTTGCTGCTGGCGGTGGCCGGGGGCGTGATCTGCGGCTTCGCGCTCGGATGGTTCAGACGCGCCGAACGCATCATCGATCCGCTTTATCAGTTATTGCGGCAAGTCTCCGCGTTCGCGTTGTTTCCGGTGTTCATGCTGTTTCTCGGCATCGGCGAATCGTCGAAGATCGCGATCATCGTGTGGGCCGCGTTCTGGCCCGTGCTGCTGAACACGATCTCGGGCGTGAAGCAGGTCGAACGCGTTTTCATCGACTGTGCGCGTTCCATGGGCGCCTCGCAAGGCTTCATCTTCGCGAAGGTCGTGCTGCCCGCGGCACTGCCCGAAATACTGACCGGTATCCGGCTCGCCGGGGCTTACAGCATCACGGCGCTGGTCGCGGCGGAGATGATCGGCGCACGCTCGGGGCTCGGCTTCTATACGCTGAACTCGCAGGAGACGTTCCAGATTCCCGATATGTACGCGGGCATCGTGTTGCTCGCGGTATTCGGTCTCGTGATCAACAAGAGTCTTTCATTGCTCGAGCGTCGCCTTTTGCGCTGGCGTGTAGGGCTTGCGCAGAATGGCTAGGAGCGCGGTCGCGGCGAGTCATGGTTTCGGCCGGTGGATGCGCTGGTTCGCGCTTGCGGTCATGGCGTGCGTGGCGCTGGCGTCGTTGCCATTGCGCGATGCGTGGCGCACCCGCTTCGGCGATGACCGTCCGTTCGCTGCCGCCATTGCGCGCGGCAGCCTGATCGTCGTGGTGCCTTCTCGTCCCGCGCCTGCGTTGAACGTGGGACATGTCGATCATTTTGCGCGCGCAGCGGATGGCTTTTCGGCGGCGCTCGCGGAAGACATCGGGCAGCGCGCGGGGCTTCCGGTCACCTTGCTGCTCGCCGGGCCGCGCGATGCAAGCGAGGCGCTGCGATCCGGCCGCGCGGATATCGCCATCGCGCAACTGCCCTTCGCCGCAGACAGATCGCTCGCCTATGCGCCGACCGCCTATACGTCGGGGCGCGGCATGGCGCTCGTGCTTCGGCATGGCGCCGTGCGCGATTGGAACGACCTCGCAGGCCGCTCGATTTGCGTATCGCGAGGCAGCCCGTTCGCGTGGGACGCGGCGCGTCGCGCGCACGCGAACGTGCGGGATTACGACCGTCCGCTCGATGCGTTGCTGGCCTTCCAGGCGGGCGAATGCACCGCGCTCGTCGATGACGAGCATGTCATCCGCAAGCTGCTCAGGCAGCCTGACTGGGCCTACTACCGGAGACTGCCGGGCACGCTCGCGCCCGCGCCGGGGTTCATCGCGACGCGAGGCGGCGATGTCGCGAGCGCCGCTTTCATCGAACGTATCGTGCAGGACTGGCGAAAGACGCGCTGGTTGTCGACGGTGCGCGAAGAGCAGGCGACTCAGCTTGCGTTCGACATCTTCAACGTGCAGAACGATTCGTATTGCCACTGAAAACGAAGGATCTTCCACACATGACTCGACGAAGCGGGCATTTGCATCTCGGCGCCTTTCTCTATCCCACCGGCCATCACATCGCCGCGTGGCGGCATCCTCATGCTCTCGCCGATGCGGGCAGCAATTTCGCGCACTACACGCAGCTCGCGCGAGCTGCGGAGGCGGCGAAGTTCGATCTGGTCTTTCTCGCCGACGGCTCGGGCACGCGCGGCGACGATCCGCAATTCCTGAGCCGGACCGCCCACAGCTATGTCGCGCAGTTCGAGCCGCTCACGCTGTTGTCGGCGCTCGCGGCGGTCACGCAGCGCATCGGGCTGGTGGGCACGGCATCGACGTCGTTCAACGAGCCGTATCACATCGCGCGCAAGTTCGCGTCGCTCGATCACATCAGCGGCGGGCGCGCGGGCTGGAATCTCGTGACGTCATCGAGCGAGCACGAGGCGCGTAATTTCGGCTTCGACGAGCATCTCGCGCACGCGCATCGCTATGAGCGCGCTGAAGAATTCGCGGATGTGGTGACGGGACTGTGGGATAGCTGGGACGACGACGCGTTCGTGCGCGACAAGGCGTCGGGGCGTTACTTCGATCCGGACAGGCGCCATGTGCTGAATCACCGTGGCAAATTCTTCAGCGTGCGTGGACCATTGAACGTCGCGCGCTCGCCGCAAGGTCATCCGGTGATCGTGCAGGCGGGATCGTCGGAGGCGGGCAGGGCGCTCGCCGCGCGCACAGCGGAAGTGATCTTCACGGCGCAGCAGACGCTCGACGATGCCGTTGCCTTTTATGCGGATGTGAAGGGCCGCATGGCAGCCTATGGGCGCGATCCGGGCTCGCTCAAGATCATGCCGGGCGTCATGCCGATCGTCGGCCGCACCGAAGCCGAAGCGCGCGCGAAGTTCGACGAGCTGCAGGCGCTCATTGATCCTGTCGTGGGACTGGCGATGGTCTCGACGCTCACGGGCGGCTTCGACCTGTCGTCATACCCGCTCGACGGGCCCATTCCCGAGCTGCCCGAGACCAACGCGAGCAAGAGCCGCCAGTCCCTGACGATCGAGCTCGCGCGGCGCGAAAACCTCACGATACGCGAGCTATACCGGCGCATTGCCGGTGCGCGCGGCCACTGGCAACTGGTCGGCACCCCCGCGCAGATCGCGGACGCGCTGGAGGAGCGCTTCGTCGCTCACGGCGCGGACGGCTTCAACGTAATGCCCGCGTTGCTGCCCGACTCGCTCGACGATTTCATCGAACTGGTGTTGCCGGAATTGCGCCGACGCGGCCTCTTTCGCAGCGAATACGAAGGGCGCACGCTGCGCGATCATCTCGGTCTCGCGGTGCCCGCAGACCGGCGCGCGGCGGAGGCAGAAGCCGAGGCATGAGCGGTGATTGGCTCATGAAATGCACGCAAGACTGAAGCCGCATTCATGCGGCTTCAGTGAGCGCGCACGGTCAGTGTTGCGGCGCGCCTTCCCAGGCCGGCAGCGTCGCGCCGTGATAAACGGAAAGAATCGCCGATGCGACGTTCGCCTGCTGATAGCTGTCGACGAGCGTCTTCACCCACGGCGCCTGCGCATCCTTCGCATTGACGGCGATGAAGTTGCGATACGGATTGCCCGGCACCTTCTCCTGCGCGATGCGTTCCTGAGGAATCTTGATCCCCGCCTTGATCGCCCAGTCGGTGTTGACGACAGCCGCATCGAGATCGCCGATCGCGCGCCCGACGATGCCCGCATCGAGCTCCTTGATCTGCACGTGTTTCGGGTTGTCGGCGATGTCGCGCGCGGTCGGCAGCAGGCCGACGCCTTCGCGCAGCTTGATCACGCCGTTGGCCTGCAACAGCAGCAGCGCGCGGCCTTCGTTGCTCGGATCGTTGGGCACGCCGATCGCGGCGTTCTGCGGCAGCTCGGCGACCGATTTGACCTTGCGCGAATAGAGGCCGATAGGCTGCACATACGTGAAGCCCACGGGCACGATGTCGTAATGGCGCGCCTGGATCTGCGCGTCGAGATAGGGCTTGTGCTGAAACGAGTTGGCGTCGAGATCGTGTTGCGCGAGCGCCTCGTTCGGCTGCGTGTAGTCGGCGAAGGTCGTGACCTTGACGGTGATGCCGTGCCTGGCCGCGTTGGCCGCGACCGCGTGCCAGACATCCTCGTCCTCGCCGGACATGATGCCGACGCGAACCGTCTGGCCTGCCGCCTGCACCGGTTGCAGACTTGCCGCGCCCCATGCGAGCAGAACCGAGAGAAGCGCGGATTTGAATGGCGTAGAGATCTTCATGAATGCGGACGTCGTCGGTTAAAGGAGATGTGATGCTAGAGGCGCGGATGCGGCGCGACAAATAATATCGAGCGCTATCGATATGCTCGCGCTCAAGTTCCGTCACGCAGTGCCGTTAATGCGACATACGGCCGAACCCGAATGGGAACCGGATCTGAAAAACCTTTTATCTTCTTGCGGCGCGCGCAAGGCATAACATCAACATGAAACTCGTAGTCGCCATATCTGCACTTTCGATCGTCATGGCCGGATGCGGCGGAGGCGGATCGGACAGCAATCCGGCCACGCCGCCGGCGCCCGTTGCAAACGCCGCTCAGGGCCTTTATGCGGGAACCGATGCGAACAGCAACGCAGTAGGCGGGGCTGTCCTCGACACGGGTGCGTTCTATTTCGTGTATGCCAACACGAACACCAACGCATTGGGGCTAGTGCAGGGCACGGCTTCCGCATCCCACGGGACGTTTCAATCCGACGACGCGCGCACGTTCGATATCAGCGGCAAAGGCGCGAGCGATACACCCGTTCTCTCGGGTTACAACGAGAAGAACAGCCTCCAGGGCGTGATCTACACGAGCGCGGCAAAGCAGAACAGCATCAAGTTCAACGTGCTCTACGACGGCGCCTACGAGCAGGCGATCTCGCTGTCGACGATTGCCGGGACCTACTCGGGCTCGGCCGGATCGACGAAGGGCGGGGAGGCTGCGACCTTCGCCATCGGTCAGGATGGCGCCATCAAGGGCGCGGGGCTGAGCGGCTGCACGTTCAGCGGAACGGCAAGCCCTCACGGAAACAAGGATGTGCTCGATGCCGCGGTCACCTTCGGGCCGGCACCGTGCATCTACCCGGGCGCGACGCTGACTGGCGTCGTGTTCTTCAGCAAAAACCAGGTCGTGGCGGCTTTGACGCTGCCCGACCGTTCGGATGCGTTCGTCGTCGCCGCCTCGAAATAAGCCGCGCCCGCACGATCCAGTCTAAAGGCGCGGTCCGGCGCATGCCCGCCGTAACCCGCCATCTCCCCCTCCCGCGCCCGTCCGTCATCGCCCCTCCCGTCGCGAGAGGGGCTTAAACCGCCCCCCTTCCGTATTCTCTCTGCGGGACTTCATGCGCTGCCGCACTCGTATGCCGTGCGGCGGAGCGTGAGGATCGTCGACCGGCTCGCCATCGCGAGCGTCGGCTCATTGAACACGAAGCGGTTGCGCGAATCGTTCGCCTGATCGCTGCTACGGAACGCAAGAGTATGAGCATCATCGGATACAGCGTCGCGACGATCGACGAGTTCGTCGGGCAGGAATTGGGCGTGTCGGAATGGGTGATTGTGGATCAGGCGCGCATCGACGCCTTCGCGCAGTGCACCGGCGACACGCAATGGATTCACTTGAACGAGGAGCGCGCGAAGCGTGAAAGCCCATTCGGCGGCACGATCGCGCATGGTTATCTGACCCTTTCGCTGCTGGCGACGCTCGCGATCGAAGTGGGCCTCATCCCGTCGGATGCGTCCGCCGGCCTGAATTACGGCCTCGACAAAGTGCGCTTCATGACGCCCGTGAGATCCGGCGCGCGCGTGCGAAGCCGCGTCGTGCTGACGTCCGTCGAGAGGAAGAGCGGCGGCCGCATCCTCGTCAAGACGGACAACGAACTGCAGGTCGAAGGCGAAGAGAGGCCCGCGCTGATCGCGCAAACGCTCGCGATGATCATGGTGTGACGATCATGCGGACGGAGAAGTCGAACATGGAGTACAAGGAGAAGGAGATGGCAGCGAACATGAGCAGCGAGAAAGACGACATCACGGTCAGCGCAACCGACGGCATGCTCGGACCTAATCCGTTCGTCGGGCTGCGCCCCATCGATATGCTCGCCGCTGCCGGACAGATCGGCGCGCAGGCGATGCTGCATCCCACGCTGGTGCTGAAGCAGACCGCGGCGCTCGCGCGCGATCTGACGTCGGCGATCAGCGGCAAGGACGCACCGTCGCCGCAGAAAGGCGACAAACGCTTCGCCGACGAGGCATGGCGCGATCAGCCGCTCTATCGCACGACGCTGCACGGCTATCTGGCCTGGCGCAACGCGCTCGCCGGATTCGTCGAACACTCGGCGCTCGACGACAGGAGCAAGGAACGCGCACAGTTCGTGATGTCGCTCATGACGGATGCGCTCGCGCCGACCAACACGCTCGCCGGCAATCCGGCCGCATTGAGGAAGCTCGTGAAGACGCGCGGCGCGAGCGCCGTTGCCGGCATGAAAAATCTGCTGACGGATTCGCTCGGCAACAAGGGCATGCCCTCGCAGGTCGACAAGCGCGCGTTTCGTGTTGGCGGCAATCTCGGCACGTCGCCGGGCGCGGTCGTGTTTCGCAACGAGGTGCTCGAACTCATCCAGTACGCACCGGCGACGCCGAAGGTTCACGCGCGCCCGCAATTGATCGTGCCGCCGCAGGTCAACAAGTACTATATCTTCGATCTTTCGCCGAACAAGAGCATCGTCGAGTATCTGGTGAAGAGCGAGTTCCAGGTGTTCGCGGTGAGCTGGCGCAATCCGACCAAGGCACAGCGTGACTGGGATATGGACACCTATGTCGCCGCGCTGATCGAAGCTATCGAGGCAGTGCGCGACATCACCGGCAGCGAGGACGTGAACCTGCACGGCGCGTGCTCCGGCGCAATGACGATCTCGGCGCTGCTCGGCCATCTGGCGAGCCGTGGCGAGAAGACCGTCAACGCGGCCACGCTGATGGTGGCGGTGCTCGACAATACGTCGCCTTCGCAGCTCGGGCTTTTCACGACGCCCGAGGCGATCGAAATGGCCAAGCGGAACAGCAACGCCAAGGGCGTGCTGGCAGGCGACGAGATGGGGCGCGTGTTCGCCTGGATGCGGCCCAACGATCTCGTGTGGAGCTTCTGGGTCAACAACTATCTGATGGGCGAGGCGCCTCCGGCCTTCGACATTCTCTACTGGAACAACGACACGACGCGCCTGCCCGCGAAGCTGCACGGCCAGTTGCTCGACATCTTCACAGGCAATCTGTTCAGCAAGCCCGGAGCGCTGAATGTTCTCGGCACGCCGGTCGATTTGTCAAAGGTCACGTGCGATACCTACGTGATGGCGGGCATGACCGATCACATCACGCCGTGGAAAGGCGTCTACAACACCGCGCGCGCATTCGGCGGCAAGACGCGATATGTGCTCAGTTCGAGCGGCCATATCCAGAGCCTGATCAATCCGCCGGGCAATGCAAAGGCGCAGTTTTTCCAGAACGCGGAACTGCCGGAAGACGCCGAGGCATGGCTCTCCGACGCGAAACCCGAAGCGGGTTCATGGTGGAACGACTGGCGCGCGTGGCTCGCCGAACGCTCGGGCGAATTGCGCGCCGCGCCCAAGGCGCTCGGCAGCAAGCGGCACAAACCATTGGCCGATGCGCCGGGAACCTACGTCCTCGAGGCCTGAGCCGCAGCGGCGTTTCCTCAGTGCGATGAGTTCAGCGCGACGCCGCAACATGACGGGCGACGCGGCCTCGCGAGCATGCGAGTTGCCGCCCGCCCGGCGCGGCGTTCCATCGACATTTACATGGGACAAGAACGATGAAAACGATGCGCACATTGGATATACAGACCGTCGCCATGGACGGCCAGCTGCTTCGCGTCGGCATATGGCGAGGCAGCGATGCTTCGCCGCCGCTCGTCATCTTCAACGGCATCGGCGCCAATCTCGAACTGGTTCAGCCATTCGCCGACGCGCTCGGTGACGTGGAAGTCGTGATCTTCGATATTCCCGGCGTCGGCGGATCGCCCGCGCCGCTCGTGCCGTATCGCTTCTCCACGCTGGCGGTGCTGACCGACAAGCTGCTCGCGAAGCTCGGCTACGCGGGACCGGTGGACGTGCTCGGCGTTTCATGGGGCGGCGCGCTCGCGCAGCAGTTCGCGTATCTGTATCCGTATCGATGCCGGCGGCTGGTGCTGGCCGCGACGTCGCCGGGCGTCATCATGGTGCCGGGCCGGCTCTCCGTGCTGTCGAAGCTGGTTGGCGCGCGCCGCTATCGGGACCCGGATTATCTGCGGGAAGTGGGCGCGGAAATCTATGGCGGCGCGTACCGGAACGATCCTGACCTGCTCGAAGAGCATGGCCGTCATATTCAGGCGCCGGGTGGCCGTGGCTATCTTTATCAACTGCTGGCCACGTGCGGATGGAGCAGCCTGCTGTGGCTCGGCTCGCTGCGTCAGCCAACCCTCGTCATGCACGGCGACGATGATCCCATCGTCCCGCTCGTCAACGCGAGAATTCTTGCGGGCCGCATCCGTCAGGCGACGCTTCACGTCATCGAAGACGGCCATCTCTTCCTGATCACACGAACGAGCGAAGTAGGTCCGCTGGTGCGCGACTTCCTGCGCGGCGCGTAGTTCGGACCAAAAAAGCGGACGCAAAAAAACCGGCTCCCGCCGTGTTCGAGATGAACACGCACGGGAGCCGGCCGCAACTCAGCTCACCATATCCCGATTCCTCAGAACTGATCCTCGTCGAGCGCGAGCACGCCCTGATCGCTCTTCGCGCTGACGATCGACGCCTCCAGCGCGACGGCCTGCGGCAGCACGTGATCGGCGAAGAAATGCGCGGTCGCGATCTTCGCGCCGTAGAACGCGGGATCGTCGGCGCGCTTCGTGTGCGCCACGATCAGCGCGCGCGCCATTTGCCAGCCAGACAGCACGATGCCCGCGAGCTTCAGATAAGCGACGCCGCCCGCGAACACGGCTTTCGGGTCCGCCTTCGCGTTTTGCAGCATGAATTCGACGGTGTTCGCGAGCGCGGCGCGTCCCGCCGAGAGGCGTCGATGCATCGCAGCGAAGGCGGCGCCGTCATGCTGTTCGAGCGCGGCGAGCGTGGCGTCGATCTCGGCGAGAATCGCGCGGGCGGCCGCGCCGCCATCGCGGAGCGTCTTGCGGCCGATCAGATCGTTGGCCTGGATCGCGGTCGTGCCTTCGTAGATCGTCAGGATGCGCGCATCGCGGTAGTGCTGCGCCGCGCCCGTCTCCTCGATGAAGCCCATGCCGCCGTGCACCTGCACGCCGAGGCTCGTGACATCGATCGACATCTCCGTGCTCCAGCCCTTCACGACCGGCACGAGGTATTCGTAGATGGCCGCATGATGCGCGCGCGTTTCGGCGTCGGCCGCGCGATGCGCGATGTCCGAATGCGCCGCCGCGACATAGGCGAGCGCGCGGGCGCCTTCGGTCAGCGCGCGCATCGTCGCGAGCATGCGGCGCACGTCCGGGTGCTGAATGATGGCGACGGACCCTTTCGCGGAACCATCGACGGGACGGCTCTGCACGCGATCCTTCGCATAGGCGGCCGCCTGCTGATAGGCGCGGTCCGACACCGCGATGCCCTGCACGCCGACCGCGAAGCGCGCCGCGTTCATCATGATGAACATGTATTCGACGCCGCGATTTTCCTCGCCGATCAGATAGCCGGTTGCGCCACCGTGATCGCCGTATTGCAGCACGGCCGTCGGGCTCGCCTTGATGCCGAGCTTGTGCTCGATGGATACGCAATGCACGTCGTTGCGCGCGCCGAGCGAGCCGTTTTCGTTCACCATGAACTTCGGCACGAGAAAGAGCGAGATGCCTTTCACGCCCTCGGGTGCGCCCGGCGTGCGCGCCAGCACGAGATGGACGATATTCTCCGCCATGTCGTGCTCGCCGTAGGTGATGAAGATCTTCGTGCCGAACACCTTGTAGGTGCCGTCGCCCTGCGGCTCCGCGCGCGAGCGCACCAGCGCGAGATCGGAACCGGCCTGCGGCTCAGTGAGGTTCATCGTGCCGGTCCATTGCCCGGAGATGAGCTTCGGCAGGTAACGCTGCTTCAGTTCGTCGGAACCGGCGGTCAGGAGCGCTTCGATCGCGCCGTCGGTCAGGAGCGGGCAGAGCGCGAACGACATGTTCGCCGCGTTCAGCATCTCGATGCACGGCGTCGCGATGAGCTTCGGCAGTTCCTGCCCGCCGAACTCGGCCGGATGCACGACGCCTTGCCAGCCGCCTTCGCCGTACTGGCGAAACGCTTCCTTGAAACCCGGCGTCGTGGTGACTTCGCCGTCGTGCCACTCGCTCGGATGCTGATCGCCCTGCGCGTTGAGCGGGGCCAGAATTTCGCCGTTGAACTTCGCGGCCTCGTCGAGGACGGCCTGGGCGGTTTCGAGCGTGGCGTCCTCGAAACCCGGCAACGCGGAAACTTCGGCGATGCCGGCGAGTTCATCGATCACGAACAACATGTCCTTCAGCGGCGCGGTATAGCTCAATTTGTCTCTCCGGATGAATAAGGTGTGCGCGCCGTGGCAGCCGTCGAGAGGGCTTGCCGGTGCGCGCGCCGTACTCCGATGAAGCGTTGTTTCCCCATTCGGAGCGTCTCGAACCCGATCATAGGGCGGAGCCCTTGCGGGACGCACCTCCCGCGGCGGGAGGGTTCGTGCGCGAGCTGCGCCGAAGACATCGAGCCTTGTTGATGCAAATCAACGGCGCGCGGGGCGCAAAAGGTATCTTGGACACGCGCGAGGCCACGGCTTCTGCGGTTGCGCCGCAGGGCAGTGCGCCCGAATACCGATGATTCAACCGCCTGGAGATCATGATGCAAGCACGCGATGTAATGACCACTTCCGTAGTTTCCGTGACCCCCGAGACAACGGTTCGCGATCTGGCGGTGCTGCTGATGCAGCATAGGATCAGCGCGGCGCCTGTCGTCGATCAGGACAAGCATGTCATCGGCGTGGTCAGCGAAGGCGACCTGCTCCATCGCGACGAGATCGATACGGAAAGAAAGACGCGCCATTCGTGGTGGCTCGGCGTGCTTTCCGACAACGGCGCGGCCGACTACATCAAGTCGCACGCGCGCACCGTCGGGGAGATCATGACCCGCGATCCGATCTGCGTCGATGAGACGGCCACGCTCGCCGATATCGCCTCGATTCTCGAAAGCCATCACATCAAGCGCGTGCCCGTGCTGCGCGACGGACGCCTCGTCGGCATCGTGAGCCGCGCGAATCTCGTGCAGGCGCTGGCCACGGCGCTCCTCGAGAAGCATGCCCCGAGCGCGTCGGCGAACGATGCCGAAATCCGCGCGATGCTCATGGGCGAGCTGGCGGGACGCGGCTGGGCGTTCCCGGGACGCAATATCGTCGTGCGCGACGGCGTCGTGCATCTGTGGGGCCTGGTGTGGTCGAGCGATCAACTCGACGCCATGCGCATCGCGGCGGAGAGCATTCCGGGCGTGAAGTCGGTCGAAGATCACACGATTCCTTACCCGGTCATGCCCGGACTTTGAACCGGGCCGGGGATTGCGCCTCGCAGCGGCGGTGCTCACCGAAGGCTGCCGCCGCGCGAGGCGCTCAAGCATCCTGATGGCTTTCGGCGACGGCCGGCACCGCATTGGCGATCAGGCGATACAGACTCTCCAGACTCTCGCCCTCGAAGGTCGCCTCGCGGAACGGGTCCGAGCGGTTTTCGACCGCAGCGTCGAAACGCGTCCAGTCGGCGTCCGAGAGAAAGCGCTGCGCGGCCGGGAGAATCACCGTCTCCTCGACGCGCCTGTGATGCGTGCAAAAATCGACGTACCGCTCCATCAGCGTACGAAGCCCGGACAGGGCCGCCGTGCCCTTCAGCTCGAAGCGTGTGAGCGCGTGCTCCAGATCGCGCAGGCGCGCTTCGCCTTCGATGTGCTCGCGATGCAGCGCGTCGAGTACGTCGTCGAACTCGTCGGTGCGGTTTCGCAGCGCGGCGAAGAGGAAGCGGTCTTCCATCGGGTGATGGAATTGCTCGGGATATTCGCGGATGTAGTAGAGCATGGCGCGCAGCACGATGGGATCGGGCGCGGGCCCGCCTTCGCCGAGTATGCGGACGAAATCGAGCATGGCCGTCGTGACGGAGGCAAGGCGCTTGTGATCCAGACGAATGACGTGGAGGGCGGCGCGTTCCGTGGTTTCGTTCATGGCGGCTCCCGATGGCAGCGATCGCCCCAATTCTTCCACCGCGCCGCGGCCAGGCGATTGATCTGGATCAGCCAGCGTGAATGCGATCTCGCCATGCGCCGATCGACCATTTCGAGGTTGCCGTTTCATGTCGCGGTCGCATAAAGTGAGTGGGAAGCATCGCGCCGTTCCGTGAATCGACGTCTGTATTCGAAGCAATCCAGGGGAATTGTTTCTCTCGGTGTTGACTGGAGCAGGCAAATGAACAAGTTGCTTATAACCGGTGCCGCGGCGACGATCGTGCTGGCCGGCGCGGCGCATGCGCAAAGCAGCGTCTCGCTCTATGGTTTGATCGACGCGGGCGTGACGTACACGAACAACCAGATCACCGAAGCGGGGAGCGGCCACAGCAGTTGGGGAATGACGAGCGGCGCGGTTCAGTACAGCCGATGGGGTCTGCGCGGAGCGGAAGACCTGGGCGCGGGGCTGAAGGCCGTGTTCGTCCTGGAGAACGGCTTCAACGTGAACGACGGACAGTATTCGTCGAACAACCGGATCTTCAACCGGCAGGCTTATGTCGGCGTGTCGAGCCGGGATTACGGCGCGCTCACGCTGGGTCGTCAAACCGACGGCATGGTCGACTTCGTCGCGCCGCTTTCATTGGCCGGCACGGAGTACGGCGGCACGCACTTCGCGCATCCGTTCGACATCGACAATCTGAACGACTCGTTCCAGATCAATAATTCCGTGAAATACGTGAGCCCGGTTTTCGCCGGGTTCAAGGTCGGTGCGTTGTATGGCTTTTCGAATCAGGCGGGCGGTTTCACGAACAATCGCGCCTATAGCTTTGGTTTGTCGTATGTGTGGGGAGCGTGGAACTTCGGCGCGGGTTATCTCCAGCTCAACAGCGCCGCGCGCACGCCGGCACAACTGAATGCGAACGGCGCAGTCACCGATACGACCGGCGCATCCGTTCAGGGCGCGCTGACGCCGAGCCAGGTCCCGGTGGGCGTTCTGGCAGGCCGTCAGAAGACGTTGGGCCTCGGCGTGAACTACACGTTCGGCCCGGCCGTGGCGGGCTTCGTGTATTCGCAGAGCAGCCTCGAGCAATTTTTCCAGACCTCGTTGAGCACGCATTTCCAGAACTTCGAGGGTAACTTCCGCTATGCGCTGACGCCGGCGGTCCAGCTTTCGGGCGCTTACACCTATTCGCGTGCCGGCGGAAGCGGAGGCGGCGGCTTTCCCCATTGGAACCAGTTGAGCGCGATGGCCGATTACCGCTTGTCACGCCGCACCGATTTCTATATTCAAAGCGTATGGCAGCGGGTGAGTCCGAGCGGTACTACGCCTTTGAACGTGGCCTGGATCAATGGCGTGAGCGCTCCGGCTTCGACGACCGATCAGATTCAGGCGACGGTCGGCATGAGACATCGCTTCTGAAGCGCCCGCGGAAACAGGACGGCCGGGACATCGAGTCGGGCTTGATCTGGATCAAGCGACGGCGCCGGCCCGCCGGGACATTGGCGAAGGCCGCACGCGAACCCGCGGCCCAACGACCGTCACACGACGGTGCGGTTTTTCTTGAAGGAGATGAACGTGCGAGCTTCTGACATCATGACGACTTCGATCATCACCGCCAGTCCGGACATGTCCGTGCGGCAGGCCGCGGGGACGATGGTGTTCGCCGGCATCAGCGGGATGCCCGTCGTCGACGAGTCCGGCAAGCTGCTCGGCATGATCACGGAGGGCGATCTGATGCATCGCGCGGAGATCGGGACCGGCGTGAAGCAGCGCGCGTGGTGGCTCGAACTGGTCGCGTCGACGAGCGAGCTGGCGACGCAGTACGTGAAAGAGCATGCGAGGAAGGTCAGGGATGTGATGACCACCGACGTCACGACCATCACCGAGTCATGCCCGGTCGGGGATATCGCCGAGCTGCTGGATCGCCGCCATATCAAGCGCGTGCCGGTCATGCGCGACGGCAAGGTGGTCGGCGTCGTGAGCCGCGCCAACCTGATCCGCGCGCTCGTGACGATGGCGCCCGAGGTGCCCGCCGTGGCGGAGAACGGCGATCACGCGATCCGCGAAGACGTTCTTGCCGCCATGGCAGGCCAGCCGTGGGCGATGGCGCGCGAGAACGTCATCGTCGAGAACGGGACGGTGCATCTGTGGGGGCCTGTTGTCGGCGCGGAGGAAGGCAATGCGATTCGCGTCACGGCCGAGAATGTCGCGGGCGTCAAGGACGTCGTCACGCACTTCGGACGTCCGCCGTCGGATCCGTCGCTGGGCTAGCACCGACAATCGTTCGCCAACGGCCGGGAGGAACCCGATGCGCGCCTATGTCTCGCTGCCTGTCCTTGCGTCAATGCTCTTCCTCGCCGGCTGCAATACGCCGCCCATTCCGCCGGGCAAGTCGGTCGACATACCCACGGCGCTGCAGAATGTCCTGGACGGACTGTGCAATTTCAAGAAGGCTCAGGCCGAACACAAGCAGGACTATGGCGTCAAGATCGATTCGATCACCGTCGAGCTCGACCTGACCGTCGATGGCGCGCAAACCCCGCCCGTGGCGGTCGCGCCGGATATCAAGTTCATCCCGACGGTCAGCTACGGGCACATCATCACGGCCAACACCGGGAGCAGACTGCTCGTTTCGCTGAAGAACGTCGATGGCGCCAGCGGATCGGCCATGCGTTGCGGCGCGTCCGCGTCCGCGTCCACGTCTGCTCCCGCTCCCGCGTCCTCGCCTGCGCCCGCTCCCGCGAAATAGGGCGATGCGAACCCGCGCGGAACGTCGCTATGCCGCGGTCGGAGTAAACTGTTTTTGCGGCATCCTTGCCGTAAAAGGAGGTTGCGATGAGATTCGCCGAGTTGTTCAAGCGACCGAAGCGGGGCGCCACGAGCGTTCATGCGGATGAAGCAGAGCCTCATCACGAGGAACATGCGAAGTCGGCGCAGAAGCAGGCGAAAAAGCTGTGGGATGTGATCGGCCGCAATCGCCATAAAAGCGCGAAGTGGCACTAGCAATAACACGGCTTCACGCCTCGTATGACGCGTGCCCGGGAAGCGAAGATCCTGGGCCGCGAACCGCAACCCGGTTTTAAGCTTTCAACCTCCCAATATACGGGACGACCCGAATTGCTCCAAATCACGAGCCCGTCCTAATATCAGTTCCCGCTGCTAATCGCGGCCAGAGGTACCCCCGGGTCATGCGTCCTGAAGTGCGAGTGCTGAAGCCGATCGCCACGATTCACGCGGTCCGCAGCCGGCGCAGACCTATACCATCTATTCGAACGATCGGGAGACAGGTATGCTCAGCGCCCACGAATTTGCCACACTCATGCTCGTCAAGGATGCCGCCGATCAGATCGTCGACCGGCACGAACTCGACACGCTGCTCGAGCGCCAGCTGGTCGCAATGGAGCAGCTCGTGAGCGGCGCCACACTGCCGCGCATCACGGAAGACGGCGATTCATTGCTTCGCGCGGTGCGCCGCGTGCATTGAGCCATCGCGAGGGCATTTAGCCCGCCGCAGCACGTAACGACGCTGCAAGGCCAGCTATCGCATGACGATGACGGCATGCTGATTGCGCGCACCCTTCGCTCCGAAGATGGCTGCGCGAACCTCGCCCATGGTCCCGCACCGTTGCGCCCGGCTACCTTTTGGCCATCCGCAGATCATGTCTTCCTGGACAGAGGAGCGCCAACATGCTTACGCAGAAAACGAAGGATATCGTCAAAGCCACTGCGCCCGTGCTGGCCGAGCACGGCTATCCCATCATTCAGCGTTTCTATGAGAGGCTGTTTCAGGCTCATCCCGAGTTGAAGAACGTCTTCAACATGGCGCATCAGGAGCAGGGCCAGCAGCAACAGGCGCTCGCGCGGGCGGTCTATGCCTATGCGGAGAACATCGAGAACCCGGAAAGCCTTGCGGCGGTGCTGAGAAACATCGCGCACAAGCATGCGAGTCTCGACGTGCGCGCGGAACATTATCCGGTCGTCGGCGAGCAGCTTCTGGCCGCGATCAAGGACGTCCTCGGAGACGCGGCCACCGAAGAGATCATCGCGGCTTGGGCTCAGGCCTACGGCAATCTCGCCGACGTGCTGATGGGCCTGGAAAGCGAGTTGCGCGAAAAATCGGCAGCGCAGCTCGGTGGATGGAACGGCTGGCGGCGTTTCGTCGTGAAGGAGAAGCGCCCTGAAAGCAGCGTGATCACGTCATTCGTGCTCGAACCGGTGGACGGCCAGCCCGTCATGAATTTCGAGCCCGGCCAGTTCGTCAGCGTCGCGGTGAAGGTGCCGGCATTGAATCTGCAGCAGATCCGTCAGTACAGCCTTTCGGATATGCCCAATGGCCGCAGCTATCGCATCTCGGTCAAGCGCGAGGATGGGGACGCGACGCGGCGGCCCGGCTATGTGTCATCGCTGCTGCATGAGCATGTCGGCGTGGGCGATGAACTCGATCTCGCCGCGCCGTTCGGCACGTTCTATATCGACGTGAACGCGACGACGCCGATCGTGCTGATCAGCGGCGGCGTCGGCCTCACGCCGATGGTGAGCATGCTCAAGCGCGCGATACAGAACCCTCAGCGGCAGGTCGTCTTCGTGCATGGAGCGCGCAACAGCGCGGTGCACGCGATGCGCGACCGGCTCCGGCAGACCGCGGCGACGTATGCGAACTTCAAGGCGGTCATCTACTACGATGACCCGTTGCCCACCGATGTGCAGGGCACGGATTACGACCGCAAGGGCTTCATCGATCTCAATGAACTGAAAGACCTTATTCTGCAGCCGGATGCGGACTATTACATCTGCGGTCCCATTCCGTTCATGCGGATTCAGCACGATGCGTTGAAGGCGCTGGACATTCCTGAAGCGCGGATTCACTACGAGGTTTTCGGTCCGGATCTGTTCGCCGAATAATGGCCTGCGTGTGGATGAATGCGCAAAAAAGCCGGGCCGTCGAGCGGCCCGGCTACGCTTCGAGATGTTCAGATATCCCCGATCTTGAACGGGAATTCGAAATTCCATCCGCTGTTGATCAACTGGACGTACTCGAGATATTGCGCATGCGCGGTGTTTTGAGCGGCGACGAGATGCCCTGGCAACGGCGCCTGCAATTCGTTCGGCAGAATCTCCGGCATCAATTGATGATCGAGCGCGCGCATGGTCGTCATGAAGCGCCTATCTTGGTATCCGTGCTCGCCATAATTTGCGTGCGCCTGTCCGGTCTCTTGACTGCTGCTTGATACGCAGCAGCCAACGGTCACGAGGTGCGTCAAGTCGCACAACAACTAAACAGAAGAAGCAGTGTGGTGATCGAACTTGCATGGGGGATGCTGATCGCCGACTTGGGTGCGAGCTATGTGTGTTGGAAGCTGAGGGTTCCCGGTCGGAAGGATCAGGGGCGTCCGGTTTAAGGTGGCGGGAATCGTGCCCTGATGAAAGGGCACGATAGAACGTCTGCCTGGTAATACTAATTACCCACCGATACTGGCACCCAAGACGCCAGGAATAGCGACGACGTTATTGCCTTCGATATTAGATTGGTTGATCGAATCCACGTTCTTGGATGCGCCCCCAGCGAGCGGATTGAGTGATTTTTGCAGATCGATGCGCGAAATTTTGTTCATGACAGCGACGGTGGAGGAAGGGGCTGAAGTTGATGAATTCGCTTATGAACCGACGCTGTATGGCCTCGCGAAAAGCCGTTGGCCGTTTTGGCTTGAGTGGGTGTCGAATAGGAAATGGCATCATCGCTGATGAAGCGATCAACACGAATCGATATATCTTTAGCGCTTCTTATCGGATAGGCAACCGCCTCCTACCCGGTGTTGCACGGGTATGCGCCTTTCCTCCTTTCCATCCGAGCGCGCAATTCATTTGCTTAGCACGATTCCTCGTTTAACCCGCAAGACACGCGTTGCTAACATCGCCAGCATCGACATCGGCGACGATGTCTTCGCTCAACGAGGAAACACGCATGTCCGACCGCAAGAAAGCATCCTTCGTCCCCGCGCGCCGCCGCACGCTCTTCATGCTCGCCGCGCTCGGTGCAGGGCTTTCGGGCGGATTCGCTTCACACGGCGCGCACGCGGCCGATGCGCCGAAGTCCTTGCGCATCGGCTATCAGAAGTACGGCAACTTCGTCGTGTTGAAGGCGCGCGGCACGCTCGACAAACGTCTCGCCGCACAGGGCGTCACCGTGCAATGGCTCGAATTCCCCGCCGGGCCGCAATTGCTCGAAGGGCTCAACGCGGGCGCGGTGGATATCGGCACGGTCGGCGAGACGCCGCCGATCTTCGCGCAGGCGGCGGGCGTCGACTTCGTGTATATCGCTCACGAGCCGCCCGCGCCGCATGCGGAAGCCATCGTCGTGCCCAAGGATTCGAGCATTCGTTCAGTCGCCGACTTGCGCGGCAAGAAGATTGCGCTGAACAAGGGATCGAACGTGCATTATCTGCTCGTCGAGGCGCTCAAGAAGTCGAAGCTCGCGTGGTCCGACATTCAACCGGTCTATCTCGCGCCCGCCGATGCGCGCGCCGCCTTCGTGCAAGGCAGCGTCGATGCATGGGTCATCTGGGACCCGTATCTCGCCGCCGTCGAAAAGCAGGCGGGCGCGCGGCAGCTCATCGACGCGAGCGGCATCGTGCGCAACGTGCAGTATTACCTCGCGACGCGCAAGGTCGCGACCGCGCAGCCGCAACTGGTGCATGCGGTGCTCGAAGAGCTCGATCAGGTCGATCGCTGGGCGCGTGACAACGTGCCGACGGTTGCCGCGCAGTTGTCGCCGCTGGTCGGGCTCGACACGGGCATTCTCGAAACGGCCTTGAGGCGCACGTCCTATGGCGTGCAGCCGATCGACCCCGCCACGCTCGCCTACCAGCAACAGATCGCCGATGCATTCACCGAGCTCAAGCTCATCCCGAAGAAGCTCGATGTGACCGAGGCGCGCTGGAACGTCGCCTGAGCTTTTCGCGCCACTCATCCCTTACACGACGAATTGACAAGGCAGATTCCGCGATGAATGTTTTCTGGTTCATTCCCACACACGGCGACAGTCGCTATCTCGGCACATCGCAGGGCGCGCGCGCCGCGAATTACGACTACTTCCGCCAGATCGCGGTGGCCGCCGATACGCTCGGCTACGAAGGCGTGCTGCTGCCCACGGGCCGTTCCTGCGAGGACGCCTGGGTCGTCGCGTCGAGCCTCATTCCCGCGACGAAGCGCCTCAAGTTTCTCGTCGCGATCCGTCCGGGGCTGAGCTCGCCGGGTCTCTCGGCGCGCATGGCATCGACGTTCGATCGTCTCTCGAACGGGCGTCTGCTCATCAATGTGGTGACGGGCGGCGATCCGAACGAGCTCGCCGGCGACGGCGTTTTCCACGATCACGATACGCGCTACGAGATCACTGACGAGTTCCTCACCATCTGGCGCGGCCTGCTCGAACAGTCGCACGAAAACGGCAGCTTCGATTTCGACGGCAAGCATCTGCAATCGCAGGGCGGCAAGGTGCTGTATCCGCCGGTGCAGAAGAAGCATCCGCCGCTGTGGTTCGGCGGCTCGTCGGCGGCGGCGCACGAGATCGCGGCGAAGCACATCGACACGTATCTCACGTGGGGCGAGCCGCCCGAGGACGTCGAAAGGAAACTGGCCGACATCCGCCGCCGCGCCGCCGACGAAGGCCGCACGATCAAATTCGGCATCCGCCTGCATGTGATCGTGCGCGAGACCGAGCAGGAAGCATGGGCCGACGCCGACAAGCTCATCGGCAAGCTCGACGATGAAACCATTCGCCGCGCGCAGGCCTCCTTCGCGAAGATGGATTCGGAAGGCCAGCGCCGCATGGCCGCGTTGCACGGCGGCAGGCGCGACAAGCTGGAGGTGTATCCGCATCTGTGGGCGGGCGTCGGGCTCGTGCGCGGCGGCGCGGGCACCGCGCTCGTCGGCAATCCGGAGCAGGTCGCCGGCCTGATGAAGCAATATGCCGAGCTGGGTATCGAGACCTTCATTCTCTCCGGCTATCCGCATCTGGAAGAGTCGTATCGCTTCGCCGAGCTGGTGTTTCCGCTGCTGCCGCGTCAGCAGCGCGAGCAGCCGGCCGGGCCGTTGTCCGGGCCGTTCGGCGAAGTTATCGGCACCTCGGAACTGCCGCGCGCATCGGCATCATGAAGCTGGAAGCCATCGCTCGCCGCGCGTTGCCGTGGCTCGTGCCGTTGATGATTCTGGCCGCGTGGGAAGCGGCCGCGCGCACCGGCGGACTTTCATCGCGCGTGCTGCCCGAGCCGCTCGCGGTCGTGAAGGCGGCGTGGTCGCTGATCGAATCGGGCGATCTGTGGGCCAACGTGAAGGTCAGCGCGGGCCGCGCGCTCGCGGGCTTCGCGATGGGCGGCGGCATCGGCTTCGTGCTGGGTCTCGCGACGGGTCTCTTCAGGCCCGCCGAAGTCGCGCTCGATTCGACCGTGCAGATGATCCGCAACATCCCCGCGCTCGCGATGATCCCGCTCCTGATCCTGTGGTTCGGCATCGGCGAGGAAGCGAAGCTCGTGCTCGTCGCGCTGGGCGTGTTCTTTCCGGTCTACGTCAACACGTATCACGGCATACGCTCGGTGGATCGCGATCTGATCGAGATGGCGAGGAGCTACGGCCTCACCGGCTTCGCGCTGTACCGGCATGTGATTCTGCCGGGCGCGTTGCCGTCGATTCTCGTCGGCGTGCGTTTCGCGTTCGGGCTGATGTGGGTGATGCTGATCGTCGCCGAGACGATCTCCGCGCAGTCGGGCATCGGCTATATGACGATGAACGCGCGCGAGTTCCTGCAAACCGATGTCGTGGTGGTCGGCATCCTGCTGTATGCGCTGCTCGGCAAGCTCGCCGACATGGCCGCGCGCGCGATCGAGCACGCGACCTTGCGCTGGCATCCGGCGTATCAAACGAAGGCGCAATCATGACCGTGATGAATTCGACGCTGTCCGCCAATGCCGACAGCTTCACGCAGACCTTGCCACGCACGCAGCCGATCGCGCGCGCGCCGTTCGCGGGGCGCGATCTCGCCGTATCGCTGCGCGGCGTGGAGAAGCGCTTCGGCGAGCGCAAGGTGCTCGATCAGCTCGACTTCTCGATCGAGCGCGGCAGCTTCGTGTCGATCGTCGGACGCAGCGGCTGCGGCAAGTCGACCCTGCTGCGGCTCATCGCCGGTCTCGATCAGCCGACGGGCGGCGTCGTGCAGCGCAACGCCGCCGCGACATCGAACGAACTGCAGATCCGCATCATGTTTCAGGACGCGCGCCTGTTGCCGTGGAAGAGCGTGCTCGACAATGTGATGATCGGCCTGCCGCGAGCCAGGCGCGACGAAGCCCGCGCGACGCTCGCCGAAGTGGGTCTCGCCGAGCGCGAGAAGGACTGGCCGTCGCGTCTGTCGGGCGGGCAGCGTCAGCGTGTGGCGCTGGCACGGGCGCTCGTGCATCGGCCGGATCTGCTGCTGCTCGACGAACCGCTCGGCGCGCTCGACGCGTTGACGCGCATCGAGATGCAGGGTTTGATCGAACGCCTGTGGCGCGAACACAAGTTCACCGCGCTGCTCGTCACGCATGACGTGCAGGAAGCGGTGTCGCTCGGCGATCGCGTCGTGCTGATCGAAGCGGGGCGTATCACGCTCGATACCGATGTCTCGTTGCAAAGGCCGCGCACGCGCACGGCGCCGGGCTTCGCGGAACTGGAAGAGCAAGTGCTTTCACGCGTGCTTCGGCGCGCCTGACCGGGCGTTTCCCAACAAAAGGCTATGCCTCCAGCGGCACCGCGCTCACACACTTGAGCTCATCGAGACAGACGCTCGATTTCACACCGCTCACGCCGGGAATGCGCATCAGCGTATCGAGCAGAAACTCCGACAAGCCTTTGAGATCCCGCGCGATCACCTTCAGCATGTAATCGATATCGCCGGTGACGGCGAAGCACTCCTGTATCTCCGCGAGCTTGCCGACGACGCCCTTGAACTTCGCCAAGTCGCGCACGTGGCCGCGCTCCATCGTGACCTGAATGAAGGCGACGACGCCGAAGCCTAGCACCTGCGCGTCGAGCCGCGTCTCGTAGCCCTTGATCACGCCCAGCTCCTCCAGCCGCCGATGACGCCGCAGCGTCTGTGCCGGCGACAGATTGATCGCCTCCGCCAGTTCGAGATTGGAAATGCGTCCACGGGACTGCAGAATCCCGAGCAAACGCAGGTCGATACGATCGATCTCGATAGTCTGCAATTTAATTTCTCCGAAGCCCGTATTCAGGAAATCCAGATCCGCAAACTAGGGTTTGTCTGCGCATCTTAGGAAATCATATTGTGCGGCAACAAATTTACACTGATTCCCCTAAATCGAGCGGGGACGCACGCGGTTCGAGGCGTCCGGAATCCACCGCAGCACACAAGGAGAGAGACACGTGGCACATGAGGGACACGGCACGCTAAAACGCGGCCTGAAGAACCGTCACATACAGCTGATCGCGCTGGGCGGCGCGATCGGGACAGGGCTGTTTCTCGGCATCGCCCAGACGATCAAATCGGCGGGGCCATCGGTGCTGCTGGGTTATGCGATCGCGGGCATCGTCGCCTTTTTCATCATGCGGCAACTGGGCGAGATGGTCGTCGACGAGCCCGTCGCGGGTTCGTTCAGCCACTTCGCGGACAAATACTGCGGGCGATACGCGGGCTTCCTGTCGGGCTGGAATTACTGGGTGCTCTACATTCTCGTGTCGATGGCCGAGCTTTCGGCCGTGGGCATCTACGTGCAGTACTGGTGGCCGGGCATTCCCACATGGGTTTCCGCGCTCGTCTGCTTCGGCCTCATCAACGCGATCAATCTCACGAGCGTGAAGTCGTACGGCGAGCTGGAGTTCTGGTTCGCGATCGTGAAGGTCGTGGCGATCGTCGGCATGATCGGCTTCGGCGGCTATCTGCTCTTCTCGGGCAATGCCGGGCCGGAAGCGAGCGTGACGAACCTGTGGCGTCATGGCGGCTTCTTCCCGAACGGCGTCTCGGGTCTCGTGATGGCGATGGCCGTCATCATGTTCTCGTTCGGCGGGCTCGAACTCGTGGGCATCACGGCGGCCGAAGCGGATGATCCTTCGCACACGATTCCGCGCGCGACCAATCAGGTGATCTATCGCATTCTGATCTTCTACGTGGGCGCGCTCGGCGTGCTGCTTTCGCTGTATCCGTGGGAGAAGGTCGTCACCGGCGGCAGCCCGTTCGTGCTGATCTTCCACGCGATGAACAGCAACTTCATCGCGCACGTGCTCAATGCGGTGGTGCTCACGGCGGCGCTCTCGGTCTATAACAGCGGCGTGTACTGCAACAGCCGCATGCTCTACGGTCTCGCCCAGCAGGGCAATGCGCCGCGCGCGCTGTTGACGGTCAACAAGCGCGGCATTCCGCTGATCGCGCTCGGCGTCTCGGCCATCGCCACGGCGGCGTGCGTGCTGATCAACTATCTGATGCCGGGCAAGGCGTTCGAATTGCTGATGGGTCTCGTCGTGTCGGCGCTCATCATCAACTGGGCGATGATCAGCCTCATCCATCTGCAATTCCGCCGCGCGAAAGCGCGCGCCGGCGAAACCACCGCGTTCAAGAGCTTCGGCTATCCGCTCACCAACTATCTGTGTCTCGTGTTTCTCGCGGGCATTCTGGTCGTGATGTGCCTGATTCCCGATCTGCGCCTCTCGGTCTATCTGATCCCGGTGTGGCTCGCCGTTCTCGGCGTGGGTTACATCGTTCGCAACCGGCGCGCGAGTGCAGCGTTGCCATCGCGCGTGGCGTCGCGTTAAAGGAGACTCTCATGTTCGAACACATCGATGCCTATCCTGGCGATCCGATCCTCTCGCTGAACGAAGATTTCGCGAAGGACCCGCGCGATGACAAGGTCAACCTGAGCATCGGGATCTACTACGACAACGAAGGCCGCATTCCGGTGATGCGCGCCGTGCGCGAGGCCGAGGCGCAACTGCTTTCGGAACCCGCCGCGAAGCCATATCTGCCGATGGCCGGTTTCGCGCAATACCGCGATGCCGTGCAATCGCTCGTCTTCGGCGACGATTCGCCCGCGCGCGCCGAAGGCCGCATCGCGACCGTGCAAACGCTGGGTGGATCGGGTGCGCTGAAAGTGGGCGCGGACTTCATCAAGCGCTATTTCCCGGACTCGCAAGTCTGGGTGAGCGATCCGACGTGGGATAACCATCGCTTCATCTTCGAGCGCGCGGGCTTCATCGTCGGCACGTATCCGTACTACGACGAAGCGACCGGCGGCCTGAAGTTCGATGCGATGCTTTCGGCCATCCGGGATCTGCCCGCGCGCAGCGTCGTGCTGCTGCACGCGTGCTGCCACAACCCGACGGGCGTCGATCTGAACGATGCGCAATGGGTGAAGCTGATCGAAGCGATCAAGGCGCGCGGACTGCTGCCGTTCATCGACATGGCGTACCAGGGCTTCGGCGCGGGACTCGATGCCGACGCCTTCGCGATTCGCGAGCTGGTCCGCCAGAACGTGCCCGCGTTCGTGGCCAATTCGTTCTCGAAGAACTTCTCGCTGTATGGCGAGCGTTGCGGCGCGCTTTCGGTGATCTGCGAGTCGGCGGATTCGGCGGCGCGCGTGCTCGGTCAGTTGACGGGCGCCGTGCGCGCGAACTACAGCAACCCGCCGACGCACGGCGCGAAGATCGTCGCGCGCGTGCTCGCGACGCCCGCGCTGCGGCAGGCATGGGAAGACGAGCTTGCATCGATGTGCACGCGCATCGCGCGCATGCGTGGCGAAATCCACGCGCGCCTGCGCGGCAATGTGCCGGACGCGATGCTCGCGCGTTATCTGGACCAGCGCGGCATGTTCACCTACACGGGTCTTTCCGCTGCACAGGTCGATATGCTGCGCGAACGGCACGGCGTCTATCTGATCCGCTCGGGCCGCATGTGCGTCGCGGCGTTGAACGAGCGCAATGTAGAAGCAGCCGCGACGGCCATCGGTGAAGTGCTGGCGGCAGAAATCGTCTGACGAAGCCGCTCATTTCCGGCTCATTCTGCGCGGGCAGACTGCATTCATCGTTCATGAAGGAGGGATGCAGTCATGGAAACCGGAAAGAAAGCGGCCTTTCGGCCTTATGTCGATGTCCTGCTCGATCAGCTCGAAGCGCACGCCGATCGCGCGGTGCTGCGCTATCTCGACGAGGACGTGACGGGCGCCGCGTTTCGCGCGTCGATCTATCGCTATGCGCGGGCGCTGGCATCGTTCGGCATCGGACGCGGCGCGCTCGTCGCCATGTTCGCGCCGAATCGACCCGATGCGCTCGCCATTCGCTACGCGACGAACCTGCTCGGTGCGGCGACGATGTTCCTGCCCGCCATCGCATCGGCGGAGCATCGCGCGGCGTTCGTGACGCGCATGCAGCCGACGCTGCTCGTCGCGTTCGCGCAAACCGCGCATCTCGTGCCCGAGCGCTGCGGCGCGCAACGCGTTTATGTCGGGACAGGCCCGGCGCGTTTGCGGCTCGACATTCGCGCGTGCGTCCAGTGTGATTCTCCGATGCAAAGCAACGCGATGCCCGATGATCTCGCGGTGATCGTCTCGTCGGGCGGCTCGACCGGCGTGCCGAAAGCGAGCCGCCGCAGCTTCGCCGCGTACTCGGCGCTGGTGAGCGCGCCGAGCCCCGCGGACCGCCGTCAGCTCGTCAACGGGGCGCTCGCTTATCTGTCGCAGGTGCTCGTCGACAACACGTTGATGGGCGGCGGCACGGTCGTGCTGAAGCCTCGCTACGATCCCGTCGCCACGCTCGCGACGATCGAGGCCGAACGTATCACCGACGTATTGCTGGTCGAGCCGCAACTCTTCGAGACGATGGATCACCCGGACGCTCGCCTGCGCGATTTGTCATCGTTGCGCTCGATCGCGCACATCGGCGGATCCGCGCCCGCGATCTTGCGGCGGCGCGCGATCGCGCGGTTCGGCCCGGTGCTCACGCATATGTACGGCGCGAGCGAAGCGGGGCTCGTGAGCGTGCTGTCGCCATCGGACTATCTTGCCGATGCGAGCTTGCTGGACAGCGCGGGGCGCATCCGGCCCGGCGTCGATGTGCGGATTCGCCGCGCAGGCGGCATGTTCGCGCGAGAAGGACAGCACGGTGCGATCGAAGTGAAGTCGGCGGCGGTGGCGCAGGGATACTATCGTCAGCCGATCGAGGCGGCGCAGAAGTTCCGCGACGGCTGGTGCCTCACGGGCGATATCGGCTTCATCGACGAGAAGCTCAATCTGCATGTGCTCGGGCGCGCGGGCGATGTCGCCGAGATGGACGGTGCCGTCATCGGCCCGGCGCACATCGAAACGCCGCTGTGCGCGTTGCCCGATGTGCGCTATGCGCGCGCCGTGGCATCGGGCGATGCCGCACGCGGCTATGTGTGGGACGTCGTGGTCGTGCCTTGGCGAGGCAAGGGCGTCGATATGGCGCGTTGCAGGCGCACGCTCGAATCGGCGTGCGGCGCGCGTGTCGCGAAGGCCGTGCGGATGGCCGCCGTGCAACGCGTGCCGCTCACCGAGCAGGGCAAGGTCGATCGCGGCGCGATCGCGCTCCTGTGCCGCGATGCTTCGAACGCTGGCGTCGAAGAGGAAGCCGCATTCAGCGCGTAGCGCAACCGGCCGCGCGTCTCGCCTTCAGCAACTCGAGCATGACGCGGTCGCGTTCCGTCTCCATCGATTCTGAAGACCGGTCCGCGAGCGCCGCCTTCATCTCATCGACGACCTTGCGCTGCAGTTCGGGCGTCAGTCGCGGCGCGCCGAGGTCATCCCACCAGCTTTGCATCGGCGGGCCGAGGTGATCGAGCGTGTGCTGAATGCCGCCTTCGCCGCCAGAGAGATGCAGATTCGCGAACGGCCCGAGCACCGCCCATCGCAGGCCGGGACCATAGGCGATGGCGTCGTCGATGTCCGCGACGCTCGCGGCGCCGATCGACACGAGATGAAACGCCTCGCGCCAGAGCGCCGCCTGCAGGCGATTGGCGATGTGGCCCATCATCTCCTTCCGCGGATGAATGGGGCGCTTGCCGATCGCGGTGTAAAACGCCATCGCGCGTTCGAGCGACGCGGCGGATGTCGCCTCGCCGCCGATCACTTCCACGAGCGGGATCAGATGCGGCGGATTGAACGGATGCCCGAGCACGACACGCTCCGGATGCCGGCACGCCTGCTGCATGCGGCTCATCAAAAGCCCCGACGTGCTCGACGCGATCACGATATCCTCGGGAAGCGCCGCATCGATTCGTCTCAGCAGATCGAGTTTCAGGTCTTCGCGCTCGGGCCCGTTCTCCTGTACGAACTGCACGCCGGACAGCGCGCTTTCGAGATCGTCGTGGAACGTGAGATTCGACGGCGAAGCGTCTTTCGCCAGGCCGATTTGCTCGAGCGTCGGCCAATGCCGCGCGATGGCCGCCATCAGCCGCTCGCGCGCGCCGGGCGCCGGATCGGTCGCCGATACGCGCAGCCCGCGCGCCAGAAAATACGCGGCCCAGCTTGCACCGATCACGCCCGTGCCGACGACCGCCACGCTTTCGACCCTGCTCGCTTTCATGTTCAACGCTCCATGGCGGCAGCCGCGACGCCCGAGCGCAAGGGCTTCAGCCCGATGATCTCGCGCGCTTCTTCGGGCGTGGCGGGTTCGTATCCCATCTCACGCACGAGGCGCACGAGCCGCTCGACCAGTTGCACGTTGGTGGCCAATTGCCCCTGCCGATAGTACAGGTTGTCTTCGAGTCCCACGCGCACGTGTCCGCCGAGCAACAGCGAGTTCATCGCAGCGGGCAATTGCGCCGCGCCGATCGCGCTGACATTGAACACGGTGCGCGCCGGAAGATGATCGACCATGGTCTGCAACAGGCGCGGCGTATAAGGCAGCGCGCCCTGAAACGCATTCGCGCCGATGACGATGTTGATGAAATGCGGCGCTTCGTCGAGTCCTTCGTTGAGGGCGCGCTGCACATCCTGAACGATATCGGCGAGACCGAACACTTCCCATTCGGGCTTGATGCCGCGTTCCTTCATCATGCCGGCGATCTGCCGGATGCGCGACGGCGGCGTCGCAACCAGGATCTCCTTGCCTTCGAAGCTCGCGACCACGGTTTGCGCATCGAGCGTGCACATTTCGACACCATCGCCCTGCATGCCTTTCAGCCGCTCTTCCCACATGATTTCCCACAAGCCGTTGTCGAGCTCGCGAACCATGTCGCCGTTGATGCCGCCACCGGTGGAGTTGTTCAGGACGATGTCGCACTTGTCGCGAATCAGACGGTTGATCTCGCTGTAGATGGCGGGATCGCAGGTCGCCTGATCGTCCGGGCGGCGCGCGTGCACGGCGACGACACTCGCGCCCGCGTTGTAGCAGCGGTAGGTATCGTCGGCGATTTCGCGCGGCTGCGTCGGCAGATTGGGGTTCATCTTCTTGGTCGCCATGCCGCCCGTGGGCGCAACCGTCACGATGACTTTGGATTTGCTCATGATGTCTCTCTCCGAATGAGGAATGCAGGTTTCTTCAGGAATGGGTGGCGTCGGTTCCTACCCGAAGCGCGCGCCTGGGCAGCCCGATCAGCACCGTCAGGCAACCGATCAGCACCACCGCGGTCAACGCGAGCAGACCCGTCTGGATGCTGCCCGTCGCGCCCTTGATCCAGCCGATCACGGTCGGGCTGACGAAGCCGCCGAGGATGCCGAGCGAGCTGATCACCGCGATGCCCGCCGCGGCGGCATTGCGGCCGAGATAAGTGGGCGGAATCGACCAGAAGAGCGAACCGCCGCCGAAGATGAAGAACGAGGCCACGCACAGCAGCGCCATGACCGGAGCGATGCCGGCATGGACGAAGGAAGTCGATGCCAATGCGATGACGCCGATCGCGAGCGTGCCGCCGACATGCCACCGGCGTTCGCCGAAACGATCCGAGCTGCGGCTGATGATGAGCACGCCGACCGCGCCGAAGAAGTAGGGCACGGCGGTGAACCAGCCGATCGTCGATACGTTGGCGATGCCGATGCCCTTGATCATCGTCGGCAGCCAGAATGTCATCGTGTAGACGGCGCACGCGCAGCAGAAGTAGATGAACGCGAGCACGTAGGTCATCGGATCGGTCAGTGCGGCAAGGAGCTTGCCGTGTCCGCCGTGCGCGGCGTCGTCCTTGTGGTCGGCGTTCATGGCCGCGCGCACCGTCTCTTTCTCGGCATCGTCGAGCCATGCCGCTTCGTCGGGCTTGTTCGGCAGCATGCGGTAAAGGAGAAAGCCCAGAAGGACCGTCGGCAAGCCTTCGACGATGAAGAGCCATTGCCAGCCGTGCATGCCGTGGAATCCTTCCATGCCGCTCATGATCATGCCGGAGAGCGGACCGCCGAGCACGCCGGTGATCGGCATGCCGAAGAGGAAGAGGCCGGTGACGCGGCCACGCCGCTGGCTCGGATACCAGTACGTGAGATACAGGATGATGCCGGGAAAGAAGCCCGCCTCGAAGATGCCGAGCATGAGGCGGATCGCATAGAACTGCCACGGCGCGGTGACGAAAGCGGTGGCGGCCGACGTGAGGCCCCAGAGCACCATGATGCGAAGAAACGTCAGCCGCGCGCCGATCTTTTCGAGCAGCAGGTTGCTGGGCACTTCGAACAGCAGGTACGTGACGAAGAAGATGCCCGCGCCGAGACCGTACACGGCATCGGAGAACGCGAGATCCTGCTTCATCTGCAGTTGCGCGTAGCCGATGTTGATGCGGTCGAGAAATGCGAACACGTAAGCGATCAGCACGAGCGGCATGACACGCAAACTGATCTTGCGAAAGACGGCGTCTTCCTCGGAGCGGCCGAGCGAACTGTCGATGACCGCCGCGCCGGTCAGCGGACGAATGCGATTCATTGCGTGTCTCCCTGTCTGGTATGACACGCATTATTTGGGAGCGGGTTTATTGGAACTGTCGATCGGGCGACAGTCCGGGTCAGCGTATACGCGAGGGCCTTATTGCGCGATCGCCTGCAGCCCCGGCAGATCGAGTATGACGATTTCCCCGTATTCCGCGCGCACGAGGCCGGCGTTCTTGAAGCGGTTCATCGCCTTGTTGCAGGTCTGACGCGACACGGCCGCGAGATTCGCGAGTTCCTCCTGCGAAATGCGCAAGTGACTCGTGCCGCTAGCGTTCGACAGCGGATGAATCATGCCCACCAGCGCCCGCGCGACGAGACTGTCGGTATCGAGCAGCCCGTGCGCCGCGGCGACGGCCATGAACCAGTGCAGGCGTTCGTTGACTTGCCACAGCAGGAACTCGTTGAACGAAGGCTGATGTTCGCGCAGCCAGTTGAACGTGGCGAGCGGAATCTGCGCGACGCGGCTGTCGCGCAATGCGATGAGATCGGACTGGCGCGGCGCATTGCGAATCAGCGTGCCTTCGCCGAACCAGCTTCCGGCGGACTGGCCGCCGAGGGTCACGGTCTGTCCGTCACGCGCGGTGATCGACCACTTGATGAGGCCTTCGAGCATGCCGAACCACACATGCTGCCGCTCGCCATGATGCCCGAGCACCTGACCCATGACGACGGTGCGCTCGGACGCTTCCGCGCGCACACGGGCCTGCGCGGATGCGTCGAGCCGCGCGAACCACGACGATTGCGCGAGCAGCTCGTCCAGCGTGAGCGACGGGGCGCTCGTGCGCTTGCGCCGCGTCATAGGGTGCAACTCACGATTGTCGCGAGATCGACAGTGTCGGGACATCGCGAGGCGCACAATGTCGGTAATCGAAGGAGGATCATGGGCTCATGAGCAAGGAAACTATCTACCGTATCGACGTGCAGTTCGGCGATTGCGACCCGGCGGGCATTGTCTTCTTCCCGAACTTCTCGCGCTGGATGGACGCCGCCTCGCACGATTATTTCATTCAGTGCGGCTTGCCGCCATGGCGCGCGATGACGGACCTGCCGAACTGCATCGGCGCGCCGCTTCTCGAGATGCACACGCGCTTTCATACGTCGGTAACGTATGGGGAAACCGTGGAGGTGCATAGCAGCATCGAGGAATGGCGCGGCAAAGTGTTCATCCAGAATCATCGCATCATGCGCGGCGATACCTTGATCTGCGAAGGCCGCGCCACGCGCGCCTTGTGCGTCAAGCAGGCAGACGGACGCCTGAAGGCCGTGCCCGTGCCCGAGTTCATTCGCGCAGCCTGTTCATGATGGAGGACGCCATGACGATTTCGACAACTCAGCGCGTGCTGGTTACCGCCGGCGCAAGCGGCATCGGCCACGCGATCACCGAGGCGTTCGTGGCCGCGGGCGCGAAGGTTTTCGTCTGCGATATCGATGAAGCCGCGCTGCAACGATTGCAGGAGCAGATGCCGGGCGTCGTGACATCGGTATGCGATATCGGCGATCGTGCCGCGGCTGCGCGCATGGTCGACGATGCCGCGGCCGCGCTCGGCGGCATCGATGTGCTCGTCAATAACGCGGGCATCGCCGGTCCCGCAGCCAGTGTCGCGGACATGGACCCGGACGCATGGGACAACGTGCTGCGCGTGAATCTCACCGGCACCTTCATCGTGACGCAACATGCGATTCCTCATCTGAAGCAGTCGAGCGCGGGCACGATCGTGATCATGTCGTCGCTCGCGGGCCGGTTCGGCTATCCGAACCGCAGTCCTTATGCCGTGACCAAATGGGGGCTGGTCGGATTCGCCAAGACCTTGTCGCGCGAGCTCGGCGAGTTCGGCATTCGGGTCAACGCCATCCTGCCGGGCGCGGTGAAGGGCCCGCGCATGCAGCGCGTTCTGGAAGGACGCGCGTCGGCAAGCGGTCGCAGCGTGGCCGAGGAAGAAGCATCGGCGCTCGCGAATCAGTCGATCAAACGTTTCGTCGATCCGGCGGATATCGCCGCGCTCGCGGTGTTTCTCGCATCGAGCGCGGGACGGTCCATCTCCGGCCAAATCATTCCGATCGATGGCGATTCGCAAAGCGCGTCGTGATTCCGCTCAGCCTTTTTGCTTCGCGCTTCCGAGAATCAGATGCGCGAGCGTGCCGAGCACGATGCCCCAGAACGCCGAGCCGAGACCGAGAAAACTCATATTGGACGCCGTGGCGATGAACGTGATGAACGACGCTTCGCGATGCGCCTCGTCATGCACCAGCCCGACGATGTTCGCCGCGATCGCGCCCAGCAGCGCAAGCCCCGCGAGCACGGCGACGAATGCATTCGGCAGCGCGGCGAACAACATGACGACGGTGCCGGCGAAGCATCCGCCGATCAGATAGAAAAGCCCGTTCGCGATGCCCGCTACATAACGGCGCCGCGAATCACGATGCGCGTCGGGACCGGTGCACAGCGCAGCGGTGATCGCCGCGATGACAATGGTGATGCCGCCGGAGAACGCAACCAGAATGGACGCGAGACTCGTCGCCATGAGCACAGGACGGCTCGGCGTCTGATAGCCGGACGCGCGCAGGATCGCGAACCCAGGCAGGAACTGACCCGTCAGACTGACGATGACGAGCGGCACCGCGAGGCTCACTGTCGATTGCCAGGTCCACGTGGGCATCGTGAAGACGGGGCGCGTGAGATGAAAGCTGACCGACTCGAAATGCGTGAGCCCGAGCCCCATTGCGAGCGCGCCGCCGAATGCCAGCACGAGAATGAGGCAGTAACGCGGCGCCCATCGGCGGAAGACGAGAAAGCTCGCCAGCATGCCGAAAGCGAGCCATGGCGTGACCGCAACCGACTTGAATACGTTGACGCCAAACTGAAAGAGGATGCCCGCCATCATGGCGCAGGCGATTCCTTTCGGTATTCGCTTGACGATCTGGTCGAACAGGCCCGACACGCCGAGCGCGAAGATGCACACGCCCGCGACGATATATGCGCCGATCGCCTCGCTGACCGGCATGCCCGGAAAGAGCGTGACCAGCAAGGCCGAGCCGGGCGCGGACCACGCGGTGATGATCGGCTGCTTCAGCCACCAGCTGAGCGCGATGCCCGACGCCGCCGCGCCCATCGAAATGGACCAGACCCACGACGCGACGACCTCGTTGCCGACATGCGCGGCATGCGCCGCCTGAAAGAAGATCGCGAGCGGCCCGGCATACGAGATGATCACCGCCAGCAATCCGGCGGTGACGGCCGATACCGACCACGTCCCTTTCGGGGCAGCGGGCAACAACGTGCTTTCCGTCTCGCGCTTCATGCGTGCGGTGCGCCGTTTCAGCGAATGGACGACGGATGATGCGCGAGCGCGGTCACCTTCATCGTCATGTAGGGAAACAAGGGCAGGCCCGAGAGAATCGTGTGCAGCTCGTCGTGCGAGTCGACATCGAAGACGCTGTAGTTCGCATATTCACCGACCACGCGATGCAATTGCTGCCACTTGCCTTGCCGTTGCAGCTCCTGCGAGTACTCTTTTTCGCGCGCCTTGATTTCGTCGGCCTTTGCAGTGGGCATGTCGTGCGGCAGATGTACGTCCATTCTTACCAGATAAAGCATGGTTATCCTCGATCAAGTGTTGGGTGGTGGCGCTCAGATGTTCTTGTCGCGACGATAGAACGCGAGCTTCTCTTCATCGATCTGAAGACCCAGGCCCGGTCCTTCCGGCATGTGCAGATCGAAGTCGCGGTATTGCGGGCGCGCAGTGACGATGTCGTCCTTCAGCAGCAGCGGCCCGAACAGCTCCGTGCCCCACGCAAGCTGCGGCAGCGCGCTGAATCCGTGCGCCGATGCAATCGAGCCGATGCTGCCTTCGAGCATCGTGCCGCCATAGAGCGACACGCCCGCCGCATCGGCGATGGCGGCGGTGCGGATCATGCCGTAGATGCCGCCGGACTTCGCGATCTTCAGCGCGAACACATCCGCGCATGCATGGCGCACGAGTTCGAGCGCGTCTTCCGGGCCCGTCACCGCTTCGTCGGCCATGATCGGCACGATGAAGCGCGCGGCGAGCCGCGCGAGTGCGCTGCGCTGCTCGCGCGGCGTGGGCTGCTCGATGAGATCGATGCCCGCGGCTTGCAGCGCTTCGATACCGAGCGCGGCATCGGCTTCGTTCCAGGCCTGATTCACGTCGACGGTGACTTTCGCGCGATCGCCGAGCGCGGCCTTGATCTTCGATACATGCGCGACGTCATCGCGCACGCTGCGGCGGCCGATCTTCAGCTTGAACGTGTTGTGGCGGCGTTCGGCGAGCAGCATTTCGGCTTCGTCGATATCGCGCTGGGTATCGCCGCTCGCGAGCGTCCACAGCACGGGCAGCGTCTTGCGCACCGCGCCGCCGAGCAGCGTGGACACCGGTACGCCCAGGCGCTTGCCCTCTGCATCGAGCAGCGCCGTTTCGATCGCGCACTTGGCGAAGCGGTTGCCGCGCGCGATCTTGTTCAGCCTGAGCATCGCGGCGTTGATATTGGTCGCGTCCTGTCCGACGAGCGCGGGCGCAAGATAAGTGTCGATGGTCAGCTTGATGCCTTCGGGACTTTCATCGCCGTAAGACAGGCCGCCGATGGTCGTGGCTTCGCCAATGCCCTCGATGCCGTCGCTCGTGCGCAGACGAACGATGACGAGGGTTTGTTGCTGCATCGTCGCCATCGCGAGTTGATGCGCACGGATGGTCGGGAGATCAACCAGAATCGCTTCGACGGAGGTGATTTGGGCGTTCATACCTGAAATGTCGGAATGGATGGGTTGCTGAAGTATTGCGCGCCCATTTGCCGCGTGTCCAACACCGTTGACGTCTAGTGCCATACCCCCGAGGTATGGCGCGCGTCATCGCCCCCGATCCGTGCGCGGTGTATAGGATATCCGTTCCTCTTCGTACAGCCGGTAGATGAGTTCGAGCATTTCCTTGATGTCGCGCGATTCGTCGAGCGCCCGCATGCTCATGATGATGGGCGAAACCAGCGTGGGGTCGTCGAGTTCCTTATAGCTCACGTCGTCGCGCTTGAGGCCGTAGACGCTGCTCGGCACGACGGAAATGCCTTCACCCGCCGCGACCAGCCCCAGCGCGATTTGCAGCTCGCGCACTTCGTAGATCTTGCGCGGCGCGAGCGCGCGGTCCTGAAAGGCCGAAAGCACCTGATCGGCATAACTCGGGCGCGGTGCTTTCGGGAAGATGATCAAGGTCTCGTTGATGAGATCGCGCAGCGAGAGCACGGGTTTCGCGAGCGAAAGCGGATGCCCGACCGGCAGCGCGACGATCAGCTTCTCTTCGCGAAGAATCACGCGGCGGATATTCGCATCCTCATGACGAATGCGGCCGAAGCCGACATCGATGCGGCCGTCCTTGAGCGCGCGGATCTGGTCCATCGTCGACATTTCGTGGAGACTCAGTTCGACGGTGGCGTTTTCGTCGCGGAAACGCCGGATGATCTTCGGCAGCATGCCGTACAGCGTCGAGCCGACGAAACCCACCGAAAGGCTGCGCTCGATATTGCCGACTCGCCGCGTCATCGATTCGAGTTCGGCGGTTTGCGCGAGCAATTGCACCGCATGCGAATAAAAGAACTTGCCGGTTTCCGTGAGCTTCAAGGGGCGTGAGTTGCGCTCGAATAGCTGCACTCCGAGCGTCTCTTCGAGTTGCTGTATCTGACGGCTCAAAGGCGGCTGGGCAATGTGCAGCCGCTGTGCGGCGCGCGTGAAGTTGCGTTCCTCGGCAACCGCTACGAAGTAGCGCAGATGTCGCAGCTCCATCTCAATACCTCCTGGATATAGCCCGATACTAAATCAGTGTTGGACCGGGCCTCTTTTCGTCGACTATTCTGCTTTCACGCTCTGTTTCAGCACCCGATTATACCTTCCGAGCATATCTCTGTCGGCGCTGAAGCAAGGGTAAACCCCACCAGAAAATTGCGAGATTCAGGAGCAGACATGAGCATCAATGTGTTCGATACGAAGGAAGTGCAGGACCTGTTGAAGGCCGCTGCCAACCTCGGAGGTCAGGACGGCAGTGCTCGCACCAAGCAGATTACGCATCGCCTGTTGAGCGATTTGTTCAAGGCGATCGACGACCTCGACATGACGCCCGATGAAATCTGGGCCGGCGTCAACTACTTCAACAAGCTGGGCCAGGACGGCGAAGCGGCGCTGCTTGCCGCCGGCCTCGGTCTGGAAAAGTATCTCGACATCCGCATGGATGCCGCGGACCGCGAAGCCGATATTCACGGCGGCACGCCGCGCACCATCGAAGGCCCGTTGTATGTCGCCGGCGCGCCGGTGCGCGACGGCGTGTCGAAGATCGACGTCAATCCCGATGAAAACGCAGGTCCGCTGGTTATCCGCGGCACGGTTACGGGTCCGGACGGCAAGCCCGTCGCGAACGCGCTGGTCGAATGCTGGCACGCCAACTCGAAGGGCTTCTATTCGCACTTCGACCCGACCGGCGCGCAAAGCGACTTCAACCTGCGCGGCGCGGTCAAGACGGGTGCCGACGGCAAGTATGAATTCCGCACGCTCATGCCGGTGGGCTACGGCTGCCCGCCGCAAGGCGCGACGCAGCAGTTGCTCGATTCGCTCGCACGCCACGGCAATCGTCCGGCGCACGTGCACTTCTTTGCGACCAGCGAGAAGCATCGCAAGCTGACGACGCAGATCAACATCGAAGGCGATCCGCTGATCTGGGACGACTTCGCTTATGCGACTCGCGAAGAGCTGGTTCCGCATGTCGTCGAAAAGACCGGCGGAGCGGCGCTCGGGCTGAAGGTCGATGCGTACAAGGAAATCGTGTTCGACATCCAGCTGACTCCGCTGGTGCAGGGCAAGGACAACCAGATCGTCTATCGCCCGCGCGCATCCGCCACGGCGTAAGCGCCAAGACGCGGCGCCGGCCGATCGCGCCGTCGCCGCCTGAATCTCCGCAAGAAATCATTCGACACCGATGCCAGCGCTCCGTGAGCGGAGCGCGCATAGGAGAGCACACATGTCCGCCATCACCGACAAAGCCAGTCAGCTCGATGAACTGCTGCAGACCGCAGTTCAGGACGACAAGGAAAGCGGCGTATTCCGCTGCCGCCGCGATATCTTCACCAACGCCGATCTGTTCGATCTCGAGATGAAGCACATCTTCGAGAGCAACTGGGTGTACCTCGCGCACGAAAGCCAGATCCCCAACAACAACGATTACTACACGACGTGGATCGGCCGTCAGCCCGTGGTCGTCACGCGCGACAAGACCGGCGAGCTGCATGCAGTCATCAACGCCTGCGCACACAAGGGCGCGATGCTGTGCCGTCGCAAGCATGGCAACAAAGGCAGCTTCACGTGCCCGTTCCATGGCTGGACATTCTCCAATACCGGCAAGCTCCTGAAGGTGAAGGACGAGAAGACCACCGAATATCCGATTCAGTTCAATACGCACGGCTCGCATGATCTGCGCAAGGTGCCGCGCTTCCAGAACTATCGCGGATTCCTGTTCGGCAGCCTCAACGCGGATTCGATGCCGCTCGAAGAGTATCTCGGCGAGACGAAGGTGATCATCGATCAGATCGTCGATCAGGCGCCGGACGGCCTCGAAGTGTTGCGCGGCAACTCCTCGTATGTCTACGACGGCAACTGGAAGATGCAGATGGAGAACGGCTGCGACGGTTATCACGTCAGCACCGTGCACTGGAACTACGCCGCGACGATGGGCCGCCGCAAGGTCGAAGGCACCAAGGCCGTCGATGCGAATAGCTGGAGCAAGTCGGTCGCGGGCGTCTATGGCTTCGATCATGGCCACATTCTGTTGTGGACCAAGACGATGAATCCGGAAGTGCGGCCGGTGTATCAGCATCGCGAAGAGATCAAGGCGCGTGTGGGCGAGGTGCAGGCGGATTACATCGTCAATCAGACGCGCAACCTGTGCCTCTATCCGAACGTGTTCCTGATGGATCAGTTCAGCACGCAGATTCGCGTGGTGCGTCCGTTGAGCGTCGACAAGACCGAAGTCAGCATCTTCTGCTTCGCGCCCAAGGGCGAAAGCGCCGAGGACCGTGCGACGCGCATTCGCCAGTACGAAGACTTCTTCAACGTGACGGGAATGGGCACCAGCGACGATCTCGAAGAGTTCCGTGCGTGCCAATCAGGTTATGCCGGCATCACCGCGATGTGGAACGACCTTTCGCGCGGCGCGCCGTTGTGGGTGCATGGCGCGGATGACAACGCAAAGAACATGGGCATCAAGCCGCTCATTTCCGGCGAACGCAGCGAAGACGAAGGTCTCTTCGTCGTGCAGCATGAATACTGGGTGAACGTCATGCGCGACGCCCTCAAGAAGGAACAAGGGGAGGCACTGGCATGAGCTTCGATTACCAGAAAATCTGCGCGACGCTGTACCGCGAAGCGCGCCTGCTCGATGACCGTCAATGGGACGAGTGGCTCGGCTGCTATGCGGAAGACGTCACGTACTGGATGCCCGCGTGGGACGACGACGATCAAATCACCGACGACCACGAAAGCCAGATCTCGTTGATGTACTACCCGGATCGCGGCGGCCTGGAAGATCGCGTGTTCCGCATCAAGACCGAGCGCAGCGGCGCTTCCATGCCCGAGCCGCGCACGAGCCACAACGTCACCAACGTGGAAGTGCTGGCCGAGCGTGAAAACGAAGTCGACGTGCGCTACAACTTCGACACGCTGAGTCATCGGTACAAGATCACCGATCATTTCTTCGGCACGATGTTCGTGACCCTGCGAAAGGTCGACGACATTCTGCTGATCTCGCACAAGAAGATTGTGCTCAAGAACGATTACATCCGTCAGGTGCTCGACGTCTACCACGTCTGATACCCACGGTGATGAGACAGGAAGTAGGAGGCAACATGTCCAGCTATAACATTGCACTGAATTTCGAAGACGGCGTGACGCGATTCGTCGAATGCAAGGCAGGCGAGAAGGTTCTCGATGCCGCCTTTCGCGCCAAGATCAATCTGCCGATGGATTGCTCCGACGGCGTGTGCGGCACCTGCAAATGCCGCGCCGAAAGCGGCAGCTACGATCTCGGCGATGACTACATCGAAGACGCACTGAGCGACGACGAGAAGGAAGGCGGCCTCGTGCTCACGTGCCAGATGGTTCCGTCGAGCGATTGCGTGATCGCGGTCCCGGCGTCTTCCACCGCGTGCAAGACCGCGCAAAGCAAGTTCGCCGCGACGGTCACGAAGGTCGAGCAGCATAATGACGCCGCCGTGGTGCTCGAACTGGACGTGGATGCCGCCACGGCTGCGCCGGTCTTCCTGCCGGGCCAGTACGTGAATATCGATGTGCCCGGCAGCGGCCAGCATCGGTCGTATTCGTTCTCGTCGGCGCCCGGTGAAACGAAGATCAGCTTTCTCATCAAGAAGATTCCCGGCGGCGTGATGAGCACGTGGCTCGAATCCGCGCAGGCAGGCAGCACGGTCGAACTGACCGGGCCGCTCGGCAGCTTCTATCTGCGCGCGGTCGAACGGCCGTTGCTGTTCCTCGCGGGCGGCACGGGTCTCGCGCCGTTCCTCTCGATGCTGGAAGTGCTGGCGCGCGCGAACTCGCAGCAGAAGATTCACCTGATCTACGGCGTGACGCGCGATCTCGATCTCGTGCAGGTCGAAGCCATCGATGCCTATACGGCGAAGCTGCCGAACTTCACGTTCAGCACGGTCGTTGCCGATGCGGATTCGGCTCATCCGCGCAAGGGCTGGGTCACGCAGCACATGCCGGCGGAATCGTTGAACGATGGCGATGTCGACGTGTACCTGTGCGGTCCGCCTCCGATGGTCGATGCGGTGCGCAAGCACTTCGACGATAACGGTGTGAAGCCCAACAGCTTCCACTACGAGAAATTCACTCCCAACGTCGCACCGGTGGCCGCATGAGCACGCAACGATTTGCCGGCAAGGTGATGGTCGTCACAGGCGCGGCGCAGGGCATCGGACGCGGCGTGGCGCTGCGTGCGGCCGCCGAGGGCGCGAAGGTGTTGCTGGTGGATCGCGCCGACTTCGTTGCCGAAGTCGCCGCCGAAGCGGAAGGCGCGGATACGGCAGGCTTCGTCGCCGATCTGGAGACGTATGAAGGCGCGGCGTCGGCGATGGCGTTTGCCGTGCGCAAGTTCGGCGGCATCGACATTCTGGTGAACGGCGTAGGTGGCGCGATCCGTATGCGTCCGTATGCCGAGTTCGAGCCCGCTCAGATCGACGCGGAAATTCGCCGCTCGCTGATGCCGACGTTGTACGCGTGCCATGCGGTGCTGCCGCATCTGATCGCGCGCGGCGGCGGAACCATCGTCAATGTGTCATCGAATGCCACGCGCGGCATCCGGCGCGTGCCGTATTCGGCGGCCAAAGGCGGCGTGAACGCGATGACGCAATCATTGGCGATGGAATACGGGGAGCACAACATTCGCGTGGTCGCGGCGGCGCCGGGCGGAACCGAAGCGCCTCCGCGACGCGTACCGCGCAATGCCGCCGGCGATAGCGAGCAGGAAAAGATCTGGATGGGCGAAGCGGTGGAGCAGGTCAGGGAATCGACCTTTTTCAAGCGCTATGGCACGCTCGACGAGCAAATCGCGCCGATTCTCTTCCTCGCTTCGGACGAGGCGAGCTATATCACGGGCGCGGTGTTGCCGGTGGCTGGTGGCGACAACGGCTGATTCAGCGGAGACACATTTCATGAGTGAACGCAAAGCTATCGTCCCTGCGGGAATGGAAGCCGTGTACGAGAAGATTCGCTACGCGCCCGCAGTCAAGGTCGGCAATACGATTTACGTGTCCGGGCAGATCGGGCGCGACGCGGCCATGCGACTCGTCGAGGATCGCGAAGCGCAGATCGTGCAGGCCTTCGAGAATCTCAAGCTCGTGCTCGAAGAGGCGGGCGCATCGTTGAGCGATGTGGTCGACGTGACCACGTTTCACACCGACATGCGCGATCTGCCCTTGTTCATGCAGGTGCGCGACCGGTATCTCACGACGCATCCGCTGCCGGCATGGACGGCGATCGGCGCGCATATGCTCGGCGGCGCGGCGGGCTATATCGTCGAAATCAAGGCCGTAGCCGTGCTGGGTTAGCCAGCAAACTGATTCATCCACGACAAGAATCACAAAGAAAGACCTCAGCGCAGTCCGTCAACGCAGGAAGAACATCAGCAAGACCCGCGACCCTGCTGCCCTTCGAAGGCAGCAGGCAAGGACGCGTTGCGTCCAGCGAAGCCGTCGAATCAATAAAAAACAAAATCGCGGAAGTAAATCGAGTCCTATATCAAGGAGACATCATGCGCCACATAGACATTCAAAAGTTATGCGACGACGCCAGGTTCAGGAAGTTTCATCTGCTGCTTCTTTGCTGGTGCGCGCTCATTATCATTTTCGATGGTTATGATCTCGCGGTCGTCGGGATCGCGCTTCCGTCGATCATGAAAGACATGGGCATTCAGCCGACGAGCGCCGGATTCATGGTGAGCTCCGCCTTGCTCGGCATGATGATCGGCGCGGTTTTCCTGGGCACGATCGCCGATAGAATCGGACGCGTGCCCGCGATCGTGATCTGCCTTCTGCTTTTCAGCGTATTCACCGCCGCAGCGGGATTTACCCGCGATCCCGTGACATTCGGCATCGCGCGATTCCTCGCGGGATTGGGCATCGGCGGTGTCATGCCGAACGTGGTCGCGCAAATGACCGAGTATTCCCCGCGCAAGATCCGCAGCACGATGGTCACCGTGATGTTCAGCGGCTACTCCGTCGGCGGCATGCTGGCGGCGCTGGTCGGAAAAGCGATGATCGAGCGTTACGGCTGGCAATCCGTGTTCATCGCGGCGGGCTTGCCTGCGCTTCTCGCGCCCGTGATCCTGAAGTTCATGCCCGAATCGCTGGCGTTTCTCGTGCGAACGGGCCGCTCGGAGAGTCTGAAGAAGATTCTTCCGCGCGTCGATCCCGCCTACGTGCCGCAACAGGCCGATAGCTTTTCGCTGTCCGAACGCGAAGCCGCGCCCGGCTCGACGATCAAGCGACTGTTCGCGGAAGGCCGCGGCTTGAGCACCGTCATGCTGTGGATCGCGTTCTTCATGTGCCTGTTCATGGTCTACGCATTGAGTTCGTGGCTGACGAAGCTCATGGCGAGCGCCGGGCATAGCCTCGGCTCCGCGCTCACCTTCGTTCTCGTGCTGAACTTCGGCGCGATGATCGGCGCTATCGGCGGCGGATGGCTCGCCGACCGCTTCAACATCAAGCACGTCCTGATCGTCATGTATGCGCTCGCGGCCATTTCCATCAGCCTGTTGGGCGTCAAGGTGCCGGTGGGCGTGCTGTTCTTCCTCGTCGGGCTGGCGGGCGCGTCGACGATCGGCACGCAGATCGTCACGTATGCGTTCGCGGGACAGTATTATCCGACCGCCATTCGATCGACGGGCATCGGCTGGGCGTCGGGCGTGGGGCGCAGCGGTGCGATTCTCGCGCCCATCGTGATCGGCTTTCTCGTGAGCAAGGCATTGCCGCTTCAGCAAAACTTCGTGGCCATTGCCATTCCGGGTGTCATCGCGATGCTGGCGGTTTGCCTGATCGATTCGCGCCGGCCTCGGCCGGACCGCATCGCTCCCGTCGCCGCGGAAGCCGATCCGGCGTAGACAAAACCATGAGACCGCGCTGCGCATTCATTCCTTCGGCGTTGCTGGTCGCGGGGCGCGCTTCGGCTGCTCGGGGGCGCCGCGTTGTATCGGCGCTCTCGTGCATGCGTCCGGTGGCGTGACATAGGGCAGGTCGTTGCAGCAGCACGCATAGACCGGAAAGCCGTATGCGTTCGTGCGGATGATGGTTGTCGGCCCGTGCAGCGGGCACACCGCTTTCATGACGCCTCCTGAAACACATTGCTCAACCGTTTCTATCGTACACGCCGTTTTGCCGGCCTGCCGGATGATCGCCGAGGGATTGCAGACTGGTTCGCAACAGGAACGACACGAGCTCCGCCTGGCGATGCGTGTCGGTTTTCGAAAGCACTCGCTTGAGATAACTGCGCGCAGTGCCGATTCCAATGTTCATCTGCCTGGCGGCCTGCCGCAGATCGGCTCCCTGAACGAGCCCGGCCGCGAGCGCAGCTTCGCGAAGCGTGAATCCGAACGTCGAGCTGAGGGACGAAGCATCGATCGCCGGCGGGCGATCCGGCTCCATGATGAAGACGATCGTGCGCGCGGCCGCGACCTCCAACGATGACGGGCAAGGCGGTCCCACGGGTATGACGCGCGCGACGAGCGGGCTTTGCGGCGGATTGCGATGAATCATGCATTTCCACGCCGATAAACCGAGCGTCGCCGATTCCGGCGCGCTGCGTCGTGTGCCGCCGAATCGTGTCGCCGATGCAATCGCATCGTCGAGGCTCTTTGCGTCGTCGGGGCGAATTGCGGATAGCCGGTGCGCTTCCAGCAGCAGGCCATCGCGCGATCGGGCCAAGGCTTCGGCGCAGGGATTCGCGAGAAGCGGACGCATCTTTTCATCGAGCAACACGACCCCGATATTCAGTCGCTCGATCGCTTCAAACGCGGCCGATGCCCGCCCTTCCGAATCCGCGATGCGTTGCCAGACTTTCAACGCAGTGACGAGATGCGAACCGATGAGACTCGTCGCGCGAACATCTTCCGCCGTGAAATCAGCCGCCCCCGCGTTACGCGCGATGGCCAGAAGTATTCGATGATCCGGCCCGCGAACGAGCGGTGCGACGATTCCATAGAAGCCGCCCGCCGGACGCACCGCGATGTTATACAGGTCCGATTTCCTGAACTCGGCATCCGATATCGCCGATGTCTGGCGCAATGCCGTGCCTGTGGGAATGGCTTCGATCCAGTCGGGAAGCCTGTGCTCGAGTTCTCGCCGAAGACGAATGACGTCATCCGCGCGAAAACCGCTGGAAATAGCGAGATTCGGTCCGTTCGACGCGGCCGCGTGAAGTATCGCCTTGTGCGCGCAGCCGGCTTGCGCCACGGAAGCTATCGCGGCTGGCCAGTTCTCCGGGGCCAGTGTCGCCTCGTAGATATGCTGGATCGCCCGATGAATTGCATCGGCCCGGTGCATGCCGCCTCCCGCCTCGAGTCTTCGCGCTTTTCACGTTCCCGCTTTCACGTTCCGGATGTGGGTCATTTAAGTAAGCCCGACGAAAAGTATATGTAAATTTCCAGCGATGTTCCTCCCAAATGGGAGTATCGATTCGCACGCGAAAGACGGACACTCAATAGTCATACGAAGACGTCCTTAACAACCGCGCGGGCCGATCGCACGTTCGTTAGAAAGCATTCGTCGACGAAACGCGGGGCATGGCCTCGCCAATTCGCATGGTCGCGAACATCAAGAAGAATTTCGTGTGGAGGTCGGCGATGAAAAGCAGCATGCGCATATCCCGTTCTTTGGCGCTGCCGGTATTGGCAATGGCCATGGTTGCGTTGCCTTCGGCCGGCTCGGCACAGACGCTTCCCAAGCAGGGCAATATCGAGGCGACTTATGTCGCGACAGGCGCGGACGTTCGCGAGATCGGCGCCGGCGGCGAAGACGCGGTCTATCTTTTCGAATCGACGCTTCTGATGACGAACGACAGCAAGGCGCCGTTGATGCATAACGTCACGGCGCGCTGTGTCGAAGCCGGTTTCAGCGCGGGCACCACGAGCGGCTACTGCGTGTACACCGACAAGGACGGCGACAAGTTTGTCGAGTCATTCAGCTATCGCGGCGGGTCGACGACGGGCAAGGGCACGCTCACTTCGGGCACGGGCAAATACAAGGGCATCGAAGGAAAATTCGACTGGCAGCAAGTGCAGGTCCTGCCCGCGGACAAGGGCACCTACAGCTACGTAGGCAAAAAGAGCGGCAGCTACCGTATTCCTTAGCCTTCAGTGAGACATCAGCACGGGCACGGTCATCGAAGCGAGAAAGGTGCGCGTCACGCCGCCCAGCACGAGCTCGCGCCAGCGTGCATGGCCGTATCCGCCCATCACGATGAGATCGGCGCCTGTATCGGCGGCGCGTGACAACAGCGCGTCGCCGGCGGACGCATCCGTTCCCGCCGTGCCCGACGCGACTTCCACCTTCACGCCATGCCGCGCGATGCACGCGGCGATGTCGGCGCCCGAGACGTGCTCGCCGTCGGACTTGCCCCCGCTGCCGTGGGTGTCGATGGTGACGACGGTCGCGCAGACGCATGATTTCAGCAACGGCAATGCGTCGTGGACGGCGCGCGCGGCTTCGCGGCTGCCGTCCCACGCGATCATCGGATACTGGCCCGGCGAGGGGAAGAAGCCCGTGTAGGGAACGACCAGCACCGGCGTTCCCGCCGACATGATGACGTTCTCGCGAAACTGATCACCGATATACGACTCGGGATCGCCCGGATCGTCCTGACCCGCGACCACGAGATCGGCGCATCGCGCGTGGTGCGATACGGCGCGGTCCGGCTGCCCGCTCGGCGCGATCCATTCGCCCGACACGCCGGCACGCTTCACCTCAGCGTGGAACAGCCGCTCGATGGCCCCCGATTGTTCGCGGCGCATGGTCGCCTGCACTTCGTAGTAGCCGGCGCTGCCGGCCATGACGTTGAACGCGCGCGCGTTGGGCTGAAACACCGCATAGAGGCCGATCAGATGCGCGTCGAAACGCTTCGCGAGGTGCAGCGCGGTTTCCAGACGCGGATGGGCGCGCACGCTCGAATCGAGGTGCACGAGAATCGTCTTGTAGCTCATGGAGTGACTCCGCGAGTCCGCTGAAAGGGGTTGGTTTCCGAGTCTACGGAGACCCCGAGCCACGCGGTTGACCCAGATCAACGGAACCCGGCCTTGCGGGACGACGCGCATGCGATTGATTCAGGTCAATTGCAGCGCCATCCTCCGACGATAGAGTGGGCGCGTCCGATCCACCTCATGCGTCCAGCAGGGAGCGCGCAGATGAAGGCACTCGTCTATCACGGTCCGGGGAACAAGTCGCTCGACGAGCGGCCACAGCCGGCGCTCGCAGCCGCCACAGATGCGATCGTTCGCGTGACGCGCACGACCATTTGCGGCACCGATCTGCATATCCTCAAAGGCGACGTGCCGACCTGCGAGCCCGGCCGCGTGCTGGGGCACGAAGGCGTGGGCATCGTCGAGCAGGTCGGCGCGGCCGTATCGGCGTTCAAGCCCGGCGATCACGTGCTGATCTCGTGCATTTCCTCGTGCGGAAAATGCGAGGCGTGCCGGCGCGGCATGTATTCGCATTGCGCGACGGGCGGCTGGATCCTCGGCAACAAGATCGACGGCACGCAAGCGGAATACGTGCGCATTCCCCACGCCGATACGAGCCTGTATCCGATTCCGGCGGGCGTCGAGGAAGAGGCGCTCGTCATGCTCTCGGACATTCTTCCGACCGGCTTCGAGTGCGGCGTGCTGAACGGCAAGGTGCAGCCCGGCAGCACGGTGGCGATCGTCGGCGCGGGGCCTATCGGTCTTGCCGCCTTGCTCACCGCGCAGTTCTATGCGCCGGCGCAGATCATCATGATCGACCGCGACAAACATCGGCTCGAGGTGGCGAGCACCTTCGGCGCGAGCGCATGCATCGATATCGCGAGCACGGAGCCGGTCGGCGAGATCATGCGTCTCACGGAAGGCGCGGGCGTCGATTGCGCGGTGGAAGCGGTGGGCTTGCCGTCGTCCTTCGAATTGTGCGAGGAGATCATCGCGGCGGGCGGGACCATCGCGAACGTGGGCGTGCATGGCGTGAAGGCGGATCTGCATCTCGAGAAGCTCTGGGACCGCAACATTACGATCACCACGCGCCTCGTGGATACCGTCAGCACGCCGATGCTGCTCAAGACCGTGCGCGCGGGCCGGTTGCAGCCGACGAAGCTCATCACGCACCGCTTCACGCTCGATCAGGTGCTCGATGCCTATGAAACCTTCAGCCACGCGGCGGAAACGAATGCGCTGAAGGTCATCATCGAAGTGGCCTGATCATGGAAAGCACGCACAAATCGAAAACGCTCGTGGTGTGGTACTCGCGCACCGGCAGGACGCGCGCACTGGGCGCCGCGCTGGCCGCGCGGCTTCACGCCGATTTCGAAGAGATCACCGAGCCGCTCGATCGCGGCGGCGCGGCCGGCTTCCTGCGTTCGCTCGCCGAAACGGTGTTCGGCTGCGATGTGCGCGTCGGGGCTGCGCTGAAGGATGTCGCGGCGTACGATGTGGTCGTGATCGGCACGCCGGTGTGGGCCGGGACGCTCAGCGCGCCCGTGCGCGCCTGGCTCGCCGCGAACCGGCGCAAGCTGCGGCACGTGGCGTTCTTCTGCACGCAGAGCATGCGCCGCGAGACGAACGCGTTGCGCGACATGGCGAGACTCACGGGCAAGCAGCCGGTCGCGCGCTGCGCGATCGCCGGTCATCCGCGCGCAGCGGACGAAGACCGGCTCGTCGAAGTGTTCGTGGACCGCATCGAACGCAAGCTCGTGCGCATCGACAATCTCAAGTGGGCGGCTTGAACGGGCAGCCGCGAAAGCAGGCGACATCATGTACCGCAATATCTTCTTGGCTCTCGATGGCAGTGACTGCTCGCAGCGCGCGCTCGATGAAGCGCTGCGCATCGGCGCGGGCGCCAGGGTGCGCGTCGTGCTCGTGCTCGACACGGCCGCGCTTTCGTCATATCCGGTGCGGTATCGCGCGAGCATGGCCGAGGAGGGCCGGCGCACGCTCGAAACCGCGCGCGCACGCCTGACCGGCGCCGGCATCGAATGCGAAACGGAACTGGCGGAAACCCGCAACGTGACCGATTCCGTGGCGCAATGCCTGCAGCGCCGCGCGGCGGATATGCCCGCCGATCTCGTCGTGATGGGCACGCATGGCCGCACCGGATTGAAGCGGCTCGCGCTCGGCAGCGTCGCGGAGGTATTCGTCAGGCGCTCCGAGTGCCCGGTATTGCTTACGCGCGCGTCGAAAGACGCGTAGGCACGTATGTGCAAACCGCATTGATCTGGATCAAAGCGGCGTCATGATCGATCGCAGACACTAAATGGATATGTTTTGCCCATTGAAACGTCGCATCACCGCTCTGCGAGGTATCGGCATGAACATCACGTTTTCGAGTCAGGCGCCCGTCTACCAAGGAGATGCGCCTTCGCTCACATTCGCCGCCGTCGCGGACGGCGAGCACGTCGAGTGCACCATATCCGCCGAGGCGCTCGAAGATCACTTCGGCGCCGCGTCATGGCGGGAGGAAGACCTGCAGCGGGCATTCGAGAGCCATCGGTCTTCTATCGAAGGGGCCGCCGAACAATTGCTGAGCCGCGTTGGCGCGACCTCGGTCATGCTGCGCAGCGGCTTCTTCCGCTTCCGCGAAGCGCGCGGTCAGACTTCTTCGAGCCGAGCCTGATCGAGAATCCGCACTTCCTTGCCGCGCGCGTCGATCACGCCGGCCTTTTGCAGCTTCGAGAACATGCGGCTGACGGTTTCGATCTTCAGGCCGAGAAAGCTGCCGATTTCCTCGCGCGTCATGCGCAGGACGAACTCCGCGCGCGAATAGCCGCGCGCCTTCATGCGCGTCGAGAGATTCAGCAGGAAGGCCGCGACGCGCTGTTCCGCCGTCATCGTGCCGAGCAGCATCATCAGGTTCGATTCGCGCACGATCTCGCTGCTCATCAGACGATGCACATGATGCTGGATCGTCTTGACTTCGCGGCACAGCAGTTCCAGGAGATCGAACGGAATGATGCAGACAACGCTGTCTTCCAGCGCGATGGCATCGCATGTGTGGTGGTCCGCGCTCACGCCGTCGAACCCGAGCGCGTCGCCCGCCAGATGGAAGCCCGTGACCTGCTCGTTGCCTTCGCGATGCATGATGACGGTCTTGAAGCAGCCGCTGCGCACGGCGTAGAGGCTGCGGAACGTATCGCCGCAGCGATACAGCGCTTCGCCGCGCCGCACCGTGCGCGTTGTGCAGATGAGCGCGTCGAGGCGCTCGTAATCGACTGTCGACAGGCCCGTGGGCATGCAGACTTGCTTCATCGAACACGTCGAGCAGCGCGTGCGGGAATTGTCAGCGGGAACGACGAACATGCTGCGCCTCCTGTCGGGACGGATTCGCGCAGAGGGAACGTGCTTCGGATCAGAAAGCCTGGAGCATCGATGCGCGGCCATTGGATCCCATGCATCGAATTATTCGCCGCGCCATCTCGAAAATATATCGGCGATGGCGGATCGTGCTGTAGGCATTCCGGAAGCCGTGTAGGGAAACCCTGACACGCGCCCGCGCGAGGTCAGCCGGTTTCGTCCTCGAAGAGCTTGTGGCGCACCGCATAGCGCACGAGCGCGGCCTCGTGCGGCATCTGCATCTTGTCCAGGACGCGCGCCTTGTACGTGCTGATGGTCTTCGCGCTCACGCACAGCGCCTCGCCGATATCGCTGATGGACTCACCCGCGCACAGCCGCCGGAACACCTCGAACTCGCGGTTCGAGAGGCGCTGATGCGGCAGCGTTTCGGCGGGCTCGGTCAGGCTCTGAGCGAAGCGCTCGGCCATCGCGAGGCTCACGTATGCGCCGCCCGCCGCCACCTTCGTGACCGCCGCGACCAGCTCCGCGCTCGCGCTTTCCTTGGTGAGATAGCCCGATGCGCCGGCCTTGAACGCGCGCGCGGCGTATTGCTGCTCCGCATGCATGGTGAGCACGAGAATGCGCAGCGCGGGCTTCTCGTCCTTGATCTGCTTGAGCAGGTCGAGCCCGCTGCGTCCGGGCATCGACAGGTCGAGCACGAGCACATCGGCGTCGGTCGAGCGAGCGAGCGCGAGGGTGCTCGGGCCGTCGCTGGCTTCGCCGGCGACTTCGAAGCCGCTCGCGTTGCCGAGGATATGGCGCAGACCGTCGCGCACGAGCGCGTGGTCGTCGGCAATCAGCACGTTGATCGTCATGGATGCGGTTCCGCGCGTCAGCCGTTCGCGTCGCCTTGCTCCGCCTCGCGGCCCGGCACCAGCAGCACCGGACAACGCGACAGACGCACGAAGCTCTCGGCCACACTGCCGAGCACGAGGCGCCGCCATCCTCGCCGCCCATGCGTGCCCATGACGATGAGGTCGGCGTGGAAATCGTCGGCGCAATGGCGGATCCGTTGAGCGATGTCGTCGCCCGCATATTCGACTTCGCAGACCCGCGGCGTGCCTTTCACACCCGCTTGCGCCATGCGTTCGGCGGCCATCGCCGAGAGCCGCCGGCCTTCTTCGAGCAAGGCATCGCGCAGGCTGGGATAGAACGCGCTCGTGGCCTCGTAGGAAACCGGCTGCATGTCGACGACATAGAGCGGCTGGAGCTCGGCGCCGCTCGCGTGCGCGATCTTCAGCGCTTCGTCGAACGCCTGCATGGCGGTCGGGCTGCCGTCGATGGGCAAGAGAATGCGGCTGTACATGACGACCTCGTGGTTCGATGTGACGGCACGGCGCGGGCCTGCGATCGATTCTACGGATACATCATCCGGCGCCGTTGACTCAAATCAAGGGAATATCGACGACGATGCGAAAGCCCTGGCCGGGCGCGCTGTGAAACTCGATGACGCCGCCGAGCTGGCGCACGCGCTCGCTCATGCCGAGCAGGCCGAAGGCGCCGACGGCGCGGGGCTGCGCGAGGTCGGCGCCGCGACCGTCGTCCTCGATCGACAAGCGGCAGCGCGAGCGCGCGCAGATGATCTCGATGCGCACCCCGCTCGCGCGCGCATGCCGCACGACATTGGTGAGGGCTTCCTGCACGAGCCGGAAAACCGAGGTGGACGCGATAGTGTCGAAGCCGGTTTCCTCGCCTTCGATGCGCAGATGGATATCGAGATCGTAGCGCCGGCGAAAGTCGCAGACGAGCCAGTCGATTGCGGCGAAGAGGCCGAGATCGTCGAGCACGGGCGGGCGCAGGCCGGCGGCGATCCGCCGCACCGAAGCGATGATCGTGTCGATCTGTTCGAGCGATTGCTGTTTGACGCGGACGCCTTGCCCGGAGGTGTCGAGGATCGAAAGCTGCATTTTCAGCGCCGCGAGCTGCTGGCCGAGATCGTCGTGCAGTTCCCGCGCGATCGATGCGCGCTCGTTTTCGAGCGCGGTCTGCACGTGCGCGGACAGCTCGCGGGCGTGTTGCAGTTCCGCGAGACGCAGCCGGTCGGTCATGTCGCGCGTGACCTTGGCGAAGCCGATCAGATCGCCGTGCGCATCGCGCAGCGCCGTGACGACGACGTTCGCCCAGAAGCGCGTCGAATCCTTGCGAACGCGCCAGCCCTCGTCTTCGACGCGTCCGTCGCGCGCCGCCGTGGCCAGCTCCACTTCGGGCTTGCCCGCCGCGATATCGTCGGGCGGATAGAAGACGGAAAAATGACGCCCGATGATCTCGTGCGCGTCATAACCCTTGATTCGCCGCGCGCCGTGGTTCCAGGTCGCGACGTTGCCGTGCGCGTCGAGCAGGAAGATGGCGTAGTCCTGGACCGCGTCCACCAGAAGGCGGAAAGCCGCGTCCGTTTGCAGTGAAGGCGCGAGCGGTGTGCTTTCGTTGTCCGGTTCCGGGGCGCAGGAGTTCATCGTCGTTGCAATGGGCAAGCGCGCATGCAACGCCCGACGCGTCGCGTTCTATTGCGCGGTCAACTGAAAAGGCGGCAAGGGCATTTCGTCGCCGTCGAGGAAAGCGGTTGCGCACCGGACCGCGAAACCGAGCGCGCCGTCCTTGCTGGCGAATGCGCCCAGGTTGCCCAGCGAGGTTGCGTGACCGTCCTCTTCGAGAATCGACGCCGTCGCGACGAATGCATTGCCCTTGCGTGTGACGGAGGGCTGAAAAGCCGCTCCCCGATGATAGATGATCATAGGTTTTTCTCGTCGAAATGATCGAAGGCGCGAGCGGCGTGCGTGCCGCCGCGCGCCCGGAATGAAGCGTGCTAGCGAACGCCGGTGTCCTGCGGCTGGCGGGGGTTCCCCGCGGGCTGCCGATGATCGATCTCGGCCATGCCATAAGCGAACGCATAGCGCACGGCGCCGATCGCACTCGCAAATTCGCCGAGCATGCCGCTCGCGCGGCGCGTGCCACTCGGATCTCGAACGACGAGCATCGCCGCGTACTTGTCCTGGTCAAGCACGGCGGTCGCGCTCAGAACGTGTCCTTTATAGACGACGTCGTTGGGTTGGGTCATTGCTCTCTCAGGTTCTATGTATCTGGTCAGGCAAACACGCCATCGGAACGAAATGCCGCCAGCGCATATGCCTGCGAGCAGTAAGCCTAACCGTTCAGATTTTGTCTTCTCACCCGATTTAAGCTTTTTTACTTTTCCTCGGTATACGCTTAAGTCTGATGAAGCGTAGCGTCCTGGTCACGCGGCATCGTTGCGTCTCGCGCGCAGGAAACGGGCAACCGATCGCACGGCGAGAACGAACAGCGCGCCGGACAGACCGAGGTCGGCACGGCTCAAAAGGTCGGTCAAATAGAACGTCGATTGCGCGACGAACGGGTGGTAAAGCACCTCACTGGTCAAGCGTTTCATCGTCTCACCTCGCCACTTCGGAAGTCGGGCAAGACCTTGCTGCGAATGATGGCTGATGCCGATGCGGTCCCGTCCTGTCACGTACTTTGCCGGTCACGAAGGGTGCCCGTCCTGCTCAGGTGTCGACGTGTTCTGCCCGATCGTCCGCGTTTTCGTGTATTGCTCGTAACAGGCATCGATAGCGTCGAGGTAATTGCGACACGAGCCGGCATCGCACGGTAAAACCGACGCGCCATGCGTAATCAATCTTCATACGCATGCACGAACGCCTCCGATCATTCCGCCAAACCCTAGCCGTCGCCCGACGATTTTTTTTCGGCTTGAAACGTCGCGGACAATAATCGCAAAGCACCGGGCTCGGCCCCTCCAACACGGAGACTCCGCAGATGAAAGGGCACTTATCGGTTGGCGTGATCGCAGTCGCTTTGGCAGCAATCATCGGCGGATGCAGCGGAGGAAGTTCGAACTCCGACACGGCCGCGACGACCGGAGGCGCCACCCCGGCCGCCTCGGGACCTTCGTCCGCATCGAGCCCGGCGGGGGCATCGAGCCCTTCGGGGGCATCGGCGGGTGGCGGGGCGAGTGCACCGTCGGGGGCGAGCGCTCCCACGACGAACAGGCCGTCCGCATCGAGTCCGATGGACGTCACCACGTATCACAACGACATTCGCCGCACCGCGCAGCAACTCGCGGAGACCCGGCTCACCCGCGCCAACGTCAATCCGTCGACGTTCGGCAAGCTCGGCTTCTATTCCGTCGACGGCGCCGTCGATGCACAGCCGCTCTTTCTCGCCAACGTGCCGGTCGCGGGCGGCACGCATAACGTGCTCTACGTCGTGACCGAGAACGCGAGCGTCTATGCGTTCGACGCCGACACGGGCACCGTGCTCTGGCGCGTCTCCACGCTGCTCGCGGGCGAAGTGCCGAGCGACGACCACGGCTGCGATCAGACCTCGCCGACCATCGGCATCACGGCGACGCCCGTCATCGATCGCTCGCGCGGGCCGAACGGCGCGATGTATGTCGTCGGCATGTCGCGCGACAGCGGCGGCGCGTATCACCAGCGCATTCACGCGATCGACATCGCGACAGGCGAGGAGCTCTTCGGCGGCCCGGCGGAAATCACCGGTTCGTATCCCGGCACCGGTTCGGGCAGCGTCAACGGCGTCGTGCCGTTCACGCCGGGCCAGTACATCGAGCGCGCTTCGCTGCTGCTGCTGAACGGCGTCGTCTATATGTCGTGGAGCTCGCACTGCGATACGCTGCCGTACACCGGCTGGGTGATGGGCTACAGCGCCGATACGCTGAAGCAGACGAGCATTTTGAACATCACGCCGAACGGCGAAATGGGCGGCATCTGGATGAGCGGCGCGGGGCTCGCGTCGGATGGCACGTCGATCTATTTCCTCGACGGCAACGGCACCTTCGATCCGACCATCAACGCGCAGGACATGCCTATCCACGACAACTTCGGCAACGGCTTCCTTAAGGTCACGCCGTCACCCACGCTGCATGTGGCGGATTACTTCCAGCCGTCGAACACGGTCATGGAGTCGAGCCAGGATCTCGATCTGGGCTCGGGCGGCGTGCTCGTGCTGCCCGATGTCACCGATATCAACGGCAATGTGAAGCATCTCGCGATCGGTGGCGGCAAGACGCGCGCGCTTTATATCGTCGATCGGGACAACATGGGCAAGTTCGATTCGAACAGCGATCACATCTATCAGGAGCTGTTCTCGACGATCTCCGGCCCGATGTTCACCGCGCCCGCGTACTTCAACAACACGATCTATGTCGGCCCGGCGGGCGATCATCTCAAGGCGTTGCCGGTTCAGAACGCGGTGGTGGCGACCACCGCTTCGAGTCAGAGCCAGAGTCCGGCGGGCAACTGGAGCTTCCCGGGTCTCGCGCCCGTGATCTCCGCGAACGGCAATGCGAACGGCATTGTATGGGGCGTGGAGAACGTGACGCCGGCCGTGCTGCACGCCTATGACGCGAGCAATCTCGCGAACGAGCTCTACAGCAGCAATTCGGCGGGCTCGCGCGATCAGTTCGGCCCGGGCAACAAGTTCGTCTCGCCGACGGTCGCGAACGGCAAGGTCTTTGTGGGCACGAAGACGGGCGTCGCCGTGTTTGGCTTGATCGGCGGTTGAAGTAGTCACGCCGTGACCGCGCAAGCGAGTCTGCGCGGTCACGGCGTGCCGGTAGAAGCGTCAGACGATCACGCGTTGGACATCACGCCGCGCTTGTCGTCGGCGCGTTGCTCGTTGCCGTGGCGCAGGCGCACGCTGCACACCGCCGCGATCAGCAATGCAACCGCGAGACACACGAGACCGTTCATCGCGCGGCCGGTCGTCTGCTCGATGATGCCCATCACCGTCGGTCCGACGAAGCCGCCCAGCAGGCCGCACGAGTTGACGAGGCCGAGGCCGCCCGCGAGCGCGCTGCCCGAGAGCCGCGACGACGGGAACGTGAAGATGATCGACTGCACGACGAAGAACATCGACGCGGACAGGCACACGCCCAGAAGCCCGATCGCGGGCGTCGACCATGCCGCGATCAGCATGCCCGAGGCCATGATGACGAGCCCGCCGATCAGCATGCGGCGGCTCTTCGACGAATCGCTCGCGAAGCGCGGCAGCGTGGCTGCGCCGATGGCCGCGGCGACCCAGGGCGTCGCGGTGAGCAGGCCGATCATCAGCGGCGAGAAATGCCCCGATTTGCCGATGATCCCCGGCAGAAAGAAGATCACCGTGTAGATCGTCAGTTGATGGCAGAAGTAGACGAGAATCGCGAGCCACACCTGGCGATCGCCGAGGACGCTGCGGAAAGCGCCTGCGCCATGACCGCTGCCTTGCGCGTCGTGCTCGGCGGCGAGGCGGCGCTCCAGCGCGAGGGCTTCGTCGCGCGAAAGCCAGGGCGCGCTCGTCGGGCGATCGGGCAGCATCTTCCACACGACGAAGGCGAGCAGGATCGCGGGCAGGCCTTCGATCACGAAGAGCCATTGCCAGCCGTGAAAGCCGAGCATTCCGTCGAGCTCGAGCAGCGCACCGCCGAGCGGCCCGCCGACGATATTCGCGACGCACACGCCGAGCAGGAAATAGCCGGTCGCGCGGGCGCGTTCCTCACGGCCGAACCAGTACGTGAGATAGAGCATCACGCCGGGAAAGAGGCCTGCTTCGGCGGCGCCGAGCAGAAGGCGCATCACATAGAACGAGGTCTCGCCGGTGACGAAGGCCATCGCGACGGAAAGCGCGCCCCACGTCACCATGATGCGCGTGATCCAGAAGCGCGCGCCCACTTTGTGCATGATGAGATTGCTCGGAATCTCGAAGGCCGCGTAGGTCAGGAAGAAGAGGCCCGCGCCGAGTCCGTAGGCGGCGGCGGAGATGCCGAGGTCGACGCTCATCGAATGCTTCGCGAGCGCGATATTCGTGCGATCGAGAAAGCTGATCACGTAGACGATCACGAGCAAGGGCATCAGCTTGCGCAGCATCAGGCTGTTGAGCGACGCGTGCTGTGCGGCGCTCGTGGTGTTGGGCTTGGACATGATGACTCCCGGAATCAGAAAGGACGCGCGATGCGCGTATGCAATGCGGTGTCGGGAAGGCGTTTCAAGGACGTGTCTCCGTAAGCGTTGTATTTTTTGTGTTGTGATTGCGTGAGCACGCGCCGCATGCACGGCGCGTGCGATTAGAGGATCAGGGGATCAGAAGTTGACGTTGTCGCCGCCTTTGAGCGACAACATCTGGCGCGCTTCGGCGGGCGTCGCGACTTCCAGCGACAGCCCTTCGATCACTTGCCGGATCTTGCGCACCTGCGCCGCGCTCGATTCGGCGAGCTGGCCCGGACCGATCCACAGCGAATCCTCCAGACCGACCCGCACGTTCGAGCCCTGCGCAACGCCGATCGAGCCGAGCGGGATCTGGTTGCGGCCCGCGCCGAGGATCGACCAGACATAGTCGTTGCCGAAGAGGCGGTCGGCGGTGCGCTTCATGTGCGCGAGATCCTCGGGATGCGCGCCGATGCCGCCGAGCAGACCGAACACGCTCTGCACGAAGAACGGCCCCTTGACGAGCCCGCGATCGACGAAATGCGCGAGGTTGTAGAGATGCGAGATGTCGTAGCACTCGAACTCGAAGCGCGTGCCGTTGGCCGAGCACGAGGTCAGGATGTATTCGATATCCGCGAATGTGTTCTTGAACACGAGGTCGCGGCTCTTCTCCAGATGCTGACGCTCCCAGTCGTGCTTCAGATCCTTGAAGCGATCGAGCATCGGATAAAGGCCGAAGTTCATCGAGCCCATATTGAGCGATGCCACTTCCGGCTGGAAGTGATGCGCGGGCTTCAGGCGTTCCTCGACCGTCATGTGCGGGCTGCCGCCCGACGTCAGATTGATGACCGCATCCGTCTCCGAGTTGATGCGCGGCAGGAAGCGCTGGAACACGGCGGGGTCTTGCGTCGGGCGGCCGTCTTCGGGATCGCGCGCGTGCAGATGCAGGATCGCCGCGCCTTCCTTCGCGGCCGCGAGCGCGGCTTCGGCGATCTGGTCGGGCGTGACCGGCAGATACGGCGACATCGACGGCGTATGGATCGCGCCCGTCGGCGCGCACGTGATGATGACCTTGCGTTTCGTTGCCATGGGTTCCTCGTTGTTCCTTAGAGCGTTTCGACGTTGCCGCAGACGGAGAGCGCCTGCCCCGAGATCGCGCTGCCGGCGGGCGAGCTGAGATACAGCACGCTGGCAGCGATTTCCTCTTGCGTGACCATGCGGCGCAGCGAAATCTTCGCGAGATACTGCTTTTCCATCTCTTCGTAACTGATGCCGAGCTGCTTCGCGCGCGCGGCGATCACGCCTTCCATGCGCGGACCCTTCACAATGCCCGGCTGCACCGCATTCACGCGAATGTTGTCGGGGCCGAGCTCGATCGCGAGACTCTTCGCGAGGCCGACCACGGCCCATTTCGTCGCGGAATAGGGCGTGCGGAAGCCGTAGCCGAGGCGTCCCGCCACCGACGACATGAACACGATCACGCCGCCATCGGCCGCCTCGCGCAGCATCGGCACCGCCTGACGCGAGAAGTAGTACTGGCTGTTCAGATTCACGTCGATGGTCTTTTCCCAGTCGTCGGAATCGATCGCGTCGATGCCGCCCGTCGGGCCCGCGATGCCCGCGTTGTTGATCAGCACGTCGAGTCCGCCGAGCTCGCGCTTCACGTCCTCGAACACGCGCTTCACGTCGTCCTTGTTCGCGACATCCGCGCGCGTGCCGGTGATCGACGGCGAAACGGTCGATACCGCGTCGATGGCTTTCGGATCGACATCGCAGACATGCACGCGCGCGCCCATCGACGCGAAAGCCTTCGCGATCGCGAGACCGATGCCCGATGCGCCGCCCGTGATGAGCACGCGCAAACCGGCGCGCGGCGTGAGCATTTTCGTGAAATCCATCGTCTGACTCCTTTCTGGTTATGGTTCGCGGGGACGTGCAACGTCCTCGCGCATGCGATTAGACATACTAATGATGATGTTCAGAGGCGCGAACCGCGCGCCTTCAAGACTCAGCTTTGCGCCTGACGCAGCATCCGTGCATCCGGCGACTGCAGACGCGTTTCGAGATCGCGCGCCGCGTCGCGGATATCCTTCGCGATGCCTTCACGCGCGGCCGCGCCGTCATGCTTCCACAGCGCGTCGATGATCTGGCGATGCGCTTCCATCGAAACGCGCATATGCGCGACATCGGGCGCGACCATGTTCAGGAAAGGACCGATGCGCATCCACATGTTCTGGATCGTCACGAGCGTCATCTCGCTCGCGCCGTGCCGGTAAATGCTCGTGTGGAACGCGAAGTTGCAGCGCAGATAAGCGCGCGCATCGTCGGCTTCGACGTGGGCGTCCATTTCGTCGAAGATGCGCTGCACGGCGGCCACGTCGTCGTTCGTCATGCGCGCCGCCGCACGTTCCGCGACACAGCCTTCGAGCGCGATGCGCACGTCGCGCAGTTCTTCGAGCAGCTCGGGCGTCATCGGCGGGACCATGAGGCCGCGCGACGGGCCGTCCACCAGCGCGCCTTCCGCGCGCAGACGCGTGAGCGCCGCGCGCACCGGCATCGTCGACAGGCCGACCCCTTCGGCGACACTGCGCAGGCTCAGCGGCTGACCGGCGGCGAAGCTGCCGCTCATGATCGCTTCGCGGAGCTGCTGATAAACCTTGGTCGCCATTGTCTCGGTGGCGATGACTTCGAGCTGCGGAATCGGCGATGCGGAACGGGGCGCCACGTACATGTCCTTTGATTGCTGATCTGTGATCACAGTTTGATTTCCGCATCGGTTTAAGTCAATGCAAATGGCCTAAGGGATAACCCTGCGGGCCGCGCATGAAGGCGCCGTGCGCGATTCATGGGCACAATGCTTGCGTAATCCATAGCCTGTCCGCCACTCAACATGCGACCCGCCGACTCAGACGTTGCTCCCGCCCTCGAATGCCGCCGCCTCACGAAAACGTACGGCGGTGGCCGCATCGTGCTCGACGCGCTCGACTTCGCGCTCGGCGCGGGCGAGTTCGTCGCGATCATGGGCGACTCGGGCGTCGGCAAATCGACGTTGCTCAATCTGATCGCGGGCCTCGATACCGCCGACAGCGGCGACGTGCTCATCGACGGCGCGCCGATCTCGAGCCTCTCCGACGATGCCGCCACGCGCCTGCGCCGGCAAAAACTCGGCTTCGTGTTCCAGGCGTTTCACGTGCTGCCGCATCTGACGCTGTATCAGAACGTCGCGGTGCCGCTGCTGCTGAACGGCATGCCGCCCGCGCCCGCGCGCGCGATGCTCGCGGCGGTCGGCCTCGAAGGACGCGACGGCGACATGCCGCGCCAGCTTTCCGGCGGCGAGCTGCAGCGCGTGGCGATTGCGCGGGCGCTGGTGCATCGGCCGCGCTTGCTGCTCGCCGATGAACCCACCGGCAATCTCGATCCGCACACCGCGCACGAAGTGCTCGAACTGCTGCGCGCCGAAACGAAAGCGACGCAAGCCGCGACCGTCATGGTCACGCATTCTGAAGCCGCCGCCGCGTTTGCTGATCGCGTGGTGGTGCTGAGCGACGGCGCGCTGCATGCCGCGACGCTCGCGCGATGAGCGATATGGCCGCCGCGCACCGGCGCTTCGACACGCTCACGCGCTGGCTGCTCGGCGCGCAATGGCGCAGCCATCGGGGCCGCGCGCTCGTCGCCATGTTGACGATCGCGCTCGGCGTCGGGCTGGGTTACGCGGTGCAGCTCATCAACGGCGCGGCGTTCAACGAGTTTTCCGCCGCCGCGCGCAGTCTCTCGGGGCAAGCGGACCTGCAGGTGCGCGGCGCGCAGCCCTTCATCGACGAGAACGTGTATCCGCGGCTCGCGGCGCATGCGGGCGTCGCGGTCGCGAGTCCGGTGCTCGAAGTCGATGCCGCCGTGCCCGGCAAGAACACGCCGCTCAAGGTGCTCGGCATCGACGTGTTCCGGGCGAAGCGTATCGCGCCGGACTTGACCGGCGTGCCGTCGCCGGATGCATCGCTCGATGTGCTCGCCGATGACGCCATCTTTCTCTCGCCCGCCGCCCAAGCCTGGCTCGCCGCGCGCGATGGCGGACAGGTTCGATTGCAGAGCGGCACGTCGCCGGTGAAGCTGCGCGTCGCGGGCGGCATTGCACGCACGCGGCCGGGGCAGCGCATCGCGGTGATGGATATCGCCGCCGTACAGACGCATTTCGCGATGATCGGCAAGCTGTCGCGCGTCGATCTGCAACTGGCGCGCGGCGTCGATCGCGATGCGTTCCGGCAGACGCTGCAGCGCGAACTCGGCGCGCGGCTCGTCGTAACTCAGACGCGCGATGTCGAAAGCCGCACCGATCGTCTGTCGCGCGCGTATCGCATCAACATGAACGTGCTCGCGCTCGTTGCGCTTTTTACCGGCGCGTTTCTCGTGTTCTCGACGCAGGCGGCGGGCGTCGTGCGCCGCCGCGCGCAATTCGCGATGCTGCGCGTGCTCGGCATGACGCGCGCCGCGCTGGTGCGGCAGATCATGCTCGAAGGCGCGCTGCTCGGCGTCGCGGGCGGCGTGCTCGGCATCGTGCTCGGCTTTACCGTCGCGGCGCTCGCGCTGCGCTTTTTCGGCGCCGATCTCGGCGGCGGCTACTTTCCGGGCGTCGAGCCGCGCGTCGCGTTCGAGCCGGTCGCCAGTGCGATCTTTCTTGCGCTCGGCATCGGCGTGGCGCTCGCGGGGACGCTCGTTCCGGCGCTCGAAGCGGCGCGCGCGCGGCCCGCGCCCGCGTTGAAGGCCGGCAGCGAGGAAGCCGCGCTCGCGCCGCTCGGCACACCGTGGCCCGCGCTCGCGTGCCTCGCGACCGGCGGCGCGCTCACGCAGGCGCCGCCCGTTTTCGATGCGCCCGTCGCGGGTTATCTCGCCGTCGCGTTTCTGCTCGTCGGCGGAATCGCGCTGATGCCGCGCCTCACGGCCATCGTGTTCCAACGCGCGGTGAAGCCGCGCGGCGCCGTCGCCACGCTCGCCCTCGCGCGGCTCGCGAATGCGCCGGGCCAGGCGTCGATCGCGATGGGCGGCGTGCTGTCGAGCTTCACGCTGATCGTCGCGATGGCGATCATGGTGACGAGCTTTCGCGTGTCGGTCGAAGACTGGCTCGCGCATTTGCTGTCGGCGGACCTGTATGTGCGCATGGCGGCGAGCGGCGATACCGGCGGGCTACGCCCAGACCAGCAGATGCAGCTTGCCGCCGCGAACGGCATTGCGCATGCGAAGTTCATGCGCACATCCAAACTGACGCTCGATGCCGCGAAGCCCTCTGTCTCGCTGATCGCGCGCGAGATCGACGCCGCCGATCCCGGCGCGACGCTGCAAATGACCGGCGACGTGTTGCCGCCGTCCGCGTGGCGCGCAGGCGAAACGCCGGTGTGGGCATCGGAAGCGATGGCCGATCTGTACGGCTATCGCGTCGGCGAGCGCGTGAACCTGCCGGTGGGCGGGGCGGGCGAGCGCTTCGTCGTCGCGGGCATCTGGCGCGACTACGTGCGTCAGACGGGCGCGCTGCAGATGCGTATCGCGGACTATCGGCGTCTCACCGGCGACACGGGCGCGACCGATGCCGCCATCACCTTGCGCGCGGGCGCCTCGGCGGCACAGGTCATCGATGCGATCAAAAAGCTGCCCTTCGGCGATGCGCTCGAGTTCTCGCAGCCCGGCGAGATCCGCGCGCGCACGCTGACCATTTTCGATCGCAGCTTTGCCGTCACGTATTTGCTCGAAGCGGTGGCCATCGTGATCGGTCTGTTCGGCGTCGGCGCGACGTTTTCGATGCAGACGCTCGCCCGCTCGCGCGAATTCGGCATGCTGCGGCACGTCGGCGTGACGCGCGCGCAAATCCTCGCGTTGCTGGCCTCGGAAGCCGGATGGCTCACGCTGCTCGGCATCGCGATGGGCTGCGTGCTCGGCTTCTCGATCAGTCTGATCCTCGTGTTCGTCGTGAATCCGCAGTCGTTTCACTGGAGCATGTCGCTGCATATTCCGTGGACGATGATCGCGGTCATCGCCTGCGTGATGCTGGCGTCGTCCTGCGCGACGGCGGTGCTCGCGGGGCGGCGCGCGGTGTCCGTCGATGCGGTGCGCGCCGTGCGGGAGGACTGGTGATGCGCGCGTCGCTGCTCGCTTTCTCGCTCGCGTTGCTGCTCTCGCCGATGACCGCGTTCGCCGATGAGCCGGCGTTCGCGCCCGTCGTGCCGGGGCATGCGATCGATTGGCCGGCGGACAGCGGCGCGCATCCCGCGTATCGCACGGAATGGTGGTACGCGACCGGCTGGCTCGAAACGCCGGAGCATCGGCCGCTCGGCTTCCAGATCACGTTCTTTCGCTCGAATACGGGCAAGAAGGCAGGCGCGAGCGCGTTCGATCCGTCGCAACTGATCATCGCGCATGCGGCGTTGTCCGATCCCGCGTATGGACGGCTCGTGCACGATCAGAACATCGCGCGGCAGGGCTTCGGCCTCGCGTATTCGAAGGAAGGCAACACCGACATCAGGCTCGACGCATGGCGCATGACGCGCGCGGCGGACGGCAGCTATACGGTTGTCGTCGATGCCGCCGGCTTCGCGCTCCATCTCACTTTCACGCCGACACAGCCGCCCATGCTCCAGGGCGAGCAAGGCTTTTCGCGCAAGGGCCCGCGGCCCGAGCAGGCGAGCTATTACTACAGCGAGCCGCAACTGAGGGTGACGGGCAGCGTGGTGCGGCCATCGGCTTCGGGGAAGGCGAATGCGGGCGTCGACGTGACGGGCCGCGCATGGCTCGATCACGAATGGTCGAGCACGCTCCTGTCATCCGAAGCCGCCGGCTGGGACTGGCTCGGCGCGAATTTCGACGACGGTGCCGCGCTGATGGCCTTCAAGGTCCGCGCTCGCGATGGCCGCGCAGTCTGGACGCACGCCGCGCTACGCGACCGCGATGGACGAACGCAGCAATTCGGCCCCGGCGATGTCGAATTCACGCCCGAGCGCGAGTGGCGCTCTCCGCGCACGAACACCGTGTATCCGGTGGCGATGAACGTGCGCGTCGGCGGGATGCGCTGGCGGCTGAGCCCGCTCATCGACGATCAGGAACTCGATTCGCGCGATTCCACCGGCGCGCTGTATTGGGAAGGGGCGGTGACGCTGGACGGCAATGGCGGCAAGGGGCGCGGGTATCTCGAATTGACCGGATATGCGAAGGCGCTGGAAGTGGAGAAGCGGTAATCGTTTCTGATCTATCGGCGTTCATCAGACGTTATCCGCACGTAATTTCCGTTAATCTTCATGCAAAAGCATTAAAAGGGGCAGCTTAAGTTTCGTTTAAGAAAACTCCCATAGTCTCGACTCGATCCCCGTCAAGCCGCGTTCAAAGCCGCATGCCAGCTCGCCGTTTCGCCTCAATATCCCCGACGTTCCGCCCATTTTCGCGGCAGATCGAGTAACGCGCGCGCTTTCCCGCCGCTCGCGGCCCGCGCGCCGCGCCTTCTGATCCTTCGAGTTCGAGCGCCCTATGCGCGCTTCGCTCGCTCTGCTTCCTCTCCGATGCCGTTCTCTCCCATTACCGCCTCGCCCGGCAAGGCAGGCCGATTGTTTTTCGCGTCCGCGATCGGTTCCGTGTGTACCGTCGTGCTCTGCAATGCGCTCCAGCGTCCGCATTCGCCGTCCGCCGTCAAGGACGACGCGCCCGCGGTTTCGCTCAGACAAAGCGCCGTTGCGCCCGCCGCGCCCGCATCGGCGCCGCCCGCCGCTGCGCCCGAGCCGGCGCGCATGACCGAAAGCGCGACCGTCGACGGGACGTTCTCCGATGCCGCGCAAAGCCTCGGGCTCGATTCGGCGACGATCGCGACCTTGACCCAGGCGTTCGCCGGCAAGGTCGATCTGAGCCGCGATCTCCGCAAGGGCGATACGCTGAGCGTCATCTACGACCGGCCGCAAGGCGGCGCGACGGCGCATGACGAACCGCTCGCCGCGCGTCTCACGACGGGTTCGTCGTCGCACGACGTGTTCCTGTATCGCGACGCGGAAGGCGAAGCGCGCTACTACTCGAAGGACGGCAAGAGCACGGAGCCCGCGTTCACGCGCTATCCGGTCGAATTCACGCGCGTGTCGTCGGACTTTTCGCTGCGGCGGCTCGATCCGGTTACGCATCGCTGGCAGAGCCACGACGGCGTCGATCTCGCCGCGCCCATCGGCACGCCGGTGCGCGCGACGGCGCAAGGCAAGGTGACGTTCATCGGCAGGCAGACGGGCTATGGCAAGGTCGTCATGCTGGAAAATCCGCCGCCTTATTCGACGGTGTACGCGCATCTTTCGCGCTTCGCGAAGGGCCTCAGGAACGGCGCAACGGTGGCGCGCGGGCAGGTGATCGGTTACGTCGGCCGAACCGGCTGGGCGACGGGACCGCACCTGCACTACGAAGTGCACGTCGACGACGTGGCGATGGACCCGCTCACGGTCGATCTGCCGGGCGACGATCGTCTGCGCGGCGAGGAGCGTCAGCGCTTCGCGAAGGAGGCGGAGAGCCTGAGCGCCGAACTGAGCGGCTGAGCCTTCAGGCGACGAGCCCGGCCGGCTCCCGCGCGTCCGCCGGCACCCAGCGGCTCTTGCCCGCGCGCTTCGCTTCGTAGAGCGCGTTGTCGGCGTGGCGCAGCACGCCGTCGAGCTCGTCGTGATGATGGTCGAACATCGCGATGCCGATGCTCACGCCGATCTCGAGCATCACGCCGGCATCGGTGAGAAAGGGCTTCGACAACTCATGCACGACGACGTCCGCGAGCGCGAGCGGATCGGCGTGCGGCGGCGTGACGATCACGAACTCGTCGCCGCCGAGCCGCGCGACCAGCGAGCCTTCCCCGGACAAGTGCCGCAGACGCCGCGCGACGAGCGCGAGCAGCGTGTCGCCGACTTCGTGGCCGTGGGCATCGTTGACGGCCTTGAAGCCGTCGAGATCGAGATAGAGCAGCGCGGTGCGGGCGCTGTCGCGTGCGTGTCCGGGGCCGCGCGAACGCACCGCCTTGAACAGGCCCGCGCGGTTGAGCAGGCCGGTCAGCTCGTCGTGACGCGCGCGGCGGTCGTTTTCCTGCTCGGCTTTCATCGTCGAGACCAGCATGCCGTTCAGGCGCCACGCGGCGGCGCTCATCGCGAAGAGATAGAAGGGGATCTGCAGGAGCGTGAGCCAGAGCGTCGGCTCGCCCGCCAGCACCGCGCCGATGCAGCACGGCCCGAGCGACAGGAAGATCATCACCGCGACGAGACGCGGCGCGCCGAAGTTGCGGAAGCAGATGCCGCCGACCATCGCGGCGGCGGACAGAAACGAGAGCGTCGACGAAACCCAGTCGCCCGATAGCACCGAGACGAGCGCGCCGTAACCGACCGTCGCACCCCAGAGCGGCGCGAGCAGCACGTAGGTGTCGGTCAGCGTGGAGCGGCGCTCGCGCGCCCGCCGCCGCGCGACGACGAGCACGACGAGCCGCGCGAGGCACACCGCGATTTCGAGCGCGAGCCAGATGTGGAAGGCCATCGTCGGGTGACGGCGATCCAGCACCCACGCCACCGCGACCGTGTTGAACACGCCGCCGAGGAAGATCGGCAGGGTGCCGAACAGGCTTCCGACGAGGGCGACGCGGATCGCGCGGGGGATATCGGCTCCCGCGTGCAGCAACCACGTCGCCGCACGTCCGCGCGGCAGGGTGAACACCTCAGTTTGATGATCCATGTTGGCTTCCGGCGGGGCCCGGCGATGGCTGGACCCTCGCGGGAAAGCCGGACCACACCTCGGATAACGGTTATCAAAATGCGAACTTTAGTCGTTGTGCCGCCCGAAGGCATGCAATCGCGGCCTTATTCGCGATAAAAAATATTCATTCCCTACGCGTTCTTGACATTTCGTCCGCTTCCCGGGCTTCCGCATCCACGCACGGAATGCGACGAAAAGGACGAAATCTTACGACCTGCTGTCATGTAGGGTCGGCGTTGAGAATGATTCGCGTTTACGCTAGCTTTGCGGCTCCTGGGAAAGTGGAGCACGATTCATGGCTTACATGCGCGTTCAGCAGGCATCGTCGAAACGGACTTCGTTCTCGCCGCCGCCTCCGTCAAATCGGTCTCTCGATGCGTACTGGCGCGAGCCGGTCACGCACGTCACGCCGAAGCCGTCGCCGCAGAAAAGTGCCGCGACGCCGAGCCTGCTCGATCTCGCCGTCGCCAACCGGCAGATGCTCGTGAACATGGCGCGCGGCGTCGTGGGTTGCGCGAGCCGCGCCGAGGACGTGGTGCAGGATGTCTTCCTCCATCTCATCGGCTTGCCGCAGCAGGACGACGTGCGTCAGCCGATGGGCTACATCGCGCGGATGGTGCGCAATGCGTCGATCGACGCGTGCAGGCGGCAAAGCCTCGAAAACATCTATCGCGCGGACGAGGAGGACGGCCTCGACGTGCCCTCGCAGGAACTGACGCCCGAAGCGAGCGTGCAGGCGCGCGACACGCTGCGGCGCGTCTGCGATGCGCTCGCGCAGTTGCCCGACCGCAGCCGCGCCGCGTTCGAAATGGTGCGCCTGCGCGAGGAGACCCTGCAAAGCACGGCGCGCGCGCTGAATGTCTCGCAGACGCTCGTGCACTTCATGGTGCGCGACGCGCAACAGCATTGCGCCGATTGCCTCGACGCGTGCGAGCGCAACGTGGAGTGTCCGGCGTTCGTCGGCGGGCGCGCGCGGCGGCGGTAAAAAAGCGCGCGCCCCGAACGTCTATTCGATGAAGGCGCTGCAAGCGCCGCGAACCCGAGAGACACATCACCATGACGCAACAGCAGAACCACGCAGCGGACGATCTCGTCTACACGGTCGTCATCAACGAAGAAGAGCAGTACTCGATCTGGCCGACCTTCCGCGAAGTGCCCGCGGGATGGCGCGAAGCCGGCAAGCGCGGCGCGAAGGCCGATTGCCTCGCGTACATCGAAACCGTGTGGACCGATATGCGGCCCGCGAGCCTGCGCCGTCACATGGACGCGTTGAGCGCGCAGGCGAATTCGCAACTCAACTGATTCGGGACATTGCATGACCGAACTCCCAGTGAAAGCGATCCAGTTAGCCGATTTGCGCATCGAGCCGGGCTTGCCGGTGGTCGTATCGCCGCGCGCGAGCGACGACATCGCGCTTGCCGACGCCGCGCCGCTGCTGCATGCGATCGTCGCCGAATCGCTCGAACGCGCGGGCGGCGTGCGCTTCACCGGCTTTCGCGTCGACTCGATCGAGACGTTCCAGCGCTTCGCCGCATCCTTCGGCGATCCGCTGATCGGCTATGAATTCGCATCGACGCCGCGCAGCCAGGTCGAGGGCGCGGTGTACACGTCGACGGAATATCCGCCGCATCGCTCGATTCCGCTGCACAACGAGCAGTCGTACACGCGCGAATGGCCAATGCGCATCTGGTTTCACTGCGCGCTCGCGGCGCGCTCGGGCGGCGCGACGCCCATCGCCGACAGCCGCGCGGTGTATCGCGCGCTCGATCCGGCGCTCGTCGAACGCTTCGCGAAGCGCGAGCTTCTGTACGTGCGCAACTTCGGGCAAGGACTCGATTTGCCGTGGCAGAACGCGTTCGGCACGGAAGATCCGCGCGAGGTCGAGCGCATTTGCGCGGCACGCGGCATCGCATGCAGCTGGCGCGACGGCGAGGACGACGAGCTGCTTCTGCGCACGCAAGAGCGCTGCCAGGCGGTCGCGCGCCACCCGCGCACGGGCGATAGCGTCTGGTTCAATCAGGCGAATCTCTTTCATCTCTCGACGCTCGACGAGGACATGCAGGAAGCGCTCGTCGATGCCGTCGGTCTGGAAAACGTGCCGCGCAACGTCTATTACGGCGACGGCGCGCCGCTCGAAGCCGATGCGCTCGCCGAGATCCGTGCGGCGCTCGACAGCGAGCGCATCGTGTTTCCCTGGCTCACCGGCGACGTGCTGATGCTCGACAACATGCTCACCGCGCACGCGCGCGATCCGTTCGAAGGGCCGCGCAAGGTCGTCGTCGCGATGGCGCAGAGCTACCGCGAGGCGCGATGACGGACCGCACGGCGCTTCGCGCGCGTTCATTGACGGTGGCTTATCGCGACGACGTGGTCCTGGCGAACCTCGACATCGATATCGCGGCGGGACGCATCACCGCGCTATGCGGGCCGAACGGATGCGGCAAGAGCACGCTGCTGCGCACGCTCGCCGGATTGCAGCCCGCGCGTTCGGGCGAAGTGACGGTGAACGGCCAGCCGATCGCGTCGATGCGCCGCCGCGCGCTCGCCCGCACGCTCACGATGCTCGCGCAGTTCAACCAGATTCCGGCGGGCCTCACGGTGCGCGAGCTGGTCGCGTATGGGCGCTACGCGCACGGCGGCTGGATGCGCGGCCTCACGCGCGCGGACCACGCGGCCATCGACGCGGCGCTGGACGCGAGCGGCCTCATCGACGACGCCGCACGCGATGTCGCCGCGCTCTCGGGCGGCGAGCGTCAGCGCGCGTGGATCGCGATGGCGCTCGCGCAGGAAGCGCCCATCGTCCTGCTCGACGAGCCGACGACGTATCTCGACATCCATCATCAGCTCGACATACTGCGCGAATTGCGCCGATTGAATCGCGAGCGCGGCCTGACGATCGTCTGGGTGCTGCATGACCTGAATCAGGCGGCCGCGTTTTCCGACGAGATCGTGCTGATGCGCGCGGGAAGCATCGTCGCGCAAGGGACGCCCGAAGCGATCATCGATCCGCGCCATTTGCAGGAGACCTTCGGCGTGCGCATGCTGCGCGTCACGCATCCGCAGACGGGCGCGCCGATGTGCGTGCCCGCGTATGACAACGCCAGGGAAAGGGACATCGCGGCATGACGACGCTTTCCACCCGGCGCCGCCTGCATCGCGCGAATGCCTTCTGGGCGCGCGTGTCCTTCGTCATCGATCTGATCGCGGGGCGCGGCAGAACATGACGATGCTCGCCACAACCAGGGCATCGCGGCATCGCGTGGCCGCGCCGGATCGTGTCGGCGTGATTGCCGCTGCGTTGATCGCGCTGATTCTCGCGCTCGCCGCGCTGCGTCTCGGTCCTGAATGGCGCGCGTGGCTCGATGCGCCATCGGGCAGCGATGCCGCGCAGCTCGCGCATGTGTTCCTCTTCGATCTGAGCGCGCCGCGCGTCGCGGCGGCGCTGATCGCGGGCGGCTGTCTCGCGGTCGCGGGCGCGCTCTTTCAGGCGTTGACGCGCAATCCGCTCGCCGCGCCCGATCTGCTCGGCATCACCGGCGGCGCGCAACTCGGCCTGCTCGCGGCGATGATCGTGCCGCAATTCGTCGGCCCGGCGTCCGTGCCGTTGCTGTTCGTGTGCGGCCTCGCGGCGGCGGGCTGCGTCGCGGCCGCGGCGGGCGGCTGGCGCGCTACGCCTTTGCGGCTCGTGCTCGCGGGCAGCGTGTGCATGCTGCTCTTCTCCGCGATCTCGACGCTGCTGCTCGCGTTCTTCGAGCAGACGGTCGTCGGTGCGTCGCTGTGGGCGAGCGGCAGTCTGTATCAGCCGGGCGCGTCGGGATTGATGTCGGCGCTCGGTTGGCTCGTGTTGCCGCTCGTCGCGTTGCCGTTCGTGATGCGTCCGCTCGATCCGCTCGCGCTCGGCGACGATGCCGCCGCCGCCGCGGGCGTCAATGTCGACGCGGCGCGCCTTTTTGCGATGACCGCCGCCGTCGGCTTCGCGAGCGTCGCGGTGGCGATCGCGGGGCCGCTGTCGTATGTCGGGCTGATCGCGCCGAATCTGCTGCGTCAGATGCGCGGCGCGAAGTCGTCGAAGCTGGCGGCGCTCGTGCCGCTCTCGGCGCTGGCGGGCGGCGCGCTGGTGCTTGCCACAGACAGTGCCGTCCTCGCGCTCGATTTCGATTCGACCTTGTCGACGGGCGTCGCCATCGCGTTCGTCGGCACGCCGCTGATGCTCGCGATGATCCGCGGCGGCGCGGCGTGGTCCGGCGCGCTGCACGCGGGCCAGGCGCGCGAATCGGTGAAGCACGGCCTGCGCGCCGTTCGGGCGATGTGCGCGCTGCCGTGGCCCGCGCTCGCGGCGTTGCTGCTTGTGAGCGGATGCGCGGTGCTCGTGATCGGCGCATCCATCGGTCCGACGATGCTCGGCCCCGCGCGCTGGATCGATGCGCTCACGCATCGCGACGACATCGCCCGCATGCTGCTCGAACTGCGTATCCCGCGCCTGCTCTGCGCATTGCTCGCGGGCGCGCTCTTCGCGGCGAGCGGCGTGCTGATGCAAAGCATCGTGCGCAATCCGCTCGCGGGCCCGGAAGTGCTCGGCGTGACGCAGGGCGCGGGACTCGCGACGCTCGCCGCGCTCATGATCTGGCCGCTCGCGGGCCATCTCTTTCTCGCTGCCGCTGCATTGATCGGCGGCGGCGCCACGCTCGCCATCACGCTGCTGCTCAACCGGCGGCATCGCTATGCGCCGCTCGCGGTGGCGTTGACGGGCATCGTCGTCGGGACGCTGTGCACGACGCTCGCGCAATGGCTCATCACGCAGCAAAGCGTGCAGCCGGCGCGCTTCGTCGTGTGGCTCGTCGGCGGCACGTATGGGCGAAGTTGGGGCGAAGTCGCGACGATCCTGCCGTGGTGCGTGCTCGCGTTGCCGGTGTTCGCGGCGATCGCGCGTCCGCTCGATCTGCTCGCGCTCGGCGACGATCAGGCGTCCGCGCTCGGCCTTCCTATCGCGCTGCTGCGCCCGCTCGTGCTGACGGTGGCGACGCTCGCCGCGTGCGCGGCGGTGGCGGCGGTGGGGCCGGTCGGCTTCATCGGACTGATGGCGCCGCATCTCGCGGCGATGCTCGGCGCGCGCTCGCATGGCGCGCGCCTCTGGCTCGCGGCGCTGCTGGGCGCGCTGATACTCGCCGCCGCCGATCTCGCCGCGCGCACGCTGCTCGCGCCGCGCGAGATTCCGGCGGGCGTGCTGACCGCGCTGATCGGCGCGCCTTATATGCTGGCGCTGCTCGTCATCGAGACGCGGCGCGACAATCGAAGAGGCCGCCCGCGATGACGCATCGAGCGCGCAGCTTCGCGGAGTTCGCGCCGGCCGCGCTTGCGCCGTATCTGCAAAACGTGTGGCTGGGGACGCCTTGCGAATCATCCGGCGACGATGCCCTGCGCATCCCGCTGACATCGCTGCACGCACACCGCGACGCGCTGCTCACCGCGATGACCGCGCTCTATGGCGGCGATGCCGTACTGCATGCGCGCGCGTTGCTGTCGCAATGGAGCAAGTACTACTTCGGCCTTGCGGCGCCCGCGGGCGTGGCGGCGGCGCGGCTGCTCGGGCGTCCGCTCGATATGTCGCCCGAACGCACCTGGCTCGTGCTGAAAGCAGGCATGCCCGCCGCGCTTCATTTCGATGCCGGCGCATTGTGCGCGCCCGCTGCCGATCCCGCGCGGCGTTATGCGGGCCTCGTCGCGCATCTGGATAGCGTGATCGGCATGCTCGCGGGCATGACGAAGATCGCGCCGCGCGTGCTGTGGAGCAACGCGGGCAATCTGCTGGATTATTTGCTGGCGAATTGCCCGTCGAATATGGGCGATGAAGACATCGACGCCGAATGGCTCTTTCGCCCCGACGGTGCGAACCCGCTGCGCACGCCGATACGCGACACGACGCCGCGTTCGCCGCTGTTGCCGAGCCCGTTTCGCGCGCGCCGCGTGTGCTGCGTGCGCTATGAGATTCCAGGAGAGACGCAACTGTGCGCAAGCTGCCCGCTGCTTTTGACGATGCGCGACGACGAACTCGCGTTGCAGGACGCCATCCGATGAAGCGCGCGCTTTCGCTTGCGGCCTGCGTGTGCTTCGCATTCGCCGCACGCAACGCGCTCGCGAGCGGCACGAACGCATGCGCGCCGCTCGCGGGCAACCCGACCATTTCGCAGTTCAGCAAGACGATGCCCGTGCATCCGAAGCGCATCGTCGTGCTCGAATTCATGTTCGCGGAGGATGTGGCGGCGCTCGACATGACGCCCGTCGGCGTGGTCGATCCCGAGTATTACGATGGCTGGATCGGTTACGACAGCGCGCGCTTCAAGGGCGTCCCGACGGTCGGCACGCGTCAGGAGCCGAGCCTGGAAGCGATTGCATCGACGCGGCCGGATCTGATTATCGGCGTGGGTTATCGGCATGCGCCGATTTTCGCGGCGCTCGATCGCATTGCGCCGACGGTGCTGTTTCAGTTCAGCCCGGATGTCGCGAACGGCAACGGCAACGGCAACGGCGCGCGCACGCAGCTCGAATGGACGCGCAGCATCTTTCACACGATCGCCTGCATGACGGGACGCGAGCAGCAGGCGCGCGATGCCGATGCGAAACTCGATGCGGGCCTGGCCCGCGATGCCGCGCGTCTGAAGGAGGCGGGATTGTCGGGCACGCGCTTCGCGCTTTTGCAGGAACTCGGCTTGCCCGACCGCTATTGGGCTTACACGGGCAACAGCACGGCGGCGGGCGTGGCGCGCGCGCTCGGCGTGAAGCTGTGGCCGGAGAAGCCGACGCGCGAAGGCACGGTGTACGTGACATCGGCGGACTTTTTGAAGCGGCCCGACGTGGCGGTGTTGTTCGTGACCACGTCGGGCGCGGATGCGCCCATCGATACGAAACTCGCGTCACCCGTATGGCGTTTCGTGCCCGCGAGGAAGGAAGGGCGCGTGACGCTCGTCGAGCCGAATATCTGGGGATTCGGCGGGCCGATGTCGGCGTTGCGGCTCGGGGATGTGATTACGGAGAAGTTGCTGGCATTGCCGCGCACCGCTCCGTAGCTCCGTTCGAACGATCCTTGACGACGGGGCTTCACGCCCCGCCGCACCTTCACCCCACCGTCCCATTTCCCTTCACGTCCACCACCGCGCTCCTGACTCCAGCGCCCCGCGTCTCACTCACCACCACCCCGTTCTCCAGCTTCAACACGCGGTCCGCGATCGAAAAATACCGGTCATCGTGCGTAACGACGATCACCGTCTTCCCACGCGCGCGCAGCTCCGGCAGCAACTGCTCATAAAACACCGCCTTGAACGCCGGATCCTGATCCGCCGCCCATTCATCGAAGAGATAAAGCGGCCGGTCCTCCAGATACGCCACCACCAGCGCAAGCCGCTTGCGCTGCCCGGTCGAGAGCGAGCGCGTGGAAAAGGCGCCGTCGACCACCTTCACCTTGTGATCCAGCGCCAGCTTCGCGACGAGCGCATTCGCCCGCTCATCGGCTGCCGCGCGCGACGCATCGTCCGGATCGACGATGCCGAGCAGCGCATCGAACAGATGGAAGTCGTTGAACACCGCCGTGAAGCGCTCGCGATAAGTCGCACGCTCACTCATGCCGATAGCCTTGCCATCGACCTCGATAACACCCGACTCCGGCTCATAAAGCCCCGTCAGCACTTTGGCAAGCGTGGTCTTGCCGCTGCCGTTGCCGCCGACGATGAACACCAGCTCGCCCGGCCTGAGCGTCAGATCGACGGGGCCGATACGGAACATGCGCTCGTCGCGCTCATGAAAATACGAATGCGTGATGCCGCGCATCGTGAGCGTTTCGAAGCCTGCATCGAGCGTCGATGAAACCGGCGGCCCAGGCACGCGCAGACCGCCGAACTCCGCCATCACCTTCTCGATGCGCGCAAGCGAAACACGCGCCGCATTCAATGTCGGGATGTTGTTGAGCAGGCCATCGAGCGGCACGAGCATGAAGAGAAACACGACGACATAGCCCGCGGTCGCGGCAGCATCGGCGCGCACGCCGAGCGAAGGCCAGAACGCCGCAGCGCCGAGGAACCCATAGAAGAGAAAGATGATCCAGCCGACGCCGATCGCATACGCGCTGAACGCACGCCGGCGATGATCGCGCACCTCGCCGATAGCCGCGCCGAGTTGTCCGTCCACGAACTGTTGCGAGCGCGCGCGATGCAGCTTCAATTCCTTCGCGCCCGCGAAGAGCGCGCCGAGATAGCCGAACAACTTGTCCTGCGATTGCCCCGCGGCTTCGAGCGATGCAATCGCGCGCTTGTCGCCGAGGTGATAGCCGAGCGATCCCGTGACGATGGCCGCGAGCGCGAGCAGGCACACCGGCCACGACAGCCACGCGAGATAGCCGAGGCAGCCGAACACGATAGATCCATGCATCACGATGTTGGGCAACGCGAAGAAGAGCATCGAGACGTTGGTGGCATCGTCGGTCAGGACGGATTGCACGGGCGCCGCGCCAATGCGCTCGACATCGCGCAATTCGGCAGACGCCACGCGCCGCGCGACATGCTCGCGCAATTGCGCCATCGTGTCCTGCGAGAGCCGCGCGAAGAGCACGCCGGAGATGACGCGCGTGAACAATGCGATGACCGCGCACAACGCGAAGCGCCACGCGAGCGTGCCATCGGCCGATGAAGGCGCGGACAGCGCGCGATTGAGCGTCGCGACGAGCATCACGCTCGCGATGCCGTTCATCACGCAGGCGATGAGCGCGATCGCGAACGCGCCGCGCGCGCGCTTGAGCAGTGCGAGGATCAGGCGCGCCGCGGGCTTCTGTCCGGCGGAAAAGTCTAAAGGCTCGTTGATAGCAGTCATTGGAAAGGCATCACTGAAGTCGGGAAGATGGCGCTGAATGCGCCTCTAGATACAGACGTTTCAGCACGCCGAATCTTTAGCACGTGAGAAGCGGTAAAAATTTTCTCGCGCGAATCGTCATCCCGAGTGAAGCCGCATTTCAAGCGGCGCCCCGTTCATGCCGCAGCTTTTTCCGGCGCGGCCAGAACCCCGAAGGAATTTCATGCCGATGACGAGCTTTCCGACCGCGCTGCATCTTCGTATCAAAGCCCTCGCGCGCCTTCAACCCGAAGCGGCCGCGCTCGCATTCGATGCCCATAACGATACGCGTCTCACACGCGGCGAACTCGATACCCGCGCGTCGCGACTCGCGGCGCGGCTGCGTGCGGCAGGTGTCGGCGCGGAAGTGCGCGTCGGCGTATGCGTCGAGCGTTCCTGCGAACTGTTCGTCGCGCTCCTTGCGGTGCTGAAGGCGGGCGGCGTGTTCGTGCCGCTCGATCCACATCATCCCGCCGCGCGTCTCGACTGGATTGTGAGCGATGCGAATCTCGCGCACGGCATCGTCGATGCAAACGCCGACGATGCGATGCGCGCTCGCTTCAACCTATGCTTCGATGTACAGAATGACGAGGACGGTTCGCACTTTCTCGACGACGAAGCACCCGTGCATCCGCGCTCGGCTGCATACATGATCTATACGTCGGGCTCGACGGGCACGCCCAAAGCTGTCGTCGTCGAGCACGGCCCGCTCGCCGCGCATTGCGATGCGCTTGCGGCGGCGCTTCGCATCGGCGAAGGCGATAGCCTGCTGCACTTCGCGTCGGTCAATTTCGATGCCGCGCACGAATGCTGGCTCGCGCCGCTCGCGGTGGGCGCGCGCGTCGTCATCACGGCGCCGCCGCCGTTCGCGCCTGAGGCTGCGCATGCGCTGATCCAGCGCGAAGGCGTGAACGTCGCGGCGTTTCCGCCCGCTTATCTGCGCGAGTTCGCGGCCGTTGCCGAACGCGAAGGTGTGCCCGCATCGCTGCGCGTGCTCGCGTTCGGCGGCGAGGCGCTGTCACGCGAAGCGTTCGCGCGTGTGCGCCGTGTGTTCGCGGCGCAGCGTCTCATCAACGGTTACGGGCCGACCGAAGCCGTCATCTCGCCGATGCTCTGGCCCGTCGAGCCGCACGTCACGCCCGATTTCAGCGATGGCGATGCCTATGCCTCGCTGCCCATCGGACGCGTGATCGGGCCGCGTGTCGCGCGCATCGAAGAAGGCGAGCTGTTGCTCGGCGGCGTGTGCATAGCGCGCGGTTATCACGGACGCGCGGCGCTGACAGCCGAGCGCTTCGTGCCCGATCCTTCGGGCGAGCCGGGGTCGCGCATCTATCGCACGGGCGATCTCGCGCGCGAACGTGCCGATGGCGCCTACGATTATCTCGGCCGCATCGACGATCAAGTGCAGGTTCGCGGCGTGCGTGTCGAGCCCGCGGAGATCGCGGCGTGCCTGCGCGCGCATCCATCGGTTCACGATGCAGCCGTGCTCGCCGATTCCACGAACGGCCGCACGCGACTGACGGCCTGCTTCGTTTCCGCCGATGAAGCTGCGAACGAGACCGCATTGAAGACGTATCTCGCGCAACGATTGCCCGCGGCGTGGCAGCCGCATCGCTATGTGCGCGTTGCGCGCCTGCCTTATACGTTGAACGGCAAGCTCGACCGCGATAGCCTGAAGGCACACGTGGCTTCAATATCGGCGCGGCATGGCGCGGATCACCTCGAGCCCGCTACCGATACCGAGCGCCGTCTCGCCCGAACCTGGCAGCGCATTCTCGACGATGCCGCGCCCATCGGCCGATCGGACCGTTTCTTCGAACGCGGCGGCGATTCGCTCGCGGCGATGCAACTGCAAGCGGCCATTCGCATCGACTGGTGCGTGAACCTGCGTCTCGACGCGATCTTCGACGATCCATCGCTCGAAGCGCTGGCAGCATTGATCGATGCGAGCGACAAGGAAGCGAGCGGCGTGTCGATCGTGAAGAGCGTGGCATCGGCGAACGCGCGTCATGTGGATCGACCCGCATCGTTCGCGCAGCAGCGCTTCTGGGTGCTCGCGCAAACGCGCGACGCGAGTTCGGCGTATCACGTCGCGGGCCATTGGGAGATCAGCGGCACGCTCGATGCGAACGCGCTGCAACGCGCGCTCGATCATGTGATCGAGCGTCACGAGGCGTGGCGCACGACGCTCGTGGAGAACGACGACGGCATCGTCATGCAGCGTATTCACGCGTCTTTGCCGGTGACGATAGAACGCGTGGCTATCGAAGCATCCGTCGATGCCCACGCGCTCGCGCAACGTCACGCAAGCGATGCGTTCGATTTGTCCAACGGTCCGCTGTTGCGCGCGACGCTCGTCTCCTTCGACGATACATTCCATCGCCTGATGCTGACGGCGCATCACGCGATCACGGATGGCTATAGCTCGCGCATCGTCTTCGATGAACTCGCGCACGCGTATTCGGCGTATGCGCAAGGCAACGCGCCTTCGCTGCCCGCGTTGCCGATCCAGTACGCGGACTACGCGCAATGGCAACGCGATCTCGTCGCGGGCGCAGAGGGCGAGCGTCAGCTTGCTTACTGGCGTGAGGCGCTCAGCGCGTTGCCCGGGCCGCTCGCACTTCCCTATGACCGCGCGCGTGCCGCTGAACGGGATCATCGCGGTGGACGCGTGTCGTTGCGCTTGTCTGTCGACACATCGCACGCATTGCGCCAATTTGCGCGCAGTGCGCACGCGTCGCCGTTCGTCGTGCTGCTGGCCGCATTCCATGCGTGGCTGCATCGACTGACCGGCGCAAACGATTTCGTGATCGCGGCGCCGGTCGCGCATCGGCAGCGGCCTGAGACGGCATCGCTCATCGGCTTGTGCCTCAACACACTGGCATTGCGCGCGCGCGTCGATGCTGATCGAACCTTTTCCGCATTGCTCGATGATGTGCGCGCCGATGCGCTCGCTGCATTCGCGCATCAGGACGTGCCCTTCGATCGCGTGCTCGACGCGGTAAAGCCGCCCGTCGCGCGTGGTGACGAATGGTTGCGGGTGAAATTCGCGCAGCAATTCGATGCGGAACTGAAGGCGACGTTGCCGGACGCATCGGCGATCGCGACGCCCGGTCCGGACCTCGCGGCGCGCTTCGATTTCGCGCTCGATTTCACCGACGATGCGCGCGGCATCGAACTCGTCGCGGCACATGCGCTCGATTGCATCGATGACGCAACGGCACGCGCATGGCTGGCGAGCTTCGCAACGCTCGTCGCCGATGCGGTGCGCGATCCGTCGCGCCCGATCGCATCGTTGAATTGCACGGCACACCGCGAAGGGCAACGAGGCCGCGCGCTCACTTTCGACGCCAACGATGTCCTTGCGCTGATCGCGCAGCATGCGAGCGCCATGCCGCATGGCATCGCGCTGGCCGATGCGCACACGCAACTCAGCTTCGCCGAGCTCGACGATGCATCGAACCGCATCGCGCTCGCGTTGCGTCAGCAAGGCGCGCGGGCGGAGCAGGCGGTTGCCGTCTGCATCGAACGCTCGGCGCGCTTCGTCGTCGCGTTGATCGGCGCGATGAGGTCGGGTGCCTATGCGGTGCCGCTCGATCCCGCGATGCCGCAAGCGCGCCTCGACGCCGCGATCGAAGCGTGCGGCGCACGTCTCGCGCTCGTCGCAATGAAGGACGATAACGCGCCGCGAGCACTCGGCAACGCGAGATTGCTCGATGCCGATACCCTCGCGCATGACGCATCGCTTGCGAACGCCGCGGCGCAACGCGTGCAGCCCGCGTCGGAACAGACCGCATACGTCATCTTCACGTCCGGTTCGACGGGGACGCCGAAGGGCGTCGCGGTACCTCATCACGCGCTCGCCGATTACGTGCAAGGCATGCTCGACGAACTCGCGTTCGCGCCCGGCGCATCGATGGCGATGGTCTCGACCGTCGCCGCCGATCTCGGTCACACGACGCTCTTCGGCGCGCTGTGCTCGGGACGCACGCTGCATCTGCTGCCCGCACAGTGCGCGTTCGATCCCGACCGCTTCGCCGCCGAGATGCGCACACGCGATGTTGGCGTATTGAAGATCGTGCCGAGTCATCTGCATGCGTTGCTCGAAGCCGAGCATCCCGCCGATGTATTGCCTTCGCATGCGCTCGTGACGGGCGGCGAGTTGCTGCCCTGGACGCTCCTCGATCGCGTGAAGAGATTGAAGCCCGCGTGCCGCGTGATCAATCACTATGGCCCGACCGAAGCGACAGTCGGCGCGCTCGCGTGCGAGGTATCCGACTTCAATGACGATGAACGCCGCTCGCATGGCGCGCCGCTCGGACGCCCGTTGCCGAACGCTCACGCTTATGTCTTCGATCCGGCCGGCGCATGCGTGCCACCGGGCGGGACTGGCGAGTTGTATCTCGGCGGCGCTGGCGTTGCGCGTGGGTATCTTGGCCGTGCGGCCGCGACAGGGGAGCGTTTCGTGCCGCATCCCTTCGCGCGCGGCGAACGGCTTTATCGCACGGGCGATCGCGTGCGTCTTCTTGCCGATGGACGTATCGCGTTTCTCGGGCGGCTCGACGATCAGGTCAAGATTCGCGGCTATCGCGTGGAGCCGGGTGAAGTGAGCGCGGCGCTGTGCGCGATCGATGGTGTCGTCCAGGCGGAAACGCTGCCGATCGATCGCGATGGCCGCTTTCAGCTCGCGTCCTTCGTGACCGGTTCTGGAAGCAACGAAGCCACGCTGCGCGATGCACTGGCCGCGTGCTTGCCGGACTACATGGTGCCCGCGACGATCGTCCTGCTCGATGCCTTGCCGGTGACGGCGAACGGCAAGATCGATCGCGCCGCGCTGCGCGATATCGCGATGAAGCCGGCCGAAACCGCCGCCACGAGCGATGAGCCACAAGGCGACGTCGAGGAAGCGATTGCATCAGTGTGGCAGGACGTGTTGAAGGCGAAGCATGTCGGCCGGGACGATAACTTCTTCGAACTCGGCGGCGATTCGATTCTCGTGCTGCAGGTGATCGCGCGTCTGCGCAAGCGCGGGCTGCGCGCGACACCGAAGCAGGTTTTCGACAACGCGACGGTCGCGCAACTCGGGCGCGTCGCCACGAGGATAGAGACGACCGAAGCGAAAGCGCCCGCAGTCGTGGCGAAGCAAACGGAACGAGCTTCGGTGCTGACGCCCGCGCAACTGCGCTTCTTCGCGCTCGATATTCCGCAGCGCGGTCACTGGAATCAATCGATTGAATTCGATACGCGCGCGCCGTTCGATCTCGATACCTTCGCGCGGGCCTTCGATGCGCTGCTCACGCATCACGAGATCTTCCGGCAACGCTTCGAGCATGATGGCGCCGCGAATGCATGGCGCATCGTGCACGCGCAGAAGGCATTCGAAACGCTGCCGCTCGCAGCCGTCGCAGCCAGCGATGAAGCCGATGCGCTCGCACACTTCGATGCGATTCAACGAACGCTGGATATCTCGCGCGGCCCGCTCGTATGTGCGCTTGCCGCATCGCTGCCGGACGGACGCACGAAGCTCTATCTGGCGATTCATCACTTGATCGTCGATGGCGTGTCGTGGCGCATCCTGCTCGATGATTTGCAGAGCGCCTATCGCGCGGCTGAAACGCGTGGCATCGCGAGCCTGACGCGAACGGGCGCGAGCGCGGCGCAGTGGGCCGCGCGTCTTGCCAACGCCGCACGCGATCCGCATTCACCATTCACCGGCGAAGCGACATACTGGACCACGATAGCCGCATCGGGCGATGACCTGCGTCTCGATCATCCGCACGCGAAGGCCACGAACGCCGATGCAATGGTCATCGAACAGACGCTCGATGCCGTGCTCACCGAAGCGAACGCCGCGTATCGCACGCAGACGGTCGAGCTGTTGATCGCGGCGCTCGCGCATGCAATAGGCGCGACGTGCCGCATCGAACTGGAAGGGCATGGCCGCGAGCCCCTCTTCGACGATATCGACGCAAGCCGCACGCTCGGCTGGCTGACGAGCCACTATCCGGTGTCGCTGCCTGTGAAAGCATCGGCGATAGAGACGCTCGCCGCGACGAAAGATACGTTGCGCGCCGTTCCGCACAAGGGTCTCGGCTTCGGCGCGCTGCGCCATTACGGCGACGATGCAACGCGCGTCGCGCTCGAAGCGCTGCCTCGTCCGCGCGTGACCTTCAATTATCTCGGGCAGTTCGATTCGCACGGCACGCGCGACGCCGCGTTTTCGCCGCGCTTCGGCGGCGCGGGCAGCGAGCGCGATCCGGCAGGCCCGCTCGGCAACGCGCTCGCGATTCACGCCTATGTCGACGACAGCGACGAACGCAGGCTCAAGCTGCATTGGGTCTATGGCTCGACGCAGTTCGAGCGCGCGACGATCGAGGCGCTCGTTCAGCGTTTCGAGCATGCACTCGGCGATATCGTCAAGGCATGTGCCGCGCGCATCGAACAGAAGGGCGCGGGCGCGACGCCGGGCGACTTCCCGCTTGCACGCGATGGCGGCCTGACGCAAGCGGCCCTCGATCGTGTGCCGTTCGATATGCGCGCTGTCGCCGATATCTATCCGCTCACGCCGATGCAGAAGGGCATCCTGTTCCATTCGCTGTTCGCGCCGGAGCAATCGACCTATGTGAATCAACTCGCGGCAACGCTGATCGCGCCCGATATCGACCGGTTGCGCGCGGCGTTCGAAGCAGCCGTGCCGCGTCACGATATTCTGCGAACCGGCTTCACGCCCGATGAAGCCACGCCGATGCAGATCGTGCATCGCCAGGCGCGCATCCCGTTCGACGTGCTCGACTGGCGCGGTCGCAATGACGCGTTGGCTTCGTTCGAAACATGGCTCGCCGATGACCGCGCACGCGGCTTCGATCTCGCATCGCCGCCATTGATGCGCCTCACGCTGATTCGATTGACGGACGACGAATGGCGCATTGTGTGGACACGTCATCATCTGCTGCTCGATGGATGGAGCACCGCGCGCATGTTCGCGGACGTGCTGCGCGATTACATCGAGCCGCCGCGCGCGCAGCCGTTCGCGACACCGGCGAAGACGCGTTATCGCGATTTCATCGCGTGGCTCGCAGCGCGCAACGCGCAAGCGGACGAAGCGTTCTGGCTCGAACGGCTCGCACGCCTCGACGAACCGACGCGCATCGCGCAACGCGAGGCGAGCGCTCAACCTTCGCTCGCTGATCACCGCACGTGGCGCGCGACACTCGATGCCGCAACGACCGCGCGCCTCACCCATACCGCGCGCCGTCTTCGCGTGACGCTCAACACGCTCGTTCAAGGCGCGTGGGCGCTCGCGCTGCAACGCATGACGCATCGCACGAGCGTTGCGTTCGGCGCGACGGTGGCGGGGCGTCCCGACGCGCTTGCCGGCATCGACGACGTGTTGGGTCTCTTCATCAACACGATCCCGGTCATCACGGCGCCGCTGCCGCAGCGCGCCGTATCGGCATGGCTGCGCGAACTGCAGGCCGATAACGCCGCGGCGAACGAGCATGCACATACGCCGCTCGCGGAGATTCAACGCTGGGCGGGGCAAGGTGGCGGCGAGCTTTTCGATACGCTCGTCGTGTTCGAAAACTATCCCGTCGACGAAGCATGGGCTGGCCGCGATGCGCGCGCGCTGAGCATGCGCGATGTGCGCAACATCGAAGCGACGGACTTCGCATTGACGCTGGTGGTGGAGGCGGGCGAATCGATCGTCATCGATTACGGATACGACGCGGCGCGTCTCGATGAATCGCGTGTGGCTGCGCTGCATCGCACGTTGTCCGCGTGTCTCGATGCATTCGCCGCGAATGCGGATGCCCCGTTGGGTGCGATATCGATCGCCGATGACACCGCTCGCTTCAACACTACCGCGCGCGCATGGAGCGATGCGCAAAGCGCGCCGCTGCATCGGCAATTCGAACACATGGCGAAGGCCGTGCCCGATGCCATCGCGCTCGAAATGAATGGCGGCAATGGCACGTCGAATCGCATGACATATGCGGAACTGAACGAACGCGCGGATCGCATCGCCGCTGCGCTAGTCGCCGCGGGCGTCGCACCGGACACGGCAGTTGCGCTGTGCGTGGAGCGTTCGTTCGAGATGGTCGTCGCGCTGTTCGGCGTGTTGAAGGCGGGTGCGGCCTATCTGCCTGTCGATCCGGATTATCCGGCGGAACGCATCGCGTATCTGCTCGACGATGCGAAGCCCGCCATCGTGCTCACGCAAGCGCATCTGCGCGAACGTGTCGAGGCGGTCGCGTCGACTGCGCGTGTTTTCGATATCGGTGCGCTCATGCAAAGCGATGCGACGCTCGCAACACACGTCGATGTCGCCGACGCGCAGCTCGCCTATCTCATCTACACGTCAGGCTCCACGGGCAAGCCCAAGGGCGCGGGCAACACGCACGGCGCGCTGGCGAACCGCATCGCGTGGATGCAGGACGCCTATCGCCTGACCCGCGACGACGTCGTGCTTCACAAGACGCCTTTCGGCTTCGATGTATCGGTATGGGAATTCGTCTGGCCGCTCGCGACGGGCGCAAAGCTCGCCATCGCGGCGCCTGGCGATCATCGCGATCCGGCGCGGCTCGTTGCCACGATCGAAGCGCATCGCGTGAGCACGCTGCATTTCGTGCCGTCGATGCTTGCGGCGTTCCTTGCACATCTCGATGAATTCGGCGGGGCAGCGCGCTGCGCGAGCGTCGAACGAATCATCGCGAGTGGCGAGGCGCTCGCGCCCGAGCTGGTCGCGCGTGTCGCAAGGCTCTTGCCCAATGTGCGGCTCTACAACCTTTACGGCCCGACCGAAGCGGCCATCGACGTATCGCACTGGACTTGCGGGGCAGGCGATATCGACGCGCCTTCGGTGCCCATCGGCTATCCGATCGCGAACCTGCAACTGCATGTGCTCGATGCCGCGTTGCATCCCGTGCCCATTGGCGGCCTCGGCGAGCTGTATCTGGGCGGCGCGGGACTCGCACGAGGTTATCTCGGTCGCGCCGCGCTGACCGCCGAGCGCTTCGTGCCCGATCCGCTCGTCCCGGGCGCGAGGCTCTATCGCACCGGCGATCTCGCGCGTCGCCGCGATGACGGCGCGCTCGACTATCTCGGCCGCATCGATACGCAAGTGAAGCTGCGCGGACAGCGCATCGAACCGGGCGAGATCGAAGCGCTGCTGCGCGCGGAGCCGAATGTGCGCGACGCGGTCGTGATCGTGCGCGACGAGCAGTTGATCGGCTACATCGCGTGCGCCGCGCCCGATACGTTCGATGAAGCCGCCGTGCTGAAGTCGTTGCAAATGCAACTACCCGTCTACATGGTGCCCGCCCAAGTGGTCGCGCTCGACGTGCTGCCCGTCACGCCGAACGGCAAGTGCGACCGCAATGCGCTGCCCGCGCCGATGCGCAGGCAAAAGACGATCGAGGCACCGCAAACGCAGACCGAGCGCGAGCTCGCCGCAATCTGGCAACGCGTGCTGCATATCGAAGGCATCAGCCGCGATGACGACTTCTTTGCACTGGGCGGACATTCGCTGCTCGCAACGCAAGCCAACGCGCAAGCCAATCTGCATTGGTCGATCACGCTGCCGCTGCGCACGCTCTTCGACGAACGCACGCTCGCGCGCTGCGCTGCCGCGATCGACGCGGCGCTTGCTCGACGCAATGCCGAAGGCGGCGCGCAAAACGCGGCGAGCGCCATCGACGCCTTGCTCGATGAACTGGAGACGCAATGAGGCACGCAATGAAATACGCAATACAAAGAGGACACGCATGACGAAGGCACAACCCGATCTGCTCTCGCTCGCGACGCGCTTCGCGCAGTTGCCCGATGTGCAGCGCAAGGTGTTCGTCGCACGGCTCGCCGATGTCGGCATCGACTTTCGCATGCTGCCGATACCGCCGCGTCCGCGAGGCGATGCACGCGATGCATCGGAGGCCGGCGTGCCCGCATCGTTCGCGCAGACGCGCCTGTGGCTGCATGCGCGCATGATCGACGAGCCCGCTGCATATCACATTACCGAGCGCCTGCAACTCGATGGCGCGCTCGATGCAAACGCGCTACGCCTTTCGTTCGATGCATTGATCGCGCGCCACGAAGCCTTGCGCACGACCTTCGCGGAAGGCGCGGATGGCGTGCTGCAGACCGTGCATGCGCCGATGCGTTGTCCGTGGCAGTCGGTGGATCTCACGCACGTTCCGGTCGACGAACGCGAAACGCGCGCCGCCGCGCTCGCGCTCGCCGATGAATCGCGCCCCTTCGATCTCGCGCACGCGCCGCTCGTGCGCGCGCATCTCATCAGGCTCGATGCGAACACGCACTGGCTTTCGCTGACGACGCATCACGTCGTGTCCGATGGGTGGTCCGCCGATGTCGCGCTGGCCGAGCTCGCATCGTTCTATCGCGCATATGCGAAGGGCGAAGCCGTGTCCGTCGCGCCATTGCCGATTCAATACGCGGATTACGCGCTCTGGCAGCGACGTTGGCTCGATGCGGGCGAGCGCGATCGGCAACTCGATTTCTGGCGCGCGCGGCTCGACCCATCGCGCGACGTGCTGATGTTGCCCGATGCGGGGCCGCGTCCCGGCGAGCGCAGCGCGCGCGGTGCGCGTCATGTGTTCGCGCTCGATGCGGCGCTTGCCGCGCGCCTGCGCGCCTTCGCGAACGAATGCCGTGCGACGCCTTTTGCCGTGCTGCTCGCCGCGCTCGATGCACTCTTCGCGCGTGCATCGGGCGAGGCGCATATCCAGATCGGCGTGCCTGCGGCAAACCGCGAGCGCCCGGAGACGGCGGGACTCATAGGCTTCTTCGTCAATACGCTGACGCTCGCTACGCGGGTGGATGCGACGTGGCCGTTCGCCACACTCGTCGATGCGGCGCAACGCGCGCTCGTCGATGCGCAATCGCATCAGGACGTGCCCTTCGAGCAAGTGGTCGAAGCGCTCGGCGTCGTTCGCAGCGCGAGTCATCATCCGCTCTTTCAGGTGATGGCGGCATACGGCGCGCGCCGTGCGTTGCCCGCTTTCGCCGATGTGCGCGCGACCGAATTGCCGTCCGGCACGCCTTTCGCGAAGTTCGATCTGACCGCGAGCTTCGAGGAGCGTGCGGACGGGTCGCTCGCGGCCGCGTTCATCTATGCGCTCGACCTCTTCGAGGCCGATGCCATCGAGCGGCTCGCACGCCGGTTCATCGAACTGTTGCGCAACGTGCTCGACGCACCACAAACGCTCGTGGGCGATGTGCAATGGCTGCCGCACGACGAGCGCGCGCAGCTCGACGCATGGAATCGCAATGCGACTGAACGTGCACCGGAATTCGTCGCCGTGCACGAACTCATTGCGCGTCATGCGCGTGCAAGACCCGGCGCACGCGGCGTCGCCGATATGCAACGCGCGTTCACGCGCGCCGAAGTCGATGCCCGCGCGACGCGCATCGCACAACGCTTGATCGGCATGGGTGTGCGTGCGGAGATGCGCGTCGGCGTGGCGTTGAGCCGTTCGGTCGATCTGCTCGTCGGTTTGATCGCGGTGCTGAAGTCGGGCGGCGCGTTCGTGCCGCTCGATCCGAGTCATCCGCGCGAACGTCTCGCGCAAATTCTCGACGATGCGCATATCGAGCACATCGTGACCGAGCGCGCGAGCCTGGATGCGCTGCCCGTGCCTGCCAACGCGAGCATCCTGCTTCTCGACGATGAAACCCTCTACGCCGACGATGAAACCTCGCGAATCGCGTTGCCCGATGTCGCCGCCGAACAAGCGGCTTATGCGATCTATACATCGGGCTCGACTGGCAAGCCGAAGGGCGTGATCGTCGATCACGGTTCGTTCGCGCGCCATTGCGTTGCGATCGCCGAGCGTTATGGTGCGACCGAGCAGGACACCTTCATGCTGTTCCAGTCGGTCAACTTCGACGGCGCGCACGAAGGCTGGTTCTCTCAGTACATCTCGGGTGCGGCTGTCGCGATCACGGCTGACACGCTCTGGCCGCCCGCGCTGACGTGCAGGCTCATGAACAAGGAAGGCGTCACGATGACCTACGTGCCACCCGGCTGCGCGGCGCAACTCGCGGAATGGGCGCTCGTGCACGGCGCGCCGCCTACGTTGAAATCAATCACGGTGGGCGGCGAAGCGACATCGCGCGAAGCCTTCGCATTGATGCGACGCGCGTTTCCGAACGCGCGCATCGTCAACGGCTATGGCCCCACGGAGACGGTCATCACGCCGATGCTGTGGATGTTCCACCCCGGCGACGATCCCGCGAAGCTCGCGGATTGCGCGTATCTGCCGATCGGCACGCTGGTCGGCGCGCGCACCGCGCATGTGCTGGATGAGCGGCTGAATCGTTTGCCTGTAGGGGTGATCGGGGAGTTGTATCTCGGTGGCGAAGGCGTGGGCGTCGCGCGCGGCTATCTCGATCGCCCGGCGCTGACCGCAGAGCGCTTCGTGCCCGATCCGTATGGCGAGCCAGGCGCGCGTCTTTATCGCACGGGCGATCTCGTGCGGCGCCGCGCCGATGGCGTGTTCGATTTCATCGGCCGCGTCGATCATCAGGTGAAGCTGCGCGGCTTGCGTATCGAGCTGGGTGAGATCGAGGCGCAACTCGCGGCGCATGACGATGTGCGCGAAGCGTGCGCCATAGTGCGCGGCAAGGGCGCGCAGGCGGCCCTCGTCGCATATGTCGAGTTGAAGGCCGATGCACGCGAACGCGCCGCGCTCGGCCGTGCCGCCGATTCCGCCGAGCTCGACGCGCATCTGCGCCGCACGTTGCCCGATTACATGGTGCCTGCGCATATCGTCGTGCTGGATGCGTTGCCGCGCAATGCGAACAGCAAGGTGGATCGCGCGGCGCTGCCCGAGCCGCCGAGGAAGGAGCGCGTGTATGAAGCGCCGACGGCGGGCATCGAAGCGGCACTCGCGAAGATTTGGCGCGAGGTGTTGAACATCGAACGGGTGGGACGAGCCGATCATTTCTTCGAGCTGGGCGGACATTCGCTCGCGGCGGTGCGTGTCGTGATGCGCATCGTGGAGACGCTCGAACGCGACGTGCCCGTGCGTGCGTTGTTCGAAATGCCGGTGCTGTCGCAATACGCGAAGCGCGTGCTGCAGGCCAATACTTGCGAAGGTGCATCGGATGTCACGCAAACCGCATTCGAACCCGATGAGCATGGCGTGTGGCCGCTTTCCGCCGCGCAACTCGGCCTCTGGTTCTTGTGGCGCGCGCAGCCGCAGAGCGCCGCGTACAACATTCCGGTCGCGGTGCGTCTGCGCGGGTCGCTCGATGCGGATGCCTTGCGCGAAGCACTTGCTCAGGCGGCGGCGCGTCATCCGGCCTTGCGCACGCAACTGGTCGAACGCGAAGGCGCGTTGCCGGGTCAACGCATCACCACGATGTGGCGTTTCGAGTTGCCGGTGACGGATGTCGCGGGATGTATCGATGAAGCGAAGTGCATCACCGATGAAGCCGCGCTCACTCCCTTCGATCTCGCCAACGCAAGACATCTATGGCGCGCACGTCTGATCCGTCTTTCCGACGACGATCACGTGCTCTCGCTCGTCGTTCATCACATCGTGTCCGATGGCACGTCGATCGATCTGTGGCTCGACGATATCCGCGCAACCTACGTCGCGCTGCAAAAGGGCGCGTTGGTGTCGGAGCGGCCGTCGAACGCTTTGGTGCTGCCGTCGTCCGCAACGGGCGCGCGTCTCGCCTTCTGGCGCGATACGCTTCACGACTTGCCCGCGATGACATTGCCCGCGCCCGCTGCGGGCCGCGCCGACGATCCGCAATGGCTCGCGAGCCGCATCGCATTCGAGCTCGACGATGCGCTCGTCGAACGTGCCCGCGCGCTTGCGCTCGAATGTCACGCCACGCTGCCGATGCTGCTGCACGCGGCATTGAACGCGGCGCTGCATTATCTGACGGGCGCGCACGATCAACCGGTCGGCGTGCTCGCATCGACACGCGAATCGACGGGCGATGCCGCGCGCGATGCACTGGGCCTCTTCATCAACGCGGTTGTCGTGCGCACGCGCATGACGAAGGACGACACGCCCGCGACACTGCTCGCCACGGTGCGCGACGCCGCGCTCGCCGCATACGCGCACGCCGATGTTCCCTTCGCCGATGTCGTAGCCGCGCTGAGCGCGGAGCGTCCCGGCGCGCGCAATCCGCTCTTTCAGGTGATGTTCAACTATCTTCGCCCCGCCGCGATGGCCACGCGCGAATGGGCGGGCCTCGCGATCGAAGGCTTCGACGACGTGCGCCATCGCGTGGTGTTCGATCTGGAACTGGACGTCACCGAGTATGCGGATGGCCGCGTGAGCTGCGCGTTTTCATATGCGAATGAACACGTCGATGGCGCGTTCGCCGACGCACTTGCGAAGCGCTATATCGCGACGGTCGAGCAGTTCGCCCACGCGCCGCACGACGTCTTCGACCCATGCGAAGCAGTGTTGGAACGCGTTCAGCGCATAGCGGCACCGGAGCCTTCGAACGAGGAGACCAGCGAAGCACGATCGCTTGCCCATATCTGGCGCACGCTCTTCGACGGCCAGGCGCCCACGCTGCGCGATGACCTCTTTGAAGCAGGTGCAACGTCGTTCGCCGTCGTGCGCTTCGTCGATGCGGCGCGCAAGGCCGGCTTCGATATCGCCATTCAGGACGTATTCGCCACGCCGCACTTCGCGGGCCTCGCGGCGACGCTCGCGCGCCGCTTGTCGACGGCATCGACCAATGACATCTGAGAGACACAGGAACTATGAAGAACGAAACCGTATTCGATCTGATCGGCGTTGGCTTTGGGCCGTCGAATCTGTCGCTTGCCGTGCGGCTTGCCGAAGAACGCGGCGCATTGAACATGAAGCATTGCTATATCGAGCGGCAGCCGGAGTTCGGATGGCATCGCGACATGTTGCTCGACGATTGCCGCATGCAGATCTCCTTCCTTAAGGATCTCGTCACCCAGCGCGACCCGACGAGCCGCTTCACGTTCATTAACTATCTGTTCGAGCGCGGGCGCTTGAACGAGTTCGTGAATCTGAAGAACTTCTATCCGACGCGTGTCGAGTTTCACGACTATCTGAGCTGGGTCGCGCAGGCTTTCGATGACCGCGTGCATTACGGTCAGCGCGTCACGGCCATCGAGCCCATGCTCGACACGAGCGGCGACGTGAGCACGCTGCGCGTCGTGTCGCAGGACGAGGACGGCCGCGAATGGCGCCGCCTGACGAAGGCGCTCTCGATCGGCGTAGGCGGCACGGCGCGCGTGCCGGAACCGTTCGCGTCGCTCGGGCCGCATAACGTGATTCACTCGTCGGCGTATCTGAGTTCTATCGAGCATGTCGCGGGCGATGATCGCGACGGCAAGAAGCGCATCGCCGTGATCGGCGCGGGGCAGAGCGCGGCGGAAGTGTTCACGGATCTCACGCGCCGCTTCCCGCACGTCGACGCGACGCTCGTGATTCGCGCGAGCGCGCTCAAGCCTGCCGACGACACGCCATTCGTCAACGAGATCTTCAGCCCCGAATTCACGGATGTCGTCTATGCGCAATCGGAAGACGGGCGCCGCTCGCTGATCGAGCGCTTCCGCGACACGAACTATGCGGTCGTCGATCGTCCGTTGATCGAGCAGATTTACGAAATGCTCTATCTGCAAAAGGTTTCCGATGAAACGCGGCATCGGTTGCTGGCGAATATGGACATCGAGAACAGCGCGCGCCGCGCCAACGGCCAGATCGAGTTGACCATGCGCGACATGCTCACAGGGCACGCGGACGCGGAACGTTTCGATGCGCTCGTGCTCGCGACGGGTTATCGGCGCGACACGCATCTCGCGCTGCTCGACGGACTCGCGCCGCATCTAGGCGATGCGCTCACGGAGCGGAACGTGGGCCGCGATTATAGGCTCATCACGCCGTCGAGCTTCAAGGCGCGCATCTATCTGCAAGGCTGCTGCGAAAACAGCCACGGTCTCTCCGACACGCTGCTTTCCGTGCTTGCCGTGCGTTCCGATGAGATCGCCGCATCGCTTGCCGGTGCGGGACAAAAAAACATCGCACAGCAAGCAGCCGATACAAAGAAAAACGGGGTGAGCAGCGGCCGCGTGGCCGTGGCTCTTTGACAAAGTAGCGGCGAATGCGAAGCCGCATTGCGATTGGAGAGAAGAAGAATGATGTGGGGAAGAGGGACGCGCCGGGCGATCGCCGTAGCGGCGAGCACGGCGTTTTGCCTGGCGGCGGCCGATCATGCGTTGGCGCAACAAATGGATGCACAAGCGGATGCACAGCCGGATGCTTCGCAGACGAGCACATTGCCGGCCGTACGCGTGAACGCATCGGCGGACAACGACACCGTGGGACTCGTCGCGCGCAAGAGCCGCACTGGAACGAAGACCGATACGCCTATCGATGAAATTCCGCAGACGATCAACGTCGTCACAGCGGCGCAGATCGAGGAGACGGGCGCGACCACCATCAACGAGGCCTTGCGCTATGTGCCGGGCTTTTCATCGTATGGCTCGGACGTGCGCTCCGACTGGTACTCGGCGCTGCGCGGCTTCACGCCAACCGTGTTCGTGGACGGCTTGCAGGTGCCCAATACGCTGAACTTGTCGAGCTGGCGCGTCGATCCGTACATGATCGACAGCATCACGATCCTGCGCGGTCCGACATCGGTGCTGTACGGGCAGGGCGATCCGGGCGCGATCGTCGATGTGCAAAGCAAGCTTGCCGATGGCGGGCGTTATCGCGAAGCGGGCGTGCAGATAGGCAACTACGCGCGCAAGCAGGTGATGTTCGATATCGGCGACAAGATCGACAAGGATGGAAGGTTGTCGTATCGCGTGCTCGCAGTAGGACGCGACGGCAACTCGATGACCGGTCCGCACGCGGAACAGCGCTTCGCGATTTCGCCTTCGGTTCGCTGGCAGCCGAGCGCGAGTACGTCGTTGACGATCGCGGCAAGCTATTTGCAGGACTGGGGCGATGCATCGAACAACTTCCTGCCCGCGCAAGGCACGGTGCTGCCCAATCCGAACGGCAAGATCTCGCCTGACCTCTATACCGGCGATCCGACGTACTCGTACTACCGCAAGAAGGAATGGTCCATCGGTTATCAGCTCGAGCACAAGTTCAACGACATCTGGACATTTCGTCAGAACACGCGCTGGATGCATCTGTCGCTCGATAACGGCGCGGTGTGGGGCGCGGGTCTCGATCCGGCCGATCCGACCGAGCAGACGCTTGCGCGCTTTGCGGGCCTGTTCCAGCCGAACTACAGCCGCTTCGATATCGACAATCAGGCGCAGGCGCGCTTTAGCACGGGACCGCTCGAACATACGGTGCTGCTCGGCTTCGAGTACAACCGCCAGAACTCGACCGACAGCGAATGGCTGGCGCTCGGTCCGAGCCTGAACATGTACAACCCGGTCTATACGCCGGTTTCGACCGCGATCTTCAGCGGCCCGGATTCTTTCGGCCAGACCGACACGCGCACGACGCTCGATAGCTTCGGCCTCTATGCGCAGGATCAGGTGAAGTGGAACCGCTGGATGCTGACCATCGGCGGCCGCGAGGACTGGAGCAATACGAAGCAGGATGACATCGTCGGCGGCACGCAACTGAAGCAGGACGACAGTGCGTTTACGGGGCGCGTCGGCCTGACGTATCTCGGCGATTACGGCCTGTCGCCGTATATCAGCTATTCGACTTCGTTCAATCCGATCATCGGCGTGAAGATGGCCGATGGTGGCCTGCCCGCGCCGACGAAGGGACGTCAGATCGAAGCGGGCCTGCGCTGGCAGCCGCCGGGCAAGAACCTGATGCTCGGCGCGGCGGTGTATCAGATCAACCAGACGAATGTCCTCACACCTGATCCGACCGACCCGACCGGAACGTTCTCGGTGCAGACGGGCGAAGTGCGTTCGCGTGGCATCGAGCTTTCGGCGGTGGGTAACGTGACGCGCAATCTGTCGGTGATTGCGGCTTACGTCTATCAGGATGTGAAGAACATCAGCGCGAACGACGTGACGCTCGACAAGTGGCCGGTATCGATTCCGCTGCCGCGCCAGATGGCATCCCTATGGGCTGACTGGACGTGGCATTCGGGACCGCTCGATGGGCTTGGCTTTGGCGCGGGCATTCGCTATCAGAGCGGTCTTGCCGGCGCGGCGGACAACTCGCTCTATGTCCCGAGTTATACCGTGTACGACGCGGCCGTTCATTACGACATGCCCCATTGGCGTTTCGCGGTGAATGCATCGAACATTTTCAATCGCACGTTCGTGAGCGGTTGCCAGTCGGATTCGGCGTGCTTCTATGGCAATCCGCGCACGGTGATCGCGAGCGCCCGTTATAACTGGTAATGATCGTCGGCGGCGCTGACGTTGATCGGAGCCGCCGTTTTCGAAGCGGAATTCAATGACGAAGATAAAACTGGTCTACATCATGTCCTTGCGCAACGCGGCGGCGGATCGCGCGGGACAGCATATCGAATACAAGGGCGGCACGCGGTATATGAAATCGCCACTCGAGTTTCTCGTCGAGCAGCTCAATCGATCGCCGTTGGGGGATCTTTATTCGCTCGAAGGCGTGATCTATGACGATGACGAAGGCTCGCCGCGGGATCGGGAAAAGCTCACTGGATACGGCTTTCGGCCTGTGTTGGGCGGACAGTGGATTCATCCACCGGAGCTTGCTGTGCAAGACGTGCCCGTGATGAGTCTGCTTCATGCGATTCCGTCTTCCTATCGCCGCTTGCCTATGGATACTGTCGTCGAGCGCGCGGTGCAAAAGAGTGCGTTCGAGAAGTGCTTGCTCGACAAGCTTCATGCGCTCGATGCGGATTTCGTCGTGCTCGATGGCTTGCTCGTGATTCTCGATGAACTGGTTCGGCCTGGCGCGGAGTTCTGTCGTCGCATCGCGAATATTCATCCTGGGGTTACGCGGCTCAGTTCGCCGTTTGAGAGGCGTGGTGCCTATGCGACGCTCGATGCGCTGTATGGTGCGCGCGGTCAACGCGTGGCCGACTGGAGCACGATGCGCGTAGAGCCCGCGCCGGTGATCGATAGGACCGGAGCCTCGTTTCACTATGTCGATAACGGCATCGATTCGGGGGAAGTCATCTTTGATGTGCTCGGCACGAGTATCGATCCTGTGGACTCCATTCTGGAGTTGCGCTGGAACAACTTTCAGCGGAGTTTGTTTCCGGCGCTTGAAGGGGGGCTTTTGGTTATGGCTGAGAGTTTTGCTAAGGACCTCGTGTAGGGGTGTGGGTTTGGGTGGGCTTGTGGGCTTCGCCGGATCCCGGTTTCGCGTCGGTCTATTGGCGTTGCCCCTATGCGGGGCGGCAGTCACTTTCTTTGCTGCTGCAAAGAAAGTAACCAAAGAAACAGCTTGTCCCATCCAAAGTGCTTCAGGCCGGCCCCGGCACAGAAGATAGCAAGTGGACCGGCAGTAGCGAGTGCCCTCGTAGGCCTAACCGGGCGTGGACCGCGCACGGTCTGACAAGCTAGAACATTGAGGGCACTGGTTCAGCACCAAATAGTTCCGGCACAGCGCTACGCGCTGCCGCTGGGTGTGCAAGGGAAACCAACGGAAGGCAAACACAGTGAGATAGAAGCGTTAGCCAGCAAAGAAGCGCGCGCGGACCCGATGGACCGGTCGGCCGCGAAGCGGGCCGGAGCTATTTGGCGCCTTACCAGTCAGTTGAGCGGCGCGATGTGGCAGACCGTGCGCGATCCAAGCCCGATTAGGCCTTTGAGGGCACTCGCTACTGCCGGACCACTTGCGCCGTTCTGTGCCGGGGCCGGCATGAAGCACTTTGGATGGGGATAGCTGTTTCTTTGGTTACTTTCTTTGCAGCAGCAAAGAAAGTGACTGCCGCCCCGCATAGGGGCAACGCCAATAGACCGACACGAAAACAATATCCGCCAGAAGCCTGAACCAACTGAGAGAGAACTACCAGAGAGGCTCAACAATGAACACAGCACTAGACGCAGAAGAAGCAAGAGCAACAAAAGCGGACCGCACATTGCCCGCATGGGCACAGCACTACAAGCCAGAGACACTGCTCAACGCCCTAAGCGACATTTACTGCAACGAGCCTGAGCGCCGCACGGCGACGTTATCCTTACCTCATGCGCGAAGCGAAGCCGAACAAGCAACAGCCTTCGCCGCGCAGGCGCGAAACGAAAACCTGATCGACAAGGCCGATCACCGCGATGATCACATTCTGCTCACCACATCGCGCAAAACCTTCTGGCAAAGCCCCCGTCCTTGGCTAAAGGCTCCCCCATCGAGCGAAACCCTTCTGCGTTACACGCAAAGCAGCAACGGCGTCACCCACCCGATAAGACCCGAAAACACCGAAGGTACGATCTACGAACGCCACTTCCCGCAGATCGACATGACCTTCAGCTTGCGCACCGCAGACCCTGAAGCAGATTCAAAAGTCTTCAGCGAGTGGATGAACCTCGACCGCGTAGCGCACTTCTGGGACCAGCGCGGCACGCGCGCCGAGCATGCGGCTTATCTCGCGGAACGTCGCGAAGACGCGCACATGCATCCGATGATCGGCTACTTCGACGACAAGCCCTTCGGTTACTTCGAGTTCTATTGGGCGAAGGAAGACCGCCTCGGCCCGTTCTACGATGCGGGTGACTTCGACCGCGGTCTGCATCTGCTGATCGGAGACGCGCAGTTTCAGAGCGCGGGCAAGCTGAAGGCATGGTGGAGCGGCGTGCTGCACTACATGTTCATCGATGATCCGCGCACCAAGCGGCTCGTCGGCGAACCGCGTGTCGATCATGTGCGGCATATCGCGTACATGCATCGCATGGGTTTCTACACGCTGAAGGAATTCGACTTCCCGCACAAGCGCGCCGCGCTCACGGTGATGGAGCGCGAAAAGTTCTTCAACGACTTCCGCTTCTGATGCGACCTAGGCCGCCGCGCTGCCCGCTTCGGTGATCGCCTGCATCAGCAGACGCACGCCGGGCGAAAGCGGAGCATCGCGGCGCGTGACCATTTCATAAGGCTCGCTGCGCGATGACAGCGCGACGGGCAGCGTGCAGACGATGCCATGCGCCGTGCAGAAGCGCGCGACATCGACGGACACGAGTGCAACCAGCGACGGGTCCTTCTGCAACAGCGAGAGCGTCGCGAACGCCGATGTCGTCTCCAGCAGATGCGAGGGGAAGCGCAAGGCCGCATCGTGAAACTCGCGTTCGAGCAGAAGCCGCATTGGCATGTTCGCGCGATACACGACCCAGCGATGCTTTGCGAGATCCTTGAGCGCAATGCGCCTGCGTTTCGCGAGCGGGTGCGCGATGTTCGCGATCACCGCAAGCGTTTCGTCTTTCACGATCGCGCTGTCGTAGAGATACGGCGTTTGACTCACGCTCGTGCGGCATATCGCGAGATCCAGCCGGCCCGCGTCGATCAAACCGAGCAGACCAGGGCTCGTATCCTCGACGATTTCCACCGACATCTCCGGCTGACGCTCGCTCACGGCGGTAATGGCGTCGGTGAGGAGCGGCACCGCGCCCATGATCACGCCCACCGACACACGCCCGCCATAACCGCGCATGATGCCGACGATCTCTTCACGCAGATGCGCGAGGTCCGTATGAATGAGCCGCGCATAGCGGATCACGCAATGACCGACCGCGTTCGGCGCCAGCCCGCGATTGGTGCGCACGAAAAGCGGCGTGCCGAAGGTGGTTTCGATTTCATGCAGCGCCTTGCTTGCGCCCGGCTGCGTCAGTGCGAGCTGCTTTGCCGCGCCGAGCAGCGAGCCGCGTTCTTCGAGGGCGATCAACAAACGCAGCTGCTTGACGTGCAGGCGCGAGACGATCGAGGTGAGCGAGGGCGTCATCGAAAGATTTTGGGTTGACGAAAAGTTATAGCGGTATCAAAAGTCGTCAGTATCGCGCGGGCGCGTCCGCTCGTATACTGGCAGGCACCGGGCCGCCGGAACCGGAATGGGCCGGGCGGCAACGACTATAACCTTCAGTCAGTGACCATGTCTCTCATCAATTACATCACGCAGATTCAGTTCGATTTCGGCGCGGTGCGCCTGCTTGCCGGCGAGTGCGAGCGAATCGGCATTCGCCGTCCGCTGATCGTGACCGATGCCGGCATCCGCGCGGCGGGCCTGCTCGACAAGGTGCTCGATGCACTCGGTGCCTCATCCCCCGTGCCGGTGTTCGACGGCACGCCGCCCAATCCGAACGAAGCGGCCGTGCGCGAAGCCGTCGCGATGTTCAAGGAGAACCAGTGCGACGGCGTGATCGCGGCGGGCGGCGGCTCGTCGATCGATCTCGCGAAAGGCGTCGCTGTCTGCGCGACGCATGACGGCCCGCTGCAAAGCTTCGCGGTGATCGAAGGCGGTCTCGCGCGCATCACCGCGAAGACCGCGCCGGTGATCGCCATTCCGACGACCGCGGGCACCGGCAGCGAAGTGGGCCGCGGCGCGATCCTGATTCTCGACGATGGCCGCAAGGTCGGCGTGATCTCGCCGCATGTCGTGCCGAAGGTCGCGATCTGCGATCCCGAACTGACGCTCGGCCTGCCGCCGGTGCTCACCGCCGCGACCGGCATGGACGCGATCGCGCATTGCCTCGAAACCTTCATGGCGCCCGCCTTCAACGCGCCCGCCGACGGCATCGCGCTCGACGGCCTGTGGCGCGCGTGGCGTCACATCGAGCGCGCGACGCGCGACGGCTCGGACCGCGTCGCGCGCTGGAACATGATGAGCGCGTCGATGCAGGGCGCGCTCGCGTTTCAGAAGGGCCTCGGCTGCGTGCACAGCCTGAGCCATTCGCTCGGCGGCATCAATCCGAGGCTGCATCACGGCACGCTCAACGCCATCTTTTTGCCGGCGGTCATCGCGTTCAACAGCAGCGCGCCTTCCATGCAGGAAGAGAGCAAGCTCGACCGCATCGCGCAGGCGATGGGCCTGAAGTCCGGCAGCGAGGTCGGCGAAGCAGTGCGTCGGATGACTGCGACGCTCGGCCTGCCGCGCGGTCTCGCGGAACTCGGCGTGACGCGCGAACTGTTCCCGCGCATCATCGCGGGAGCGCTTAAAGATCACAGCCACAAGACGAATCCGCGCGAGGCGTCGAGCGCGGATTACGAGGCGATGCTGGAAGCATCGATGTGATTCCGTAAGGCGCGCCTCGTCCCAAAAAAGGGCCGGGGCGCAAACATCGTAGCGGCGGGCGATTTGCGGCATTGCAACAAACCCTTAGGGGAAAACCCTAGGCTCTGTTACAATGTTGCAAAAATTGAGGAACAGATCATGCGTCGCCGCTACGAAATGCTCGAAAAAGCCGCTTTTGCCTTGCTCACGATTTCCGCCGTCATGGACGCGAGCTACATCACCTGGGAAAAGCACCCGAATTTCCGTGAAAACGTCACGGAAATGGTCAAGATGAGCGCGGAACTGTCGCTCGCGAACCCGGGCGTGGGCGAGCCGACGCCGCTGGTTCCGATGGCGCTCAACTAAATCCCCCTCCCTGGCGCGACCTTCGCCGCGCCCTCTGCAGCAAGCCAGATACAGGTTATTCGACGCGCCGCCGCACGGCGCGCGCCGGCTGCTATATGCTGGCGGCTTCCCATGCCGTCGCCGCCCAGCATGTCTTCCGCTCTCCATTCGAACGCCGCTTTCGGCGACCAGCTCCGCAGCTTCGCCCGCGCGATCGGGCAAATCGTGCTTCAGCGCAACGCCGCGACCGGCGCGCTGCTGTTTCTCGCCGTCCTGTGCGCGAGTCCGCGCCTCGCGTGCGGGCTTCTGATCGGCACGCTGACGGGCAATGTCATCAGCGTGATCACGGAAGAGAGCGACGCCCCCGCGTTCCGCGACGATCTCTACGGCTTCAACGGCGCGCTCGCGGCGCTCGCCGCGTTCACCTTCATCGGCGATGCATCTCAGGCAGCGGCCGTCGCGATCGTGGCGGCGATGTTCGCGACCTTCCTCGCCCGCAAGCTCACGCGCGTGCTCGCGCGTCACCGTTTGCCGATCTTCTCGAGCCCCGCGATCATCGTGACCTGGTGCTGGCTGCCGTTGTTCGCGGACCGCGGCGACACGGGCGCGATTCCGCAAGTCGCGGCGGGCTTCATCACGATGCTTCAGGCCGCGTTCGCGGGTCTCGCGCCGATCACCTTCGCGACCGGCGCGCTCGCGGGCGCGTTGATCGCGGCGGGGCTATTCGCGTCGCGGCCGTCGCAGGCGGGATGGGCGCTGGCAGGCAGCGCGCTCGGCGCCACGTTGCACGGGCTCGGCGGCGCGAGCGATGCCGTCGTGCTGTCGGGCGCGTGCGGTTTCAACGCGGCGCTTGCGGCGCTCGCGACCGCGCCGCTAGGCAAGCGCTATGCGCTCGGCGCGATCGTCGCGGCGGTGCTGATCGAGCGCGTGATCGATTGCATCGGCATCGCGGCGCTGACCGCGCCCTTCGTGCTCGCGTCATGGGCGATGATCGTCGTTCAGCGGCGCTGGTCGGGAACATCGAAACAAGGAGATTCGCATGTCGTTCACCCACACGCCTGAGCGCAGGATCGCGGAAAGCGGACCGCGCTCGGCGGCCGAAAACGCAACGCGCGTGGACCTCGCCGCCGCCTACCGGCTGGTCGCGCTCAACGGCTGGGACGATATCGTCTACACGCACATTTCCGCGAGCGTGCCGGGCGAGCCGGGGCGCTTTCTCATCAATCCGTTCGGGCTTTCGTTCGATGAAGTCACGGCGTCGAATCTCGTGAAGATCGATATCGACGGGAACGTGATCGGCGAAAGCGCGCATCCGGTGAACGCGACGGGATTCGCGCTGCACGGCGCCGTGCATGCCGCGCGCCACGACGCCGCGTGCGTGATGCATCTGCATGTGCGCGAGGCCGTCGCGGTGTCCGCGCAGCCGCCTGGTCTGCTGCCGGCGTCGCAGCACGCGATGCGCTTTCATGGTCATCTCGCGTACCACGATTACGAAGGCCTGGCGTTCTCGCCGGCCGAAGGCGAACGCCTGGTGAAAAGTCTCGGCGCGCATCGCGCGATGCTGCTGCGCAATCACGGGCCGCTCACGCTCGGGCGCACGATAGCCGAGGCTTACGTGCTGATGGATATGCTCGTCAAGGCATGCGATATTCAGCTACGCGCGCTCGCGGGCGTGGGCAAGATGATCGTGCCGACTCCGGAAGTCGTCACGCGCACCGCGGCGCAACTGCATGACGATGACGCCATCGAAGGCGCGCTCGAATGGCCCGCGCTATTGCGCAAGCTCGATCGCATCGATGCGTCTTATCGCGATTGAAGCCACTTTGAAAAAGGAGATCAACGGCATGCCGACATTCAACATTCAGCTTTTCGAAGGCCGCACGGTGGAAGAGAAGCGCAAGTTCGTCGAGGCGATCACGCGCACGACGTGCGAGACGCTCGGCTGCGAGCCGGGCTCGGTGGATATCATCCTGACGGACGTGAAGCGCGAGAACTGGGCGACCGCGGGCAAGCTCTGGTCGGAGCAGTGAAGACGGCGCGCGCACGCCGGTTCGCGTGCGCGCGCTTTCAGGTTACATCGATTCCTTCACGGCAAGACGGAACTTGTGCAGCAGCGGTTCCGTATAGCCGCTCGGTTGCGTGCGGCCTTCGAACACGAGCGCGCACGCGGCCTTGAACGCGAACGAGCTGTCGAACGAAGGCGCCATCGGGCGATAGTACGGATCTGCCTCGTTCTGCTTGTCGACGACAGCGGCCATGCGTTCCAGCGTCGCGCGAACCTGCTCTTCCTTCACGATGCCGTGACGCAGCCAGTTCGCGATGTGCTGGCTCGAAATGCGCAGCGTCGCGCGGTCTTCCATCAGGCCGACATCGTGAATGTCCGGCACCTTCGAACAGCCCACGCCCTGATCGACCCAGCGCACGACATAACCGAGAATGCCCTGCGCGTTGTTCTCGATCTCGTTCTTGATGTCCTCTTCCGACCATGTCGGCTTGTCGACGACGGGAATCGTCAGCAGGCCGTCGAGCAGCTCGTTCTTCTGGCTGTCATAGTCGATGCTTTCGAGTTCCTGCTGAACCTGCTGCACATCGACCATGTGATAGTGCAGCGCGTGCAGCGTGGCCGCGGTCGGTGACGGCACCCATGCGGTGTTCGCGCCCGCCTTCGGATGCGCGATCTTCTGCTCGAGCATGGCGTGCATGAGATCGGGCATGGCCCACATGCCCTTGCCGATCTGCGCGCGTCCGCGCAAACCCGTGTTCAGGCCGACGAGCACGTTGTTGCGCTCATACGAGCTGATCCACTTCGACGACTTCATGTCGCCCTTGCGCATCATCGGGCCGGCTTCCATCGACGAATGCATCTCGTCGCCGGTGCGGTCCAGGAAGCCCGTGTTGATGAACGCGACGCGCGGGCCCGCCGCCGCGATGCACGCCTTGAGGTTCACGCTCGTGCGGCGTTCCTCGTCCATGATGCCCATCTTAATGGTGTGACGCGGCAGACCGAGCAGGTCTTCGACGCGCGAGAAGAGCTCGTCGGCGAACGCCACTTCGGCGGGGCCGTGCATCTTCGGCTTCACGATATAGATGGAACCCGTGCGCGAGTTCATCTTGTTCTTGAGATCGTGCATCGAGCCGAGCGTGGTCATCACGGCGTCGAGGATGCCTTCGGGGATTTCCTTGCCGTCGCGATCGAGCACGGCGGGGTTCGTCATCAGATGACCGACGTTGCGGACGAACAAGAGCGAACGTCCGTGCAGCTTGATGGTCGAGCCATTCGGCGCGACATATTCACGATCAGCGTTCATGCTGCGCGTGAAGGTCTTGCCGTTCTTCGTGACCTGCTCGGAGAGATGGCCTTGCATCAGGCCGAGCCAGTTGCGATAGAGCTGCGTCTTGTCGGCGGCGTCGACGGCCGCGACCGAATCCTCGCAGTCGATGATCGTGCTCACCGCCGATTCGATCAGCACGTCCTTCACATGCGCGGCATCCGTCTTGCCGATGGAGTTGTTCGCGTCGATCTGAATCTCGAAGTGCAGATCGTTGTGCTTCAAAAGAATGGCGGACGGCTCCTTCGCATCGCCCTGATAGCCCGCGAACTGCTCGGCGTTCGCGAGCCCGCTCTTGCTGCCGTCCTTCAGCGTGACGACGAGCTTGCCTTGCTCGACGCCGTACTTCGTCGCTTCGGCATGCGAGCCGTGGGCGAGGGGTGCATTGTCGTCGAGGAAAGCGCGTGCATAAGCAATGACCTTCGCGCCGCGCTTCGGATTGAACTGCGCGGTGCGCTCGGCGCCGTCGCTTTCGTCGATGGCGTCGGTGCCGTAGAGCGCGTCGTACAGGCTGCCCCAGCGCGCGTTGGCGGCGTTCAGCGCATAGCGCAGATTCGAGAGCGGCACGACGAGTTGCGGGCCGGCCTGCTCGGCGATTTCGCGATCGATATTGGCGGTGCTCGCCTGCACATGCGCGGGCGCCGGCACGATATAGCCGACCTCTTCGAGAAACTTGCGATAGGCACGCAGATCGCGCACCGGGCCGGGATTGCTGCGATGCCAGTTGTCCAGTTCGGTCTGGAGACGGTCGCGCTCGGCGAGCAGCGCGCGGTTCTTCGGCGCGAGATCGTGCACGATGGCATCGAATCCCTTCCAGAACGACGCGCTGTCGACGCCCGTGCCGGGGATGGCTTCTTCATCAACGAACTTCGCCAGGCTCGCGTCGACCTGCAGGCCGTGTTGTTTGATCATGTCGTTCATGGGCACTCCGGCTGTGATTGCTGCTTAAACAGGGGTTTTGGGGATGGGCTGATGCTTATGTTAGCGCGTCTTGGGGGAGGATCGAACCCCAAGGGGCAGGCAAGCGGTGTGCCTGTACGAGTGTTCGTGAGCCGGAGAGGGTCTGGAAACGCAGAGGCTAAAAGGGCGCCTGCGACACAAGTAGCGTTTCCCGACGGCTGCTAGCTGATGCGCTGCAATTCTTCGGCGAGCAACTGGAACTGTCGACCAAGAGTCGGAAGGTCCTCGCGGACCGTCACCCAGACGATCCCGAAATCGATCTTATGGTAGCCGTGCGACAGCGCGTTGCGCATTTCGTACGCGGACTGGAAGGCACCTCGGGATGCCGGGCGGCGAAGTCAGGAAAATATCGCCGGATATTGCTACATGCTTCGCCGATCACTTCGATGTTGCGGACCACTGCGTCCTGCACGAACTCGTCTTTGCTGAAAGTCGCTTCGTTCAGTCCATCGGTATAGCGCGTGATACGTCCGATTGCGGTGAGAACGTGGTCAACGTACTCGGCCAACGTCGATGCGTCCCGGCTCATACGGGAATCGCGCCTGCGATGATGGTATCGCGCGTACGGTCGGGCAGCGCGCCGGGCGTCAACACATCCACCTTAACGCCGAGCAGATCGAGATCACTTTCTTCCGTATCTTCGCCGCGCGCGACCGAGCCGAAGATGCGCGCATTTTTCGCGCGATGCGCTTCGACGACGCGGCGAATTTCCTCTCGGTGACCTTGCAGGGCAACGGATGGCTTCATGGTTCGGCGCAAGTTAACGTTTCGATGTTACGCACAATCGGGAACAAGGCTGCGAGGGCAGTCTAGCATAGCGATTTGCATGCATCCGTCTGCTGTCCGCGGCTCAATGGAGCGCGGGAGAACTCGCCCCGCAGCATTGCTTGTACTTGCGCCCACTGCCGCATGGGCACGGCTCGTTTCTGCCGATCTTTTCGCTTTTCCGCTGCATCGGCGCGGGCGCATCGCGCAGCGCGTTTTCATTCCGGCGCGCGTCGAAGTAGCGGTAGATATAAGTCAGCCCGGCGATCATTTCCTGGATTAACGTGTCACGGTCTTCAAATGCTTCCGGGTCGGTCCGAAGCTCGGGATCGGGGTCGTCCTCGTGATAGAACATCAGTATCGGAAGCAACGGTTCCGCGTGCTCATCGTCGTTGAACAACTCGCCCCAGCTTTCGCGGCGCATCGCTATGCCTGCCATGAAGCCTTCCGCCCATTCGTTGGCGTGAGCGGTGCCGTCTTCTTCGTCAAGTGACAGCACGGGCAGATAGACGGCGTCTTCGTGCAGCGTGACTTCGAGATTGTCCGCGATGGTGTTCCAGTGACGAATCAGCAGTTGCAGCGTCTTCTCGGCGTCCCTTTCCTTTGCGAGCTCGAAATCCTTGCCCAGCACCGCGAGAAGCCATTCGTGCGGCGGGACCGCTTCGGGGCCGCAAATCAGCGCCGCAAAAAGGCCATCGACCATCTCGACGGTCATCGCCTCATCGCCGAAGGAATCGAGCAAGGCTTCCAGGCGATCGAGTTCGCGTTCGGTCAGCGGCTTGTCGGTGGGGTCTTTCATTTGTTTGCCTGATGGATGCGCGATTCGAAACCCGATTCGCCGCGGACCTCATTATACGAATCGGTCTCAGCGAATAAGCCCGGCTTCCGAATTGTCGAACGATACGGAAAGCCGGGGCGCGCCACCAACAGTGTTTAAAGCAAATCCTCGATCATCACCGGCAGCTTCCTCACCCGCACACCGGTCGCGTGATACACCGCACCCGTGATCGCCGCCGCGATACCCGCCAGCCCGATCTCCGCGATCCCGCGCGCGCCCAGCTCATTGAAGACCGTGTCCGGATAGTCGAGGAACGTGACGTCCATTTTCGGCGTATCCGCGTTGGTCGCGACCACGTAGTCCGCGAGGCTGCTGTTGACCGGCGCGCCAGTCCGCTCGTCGTAGACGGTGTGCTCGAAGAGCGCCATGCCGACGCCCATCACCACCGCGCCTTCGATCTGATTACGAGCCGCGCGCGGATTGAGGATCTTGCCGCCATCGATCACGGTCACGACGCGGCTCACGCGCAGGCGCGCGGTCGCGGGTTCCCACGTCACTTCGGCGAAGTGCGCGCCGTATGAGTGGATCGACCATTTCTTCTTCAATGGATCGTCGAAGCCGCCTTTCGCGCTGCCGCTGCCCGATGCGGCATGCAGCTTCGCCGCCTCGAGAATGCGCGCATACGGCACGCCGCTTTCGGGCCGCTCGTTCTTGCGATGAACATGGCCGCCGCTCAGCGCAAGCTCGCCGGCCTTCGCGCCCGCGAACGGAAAGCCCTCCGCCTTCGAAGCACGCGCAAGCAACGTCTTGATGGCCGCGCGTACCGCATCCGATACCGCCGGAATCACCGAAGCCGTCGCCGCCGATCCGCCCGAAACCGGACCGAGCGGCAGCGCCGTATCGCCGAGGCCGACTTCGATCTTGTCGAGCGGAATGCCCGTATGCTCCGCGACGATCTGCGCAAGGATCGTGTACGTGCCCGTGCCGATATCCTGCGTGCCGCACACGACGCGCGCGGTGCCGTCCGCGCGCAAATCGACGGTCGCGTCCGCCGAGAAGCGCAGCCCTGGCCAACTGCACGCGCCGACGCCCCAGCCGAGCGTGAGCCCGTCGCGTTTCATCGATCCGACTTCGGGCGTGCGCTTCGACCAGCCGAATTTCTCCGCGCCCGTCTTCAGGCATTCGACGAAATGCCGCGACGAGAACGGCAGGCCGCTGCTTTCATCGACGCCCGGTTCGTTGCGCAAACGGAGTTCGACCGGGTCGATCTTCAGCGCGGTGGCCAACTCGTCCATTGCCGATTCGAGTGCGTACAGGCCGGGCACGGCGCCGGGGCCGCGCATCGACGTGGGCGAACCGACATTGCGCTTCACGGTGCCGCCCGTCACGCGCAGATTGGGCGTGCTGTACATCGATGGCGTGGCTTCGCCGCAGTCCTCCGTGTAATCGTCCGCGATCGCTTCGTGATTCACGAAGTCATGCTGCAGCGAAACGAGCTTGCCGTCCTGTGTCGCCGCGAGCCGCACGCGTTGCTGCGTGGTCGGGCGATGGCCGACGTTCTGGAACATCATCTTGCGCGACAGCACGAGCTTTACGGGCCGCTCGAGTTGCCGTGTCGCGGCGGCGGCGAGCAGCGAATGCGGCCACATCCACAGCTTGCTGCCGAAGCCCGAGCCGAGATAGCGCGAGATCACGCGCACTTTCTCTTTCGGCAGGCCCATCATCTGCATCAGCGTGCCCTGATGATTGCTGACAGCCTGGCTCGTTTCATAGAACGTATAACTCTCGCCGTTCCAGTGCGCGATAGTCGCGTGCAGCTCGAGCGGGTTATGTGTCTCGACGGGCGTCACGTAGGTTTCGTCGATCTTCACGGGCGCGTCGTCGAACGCCTTGTCCGGCTCGCCGCGCTCGCTGTGTACATCCAGCTTCTTGCCGGGATCGAGCGCCGTGCTGACATCGTGCGGGGTCCTGTCATAGCCGACCTTGATCGCGGAAGCCGCCGCGCTCGCCGCTTCGAACGTATCGGCCACGACGAGCGCGACGTATTGCCCGTAGTAGCGAATGATGTCGTCCTCGAAGGGCGGGCGATTTTCGTCGACGAAACCGGTATCGATCGAATTGCCGGAAATGCGATAGAAGCGGCCGATATTGCCGCGATGAAGAATCAGCTTCACGCCGGGCATCGATTGCGCGCCGGCGAATTCGAGCGACGTGATCTTGCCGCTCGCGATGGTTGCGCCGACCGGAACGGCATACAACATGCCGGGCAAGTCGACGTCTGAGGTGTAAGTCGCGCGGCCGCAAACCTTCAGCGGTCCGTCGATGCGCGACTGGGGCCGTCCAATGAAGGACTGCGTGATGTCGGGCGCGGTGGACATGTTCGGTTCCTCGGTCGTGGTCAGGAAGTTTGCGTGGCCGTCTTCAGCGCATGCACGATGCAGCGCTTCGAAAGCTCGACCTTGAAGCCGTTCTCGCTTTGCGGCTTCGCAGAGCTAAGCGCGGCATCGGCGGCGCGCCTGAACGTCGCTTCATCGGGCGCTGCGTCCTGCAGTTCCTTCTCCGCCTCGCGCGAGCGCCACGGCTTCGTGCCGACGCCGCCGAGTCCCACCCGCGCATGGGCGATGCGCCCGTCCTTCACGCCGATCACGACACCCGCCGACGCCAGCGCGAACTCATACGACGCGCGATCGCGCAGCTTCAGATAGCACGAGCGCGCGCCTTCCACCGGCGGCGGCAAGGTCACATGCGTGACGAGATCGCCCGCGTCGAGCACGTTCTCGCGATCGGGCGTCGTGCCCGGCAGCAGAAAGAATTCGTCGATGGGAATCGCGCGCTTGCCGCCCGTGCCTTCGATATGAATCGTCGCTTCGAGCGCCTGCAGTGCGACGCACATATCCGACGGATTGCTCGCGATGCACGATTCGCTCGTGCCCATGATCGCCATCATGCGATTGAAGCCCTGAATCGCCGAGCAGCCGGTGCCGGGCTCGCGCTTGTTGCACGGCGAGGTCGTATCGCGGAAGTAGACGCAACGCGTGCGCTGCAGGATATTGCCGCCGGTGGTCGCCATGTTGCGCAGTTGCACCGAGGCGCCCGCGAGCACCGCTTGCGAGAGCACCGCGTAACGTTCGCGAATCAGCGGATGATGCGCGAGATCCGAATTGCGCGAGGTTGCGCCGATGCGCACGCCGCCGTCCGGTGTCGCTTCGATCTTGTCGAGCGGAAGACGGCTGATATCGACGACGCGCATCGGCCGCTCTACGTTGAGCTTCATCAGGTCGAGCAGCGTCGTGCCGCCCGCGAGAAAGCGTACTTCCGCGCCTTGTTGCGCGGTATGCGCGAGCGCGCCCGCGTTGATCGCGTCGCGCATGTCGCGCGCGCGGGAGAGCTGAAACGTGTCCATGTCGCTCTCCTTACTTTGCCGATGACTTGTTCGCGCGCACCGACTGGATCGCGCTGACGATGTTCTGATACGCGCCGCAGCGGCACAGATTGCCGCTCATCGCTTCGCGCACGTCGTCGTCGCTCGGACCGATGGGTTCGTCGAGCAGCGCGACCGCCGACATCAGTTGGCCGGCCGTGCAGTAGCCGCACTGATAGCCGTCGCATTCGACGAACGCGGCTTGCAGCGGATGCAGCGCTTCCACTTCGCCGATGCCTTCGATCGTCGTGATCGTGTCGCCGTCGCATGCGGCCGCGAAGCAGAGACACGAGTTCACGCGGCGGCCGTTCACATGAACGGTGCATGCGCCGCATTGACCGTGATCGCAGCCTTTCTTCGTGCCTGTCAGATGAAGATGCTCGCGCAATGCATCTAAAAGCGTCGTGCGTGGATCGAGCGAAAGCGTTTCGCTGTGGCCGTTGACGGTCATCGTGAAAGTGATGGACGCGCCATCGGCTTGAGCGGGCGTGGGCGCGAGTGCTTTGTTCGGCGTATCGGTATGTGTGGTTTTCGATTGGGGGACGGGACGTTGTGGCATCGAGCAATCTCCTGAAATAGTGCAGCAAGCTGCTGCACTGGATGCGGCCAAAGCAGCGGCAATGAGCGGCAAAGCGCGAGAGAGGCGAAGATGCGGCGAAGCGTGTCGCGCGCCGATGGCGCGGAGGAAGGGCGGCAAAAAAGGGTCTGCGCGCCGGGGCGCAGGACCTTCGGGCGCCGACGACGCGGCGAAAGACGACACTCAGCCAGTATAGGCATCCGCCGCGAAACTTTCCCGATCGAAAGCCGGCGGGGCATGCGGTGCTGCTCGCGCACGAAGCATGCCCGCTGCGGGCGAAGCGCTCAGTGCGTGAGCACGGTCCGCGCGAACAGCGAAAGCAGGAACACGCCGACCGTCGTGAAGACGGTGAGCACCACGAGGATCATGATCAGGCGAAGGATCAGTTGCATCGCGTGGCTCCAAAAAAAATGGCCGCTTGCGCGGCCGGAAGGAGGGGTGGGTCGGTCAGGCTTCAGATTAAGCACGCATTCTTAAGTCAGACTTAAGCGCGCCGTTCTTCCGTGCAGGCCGCCCATTTTCCTTCCTTTGCCGATTCGATGCAGCGCCTTAGCGCAGTGCTTCGCTATAGCGGTCGCGCAGCGGGAAGATCGTCAGGAGCGCGACTGCGCTGCCGAAGATCACGTAGTAGCAGATCGAGAGCGGATCGCCGGTGGTCATCGTGAGCCATTGCACGATGGCCGGTGCGAAGCCGCCGAAGATCATCACCGCGACGTTGTAGCTCACCGAGATGCCCGTCGAGCGCACGCTCGAAGGCAACAGCTCGGAGATGAACGCGGGATAGCAGCCCTGGAAGATGCCGAGGTAGGTCATCAGTAGCGCCTGACACACGACCAGCATCGGCAGGCTCGGATGCGCGGTCAGCACAGCGAAGATCGGATACGCGGTGACGAGCGACAGCGTGAGCGCGGTGGCCATCAGCTTCTTGCGGCCGATGCGGTCCGAAAGGCGGCCGAACACCGGGCAGCAGACGAGATACACGAGCGCGCCGATCGTCGAGCTGATGAGGCCATCGGTGAGCGCCATGTGCAGCACGCGCGTCGCGTGCGTCGGCAGATACAGAAGGAAGATGTACGTGCCGATGGTGCCGAACACCGTGAGGCCGAAGCCCGCGAGCACGGGCATCCAGTGCTTCGTGGCGGTATCGCGGATCGGGCGCGTGGTCAGCTCGTTCTTCTGCGCCTTCTCGACGAACACGGGCGATTCGTCGAGCTTCGAGCGCAGATACAAACCGACCGGCACGATCAGCAGGCCGATCACGAACGGAATGCGCCAGCCCCAGCTATTGAGATGCTCTGGGCTCAGCGTGCGCGTGAGCACCGCGCCGAAGAACGAGCCCGCGAGACTCGCCGCGGCCTGCGCCACCATCTGGAAACTGCCGAAATAGCCGCGCTTGTTGGCGGGTGCGTATTCAACGAGAAACGCCGTCGCGCAGCCCACTTCGCCACCGGCGGAGAAGCCTTGAATCAGGCGGCCGAGCAGCATCAGCAAGGGCGCGGCGATGCCGATGGCGGCATACGTCGGCGCGAACGCGATGATCGCGATGCCGACCGCCATCAGCGAGATGGTGAGCGTGAGCGCCGACTTGCGCCCGACGCGATCCGCGACCGCGCCGAGCACGATGCCGCCGAGCGGCCGCGTCAGAAAACCGACGCCGAAGGTCGCCCAGGTCGCGAGCAGGGAGATGGTGGGGTTCGTAGCGGGAAAGTACAGCTTGGCGATGATGACGGCGAAGAAGCCGTAGACCATGAAGTCGAACCATTCGAGCGCGTTGCCGATGGTCGATACGACGATGGCTCGTCGGCCGGACAGGTTGAGTGCGGCGTTTTCGTCGGCCGCGTGGGATGCAGGTAATACGGTGCTCATCGAATGCACTCCGTGGCGTGGTGCGATTGATCTGGTGCGACGACATCCGCTTTTTGTTGGCCCGCTCCGGGCAGGCGCGAGCCGCTGCAACACGCCAACATTACGCCGAGTTGAAATAAGAAAATATAGAATTTCTAAACTGACACTCAAGAAAACCTGATCGAACGATCCGGGTTGTCCCTTAGATCCATGAGCAACATTCGCTTCCTGCGCACCTTTATCGCGGTCGCGCGCTATGGCTCTTTCGCGGCCGCCGCCGAGAAAGTCGCGCTCACGCAAGCCGCCGTGAGCATGCAGATGCAATCGCTCGAAGACGATCTGAAACGGCCGCTCTTCGATCGCGTGGGCCGCACGAACCGGTTGACGAGCATCGGCAAGCAGGTGTTGCCGCAGGCCGAGCGCATCGTCGCGCTGTACGACAGCATGCGGCTCACCGGCCTCGACGATGAAATCGCCGGATCGGTTTCCATCGGCGCGGTCGATTCGGCGATGGGCGCGCTCGCATCCGTCGTCACCGAATTGAAAGGCCAGTATCCGAGGCTCGATGTGCGGCTCTTCACCGGCAAGGCGCTCGCGCTCGCGCCGCAAGTGGAGGCGGGCGAAATCGATGCCGCGGTAATCGTCGAGATGGCGGGCAAGACGCCCGCGAGCCTCAACTGGACGCCGCTTTATTCGGAGCCGCTCGTTGCTATCGGCTCGCCGGGCAGCGCGCCCGCGAGCGCCGCCGAGATGCTCGCGAGCCGCCCGTTCCTGCGCTTCGATCGCGCGCAGCGCACCGGCGCGATGATCGAGCGCGCGCTCAAGCACAACCGGCTCGCGGTGAATGAGTTTCTCGAATTGAATTCGCTGGAAGTGATCGTCGAACTGGTGCGGCAGGATGCGGGTGTCTCTGTCGTGCCGCTGCTCGAATATGGATCGTGGGCGAGCGATCCGGCGTTGCGCGTGCTGCCGCTCGCGAAGAACACGCCGCGTCGCGTCGTGGGCATGCTGGAGCGCAAGATTCACGACCGGCACGCGGTGATGAGCGTCGTGCAGGAACGCATCCGCATGCGTTCGCATGGCGCCCTGTCGCCGCGGGAAAGCTAAAGCTTTCCTTAAGTCACGCACAAGAAATATCAGCTTTCGCTGTGATTTCCGGCCATCGACAATGCTTCGGGCATAGCAACGCAGCCCGTTCACTCAAACACAAGAGGAAAGCATGTCGATCATTCCGGAGATCGCCCAGTCGCGCGACGAGATTCAGGCCATACGCCGCGATATCCACGCGCATCCCGAACTCTGCTACGAAGAGGCGCGCACCGCCGAGCTCGTCGCGCGGAAGCTCGAAAGCTGGGATATCGAAGTGACATGCGGGCTCGGCAAGACGGGCGTCGTCGGTGTGTTGAGGAAAGGCACGGGCACGCGCGCGATCGGCTTGCGCGCCGACATGGACGCGCTGCCCATCCCCGAGCTCAACACGTTCGCGCACGCGTCGCGTCATGAGAACAAGATGCACGCGTGCGGCCACGACGGCCATACCGCGATGCTGCTCGGCGCCGCGCAATATCTCGCGAAGCATCGCGATTTCGACGGCACTGTCGTGTTCATCTTTCAGCCGGCCGAAGAGGGCGGCGGCGGCGCGAAAGCGATGATCGACGATGGCCTGTTCGAGCGCTTTCCCGTCGATGCCGTATTCGCGTTGCACAACTGGCCCGGCATGGCGGCGGGCGAATTCGGCGCGCGTGTCGGCGCGACGCAGGCATCGAGCAACGAGTTCGAGATTCGCATCGAAGGCGTGGGCGCGCATGCCGCGATTCCGCACGATGGGGTCGATCCCGTGTTCACCGCGCTGCAGATCGGCACGGGCTTGCAGAGCATCGTGACGCGCAACAAGCGGCCCATCGATGCCGCCGTGCTTTCGATCACGCGAATGCAGGCGGGCCACGCGGTCAACGCGATTCCCACGACCGCGACGCTCGCCGGCACCGTGCGCACGTTTTCCGTCGACGTGCTCGATCTGATCGAGACGCGCATGAAGGAGATCGTCGCGGCGACGGCGGCGGCATATCGATGCAAGGCCGAGGTTAGTTTCGTGCGCAACTATCCGCCGACCGTGAATACCGAAGCGGAAACGCATTTCGCGCTGGGCGTGATGCGCGACGTCGTGGGCGCGGAGAAAGTGAACACGAACGTCGACCCGACGATGGGCGCCGAGGACTTTTCATACATGCTGCTCGAGCGGCCCGGCTGCTACGGATATATCGGCAATGGACTGGGCGGGCATCGCGATCATGGTCATGGAATCGGACCGTGCATGCTGCATAACAGCAGCTACGACTTCAACGACGATGTGCTCACGCTAGGCTCGACGTATTGGGTGCGCCTCGTCGAGAAGTTCCTCGCGCGTAGCTGAGGAGACGAACATGTTTTCATCGAGATACCAGGACGCGCGTCGGCGCTTTCTCGATACCGCGTCACAGCGAAAGCTCTCGGTCGATACGCGCGTGCTCGAAGGCATCGACGGTCTGGAAGGCGAGACGCTCGCAACCGACATCGTGCGCATCGGTCCGCGCGAGGCCACGCGCCTGCTCGTGCTCACGTCAGCGACGCATGGCGTCGAAGGCTTTTGCGGCTCGGGCGCGCAGATCGCGTTGATGCGCGACGACGTCTTGCCCGCGCTGATGGACAAGCTCGGTGTCGCGATGCTGCTCGTGCACGCGATCAATCCGTATGGCTTCTCGTATTTGAGCCGCACGACCGAAGGCAATGTCGATCTGAACCGCAACAGCGTGGATTTCGGCGAGCCGTTGCCGCGCAATCCGGGTTACGCGGAGCTGCATGATCTGCTGATTCCCGCGAGCTGGCCGCCGGACGAAGCGAACGTCGCCGCGATTCGCGGCTATATCGAAACGCGTGGCCAATGGGCGTATCAGCAAGCCGTGACGACGGGGCAGTACACGCACGCGCAAGGCATGTTCTACGGCGGCGACGCGCCCGCATGGAGCACGCGCACGATGCGCGCGTTGCTCGCGGAATACGGGGAGACGTGCAAGGCGATCGGCTGGATCGATTTTCATACGGGTCTGGGACCGAGCGGCTTCGGCGCGAAGATTTGCGTCGGCGACGTGCAGCGCGCGCGGCGCTGGTGGGGCGCGGACGTGACGAGCCCGGCGGACGGCACGTCGATCGCGGCGGATGTCGCCGGTCCCTTGCTCGATACGTTGCGGCAAACGTGTCCGCGTGCGGCGGCTGCATCGATCGCGATCGAGTACGGCACCGTGCCGCTCACCGACATGCTCGACATGTTGCGCACGGATGTGTGGGTGCGCCATCACGCCGATGCACCCGAAGCGTTGAAGGCCGATATCCGCAGGCAGATTCGCGCGGCCTTCTATATCGACGACGATATCTGGCGCGGGATGATCGTGGGTCAGGCGCGCGCGGCGGTATTGCAGGCGCTATACGGGCTTGCACGCGAAGAGGGTGCTTAACGCAACTCTAGCCACATCGGCTGATGGTCCGATGACCGGCTCTTCTGATCCGCTTCGCATCCGGCGATGCGCGGCTTCAGGTCTTCGGTGACGAAGATGAAGTCGCACGCGAACGGACCGTCGGGCCATTGATCGTGATCGTATAGGCCGACGGTCGCCGCGCGCGGCTCGTTCGGATGCGCGCGGGTCCAGGCATCGACGAACGAGGGCGCATCCGCGATCGGATCGAGCATCGCGCGATATGCCGATGCCTCGAACGCGCTGTTGAAATCGCCGCAGATGATCGCGGAGCCCGGCCGCGCGGTATCGGCGAACGGGCTCGCCTGACTCTCGGCCTTCGCGGGCTGACGCTCGTGCGCGCAGGCTTCGGCGTGCAGCTCGCGCAGTCGCGCGACTTGCGCGACGCGTTGCTTCTCCGAATAAAACTCCAGATGCGTGCTGATGATGCGCAATGGGCCGACGTCCGTGTCGATGACGGCTTCGAGCGCGATACGCAGCATCGATGGTTTGGCGGGGTCGGCGGGCCAGGGCAGCGAATGACGCAACACCTGACGCACCGGCAGGCGGCTGACGATCGCGTTGCCGAACTGGCGGCGCGCGAGGCCCGCGCCCACGGGCGGCAAGTCGGAGCCGATTCCGTCTATGACAGCCGCGCCGGGGATCAGCGCTTCGAGCTCGGCGAACTGATCGGCGCTCGGGCGTCCCGCGAGACCGCCCGCCTGTTCGCTTTCGTGAAAACCGCGCGTGACTTCCTGCAGGCACAGCACATCGAAGTCGTGCAGCGCCTTGGCTTCCGTGACAATGCGCGCGAGATCGACGCGGCCGTCCACGCCGCGTCCCCATTGGATGTTCCAGTCGACGAGTCGCATTTTCAACCTCGGCGTTAGGTACTGAGTTGATCTTCTCTTACGGGCAGCAAGGAATGTGCGCGGTCCGACGCGCAGCCGTGGCGTTCGCTTATTGAGATAAGCGGAGGTTGCCTGCGCTGCATGTCACTAGAATTCGGGCCATTACAAGAACGCGCAAACCCCGTCCTGCTGAGAGAGGAAACAAGTGGCAAAAGCAGAAGCAACAGTCGAAGAACTCGTATCGATGATCGAGCGCGGCGAACTACGGCTCCCGGAGATGCAGAGGCAGTACGTTTGGCGCTCCACGCGCGTGCGCGACCTGCTCGATTCGCTTTATCGCGGATATCCATCGGGCGCGATTCTTTTGTGGGAAACCGATGAAAAGATTGCCCTGCAGGATTTCGCGGTCAGTCAAACGAAGAATCCCTACCAAAGCACACGTCTCCTGCTCGATGGCCAGCAGCGGCTGACATCGCTTTCAGCGATCATTCGCGGTGAGCCCGTCACGGTGCGAGGGCGGCGCAGGCCCATCGACATTCTGTTCAATCTCGAACATCCCGACCAGCTCACCATCGTGACCGAAGTCGAGGAGCACGATGCGGACGACGAAGATATCGACGAAGACGATGAAGAAGTCGAAGATCATGCCGATTCATCCGAGGACGAACTGCAAAAGCGCTTCGACAAGATGACCTTCGTCGTGTCGACGCGCAAGCTCGAGCAGATGCCGCAATGGGTTCGCGTGTCGGACGTCTTCAGGAGCGACAGCGACAAGATGTTCCTCAAGCAGGCCGGCATCACGGACTTCGACGATCCTCGCTACGAAAAGTATAGCCAGCGTCTCGCAAGGCTGAGGGGCATTCGCAAGTATCTCTATCGCATGGACGTGCTCGAACGCACGTTGTCATACGATGAAGTCACGGAGATTTTCGTTCGCGTGAATTCGCTCGGCGCGAAGCTGCGCAGCTCCGACCTTGCGCTCGCGCAGATCACCGCCAAATGGCGCAGCTCGCTGCATATCTTTCTGGACTTCCAATCCGAATGCGCGAAGACGGGATTCGATCTCGAACTCGGCCTGCACCTCAAGAACCTGGTTGCATTCGCGACGGGCCAGTCAAGATTCCTCACGGTGGGCAGCCTGACGCTCGACGTATTGCAGACTTCGTGGAAGGAAGCATGCGAGGGCATGATTTTCGGGTTGAACTTCGCGAAGAGCAATCTCGGAATGGACAGCCCGGCGTTGCTGTCGTCACCGTATCTTTTGATCGTGATCGCCTATCTCGGGCACGCGCGCCGCTTCAAGTTGAGTGCGCACGAGGCCCGGCAACTCAGGCACTGGGCACTCGTCGCCAATGCGAAGGGGCGCTTTTCTCGCGGCTCCAGTGAAACCATTCTGGATCAGGATCTCGCAACTATCCGAAGCGGCGGGACGATGCAGGATTTGATCGACCGTCTGCGTCTGCAAGTCGGGCGGCTCGATATCACCCCGGGTGAACTGGAAGGCCGCAACCGGCGCAGTGCGCTCTTCAAGACGATGTTCCTCGCATTCCGCAATGCCGGTGCAAAGGACTGGCGCTCCAATCTCGCGATATCGCTGGATCACTCCGGTGCGCAGCACAAGCTGCAGTTTCATCATCTCTTTCCGAAAGCCCAACTGAAGCATGCTTATACGCCGAGAGAAGCGGACGACATAGCGAATCTCGCGTTTATCTCCGGACGGACGAACAGGGCGATCAGCGACAAGTTGCCGCTGTACTACTTTACGGGTCTCATCGAACAGCATGGTATCGAACCATTCGACGCGCAGGCGATACCCACTTCTCCGGAGTTGCTGGATCTCGCGAGCTACAAGGCATTTCTCGCCGAGCGGCGCGCGCTCATCGCGGCGAGATTGAACGATTTTCTTGGCACGCAAGCGAGCGTCTGATTGATCCGGAAATCATTCAAGATCATGAAACTCAGTATTTCTTATCGTCCATTGCCGTGACGGCGATACAATCCACTGGCAAATCACGAGCATCTTCTGAAACATGAACGCACGCATCAAACTTTCACTCGGCGCGCTTCTGCTGATATCGACCAGCATCGCGTGTCAGGCGCAACAGGCCCAGGCTCCGCAGCAAGCTTTTCAATCCGCCGCTGCCCGCTCGCTCACGAAGGAACAGCAGGACGCGCTCGACAAGCAAGACCAGGACATCGCTCAGGTTGCGTTGGCCGTCGTCAGGCTGATCGATCAAAGCAAGACAGGCGAGGTGTGGGATCAGGCGTCGCCCATCGCGAAACAGGTCATTTCACGCGATGACTTCACGAAGAAGATTACACACGACCGCTCGCCGCTCGGCACGCCGGGCATGCGCATGCCGATGGGCGTCAAGCATTACCACTACGACGGCTCCGGCAACATGCCGGCCGGTGCGTACATCAACATTCTCTTCGATACCCAGTTCAGCCAGGCCCATCAGTCGTCACGCGAGATGGTGACGTTCATCCTCGATTCGGACAAGGTCTGGCGTTTCGTCGGCTATTCCGTGCGCTGAAGCGGTATTACATGTTCGTGTACGATGCGCACCAGCCTTTTCCGGCCACGAGCTTGTCGTTGAAAAGGGTGCAGCCGCCCCAGGCATCGCTCGATTTGCCCTGGAACAGCGAGCAGTTCGCGCACGTCTGCCCCGCCGCGAAGTTGGAATACTTCGCCTTGTCCACTTTCGCGGCGTCCTCCTTGTAGCCGACGGCGACAGCAGCCGGATCGGATTCGCTGAGACGCGGCGCCTCGGCCTGGGCTCGCGTGAGCCACAGCGCCGAGCCCATGCCGATGCTGAAAATCATGAAGCTGCGACGGGACGTGTTCATCGTCTTGGACCGTTTTTTCGTTTGTGGGGAATGTCGTCGCGCGCTCTTCGGGCGCTAATCGAACGATACGCCGGCGCGTGCGGTCGTGCCTGTTTTGTAAATAGAACGTTCGATCCATTTTCCTGACGCACCGTTTGCGCACCCTCTTTTAACGCGCCGCTAAACCTTTGCGCGCGCGTGCCGTAAATCAGGCCAGAACGCAGTTGCAATCGCGTGAATCACTCCCGCGGCGCCCGGCCGTGGCTCAATTCAAAGGGGAACAGGCGTGACCGAAGTGGAATGGATGATGGCTGGCGTGTATCTCACGGCGCTCGTATGCAGCACGCTCTTGATGAGCGTGCTCGCGCGCCGCAGCCTGAACAGGGTGGAAAAGCGCGGGCATTGAGACTCGCACGCGGCTCGCATCGCACGCGGCTCGCATCGCAGGCGGCAAGCCGCAAATGAAACGCGCGCCGTGAGCCGACATCGAATCGGCCCTCCGGCGCGCGATAACTTTCCTGCCGACTTACTGGAACAGCTTGATCGCCTGCGTGAGCGTGTTCGTCACGCCCCATGCGAGCGGAATCAGCACATACGCCCAGAACATCAGCAGCAGCCCTTTATTGGACGAGTTGCCCTCATGAGTGTCGATGCGGGTATTCATCGCGGATCTCTCTCCTGAATCTCAGTTGGCGGCGTGCGCCGGCATGTTCATGTGATGCTTCTCATGCACCCGCGTGACGAGCAGGTTGCAGATGAAGCCGATGACGAGCAGCGCCGCCATGATATGCAGCGTCATCGTATAAGCCTCGGCGCCGGCGACGCCATGCGACACCTGATAGGCGCGCACGTAATTGACGAGCACCGGACCCGCGACGCCCGCGGCCGCCCACGCGGTCAGAAGCCGTCCGTGAATGCCGCCGACGAACGCCGTGCCGAACATATCCGCGAGATACGCGGGCACGGTCGAGAACCCGCCGCCGTACATCGAAAGAATCACGCCATAAGCCAGCACGAAGAGCGCGATGTTGCCCGCGCCGGCGAATTGCGGCACGAGGAAATACAGCACCGCGCCCAGCACGAAGAACACGAAGTACGTATTCTTTCGGCCAATCCAGTCCGACGCCGACGCCCACACGAAGCGCCCGCCCATGTTGAAAAGCGAGAGCAGCCCGACGAAGCCCGCCGCCGCGCCCGCCGTGATCGACGCCTTGAAGCTTTCCTGAATCATCACCGATGCCTGGCCGAGTACGCCGATGCCCGCCGTCACGTTCAGGAACAGCACGAGCCACAGCAGATAGAACTGCGGCGTCTTCAACGCCTGATCGATGTGCACGTGGTTCTTCGTGATCATCTTGTTGGCGGTCGCGGGCGGCGTCCAGCCAGCCGGCTTCCAGTCCGCCGGCGGGATGCGGATCGCGAGCGCGCCGATCGTCATCGAGATGAAATACAGCACGCCGAGCACGAGGAACGTTTCGGCTACGCCGGCGCTCGTCGCGCTCTTGAAGTGGTTCATCAGTGCGACGGAGCCGGGAGCGGCGATCATCGCGCCGCCGCCGAAGCCCATGATCGCCATGCCGGTTGCCATGCCGCGCCGGTCCGGGAACCAGCGGATCAAGGTGGATACCGGCGACACATAGCCGAGCCCGAGCCCGATGCCACCGATCACGCCATAGCCGAGATACAGCAGCCATATCTGATGCAGATGGACGCCGAGCGCGGACACGAGAAAGCCGCCGCCGAAGCAGCACGCGGCGGTGAACATCGTGCGGCGCGGGCCGACCTTCTCCAGCCACTTGCCGGCGAATGCCGCCGACAGGCCGAGGAACACGATCGCGAGCGAGAAGATCCAGCCGAGCGTGGTGAGCGACCAGTCATCGGGCGCGGACTTGGTGATGCCGATAACCTTCGTGAGCGGCGCGTTGAACACCGAGAACGCATACGCCTGCCCGATGCACAAGTGAACAGCCAGCGCGGCGGGCGGCACCATCCAGCGCGAGAAACCGGGCCGGGCGATGGTCGCCTCCTTGGAAAAGAAACCTGTCGGGCCGTGCACGGCCCCTTGATTGATTGTGCTGTTCATGTGGTCTCCGTGGCGCGTCATGCATGCACGTGCGCGCTCATCGTTTGCTTGAGGTGCCGTACGGGGTCGCCGGACAGCAGCCTGCCGTGGTCATGCGAGCGGCTACGCGGTTTGCATCGCGCGCTCGCAAGGCCATTTCGCGCCGCCCAAACATGCGATGGGACGACATATGGATGCGACGCTTTGCCACGGCTGGGCATGACCATAGACAACTGTGAATGCCTTTGCAATATGAACACTCGTGCCATAAGCGTTTGCCCGCAGCATCGGCGCGGCTCGCGCGGCAATGCGTGTGCTTCCCGGACGCTTTGACGGTTCCATCAATGCTGTATCGCATCGCTACAGGGCAGGGCAGGTGTTCTGAATGTGAACAGATCACATGGCCTTCGTATAAACCCTGACCATGCGATGCGAAACCGCGTGCCGATGCGGCTTTCGCGTGCATCGCGTCATCGCGCGGGCGATGGCATGGAACTCGCAATCTAGGGCGACCGGCGCCGGACATCGGCAGTGCCGGCCCGTTCACGTCGACATGCGAGGAGCACATAGAAATGAATCACGCGGAGATGCAGTTCCTGAGCACCGAATACCCCTACAAAAAGCAGTACGGCAACTTCATCGGCGGCAAATGGGTGCCGCCCGCGGGCGGCGAGTATTTCGACAACATCTCGCCGATCACCGGCGAGCCCTTCACGTCGATTCCGCGTTCGCGCGAAGCCGATATCGAAGCCGCGCTCGATGCGGCGCATGCAGCGAAGGCATCGTGGGGCAAGACCTCCGTCACCGATCGCGCGAACCTGCTGCTGAAGCTCGCCGATCGCATGGAGCAGAACCTGCCGCGTCTCGCGCTGGCCGAGTCCATCGACAACGGCAAGCCGCTGCGCGAGACGATGGCCGCCGACATTCCGCTCGCGATCGATCACTTCCGCTATTTCGCGAGCGCCGCGCGTTCGCAGGAAGGCGGCATCTCGGAGATCGATCACGATACGGTCGCGTATCACTTCCATGAACCGCTCGGCGTCGTCGGGCAGATCATTCCGTGGAACTTCCCGATCCTGATGGCCGTGTGGAAGCTCGCGCCCGCGCTCGCTGCCGGTAACTGCGTCGTGCTGAAGCCGGCCGAGCAGACGCCCGCATCGATCCTCGTGCTGCTCGAAGTGATCGAAGATCTGCTGCCGCCGGGCGTCCTCAATGTCGTGAACGGCTTCGGGCTGGAAGCGGGCAAGCCGCTCGCGTCGAACAAGCGCATCGCGAAGATCGCGTTCACCGGCGAGACCACGACGGGCCGCCTCATCATGCAGTATGCGAGCCAGAATCTGATTCCCGTCACGCTGGAGCTGGGCGGCAAGAGCCCGAACATCTTCTTCGAGGACGTGCTGAATGCCGACGACAGTTTCTTCGACAAGGCGCTCGAAGGCTTCACGATGTTCGCGCTGAATCAGGGCGAAGTGTGCACGTGCCCGTCGCGCGCGCTGGTGCAGGAGTCGATTTACGAGCGCTTCATGGAACGCGCGTTGAAGCGCGTCGCGGCGATCGCGCAGGGCCATCCGCTCGACACGAAGACGATGATCGGCGCGCAGGCTTCGCGGGAGCAACTGGAGAAGATCCTGTCGTATATCGATCTCGGCAAGCAGGAAGGCGCCGAGTGTCTCTCCGGCGGCGAGCGCAATAGCTTCGATGGCGAATTGAAGAACGGCTATTACATCAAGCCGACCGTCTTCAAAGGCCATAACAAGATGCGCATTTTCCAGGAGGAAATCTTCGGGCCGGTGCTCTCCGTGACGACCTTCAAGACCGAGGAAGAAGCGCTCGAGATCGCGAACGATACACTCTACGGCCTCGGCGCGGGCGTGTGGACGCGCGACGGCACGCGGGCTTATCGCTTCGGCCGTGCGATTCAGGCGGGTCGTGTATGGACCAACTGCTATCACGCGTATCCGGCGCACGCGGCGTTCGGCGGCTACAAGCAATCGGGCATCGGGCGCGAGAATCACAAGATGATGCTCGACCACTATCAGCAGACGAAGAACATGCTCGTCAGCTATAGCGACAAGCCGCTCGGCTTCTTCTAAAACCTGTGGGGCCGCCGCTGCGTCTCGCGGCGGCCGATTCGAACAACGGGGACATCATGAGCGAACAGGAAGTGCTGCGCGTGACGGCGACGCCCGCCGCCATCGACTTGATCGAAAAGCTCAGGGCCGAGCATGGCGACGTGTTGTTCCATCAATCCGGCGGATGCTGCGACGGCAGCGCGCCGATGTGCTTTCCAGTGAACGAGTTCATGGTCGGCGGGTCGGACGTCAAGCTCGGTGCGATCGGCGGCGTGCCGTTCTACATGACCGAATCGCAATACGAGTACTGGCAGCACACGCAACTCATCATCGATGCGGTGCCGGGCAACGGCGGCATGTTCTCGCTCGAACGCCCGACGGGACTGCGCTTTCTCACGCGCTCGCGTTTATACAGCGATGAAGAGAACGCGTGGCTCGAAAGGCACCCGGTCGAGCACGTGGGCTGAGCGCTCATGTCCAGCGCGGCGGCCGCTTTTCTATGAACGCCTGCGTGCCTTCGAGCGTGGCGTCGTCCATCATGTTGCAGGCCATCGTTTCCGATGCGAGCGCGTATGCCGCTTCGATGCCCGTTTCGAGCTGCCGATAGAACAGCCCCTTGCCGGCCGCGACCGCTTCGCGCGGCTTGGCGGCAATCGTGGCGGCGAGCGTGTGCACGGCATCGTCGAGCGCATCGGGCGATACGACGCGATTCACGAGGCCGCGCTCGCGCGCCGTGGCGGCATCGATGAACTCGCCGGTGACGAGCATTTCGAATGCAGCCTTGCGCGATACGTTGCGCGTCAGCGGCACACTCGGCGTCGCGCAGAAAAGCCCGAGATTCACGCCCGAAACCGCGAAGCGCGCATCGCTCGATGCCACCGCGAGATCGCACATGGCGACGAGCTGGCAGCCCGCCGCCGCCGCGACCCCATGCACGCGCGCGATCACCGGCTGCGGCATGCGTTGAATCGTGAGCATCATGCGCGAGCACCGCGCGAAAAGCGCGCGATAGTAGTCGAGCGCGGGTTCGGCGCGCATCTCTTTCAGATCGTGTCCCGCGCAGAACGCGCGGCCTTCGCCGGCAAGCACGACCACACGCGCATCCGATCCGGCGACATCCTTCAACGCGCTTTCGAGCGCTTCGAGCATCGCTTCCGATAGCGCATTGAACGCGCCGGGCCGATTCAGCGTCAGCCGGACCGCGCCTTTTACGCCGTATGCATCGTGTTCCACTTTAACGAGTGCATCGCTCATGGGCTGACTCTCCATCAAACGTCGATTGCCGTGACCGAGCCCGCGCGCTTGCGCAGCTCGAACTTCTGGATCTTGCCGGTCGATGTTTTCGGCAGCTCGCAGAACTCGATCGCGCGCGGCACCTTGAAGCCCGCGAGATGCTTCTTGCAATGCGCGATCAGGTCTTCGGCGGAGACTTCCGCGCCCGCCTTCAGTTCGACGAACGCGCAAGGCGTCTCGCCCCAGCGCGTATCCGGCTTCGCGACGACCGCCACCGCAAGCACGGCCGGATGCCGGTACAGCACGTCCTCGACCTCGATGCTCGATATGTTCTCGCCGCCCGAGATGATGATGTCCTTGCTGCGATCCTTGATGCGAACATAACCATCCGGATAGGCGACGGCCAGATCGCCCGTATGGAACCAGCCGCCGCGAAACGCTTCTTCCGTCGCGGCCGTGTTCTTCAGATAACCCTTCATCGTGATGTTGCCGCGAAACATGATCTCGCCGATGGCTTCGCCGTCCATGGGCATGAGTTCCATCGACATCGGGTCGCGCACCGTCACCGCATCCTGCAAGTGATAGCGCACGCCTTGCCGCGCATTGAGCCGCGCGCGCTCGCCGATATCGAGCGTGCTCCACGCCTCTTGCTGCGCGCAGACGGCGGCCGGGCCATAGACTTCCGTGAGCCCGTACACGTGCGTCAACTGAAAGCCCATGCGCTCCATGCCTTCGATCATCGCGGCGGGCGGCGCGGCGCCCGCGACCATCGCGTGCACTTTCTGTTCTATGCCGGCCTTCATCTCGTCGGGCGCATTGACGAGCAGGTTCTGCACGATCGGCGCGCCGCAATAATGCGTGACGCCTTCGCTTCTGATCAGTTCGAAGATGGTCTTCGCATCGACGCGGCGCAGACACACGTTCACGCCCGCGCGCGCCGCGACGGTCCACGGAAAACACCAGCCATTGCAATGGAACATGGGCAGCGTCCACAGATACACGGCGTGCTTCGGCATGTCCCACTCCAGCACGTTGCTGATCGCATTCGTGTATGCGCCGCGATGGTGATAGACCACACCCTTCGGATTGCCCGTCGTCCCTGACGTGTAGTTCAGGCAGATGGCGTTCCATTCATCCGATGGCGGCGACCATTCGTATGCGGGATCGCCGCTCGCGAGCAGCGCCTCATAGTCGATTTCGCCGATGCGTTCGCCCGCGCCCGTGTACTGCGAATCATCGACGTCGATCACGAGCACGGGCTGCGGCACGCTCGCGAGCGCCTTCTTCATGATCTCCGAGAATTCGCGATCGACGAGCACCGCCTTCGCTTCGCCATGTGTGAGCATGAATGCGAGCGTGGCTGCGTCGAGCCGCGTGTTGAGCGTGTTGAGCACGGCACCCGTCATCGGCACGCCGAAGTGCGCCTCGACCATTTCGGGCGTGTTGGGCAGCATGGCGGCGACCGTATCGCCCAGGCCGATGCCGCGTGCAACGAGCGCCGACGCGAGCCGCCGCGTGCGCGCATAGGTCTCGGTCCAGTTGCGCCGCACATCGCCGTGGACGATGGCGGGGCGCGTCGGATACACGGACGCCGCGCGCTCGATGAACGTGAGCGGCGTCAGCGCCGCGAAGTTGGCGGCCGTTTTGGGAAGGCCATCGTCGTACATGCCGGCTGTCATGGTTGTCTCCTCGAGCGCGGATCGAGCGAGGGTGCCCGCGCCACCGATGTTCTCAAGTTTATCGTTATCATGCGCGCGACTTACGTTAGCCTGACGTCCGGCCTCATGGTTTGCCCTTATACGGGCCTCGCAACAGGCGTCAGGCGAGATCGTCGAGCTTGACGTCGAAGCCGCGTCTGACGCCCGGACGCGCGAAGAGCGCTTCGTACCAGCGCTTGACGTTGGGGTAATCATCGAGCGAAACCTGATGACGCTCGTGCCGCCACGCCCAGCCGAGGATCGCGAAATCGGCGACGGACAATTCGCCCGCGACGTATTCAACCTGCGCGAGACGCTTGTCGAGCACGCCGTACAGGCGGCGGGTTTCATCGGAATAGCGCTTCAGTCCATAGCGTCGATCGCTTTCCGCTTCGACCATGCGGAAATGATGCACCTGTCCCGGCATCGGGCCGAAGCCGCCCATCTGCCACATCAGCCATTCGAGCACCGGCACGCGGTCGCGCAGGCTCGCGGGAAGAAACTTGCCGGTCTTCTCGCCAAGATAGAGCAGAATCGCGCCGGATTCGAACACGCTGATAGGCTCGCCGTCGGGGCCGTCCGGATCGACGATCGCCGGAATGCGGTTGTTCGGGCTGATGCTCAGGAAGTCGGGCGCGTGCTGCTCGCCTTTCGTGATGTTCACCGTCTTCACGGTGTAGGGCAGTTGCATTTCCTCCAGCGCGACGCTGATCTTGCGTCCGTTGGGCGTGTTCCAGGTATGAAGTTCGATGGTCATGGCGTTGCGTCCCGGTTCAGGTCAATGCGGGCGACACATAACGCTGGAAGCCCGCGCGCTGCGTGATGCCCAGATACCAGCGTTCGAGCGCGGGCAGGGCGGGCCGCACGAGTTCGGCGATGCCGAACCAGCGGCGCGCATAGGCCGCGATGACAAGATCGGCGAGGGTGAACGTATCGCCTTCGAGATAGTCGCGGCCCTTGAGATGCGCATCGACGGCGCGCCAGAGCTTTTCCACTTCGCTCGCGGCGGCGGCGAGTTGCGCGGCGTCGCGATCCGCCGCGCTCGTGCGGATATAGCCCCAGAAGACGGGGCGCTCGGCGGGCTGCAGCGTGGAGAGCGACCAGTCGAGCCAGCGGTCCGCACTCGCACGCACTTTCGGCTCGGCGGGGTAGAGCGTGCTGTCAGGCGCGTATTGCATCGCGAGATAGCGGATGATCGAGTTCGATTCCCAGAGGACGAAATCGCCATCGACCAGCGTGGGTATGCGGCCCATCGGGTTCATCGCGAGATAGTCGGGCTCGTTGTTGCGCCCGAATTGCAGGCCCGCGTCGATGCGGTCATATGCGAGGCCCAGTTCCTCGCAGCACCACAGCACTTTCTGCACATTGACCGAGTTGGCTCTGCCCCAGATCGTCAGCATTCGATGTCTTCCTCCGTTGGTTTCGCTTGCGCGTCGAAGCATCAATCTTAGCTGTGTTTCGCGGTTTGCCTTGAGCCGCGCTGGAAGCATGACGCTCTCGACGGTCGCCAGCACATGCGATCCAGCGTGTTCTTGGCTGGCTCGCTGCCCGTTCGCGCCGTGCGAAATGCGATCGATTCACTTTTGCTCCCGGCGGGCGCGCGGCTTGCTGAGTCATGTGCGATCGGCTGCGTTCGATAACGTCGCCGATCGCTATCACTAACATGAGCGCTGGCTCAAATCGGCGTCTCTCCAGGGAGGAAGAACATGAAGAAAGTTGCCACGGTTCTCGCGTCTTTACTGCTTGCCTCGACGGCGTTCGCGCAAACATCGGGCACTTCGGATACCACCAAGGCACAGCTAAAGGCAAACAGCGAGAAGAGTGAAGCGCAGGCTACCGCCAACAAGAAGAAGGCTGAAGCCCAAAGCGACGCCGACAAGGCTCAGGCGTCGGCTAACGAAGACAAGGCTTCGGCGCAGGCAGACGCTGACAAGAAGGCCGCAAAGACGGAGAAGGCCACGACTGCAAGGGAAGCGTCCAATGCGCGCGGAGACGCGGCGAAGGCGCAAGCCAAGGCCGACCAGAAGAAACGTGATGCTCAGGCCAAGGCCGACAAGAAGAAGCGCGATGCCAGCAAGGATGCGAGCGTGGCTCAAGCGAAAGCCGATAAGGACAAAGTCGAGGCGCAAAACGATGCGAACAAGAAAGCAGCCGATGAGAAGGTCGACGCTGCCAAAAAGTAGTAAGCGAGTTCGCTCGGTCGCGCGGATTTTGGCGACACAATACTGCTAGGATCAGTGAAAGGGCGAGCATTGCGTTCGCCCTTTTCAATAGCTTGAAAGTGGTTGCGTCTAACGCAAAAAGTCGGCTACTTAAATAAATAAAATACGTTCGTCGATAAAGATAAGTCGTTGCGCCAGTGGGATTGTATTCGGCGAAACCTTAGCGCGAGCTTAAGAAAAATAACGTGTATCGAATCCGCCAATCTTAGCGCTGACTTAGCGGTCGATAAGATGACAGACCGCATCGGTGTTTTCACTTAAAGCCTGTTTGACGGGCGCTTCTTTGTCACGAAGACAACTTTCAAATCTCCACGCGCCGCTTTACAGCGGAAGACGAGATGCGCCCTCGGGAGGCGCGAACGAAGCGCGGCCCCGCAACGGTTAGCGTACGCAAGCTTGCAACGCCACGGTTCTTTGGTCTGCCTTCAACATTACTAAGACCGTCAGAGTTCTGTTCTAAACAGATTACAGCAGTCATACGTCCATCAATAGTTCCATATAGGAACCATCAAATCATTTGCTGTGCATTGTTATGGATGCTTGAGCATGCTTGCGTCCATGAGTTTCGCGGCGGGTTCATAACCCAGTCGCGCCATGCGAGTGGTGCTCGGTCGGCAAAGACCAGCGCTCCGCTGGAAAGAGTCTCGGGTTTGCCAGTTCTGTCCCAACGAAGGAGCCAATTGATGAAAAAGCCTTTGATCGTGCTACTCCTTGCTGCAACTGCCGTGATAGCCGGATGTGGCGGCAGCGACAGCTCGGATTCGTCGACGTCCAGCTCGACACCGTCCACATCCACGCCCGTGAACTCGAAGCTGCTGACGAACATTGCCGTGCCGAATGCGTCGAGTCCGCCATTCAGCTTCGATATCGGCTACGTGGAAGCGGGACGATACTATCTGACCGATCGGAACAACAAGTCCGTCGATGTCGTCGATACGAAGTCGAATACGCTCATTGCCCAGATTACCGGCTCCTTCGCGGGCGTCGGCGCATCGACGGACGCGTCCGGACCGGACGGCATCGTTGGCATTACAGGTACGAATACGTTGTACGTGGGCGACGTGGACTCGGTCAAGATCGTCGATACCGCCGCGCTCAAAACGGTCAAGACGATTGCTGTCAGCAATTCGGGTTCACGCGTGGACGAGGGATGTTATGACCCGGACGATCATCTGGTGATGTACGCGAGCCCTGGAGAGACGCCGCCTTTCGTCACCTTCATCTCGACGACGACGCAAAGCGTGGTGTCGAAGCTGGTGTTCAATGGATCATCGGGGCTCGAGGCCTGCACCTATGATTCGACCACGAAGAACTTCTACATCAATAACGATGGCACGTCAGCGCACCCCGATGGCGAACTCGATGTCATCACGGCGAAATCGGTGGTTGCCGGCGCACCGGTTGTCAGCAAGGCTTTTCCGCTCGATAAGTGCTCGCCTACAGGCATAGCGCTGGGACCGAACAACGACGTGCTGGTGGGATGCGATCCTTCCGCCGGCAATCCGCTCATTACGCTGATTCTCGACCGAACCACCGGCGCGCAACTGGCCTCCGTGCCCTTCGGCGGCACCGACCAGGTGACATACGATCCGGGCTCGAATCGATACTTCCTGCCCGCGCGGCACTACGTAGCGAGCGGTACGGCGGCATCGTCGGGGTTCAGCCCGCAGATGGGCGTGATCGATGGCGCGACGCGGCAATTGCTCTACAAGGTGCCCGTTGGAGCGGGCGCGCATTCCGTAGCCGTGGACAGTGGTCTCGGTCAAGTCTATGTGCCGTTCCAGCCTGGCACGTCGACTCAATTCACAAATGGAGGCATATCGGTGTTTGCGACGAAGTAATCGCGCATCGGCGGCAAGCCCTTCGACGAGAACGTGTCGTTTTCGTCGAAGGGCCGAGCAATCAGGCTACGTGCGAAACACGGCCATCGCGGAGCGCAACTGCGCGGCCTGGTCTTCGAGCGACTTGGCCGCCGCGGCGGCCTGCTCGACGAGCGCCGCATTTTGCTGGGTCACCTCATCCATTTGACTGATCGCCTGGTTCACCTGCTCGATGCCGCGAGTCTGCTCGTGCGAGGCCGTGGCGATTTCGTCCATGATGTCGGTCACGTGCTGAACAGCCGAGCTGATCCGTTCCATGGTTTCGCCGGCCTTCGATACCAGTTCAGTACCCGCGTGCACCCGGCTTCCCGAGTTTTCGATCAGTTCCCTGATTTCCTTCGCGGACGAGGACGATCGCTGGGCCAGGCTGCGAACCTCTGTTGCCACTACCGCGAAGCCACGGCCCTGTTCGCCGGCTCGCGCGGCTTCCACTGCGGCATTGAGCGCGAGGATATTCGTCTGGAAAGCGATCCCTTCAATGATTCCGATGATGTCGGCGATCTTCGCGGAGCTTTCGTCGATTGAAGCCATCGTATGGACGACCTCGCCAACGATCTTCGCGCCTTCGTTTGCGACACTGCGCGCGTTGGCCGCAAGACCACTGGCTTGCCGGGCGTTTTCGGCGTTCTGCCGCACGGTCGCGGTGAGTTCTTCCATGCTGGCCGCTGTTTCCTCGAGAGAAGCGGCCTGTTCCTCCGTGCGGGACGAAAGGTCCGTGTTGCCCGATGCGATTTCTCCGCTCGCGTTCGCAATGGCGCCCGCGGACTGCTTGACTGTGCCGATAGCTGTCAGGAGTTGCGCCTGCATGCGCGACATGGCTGCCATCAGGCTCGTGCGGTCGTTCGCCGCCGTCTTCACGGAAACGGTCAAATTGTTATCAGCGATCTGGTTGGCGATCTCTGCCGCATAGGCTGGCTCCCCGCCCATCGAACGCAGAATCCCGCGGTTCAGGACGGTGACGATGGCGCCCAGCACGAACGCAAGCACGAATAGCGTGCCGAAGGTAGTCGCGAGGGACGAATAGAAATCCGCCGTGATGTCGTCGATATAGACCCCGGCGATGTAGATCCAGTCCCACTGCGGATAGGCGAGCACGTACGACAGTTTGGGCAACTGCTTCGTCGTGCCCGGTTTGGCGAACGCGTAGTGAACATAGCCGTGGCCGTCACGTTTCACGAGGTCGATGGCATCGCGGTATAGAAATACCCCGTTCTGATCGTGATAATCCAGCATGACCTTGCCGATGAAATCGGGCTTGACGCCATGCGTGAGAACCTTTCCCTGTGAGTCGATGACCGTGAAATATCCGTCGGCGCCAAAGCGGATTTGCCGAATGCTCTCGAGCGCCTGTGTCTTCGCCGCATCTTCCGACAACTTTCCTGACGCAACCTCGCTTGCGAAAGCCTTCACGATGCTGTTCACCACTTCGCTCGCGTGTTGCAAGTCCATCATCCGCTCTTCAGTGCGTATTTGACGCATCCGGTACGCGTCGGCGATGGACATTCCGACCATGCAAAGGAGACTGAGGATCAGCGGAAGCCAGAGTTTTTTTGAAAAAGACAAGTTCATTTGAGGCTCAAAGGTGATTCGCTTCTTTTCTCGGGGCATCGCGTGCGATTGCGATGCGCTCGCCGATAGGGTTTACGGCAATACCCAGCGATTCCTTATCCCGCCCTAAAAAGGTGGCTTCGAGCCCGTATTGAGATGTCGATCAAGCGAGAGCGATCGAATCCCCTGAGACAGGGTTCGAGCCGTTGCTTAAGCGATGCTTAACAACGCTTCCTGGAAGAAAAAATATTCATCTCGAAGAATAACCAATCGAAAGTCTTTGTTCACGGAGTCGACTCAAAGGCGCTGCACATTGTCGGGGCTGTTCGAGACGTCCTGATCGACCAATGAGGAAACGACATGAATAAAGGAACCTTGCAGGGCGCATTGCGCCTCTCTATGACTACGGCCATGCTCGCGATGTTTGCATCTCAAGGTGCGAATGCTGCGTCCGTCGACGGGAAACATGGCCACGGCGGCAACCCGGAATCCGTCTCGCGCGTCTTGCTGATCAGTTTCGACGGCTTGCACGAACAGGACGTGGCGCGCTGTATCGCGGCAAACGCATGCCCGAATATCGCAGTGCTCGCCAAAGCGGGTACGACATACCGCAACGCCTATACGCCCGGACTTTCCGATTCGTTTCCCGGTCTGGCGGCGCTCGTGACGGGCGGCTCTCCGAAGAGCGCGGGCCTCTTCTATGACGTGTCGTACGATCGCACGCTGTACGCGCCTGCCGATACGTCGTGCAGCGGCCCGCAAGGCTGGAACGTCGTGTTCGACGAAACCACCGGCTACGATGCGTTGAACGGCGGTCCGCTCACGCATCTCGACGGGGGCGGCAGATTCAATCCGCAGGCTATTCCGAATGCCAAGGTCGACGGTGTGTGCAAACCGGTCTATCCGCACGATTACGTGAAGACGAATACGGTTTTCGAAGTGGTCAAAGAGAAGCTTGCCAACGCGCGAACCGCATGGGCCGACAAGCACGCGTGGGGTTATGACTGGCTCAACGGCCCGTCTGGGCATGGCGTCGACGACCTCATGCGCACCGAGATCAACTCGGTCGACCCCGCAACCGGCACTGACTACACGGACGTCTATACGCACACGGAAAAGTTCGACGACTATCACGTGCAGGCGATCATCAACCAGATCGACGGAAAGACTTCCACGGGGAAGCGCGCCGCCGCTGTCCCGACGATATTCGGCACCAACTTCCAGACGTTGAGCGTCGCGCAGAAGGCGCCGGTCGCCGACGGCGGAGGCTATCTCGACGCGAGCTTCACGCCGGGGCCGCAGGTGACGGCGGCCATCGCCTATGTCGATGCGTCGCTCGGGCGCATGGTGGCGGAGCTCAAACAGCGCGGGCTGTATCAATCGACGGCTATCATCGTGACGTCGAAGCATGGCCAGTCGCCGGCCGATCACTCGAAGCTCGTTAAGAACGGAGACACGCTCTCGAAGCTGCTCGAATCGAACAACTACTTCGATGCGAGCGGGAACATCGGGCAAGCGAACACGAAAAGCGGCAACCTGAATGACGGCAGCGGACTGACCGGCACGGGCTTCATCCAGACCGACGACGTGGGCCTCGTCTGGCTGCGAGATCAGAATCAGCTCGCCGCCGCCGTAAAAACGCTCAAGGCGAATCTGGGCTGCAACGCGCCCGGCATCTGTGCAGACGGCCCGGGCGCGTACATTCTTTATGGCCAGCCGCTCGCGGAGCGCTTCGGCGATCCGGGGCAGGGCCGCACGCCCGACATCGTCGTTCAGCCGAACCCCGGCGTGATCTACACGACGAGCGCGAAGAAAGACGAGGAGCACGGCGGCAACGCACCCGACGATAGCCATCTCGGTCTGATCGTGTATGTGCCCGGCGCTCACGAGGCGGGCCGGATGATCGATGCGCCGGTGCTCACGACCCAGGTCGCTCCGACGATTCTAGAGTTGCTCGACATCGATCGGAAGCTGCTCAAGGCCGTCGAGCTGGAGGGCACACAGGCACTTCCGGGATTGGGCGCGAAACGCTTCTGAAACACGCTCTGTGCCGGCTCTTCGTCGGGCCGGCACGCGAAGCGCAGCAGTGGAATGCTGATTTCGCTTTTAGATCAGCTTCCGCCGGCTGCGAAAGCAATCCAGTCGCCGAGCTAAAAGTTTTACCGTTTCTTTCGTCAAGCCGGCAAATCAAACCAGCAATAGTTACTGAACTCCGTCCGACGGGTGTTTAAAGGAGCTTCGTCGACGAATTTCTTGTCGCCTGGCTTAAGCGTCGCTTAATGTGTATCGGCATAGCATCGCGCGCGAATGTAAAGGGGCATATTCCTTGATCTGGAATGTGTTCCTTTCATGACGCGACTTGATACGCTTGCAGACACTTCCACACCGGGGACAGGAATGAACACCATATCGGAAGAAGAAAACACGCTGACCGACAGCGAATTCCAGATGATGGTACGGGCGGTCGCTGCCTTGCGGGAAGGGGAGAGCGTACAGAAATTGCCCGTCGACTGGACAGGCGTGAAAGGACAGCTAGCCGCTGAACTGAACATGCTGGCCGATCAATGCGCGCGTCAGTCGTCGGCGCTCGGGCGCGCAACGGGGAATGCGGCAGCGGGCGTGCGCGATGGCCGCGGCGTCGACGAGGAAGGGCTGAGCGGCTTCTGGCTGCAACAGGCGCGCGACTCCAACGAACTTCTCCGGGCGTCCGACACGGCGCACGCGTGTACCCGGGATATCTACGCCGCGCTCATCGCCTTGAGAAAAGGAGAGGGGGCGTCGCTTGCCGCCGACTGGCCGGGTCTGCACGGCAAGCTCGCGGACGTTTTCAATGATGTGGTGGACCAGAACATCCGCATGTCGGATGAACTCGCGCGTCTGAGCCAGGCAGTCGGAAAGGAAGGCCGCATCTACGAGCGCGCTACCCTGCCCGATCCCCGGGGTTTCTGGCGCCGCTCGATCGACTCGGTGAATTCGCTCATCGTGGATCTCGTTCATCCCACGAGCGAAGTGGCGCGCGTCATCGGCGCGGTGGCGCAAGGGGATCTCAGCAAGAGCATGGCGCTCGAAGCGGACGGGCGGGCGCTCGAAGGCGAGTTCCTGCGCACGGCGAAGATCATCAATCGCATGGTCGAGCAACTGGGCACCTTTGCCGCGGAGGTCACGCGCGTGGCGCGAGAGGTCGGCACCGAGGGCAAGCTCGGCGGTCAGGCGGACGTGCAGGGCGTGGCGGGCACCTGGAAAGACCTGACCGATTCCGTGAACTTCATGGCGGGCAATCTGACGAGCCAGGTGAGAAACATCGCGGAGGTGACCAAAGCGGTCGCCGCCGGAGACTTGTCGAAGAAGATCACCGTGGACGTGAAGGGCGAGATTCTCGAACTCAAGAACACGATCAACACGATGGTCGATCAATTGCGCTCGTTCGCCTCCGAAGTGACGCGCGTGGCGCGCGAGGTCGGCACGGAAGGCAAGCTCGGCGGTCAGGCGGATGTCAAAGGCGTCGCGGGAACATGGAAAGACCTGACCGACAACGTCAACTTCATGGCGGGCAATCTGACGAGTCAGGTGCGCAATATCGCGGAAGTCACAACGGCCGTGGCGGCGGGCGACTTGTCGAAGAAGATCACTGTCGACGTGAAGGGCGAAATCCTCGAATTGAAGAACACCATCAACACGATGGTCGATCAGCTGCGCTCCTTTGCCTCCGAAGTGACGCGCGTGGCGCGCGAAGTGGGCACCGAAGGGAAGCTGGGCGGTCAGGCTGACGTGAAGGGTGTCGCCGGTACCTGGAAGGACCTGACCGACTCGGTCAACTCGATGGGCAGCAATCTGACCGCGCAGGTGCGCAACATCGCCGATGTGACGACGGCCGTCGCCGCCGGAGATCTCTCGAAGAAGATCACGGTGGACGTCAAGGGCGAAATCCTCGAACTCAAGAACACCATCAACACGATGGTCGATCAGTTGAGTTCGTTCGCATCGGAAGTGACGCGCGTGGCGCGCGAGGTCGGCACCGAGGGCAAGCTGGGCGGCCAGGCGGACGTGCAAGGCGTCGCGGGAACGTGGAAGGACCTGACCGATTCGGTGAATTCGATGGGCGGCAACCTGACCGCACAGGTGCGCAACATCGCCGAGGTGACGACAGCCGTTGCCGCGGGCGATCTTTCGAAGAAGATCACCGTCGACGTGAAAGGCGAGATTCTCGAGCTGAAGAACACGATCAATACGATGGTCGATCAGTTGCGCTCGTTCGCCTCGGAGGTGACGCGCGTGGCGCGCGAGGTCGGCACCGAAGGCAAGCTGGGCGGTCAGGCCGATGTGCAAGGCGTCGCGGGGACGTGGAAGGATCTGACCGACTCGGTCAACTCGATGGGCAGCAACCTGACCGCACAGGTGCGCAACATCGCCGAAGTGACGACGGCAGTGGCCGCGGGCGACCTATCGAAAAAGATCACCGTGGACGTGAAGGGCGAGATTCTCGAACTCAAGAACACGATCAACACGATGGTCGATCAGTTGCGCTCGTTCGCGTCGGAAGTGACGCGCGTGGCGCGCGAGGTCGGCACCGAAGGCAAGCTCGGTGGTCAGGCGGACGTGCAGGGCGTCGCGGGCACGTGGAAGGATCTCACGGACAACGTCAATTTCATGGCCGGCAATCTGACGAGTCAGGTGCGCAATATCGCGGACGTGACGAAGGCGGTGGCGGCGGGCGACCTGTCGAAGAAGATCACCGTGGACGTGAAGGGCGAGATTCTCGAACTCAAGAACACCATCAATACGATGGTCGATCAGTTGAGCTCCTTCGCCTCCGAAGTGACGCGGGTCGCGCGTGAAGTGGGCACGCTCGGCAAGCTCGGCGGACAGGCGGATGTTCAGGGCGTCGCAGGCACCTGGAAGGATCTGACGGATTCGGTGAATTTCATGGCCGGCAATCTCACGAGTCAGGTTCGCAACATCGCGGACGTGACGAAGGCGGTGGCGGCGGGCGACCTGTCGAAGAAGATCACCGTGGACGTGAAGGGCGAAATTCTCGAACTCAAGAACACGATCAACACGATGGTCGATCAGTTGCGCTCGTTCGCCTCCGAAGTGACGCGCGTGGCGCGCGAGGTAGGCACCGAAGGCAAGCTTGGCGGGCAGGCGGATGTGCAGGGCGTTGCGGGCACGTGGAAGGATCTCACCGATAACGTCAACTTCATGGCCGGCAACCTGACGAGCCAGGTTCGCGGCATCGCGCGCGTGGTGACGGCAGTCGCAAACGGCGATCTGGGACGCAAGCTGACCGTCGAAGCGAAAGGTGAAATCGCGGCGCTCGCCGATACGATCAACAGCATGACGGACACGCTCGCGACCTTCGCCGATCAGGTCACCACCGTCGCGCGCGAAGTCGGCGTCGAAGGGAAACTCGGCGGACAGGCCAAGGTGCCGGGCGCGGCCGGCACGTGGAAAGGGCTCACGGAAAACGTGAATCAGCTCGCGGCCAATCTGACGACGCAGGTCCGCGCGATCGCGGAAGTGGCGACGGCCGTGACGCAAGGCGACCTCACACGATCCATCACCGTCGAGGCGCTCGGTGAAGTTGCGGCGCTGAAGGACACGATCAACGAGATGATTCGCAACCTGAAGGACACGACCGCGCTCAACACGGAGCAGGACTGGCTCAAGACGAACCTGGCCAAGTTCAGCCGCATGTTGCAGGGGCAGAAGGATCTGGTCGCGGTCGGTCAGCTCATTCTCTCGGAACTCGCTCCGGTCGTCGGTGTGCAACAGGCGGAGTTCTATGTATTCGGGATGGTCGATCAGGCCGCCTCACTGAGGCTCGTCGCGAGCTATGCGTCGGACGGTCATCGTTCGCACGGAAAGCAAGTCGAGCTGGGCGAGGGGCTCGTCGGTCAGTGTGCTTTCGAAAAGCGCAAGATCCTGCTGGCGCCATCGGCGTCCGTGGACTATCGCGTCGAATCGGGTCTGCTCAGCGTCGTGCCGCAGAACGTGCTGGTGCTGCCGATCGTTTTCGAAGGGCAGGTGAAGGGTGTGATCGAACTGGCGTCCATCGAGCGCTTCAACTCGACTCACCTCGCGTTCCTCGACCAGTTGACCGAGAGTATCGGCATCGTCATCAATACGATCGAAGCGAACACGCGCACCGAAGATCTGCTCACGCAATCGCAATCGCTCGCGCAGGAGTTGCAGAGCCGGCAGGAAGAACTGCAGCAGACGAATCAGGAGTTGCAGGAGAAAGCGCGTCTGCTTGCGCATCAGAATCAGGAAGTCGAGCGCAAGAACTCGGAAGTCGAACAGGCGCGTCAGGCACTCGAGGATAAAGCGAAGCAGCTCGCTCTGACATCGAAGTACAAGTCAGAGTTTCTCGCCAACATGTCGCACGAATTGCGCACGCCGCTCAACAGCCTGCTTATCTTGTCCGATCAGCTTTGCAAAAATCCCGAAGGCAATCTGTCCGGCAAGCAGATCGAGTACTCGCGGACCATTCATTCCTCGGGGAATGATCTGCTGATGCTCATCAACGACATTCTTGATCTTTCGAAGATCGAGTCCGGCACGGTCGTCCTCGATGTTGCCGAGCATCGCCTTGCCGATATGACGACGTACGTCGAGCGCACTTTCCGCCACGTTGCCGAAGCGCGAAACGTCGATTTCGTCATTCATCTGGATAGCGATGTGCCCGTGTCGATCGTGACGGACCTCAAGCGGCTGCAGCAGATCCTCAAAAACCTCCTCTCCAATGCCTTCAAGTTCACGCATCAGGGGCAAGTATCGTTGTCCATCGAGCACGCGCTCGGAGGATGGGGCGAGGACAACGAAGCGCTGAATAGCGCGGGGTCCGTGATTGCCTTTTCGGTTCAGGACACAGGCATCGGTATTTCGCCCGATAAACAGCAGATCGTATTCGAGGCTTTCCAGCAGGCCGATGGCAGCACCAGCCGCAAATATGGCGGCACCGGACTGGGCCTTGCGATCAGCCGCGAACTGTCCAAACTGCTGGGTGGAGAAATCCGCCTGACCAGCGCGCCGGAAGAGGGAAGCACATTCACGCTCTTCTTGCCGCGTGCGAACGAACTCGTGAGAACGGGGCGCAGAAAGCACGCGCGCCGCGATGGAGCGGGCGTGACTGTTCTGGACGTATCGTCGAGCACGAGTCACACACGCGCGGACTTCGCGACGCAGCCCGAACTGGCCGTCGAGATTCCGCATGAAGTCGCGGGCACGCATATCGCCGACGACCGGAACAATATCGTGCAGGGCGACCGGGTCGTGCTGATCGTCGAGAACGATGTAGCCTTCGCGCGCGTCATGGTCGATGCGGCGCGGCAGCGAGGGTTCAAGGCGCTCACCACGGCATTCGGCGCGTATGCCCTGATGCTCGTCAATCAATTCAAGCCGGACCTTATAACACTCGATCTGTTTCTGCCCGATATGGAAGGGTGGCAAGTGCTCGCGCGAATAAAAAACGACATGGCCACGCGGCACATTCCGGTGTGCGTTATCTCGACCGATGAATCGCGCGACCGCGCACTGCGGTCCGGCGCTTTCGCCTTTCTTCCCAAGCCGGTCGAATCGCAGGCCATTCTGGATGACGCGCTCGCATCGATGGCCCGGTATATCGAGGCGAAAGGACGCGTCGTTCTTGTGGCGCTTTCATCGGTGATCGAGCGGGAACTGCTCTCCAGTGCATTGCAGGGCACGCAGGCCGCGGTGGTTTTTGCCAATTCACGCGATGCGCTGCTGCAGCAGTTATCGTCTCAGCCCGTTGACGCGCTGGTGCTCGCCGACGGAATCCTCGGCATCTCACCCGAGGACATCGAAGCGGCACTCGCTTCGCGCGAGAGCATTGCGCCGCTGCCGGTCATCGTGAGCGCGGCGGGCGATGTCCCGCCCGCACGCTGGAAACACGCCCGCGAAGGCTTTATCGTGCAGCACGCGGCAAGCCGAGACCAACTGCTGGATCTGAGCGTCGCCGCGCTTCACATCGATGCAAAGCGGCTCGCCCTGGAGCACGGCGCCATTCTGCATGCGTTGCGGGCGTCGCAGAGTGCGTTGAAGGGCGTCAAGGCGCTGATTGTCGATGACGACATGCGCAACATCTTTGCGCTCGCGACGATCATGGAAGACCTCGGCATGCGGCATGTGTGGGCCGACAACGGACGCGATGCGATACGGCAGGTGGAGTCCGATCCCGAAATCGAGATCGTCATGATGGATATCATGATGCCCGAGATGGACGGCCTCGCCACGATGCGGGAAATCCGCAAGAGACCAGTCGGAAAGGCACTGCCGATCATCGCGGTCACGGCCAAGGCGATGAAGGGCGATCGCGAGAAGTGCATCGAGGCGGGCGCGTGGGATTACCTCTCGAAACCCGTCAACCGCGATGATCTGCTTGCCGTGCTGCGCGCGTGGCTGCATCGTTAGGAGCGTGGGTATGGCTATGCTCGACGTATCCGCGCAAGACAAGGTCAGCATCCTCGTGGTGGACGACCTTGCCAGCCAGCACGTGGTTCTGCGCACCGTGCTCGAGGGCCCGGATCAGGAAGTGGTCACGGTGTCGTCCGGACGGCAGGCGCTGAAGGCGGTGCTTCAACAGGAGTTCGCCGTCATACTGCTCGACGTGAACATGCCCGAGATGGACGGCTTCGAAACGGCCAGCATGCTGCGCTCTTATCGGCGGACCGCATCGACTCCGATCATCTTCGTCACGGCTTATGTCGACGATGCCGAGATGGCGCGAGGCTATTCGCTTGGCGCGGTGGACTATATCTCGTCGCCTGTCGTGCCGGAGATTCTCAGCGCCAAAGTGCGGGTGTTCGTGCAAATGTATCGGATGAACCGCGAGTTGCTCGCCCGCGCTGCGCAGCGAGAAGAACTCGCGCGGGCGGAAGCCCAGCGCGCGTCCGCGGACCAGGCCCGTCAGCGCGCCGATTTTCTGGCGCACGTGAGCCATTTGCTCACGCGTTCGCTCGATGTGGAGACAACCCTTTCGCGCATCCTCGACACGTCGGTGCCTGCACTGGCTGATGTCGCGTGCGTCTACCTCGAAATAGACGGCGAACCGTCTGCGCGGACATCGCTGCACTGCGGTCCGGCCGTTTACGCACTGATCGATCCGGCCAGCGGGCAGGCGCGCCAGACCATCGCTCCGCTCGAGCAGTTCTTCGTGCTCGCGAAACAGATCGTGGATTCAGGCGAAAGTCTCGTGTGCCGCGGCGGCGCGAACAGCATATTCGGATGGACATCCGGCAGCGGACACAGGATGAACGCAGTCGAGTTCGAGGAGGTCGGGTTTCATCCGCTGCTGAGCGGCGCGGAGCGCAAGGCGGTCATCGCTTTCGGCATCGTTCGCTGTGACGAAAACCATCAGCCGGCGCCCGTCGTCACCGAGTTCGTGAGTCGCGCGTCCATCGCGCTCGAAAATGCGTTTCTGTTTTCCGCCCTCCGTGACGAGGACAGGCGCAAGAACGAGTTTCTCGCGATGCTCGCGCATGAGCTCCGAAATCCGCTCGCACCGATTTCGAACGCCGTGAGCGTGATGCGAAGCACTGAGCCGGGCGACGCCGAAGTGATGACGTGGGCGACCGGGATCATCGGAAACCAGCTCGATCACATGGTGCGCATCGTCGACGATCTGCTCGACGTATCGAGGATCGCGCGCGGCGCGGTGGCGCTGCAACGCAAGCCACTTTCCTTGCGCGTCGTGGTCGATCGTGCGGTCGAAACCAGCCGTCCACACTTTGCTGCCCGCTCGCAGGCCTTCTCATGCGAAGCGTGTCCGAACGATTTGATCGTCGAGGGCGATGTCGTCCGTCTCACGCAGGTTGTCGCGAACCTGTTGAACAACGCCTCCAAATTCACGCCGCCCGGCGGGCGCATCAGTCTTTCAACCGGCTTTTCCGACGGGACCGCCATCATCACGGTCACCGACGACGGCGAGGGAATCGAAGCCAAGCTCCTTCCGCGCGTCTTCGATCTCTTCGCACAGGGGGACAGCGCCCTGGATCGCGCGCAGGGTGGATTGGGAATCGGGCTGACGCTCGCGCGCCATCTGACCGAGCTGCATGGAGGCTCGATTCGTTGCTGGAGCGGCGGCCGCGGACGGGGAGCCAAGTTCACGGTGGAGTTGCCGGCGTCCATTGCGACGGAGAAACCAACTGCCGTCGCCGATGTCCTGCCGCTGCGTCGCAAGCGTGACGTGCGGGTGCTCGTCGTGGACGACTCCGTTGCGTCCACGGAAAGCCTGAAGATCTTTCTCGAACTGCACGGGCACGAGGTGCAATGCGCGCACGATGGCGTCTCCGCGCTTGCGCTGGCAAAGAAATTCGTGCCACAGGTTGCCGTTCTGGATATCGGCCTTCCGGGCATGAACGGCTATGACGTCGCCAGGGTCATCCGCGCGGACACCGCGCTGAAAAACTGCATGCTGATTGCCTTGAGCGGTTATGGCCAGGACGAAGATCGCCGCAAGTCGAGATCGGCGGGCATCGATCATCATCTGATCAAGCCCGCCGATTTAACCTTGCTTATCGAACTGATTGCGGCACACGTGCCGCGCGGCGGCGTGGGTGCCGAAGGAGAGGGACGGCCAGCGTAGAGATCCGCCGTAGCTTTTACCGAAGCCGCGGCGGCGCACAAAGGACTTCATACTCCGCATTGATTCTCCTCCCGCTGCCGCTTATTACAGGACATCGCGAGGTGAGCCGGTAACCGTCGCATCGCTGACCCAGGTGTCTTCCCAATATGGCGTGCGGCCATAGTGTTGATGGACACTCCTGGCCCAGGTCGCGTCCGCCATGGCCGGCCACGAGTCCTTGTCGAAGCCCGGCGCATTGCGTACCTGTTCCGACGTGGCGGCCAGTCTGAAGCACTTGTTGTTGGTGTCGAGCGTAAGCGCGCCCCACGGAATTGCCAGTAGCTTGTCGCCGATGCCGAGGAAGCCGCCGCTCGACAAGACGGCATAGGCCACTTGCCCCGAAGCCACATCCAGCATGATGTCCTTGATCTTTCCGACATCATCGCCGTCGCTGCTGAGGACGTTGTTTCCGTCCAGCGTGCTGGCCGCCATCACGTCCGGTCCCGGGCCTGCCGCCGTCTGCGCGCCCTTGCCGGTAATGTCCATCCTGCTGTTTTCGGTTGACACGGTTGATCTCCCTGGTTGATATCAACGCCAATGAGATCAGCAACGATCGTTCCTCGGGAGCGTGGGCGGCAGCGGGCACGCTGCAATCCGCCGATGATATGTTCCATCTCACGCGACATCCTCGCCGTGATGGACCCGTTTCGCATGTCCTGGACGCAGCTAAACCGCGTTCATCTGACGCGTCCGTTCTTATTGTTAGCTCAGGAACTCAGCATTCCTCTATTTATGGGATATTGAAGCGGCTATCAATTGCGCTCGTTATGCATTATTCGATGCAACGATCTTTCGCCGTCTTCTCACCTCCGTGGGCCAGGTCGAGCTTATTACGGTGCGTATGCGCCACCCCGGCTAGCTCGGTAAATATCTTGTTTCGAGGTGCGCTAATCCTTGGTTTTGGCTCGGCAGAATGGAAGCAGCCCAATTGGCAAGAACCGATTGGGCTACATGATCGACTTCAGCAGTTTCCTTTCTTTGCTTGCCCCGGCGGGCAAAATCCATTGCCAGGACCGCCTTGCGGCTTGACTGCGACCGGTGGCGCATCGGGGACGTATACGGCGCATCCATTGATCATGCCGGCCATAACCAGCAGTGACACGAGTAGAACCGCTCTTTTCATCATGATCTCCGTTTTGGAACGGAAGCGTTTCGACGCTTCGCGTTCCGGTTCTTTGCCCGTCAGAAGCTCAAATTGACGTTGCTCTGGCTCGTCGTCGCATTGACGGACGTTGACTGCGTTGCGCCCGAAGCCGCGTCTGCTTCCAACCTGTATTGGCCGGTTGCCGCCGATGCTGCCGCGAAGTTCACAGGCAGCGAGCCCGAGTAGGTGCTGACGAGCGGCGCTGCCGCAGGCAAGGAAAGTTGGTATGCGCCCGTATCGAGATTCGCGTTGACCGATGCGATTTCATACGCGCTCGTATCGATCACCTGCAATGCACGCACGAGAGCATCAGCGGCTGGACTCACCGTCCCGCTCACGGTGCTCATCGACGAGGAGGGCAGCGTAATGGGTGCGTCGGACGTCGAGACCGGCGTGTTCGTATTCACGACGACCGGCACCGAGCGCACGACGCCCGAAGCGACGCGGTTCTGGACGATCACCACATCGTAGTTGCCTTGCGTGGAACTTTGGATGAGCGGCGAAAGCACGAATTTGCCGGTGCTGTCAGCAATGGTGCCCTTGATGACCTTTCCGCCCTGCTCGGCATACACCGTGGCTCCCGCTTCCGCGCGCGCGACATAGCCAGAGATCTGGCCGCTCACCGTTGTCGGTGTGGCCGTCACCACCGGCTTCAGTGCATAAGACCCGTTGCCCCGCGTGACGACGGACTTGCAGGCGTTGAAGTCAAGCACCAGGTCGACCAGTGTGTTCGGCTGTACGGTGAAAGGCTGAATGATCTTGTAGCCGCTTTGTGTCGCGCTGGGCGTGTCGAGCGGCTGTTCCTTGCCGCCCGTAGGCACGACGGAGTTCGCAAGCGCGTTGCCCGAATTCGCGTTCAGGAGCAGGCGCACTTGCTGGTATTTACCGGCCGGCAGCGCGGTTTGGCCAAGATCGGCCAGCACGCCGTTCGTGAGAGAGAGCAGGTCGATTTTCTGCGGGGCGGGCAGCGTAATGGTTGTCCAGCCCGCGTCGTTGTCGGCCGCCTGCGCATTTGCGTTGACGCGCACCTGCGAGACAGTGATGTACACGTGATCGAAACCGCATGACGGCGCGTCCGTCATTGCGACGTGGAGCGTACCATTCGGCGGGCTCGATCCGCCATCGCCTCCACCGCCGCCGCACGCTGAAAGTACGATAGGCACTGCCGCCGCGAGCGCAAAGAGCTTCCAAGGCTTTCCAATCATATCCGCACCGTTTCTGTCTTGTTTGAGTGACGGAAGCTTAGCGGCGTTATCGTATGACGATTGTAACTGCTGAGCCCAAATCTGTAAGTTCCCGATCGAAACGTAAATGACGTCCGGCAAATACCGTTAGCGTCGCGCCAAATGTCTTCCGGCATTCACGCAAAGCGGGCTCTTAAGCGTTACTTAAGGTTCGCGGACGTAACCCGCCAGGTTCGATCTCGTAAGCTCGCCGGCTCCGACGAAGGACGAGATAGCGGCCGTTGCGGCCTCCGGCGTCAATGCATCGGTGATCGATAGCGGCGCGAGCAGGGCGCCAGTCATTACCGTCACGCACCCGCGTGGCACAAGTACTGGAAGCCCGCTGACGGTTCCTATCTCCTATGTCAACCGCAGCCCTTCAATTTCCGACATCTTCAACGACCCATCGCTGCGACCCGACACGCGCAAAGCATTCCTGTAGCGAAAGCAGCTTGAAAGAATGGAGGGGCATTCATGACGTTTTCGCATGATCGTCTTTATCGTTATTACTGATTCAGCGCTTGAAATGTGAGTGCTACTGTTTGTCGGCAAATCCTTAATTGCTGCATGTGTCTGTGTCTGGCTGTCGTCGCTCCAATATCGATTACCGATTACAAAGAGGAGACCGAAGATGTCAAAGCGCAAGACGTGGCGGGGAGTGAGCACCGCCATCGCAACGAGTACGGTGATGGCGGGGCTGGGCCTCTCGGCCACGGCGCATGCAGCAGGGGAGCCGATCAAGATCGGCGTCATCAGCGAAGAGTCCGCTGTCGCGGGCGCTTCGATCAGCAAGGCCGCGCAACTCGCGGCGGAAGAGATCAACGCCAAGGGCGGCGTCGACGGCAGGCAAATCCAGATCATCGCGTATGACGACCATTCATCGGCCTCCGACGGCGTGCGCGCATTCCAGCGCGCGGCGAGCCAGGACAAGGTGGTCGCGATCATCGGCAGCTATATCAGTGAAGTCGCGCTCGCGATGGAGCCGTGGTCCGCACGCCTGAAGATGCCGTTCATCACGCCGGGCGCGGCGAGCAATGAAATCTCGAAGCGCGTTCACGACGACTACGAGCACTACAAGTACACATTCCACGGCTGGATGACGTCGGCGTTCATCGCGCAGTCCATCTGCGATTTCTCGCATGACGTGCTCGTCGGCGAGTTCAAGATGAAGACGACCGTCGTGATGAGCGAGGACGCCGCATGGACCAAGCCGCTCGACGAGCGCTTCCTCGAATGCCTGCCGAAAGCGGGCCTCAAGGTGCTGGACCACATCCGCTTCAATCCGGACACATCCGATTTCACGCCGATCTTCAACCAGATCGAAGCGAAGCATCCGGACACGATCACGACCGGCATCAGTCACGTCGGCGTGCAGCCGACCGTGCAATGGCACGATCAGCAAGTACCGATTCCGATGACCGGCCAAAGTTCGCAAGCCACGACGACGAGCTTCTGGAAAGACACCAACGGCGCGACCGAAGGCGTCATCACCGCGTCGGCGGCGGCGCCCGGCGTCGCGATGACGCCAAAGACGGTGCCTTTCGTCGAGTCGTATCAGAAGCACTTTGCCGGCGTATCGCCCGCGTATGACGGCTTCACGAGCTATGACCTCGTGTACATCATCGCGGACGCGATTCATCGCAATCAAGGCTCGACCGATCCCGACAAGATGGTCGATGCACTCGAAAAGACCGACTATGTCGGGACGATTGGACGCTGGCAGTTCTACGGCAAGAACGATCAGTTCACGCATGCGTTGAAGTACGGTGAAGGCTATATCACCGGCATCAACCTCCAATGGCAGAACGGCAAGCAAGTGGCGATCTGGCCGAAGTCCGTGGCGAACGCGAAAGTCAAGTTCCCCGCCTTCGTGAAGGTGCAGTCGGCCTCGAACTAAACGCCTTGGCATCGTGAGGCGCGTGCGCTCCAACCGGCGCGCGCGCCTCGCGGCGCATGTTGCGGGGACCGGTTCCACATTGGCATCGACATAAAGGGCCGCTATGTTGCCACTGCAAATTCTCATCGATGGCTTCGCGATCAGTTCGCTCTACGCACTCGGCGCGATCGGCTTCACATTGATCTTCGGGGTATCGGGCGTGCTCAATCTCGCGCACGGCGGCGTGATGTTGATCGCCGCGCTGCTCGGCTGGGCGCTCGCGGGCGAAGCGGGTTTGGGCACGTATCTCGGCACGCCGCTCGGCGTGATCTGCGGAATGATCGCGGCGTACATCACGTATTTCATGGTGGTGCGGCCCATTCAACGTTCCACCGCAATTCCGCGGGAAGAGAAAGAAATCTTCGTGCTGACCGGCACGCTGCTGTGGGGCATCATGATCCAGCAGGGCATGGCTTATCTCTTCTCCGATAACCCCATCACGATGCGCCCGCTCATTCCGGGCGTCGCGAGTGTCGCGGGCGTGCGGGTGCCCTACAACGAGATCATGATCGCCGTGGTGTGCTGGGTCGTGATCGGCTTGTTATGGCTTTTCGTGAATCGCACGAAAGCGGGCAAGGCGCTGCTCGCGGCTTCGATGAATCCGCGCGGTCTCACGCTGCTCGGCTTCGAGCTCTCGCAGATCTATCTGCTCGCGTGGACCATCTACGGCGTGCTTGCGGGCATCGCGGGCGTGCTGCTCGCGTCATTCCTCGGCGTGAGCACGAACAACACCGGACAACTGACGGCGAGCGCGTTTTCCATCGTCGTGCTGGGCGGTCTCGGCAGCGTGTCGGGCTCGCTCATGGCCGCGTATGTGGTGGGCTATCTGGAGACGATCACCGCGTATCTCATCGCGCCGACGCTGCGGCCGCTGCCCGCGCTGCTGCTGCTCGTGCTCGTCGTGTATGTGCGGCCGCAAGGCTTTCTCGGACGGCGCTAATCATGAAAGACATCGTACGTTCCCGTCTGATATGGTCCGCGGTGCTCCTCGCGATCGTCGCCGCGACGTTGCCGTGGTGGCTCACCGGATACATCCTCGGCGTACTCACCGTTGCGTATTACTTCGGCGTATTCGCGATGTCGTGGGACTTGTTGTTCGGCTTCGCGGGTGAAGTCAACTTCGGTCCCACGTTCCTCATTGGTCTCGGCGCGTATTCCGCCGCGATACTCAACGCGCACGCCGCCGCGCCGATACCGGTATGCGTGATAGCGGGCGGCCTCGTTGCGCTCGTCGGCGGCTTGCTGCTCGCGGTGCCCGCGTTGCGATTGCGCGGGCCGTACTTCGGCCTCGTCACGCTCGTCGCGGTGCTGCTCCTGCAGAACGCGATCGTGATCTTCGCGGGCATCACGGGCGGCGAGATCGGCATGATGGTGCCCGATGTGATGTCCGTCGATGCCGACCATAACTACTGGATCGCGCTTGCCTTCCTGATCGTGTGCGCGATCCTCCTGTTCGGGTTGTCGCGCTCGGCGATCGGCCTCATCCTGCAGGCGAGCGGACAGGACACGGTGGGCGCGCAGGCGCTCGGCTTCAATGTCGTGAAGCACAAGCTCGCGGCGTTCTGCATCAGCGCGGTGTTCTCGGGCGTTGCGGGCGCGATGCTGGTGTTCTATCAGGGAACCGCATCGGTCAGCACGGTGGTGGATATCGGCATCGGCGTGCAGATCATCATCGCGGCGGTGCTCGGTGGCCGGCGCACGATACTCGGCGCGGTGCTCGGCTCGATCTTTCTCATCGTCGCGGGCGAGTTCCTGCGTCCGCTCGGGCAGATCAACACCTTCGTGGTCGCGGCCGTCGCGCTCGCGGTCATCCTGTTCTTTCCGGATGGATTGCTCGGCAACATCCTGCGCGTGAGGGAGCGCGAATGAACGATACTCCTCTGCTCTCCGTGCGCGGTTTGACGAAACGCTTCGGCGGCCTGGTCGCCGTGAAGGACATCGGTTTCGATATCAGGCCCGGCGAGATACTCGGCCTCATCGGTCCGAACGGCTCGGGCAAGTCGACGGTGATGAAGCTCATCATGGGCATCGAGCGGCCCAACGCGGGATCGATCAAGGTCGATGGCGTCGAGATGGCGGGCTGGCTGCCGCATCGCATCGCGCGAGCCGGCGTGGGCATCGTGTTTCAGCATTCACGGCCGCTGCATCGTCAGACCGTGCTGGAACATATCAAGCTCGCGCTGTTGCCCGATTCGCTCGTGAAGCTCGCCGCCGATCCGCACGTGAATCGGCGTGCGCGAGAGATCGCGGAGCGCGTGGGCCTGAGCAAGGTGATGCATCGTCATCCGTCGACGCTGCCCTTCGCCGATCTGCGCCGCATGGAGATGGCGAAGGCGGTCGCGCGCGATCCGCGAGTCGTGCTCGTCGACGAACCCTTCGCGGGTCTCACCGCTGCCGAGTCGGAAGCGTTCTCCGAATTGATTCGCGGCTTTCGTGCGGAAGGGCGCGCGGTGCTGCTCGTCGATCACAACGTGAAGAGTCTCGCGGCGCTCGCGGACCGCGTGCTCGCAATGTATCTCGGCGAGTATGTCGCGGAAGGCACGGCCGAAGAGGTGATGCAGAACGAGACCGTGCGGCGCGTGTATCTCGGCGGCAAGATCGAGGCGCGCGAGCGCGGCACGGAAGTGGTCAGCAACAAGCCTTCGATTCTGCAGGTCAACAATGTCGGCGTGCTGTACGGCAAGGCGCGCGCGCTCGACAGCGTGAGCATGCATGTGCGCGAAGGCGAGTTCGTGTCGGTCGTCGGATTGAACGGCGCGGGCAAGACGACGCTCTTCAATGCGGTCTCGGGGCTCGTGCCGTATCAGGGAAACATTCGATACGGCTCACGGGATCTGAAGGGCATGAGCGGCGCGGCGATCGCGCGCGCGGGCATCGTGCAATGTCCCGAGACGCGCGAACTGTTCGGCGACATGACCGTGCGCGAGAACCTCGATCTCGGCGGCTATCATCTCTCGGACAAGGTGCGCGCGGATCAGCTCAAGTGGCTCTTCGAGCTCTTCCCGATACTCGAATCGCGTCAGGCGCAGACCGCGCGCACGCTCTCGGGCGGCGAGCAGCAGATGCTCGCAATCGCGCGTGCCTTGATGATGCAGCCGAAGCTGCTCATTCTCGACGAGCCGACGCTGGGTCTTGCGCCGGTGATTCTGGAGCAACTGTCGAAGGCGATGGACTTGATGCAGAAGACCACGCCCATCACGGTGCTGCTCGGCGAGCAGAACGTCACGTTCGCGCTGCCTCATGCGGATCGCGTGTATGTGCTCGAGCATGCGCGGATCGTGTGGGAGGGCAGTCCGTCGCGCTTCGAGAAAGAGATGGGGCGCGGGTTTCTCGAAGCGGTGCCGTCGGAGCCCGTGCAGGCGATGCAGGCGAGAGCGTAATCAACTCCAGGGAGTTTGAAAGGCGCGACAGCGATCGATCGGGGCGCACTAAACGAGAGCCCGCTGTTGCGCAAAACACCACACGTATTGCACCGAACCACGCGTTGCGGCATTTGATGTGTTAAAAAACCGCGTGCCTTCTTCGCGCAGCGCCAAGCACGGTTCGCTCGGTCAGTGGACTGAAAGACTGCGCATCGAAGGCGTAATAAAAATCGCTAATAAATTAACGCGTCCAACACATCATGAACACATTCGCATCGCGCGCCGTTGCCGGCATCGGCGCTTCGGTCATCGCGCTCGCCTGTCAGTCCGCATTCGCGCAAAGCTCCGTCACGCTGTACGGCGTCGCCGACGTGAGCGTGCGCTATCTGACGAACGCCAACGCCAACAACGACGGCAACGTGTTCATGACCAACGGCGCGATCACCAACAGCCGGATCGGCTTCAAGGGCACCGAAGATCTCGGCGGCGGCCTGAAGGCGATCTTCCGGCTGGAAAGCGGCGTGGAGCTGCAGAACGGCCAGTACTCCGACAGCGCGCGCGCATTCAACCGCGCGGCCTTTGTCGGTCTTTCGAACCAGTACGGCACGCTGACCCTCGGCCGACAGAAGACGCCGCTCTTCGATATGCTCGGCGACACGTATGACCCGCTCACCGTTGGCAATTATTTCGAAAATGCATGGCTTCCCGTTGCGCTCGGCGCGGGTCTCTATGCGGATAACGCGGTGAAGTACAACGGCACGTTCGCGGGCCTGACGATCGGCGCGATGTACTCGTTCGGCACGAACTACACGTCGACCGGCGCGGGCGGATTCTCCGGTCAGGTGCCGGGCCATATGGGCGCGGGCAATATGTACGGCTTCACGGCTTCCTATGCGATGGGCCCGCTTTCCATCGGCGGCGGCTATCAGCAGAACAGCGACAACTCCGCGAACAAGCAGAAGATCTGGAACGCCAACGCGGTCTATGCGATCGGACCGGCGAAGCTCTATGTCGGCTATCTGCATTCGACCGACGACACCGGTTTCGTCGACAGCATTCTGCAGCAGCGCGGCCTCGTGGCGGGCACCGATATCCTGAAGGGCTCGGGGCGCCGCGACGACGGTCCGTTCGCGGGCGTCACGTATCAGGTCACGCCCGCGCTGTTGCTGACGGGCGCGTTCTATTACGATCACATGAAGAACGCGGCCATTGGCGGCGGCGCGACGGGCAGCGGCAATCGCTATACGGGCGTTGCGCTGGCGGAGTACGCGCTGTCGAAGCGCACCGAAGTCTACGGCACGGTGGACTTCAACAAGGTGACGGGCGCGGCGGATGTCGAATTGCCGGGCCGCTCGAACCAGACCGGCGTGTCCATCGGCTTGCGCAACATCTTCTGATCGCGCGTCAACGCACGCGCAACGTGTAGCGCGTGCGTTGACGATAGACCTCGCCAGGACGCAGGACGGCGCGCTCGCCGTCCATGTTGATCTCGTTCGGGAAGCCGCCCGCTTCGAGACATAGCCCCGCATGCTTGCGATAGCGCGCTCCATTGCGCGCCGCCACGCCTTCCAGATAATTTCCCGAATAGAACTGCAAGCCGCGCGCATCGGTCGAGACGCTCAGCTCGCGTCCGCTCGACGGATCGAACAGCACGGCTACGCGGCGCGGCTCGCGTGCTTCGTCATCGAATGCATAGCAATGGTCGAAGCCGCCGGCTAGCGCCAGTTGCGCGTGAGATGCATCGAGACGCGCGCCTATGGATGCGCTCGCGCGCAAATCGAACACGCTGTCCGCCACATTTGCGCGCGCGACAGGAATCGACCTTTCATCGATCGCGAAGTAGCTATCCGATGCGATCGATATCTCGTGATCGCGAATGCTCGCGCCGCCGCTCAGGTTGAAGTACGCATGATTCGTGAGACTGACGGGCGTGGGCGCGTCGGTGCGCGCTTCGTAATCGATCGACAAGGTGCCGCCATCATCGAGTGCATAGCGCACGGCCACATTCAGATTGCCGGGAAAGCCCGCTGCGCCCGCGGGCGAATCCAGTGCCATCACGAGCGCGCCATTCGAATGATCCGCGCGCCACATCTGCCGATGAAACCCCGCCGAGCCGCCATGCAGATGGTTCGCGCCTTCGTTGCGCTCGACCTCATGCGCGATGCCATCGAGCACGAAGCGCGCATCGCGGATGCGATTGGCCCAGCGCCCGATGATCGCGCCCATGAACGCGCTGCCGTTGCGGTATTCGTCGGGCGTGTCGTGGCCGAGCAGTACATCGGCGAAGTGGCCGTTGCGATCGGGCGCGAGCCAAGAGACGAGCGTCGCGCCGAGATTGCTGATCTCGAGTCGCATGCCCGATGCATTGCGCAAGGTGTACAGATGCGCGTCGCCCCAGGGGCGAACGTCGATGGATGCCGTCATATTAAGGCCGCGCGGCGACTTCGTCGAGATGCAGCAGAAGATCGGCCGGATCTTCATACACGCGCAACGCGCCGGAGCGCTCCAGCTCATCGCTGCCATAGCCGCCCGACAGCAAGCCGACGCCGAGCGAACGGCAACGCCGCGCGGCCAGCATGTCCCAGATGCTGTCGCCGACCACGACCGTATGCTCGATCGGCACGTTCAAACGCGCGGCCGCGGCGAGGAAGAGATCGGGATCGGGCTTCGCGTACTTCACCATGTCGCGCGTGATGACCACTTGCTTCGCGGGATCGACGCCGAGCGCTTCGAGATTGACCTGTGCCGTTTCCATGCGTCCGCTCGTCGCGATGGCCCAGCGCGTGCCGGCTTGCGTCAGCGCGTCGAGCAGCTCGCGCGCGCCCGGCAGCGGGCACACCTGCGCGCGCAGCCGCTTATACGCTTCCGCGTGCAACTGACGCAGCCGTTCGACGCGATCCGCGCTGATCTCGCCATGCGTCTCGCGCAGCAGTTGATTGGTGAAGAGCCCGCCGCTCATGCCGATCTTGCGATGGATGCGCCATACCGACAACTCGATGCCTTCGGCGTCGAGCGCTTCCTTCCACGCGAGCACATGTTGATAGACGCTATCGACGAGCGTGCCGTCCAAGTCGAACAGGAATGACGTTTCGATTCGCATGATGCGCTCCATTGAGTGTGTTCGAGTGTGTCGTGCCGGCTTCATCATACGCATGATCGAGCGCGCGGGCTGCCGCAAATGCGATAATGAATGTTTGCGCCGCAAGGCCATAAGCGCGCGGAACGCACGCATAAAGTCCCTGAATTTTGCATCAATTACGCATGACGGAGCCCATCTTGACCCGCATCGACAATCCCTCCCGCGATCAGGAGGCAGGCGTGGCCGACTCCACGCAAGACACGACCCGCATCGACGATACGCGCATCGGCGCCGTGCGTCCGCTGATCTCGCCGGCGCTGCTGCTCGACGAACTGCCGGTCACGCAAGGCGTGCAGACGCTCGTCGAGGAGAGCCGCGCGGCCATCGCCAATATCCTGCATGGCCGCGATGACCGGCTCGTCGTCGTGGTCGGCCCGTGCTCCATCCACGATCACGATCAGGCGATGGAATACGCGCAACACCTGAAAGCGGTCGCGGACCGCCTGCGCGACGATCTCTTCATCGTGATGCGCGTGTACTTCGAGAAGCCGCGCACCACGGTGGGCTGGAAGGGCTATATCAACGATCCGCGTCTCGACGGAAGCTTCCGCATCAACGAAGGCCTGCGCCGCGCGCGCGAGCTTCTGCTCGACATCAGCGGCCTCGGCTTGCCCACCGCGACCGAGTTCCTCGATCTGTTGAGCCCGCAATACATCGCCGATCTGATCGCCTGGGGCGCGATCGGCGCGCGCACGACCGAGAGCCAGAGTCATCGTCAGCTTGCATCGGGCCTGAGCTGCCCGATCGGCTTCAAGAACGGCACCGACGGCGGCGTGCAGGTCGCGGCGGACGCGATCGTCGCGGCGCGCGCGAGCCATGCGTTCATGGGCATGACGAAAATGGGCATGGCCGCGATCTTCGAAACGCGCGGCAACGACGACTGTCACGTCATTCTGCGCGGCGGCAAGACAGGCCCGAACTACGATAAGGAAAACGTCGCGGCGAGTTGCGCGGCGCTGGCTGCGCTCGGCCAGCGCGAGCAGGTGATGATCGACTGCTCGCACGCCAACTCCAACAAGTCGCATCTGCGTCAGGTGGATGTCGCGCAGGATATCGCGCGGCAACTGGAAGGGGGCGAGAAGCGCATCACAGGCGTGATGATCGAGAGTCATCTGGAAGAGGGCCGTCAGGACCTCAAGCCGGGCGTGCCGCTCAAGCACGGCGTATCGATCACCGATGCATGCCTTGGCTGGACGCAAAGCGAGCCGGTGCTCGAACTGCTCGCAAAGGCCGTGAGGAAGCGCCGCGCGGGATAAATTGCCCGTGCTGTGACAAGAGGGACAGGCGCGAAGCACCAACTGAGTGCAACGCTTCACAAAAGCTTCATTCAAGTTCGCGCGTGACGGGTCGTTAGGTTTGTCGATAGCACGTTCGATCGAAAAAAGGCCCATGTCCCTCAGCCTCTGTGCACCCGAGACGCAACCCTCCAGCATCCAGCGGCTCATCGCATCCAATGCGTTGACGGCCGTGTTTCGGCCTATCGTGCGTTTCGCGGACGGCGAAATCATCGGCTACGAAGGCCTGATTCGCGGGCCCGCGGGCAGCGGGCTGGAATCTCCCGCTGCGCTCTTCGAGCAGGCGGCGCTGGAGAAGCAAAGCATCGCGCTCGAACAGGCGGCGGCGCGCGCGTGCATCACGGCGTTTGCGCGGCTTGCGCGCGCGGGGCTTCTGTTCATCAACTTCAGCGCGGCGGCGATCGAATCGGGCGTTACCGAATGCGAGACGCCGGGCGATCTCGCGCGCGAAAGCGGGCTCGATGCGAAGCGTCTCGTCGTCGAACTGACGGAACAGAGCGTGATCGCCGATGCCGATCGTTTCGGCGAGAGCGTGCGCGCGCTGCGTGCATCCGGCTCGCAATTCGCGCTCGATGATTACGGCAGCGCGAATGCGTCGATGAATCTGTGGGTGCGCTTCGCGCCGCATTACGTGAAGATCGACCGCTTCTTCGTCGCGGATATCGCGCGCGATCCGCTCAAGTTCGAAGCCGTGAAGGCGATGGTGTCGTTCGCCAAGGCGAGCGGCGCCTCGTTGATCGCGGAGGGCATCGAGACGGAGGCGGATCTCGAGATCGTGCGCGATCTCGGCATAGCCTGCGCGCAGGGTTATCTGCTTGGCCGGCCCGCCGCGATGCCCGATGTGCATCTGCCCGAACCGGTCGCCAATGCGCTGCGCTCGGGGCAGATTTCGGTCTATCCGGCGCGCACGCGAACGAACGCCACCGCCGACATGAACGCGGTGCTGCTCGAACGCATGCTCGTGGAGGCGCCCACGCTCACGGTGAAGTCGCGCAATGACGACGTCGTGCGCCTGTTCAACGCGATGCCTTCGTTGCACGCGGTCGCGATCATCGACGATGGCAGGCCGGTCGCGCTCATCAATCGCCGTTCGTTCATGGATCAATATGCGCTGCCGTATCACCGCGAGGTGTTCGGCAAGCGGCCTTGCATGCAGTTCGCGAATCTCACGCCGCTCGTCGTCGAACGCGGCTCGACGCTGGAGCAGATCGCGCGTCTGTTTGCGAACGACGATCAGCGTGACTTGTCGGATGGCTTCATCGTCACGGAGAACGGGCGCTATGCAGGGCTGGCGACGGGCGCGAGCATGGTTCGCGCGGTCACCGAAGTGCGTGTGGAGGCGGCGCGCTATGCGAATCCGCTGACGTTCCTGCCCGGCAACGTGCCGTTGAATTCGCATATCGACAGGCTGATCGCGAACGGCTCGGCGTTCGTCGCATGCTATTTCGATCTGGATCACTTCAAGCCTTTCAACGATCGCTACGGTTATTGGCAAGGCGATGAAGTGCTGAAGGCGACGGCGAACACGCTCGCGTCGGTATGCGAGCCGACGCGCGATTTTCTAGGGCATGTCGGCGGGGACGATTTTCTGCTGCTCTTTCAGAGCGATGACTGGCGCGAGCGGGCCCGGCGCGCGATGGAAACGTTCAATGAACTCGTCCAGCGCTTCTATTCGCCGGAGGAGCGGCTCGCGGGCGGCATTCACGGTGAGGACCGGCTGGCGCGGCCGACGTTCTTCGGCTTCGTGCGCTTGTCAGCGGGGGCGGTGCTCGTCGAAGCGGGCGCGGCGCGCGGCAGCGCGCATGTGAGTAATGCCGCGGCCGTGGCGAAGAGATGGGCCAAGGAGCATGCGAGCGGGTTTGCGGTGCTCGATCTCGCGGAGTTCGATCCGGGGGTGATGTAGACCTACCTCACCACCGCCGCATTCAACGCATCGATCAACGCCAGAGGATCGAACGGCTTGCGCAGTTGAATGGCTTTGGGCAAAGCGCGCCGCTCGTCATCGCTGAGCGCGAGATCATAGCCCGTCACGAATACGACGCCGAGCCCCGGTGTTTCCCGGCAAGCGGCAATCGCAAGCTCCACGCCCGATTGCCCCGCGAGGTCCACATCCGTCAGCAGCAACTCGAACCGGTGCGCGCGCAACAACGCGAGCGCTTCATCGACGCTGCCCGCCTCAATCAGATCCAGCCCGAACGTGCGCAGCAACTCGGCGGTGCTTGCGCGCACGAGTTCGTTGTCTTCCACGAACAGCACGCGCATGCGCGAAAGCGCATCGTCTTGCGTGACGCCTGGCACGCTCGTGTCGATGCCCGTCAGCGCCGGCGCCGATGGCTGCACGGGTTGCCCGAGAACATGCCGGACCTTGCGCGCCAAAGCCTCGTGCGTATAGGGCTTGCTCAACAGATCGATGCCCTCGTCGAGCCGTCCCGCATGCACGATCGCGTTATCCGTATAGCCCGACGTGAACAGCACCGCGATGCCCGGCACGCGCTCGCGCGCCTTGCGCGCGAGTTCAGTGCTGCGCAAGGGGCCGGGCATCACGACATCGGTGAAGAGCAGATCGATCGGCACGCCGCTCTCGACGATGGCAAGCGCGCTCTGCGCATCCTTCGCGCGCAGCACGCGATAGCCGAGGTCCGCGAGCAGTTCGACGACGGTCGCGCGCACTTCTTCATCGTCCTCGACGACGAGTATGGTCTCGCTTCCGCCCTTCGCCGGCCCGGCGTCGATGGCCGTCTCCCGATCCTCTTCCTCGCGCGCGCGCGGCAGATAGACGCGCACCGTCGTGCCGTGTCCTTCTTCGCTGTACACCTTCACGTGCCCGCCGGACTGCTTGACGAAGCCGTAGACCATGGAGAGGCCGAGGCCCGTGCCCTGACCCTCGCGCTTGGTCGTGAAGAACGGCTCGAACGCGCGCTCCTGCACTTCGGGCGACATGCCCGCGCCCGTGTCCGTCACCGCGACCATCACGTACTGGCCCGGCATGACATCGACATTGCGCATCGCGTAGGTTTCATCGAGCGATGCATTGCCCGCTTCGATGGTGAGCTTGCCGTGACCGTTCATCGCATCGCGCGCGTTGATCGCGAGATTGAGCAGCGCGTTCTCGACCTGGAAGGGATCGACGAGCGTATTCCACAAGCCCCCCGACACGACGGTCTCGATCTCGATGCCGTCGCCGAGCGCGCGGCGGAACATGTCGTCGAGGCCGCGCACGAAGCGGCCCAGATTGACCACCTTCGGCGCGAGCGGCTGACGTCTGCCGAACGCGAGCAATTGCGACGCGAGATTCGCGCCGCGCGCGACGCCCGCGAGCGCGCTTCGCACGCGCTGTTCGGGCTTGTCCTGTCCCGCGACGTCCTTCGCGAGCAACTGCAGATTGCCGCCGATCACCTGAAGCAGGTTATTGAAGTCATGCGCGACGCCGCCCGTCAACTGGCCGATCGCCTCCATCTTCTGCGCGATGCGCAGCGCTTCCTCGGCATGACGCAGCGCATCGGCGGTTTCGCGGTCCGCGGTGACGTCGCGGCCCACGCCGTGAATGCGCCGCGTGCGCGGATCGAGCGAGACCGTCCACGCGATCCAGCGCCAGCCGCCGTCCGCGCGCCTCAACCTGCACTCGTAACGCACGGGCTGGCCGCTCGCGCGCAGTCTGTCGAGCTCGGCGGCCGCGGCGCGCGCATCGTCGGGATGCACGAGGTTCATCACCGTGTGCGAATGCAGGCGCTGCGAGTCGAAGCCGAGCACGGTAGTCCATGAAGGACTCACGCGCAGGAGGGCGCCCTCGAAGCTCGCGACGTAGAAGAGGTCTTCACTCAGTTCCCAGAGCCGATCGCGGTCCGCGACGGCATCGGCCACGCGGCGCTCCAGCGTCTCGTTCAGATCGTGCAGCGCGTCGTGCGCCTTCGTGCGTTCGGCGATCTCGGTCTGCGCTGCCTGAAAGAGACGCGCATTGTCGATGGCGATCGCCGCCTGCGATGCGATGCCCGTGACGATGTGCTCCGAGCGCTCCGTGAAGACGCCCGGCTGCGGATGCCCGAAGAACAGTCCGCCGAGCACTTCGCCGGTGCGCGAGATGACCGGCGCCGCGAGATAGCTGCACAGGGCGAGATGGCCCTTCGGCATGCCGTGATGCGGGGCGTTGTGACCGTAGCGCGGATCTTTCGTGATGTCGTCGGAGCGCACGATGCCTTCGCCCGCGAAGGTCGGGCCGAAGACGGCGGTGTTGCGCGGCATCGGGAACTTCGAGAACGTGTCCTTCGGCACGCCCGACAACGTATAGAGCGTGTAGCGCCCGCCCTTGTCGTCGAGCACGTTGTAGAAGAACGAGCCGAAGGCGGCGCCCGTCAGCTCCGTCGCGGCATCGACGACGACCTGCACGGCGCGGCTCAGTTCGAGCTCGCCCGCCACTGTCGTGCCGACGCGGTTGAGTATCTCCAGCGTGCGCGATTCGTCGCGCAGCTTCTGTTCCGTGGCATGACGCAGCCGCGCGAGCCGCAGATTGCTCGCCACACGCGCGAGCAGTTCGCGCGCGGAGAAGGGCTTGGTCAGATAATCGTCCGCGCCCGCTTCGAGGCCGCCGACGCGCGCTTCCTCGCCCGCGCGCGCCGACAGCAGCACGACCGGCGTATCGCGGAGCGACTCGTCCTCGCGCAGCGCGCGCAGGAGCGCGAAGCCGTCGAGGCGCGGCATCATCACGTCCGAGACGATCACTTCCGGACGCGACTCGCGGGCCATCGCGAGCGCGGCTTCGCCGTCGGCGGCGAGGCTCACGTCGTGGCCCGCCGCGATCAGCATGCGGCGCATGTAGTCGCGCAGATCGGCGTTGTCATCGACGACGAGCACGCGGCCCGGCATCGCGTCGGCGGGTGTCGGTTCATCGGCGGGCGTCGCGGCGAGCGACGTGTCTTCGTCGCTATCGACGACGGGGGAAGCGGCCGCGTCCGGCATCCAGCGCATGGCGGCGTCGACATACGAGCGCGCGCGGATGCTCGCCTCGACATGCTCCGCATGTGCAAGCGCGCGCGGCGCGGGCAGCGTGACCGTGAAGCACGCGCCATCGCCGAGCGTGCTTTCCACGCGGATCGCGCCGCCGTGCAGCTTGACGAGCTCCTGCACCATCGCGAGCCCGATGCCGCTGCCTTCCACCGAACGGCCCGCCGCGCCCGCCACGCGATGAAAGCGCTCGAACACGCGCGCCAGCTCGTTCTCGGGAATGCCGATGCCCGTATCGCGCACGCTCAGCGCGATGCCGTGATCCGCGCCGGCATGGAGCGAGATGCGGATGACGCCGTCGAACGTGAACTTGAACGCGTTCGACAGCAGGTTCATCACGATCTTTTCCCACATGTCGCGGTCGATATCCGCGATGACGGGCGTCGAAGCGATATCGGTCTCGAGGCGCAGGCCGGCCGCATCGAACGCCGAGCGAAACAGCGACGCGAGCTCGGCGGTGAACGCGGCGATGTCCGTCGGCTGGCGATGCATCTCGATGCGCCCGGCCTCGATGCGCGAGAAATCGAGCAGCGCGTTCACGAGCTTGAGCAGCCGCAAGCCGTTGCGATGCATGATCTCGACGAGCCGTATGTCCTCCGGGCCGATTCTTTCGGGACTCGCCAGCAGTTCTTCGAGCGGGCCGAGCATCAGCGTGAGCGGCGTCCTGAACTCATGGCTGATGTTGGAGAAGAATGTGGTCTTCGCGCGGTCGATTTCGGCGAGCGCTTCGGCGCGGCGGCGCTCTTCGTCGTAGGCGTGCGCGTAGCCGATCGCGGCGCCGATCTGGTTCGCGACGAGATTCACGAACGCGCGATAGCTTTCGTCGAACAGGCGATACGGATTGAGGGCGGCGATCAGCACGCCCGCGCGGCCGTTCTCGCCCGATGCCGGGATGGGCACGAGCACGGCGCTGCGCGGCGCCGTGTTCCATGCGCCGGTGGGCAGCGGCGCGTCGAAGAGACGATCGAGATCCGTCACGACGCGCGCTTCATTGGCGCGCAGCACGTCCTGAAGGGGCCAAGGATTCGCGCGCGCGGCCGGATGCTCCGGCTCGATGCCGCACGCGCCGACGAGCGTGGCCGCTTCGCCGCCCGGCTCGGCGGCATAGAGCAGCGCGAAAGGCATGTCGCGCGATGCGATTGCGAGCGCGTTCATCGACAGTTCACACGCCTCGCGCCACGTGCGCGCGTCCGCCGCCGATGCCGCGAGCTCGCGCAGCACGTTCAATTGACGTTCGCCGAGCACGCGCCGGGTGTCGTCGCTGTTCGCGCAGATGATGCCGCCGGTGCCGCCGCGGTCATCGGGGATCGGGCTGTAGGAGAACGTGTAGTACGTTTCCTCCGGAAAGCCGTTGCGCTCCATGATGAGGAGCTTCTGCTCGACGAATGTCCCTTCGGTGCCCGCGAGCGCGGTCTCGAGCAGCGGCCCGATGTCGCTCCAGACTTCGCGCCATACCACGGACGTCGGCTGACCGAGCGCGTGCGGGTGCTTGCCGCCGATGATCGATTTGTACGCGTCGTTGTAGAAGAAGAGCAGGTCGGGACTCCAGCCGACCCAGATCGGCTGGCGCGAGGTCAGCATGATACGGATGGCTGTCTTGAGGCTTTGCGGCCAGTGCTCCGGCGAACCGAGCGCGGTCTGCGTCCAGTCGAAACTGCGGATGAGCGCGCCCATTTCACCGCCGCCCAGGAGGAAGCTCGGGTCGAGCCCGTTCATCCTCGTGTCCGCAATCAGATTGTCAGCTTTCATCGACGCCTGGTCTCCTCGCCCTGTCTCTCGATGTGGCGACGCAATTGGTCCGGGACAACGCCCGTATTGATGTTCGAAACGTACGCGCGCGGTGCATTCGTATCGCACGCTGGCGATTCCGGATTCTCGCACGGAAAGCGCTTCCATTCGCAGCGGCCGCAAGCGCCGCAGGCCCGTCCTTAAAGGCGTTCGGGAGCGGTCGGAGCGACCGGCCGACTATGCCAGCGGCGCGCACGGTGCTCCGTTCCTGCGGCGACGCAAGTTGCCGTAGCAACGCGCGCGCCTCGCCGGGTGCGGCGGGCGATCGGAATGCCGCGGCAAAACGCGTGACCGGCTGCCAATCTTCGATAAGCCGCCCGGCGAATTGGGCGCCGGGCAAGTCGCTGATGTGCCGGAATCCAATATCGAATTCCATTCGCGGCCAGGGCGGCAACTTTCGTGAATAACAATTTCACGGGGGGAGCACGTCATTTCGACATAACTTTTTGCACTATACTGATTTGAATGCGTTATCGTCTCACCCCGTCCGATCGAGACTAGTTCGAACTTCAAACTGGTTTGCAGATTGATTCGCGATGCAAATCAATTGATTGAAGCGAAACGGACTGATTTCGCCAGTCCGCCGCGGTTTGTGTGATTCCTACGTGGTTCGACCGCGTCCATCGATTTTATTTGCGATGTAAATAAGAAAAAATCCATGATAATCAAAGACATGATTTTCGTCCGTCGTTTTCCGTGAATATGGCCCGTCCGGGCCGAATCCCGTATATGAGTGATTTCCCATGAGTCAACCAAACAGTGGTGCCAAATTGAGCCTGGAACAATCGGAAGCGGCGCTTCGTCAGGATCTGGCCAGAAACCCGAATTCCATCGCCGCGCAGAATAATCTCGCGCTCGTGTTGCGGCAGCTTGGCCGTCCGGCGGAAGCGGAAGAATTGCTGCGCGGGGCATTGCAATTGCAGCCGAATGTGGCGGACCTGCACGTCAACCTGGCGCTCGTATTGCTCGACCTCCAACGCACCGATCATGCCGAAGCGAAATTGCGCACCGCATTGGCGCTCGAACCGGAAAATGTGTATGGCAATTTTCTGCTCGGCGGCGTTCTGGCCAATGTCGGCCGTCGGACCGAGGCCCAGCCCATACTGGAGAAGGCCATCTCGCTGAAACCGGATCTGGCAGAAGCGCATCTGGCTCTGGGCAACACCTTGTTTCGTCTGGGACGCATATCGGAGGCCGAAGCCGCGTTTCATCGCGGGATCGAACTGCGCCCGGACATGATCGAAGGCCATCTCGGGCTCGGCGACGTGCATTGCGCGAACGGGAGCCTCGCGGCCGCCGACGATGCGTTCAAGCATGCGCTCGCCATGGACCCGGATTCGGCGGAGGCGAACTGCGGCCTGGGCAACGTCGCGCATCGCCGCATGGACCTGGAAGAGGCCGAAGCGCAATACAGGCTGGCATTGAAGAAGCGCCCGGTCTTCTTCGAGGCGAGCCGTGGCCTTGGCGTCACATTGATCGATCGCGGGCATTTCGTCGAGTCCGAAGCGGCGCTTCGAAGCGCATTGGCGATTCGGCCCGAGGACGAGATTGCCCGGAATGCGCTGAACTTCGTTCTGGCAAGAAAGGGGGATACCGGCAGCATCGGTCTCCAGACCGACCTCCGGACACTCATGGCGCAAGGCCGGTCTGACCGCTGAAATCGGACATACCCGGCAAACGATCGCAAGCCGGGCGCACTGCGAAAGAGCGGGGCCACGCACGCACCTCGAGAGGGATTCGTCGCGGCGTGGACTCCGCCGAATCCCAACCTTCCACTCTTCGCACCATCCTTCTGTTCCCGTCACCGTGCGCGGCGACGGCGGAACACTTATTGCTGACCTGCCCTGAACCGATAACGAGCACATGACGGCTCGCTGTCGCCGAGTGATCGCGCGGCGGCAGCGCGCTGTCTCATGCGCCAGCACGCCTTCAGCGAACCATGTCCAGACCGATGCCTAAAACCGCGCCAACATCCGAAGCAGGGACACACGAAGGCTTCGATATCTACGCGTCATACGTGGTCAACGCGACGGGCATGCACATCGGCACCCTGAAGGTCGTGAGAAAGCGCGACAAGCGCGTGCTCTATCCGTTCGACGGCTGCGAGACCATCGGCCCGTTCGAATCGAGCGATGAAGCCCGCCGCGCCGCCGAAGCGCTCGGCGAGCGGATCGTCGCGGCGGACATTGCCCATCCCGAACCCTGAGCCTCTTCGTCTTCCGGATTGTCCTATGACGCTGCGCGCGTCACCGCGGCGCGGCAAAACGCGCCGCGGTGACGCGCGTCAATCGGCAGAAATGGCCCGTGCTTTGGGGAAAACCCCAGCGTGCCGATCGTCCTAGGACATGCGAGGCATGCGCGATGCGTCTGTATCTTGAACTCAAGGCGGTGCGTGGCGCGCGAACTCGAGCGCAGCACCGGGTCAATGACGCATCCGGAAGACGACTATGAGTTACGTGCAACCATCCACGAAGCAAGCCGGCCAGTCGGCGTCTTATCAAGAGCCGTCGCGCGGGCCGCTCAAACGCGCGATGGCCGCCTCGGCCATTGGCAATGCGACCGAGTGGTTCGACTACGGCATCTACAGCTACGGCCTCACTTACATTTCAGCCGCGCTCTTTCCCGGCAGCACCGCGCAGGCGACGCTCTTCGCGCTCGCGACCTTCGCCATCTCTTTTCTGGTGCGGCCGCTCGGCGGGCTATTCTGGGGGCCGCTCGGCGACCGCCTCGGCCGCAAGCATGTGCTCGCGCTGACCATCATCATCATGTCGGTGGCGACGCTGCTCGTCGGCCTCCTGCCTTCGTATGCGAGCATCGGCATATGGGCGCCCGCGGCGCTCATCGTGCTGCGCATGATTCAGGGCTTCTCGACGGGCGGCGAGTATGGCGGCGCGGCGACCTTCATGGCGGAGTACGCCCCGGATCACAAGCGCGGCTTTTGCGGCAGCTTCCTCGAATTCGGCACGCTCGCGGGCTTTTCGCTCGGCGCGTTCCTGATGCTCGGCTGCTCGGTCCTGCTCGGCAACGACGCGATGCATGCATGGGGCTGGCGCCTGCCGTTCCTCGTCGCGGCGCCGCTCGGTCTCATCGGTCTGTATCTGCGCTCGAAGATGGAGGACACGCCGGTGTTCCGCGAATGCGCCGAAGCGGCGGAGCGCGAGCATCATGCGGGCGTGCCGCTGCGCGAGCTGTTCGCGAACTACTGGAAGCCGTTGCTGCAGCTCGGCGGGCTGGTTGTCGCGCTGAATGTCGTGAACTACGTGCTGCTCGCCTATATGCCGACTTTCATGAAGAAAGAGCTCGGCATGAGCGACAACGTTTCGCTGCTGCTGCCCTTGATCGGCATGTTGTCGATGATGGTGCTGCTGCCGTTCGCGGGCGCGTTGTCGGATCGCATCGGACGCAAGAAGGTGTGGTGGCTCTCGCTCGTCGGCATCTTCGTCGCCGCGGTGCCGATGTTCTCGCTGATGTCGCATGGCATCGCCGGTGCGCTGATCGGCCTTGCCGTGCTGGGCTTGCTCTATGTGCCGCAACTCGCGAGCATTTCCGCGATGTTCCCCGCGATGTTCCCGACGCAGGCGCGTTATGCCGGGATGGCGATCGCATATAACCTGTCGACGTCGATCTTCGGCGGCACCGCGCCGATGGTCACCGACTGGCTGATCGGGCGCACGGGCAGTACGCTGGTGCCGGCTTACTACATGATGGCCGCGTGTGCGGTGGGGGCGGTTGCGTTGTTGTTCGTCACGGAGACGGTGGGCTGCTCGTTGCGTGGGCGTGAGATTCCTGGGAAGGCGGCCGCCGATGCGCATCGTGAGGAAACGGTCCATGAGAGGATGCCGGAGCATCGGCACGCTTGATTCTTTCTGGTGTTTTGCTTCTTGAATAATGGCCTGCGGCCCGGACTGGCTTCTTTTGTGTTCGGGCCGTTTTTGTTTTTGTTTTCGGTTTTTTTTGCCGGATCCCGTGTTCGTGTCGGTCTATTAGCGTTGCCCCTGTGCGGGGCGGCAGTCACTTTCTTTGCTGAATCCAGCAGTGGGCGCGGATGCGCAGCCGCGTGCAGTTCTAACCGTCCGCCGAAAGGGAAAGCCCCGTGAAGGGGGCCTTCATGCGTCATTGATCGAGCTTCGCGCAACAGTTGTCTGGACATCCGATGCTAAACTGAATAAATGCTGATCGGCCCTCTGATCAATAGCTCGCTGGATTGCCAACAGAGCCTAGCTCGCTCTTGATCTCGATGGGCGCAATCGATAAACCTAAGTCCAACGCAAGCTTGGCCCCTTGACGGCTCGACGGCGTGCAAGCGCGTTAGGCTGACCTTCAGTGGGCATTGCATCTCCAGTAATAGAAAGCCATTCCTGGAGAGGATGTTTTGAGAGCATCTCAGAGGCCCGTTCGCGAAAGGAACGCTCTAAAATCCGTGAGGACATCGACTCAACAATCCGGTCGCCGTTGCTCAGGCGGCTACCGATCAACGCAACTGACCGGGCAACGTTCACGGCTGCCGCGCCAGCCCCATCGATGATGGTTGCTTCACTGCCATATTCGTAGGTAACCGTATCGCCAACACGCGCGAGCCAATGACTGGCTACAGTACCGGTACCCGATGCGCGCGTTACTCGTCCACCGCGCTCAGTGCGGGAACCAAGCGTCGGGAATAAATACTTCGTGCCGCTTTCTGTAATTTCGATAGAAGCTATAGATTCGATATGTTTATTATCGTCAAAAGACCAATCTCCAGATTTTCGATGACACTCGGCTTAGTGGTCAAACCAGCATAACGAGACGCTTTCTCGGTATTGTTAGCAATTGTTGTGAGGTGTGTGTGTTGCATTCCACAGGCGGCGCGCGTTAGTTGGCCGCTTGGCTAGCATGTCCGCAAATATCGGGCGTGAGGCGTCTCGAAGGGCTCAGGTGCAGTATCCTCGCCAAGCCGCGATTGATCTGCACATCGTGACATGTACGCGCACGGCGGCATACAGCGCACGCGCTGCGCTTTCACCAATCACCACCCCTTCGGCCGCGAAGACTGCGGCGGCTTGCTGGCGCGGACTCTCTTTGCGGAAAAAAAGAAGGTGACTGTTTTTGAGCGCCCGATAACTTTGGGAGCAATCCTGCCAGCAATTCGCGATTATGCAGATCGTCAAACGGCGACGCTTCGCTCAATTTCCGCCGAAATGACTGAAATCCGCACGTCGAGGGTAACCGCATTGCCCAGAACGCGCTTGAGCGAATTGTGTATGAAGGAAGTCGACTGCATACGAACTTGATGGCCGTGCTTTGCTTTTGATCGTGCTCGCATTCACCGGTGCTGCCGCGTGCTCGTCGTGCAAATATTCGCGGGATCATCTTAAGAAGCGATGACCACTCTTCTGGGAAAAGGAACGGCCCGCGCTTGGCGGGCCTTCTGCGCTACTTCTTCGGTGGCGTATAGCTTCCGTCACAAAGCTGGGCGCAATGCCCGTAGCATTGAGGTGTGAATTCTATGTACACGTCCCTAAGCCGCTCTCGCGCTTCCTTGCTCGGCGCAATGAGATGAGACAGGACCTTCGCGTCAATGAAGATATTCTGTTCTTTTATACCGAGTTGAAGCAGAATGTCCTTGACTGCGGCGGCGCGTTTCTTCGAGAGTTCTTCAGGCTTGCGCTCGGTGGCGAACGCTGGTGTGAGCACTGAAGCGATAGTTTCATCCGGCCACGCACGCGTGCGAATGATAGTATCGGCAAGCCTTAACCGCGCTTCGTTATGGATTTCTACAGCGTTGGGCGGCATGCTTGCCGAGAAATCCATAGACACCCTACACGCAAGTGCCGTTCCGCTCGAGACTAATCCCGCTGTGCACATAGCAACGAAAGAAAGTATCGCCTTGACTCGTATCACCTGCCTCATCGCTTGATCTCCTTACTGAGATCGACGCCTTCAAAGTGGGCAATGTAGTGCGCAATGTTATCAGCGTTTGTGAAGGCGTCAGCCTCGTGAGTGCGTGTCCATATTTCAAGACCACGCCCGTTTCCGTACATCGTATCTACAGAGTTGAATACATCGGTGAAGTGGGTGCATTCGTGTATTAGCGCTTTAACTTTGCAAGCCTTTTCCAGAGCGGCGTCGGGTTCCGTGCAGAAGTGAGAGTAGAAGGCAATCATTCTCTTGGTTGAATCCGGTTTGCAAACTGATGCATCGTTACTTCCAGAATCGGGTACCGGGCTGCATGTCAGTGTACGCTGACGTTCGTCGTCGTATCGCATGAAGTTTTCCGGCTTAAGCTCACCCAGTACGGCGCTCAAACGGGCTAGACCCGCTTGCAAAATACTCCTTGATTCTAAGTCTGACCGGCCGAGCCATAATTGCATGCGTTTTTGCTCTGTTGTCCACATTGTGCTTAACGCTACGGCCCGCTGCGTGATAAGGCGGAGAGAAATATCTCTTAATTGCATCATGAGATTTCTAAACTCTGCATTCGTCATGTTCGTGCAAATGGGCGCTGTGTTGACCGACACCTTGATGCATGAATCTGGTGTGTCATTTGTCACGCCAGTTGCCACCGTGCACCATTCATGAAGAGGCATCTTCAAATTCCTTTTACTTGAAGCTTGTAGTTTTCAGCAGTGCGAGTCGTGATCCGTCGAGTTCTACCCAATGCATTTGTGATGCCTTCGATCACCACGCCTGAATCACCAACTAACCGATAAGCTCGGTTAGCGAGCGGTGATCCGGTTTCAACATCGGTTAGCTGGAATCCTTCATCAAAAATGGAAGCGTCTAACGGCGCACCCGCAAACGACTCCGTTGTTGCTGCGCGGTTACTGGGCGCTCCACCTCCTGTGAAGAGAAATTCCCAATTTCCCGAGAGCACGCGGTTTTGTCCGCAAGGGCACAACACTCGATCTAGATGTTTGACCGTTGGCAGCCCATCATCGAGCCACGTGTCCGCAGTTCCCAATATAGGAAACGCCCCCTTACAGTTTCCGCACGTCGCGAGATCATTACGTCGGGCCAGCGTCTGACCGTTCGAGGCATACCAAGAAGACGAACCGCCGAGCACACGGCCTTGGGTCGTTGTTAAGTCCCCCTTGGCTACTAACCGATCGGTCATACAGCCCCCGCAGAGTAGTCAGGCGCAACGTAGGTAGGATCGAACAAACCGGGAATAATTCGGCTATGCCGAATAAATAAACCCGTTCGATCCTGAAGCGACTCGACAATCCGGTCGCCGTTGCTCAAGTGACTACCGACCAACGCAACTGACCGATCAACGTTCACGGCCGCCGCGCCAGCCCCATCGATGATGGTTGCTTCGCTGCCATCTTCGTAGATAACCGTATCGCCAACGCGCGCGAGCCGATGACCGTCTACAGTACCGGTGCCCGTTGCACGAGTTACTCGTCCACCGCGCTCGGTGCGGGAACCAAGCGTCGCGAAGAAATACTTCGTTCCGTTCTTTTCTGTAATGTCGATAGACGCTATAGATTCGTTATGCTTGTTTTTGTCCAAAAAACAATCTCCAGCCTTCGATGCCACTCGGATGAGTGGTCAAGCCAGCATAACGGGCTGCTCTCGCGGTATTGTTGAGAAGTGTCGCGAGTCGCGCTTGTCGCATTCCACGGACGGCGCGCGTTGGCCGGCCGCTTGGCTCGCACGTCCGCCATATTGCGCGTGAGGCGCCTCGAACGGCTCAGATGCTGTATTCCCGCCGAGCCGCGATTGATCTACACATCGCGACATGTACGCGCGCGGCGGGATGCAGCGCACACGCTGCGCTTTTACCAATCACCACGCCTTCGGCCGCGATGACGGCGGCGGCTTGCTTGCGCGGACGTTCTTCGCAGCAGCAAAGAAAGTGACTGCCGCCCCGCACAGGGGCAGTGCAAATAGACCGACACGAAATCAGGATTCCATAGAAGCGCAAATAAAACCTCATCGCGCCAGCAACCTCATCGCGCGAGCTTGACCGGCCTATTCAAAACCCGCGCCTGCAACACAATCACGAGCAACAAAAACAACCCGCGAATCACCGACTGCCAATACGCGGACAGCGAAATAAACCCAAGCCCATTCTCGAAGTTGAGCAGATTGAAAACGAGCCCGAGCAACGCAACACCGGCGATCGTCATCGCGATAGACCCATCACCGCCGGTCAGCCGCGTCCCCCCCAACACGACAGCCGAAATCGCGAACAACTCCCAACCGACGCCTTCATTCGGCTGCCCCGCGCCGAACTGCGCGGCGAGAATCGCTCCTGCGATACCCGCAAGCAATCCGGAAACGGCATAAACGAAGACCAGCGTGCGATCCACATTCAACCCCATCAGCCGCGACGCTTCTTCACTCCCGCCGATCGCGAGCGCATGCCGCCCAAACCGCGAGCTGCGCAACGCGATCCATCCGATCACAGCCACCGCCGCGCACACGATGCCCGGAATCGGCAGACCAAGAAAATCGCCTTGGCCGAACGCGGCGAAACGCATATCCGACGATATCGCCACCGCATCGTTATGACCAAGCAGCAACGCGAGCCCATGCGCGCCCAGGCTCGTCGCCAACGTGACGATGAACGGCAGAATCCGCATGTGCGTGATGACGAGCCCATTCAGCACGCCAATCGCGAGACCCGCGCACGATCCCGCGATCACGCCCGCCAGCGCGCCATGCGGACTCGCCAGCGCCGAAACGACACTCGCCAGCGCCGCCACCGCACCCACGGACAGGTCGATGCCGCCCGTGATGATGACGAACGCCATGCCCACGGAGATGAGCGCGAACATCGAGTTGTAGCGCCAGAACGACGTCACGTTATACGCCGACAGAAAATGCTCGTAACGCGTGACGCCAAGCACGAGCAACGCGACGAGCGCGATCAGAATGGGCAGGTTCTTCTTCATGCTCTGTCAGCCTCGCTTGCGTTGCACATACACCGCCGCGATGATGATCGCGGCCTTCAGCACGAGCGCGGCCGCATCCGGAATGCCGTGCGCGAGCAAGGTATAACGCAGCAATTGAATGATGAGCGCGCCGATCAGCGTGCCCGTGATATACGCCTTGCCGCCCGTCAACGCGGTGCCGCCAACCGCGACCGCCGCGATTGCATCGAGCTCAACGCCGAGCCCCACGACGTTCGCATCCGACGACGAATTCACGGATATCGATATGAGTCCCGCGAGTCCCGCGAGCGCCGCGCACACGGTGTACGCGATCATCTTCACGCGCGCGGTTGGAATGCCTGAGAGATACGCGGCGTCCTCATTGCCGCCCGTTACGAGAAGGTATTTGCCGAAGAGCGTCTTGCGCACGATCCACGTGAAGAGCGCGACCAGCGCGAGCATCAACAGGATCTGGAAGGGCACGCCCGCGATCTTGCCGAGCGCGATCCATTGAAACGCGGGATTGTTGAACGCCTGCAAACTGCCATCGGTGACGACCTGCGCGATGCCGCGTCCCGCGATAAACAGCACGAGCGTCGCGACGATAGGCTGCACATTGAGCCGAGTCACCAGAAAGCCGTTGAAGACACCGCACGCGGCGGCGGCCAATATCGGCAACGTGAACGCGAGCAGAATGCCGAGCGGCCCTTCGATGTTCATGAAGAGCATCGGCGCGAGCGCACCGGCAATCGCCATCGATGCGCCCACGGACAGATCGATGCCGCCAGTCGCCACAACGAGCGTCATGCCGATGCCGACGATCACGATCGTCACCACCTGCGTAAGATTCACGTTGAACGTCTGCAAAGAAACGAAGTGCTGCGTGAAGATGAGGTTGAACACGATCATCGCGAGCAGCACGGCGATTTCGCGCTGAATCGCGACGCCGCGTTTCTTTTTCGCGGGCGGCGTCTGTGCGAGTGAGGCGGCGTGCTGCGTCTTGTCGATCATCATTCGCTTCCTCGCGCCGTCGATTCGACCGCTTCGGCCAACGTCGATTGCTCTCCCGCGCCGTACGCGATCGCGTCCATGATCGATGCCTCGTTCATCTGCGCGCCGTCCAGTTGCGCGACCGTTTCGCCATCCCGGATCACGACCGCGCGATCGGCCACCGCCGTCAATTCTTCCAGTTCCGATGCGGACAGCAGCACCGCAAGCCCCGCATCGCGCAATTCGCGCACGATTTTCGCGACATCGGCTTTCGCGCCCACGTCGATGCCGCGCGTGGGTTCATCGAGCAGCAGGAGGCGAGGGTGCGTCGCGAGCCAGCGCGCGAGCAGCACTTTCTGTTGATTGCCGCCCGATAGCTCGCGTATAGGCTGATCCGGCGAGCGCAGCTTGATGCCGAGCGACTCGATGAGGCCATCGACGATTTCCTTCTGCTTCGCCACATCGACGACGCCGCGCTTCGTCAACGTGGGCAGGCATACGAGCGTGAGGTTGTCGCGCACGGATAGCTCGGGCACGATGCCTTCGGCCTTGCGATCTTCTGTCAGATACGCGACGCCGCGCGCGATCGCATCCTTCGGCGATCTGAACGCGGCCTGCTCGCCGCCGACAGCAAGCGCGCCTTTCGCGGGACGGTCCGCGCCGAAGAGCAGGCGCATCGTTTCCGTGCGTCCCGAACCAAGCAGGCCCGCGAGACCGACGGCTTCGCCCGCATGCACATCGAGCGATACATCAGTGACTTTCGCGCCCGCCGCAAGCCCCTGAGCCGACAGCGCGACCGGCCCGCGCTTCGCGAGATTCGCTTCCTTCACAGCGCTGTCCTCGTGCACGACCGCGGCAAGCGTCCGGCCGAGCATCGTCGTGACGAGCTTCAGCTTGTCCATCTCCCGCAGTGTGCTTTCGGCGACGGTTTGACCATCGCGCATGATCGTGACGCGATCGCACAGCGCATAGAGTTCATCGAGCCGATGCGATACGAAGATCACCGCGCGCCCGTCGTCGCGCAAACGGCGCACGACGGTGAAGAGCAGTTCGACTTCGCGCTCGTCGAGCGATGACGTCGATTCGTCCATGATGACCATCTTCGCATCCGAAGAAACCGCGCGCGCGAGCGCGACCATCTGCTGAATCGCGGTCGAATACTCGCGCACGGGCTTCTTCACATCGATATGCAATCCGAACGATTCGAGAAGATCAGATGCGCGCCGCTGCACCGTCTTCCAGTCGATGAGACCGAAGCGGCGCGGCTCGCGTCCGAGAAAGATGTTCTCCGCGACCGAGCGGAACGGCACGAGATTGATCTCCTGATAGATCGTGCTGATGCCCGCCTCGCGCGCGTCCTTCGGTGTGCGGAAATCGACCTCGCGGCCATCGAAGCGAATTGTGCCCGCGCTCTTGCGATACGCCCCGGTGAGAATCTTGATGAGCGTGGACTTGCCCGCGCCGTTCTGGCCGATGAGCGCATGCACTTCGCCTGCCGCGACGGTCAGGCGCGCGTGTTTCAACGCAGCGACACCGCCGAACGCGATGTCGATGTCCTGCATGTCGAGAAGGGGAGTCTGAGCCATGCCGTGATGTCCGTCGAAATGAAAAAGCGAGCGCCGGCTATCCGGCGCCCGCAAGACACACACTTCGCTCAGTACCCGTATTGCATGCTCGCGTCGACGTTGCTCTTGTCGTAGAAGCGGTCCGACACCTTGACCCACGGCGGAATCGTCTCGCCCTTCGCGTACTTCTGCGCGACATCACAGGCGAGCGGGCCGAAGAACGGGCTCGATTGCACGCTCGCGCCAAGCTCGCCCGCCTTGATCGCTTCGAGGCCGCCCTTGGTGCCGTCGATCGTCACGAGCACGATGTCCTTGCCCGGCTGCTTGCCCGCCGCCTTGATCGCGGCGATCGCGCCGAGCGCCATTTCGTCATTGTGCGCATAGACGGCGGTCACGTCGGGATGCGCCTGCAACAGCGTTTCCATCACCTGACGGCCCTTGTCGCGCGCGAAATCGCCGCTTTGCGACGCGACGATCTTCATGCCGGGATTCTTCGCGATGACTTCGTCGAAGCCCTTCTTGCGATCGTTCGCGGCGGACGCGCCCGTGGAGCCTTCCAGTTCGATGATCGTCGCTTTGCCGTTGGTCGCTTTCACGAGCCAGTCGGCGGCGCGGTGTCCCTGATCGATGAAGTCCGAGCCGATGAACGTGATGTAGTCTTTGCCTGCCTTCGCCATCGACTGATCGATATTGCGGTCGACGAGAATCACCGGAATGCCCGCCTTCTTCGCCTGCATCACGACGGGCACGAGCGGCTTCTCCTCGCGCGGCGGAAACACGAGCAGGTCGACGTGCTGAGCGATCATGCTCTGGATGTCCGAGACCTGCTTGGCCGCCGAGCTATTGGCGTCGGTCATGACCATCTGCCAGCCGCATTTCGCCGCGATGTCCTTGAAGCTCTTCGTTTCGGCGAGACGCCACGGGTTGTTGCTCTCGGTCTGCGCGAAGCCGACCTTCAACGGTTTCTTGGCCGCAATCTTCGGCAGGCCGTCATCGGCAGCGTGGGCGGCGGTGAAGCCGACCGCGAGCGTGAGGGCGGTGAGTGCGGCAGCGAGCGGGCGCAGGGCCAGACGCGATTTTTTCTCTAGCGACAGCATGTCTTCCTCCAAAGGATGGTTTGCCTTTTTCTAGTAGTGCCGATGCTTGTGTTGCCCGGTCTGCCTGCTGCGAGAGTGGTCATGCATGCTGCGACTTCGGCGATTATTTCATCGCGTTTTATTAATGGTCAATCGTTAATATTATGAACGGCGAGCTGCTTCGCCTCGTTGATCGTCCTGACCGAACCGCGCTCGATCAGCGGTCCATCGAGCTTCACGGTATGGCGTCTCACCGGCGCGCCCGCCGCGCGGTTCTGTTCTTCTTGCAGGAGTGTCTCGACTGCCCACCGGCCAAGTTCATAGTTCGGCAGCACCACGGTGGAAAGCGGCGGATGCGTGTGCCGCGCGATTTCCTGATCGTCATAGCCGAGCACGGAGACGTCGTCGGGCACGCGCAGGCCGAGCTGCTTCAGCGCCTCGATCGCGCCGAGCGCCATTAGATCGTTCGCGCAGAAGATGGCCGTCGGCGGATTCGGCTCGCGCATCAGCGAAAGCGTGTGCTCGAAGCCCGTGCCGGGGCTCCAGTCGCCTTCGCGCACGAGTTCAGGTGCGAACGGCAGGTCCGCCGTGGCAAGGGCAGTGCGATAACCCTTCAGGCGATCGCGCGCGGCGTCCTGCCAGGGCTCGCCGTTGATATAGCCGATGCGCCTGTGGCCCGCTGCCAGCAAGTGATCCGTCGCGGTGTGACCGCCCGCGACTTCCGCAGGCACGACCGACGACACATTCGCCTCGTTCGCATAGCAGTTGAGCAGCACGGTCGGCACCTTGGCCAGCGCGGCGGGCAGCGTGACGCGGCGCGTGTAGACCGTCGCGTAGATCACGCCGAGCACGTTGGGGTTGCCGAGCGTTGCGTCGAGCACGCGCGCTTCGATCTCCGCGTTGCCGTGCGTCGAATAGACCGCGAGCATGCGGCCGTTCGCAAACGCGGCATCGCGCGCGCCGTCGATGCTCACGACCGGATGCGGGCTCGTCGATATTTCATCGGCGAGATAGACGATCAGGTTGCGCTCGCCCTGGCTTTCGAGCGCCGCGACCGGCTCGCGCTGCGTCATGCGATAGCCGAGTTCCTGCGCGGCGCGCAGCACCTTGTCGCGTGTGGTGTCGGAGAACTTCGCGCCACTGGCGTTGTTCAGCACGAGAGAAACCGTCGATTGCGAGACTCCGGTGAGCTTCGCGATGTCGGTCATCGTCGGGCGGCGTTGCGTGGATTTTTTCATTGTGCGTGCCGCGTCGGGCGGCTGGACTCTTCGCGGACGATGTGTCGCGGGCCGGGAAAGCTTGCCATTAATATTAGTGGTGAACGACGCGGAAAGCACGCTTTTATTCGCCATTTGGATTCAGGGTTTTCACGGGCTATTACTAATAATATTGACGGATGGATTACACGCGTGCGATTCTCTTCACACTCGCAACGAGGAGACGGCGCATGAGCAAGTACGACGAGAGCACGCGCGACGCGCTCGCCGAGGCGTTCGAGCGGGACGGTTTCGTCCTGCTGCGCGATCACTTTCCGCGCGCGGTCATCGAAGCCTGGCGCCAAGCGTTCGAGCCGCTGTTGAAGCCGCATGTGGATGCAGCGCGTGAATCGTCCGCGAACGGGAATCGTGGGCCGGGCCGCTATTACGTCACGCTGCCGTTCGAAGCAGAATTCGCCGATCCATCGGTCATGTGCGACGGCGATATCGTCGGCATCGTGGAGCGCGTGGCCGGGCGCGATCCGGTGATGTGCCAGCTCGCCACCGATACGCCCGTGCTCGGCTCCGAGTATCAGGACTGGCATCGCGACACGCCGCCGCTCTTCGACGGCGGGCCCGAAACGCCGTCGTTCCAGCTCGCGGTGAACTTTCCGCTCGTCGATGTCGATGACCGCAACGGTCCGCTCGAAACCACGCGCGGCACGCATCGCCTGTCTCGCGAGGAAGCGCTGGCGGGCTTGGAGGCAGGGCGCTTTGCCGCCGAGCGTGTGCTCATGAAAGTCGGCGATGTAATGATCCGCGACGTGCGCGGCCTGCATCGCGGCACGCCGAATCTGACCGCCGAGCCGCGTCCGATGGTCGTGATCGGCTACAGCCGCGCGTGGTATTTCCGGCCCGAGGTGCATATCGACGTGCCGCGCGATGTCTTCGCCGAATTGCCCGCCCGGGCGCGGCGTCTGCTGCGCTTCAATCCGCAGGTCGAGAAGACGGCGCGCACGTTCGACGAAAGCTACCGGCAGTTCGCATATTGAGCGCCGCGCCGTCCGCTACGCTGGTCGAACTGCGTCACGGCGCGCGGCGCGTGCTGCTTGCGCCCGAAGTGGGCGGCGCCATCGCGGCTTTCGACGAAACGCGCGATGGACGTTCCATCCACTGGCTTCGTCCCGCGACGCCAGCCGCGCTTGCCGCGCGCGATCCGCTCGGCATGGCGAGCTTTCCGCTCTTGCCGTATTGCAACCGCATCCGCGATGCGCGCTTCATGTTCGAAGGCGCGCTCATCGATCTTTCCGAAGATGGCAATGCGTTCCCGCACGCGCTGCACGGCAACGCGTGGCGCCTGCCCTGGCGCGTGGGGGACGTGTCGGCATCGCGGGCGCGCTTGCATCTCTTGTACGAGCCTTCGCGTGAGGCGGCGCATCACTGGCCATTCGCTTACGAAGCGACGCAGGACATCGCGCTCGATGCACACACGCTAACCGTCACGATATCCGCGCGCAACCTGTCCGATCGGCCGATGCCCTTCGGCATGGGGCATCACCCATACTATCCGCGCACGCGAAATACGCGCGTGCATGCGCGCGTCGAAGCGATGTGGCATTGCACGCCCGATCTGCTGCCGACGCATGCGGGACCGCATCCGTGCGTCGACGCGATGGCATCGAGCGAAGGCATGTCCGCCGATGCTTTCGATCTCGACAACAACTTCGCCGGCTGGTCGCGCACGGCGACGATCGCCTGGCCGGACGAACGCCGCGCGATCACGCTGCGCGCCGACGCGCCTTTCGATCACATGGTGGTCTACGCGCCCGCGGCGCATCCCGATTTGCTCTGCGTGGAACCGGTGAGCAACGCGGCGGACTGGGTGAACTTGAATGTGAATCGCGCGCTGAAGGGTGGCGCGGTGCTTAAGGCGGGCGAGTCGGTCATCGCGACATTCGCATGGACGACTCGCATCGGGTGATGAGTCGCGGACGATGTTGCTCCCCGCCCGCGACGTAGAGCCTACGTCAGGTCATTGACCGAAGAAGACGTCGCAGCGAGGCGCGTCGCCGCAGCCGCCTTGGCGCCGGCCGCTCGCGGATGCGCTCGCGCCGGCTGCCATGCCGCCGTACGCGGAATCGTCGGCTTGCGCGGCGGGCATCGCGGCGCTTTGCGTCTGATCGGGCGTGTCCTGCGACATATACATCGGGCGCATCGTCTGGACCAGTTGCTGCGCGTCCGCGGGCATGCCCTGAGCGTGAGCCCCGCCAATGCTGGCGACGGTGGTGACGAGCGCGCTGGCGGCCATCATCGCGATGAGTTTCGGATTGAGTGTCTGCTTCATGTTCCAGCTCCTTGAAACGAATGCACAAGTAGCCGGGAACGCGATTCTCGGACTCCTTGCATTGTCGATGGACGGGATCGAGCGCAGCGGCTCAAAAGGCCGGAACATGCTTCGCTCGGCGCGACAATGAACAGCACGCCGGGCGCGACGGATAGCGCTCAGGAGCTAAGTTAAGGCAAGGGGCAAACGCGAGAAATCCCTATCTCGTAGGGATGCTTTGGAGGGGTGAGCGCAGAGGGCGGCCGGGCATTTGCATGGTTTGCGGATGGAAGGTGACGACACGCCCGGGCTTAAGCGAAGCCCGAGCGCGCGCTGTTGACGTGGACTTAGTACGACTTGGACGCGCCGCCGCTCGATGTGCCCGAGTCCGAACTGCTCTTCTTGTTCTTGTGCATCTTGTTGCTTTGCGACGAGCCCATGGTGTTCGCCCCCGATGCGCCCGAGGTCGTTCCCGTTACGCCGTTGCTGTTCGGCGTGCTCATGCCGGTGCCGCCTTGACCCGCGCCATTGCCGCCCGCCGTGCCGCCACCCGCGCCACCGCCCGCGCCTTGCGCGAACGCTGCACCGGATAGGCTCAGGATCATTGCCGAAACAAGCAGGCTTCTCTTCGCGTTCTTCATGGTGTCCTCCCGTTGATCGATGGTCTTGATGCGCGCCGCCTCGCACAATGCTGCGGCGTCGCGGAGTTCCTTGCGCAATCGCCGTGCCGCGCGAGATGGGGCGAGCGCCGGTTCGGCTTCAGACCGTACTACGGGAAGAAGCACAAGCGTCAGGCCAACGCCTCGTCGCACCATTCGATAGCCCACGCCCGCGCGCAATGCACGGCATCCGATTCGCTCGTGAAGGAATCGAGTTCGCCCGATTCGAAGGCTTCCATGTGCCCGCTGTGCTCTTCTGGCGAACGCGTGATCTTTGCGTGTGCGTAGTAACTTCCGTCCTGATCGTGACGCGCGGTGCAATCGATGTGGAACGTCTTGTAGTCGAATCGCATGAGGCTCTCCGATGAATGAAGTGTTGGGCCAGGCGCGAAGCATGCGAGAGGGGTTGCAAACGTCCTGCCATGGACATTTGTGTTTGACTCCGCGACCTACGTGAGATACTGTATAAACATACAGTATCATATGCAAGATGGATCTCTCCGAAAAGCTCGAAATTCTCGCGGATGCCGCCAAGTACGACGCTTCGTGCGCGAGCGGCGGCGCGCCCAGGCGCGAGTCGCGCGGCATCGACGGTCTCGGCGCCAGCACCGGCTCCGGCATCTGCCACAGCTTCACGCCCGATGGCCGCTGCGTTTCGCTGCTCAAGATCCTGCTGACCAACTTTTGTCTTTACGATTGCCGGTACTGCATCAACCGCCGTTCCAGCAATGTGCCGCGTGCGCGTTTCACGCCCGATGAAGTCGTCGGCCTCACGCTGGATTTTTACCGCCGCAACTACATCGACGGCCTGTTTCTCAGCTCCGGGGTGATTCGTTCGTCGAACTACACGATGGAGCAGCTCGTGCTCGTCGCGAAGACGCTGCGCGAGAAGCATCAGTTTCGCGGCTACATCCATCTGAAGACGATTCCTGATGCCGACCCCGAACTCATTGCGCAGGCGGGGCGCCATGCCGACCGCCTCAGCGTGAACATCGAGCTGCCGACGGAAATCGGCCTCGAGCGGCTCGCGCCGGAAAAAAGCGGCCGCACGATCAAGCTGGCGATGGGCAACATCCGCGTGGCGCGCGAGGAATCCGAAGCGGAGCCGCGCGCGCCGCGTTTCGCGCCGGCGGGGCAGAGCACGCAGATGATCGTCGGCGCCGATGAAACCGACGACCGCACCATCCTCGGCACCGCCGAAACGCTCTACGGCTCGTATCAACTGAAGCGCGTCTATTACTCGGCGTTCAGCCCGATTCCCGACAGCCCGTCTGGCGTGCCGTCGCAGGCGCCGCCGCTGCTGCGCGAGCATCGTTTGTATCAGGCGGACTTTCTGATGCGCGGCTACGGGTTCGCCGCCGCCGAGTTGCTCGGCGATGCCGGCAATCTCCCGCTCGATGTCGATCCGAAGCTCGCGTGGGCGCTCGCGCATCGCGAACGCTTTCCCGTCGACCTGAACGCCGCGCCCGCGCGCATGATCGCGCGCGTGCCCGGTATCGGCATGCGCAACGCGAAGCGCATTGTCGAATTGCGGCGGGCGCGGCGTGTGCGCTATCACGATCTCGTGCGGCTGCGCTGCGGCATGGACAAGGTGAGGCCGTTCGTCGTCACGGAGGATTACCGGCCGCCGCTCGCCGAAGCGCCTTCGGAAAATCTGCGGCGCGCGCTCGCCACCGGTCCGGTGCAACTCTCGCTGATCTGATGCGCGTCATCACTATCGACGACGATTTCGACGCCTGGCGCGCCGCCGCGCTCGATGCGCTCGCGCAGGGGCTCGCGCCCGAATCGGTCGACTGGCGCACGTCGCAAGCGGAGCCTGCGTTGTTCAACGAATCCGCGCCGTCCGTGCATTCGGCCGACACGCCTCGCATCCGCGTATCGCGTGAACTCGCCGCGCTCCTGAAAGACGCCGCGCATTTCCGCGACGCGCGCCGCTGGAGCTTTCTCTACCGCGTGCTCTGGCGCTGGGCGGCGGGCGACCGTTCGGCGGCATCGCCCGCCGATGAAGACGGCGCGCGGCTCTACAAGATGGCGAAAGCGGTGCGCCGCGCGCAGCACGACATGATTGCGTATGTGCGCTTTCGTCAGCGCGACGCGGCGCTCGGCGCGCCCGAATATGTCGCGTGGTACGAACCCGATCACGACGTGCTCGCCTGGGGCGCGGAGCATTTCGCGGCGCGCATGGGACGCTCGACATGGCTCATCGCGACACCCGACGGCGCAGCGATGTTCGACGGCGAGCGCCTGCAACTGGAACGCCGCCGCGCGCTCGCGTCGGACCATGCCGCGGACGCGCCCGATGCCGCCGAAGCCCTCTGGATGACCTATTACCGCAGCATCTTCAATCCCGCGCGCCTGAACGAATCGGCGCTCGAGCAGCACATGCCGGTGCGCTTCTGGAAGGGCCTGCCCGAAGGCGCGCTGATTCCCAAGCTCGTGAGCGATGCGCGTGGCGGCGCGCGGCGTGTCGCGCAGGCGCAGAGCGTCGGCGCGCTCGGCGGCAAGCCCGTTCAGGTCGATGCGCTCGATGCCCAGCCCGAACGCGACGCGCCCACGTCGCTCGACGCCTGCCGCCGCTGCGATCTGTGGCGCAACGCGACGCAGGCGGTGCGCGGCGCGGGTCCGTCCGACGCGCGCATCATGCTGCTCGGTGAACAGCCTGGCGATCAGGAGGATTTGAAGGGCGAGCCGTTCGTCGGTCCGGCGGGCCAGTTGCTCGACGACGCGATGCAACGCGCCGGCCTGCCGCGCGAGCACGTCTTTCTGACCAACGCCGTGAAACACTTCAAATGGGAGCCGCGCGGCAAGCGGCGTCTGCACAAGACGCCCGCGCAGCAGGAAATCGAAGCCTGTTCGTACTGGCTCGAACAGGAATTGCGCGACATCGGCGCGCGCGTGATCGTCACGCTCGGCGCGACGGCGCTCACCGCGCTTTTCGGCCGGCGCGCGAGTTTGTCGGCGCATGTCGGGCGCGTGGTGCCGTATCGGGACAAGCTCGTTGTCGCGACGTATCACCCGTCGTATGCGCTGCGCCAGAACGACGAAGCCGCGCGCGAGCGAACCGTCGCGGCCATCGTCGCGGCGCTGGAACAGGCGCGCGAACTCGCGTCGTCGTCGCAATGAGGTCGCGATAACGCCACGCGCTCAGAACGCCGCGCGCACGACGCCGCCGTCCGCGCGCAAGGCCGCGCCGTTCGTCGCCGACGACAACTCCGAGCACACATACGCGACCATGCTGGCGATCTCCTCCGGCGTGATGAAGCGCTTGAGGATCGAGGTCGGGCGCGCTTCCTCGAAGAACTGCTTTTCGAACTCGTGGAAACTCTTGCCGCCCGAAAGCTTCTCGACGAAATCGGTGACGCCTTCGGAACTCGTTGGCCCCGGCAGCACCGAGTTGACCGTGACGCCGGTGCCCGCGCAAGTCTCGGCGAGTCCGCGCGCAAGCGAGATTTGCGCCGATTTCGTCATGCCGTAGTGAACCATCTCGACGGGAATCTGGATGCCGCTCTCGCTGCTGATGAACACCACGCGGCCCCAGTTCTTCTCCTTCATCTTCGGCAGATACGCGCGCGACAGCCGCACGCCCGACATCACGTTCGCGTTGAAGAAGCGCAGCCATTCCTCGTCCGGAATCTCCTCGAACGGCTTCGGATCGAAGATGCCCATGTTGTTGACGAGAATATCGACGTGCGGGAAGCGCTTCACCAGATCAGCGACCTGCGCGGCATCGGAGACGTCGCCGGCGAAGCCTTCGGCCTGTGCGTTCGGCGCGAGTTCGCGCAGCTTGGCGAGCGCGGCATCGACGGATGCCTGCGAGCGGCCGTTGACGATCACGCGCGCGCCCTCGCGCGCGAGCGCCACCGCGATGGCGTGACCGATGCCCTTCGTCGATCCGGATACGAGTGCGAGCTTGTTGGCGATCTTGAGATCCATCTCTGCTCCTTTTCAAAGGTACGACGGAATGCATCGCGAATCGCACGATGCGTCGATCCGAAGTTAAGCAGAAGCGCGCAAAGCCTGCAGAAAAGCGCTACGAACGAGGCCCGCGCGAGGCGCGCCGAATGGGCTGAAAGCCGCGTCAGACAAGGCGCTCGGGACGATGAAACCGCGCGACATAAATGTTCGATGGCCTCGGCGGAAGGCATCGCTCATAGTTGCGCCAGCGTGATCGAAACGAAGCAGCAGCGAGAAACGAGAGCCGTATCACGCATCCATCCCAACACGATTCCCGGCGCGGCCGGCACGGAGATGCAACATGAACAGCCCGATCAAATTCTCGTCGCTCAACGCAATCTTCAAGAAGGCGCGCGGCGTGGCGCTGGCCAGTGTGGTCGTCGGCACGGCGCTGCTCACGGGCTGCGCGAGCAATCCCGCGCAAGCCGCGAGCCAGTACAACCAGTACGGCGGCCAGTACGTGCAGACCGTGGCCGCGACGCCCGCCATGCGCCCCGACACCATCTATGTCTACGCGTTCGCCAGCGACGCCAGCGACGTCAAGCTCGACAATCACGGCATGATCTCGAAGATCGGCTCCGCGTTCTCCAGCGATTCGCAGGCGCAGAAAGAGACGCAGGACGCGATCGCCGCGCGCGAGGAAGTCGCGAACGAGATCGTCGCCAAGCTCCAGTCTATGGGCCTGCGCGCGATCCGCGCCGATGTGCCGCCGCCGCAAGACCAGAACGTGCTCGTCGTCGAAGGCAGCATCAATACGATCGACGCGGGCAATCGCCGCCGCCGCATGCTGATCGGCCTGGGCGCGGGTGAGAGCAAGGTCGGCGCGACGGTGCAACTCGTCTTCAAGCCCGCGCACGGCGCGCCGCAACTGCTCGAACAGTTCGACGCGAAAGCCGATAGCGGTCACATGCCCGGCGTCGCCGAAATGGCGGGCGTGGGTGCGGCCGCGGGGCATGTGGCGAGTTCGCTCGCGGTGTCGGGCGGGTTGCACGCGGTATCGGAGACGAAGCACGCGGATGTGTCGTCCGACGAGAAGCGCCTCGGCGATTCCATCGCCAAGCAGATCGCCAAGTTCGGCCAGGAGCAGGGCTGGATGCCCGCGAAGAGCTGAACGCGGTCGGGCGATGCGCGGTCCGGAACCTGCTTAAACTAATGGGTCCGGACGGATGTTCGCTTCGCGAGGCCCGCGCATGCCGACGATTGCTTTGATTGCCCTGACGATTGTCGTGACGCTCGTCGTCGTGCTGGTGATTGCGAATCTGACGAGCGGCGAGAAGAAGATCGAGCACAAGATCGAACGGCTGTACTCGAGCGACGACCCGCAGTTCATCCGCTCGATGGGCCTGCTGCTCGGGCCGCCGGTGATCGGGGGCAACCGCTTCGAGGTGCTCGTGAACGGCGACGAGATTTTTCCGTCGATGCTCGAAGGCATCCGCTCGGCGCAGAAGACGATCACCTTCGAGACCTTCATCTACTGGTCCGGCGCGATCGGCGAGGACATTGCGCGGGCGCTGTCGGACAAGGCGCACGAAGGAATCGCGGTGCATGTGCTGCTCGACTGGGTCGGCTCGTCGAAGATGGACAAGCGCTACCTGCGCATGCTGCGCGACGCGGGCGCGGAAGTCATTCAGTATCACAAGCCGCACTGGACCGGCCTCGGGCGCATGAACGATCGCACGCACCGCAAGCTGCTCGTGATCGACGGGCGTATCGGCTTCACGGGCGGCGTAGGCATTGCCGAGGAATGGACCGGGCACGCGCAGGACGAAAAGCACTGGCGCGATACGCATTTTCGCCTGGAAGGTCCGGCGGTCGGCCAGATGCAGGCCGTCTTCATGGACAACTGGATCAAGGCGACGGGCAACGTGCTGCACGGACCGCGCTATTTTCCGGACCTCGAAGACGCGGGCGATGGCTTCGCGCACATGTTCAGCAGCTCGCCCTCGGGCGGCAGCGACGACATGCAGCTCATGTATCTGATGGCGATCACCGCCGCGACGAGCTCGATACATTTGTCGAGCGCGTATTTCGTGCCGGACAAGCTGACGATAAACGCGATCGTCGAGGCGGCGAGGCGCGGCGTCAGGGTGCGCATCATCACGCCGGGCAAGCGCATCGACACGCATACGGTGCGCGAGGCGTCGCGCGCATGCTGGGGCGATCTGCTCGCGGCGGGCGTCGAGATGTACGAGTATCAGCCGACGATGTTTCACTGCAAGCTCATTGTCGTCGATGAATATCTCGTCTCGGTGGGCTCGACCAACTTCGACAACCGCTCGTTCAAGCTCAACGACGAAGCCAATCTCAACATCTACGACCGCGATTTCGCGCGCCGGCAGACGGCTATTTTCGACGACGACGTCGCCCACGCGAAACGCATCACGCTCGATGACTGGCGCCGCCGTCCGCTCGTCGAAAAAGTGCTGGAGCGCGTCGTCGCGCTGCTCGATCCGCAACTTTGACCGGAGCGCGCAGCGGCCCGCGAATATTCGCGGGCGCGAGCCTAAAGATTCGGGAGCGTGAGCCGATAAGTCGCTGACGCAAACGAGTCTCCGGCTGACCCGCACTATGCATGGCACTTACAACTTATGGCTGGTCGCGGCATCGCTCGTCGTCGCGACGCTCGCTTCCTATACCGCACTCGATATTTCGGGCCGCATCGCGATGCTGTCGCGATCGCGCACGCGGCACGCCTGGCTCGCGGGCGGAGCGGCGTCGATGGGCATCGGCATCTGGTCGATGCATTTCATCGGCGTGCTCGCTTTCGAGCTGCCGATTCCGCTCGGCTATGACCTGAAGATCACTGCGGGTTCGCTCGGCATTGCGGTGCTCGTGTCGTTCTTCGCGTTGCATGTCATCACGAGCAGGCGGCTGACGGCGAAGCGTCTCATCGCGAGCAGCGTGCTGATGGGCGCGGGCATCGCGGCGATGCACTATACCGGCGATGCCGCCATGCGCATGAATCCGGCAATCGAATATGATCCGCGCCTCTTCGCCGCATCGATCGCGATCGCGATGATCGCGTCGGGCGCGGCGCTGTGGATCGCGCACGCGCTTTCCGATGCGAGCCAGACGCACGTGCTCGCGAAACGTACGGCTTCGGCGTTCGTGATGGGAATCGCGATCACCGGCATGCACTACACGGGCAACGCGGCGGCGAACTTTCTGCCGGGCGCGATTTGCGGCGCGGCGAACGACGTCGATGCGCGCTGGCTCGCGACGACCGTCGTGCTCTTCACGTTGGCGATTCTGATCATTACGCTCGTGCTGTCGCGCTTCGACGCGCGCACCGCGTTGCTCGCCGGTTCCGTGACGCGCCTGAATGGACAGATCGTGCGCATGGCGACTTTCGACACGCTCACGGACTTGCCGAACCGCCGCACGATGAACGAGCGAATCGAGCGCGCGATCCTCGGCGCGAAGCAGAGCGGCAGCCGCTTCGCGATTCTCTTCATGGACCTCGACGGCTTCAAGACCATCAACGATTCGCTGGGCCACACCGTTGGCGATGAAGTGCTGAAGGCGTTCGCGCGGAGGTTGCAGGAATGCGTGCGCGGCGGCGACACGGTTGCGCGACTGGGCGGCGACGAGTTCGTCGTGATGCTGGAGAACCTGCACGCGCCGACCGACGCCGAGACGATGGCCGAGCGTATTCTCGACATGATGAGAAAGGGTCTGCTCGCGGGAAATCATCCGTTGCAGGTGATGCCGAGCATTGGCATAGCGCTGTATCCGCAGGACGGCGATAGTGTCGAGTCGCTGCTCAAGCATGCCGATGTCGCGATGTACGAGGCGAAGCGCGGCGGGCGCAGCACGTATCGCTTTTTCGAGGCGAGCATGAACGAGGCGGCCGTGCGGACCTTGCAGATCCAGCAGGCGTTGCACGAGGCGCTGAACGGCGGCCATTTCTATCTGCTCTTCCAGCCGAAGTTTCGCGGCAAGAGCGGCGAGCTGGCGGGCGCCGAGGCGCTCATCCGGCTGGATCATCCGGAGATCGGCACGCTGACGCCGCTCGAATTCATCCCTATCGCGGAGCGTTCAGGGCAGATCGTGCAGATCGGCTACTGGGTCGTGCGCGAGACGTGCCGGCACCTTGCGCGCTGGCGCGAGGAAGGGTGTCCGCCGGTGAAGGTGGCGATCAATCTGTCGCCGCGGCAGATGAGCGAGGCGGATCTCGTTGCGAACATCATGACGATTTTGCGTGAAGAGGACGTGGCGAGCGAGCAGATCATGTTCGAGATCACCGAGACGGTGGCGATGCAGGATGCGCCGCGCACCATCGAGATGATTCGAGTGTTTCAGGAGAACGGCTTCGAGATTGCGATCGACGATTTCGGCACGGGATATTCGAGTCTTGCTTACTTGCAGCGCTTTCGCGCGAAGCAGTTGAAGATCGACAGGTTCTTCACCAATGGGCTCGACGAGAACGGACAGGAAGGACGGGCGATCGTGTCGGCGATCATCGCGCTCGCGCACTCGCTCGATATGGATGTCGTCGCGGAAGGGGTCGAGACTGGGTCGCAGCTCGATCGGCTGCAGGACATGATGTGCGATGAGATGCAGGGGTTTTTGTTGGCAATGCCGTTGACCGCTGACGCGTTTGGGGGGATGTTGGAGGGGAGTGGGGTGGTTCGGGTTTAGGGGGCTGTGGTTGGCCTTCGCTTCTATGAAATCCTGTATTCGCGTTGGTCTATTGGCTCTGCCCCTGTGCGGGGCGGCAGTCACTTTCTTTGCTGCTGCAAAGAAAGTAACCAAAGAAACAGCTATCCCCATCCAAAGTACTTCATGCCGGCCCCGGCACAGAAGATGGTATGTGGTCCGGCAGTAGCGAGTGCCCTCAAAGGTCTAACCGGGCTTGGATCGCGCACGGTCTGTCACATCGCGCCACTTAACTTACTGGTTCAGCACGAAATAGCTCCGGCCCGCTGCGCGGCCGACCGGTCCATCGGGTCCGCGCGCGCTTCTTTGCTGATACTTCCATCTCACTGCATTTGCCTTTCGTTGGGTTCCCTTGCAAACCCAGCGGCAGCGCGTAGCGCTGTGCCGGAGCTAATTCGCCCGGCGAAGAGCGCTTCTTCCGATGAGTCGGTTGCGCATGCGGCTATGGATTGAATGTTTTTTTGCTTTTCGGGCCGCTTCTTCTATGGAATCCTGTATTCGCGTCGGTCTATTTGCTCTGCCCCTGTGCGGGGCGGCAGTCACTTTCTTTGCTGCTGCAAAGAAAGTAACCAAAGAAACAGCTATCCCCATCCAAAGTACTTCATGCCGGCCCCGGCACAGAACTGCGCAAGTGGTCCGGCAGTAGCGAGTGACCTCAAAGGTCTAACCGGGCTTGGATCGCGCACGGTCTGTCACATCGCGCCACTTCACTTACTGGTTCAGCACGAAAAAGCTCCGGCCCGCTGCGCGGCCGACCGGTCCATCGGGTCCGCGCGTGATTCTTTACTAACGCTTCTATCTCACCGCATTTGCCGCACACTGGTTTCCCTTGCATACCCAGCGGCAGCGCGTAGCGCTGTGCCGGAGCTATTTCGTGCTGAACCAGCGTCCTTAATGCTCTAGCTAGACAGACCGTGCGCGGTCCAAGCCCTGTGAGTTTTGTGAGGGCACTCGCTACTACCGGACCACATACCATCTTCTGTGCCGGGGCCGGCATGAAGTACTTTGGATGGGGATAGCTGTTTCTTTGGTTACTTTCTTTGCAGCAGCGAAGCGAGCTATCGGCCGCAAAGCCTTACCGGGCGGTATTTCCAGCGAAAATTACCCGCGCTCACCCCCGCCGTTACCCCCGTCGAATCGACCGGATAATTTCCTAGAAAATCCCTTCTAATTTCCGGTGAATATTCTGCCTGAGATTGCACCGGATCGGCGCTCAATCGTCGGCAGCTTCGAGCGTGCGAATGTGGTGAGGCTTCCTTCGATGCGGGAATGCCGTTTCTAGCTGGCGGTGAAAGACTAGCGGGCGCTCGTGAGGGTCGGTGCGTATGGTAGAGCCTCCCGCGCTTCCAGCGGCTCCTACGCGAGCTTTTGCGAACGCGCGTGCGCCGGGAATGAGCGGTGCTCATGGTCACGGCCACCACGAGCGAGGCCCGCGATGATCGATTCCCTCTACACGCAATTGCGCGCCTTGCCGGTCGGTGCGGCGCTCGTGTTGCCGCTCGCCATCACCGCGCAGAGTGCCGAGCACGCGATTGCATCGATGATCGAGCGCCACCCGGAACGGCGCTATGCAATCGGTGCGCATGTTGCCCGGCCGCGTCAAGGCGAAGCGGTGCACCACGTGCGCATCGAGCGCTTGCCCGATGAGCCATGATGCGCCGTGAAGGGTGAGCCGATGCGGGAGCGCGAAGAAGACGGCGCACGCTCTCAAGCGATGATGTAAGACGGTCAACTAATGCGACCATCAAACGCCGCTCGCCCGGATAGGTTGATCGAGCTTCACGACGCGCGCGGGCGTCGCATGAAGTCGGCGTTGCGCGGTGTCGATGGCGCGAATGGTCGTGATGCTCGCTTCGGCGTTCGCCGGGATGGTGACGCACGAGAGTTCGAGCCATTGCCACTCGGTGAAGCGCATGCCGGGCGTGCCTCTGCCGCGTGGCTCCATCTTGATCGGCTTAAAGCCGATGCTCACGCCGCGCACGAGTTCGGCCTTGATCGATTGCCAAGCTTCTTCGAGCCGATCACGAAGCGCGCCGGGTTCGTCGCATTGTGCGAGCTTCGCCCGAAACCCGATGCCCCGCGCATCGGTGGCGGCAAACTCCACGCGGCCCACGGGCTTCGAAGTGTCGTGTTGCCACAGAAGCGCGAGCGGCAGCTTGTAGCGTGCGCCTTGCGGCTCGATCACGTCATCGTAGGCATCGGGGCTTGGTGTCGAAGCCACGCCCTCAATGATTCGCTCCGCTTCGTTCACGCGTTTCAAGATAACGACTTGCGCAACAGCACGATTGAGTGTCATGGCTTCTCTCCTTTGGTCTTCGCGCGAGCACGTAGCACACGATTGCGCATGCTCTCCGGGTCGCTATCGATCACACGCTGAAACTGCATATCGGCTTCGGATGCCGGGCGATATTGAGCAGTGACGATATCGACGGGCACCGGATCAGCAGGCGGCACGCCGTGCGCGCGTAGCGCTTGCGTCACGAGTTCGCCCGCGCATAGCTCGGTGCAAATGTCTTGGCTTCGCGCGAACGCTTGCAACTGAGCGTGCACGCCGGGCGTTATCCATGCAATCACGGGTAGGCTCACTCGCTCTTCTCCGTCGTCATCGGGTGCGCGGTGCCTTGCCAGTGCCGCGCCACTGTCCCGTGCTCGCGCGCTCGCTCACGGGTCATGCCGAAACGGGAGCTTTTGCGCACCGGCACGGCAAGCCTTGATCACGTCTTAACCCACGGCCGCTTCACGCTCGAAGCCTTTGGCACCGGCCGGGCATCGGCCGCATCTTGTCTCATGCGTGCACTCGGACAGATGCGAAGCTTGCCCGCTAACAAGCTCAGTGTGGCGCACGCGGTAGTGAAGGCGGTATGCGCCGGGTTGATCATCTTGCGTCCGCTCGAAGGGTTCTCGATGATCGCGCCTTGCTCATTCACGAGCTTCGCCAGTTCGCCCGCCATCACTGCCGCGTCACAATAGCGGTAGAGCAATTCAAGATCGCACTCTCCGAAGTGCGCGAGCGGAAAAGAATCGACGGTTTCCCGAAACACCGCACGTTGCGCCTTCGGCATGCCGCGCGGTGCCTGCATCTTTGTCGGCGGCACCAATTTCAATGAGGCGGCTCTGTCGTCGCTTGCCAATCGTCCACGTGCGCCCATATCAAGCCTCCGTATGGCTTTAGGTAGTCTCCCTAATCGATGTGGATTATGCGCCTTTCGAAAGCCGATGCGCGGCGGGATAGGCCCGGTGCGGTGCCGGTTTAAGCTCAGTTCATGGATCGTCGGGGTTTCCCTAAGTCGGTTCGAAACTTCGAACCCTCCCGCCCACGGGTGCACCCGCCAGCTTTCGAGCGCTCACGGGCCATCGATGAAGCCAGTGCGCACGAGCACGGCGCGAACATCTTCATGCGGCGCATAGCTCAATGCAGCGTGAGCCAACGAGCACGCGGCCGATGATCCGTAATGCCCACCGAGCACGAGCGCACGAAGCTCAGGTGCACCGCGCCATCCAGCGGCGGAAGCAAGCGCGAGCACTTCACCGAAAGCGCGCTTGCCTTGCTCGCGCTCGTGTGCGCTCTTCGATGTATCACGGGCCATCTCTCCCGCGAAGAGCACGATGCTCGGCAGTGATGCGGCGGTGGCCTTGCCTTCAAGATCGAGCGTGGCATTGAGCATGAGGCTTCTCCTTTTCGAATCACGCGCAGAGGCGAAGCGTGCGGGGATCATGTTGGTTTGGCCTATCGTTGTCGTTATCGCCATCGAGGATCGGCAGCACTCGCACGAGCACTTCACCGTGCGAGGTTTCGACCATCACGCAAACATGGCCCGCTTCGACGTCTTCATCTTCGAAGGCGTCGATTGAAACGAGCCGCGCATGATGCTCGATCACAAGCGCGGCGCATTCATCGCACAGCGAAGCAAGTGCGGCTTCGAAGTCATCGGATATGAGCGGGAAGCGCGGGTCACGCACAGTGCGATAGCGGCGCATTTCGAGCGCGCGGCACACGCGGCGCTTCACATAGGCGTGAGCATCATCCGTAGTCATGCTTTCGCTCCTTCGCTCGTGACAGGTTGAGCGGCACCGATGCCGGTGAGCACCGAGACTGAGCCGGGCGCGGCAAACCAGTTGCAATATTCAACGAGCCTGAGCGAGCTAAGGTCTTGTTGCCACAAGCTCACGAGTGTTGAGCCTTCGCCGTCATCGTCGGTGACTTCAATCGATGCTTCGGTGCTCGCGTCCGCAACGAAGATGCGCGGGGCCATCGCGATCATCGAGGGATCGCAGAGGATCAAGCTATCGGCGGGCACCGAGCGATGCGAGATGGCCGGTATCCCCGCCAGCGTGCCTACTTGCGCGGTGCCAATATCCGATGCGCCGATGCTCGCGCCACTCAGTGCAAAGGAGATGGCAAGCGATGGCGATAGCAAGAAGACACTCGATGAGAAGTCACCTTCGAAGCCGTCGGTGAGTGCTTCGATGTCGTCTTTCGTGTTGCCGGTGGCGGCGGTGGTCGTGGCATCGTGAAGGATGCCTCCGGGCGTGGTGTCGTCTGCCGCGTCATCCGATAGGAATGCATCGCTCTCGGTCTTGCTTGCCGCTCGTCGGAGCGCTCGATTGAGCGCGGCATCACCGGCCGGACCGAGAAGCCGAAGCATCTCCACGGTGAGCACGATCAAGCTCGCGAGCTTCAGCGGTGGCAAGCGCATCGTCGTGAAGCTTTCGCGCGAGGTCGTGATCGGTGAGCCTTCTTTGATCCAATAGCAAAGCGCGCCTTCGCCTTCAACAAGAAAGGGTTGTGCGGTCGGCACTTCGGGAAACGGGCTAACCGCGTTGATGGCGTCGATGATCGAGAGCGGCCGGGCCAACGAAAGGAAGGCGTTCGATGCGGTCGTGGCGTCCACATCACCAACGATAGCGCCCGTGTCGATGACGCCCTTCGCAAGAAGGCGCGTGGCGAGTGCCATTGCGCCATGCTGCGCTTCGAGGTAAGAGCGGGCTTGCGGTATCGAGCCACGAGCGATAGCCAATGCTCGCGCGATCCGCGCCAATGTGTAGCCGTCGCCGTCTGTCAGTCCCATGATGAGCCTCCGTGAAGTGAGGCATCAGCATCGCGCGCATCGAGCACATCGAACAGATACCGTAGCGGCCATCGCCGGCCGATGCCAGTCACGAGATGGCCAATGGTGGAGCGGTAACTTCATTGCACCGCTCCAAGATGGCGATGCATCGGCGGTGACATCGTTGTACCACCGAAGATCACGAAGGTTTTGTGTGGTTATCACCACGCGACCACACATGACGCGCCTTCGGCTCAGGCGGTAGCTTCGTGTCACCGCCTGAGTCGAAGGAAAAGGTGCCCACGCTTAGATTGTGCGGAGAGGTGATCATCCCGCACAACCGCGCCATACCAATCGCGTTCTACCGGAGTGGTAAGCACCCCGGTAGAAAAGGCACCTACGTTTGCCGAGCAAGGCATATCGAAGCAACAGGCTAAAGACTGGCAAGCCGAAGCCAAAGGTTCGCGCGGCACCATTCGCGGCCGTGATGCTTCGGGCAGTGCCATCGTTGCACCGCTCGAAATCACCGCGACGCGGTGCAATGATGGCACCGCGTCACGAGAGGGCCGATGGTCTCTGCTTCTTCTGGCGGTGTCATTGTCACCCCGCCAGAAACTACTGTGCATTCCTATTAGACTCACGAGACGGCATATCGATCACGCTCAAGCTCGATGTGCGTGGCGATGGCTCGGAGCGAATAGAACCATCGCGGGCCTACGCGCCGCCGTCCGTGGCGCAGTGCATCCGATAAGCGGCCTTCGGTGGACAAGCGGCGCAATGCCTTGAGCGAGATGAAGCCGAGTAAGCGGCACGCGGTAGGCTCATCGACTTCGCCAGCGGGCGAGACGGTGACGCCGTTAGCCCGGCACCACGCTTCAAGCATGATGAGCGTTAGCGCCACGCGCTCTTCGAAGCTCCGCATCGTCACGCGCTCTTCTTCACGTGAATCACCTTTCGGCCGGTAGCTTGCTTCTCATCGTGCCGCTTGACGTTCAATGCATCGAGCGCGGCTTGATGAGCGAGCGCGGCGCGATAGGCCATCACAAGCGCATCATCGGGAAGCAATGGCTCACGCGGCCAGTAGTCACCGCACCAATCATCGGGACCAACAAGCGGCCAGCGTGCATGGCTCAGATCGGCGGGTGCGGGCGATGCAAAGCGGCATTCGAGGTAAGGCGCGGTCGATGGCACCGCATACCGGCAGTGCTGGCACTGTGCAAGCTCCGCGAAGAGCGGGCCAGGCGGTAGCGCATCACCGAGCACGAAGGTTCCATCCGGGGCAGGCTTGTATCGAACGCTCATTGCGGCGCTCCCTTGCTTACAGTGGCGGTCCGAAGCACTTGAGCGAACGCATTGGAGCGCTCCATTGCAGCGGGTGAGCGGTGATCACTGCATATGCGCACGGTGAGCTTTCCTCTTTGCGCCGTCGCGATGTGGATCAAACCAAGTAGTGCTTCGGTCACTTGCTCTTCGGTGCCGAGCACGGTCATCGCTTCGTCACTTCCTGCAAGCTCGAAGGTGGCATACACCGAGCCGCCATCGAGCGCCTTGAAGTGCGCCGTGGCTATCGACGGCGCGCGGGTCTTGTTGCGTGGTCTTCCGTCTTTCATCGCATCACTCCTTTCGGGGCCTTGCATGGTTGAGTGCATCCGGTAGGCGGTCCATCACCTTCGACGGCGCTTCGGTTTCTTCGTCGCTTGCTCATCGAGCACGGCTTCAATGCATTGCATGAACGAGCGCGCACGGTGATGCATTTCGCCGCTTATGAAATGGCGGCGCATGGCTTCATCGAATGTCTCATCGCTTACGCGCGGGTCGCTCGCCAGCTTGCGAAGCCAAAGCGGTTGCGCGTTGCCCTTAATGAGCAAGTGCGAACGGCAGACCGTCTGCATCCGCTCGAAGCGCTCGGTGACTTCGGCCGGTGTGAGCGCTTCGGCTTCGCCTTTAGATCGCGAGGCGTTTTTTTTGCTGCGCTGCACCGCTTCATCGTCATCATCATCTTCGGGGTGAAGTGAAGCCGCCGCCGCCGCCGAAGGCGGTGCATCGTCGTGCGCCTCGCGCGCGCGACTTCGCTGCGGCGGCAGCGAACCCTGATTTGGACCCTGCTTGTTACCCTCATAACCCTCTAAACCCTTGTCCCCCACAGTGGGGGAGCGTTGACATGTTTTTGGGGGAGCGTTGACCCTTTTTTGGGGGAGCGTTGCATCCGATTTGGGGGAGCGTTGCGCTCCATTTGGGGGAGCGTTGACGTTATCCACAGGCTCCACGTTCCCCCACAGCGGGGGAGCGTCGAAGTGATCGAAGTGATTAACGGTCCCCGCGTGTGGGGGAGCGTCGAAGGGCGAGCGATCCCCATTGAGGCGCGGCCGGGTAGCGTTTTTGCTGCGCTGCACCTTGAGCCGCGTCTTGATTTCCTCCCACGGCGGCGGTGATCCGTACACTTGCTCGATGCGCTCCACGTTGATGCAATAGACGTTCGTTCCGCCTTGCCCTACGGTCTCGCCGGTAGCATGCAAAATGTCATTCTCACGAAGCTCGGCAACGATGCGCTCCACGGTTGTTTCACCTAGGCGCGTGCGCCACGCGATCCATGCAAGCGATGGATACACCACGTTTTTCTTTAAGCTTTGCATCAGGCGTGCAAGCACGATCAACACGATCATGATCTTGGCATCCGGCGCATGATCTTCAGCAGCGCGAATGATTGTTTCCGGGCCGCTCAGATGGTCTGCGTCCACGTGTCGATGAGCGTTCATGCTCGACCCCCGCGCTTGTATCGATCAGCGAAGCGATGGGCCATATATCGCCATCGTGCGTCGTCGGTTTTCGAGCCGAACGCCTTGCGAGCTTCACGGGCCACCCGATGCCATACGATTTCGCCGCGCTCGATTGATACGGTCTGAATCGCGTGCCAAAACTGTTTATCGGTCAAACCGCGCGACGCGAGTTCAACAAGATCGATAGCCATGCGGCTTCTCGCAAGGCGCTTAGTGCGGATCGGATGGCGGGCGGCATAGTGATCGAGCATTTCAAGCGCGCGCGCCTTTTGATCATCGCTCGCTGCCGTAGCTTCGATCATCTTCGATACTTCGGCTATCGGGTCATACCGCTCAGAGAGGAAGGGATAAGGGCCGTTCATCACCGATCACCTTCGGCGGTGCGCGCTTCGCTGCTCGCCTTCTTCGATGCGCGGTAACGCGAGCTATAGCTTTCCCATCCGTTCGCACGAAGATCGGCAATCGGTGTCGTCGGATCGATGGTCGATTCAAGGCGCTTGAAGATGGCGAAAGCTCTGTTGAGCCGGTCGATATCGACATTGCCCGCGCGGTCGGGATGAAGGCATCCGAGCACGAGCCGATATTCATCGAGCGTCATTAGTTGCGGCAAGCGCTTGCTCATCGCTTGATAGCGGCGCACTTCGTCGCGGGCCGCGCGCGCGTCTTTCTCGTATTGCTCGCGCAGTTCGATCAGGCGTGCTTCGCAATACTCGTTCGCGGTCTTGCTCAACAGTTGAGTGCCGAGCACCTTTGCAAGCAAACGGGCATCGTCGCGATAGTCTTCGGGCAAAGCATCGATCATTTCGTGGACGGATGCACCTTTGCAAAACACGTCGTTGTAAAACGTGGCAAGGCCATTCCAAAATGCGGCCGCGACGCTATCCACGGGCTGTTCGCGCGGTGGCGCGGTCTTCTCTTGCTTCTCGGTCTTCGGCTTCGTGGCCGGTTGCTTGCGCGCCTTGCCATCGGCACCGATGCGCTTTTGAACTTCGGAGATTTCCGAAGTTGATTCGAGTTTGTGGCGCACGCTTCCGACCGTCTTATCGGAAACGCTCAGGTCTTTAGCAATTGAGTTATCTGAACGTTCAGGCGTGTCACGCAGTTGGTCCGCTATCACGGCGCGAATCTGTTCACGCGTGAGCATCCGCCGGGTCGCGTTGATCGTGCGCGCGAGCGTGCGCTTCTGTTGATCGCTTAAGCCTGCGCGCACTTCGGTCGGGCAATGGATGCCGAGTTCGGCGGCGAGCTTGAAACGATGATGCCCGTCGATCACCGCGCCGTTTTCATCGATCAGCACGGACATCAGCACCCCGTGCATTTCGAGGCTAGCGCGTAGCTCCCGCTCTTCGGTGGCGCTCAGAGGTGGCATCACCTGATACGGGGGCGCGCTCATGCGAGCACCGCGAAGATGGTGATGTGCTCACCAATGGCGAGCGGAATTGCGGTGAGGTAGCATGCAGCATGCATCGCGTTTTTCCTCCGAATGGTGACGCGAAGGCATGCGAGAGCGGCCCGGATCATTCCCGGTGTCGCTCTTTTTTTCGTCTATGCCTTCGTGTGAATCAGCGGTAGGGGTGGCGTGCCGCGTGTACTTAAATCGTATCGAAAGTGAAGACTCCTACGCAGCGCGAGCGCGCTTGTTGGTTTGCGTTTCCTTCGCTTCGCGGGCTTGCTGGGCCTTCAGCTTCAGATACGCAATCCAGTCTTCGCGCATCCAGTGGTCCTGACCATTGAGCTTGAACGCGGGCGGGAAACTCGGGTCTTCGTTGATCAGGCGGCGGGCGCTCCCGCGCGACTTGTTGCCAATGTCGCGGGCAATGTCGTTGATGTCCACGGTGAGGCTTTCGCGCGGCACCGCAGGCGGGCGAGCCTTGCGCGGGCGTCCCGGTCCACGTTTGACTTCAGCTTGTTCTTCGCTCATATCGCGCCCCCTTGTTTACCGTGAAGCTTGGTTGAGCGAAACGATGCGCTTTCTTCACGGGCCTTTCAAGGCCGGGTGCCGCTCATCAAGCGTGCCTGAAGAGTGAATTTTTGCAGAATGGGGCTTTTTGGCGTGGCATCGGATGGCACTAAAACGATATGCAATGGCATCCAACGATATGCAATGGCACACATCGGTACTGTGCGCGATTTGCCGTTTATCGAACGGTTCTCCTCGTGAGAGCACGCAAGGCCGCGCATTCATTTTTATTTGATGGCGCGGCCGGTGCGCTTCTCACTGCACGAGCGCTTCGGCTTCGAGCGCTTCATCAGGCGGTGCGGTGTCGGCGGGCACCGCGTTGGAGGCGTCCACGAGAAAGGCGCTCCACTCGTGCATGATCGGTTCACGCTGCGTGAGAAAGGAAGTGCGCTCATAAATCCTTCTGAGCTTCCCGCGCCGCTCGTGCTGGATGATCGCATCGGCCACATGCACCGGCACTCCGGGCCGCTCGTCACCGATCCATGAGCGCACGCCGGTGCGTAGACCGTGAAGGGTGGCTTCGCCTACGGCATAGCCGATCTCGCGCAACACATCGTTGAGTTGTGAGTTTGCGTAGGCACGGCCACGCGGCGAAGCAAACACGAGCGCATCGGCATCGAAGGCACCGTTGCGGTAGCTCGGCAGGGCGCGCAACAGATCGCGCACCGGGCGCGTGAGCGGCACGATGAAGGGATCATTCATCTTCATTCTCTCGCCGGGGATGGTCCAGCGGGCCGCATCAAGATCAAGCTCACGCCACGTCACGAGCCGCGCCACTTGTTCGCGCACGCCGGTATGAGCGAGGAATTCGACGGCACGCGCCGCCGTGCCTTCGAGCGCTTGCAACTTGCGCACGGCGGCGGGCAGTTGCGGCCACGCGATGGCGGCGCGGTGCCCGCCTTCGTGCTCCACCTTCGGCAAGAGCTTCAAAACTGCTTCGGAAGCGGCGGGATTGTCGCCGCTCGCGCCTGTTTCCCGTTGCCACCAATCGAAGACGCATTGCACGCGGGCAAGCACGATTTTCGCGGTCGGGTTCATCTCTTCCCAGAACGGGCGCAACACATTCGCCACATCTTCAGGGCGCACTTCGTGACAGTCCAAGCGGCCGATGACAGGCGCGGCGAAGCGCTCGAAGTGGCTTCGCCATTCCTTGCGTTGCTTTTCGGTCTTCAGCTTGCGATCCGCGAGCGCCTTTTCAGCGGCCACGTTGAAGCTCATGCGGGTTTGATCGAGGCGCTTGGCTTCTCGCCGGTCGGCGCGCTTGGCGCTCAACGGGTCGATGCCCGTGGTGAGCACTTGCCGCATTTCGAGCGCGCGGGCGCGCGCCGCCTTGAGCGATACCACGTCCACGCTTCCAAGCCCGGCTTCACGCATGCGACCGTGGCGCTCGTAGCGAAAGAGCCATGACTTGGTGCCGGATGCCGAAACTTGCAAAACCAGATTCCCGCCATCGGACAGGTAACGCGCGCGGGCCTTGCCTCCCGGTTGCGCGGGTTCGCGTGGTGTGGCACTTTTGACGGTGGCGGCGGTGAGTTTGTTGGTTGCGGGCATCGAGCGTTCTCCGGTTCTCCGCCTTCACCCCCGTCCTTACCCCCGTCGATTTGTGCGGCGAGGTGAAGCGAAGTGAAGCGGCATTAAGCGAAGAATTGTACTCTGAGCCTTGAATTTAAAGGCTTTCAAGCTCAAGGCCGCGCAATGCCGATTCACCGATTATAGGCACCTTGCTTTGCAGCAGCAAAGAAAGTGACTGCCGCCCCGCATAGGGGCAGAGCCAATAGACCGACGCGAAAACAGGATTCCATAGAAGAAGCGGCTCGAAAAGCAAAAAACATTCAATCCATAGCCGCATGCGCAACTGACTCATCGGAAGAAGCGCACTTCGCCGGGCGAATTAGCTCCGGCACAGCGCTACGCGCTGCCGCCGGGTCTGCAAGGGAAACCAACTTGCGGCGAATGCGGAGAGATAGAAGCGTAAGCAAGGAAGCACGCGCGGACCCGATGGACCGGTCGGCCGCGAAGCGGGCAGGAGCTATTTGGTGCTGAACCAGTAAGTGAAGTGGCGCTCTGTGACAGACCGTGCGCGATCCAAGCCCGATTAGACCTTTGAGGGCACTCGCTACTGCCGGACCACTTGCGTTCTTCTGTGCCGGGGCCGGCATGAAGTACTTTGGATGGGGATAGCTGTTTCTTTGGTTACTTTCTTTGCAGCAGCAAAGAAAGTGACTTCCGCCCCGCATAGGGGCAGAGCCAATAGACCGACGCGAAAACAGGATTCCATAGAAGAAGCGTCTCGAAAAGCAAAAAAACATCAATCCATAGCCGCATGCGCAACTGACTCATCGGAAGAAGCGCTCTTCGCCGGGCGAATCAAAACCAGCAACGGCACCACCAACAACGTCGCGACGAACATCAACTTGAAGTCGTTGAGATACGCGATCATGGAAGCCTGCTGCGTAATGGTTTGATTGAGCACTGCCATATCCTGCACGGAGCCACCCGACAACATCGACTGCACCGCCGGATTGAAAGGCGTCACCTGCGCCGCAAGGTCCGCATGCGCGACTTGCGTATTGCGCGTCATCAACGTCTGCACGATCGAAATCCCGATACTGCTGCCAATATTACGCATGAGGCTATAGGTAGCCGTGCCATCGGCGCGCAATTCGGGCGTAAGGGTCGAGAACGTCAGCGCCGACAGCGGCACGAACACGAGGCCCAGCCCGAAGCCCTGAATCACGCCCGGCCACACAATGTCCGATGCCGACAGCACGATCGTGTAATGCATCATCTGCCAGAGCGCGAACGCGGAAATCAGAAAGCCCGAGAGCAACAGCAAACGCGCATCGATATGCTTCAGAAGCCGCCCCGCGACGAGCATCGCCACCATCGTGCCCGCGCCGCTCGGCGCCGTGACGAGGCCCGTCGTCGCGACCGGATAGTTCATCAGGTTTTGCAGCATCGGCGGCAATAGCGCGCGCGTCGCGTACATCACCGCGCCGATCACGAAGATGAAGCATGTGCCCGTCGCGAAGTTGCGATCCTTCAACAACTCGTACTTGAAGAACGAGCGCGCGCCGGCCGTCGCCGTATGCGCGATGAAGAAGATGAAGCTCAGCGCCGCGAGCACCGCCTCGATGCGAATCTCGATCGACCCGAACCAGTCGAGTTGCTCGCCGCGATCGAGCATCGCCTGAAACGCGCCGATGGCAAGGCCGAGCGTCGCGAAGCCGAAGGCATCGAACTTCACCGCGCGCCGCGCGACCTGCGTCGGCAGGAAGCTCATCACGCCAAAGAGCGCGAACGCGCCGATCGGCACGTTGATGAAAAACACCCAGCGCCAGTTGTAGCTGTCGGTGAGCCAGCCGCCGAGCGTCGGACCGAGAATCGGCCCGACCATCACGCCCATGCCCCATACGGCCATCGCCTGGCCCTGCTTCTCGCGCGGATTGATGTCGAGCAGGATCGATTGAGACAGCGGCACGAGCGACGCCCCGAAAATGCCCTGCAACAAGCGCGACGCGACGATCTGCACGAGCGTCTCCGACAGCCCGCAAAACGCCGACGCGACCGTGAAGCCCGCGATCGAAATGCACAGCAGCTTCTTCACGCTCAGCCGATCGGACAGCCAGCCGGTGAGCGGCGTCGCGATCGCCGCCGCCACGATGTACGAGGTGAGCACCCACGTGATCTCGTCCTGCGACGCCGACAGGCTGCCCTGCATATGCGGCAGCGCTACGTTGGCGATGGTGCTGTCGAGCGTCTGGATCAGCGTCGCGAGCATGATCGAGACGGTCAGCATGCCGCGATTGAGGGGCGCCGCGGCGTGTTCCGTGGTGACTTCGGAGGACATGGGGTACGGCCGTCTGGAGGCGGCTTTGATAAGTAAGGTAATAATAAGCAGGCTTATTATACGGCGTGGGTGGCGCGGCGCAATGCGCACGATTACGGGGCGCGCATGTGCACGCACTGAAAGCTCTTACCTATAATCGCGCGATGGAAACTCAACTCGACAAACGTTTCGGCTTCCTCGTTGCGGACGTGGACCGCCTGTGCGGCAACCGGTTCGATGAACTCGCGAAGTCATCGCTCAATCTCACGCGCGCGCAGTGCCGCGTGCTCGCCTATCTTTCGCATTACGGCGAAGTGAATCAGGCGCGGCTCGCCGGGCTGCTCGAAGTCGCGCCGATCTCCGCCGGGCGCCTGCTCGACCGCATGGAGGAGGGCGGCTGGATCGAGCGCCGTCCGAATCCCGGCGACCGACGCGAGCGCCAGGTCCGCATGACCGCGAAGGCCGAGAAGGCGCTCGACCGCGCGCGCCGCGTCGGCGACGAGATCACGTCGGAGGCGCTCGCGGGCTTCAGCCGCCAGGAAAGCGAGCAGCTGATCGCGCTCCTGCAGCGCGTGCGCGGGAATCTGAGCCGTATAGTCGATCGCTGAGGGTTCGGCGAGCCGTGCCAACGTGCCGCCGCATGGATCGCTTATTGCTGACGCGGTCCTCGCAAGCGCCGTTGCAGACCGTCGCCATCCATCCGGAGAAGATCGATCATGAACAAACGCACTGCACCAACCGCCGTCATCGCCATGACCGCACTGTGCCTTTCGGCGCTCGTCGCCATGCCCGTCGCGCAGGCGCAGGACACGGCGGCATCCACGCCGAAGCAGGTCAAGAAAGCCGAGCGTAAGGCGGCGCGCGAGAAGAAGAATGCCGAGCTGAAGGAGCTGGAGAAGAACGGCTATAACCCGGCCGGCGAGCAGACCAACTATCCGCAGAATCTGCAGAACGCGCAGTCGAAGATCAATGCGCAGAAGGCGGGGAAGCCGGCGCCGGCGTCGACGCCGTGATATCGGCTCCGCTGTAGCGGACATGCGCGCCCGGTTCGACGCGCTTCCGGCGTACCAAGAAGCCGGCGCATGCAGCGCGCGCCGGCCAGTTCCTGGCTTTACGAGGGCTGCCAGAAACCCTTCACGGCCGGACTATTGAACGAACGCGCCCGGTCGTTCGACCGTCACGCCGCGTCGGCGAGCGGCAGGTCGCGAGATCCGTCGCCGCGGCGCGGCGGCCTGCGTCGCGCCATCGTGCTGGCAAGACGCGCGCCGGGCACGTTGTCGATGCCGAACGCAGGCCGCGCGAGGAAAAAGCCCTGTGCGAGCACATGCGGCCATTGCGCGATCCATTGCGCCTGCGCGGCGGTCTCGACGCCTTCGACGACGATCGCCACCTTAAGCCGCGTGAGGAGCGTCAGCACCGACGAGAACACCAGGCACGCATTCGGGCAGCGCGGCGCCCCGGAAAGCAGTTCCTTCGCGATCTTCACGGTCCGGAAGTCGATCGGTCCGAGCGCGGCGAGACACGAGTAGCCGGTGCCGAAATCGTCCATCGCGACGCTCACGCCCTTGTTCTTAAGACGACGCACCACCTTCGGCATGGACGGCATGCGCGTGAGATCCTCGCTCTCCAGCAATTCGAGCTCGATGCAATCCGGCGCGACGCCGCGCGCACGGCAGATCTTCTCCATGCGTTCGGCGAAGTCGGGAAGCGCCGCGACCGATGGCGGCACGTTCACGGCCACGGAATAATGCGCGCCGCCGCGTGTGCGCCACGCGTCGATTTCGGATGCAACGGTATCGAGCACGAACCACGTGAGTTCGCACATGATGTCGGCGTCTCTGAACGCCTCGCTGAATGCGCCTGGCAGCAATACGCCGTGTTCCGGATGACGCCAGCGGATCAGCGCCTCCATTTGAGCGAGCTCGCCGCTGTCGACTCGGTAGATTCCCTGATAGGCGATGCAGAATTCTCCGGCCTTGAGGCCTGCGAGCACGCGATGCCTGAATGCATGATCTGAGTTCGGCGCGGCTTTCGGTGCAGATGAGCCGTGAGTCGTTCCTTTCATGCTCTAGCCATCCCCTCCCTGTTGGTCGTGGATGCGGTTGCACGAGTCGTGCCAGATCCGCCGTTCCCGTGCATCTCCATGCGCGCTGCGTCGACCGATGCGCCTCGATAGTGCTTGCACGCGGTCTCCGGCTATCACGATCGTGCGACAGCACGCTACATCGCGGTCAGGGTTACATAATGAATCGACAATGTGTTACGGGGTTTGTGGGGTGGCGCACATAGGACCGTGCCGCGCGGCCTCGTGCCAACAAGCCGTTTTGCAGTTTTGTACAGACAGGCTCTGGAATATTTGTAATCCCGACTAGTGTCGGGCGAGCGCGAAGGCGCCGATAGAAAGTGCTGCCGAGGCGCTTTTCAAGCGTATGCCGCGCTCGCGATCACCGTCAGACGGCCGCCGTCTCCGCCACAGGCCGCATGCGTTCGAGCGCGCTGCCGTCCTCGCGGAACAAATGCACGTGACGAATGCTGAAGCCCGCGTTCAGGCGCTGCCCCTCGACCGCGGTCGATTCCCCCGAGCCCTTCACCTGGATCACGAGCTCGTTGGGCAGGCGCACATGCAGCAGCGTTTCTCCGCCGAGATGCTCGATCACCATGACCTCGCCGGTGAGACCGCTGTCGATATCGCCGCTGCCTGCTTCGACGAAATGCTCGGGCCGGATGCCGAGCGTGAGCGTCTCGCCCGCTTTCAAGGACGAAGCCGCGAACGGCAGCGTGAGCGGCTCGCCGCCGGGCAGTTCGATCGTGACGCCCGCGGCATCGACGCGCATCACGCGCACGTCCATGAAGTTCATTTTCGGCGAGCCGATGAAGCCCGCGACGAAGCGATTGTGCGGCGTGCGATATAGCTCGAGCGGCGAACCGATCTGCTCGACGCGCCCATGATTCAGCACGACGATGCGATCGGCCATGGTCATGGCTTCGGTCTGGTCGTGCGTGACGTAGATCATCGTCGCATTGAGCTGCTTGTGCAGCTTGATGAGCTCGAGGCGCATCTGCACGCGCAAGGCGGCATCGAGGTTGGAGAGCGGTTCGTCGAAGAGAAAGACTTTCGGCTCGCGTACGATCGAACGGCCGATGGCGACGCGCTGACGCTGCCCGCCCGACAGCGCACGCGGACGCCGTTCGAGCAACTGGCCGATCTGCAGAATTTCCGCCGCGCGATGCACGCGCTCCTTGATCTGCGCTTCGGGCAATTTGAGCATGCGCAGTCCGAACGCGATGTTTTCGTACACCGACATGTGCGGATACAGCGCATACGACTGAAACACCATTGCGACGCCGCGCTGCGATGGCTCCAGCTCGGTGACGTCCTCGCCGCCAATCAGCACTTGCCCTGAGTCGCTGCGTTCGAGTCCGGCAATGGTGCGCAGCAAGGTGGATTTTCCACAGCCCGAGGGACCGACGAAGACCATGAACTCGCGATCCGTCACTTCGATATCGACGCCCTTCAGCACGTCGACGCCCGCAAAGGCCTTGCGAATCTGCTGCAGATGAACTGCGCTCATACGTTGTCTCCAGTTCGCTGCTGCGGCAGCGCAGCATCGGATGCATCGTCGATTTTTGTTCTTGACAACCTGTTCGCGCCAAAATATACAATTGTAAAACCGAAATTACAAGTGAAACGACACGCATGTTCCGAAGCACGCGCGAGCGTTGCGTGACGACGCGAATTCATATCTTCGACAGCAGGAAGAACCAGGAAAGAACCAGGAAAGAAGCAGGAAAGAACCGAACCCGTCAGCCGTACCCGCTCGAAAAAAACCAAGGAGACAGGCATGAAGAAGCGCTTCATCCCGGCCATGCAGCCCGGCCCGATCAAACACGCCGCGGCAATCGCGCTATTGGCGGCGAGCGCGGCGTTCGCCGCATCGAATGCGCAGGCCTGGACTCTGAAGGAAGCGGCGCAGCCCTACTCGGGCACCACCATCAAGGCCGTCTTTCTCGATCGTCCCGGCTACAAGGCTGCACAGCAGCTGATCCCGCAGTTTGAGAAAGAGACCGGCATCAAGGTGCGCTGGGAAGTGATTCCCTACGAGAACACGCGCGAGAAGGAAGTGCTCAATTTCGTCGGCGGCGGCGATCAGGACATCGTGCTCGTGGATGTCGTGTGGATCGGCGAGTTCGCGAGCAACAAGTGGCTCGTGCCAATCAAGAAGTTCACCGACGATCCCAAGCTCGCGGACCCGAACCTCAATCTCAAGGGCTTCTTCCCGATCCTTCTCGATTCGTTCGGTACGTGGGACAAGGTCACGTATGGCCTGCCGTTCGATAACTACTCGGGCCTGATGTTCTACAACAAGTGCATGTTGAAGGACGCGGGCTTCGACGAACCGCCGAAGACCTGGGACGAACTCCTCAACACCTACGCGCCGAAACTGACAAAGGGCGACAAGTTCGCGTTCGCGCTGCAATCGCGGCGCGGCGAGACGCAATCGGCGGACAGCTTCATGCGCGTGCTGTGGCCGAACGGCGGCTCGCTGCTGGATGCGAAGTTCAAGTCCAACCTGATGTCGGCGCAATCGCAGGCGGGCCTGGAATACAGGCAGAAGCTGATGAAGTACATGCCGCCGGGCATTGTCGACTTCGACCACGCCGAAGCGGTGAATGCGCTCGCGCAAGGGCAGGTGGCGATGATCACCGAATGGTCCGCCTTCTATCCGACGCTGACGGATCCGAGCAAGTCGAAGCTCGGCAACTGTCTCGCCATCACGACCGAACCGAAGGGCCCGGCAGGTCTGAAGCCCGCGCTCGGCGGCTTCTCGCTCGCGGTGAATGCGAAGTCGAACGCGAAGAAGCAGGCCGCTTCGTGGCTCTTCATTCAATGGATCACGTCCGAGGCGATGGCCAAGCCTTACCTCGAAGCGGGCGGCGTGCCGGCGCGCACGGCGGTGTATCAGGACAAGGCCGTGCAGGACAAATATCCGTTCGTGAAGCCGATGGTCGAATCGTGGCAGGGCGGCGTGCCGGATTATCGCCCGCGCTTCCCGGAATGGCCGGCGGTGTCGGAAGTCATCGGCGAATGGGGCAGCAAGATGATGCTCGGCCAGGTGACGGTGAAGGAGGGTGCGCAGACCATCGGTCAGAAGACCGAGGACATCCTGAAGAAAGCGGGCTATTACGACGGCAAGAAGCCTTTGCTGAAGTAAATCGCATAGAGAAAGCTACCAGGAACCGGAGGCGTTCGAATGGCATCACCCGCAATGCACGCGAGAGGACCGCGCAAACCCACGCGCTATTTCGGCATCCTGCCGCGTTCGCCCGCCTTCTGGTTCCTGATTCCCGCGATAGCCGCGCTCGCGATCATCGGCGTCTATCCGCTGCTGCTCGCGCTCTATAACTCGTTTCATCAATACAAGCTCGCGGATCTCGGCTCGGGCACGCCGTTCGTCGGTGTCGACAACTACATCGCGACGCTGACCGATCCGACCTTCTGGGAAGCGCTCGGCCGCACCGCCTTGTTCCTGTGTCTCGCGTTGCCGATCGAGATCGCACTGGGTCTTTTCGCGGCGCTTCTGCTTCATCGGACGGAATTGCCGTGGATGCGCGCGGCGGCGCGCGTGAGCCTCGTGATTCCAATGGCGACGACCTACGCGGTCGTCGGCCTGATCGGGCGCCTGATCTTCAATCGCCAGTTCGGCGTGGCGAACTATCTGACGGGCCTCATCGGCATTCCGCCGCAAGACTGGCTCGCGGACCCGACGCTCGCGTTCGTCTCCGTGATGATCATGGATATCTGGCAATGGACGCCGTTCTGCGCGCTGATTCTGCTGGCCGGACTGTCGATGGTGCCGAAGGAAGCCGAAGAAGCCGCGCGCCTCGAAACGCCGAAGTGGAGCATGATCCTCTGGCATTTGCAGCGGCCTTATCTGCTGCCGGGTCTCACGGCCATTCTCATTCTTCGTTCCGCCGACATGCTCAAGATGTTCGACGCCGTCTTCACGATGACGCGCGGCGGCCCTGGCGCCGCGACGGAATTCATCAGCGTCTATATCCAGCGCGTGGGCTTTCGTCTCTTCGATCAGGGCATGGCGTCCGCGCAGGCGATCATCCTGCTCATTCTGACGATCGTCCTGTCGCGTCTTTATATCCGTTTCGTGTATCGGGAGGCCGCGTGAGTTCACCGACTTTGCAGGCTGCCAATGGCGGCGCAACGCAACGAGCCAGACGCGCGCGCGCCGCGCGAAAACGCGCCACGGTATGGCATTTTCTGGGCCTCGTCGTCGTGTTCATGTCCTCGGTGTTTCCGTTCTACTGGATGGTCACGACGAGCCTGAAAAGCCAGGCCGATGCGCTCGCGTATCCGCCGAAATGGCTCTTCTCGCCAACGTTCCATCACTATTCGGCGGCGCTCTTCGAGCATGACGTGGCGGGCAGCCTGCTCAACTCGCTCATCATCGCGAGCAGCACGACGGTGCTCGCGATCCTGCTCGGCACGCCCGCGGCCTATGCGCTCGCGCGCTACGAATTCCGCGGCAAGGAAGACCTGTGGTTCTGGTTCATCTCGAACCGCATGGTGAGCCCGGTCGTGCTCGCGGTGCCGTTCTTCCTGATCGCGACGAAGCTCGATCTCGTCGATACGCATATCGTGCTGATCCTGCTCTATCTCACGTTCTCGCTGCCCATCGTCGTGTGGATCTGCACGGACCAGTTCCGCAATATTCCGGTGGAGCTCGACGAAGCCGCGCGTCTCGACGGCGCGTCGCCGTGGCGCGTGTTCTGGCGCATCAACCTGCCGCTCGCCATGCCGGGCATCGTCGTCTCCGCGATCTTCGCGTTCATCTTCTCGTGGAACGATCTGCTCTACGCGCTCGTTCTGACGCGCAGCGACGCGATCACGTCGCCGGTCGCCGCGACGAGTTACATGAGCGGCTATGAATTGCCGTGGGGCGAAATCATGGCGACAGGCACGCTGATCGTCCTGCCGATGGTGGTGTTCGCGTTGCTCGTGTCCGGCCGACTGGTGCAAGGCCTGACGATGGGCGCGGTGAAATAAAATCGCGGCGCCTTTCATTGAACACTGGGAAAACATGAGCAAGAGCGCACCGCCCATCGCCATCGCCGAAGCGGACGATTCCATCGATTCGGAAGAGGAACTGCAGGCGCGCGTCGCGTGGCATTACTACGTCGGCAATCTGACGCAGCAGGAGATCGCGCAGCGCATCGGCAGCAATCGCGTGCGCGTGAATCGCCTGCTTGCCGCGAGCCGCGAGTCCGGCCTCGTGCAGATCACGATCAACAGCAAGATCGCGCCGTGCGTCGCGCTGGAAGAGGCGCTCGCGAAGCGCTTCGGGCTGGAATGCGCGGTCGTCGTGCCGAGCGGCGCGAACAACGAGGCGAACAACGCGGCGCTCGGCATCGGCGCGGCGACGTACTTCGCGAAGCAGATCGTCGCGGGACAGACCATCGGGCTCGGCTGGGGCCGCACGATTCGCGCCGTGCTGCGCGCGATGCCGCAGCGCACGTATGGGCCGGTGTCGGCAGTGTCGTTGCAGGGCGGCCTGTCGCATTGCCCGAGCATCAACACGTTCGATATCGTGTCGGACTTCGCGAACATCTGCCGTGCCGACGGCTATCTCTTCGCCGCGCCGATCTATGTCAGCAGCCAGAAGGCGCGTGACGTCATCCTTCAGGAAGAGACCGTGCGCGAGACTTATGAACTCGCGCGCAATGCCGATCTCGCGTTGCTCACATGCGGCGACCTGACGGAATCGCTCGTCGTGACATATGGCATCGACAATCCCGAGCAGTTGCGCACGCTCGAAAAGGCGGGCGCTGTCGGCGACATGCTCGGTCATTTCATGGATGAATATGGCGAGCTGATCGATCATCCGCTGAATCGCCGCACGGTCGCGATCACGCTCGACGACCTGCGCAAGATCAGGCGCGTGATTCTCGTCAGCGGCGGCAAGAAGAAGTTTCATGTGACGCGCGCCGCATTGCGCGGGCGCTATCCGTCGGTGCTCGTGACGGATGAAGACACCGCAAGACGTCTCTGCGACGAACCCTGAAGACGACACCATGACGACCATCGACAGAAACCGCGAGTTCGCGGGCAAGACCGTGCTCGTCACGGGCGCGGGCAAGGGCATCGGTCATGCGACGGTTCATCTGCTGATCGAGCGCGGCGCGCGCGTCATCGCGTTGAGCCGCAACGCCGCCGACCTCGACGCGTTGAAGAACGAGACGGGTTGCGAAACCATCGCCGTCGATCTCGCGGATGCGAACGCCGCGCGCGATGCGGCGCGCGCCGTGCAGCCCGTCGATCTGCTCGTGAACAACGCGGGCATCGCCGTGCTGGAGCCGTTTCTCGAAACTTCCGTGGAATCCTTCGACGTGACGATGAACGTCAACCTGCGCGCCGCGATGATCGTCGCGCAAGAGTGCGCGAAGAGCATGATCGCGCGCGGCGTGGGCGGGTCGATCGTCAATGTGTCGAGCCTGTCGGCGAATGTGGGCTTCGCGCTGCACGCGGCGTATTGCGCATCGAAAGGCGGGCTCGATGCGATGACGCGCGTGATGGCCAACGAGCTCGGGCCGCACGGCATTCGCGTGAACGCCGTGCTTCCGACCGTCACCATGACACCGATGGGCGAAAGAGCCTGGAGCGATCCCGCCAAATCCGCGCCGATGCTCGCGCGCATTCCGATGAATCGCTTCGTGCAGCCGGTGGAAGTGGCGCGCACGATCGCCTATTTGCTCAGCGACGATTCGAGCATGGTGAGCGGCGTCAGCCTGCTGGTCGATGGCGGATTCCAGTCCTGCTGATAACGCCTATTTCTCTATCAAAGGAACGACGATGGAAGCACTGGTTCTCGAAGAAGCGAAACGCATCAGCCTGCGCCCGTTCAGCCTGCCGCAGGTCGTGGGCCCGCGCGATGTGCGCATCAAGATTCATACGGTCGGCATTTGCGGCAGCGACATTCACTATTATCAGCACGGGCGCATCGGGCCGTTCGTCGTGAACGAACCGATGGTGCTGGGGCACGAGGCTTCGGGCACGGTCGTCGAAGTGGGCGAGGAAGTGAAGCATCTCAAGGCGGGCGATCGCGTGTGCATGGAGCCGGGCGTGCCGGACATGGAATCGCGCGCATCGCGTGAAGGCTTATACAACCTCGATCCGAAAGTGCGCTTCTGGGCAACGCCGCCGGTGCATGGCTGTCTCGCGCCGTATGTCGTGCATCCGGCCGCGTTCACGTACAAGCTGCCGGACAACGTGAGCTTCGCGGAAGGCGCGATCGTCGAGCCGCTCTCGATTGGTCTGCAGGCCGCGAAGAAGGCCGCCATCAAGCCAGGCGATGTAGCGGTCGTTCTTGGCGCGGGCACTATTGGCATGATGTGCGCGCTGGCCGCGCTCGCGGGCGGATGCAGCCGCGCGATCGTCTGCGATCTCGTGCAGGAGAAGCTGGAATTGATCGGCAGCGTGCAGGGCGTGACCACGGTGAATATCCGCGACAGGCGCCCGCTCGATGTCATCAACGAACTGACGGATGGCTGGGGCGCGAATATCGTCCTCGAAGCGAGCGGCAACGAGAAGGCGTTCGAAGGCATTGTCGATCTGCTGTGCCCGGGCGGCTGTATCGTGCTCGTCGGCATGCCGCAGCGCGCGATTCCGCTCGATGTGGTCGCGGTGCAGATCAAGGAAGCGCGCATCGAATCGGTGTTCCGTTACGCGAATATCTTTCCGCGCGCCATTCAGTTGATCGCATCGGGCAAGCTCGATGTGAAGCCGTTCATCTCGCGCACGTTCCCGTTCGCGGAAGGCATCAAGGCATTCGAGGAAGCGGCGAGCGGCGTGCCGACCGACGTGAAGGTGCAGATCGTACTGGAAGAGTAAGCGGTTCATATAACCAGAGGGAGACACGTCATGGCCGATTCCGAAATGACGGCGATCGTATGCCGCGCGCCGAAAGACTATCGCGTGGAGCGCGTGCAGCGTCCGCGCCCCGGAAGAAATGAACTCGTGATTCGCATCGCCGCGTGCGGCATCTGCGCGAGCGACTGCAAATGCTGGTCGGGCGCGAAGATGTTCTGGGGCGGACCGAATCCGTGGGTGAAGGCGCCGGTGATTCCGGGCCATGAATTCTTCGGTTATGTCGAAGAACTGGGCGAGGGCGCGGAAGAACATTTCGGCGTGAAGAAAGGCGATCGCGTGATCGCCGAGCAAATCGTGCCGTGCGCGAAGTGCCGCTATTGCAAGTCGGGCGAGTACTGGATGTGCGAAGTCCATAACATTTTCGGCTTTCAGCGCGAAGTCGCCGATGGCGGCATGGCCGAATACATGCGCTTTCCGCCGACGGCGATCGTCCATAAGATTCCTGATGGCATTTCACTCGAAGATGCGGCGATCATCGAGCCTTTGGCTTGCGCCATTCATACGGTGAATCGCGGGGATATCCAGTTGAGCGATGTCGTCGTGATCGCGGGCGCGGGACCGCTCGGGCTGATGATGGCGCAGGTCGCGCATCTGAAGACGCCGAAGAAGCTCGTCGTGATCGATCTCGTCGAAGAGCGCCTTGCGTTGGCGCGCGAATACGGCGCCGATATCACGATCAATCCGAAGACCGACGACGCACTGGAAACGATTCGCTCGATCACGGACCGCTATGGCTGCGACGTGTATATCGAAACGACAGGCGTGCCGGCGGGTGTGTCGCAAGGGCTCGAACTGATCCGCAAGCTCGGGCGTTTCGTCGAGTTTTCGGTGTTCGGCGCCGATACGACCGTCGACTGGTCGATCATCGGCGACCGCAAGGAACTCGACGTTCGCGGCGCGCATCTCGGACCGTATTGCTATCCGATTGCGATCGATCTGCTCGCGCGCGGCCTCGTTACGTCGAAGGGCATCGTCACGCATGGCTTCACGCTCGAAGAATGGGACGAAGCCATCAAGATCGCGAATTCGCTCGACTCGATCAAGGTGCTGCTGAAGCCAAAATGATTGCATTTGCAATCTTCGACGGTGGCGTGATCAGGTAATAATTTCGCCGTCGTTCGGCTTATTGCTGGCCCTGTGTGAAACAGGGCCACATAAGCTATTGATTTTTATGACAGAATGCACGGCAGATGCGTGGAGTCATCCGTTCGCACGGTTGGCATGCGGTTATTGAGTAATTGTTGCGCATCCTTTCTGGATTCGACGTTCTCTCGTTTTAGGAGTGTTTTGATATGGGTAGTCTGAGCATTAGTCATTGGCTCATCGTTTTGGGTATCGTTGCGCTTATCTTCGGTACCAAGAAACTGCGTAGCGCCGGTTCCGACCTGGGTGGTGCCGTCAAGGCGTTCAAGGAAGGCATGGGCGGCGATGCGTCGAAGTCGGCTGACAACGCAACCGCAATCCCGGCGACGATCGAGGTCCAGGCGAAGGACGTGACCGCGCGATAAGAGAGAAAAAGCCGGTCGAAGAAATCCCCAAACTCGTGGCAGGACACTGCCGGGCAACACGGCCGCCTGCCACGACGTATCACTGCTGATCCGACGCGATCACTCTCTCCGGCCCGTCGCGGCCAAAACCCCTACTCACCGAAAACCTCAGCGCCACAGCGCCCGTAGCCGCTGGCGTCGTCGAGCGTTTTTCCTTCAAGCCGCTGATTTCCTCCGACAAAAATCCTGCTGCCGCCGACGGGAAAACCCCTAGCGCGCGAACCCGTCATTTCCTTTGACAGTCTTTCGAGTCGAAACTAAACTCCTTCGAAACGAAAGATAGGAAAAGGCAGAGACATGCTCCCAAGCAAAAGTTCGCTGAAGCGCAGGTTGCAGATCGTCGAACTCGTTCGAAAGCGCGGCGAGGTTTCCGTCGAAGAATTGAGCCAGGTTTTCGATGTTTCGAGCGTCACCGTCCGTACCGACCTGACCTATCTCGAGCAACAGCGTTACCTCGTCCGCTCGTTTGGAAAGGCGCGCTATCTCGCGCAGAAGGCTGGAGAGAACATCCTTGTGCCGGTGGCGGACGAGGCCACTCGAAAGGCATTGGAACTGGCGATTGCGCGGTTCGCGGCAGAAGCGGTAGATGATCACCAATCGTTGATGCTTGGCACCGGCGCAATCGTTCACAAGATTCTTCCGTTTCTTGCGGACCGGTCGAACCTCGCATTGATGGTTCACGACATTGAGATGGCTCGCACCGCGCAGCGCTTTCTTCACTGCGAGCTTTCGCTGACGGGAGGGCAACTGGAGACCGGCGAGATGATCCTGACTGGCCCTGATGCGGAGGCTCTGGTGAGTAGACGGTCCATCGACCTCTGCATCCTGGAGGCCAACGCGCTAGACCGTGACGGCCAGTTGCTGCGCGCGGACCCGGAGGTGGCGCGTCTGTTCGAGGTCGCGCGAAAGGCTGCGAAACGTACGATCGTGGTGGCCTGCCAGCCGCAGCTCGATGAGCGCGATGGGGAAGCCTTCGCGAATCTCGACGACATAGACGCGCTCCTCCTGGATGACGGCATCGACCCGCCGACGATGGAACTGATGCCTCAGAGGAAATTGATGCTTCATAGGCGGGAAAGCGGAATTCTCGAGTTTCGCAAGGAAGTGAGCTAAGGCGATCTCGAGAAATCGTTGAACGCGACAGGGGCGAACGTCTGGATCGTCCCTGATGAGTCAGTCCGTAAGTACAACCAATCGAATTGCACATCATGGCTATCACCGAACTGCATAAATCCGGAAAATCCGGCTACATCCTGGCGATGGGTGAAATCCTCGTCGAAATCATGGCCACGGAGCGCGGACAGTCGTTCCGCCGACCGGGCACGCTCGTCGGGCCGTATGCGAGCGGAGCCCCGGCCATCTTCATCGATCAGGTCGCAAAAGCGGGCAGCCCTTGCGCGATGATCGGCTGCGTCGGCGACGACGATTTCGGCGCGCTCAACGTCGAGCGCCTGCGAGCGGACGGCGTAGACGTCTCAGGTATCGCAGTCATCAAGTCGGCGACGACCGGAAGCGCTTTCGTCACCTACCGCGACGACGGCGACCGCGACTTCATCTACAACATCGCCAATAGCGCTTCGGGCCATCTATCGGTCGGCAACGTCCGGGACGATCTGCTCAAGCGATGCCGTCATTTCCATGTGATGGGCTCGTCGCTCTTCTCCTTCCGCATTATCGAAGCGATGAAGAAGGTCATCGAGACGGTCAAAGGCAACGGCGGCACCGTCAGTTTCGACCCGAACATTCGAAAGGAGATGCTTCGCATCCCGGAGATGCGCGAAGCGCTCGACTTCATTCTCGACTACACCGATGTCTTTCTCCCGAGCGGGCACGAAGTCATGCTGCTGATCGGCGCAGGCACGGAAGCCGGGGCGATCGAGGAACTGCTGAAGCGTGGCGTCAGGGAAGTCGTTGTGAAGCGCGGAAAGGAAGGCTGTAGCTACTACGACGGCGAGACCACGCTCCACTTGCCGGCGCTTCCTGTCGAAGAAGTCGACCCCACCGGCGCCGGAGACTGCTTCGGCGGGACCTATATTGCGTGCCGTTCGCAAGGCATGGCGCTGGAAAAAGCACTGCGCTACGCGAGCGCAGCCGGTGCGCTGGCGGTGAGTCACCGTGGCCCGATGGAGGGCACGGCCACCCTTGAAGAACTCGACGCGTTCATTGCAAGCAAATCGGAGTAATGGCATGACCAACGTTGTCTCTCGCCTCACGGGAAACCCGCGAGCAGCTCGGAAGCTCAAAGGCATGTACTCGATTTGCTCGGCCCATCCGTGGGTTCTAGCCGCCGCAATGAGCCAGGCGCTCGCCGATGACACGCCGCTGCTCATCGAATCGACGTCGAACCAGGTCGATCAATTCGGCGGCTACACCGGCATGAAACCGGCGGATTTTGTCCGCTTCGTGCATCTCATTGCCGACCGCGTGGGCTTGCCGCGCGAACGTATCGTTCTGGGCGGCGATCATCTCGGGCCGAACGCATGGCGCCAGCTTCCGGCTGAAGAAGCGATGAAGCGCGCGGAGGCGCTTATCGCCGCCTACGTGTCCGCGGGCTTCACGAAGATTCACCTCGATACGAGCATGGCCTGTCAGGGCGATGACGAGCGTTTGCCCGACGACACCGTGGCCGAGCGCGCGGCGCGACTCTGTGCAGTGGCCGAGGCTGCCGCCGACGATCAGGGCAAGCGTCAGCGGCCTGTCTATATCATCGGCACGGAAGTGCCCGTGCCGGGTGGCGCTGCCGAGGAACTGGAAACAGTGGAGGTTACCCACGAGACCGCGGCGCTCGACACCGTTGCAGTGCACCGCGATGCGTGGCGCAAGCATGGGCTCGATGCTGCGTGGGAGCGCGTGATTGCACTCGTCGTTCAGCCGGGTGTCGAGTTCGATCACACGAAAGTCGTGGACTACAAACCCGAGTTGGCGACGGAATTGTCCGGCGTGCTCCGTCGCTTGCCCGGGATGGTATTCGAAGCTCATTCCACCGATTATCAAAAGCCCGAAGCGCTCGCCGCGCTGGTCCGAGACGGCTTCGCCATCTTGAAGGTTGGACCCGGGGTGACGTTCGCGTTGCGCGAGGCGCTCTACGCGCTGGCCGAAATCGAAGATGAGCTTCTTGCATCGGACATCAGGTCGAATCTCCGCGCGGTCGTCGAAAAAGTCATGCTCGAAAAGCCGGGTAACTGGCAAAAGTATTATCGCGGCGACGAACAGCAACAGCGGCTATTGCGAACCTATAGCTACAGCGACCGCGTCCGATATTACTGGTCGGATCCCGAGGTCGACACAGCCGCGCAGAGGCTGGTGAGCAACCTCTCGAATCAGAAGATCCCGGAGAACCTGCTGAGCCGATATCTTCCCGAGCAGTATTGGCAACTGCGACGCGGCGAACTCGACGGAACGCCGATGAGCCTGATTCAAGGCAAGGTCCGCGATGTTATCGGCGCATACGCCGCCGCGTGCCGATGATGACGTTGTATTGACGGGTAGGTCGATTTTTACGGATGGTATTCAACCTTATATACGTAGCACACCTATTTGAAAGTTCGCGGGACACTTCCCAACAGGAGAAGAATCATGTTGTTGAAAGACAAGATTGCCATCGTCACTGGCGGTGGCACCGGAATTGGCGAGGCAGTGGTCCGTCGATATCTGAGCGAAGGGGCAAAGGTAGTGGTCGCCGATGTCAAAACGAAGTCGGACCTCGAAGCGACGTACGCGAAGGAGGACTCGTCTCGACTGCTCCTTTTGCAAGCGGATGTGACCCGGCGCGCCGGCGTCGAAGCGATTGTGAGTTCGACCGTCGAGCGATTCGGCCGCGTCGACATCCTGTTCAACAATGCAGCCGTCTTCGACATGCGTCCGTTGCTGGACGAGTCGTGGGAAATCTTCGATCGTGTCTTTGCCGTCAACGTCAAAGGGATGTTCTTCCTGATGCAAGAGGTTGCCCGTCAAATGGTCAAGCAGGGAGGCGGCGGAAAAATCATCAACATGGCTTCGCAAGCTGGCCGTCGTGGCGAAGCGCTGGTGTCGCATTACTGCGCAAGCAAGGCAGCTGTCATCAGTTACACGCAGTCGGCGGCGCTCGCGCTGGCTGTGCACCGCATCAATGTCAACGGCATTGCACCGGGCGTCATCGACACGCCGATGTGGAAGGAAGTCGACGCGCTGTTCGCCCGCTACGAAAACCGCCCGCTCGGTGAGAAGAAGCGGCTCGTTGGCGAAGCCGTGCCGCTCGGCCGCATGGGGCGGCCGGACGAACTGACAGGCGCCGCAGTGTTCCTGGCATCTGCTGACGCCGATTACATCACGGCGCAGACCCTCAATGTCGACGGTGGCAACTGGATGAGCTGATTGCAATCGTCATGACAAGCAGCCGCAGCACTTCAGAACTGAAGGTAATAACCATCCGGAGACAGAAATGAACGAAGCATCATCGGCTTGCGCGCCTGTTCGCAAAGCCCTCATCGCCGCAGTCACCCTGTGCGCGACTCAATTCGCGAGTGCTGCAAACGTCACGATCGCGACGCTCAACAACCCTGACATGCTCGAGCTCAAGAAGCTGTCGTCGAACTTCGAGAAGGCGAATCCGGACATCAAGCTCAACTGGGTGATTCTCGAAGAGAACGTATTGCGCCAGCGCGCGACGACCGACATCACGACGAACAGCGGTCAGTTCGATGTGGTGGCGATTGGCACGTACGAGGCACCGCAGTGGGGCAAGCGCGGCTGGCTCGCGCCGATGACGAATCTTCCCGCGGACTACGACCTCGAAGACGTCGTGAAAACCGCTCGCGATGGCCTGTCGTCGAACGGCCAACTCTGGGCGTTGCCGTTCTATGTGGAAAGCTCGATGACCTTCTATCGCAAGGACCTGTTCGCGGAAAAGGGTCTGAAAATGCCCGATCAGCCGACATACGATCAGGTCAAGGAGTTCGCCGACAAGCTCACCGACAAATCGAAAGGCATCTACGGCATCTGTCTGCGCGGAAAAGCGGGTTGGGGCGAGAACATGGCCTATGTCTCAACGGTGGTCAACACCTACGGTGGGCGCTGGTTCGATGAAAACTGGAAGGCACAACTCGACACGCCGGAATGGAACAAGGCCATCACTTTCTATTCGGACCTGCTGAAGAAGGACGGTCCTCCGGGCGCAAGCTCGAACGGCTTTAACGAGAACCTGACGTTGATGTCATCCGGAAAGTGCGCGATGTGGATCGACGCGACGGTTGCCGCCGGCATGCTCTACAACAAGGCGCAGTCTCAAGTCGCGGACAAGATCGGGTTCGCTGCTGCGCCGACCGGTGTTACGCCAAAGGGATCGCACTGGCTGTGGTCGTGGTCGTTCGCGATTCCGAAGACGTCGAAGTCGCAAGATGCGGCGAAGAAGTTTGCGGAATGGGCGACATCCAAACAGTACATCGAACTGGTGGCAAAAGACGAAGGTTGGGCTTCCGTTCCGCCGGGAACCCGCAAGTCGACCTACGCGCGGCCCGAGTACAAGCAAGCCGCGCCGTTCGGCGAGTTCGTTCTGAAGGCCATTGAAACCGCCAACCCGAACGATTCGACCCTGAAGAAGGTTCCGTATTCGGGCGTGCAGTTCGTCGGCGTTCCCGAGTTCCAGTCGTTCGGGACAGTCGTGGGCCAGGCTATTGCCGGTGTCGTCGCGGGCCAGACCGATGTCGCGTCCGCCCTGAAAGCAGGAAATGCGGCCGCCGACCGGGCGGTTCGGCAGGCCGGCTATCAGAAGTAACCGGTACGTCCAGAAAAGCGAGGCGCCGAGTTTGGTCTGCGCCTCGCTCGCACCCGAGGTGACTCATCATGCAGCAAGCTGTCTCTTCCGCTCATCCGCCAGCGGCACCCGCTAGCGGACTCGACCAGAAAGGCGCGTCGTCGTCACGCTGGCTCGTCAGCCCGTCCGTCGGGATCCTTGTCTTGTGGATGGCCATTCCGCTCGCGATGACGATCTGGTTCTCGTTCTCGCGCTATAACCTGCTCAATCCTGACGTCAAAGGATTCGCCGGCTTCGATAACTATGTATTCCTCGCATCGGATCCTTCCTTCGGGCCGTCTATCGGACACACGCTTCAACTGATCGTCTCCGTGCTGGTGATAACCGTAGTCGGCGGCATCCTCATGGCGGTTCTGTTCGACAGGAAGTTCTATGGGCAGGGCGTCGCGCGGCTGCTTGCCATTGCTCCGTTCTTCGTGATGCCCACAGTGAGCGCGCTGATCTGGAAGAACATGATTCTGCATCCAGTGTACGGACTCGTGGCGAGCGCGATGCGTGCGGTCGGTCTCACGCCGATCGACTGGTTCGCCGACTATCCGCTGACGGCCGTCATCATGATCGTGTCCTGGCAGTGGCTCCCGTTTGCGTTCCTCATTCTGTTTACCGCCATTCAGTCGCTGGATCAGGAGCAGAAGGAGGCAGCGAAGATCGACGGTGCCGGTCCATTCGCGATGTTCTTCTTCATCACGTTGCCGCATCTGAAGCGAGCCGTTGCAGTCGTCGTGATGATGGAGACGATCTTCCTGCTCTCCATTTTCGCTGAAATTTACACGACGACCGGCGGCGGCCCCGGCACAGCCACGACCAATCTGTCGTATCTCATCTATGCATTGGGTCTGCAGCAGTTCGATGTCGGTCTCGCATCGGCCGGGGGCATTCTCGCGGTGGTGCTCGCAAATATCGTGTCGTTCTTCCTCGTCCGGATGCTTGCGAGGAACCTGAAGGGAGAGTACGAAAAATGAGCCATGTTCTCACTAATGCCGATACCTCGAAGCGAACGTCGCTCTATTCTCCGTTTGCCTTTGCCCGGAGAAGCGCGTTGGGAGCGATCGCGTGGCTTATGGCGCTGCTGCTGTTCTTCCCGATTTTCTGGATGACGCTCACTGCGTTCAAGACAGAGCAGCAGGCATACGCTTCATCGCTGTTCTTCGTACCGACGCTCGATAGCTTTCGCGAGGTATTTGCGCGCAGCAACTACTTTGCCTTTGCATGGAACTCGGTGCTGATTTCTGTCGGTGTCACGATCCTGTGTCTTGTGCTTGCAGTTCCGTGCGCGTATGCGATGGCTTTCTTCCCGACCAAACGTACTCAGAAAGTGCTGCTCTGGATGTTATCCACGAAGATGATGCCGTCCGTCGGCGTGCTCGTGCCGATTTACCTGCTGTGGAAAAACACCGGCCTTCTCGACACGGTGACCGGCCTCGTGATCGTCTACACGCTCATCAATCTTCCGATAGCAGTGTGGATGGCGTTCACGTATTTCGCTGAAGTGCCGCGAGACATTCTCGAAGCGGGGCGAATCGACGGCGCGTCCACATGGCAGGAGATCGTATATCTGCTCATGCCGATGTCTCTTCCCGGACTGGCATCCACCGCGCTGCTGCTGGTGATTCTGTCCTGGAACGAAGCGTTCTGGAGCATCAACTTGTCGAGCTCTGCGGCAGCGCCGCTCACCGTGTTCATTGCCTCGTATTCGAGTCCGGAAGGGCTTTTCTGGGCGAAGTTGTCCGCAGCATCGTTGCTCGCCGTCGCGCCGATCCTGATTGTCGGCTGGCTGTCCCAGAAGCAGCTCGTGCGCGGGCTTACCTTCGGCGCGGTGAAGTAGCGAAGGAACGATGCCTGAGCTTCGCGGGCACTGAACTTGATCAGCCGGCATGCCGGCGAATGAAAGGAGACGCACCATGGCAGGACTAACATTGCGTGGCGTGAGCAAGCGCTACGAAGAACACGAGGTGATGCGCGACATCGACCTCGACATTGCGGACGGAGAGTTTGTCGTGTTTGTCGGTCCGAGTGGCTGCGGCAAGTCGACGCTCATGAGGATGATCGCCGGGCTCGAGGAAATCAGCGGTGGCGATTTGAGCATCGACGGGGCGCGGGTCAACGAGTTGCCGCCCGCCAAGCGAGGCATTGCGATGGTGTTTCAGTCCTACGCGCTGTATCCGCACATGACGCTTTACGACAACATGGCGTTCGGACTAAAGCTTGCCGGAGCGAAGAAGCCCGAGATCGACGCGGCGGTCCGAAACGCGGCAAAGGTGCTTCATATCGACCATCTGCTCGACCGAAAGCCGAAGCAATTGTCCGGCGGTCAGCGGCAGCGTGTCGCAATCGGGCGCGCCATCACGCGCAAACCCAAGGTCTTTCTCTTTGACGAGCCGCTCTCGAATCTCGACGCGGCATTGCGAGTCAAGATGCGTCTCGAGTTCGCCCGTCTGCATGATGAACTCAAGACGACGATGATCTATGTGACTCACGATCAGGTCGAAGCGATGACGCTTGCCGATAAGATCGTGGTGCTTTCAGCCGGTAACATCGAGCAGGTGGGAACGCCGACCGAGCTTTATCACCGGCCCGCGAACCGGTTCGTCGCCGGATTCATCGGCTCTCCAAAGATGAACTTCCTCGATGGCACGATCGAGAGCGTGGGGACGGAGAGCCTTGTAGTCAAGTTCGCTTCGGGGGAAACGCAGATTGCCGCTGTGAGGGCGCCGAACGCACGGCCGGGAGAGGAGGTCACTGTTGGAGTGCGACCGGAACATGTGCACGTGAGCGGAATGGGCAAGGGTATCGGTGTCAAGGTTCTGACGGTGGAGTCATTGGGGGACGCGGCATATCTTTATGCCGAGACTGCCCTGGCGCCAGACGGAGTGATAGCGCGGATTCCCCCGCTCGACCGCCATGTCCACGGAGCGCAACTCACGCTGGTCGTCGAGCCCGAGCATTGCCATGTTTTCGACGTTGACGGAAAAGCGTTCGAGCGCGTGAGCAGCCGCGCTCTAGCAGCGTGAGACGGCAGTCGGGCGTCGGGCGGATCGAAGATTCAGGATCAAAGCACCTTGCCAGGATTCAGAATCTGCCGTGGATCAAGGGCCGTTTTGAGCAGGTGCATCAGACCAATTTCAGCGTCGCTGCGTGTGCAGGCAAGGTACGGCCGCTTCAGCACGCCAATCCCGTGCTCTGCCGAAATCGATCCGCCCATTTCCTGAACGACCGCATAGACCGTGCGGTCGAGTTCGTCCGCGAGTGCTTCGTCGAGTTCGGTGAGGGACACGCCAATGTGCACGTTGCCGTCACCGATATGCCCGAAGAAGAGGCACACGATGCCCGGCCAGCGCGCGCGCAGCGCCGCCTCGCAACGTTCGGCGAACGCGCCAAGCTCGCCCGTCGGAAGGCTCACGTCGAAGTTCACGAGATGCGGCAACTCGTCGATCGCAAGGCCCTCGCGCAGCGTCCACATGTCGCGGGCCTGCCGCTCTGACGTGGCGAGCGCGGCATCGTCGATAAGCCCGGCTTCAAGACAGTCGGCGAGGCATGCTTCGAGCGCCTGCGCCGCATCGCCGCCCGGCGTGCTGGTCGCGCATTCGATCAGCACGGCGAATCCATCCTCGCCCGCGAATGGCGCCACGACGCCAGGCGTGTGACGGGAGACGTATTGGTAGAACGACGGCCACATCGCCTCGAAGCTGACGACCTCCTCCACAGCGCGCATCCGGTCCCACAGACGCAGCACCGCGTCGTAGTCGGCAACCAGGCACATCGCGGTGGCCGGTGCGCCCAGTTTCGGGCGAAGCCGCAGCACCGCGCGCGTGATGATCCCGAGCGTGCCCTCGCTGCCGATGAAGAGTTGCTTCAGGTCATAGCCTGCGTTGTTCTTCAGCATGCGATTCATCGACGACAAGACCGTGCCGTCCGCAAGCACCGCTTCGAGGCCGAGCACCTGTTCGCGCATCACCCCGTAGCGGATTGCGCGTGTGCCGCCCGCGTTCGTCGCGATCGTTCCGCCGATCTGGCACGAGCCGCGCGCGCCGAGATCCACGCCGAAAGTGAATCCGGCCGCGTCCGCCGCCTCCTGCACGGTTTGCAACGGCGTACCGGCGCGCACCGTGATCGTCGCTGCCGCCGCATCGAGCGACTCGATGCCCGCGAACCGTTCCATCGACAGCACGACTTCGCCGCCGAGCGCGACGCCGCCGCGCGCGAGCCCGGTCAGCCCGCCCTGAGGCACGATCGGCTGTCGAAGCCGCGTGCACAACGCGAGGGTGCGCGATACGTCGCCGACGCTGCGCGGCCGCACGAGCGCGAGCGGACGCGCACCGGGGGCCTCGTTGTACGCGGTGAAGTACCGCGGATCGATATCGGCCGACCGCGCGACGAGATCCGCCCCGAGTTCCGCGATAAGCGCGGACTCGATCGCGATCGAGTTCATTGCGCCGCCGTCCGGATTGCCGCTCGCGGCGGCGTAGTCGTGAGTCTGCATGGGTTCGCTTGGAAGAGATGGCGCGCGTGCACGAATCGGTAACCGGAAATATATTCAGGGCCCGTCTACGACCACAATCGATAATATTTCATGAAAGTCATGAGTTGATCGCATGCCTGTGAAAAGGCATTTGTATAGGCCGCGGGAAGCATGCGGCGTTTCAAGGCGCCAAGGCCTGTCGCGCAACGTCGGCTTCAACACCGGCGTTCAATTAAAAACGTGACGGCGGGCTTGATTCGATCAGAACTCAGGCACGCTTTCCACGTGGTTTGAAAGCGTGCCACGTTCCACAACGGGCGCTTCGAGCACGAGCTCATTGTCGCCGTCCTTGCCGTCGATCAGCGCCATCAGATGCCGCGCCGCGCGTGCGCCGATCTCGAGCGATGGCACGCGCACCGTCGTCAGCGGCGGCTGGGTAAGCCGGGCCTGTTCGATGTCGTCGAAGCCGGTCACTGAAAGGTCTTCAGGCACGCGAATGCCTTTTGCGCGGCATTCGTCCAGCAGCCCGATGGCCTGCAGATCCGTGCCGCATATCACGACGCTGGGGCGCACCTCGCCGTCCCAGAGTTCGCGCAGCGCCTGCCTTCCGCCTTCGAACGTAAACGGCGCTTCCACGATCCATTCGGGTCTCAGATCGAGGCCCGCTTCCCTGAGCGCGGCACGCGTGCCTGCCTGCCGCGCGCGCACGCGTTCATTTCCGAATGTGGACCCGCCGCACATGGCCACGCGCCGATGTCCGAACCCGACAATGCGCCGTGCCAATTGGTATGCGGCCTCGAAGTTCGAGAAGCCGACACAATGCGGATACTGCGTTTCGTCGACCGACCAGGTCAGAACATAGGGCAAGTCGTATTGGCGCGTAAGCTCGAAGACTTCGGGCGGATGGTCGGTGCCGACGAGCACGAGCCCGTCCACGCCGCGCTCGAGAATCGCGCGCAGCACTTCGAATTCGCGCGCTGGCTTGTATTCGTGGCTCGCGATCAGCAGCTGATATCCATAGCCCCACAGCGTTTGCTGAAGCGCCTGAATGGAATCGGCGTAAATGGGGTTATTGAGCGTCGGATAGATGGCGGCGACCGTGCGCGTCTTGCGTGAGGCGAGCGCCTGCGCCGCGCCATTTCGCACGTAGCCGAGTTGTTCGACGGCGCGCTGCACGTTCGCAAGCGTCTGCGGCTTGACCTGGTCCGGCACGGACAAGGCCCGCGACGCGCTGCCGAGCGATACGCCCGCGAGGCGCGCGACATCGGCGAGCGTGGCGCGGGTCGGCTTCATGGCGCGCTGCGCGTGCGTCCGTAGGCATCGGCGCGCGCAATGCCTTCGATCAGCCTTTGCGCCGTCAATGGCGGCGTCATGTGCCGGCTGTAACGCGTGGCGAGCGTCGCCTCGGCGATGAGCGAGAGCTCCATCGATGTGAGCGGGGCGTGCTGCCCCAGTTGTGCGAGCGTGAGTGGCAATCCGACTGCGGTCATAAGCGTGGCCAACGGTTCAATGTCCTCGGGCGATGAATCCTCGACGAACAATTGTACAAGCGTGCCGAACGCAACCAGTTCGCCGTGCATCATCGAGGCTATCGCGGGGATGGACGTGAGACCGCGAATCAACGCGTGCGCGAGCGACAGCCCGCCGCTTTCGAAGCCGACGCCGCTCAAAAGCACGGTCGCTTCGACCACGCGCTCGACGGCATCGGTGAGTTCGCCGCGCTCGACATCGGCGTAGGCGCGCGCGCCGTCGTCGAGCAAGGTCGCAAGCGTCGCGCGCGTGAGCAGCAACGCGCCCGGCAGCGGCGGCGTGCCGTACGAATTCAGACCGGCGGCGCGCTGACATTGCGCGGCTTCATACTTCTTGCTCAGGGCATCGCCTATGCCGGCCGCGAAGAGACGCGCGGGCGCGGCGGCGATCAGCGCGGTATCGACGATCACGGCATCGGGATTGCGCGGCAGCATCTCGATGCCAGCGACGCGGTGCGCTTCGTCATACAGGATGATGAGGCGGCTCGTCGGCGCATCGCTCGACGCGGCGGACGGCGCGATGACGATCGGCACGTTCAGCGCCCGCGCAACGCCCTTCGCCGTGTCGATGGTCTTGCCGCCGCCGATGGCCACGACGGCATCGGTGTGTGCTTCGCGCGCCTCGCCGGTCAGTCTCGCGATGACCGCCGCCGTGCATTCGCCCGGAAACGCGGCGATGCGCGGGGCGATGCGCGCGTCTTCCAGCGATTGCGTGACGTTCGCCGACACGCGCGCGGCGACCGCGCCATCGACGAGCACGAACGCACGGCGCGCGCCGAGTTCCGAAAGCGTCGATCCGAGCGCGGCCAGCGCGCCCGGACCTTGCGTGTATCGCCCCGGAAAGCCGATGGTCCGCCAGAGCGCATTCGTCATGTCATCAGCCATCCGCCGGCCACGTCGATCACTTGTCCGGTGACGAACGCGGCTTCGTCGGACGTAAGGAAGAGACACGTCGATGCCACTTCGTCAGGCGCGCCGAGGCGTCGCAACGGCGTTTGCCGCGCGACTTTTTCGTTGGCTTCGCGCGCGACGCCGCGCACGAGCGGCGTATCGATGCGCCCGGGCGCGATTGCGTTCACCGTGATGCCATGCGGCCCGAGTTCGCCCGCGAGATGCCGCGTCATGCCGATCAGCGCGGCCTTCGTCGTGCTGTAATGCGCGGCGACGATGTCGAGATACGCCTTGCCCGCCACCGACGACATCGAAACGATGCGCCCGAAGCGCCGCTCCACCATGCCCGGCGCAAGGATGCGGCAGAAGTTGAAGACGCTGTTCACATTCACGTCCATCACGCGGCGCCATTCGTCGGGCGCCATCTGCCAGATCGGCATGGGCTTGCCCGCGTGCTTCGGCGAGATGCCCGCGTTGTTGACGAGCGTATCGACGGGACCGAGCGCCGCTTCGATCGCGCGGCAAGCCGTCTCGCACGCGGCGAAATCGCCGACATCGGCGTGCGCGAAATGCACGCGCAGGCCCGCATCGGCAAGACGCTGTGCTAACGCCGCGCCCGTTTCCGCATTGACGTCGACGATGCCGACCGCCGCGCCATCGCGCGCATAGCGCTCGACGAGCGCCTCGCCGATGCCGCCGCTGCCGCCCGTGACCAGAACCACGCGCTTGTCGTGCCGCATGTTATTGGTCTCCCACTTTCAGCATGATCTTGCCGATATGTTGGCTCGATTCCATCAGCGCGTGCGCGGCCGTAGCGTCCGCGAAAGGCAGCACGCGATGAATCACCGGCAGCGCGCGGCCCGCTTCGAGCAGCGGCCAGACGTGCGCGTGCAGCGCCTTCGCGATGGCCGCTTTCTGTTCGATGCTGCGCGCGCGCAAGGTCGAGCCCGTGAAGGTGAGACGGCGCAGCATGATCGGCATGGCATCCAGTTCGATGCGGCTGCCTTCGAGAAAGGCGATCTGCACGAGCCGGCCTTCGAGCGCGAGCGCGCGGATGTTGCGCGGAATGTAGCCGCCGCCGACCATGTCGAGGATGATGTTCACGCCTTGACCATCGGTGAGCTTCGCGACGGCATCGACGAAATCTTCATCGCGATAGTTGATCGCGTGATCCGCGCCCGCTTCGCGGCACGCCTGCGCTTTTTCCGCGTTGCCGACGGTCGTGATGACGCGCGCGCCGAACGCGTGCGCGAGCTGGATCGCGGTCAGTCCGATGCCGCTCGATCCGCCGTGCACGAGGAACGTTTCCCCCGCCTGCAGGCGGCCGCGCTCGAACACGTTGGTCCAGACGGTGAAGTACGTTTCGGGCAAGGCCGCGGCCTGCAACAGCGTGAGGCCTTTGGGCACCGGCAGACAATGCGATGCATCCGTGATGCAGTATTGCGCGTATCCGCCGCCCGGCACGAGGGCGCAGACTTCATCGCCCGCGCGCCATTGCGTGACGGCCGCGCCCGTCGCGACGACGCGCCCCGATACCTCGAGCCCCAGGAGCGGCGACGCGCCCGGCGGCGGCGGATAGGAACCCGAGCGCTGCAGCACGTCCGGGCGGTTCACGCCCGCGTAGACGACTTCGATCAGCACGTCGTTCGGGCCGGGCGAGGGCAAGGGCCCTTGCGCGAGCCGCATGCAATCGGGCGCGCCGCCCGCGCCGTGATCGATGTATTGCATCGATGCAGGAAGAGTGGATGTCATGACGTTCAACGGATGATCGATTCGATGTAGTCGGCGGGCAGACCGATCGACGCGTAGTGCCTGCGCGCCGCCTCGATCTTCGTGAAGACGTCCTCGTAACCTTGCGCGACGCCTTGCGGATCGACATACGTGTAGCCGCCCGTCACGTGGAACCAGGTGATCATCTCGGGCACGTCCTCGGGCACGAAGAGCGTGTGCGTTTCGCCCGCGGGCTCGAATGCATAGCCGCCTTGTTCCGCGACCCAGTCGTGTTCGAGGTAGTACCAGCGGCCCTTGAGCACCATCGCATGAACGGCGCCGCTATGACGATGCCGCGACACGACCCCGCTGCCGCGCACGCGCAGCAGATTCACGTAATAGCCCTGGCTCGCGTTGAGAATGAGCGGCTTGAACGACACGGTTTCGGTCGCGGGCACCCACAGCTTGTCGTCTTCGAGCCAGTCGGTCATGACGCCGCCGTGCACGAGATCCTTCGACATGTACGGCACTTGCGGCAACTGGTACGCGGTGACCTGTTCGTCGGGCTTCACTTCGGTTTGCATGAGTTTTTCTCCGTGGTTTCTGAATGCGATGCGTCGGACCGGCGAATCAATGACCGAGATAGGCGCGCCGCACGTGGGGACTATCGAGCAATTCTGCGCCGGTTCCGGAAAGCGCGATGGCGCCGTTTTCCAGCACGTATCCGCGATTCGCGAGCTTGAGTGTATGAAACACGTTCTGTTCGACGAGCAGCACCGTCACGCCGCGCGCCGCGACCGTGCCGACCACTTCGAACATCTGCTCGACGAGCAGAGGCGAAAGGCCGAGCGACGGTTCGTCGAAGATCAATAGCTTCGGCGCGGACATCATGCCGCGCGCGATGGCGACCATTTGCTGCTCGCCGCCCGACAGCGATCCGGCGAGTTGCGTGAGACGCTCGCGCACGCGCGGAAAGAGTTCGAGCACCTCGTCCATGCGTTCGCGCCGCGCGCCGCGCGCGGCGTGACGAAACGCACCCATCAGCAGGTTCTCTTCGACGCTCAGGAAAGGGAAGAGCTGACGGCCTTCCGGAATCATCGTGACGCCCATCGCCACGATGTCGTGCGACGACTTGCCGACGAGCTCCTGTCCCTGAAACGTGATGCTGCCGCCGCGCGCCGCGACGATGCCGCAGAGCGTCTTCAGCGTCGTGGTCTTGCCCGCGCCGTTCGCGCCGACGAGCGTGACGATCTCGCCTTCCTGCACATCGAGCGAGACGCCGCGCAGAACTTCGCTCTTGCCGTAGCCGGCCGAGACGTTATGCAGCTTGAGCATCGAGATACCCCTTGCCGAGATAGGCCTGAATCACCTCAGGATCGTTGACGACATCGGACGGCCTGCCTTCCTTCAGCATGCGCCCGGCATTGATGACGATGATGCGGTCCGACAGCGCCATCGTCGCCTGCATCATGTGCTCGATCATCAGCACGGCGATGCCCGAGTCGCGGATGCGCCGCACCATGTTGATCGCGCGCGCGATGTCGGCGGGATTGAGACCGGCCATCACTTCGTCGAGCAGCAGCGCGCGCGGACGCGTGGCGAGCGCGCGCGCCACTTCGAGACGCTTCATGCCGCCGACGGTCAGGCTGCGCGCTTCGGTATCGAGCAACGAAGTGAGGTCTGTGATTTCCGCGACTTCGCGCGCGATCGATTCCGCTTCCACGCGCACCCGTGTATGCATGAACGCGCCGAGCATGATGTTCTCCAGCACCGAGAGGCCCGCGAACGGCTGGGCGATCTGGAACGTGCGGCCGATGCCGTCCTTCGCGAAGGCGTCGGGCGTGCGCGGCTCGGCCCAGGTGCCATCGGCGAGGCGGATCTTGACGATGCCTTCGTTCGGGCGGATGAAGCCCGAAAGCTGATTGAAGACGGTGGTCTTGCCCGCGCCGTTCGGGCCGATCACGCCGAGAATCTCGCCGGCGTGCAGCGTGAGGGAAACGTCGTCGGTGGCCACGAGCCCGCCGAAGCGCTTCTTCAGATGCTCCGCCACCAGCAAGGGCGTGCCGAGCGGCAAGGCATCGGCGGGCGCGATCGACTTCGCCGGTTCTGGCGACGGCGTGCGCGCGCCGGGCAGGCGGTCGATGAAGCGCAGCACGTGAGCGCCCAGATGCCCGACGAGCCCGCGCGGAATGAACAGCACGACGAGCACCAGCACGACGCCGTAGACGAAGCCGTGCGTGCCGCTGCCGAACGAGCTGAGCCAGCCGCGCGCGAGTTCGGCGATCGGCAGCACGAGCACGGTGCCCGCGAGCGGTCCGGCCACGCTGCCGAGTCCGCCGATGAGCGCGAACATCGCGATCTGCACCGACAGTTCCAGCGAGAACGCGGCGGACGGATCGATGAAGGTGAGATACATCGCGTGGAAGGAGCCGATCATGCTCGTCAGCACGGCCGAGATCACCGCCGCGCCAATCTTTACCTTCACCGCGTTGACGCCGACCGCGCGGGCCGCATCCTCACGCTCGCGCACGGCGATCAGATAGAAGCCGAAGCGCGAGCGGCGGATGAGCCATGCGGCCCACAGCGTCACCAGCAGAAAGCCGAACGCGATCAGCAGATACGCCCACTTTTCGCGAAGCACCATCCATTGGAGGCCGATATTGAGCGGCACGTTCAGGCCTGCCGAGCCGCCCGTCCAGCTTTCCTCGTGCACGGTGAGCAGCCGGCACACTTCAAGGAACGCGATGGTGGCGAGCGCGAAGAACGGCCCGCGCAGGCGCAATGTCGGATAGGCGATGACGATCGCCGCCGCCGCCGAAATCACGGCGCCCGCGAACATGCCGAGCCACGGCGTGATGCCGAAGTTGATGACGAGCAGCGTCGCCGCGTACGAGCCGATGCCGTAGAACACGGCGTGTCCGAGCGAAAGCTGCCCGGCGAACCCGCCGACGATGTTCCACGCCGTCGCGAGCGCGCCGAAGATGCACACGAGCACGGCAAGGTGAAAGGCGAACGGCGATTGCAGCGCGAACGGCACCGCGAGCAGCGCGAGGAGCGCCAGCGCGCCCATATAGCCGCGCGGATGCAGGAGATTGGGAAACATCGGATGCCTCGCTGAACGTTATTCGGAGCCGCGGCCGAGGCCGAAGAGGCCGGTCGGGCGCACCACGAGAATGACGAGGAAGATCGCGAAGTAGACGACTTCCTTCATGTCGGGCGAGATGTAGTAGCCCGCGAGACTGTCGATGAGCCCGATCACGATCGATCCGACGAGCGCGCCCGGCAGGCTGCCGAGACCGCCCAGCACGACGATGACGAAGGCGGTCAGCACGAAGTACTGGCCGACGGTCGGGAACACCGGATACTGCGCGACGAGCAGGCCCGACGCGAGCCCGACCAGCGCCGCGCCAATGCCGAACGCGAGCACATACGTGGTCTTCACGTTCACGCCCATCAGCGAGGCTGCGTAGCGATGCTGCGCCACCGCGCGAAACGCGCGTCCCGTGTAGGTGCGCTGCAGGAACAGATGCAGGCCGCCCGCGACCGCCAGCGCCGCCGCGAAGGTGATCAGCTGTCCGCTCACGATGTTGATGTCGCCGAATTGCAGATGCTCGGTGCCGAAGCTCACGTCGACGGGATGCACGTCCGCGCCGAAGATCATCAGCGCGAGATTGACGAGCGCGGTGGATACGCCGACGGTCGCGAAGATCTGAATGTGCGCATCGGCGGAGAGCAGCGGCTCGATGATGAAGCGCTGGATCAGCACGCCGAGCGCGAACAGCAGCAGCGCGACGGGCACCGCCGATACATACGGATGCCAGCCGAACTTCGCGGCGAGCAGCCACACGGCGTACATGCCGACCATCAGCAATTCGCCGTGCGCGAAGTTGACCACCCGCACGACGCCGAAGATCAGCGTCAGGCCGATGCTGATGATCGCGTACGCGCCGCCCAGCAACAGGCCGTTGACGAGAAGTTGCAAAAGAATGGACATGCTCGTTTCCTGGAGACCGCGCAGCGCGCCGGCGCCACGCGGTTCGAGTGAAAGAGAAACGCGGATTGACTGCGGCGGATTTACTGCGCCGCGACGGGCCTGGCGATCGCGACCGCTTCCGGATACACGGTCACGAGCTTGCCGCCTTGCCACTGCATCACGTTGGTGGTCGCGAGCTGGTTCTGGCCGTTGTCGGCGAACTGGAAACCCCAGCCGGCCGCCGTCGTGCCGGCCGCTTTCTTGTAGGCGAGCACGGCCGCGCGAATCTTGTCCTTGTCGGTGGATTTCGCGTTGGCGAGGACGTCGAGGAAAGCCTTCGCGCCGACGTAGTTCACGAGACTGTGGCCCGAGCGCGGCGCCATGCCGTAGTGCTTCTGATATTCGGCGGTGAACGTGTCCAGGCCGGGCGCGCCTTTTTCGTTCATCGCGACCTGCGGGAAGTCGATGTCGTACACGCCGTTCATCTGCGCGCCGATGGCCTTGGCGGTATCCGCGAGCGAGTAGCCGCCGCCCGCGCCGATCACCGCCTTCGGCTTGAAGCCTGCTTGCGCGGCCTGGCGGAAGAACAGGATCGAGTCGTTCTGATACGAGGTTTGCAGCACGACATCGACATCCGCGCCCTTGAGACGCAGGATCAGCGACGACAGATCGACGCTCTTCGCCGAATACGGCAGCACCTGCACGACATTCAGACCGAGCTTCTTCGCGCCTTCCTTCTGGAAGCCGGAGACGAGCGTGCCGTACGGCCCGTCTTCCGCGATGATGGCGATCTTCAGCGTCTTCGGATCCACCTTCAACTGCGGCGCGACGACCTTGGTGAGCGCTTCCAGCGTGCCGTCCGCGAAGGTCTTCGTGGTCGAGTTGCTGCGATACAGATACTTGAAGCCGCGGCTCGTGATGGTGTCCGCGGTCGCGCCGAGCTCGAAGAACGGCACGCCCGCGAGCTCGGTCACTTGCGTCGCCGCCGACGACACCGCCGACGAGTAACTCCCGAACACCGCCGACACGTTCTCCACCGAAGTCAGACGCCGTGCTTCGCCGACGGCCTGGTTGGCATCGACGGCATCGGCCTTGACGAGCACCACTTTTTCGCCGTTGATGCCGCCCGCGGCGTTGCGTTCATCGACGGCGAGCTGCACGCCGCGATAACTTTCGTCGCCGAGCAACGCGAGTCCGCCGCTAAAAGGAAAGAGGGCGCCGATCTTGATGTCCGCGGCATGCGCCGCGGTGAGGCTCGATGCAGCGATGCACGCGGCGGCGAGTGAGCGAAGGACCGTGCGGGGAAGGCGCGAGGACATGCGGTGTCTCCTTGTATTGTTCGAAATTGAAGCGCTTCAAATTTGAGGCGAGCGACTGATCTGATTCTCAAGGATTGTCGGTTTGTGCCTCGTCGACTAGCGAGACAGCGGCGGGATTGGGCAATCCGCAGCGCCATGGCTTGTAGAAAATCATATTTGAAGCGCTTCAAGTTTGCGTCGATGACGTAGCCTCGTCAACCAAGGGTTTCCACGTAACGACAACAAGTGGGGAGCAGAGGATCAACGGTTGCGTGTGCCGTCTCGCGTGGGAGCGAGGGACATCGTCCTTTGCCGGCCGCATCGAGAGACGGCAGGTCGAGGGGAACGCAGCAAGAGACACTCGACGGTTGGTTAGCGCGATCGGTGTGTATCGCTTACTCAACGTCTGCTTTGGTACTAAGCTTGGTACTGGCGTTCAAGGTGGAGGGCGGGGTATGAAAGTCTCCATGGCGGAACGCTTCATTGGCCTTGGCTTCACGCTCATCGGCGCCGTTCTTATCGGAGTCACGGGATATGGCTTCCTCAAGCTTTTCCTGTTGCTTCTCCTTGTTTTGTACGGAAGACAGTGAAGACGAATAGCCCAATGGTAAAAAGCTCGCGAGGTCCGCAACACCAGCACCCGCGCGCAGAGAATTCCGGCGCATCGTGTGCTGCCGCTCGATGCCAGCAGCAACGTTCCGACACTCGGGCCGTGCAAGCATGTCAAAGCCGCATGGGACGAGCATCGGGCCAATGGTCTGCAAGTCTGTGAGCGGCACGGCACACGCATCGAGCCCGTGTCGAGGGACGCGTCCGTTCTCAATGTCGGCCTGCCCGTATGTCGATACGGCCCAAGTGGGCAGACAGACTCGCTAGAACCTTCCCACCCTGTAAGGCACCGGATCGGTGAAGCACGCTTCCCCGCTCATCAACTCGCCGACGAGCCTGCCGGTCACCGGTCCGAGCGTGAGCCCATGATGCGCATGCCCGAACGCGAACCAGAGACCGGGGTGGCGGTCCGCCGGTCCGATCACGGGCCGCATGTCCGGCGTGCAGGGCCGCAGGCCGAGCCACGGCGACTCGTCGATCCGCGCGCCGAGGCCGAACACCGGCCGCGCGAGCCGCTCCGCTTGTTCGAGCTGCACCGGGCTCGGCGGCCGGCCTGGGCAAGCGAGCTCGACGCCGGTAGTCAGACGCAAGCCGCGCCGCATCGGCGCCACCACATAGCCATTCTCGATGTCGACCACGGGCCTCGACAGCGCCGCGCGTCCGTCGCTTTCGTAATGCATGTGATACCCGCGCTTGGGCATGAGCGGAACGCGATAGCCGAACCTGCGCGCCACATCGCCGGACCATACGCCGAGCGCCACCACCGCCGCCTGCGCCTCGACCGGCCCGCTCGCCGTCATTACGCGCCAGCCGCTTCCCGATGGTTCGAGCGTCGCGGCGTCGCCGGTCAGGAAGCGTCCACCCTCGCGCTCGAGAAGCGCCGCATAGCCTTTCGTCAGCGCGCCCGGATCAATCACGCTGCGCGGGTCCGTCCAGTGGATCGCGCCCGCATAGCCACCATCGAGCGACGCCTCCAGCCGATGCAGCGCGCGCGCATCGAGCACCTTCATGCCGAGTCCGTGCTCGTTCGCGATCCGCTCGGCGGCGCCCGCTTCCCGCTCGAACTGCGCGCGCGAGCGATAGGCTTCGAGCCAGCCCGTGGGCCGCACGAGATCGGCGAGACCCGCCCGCGTGATCAGGGCCTCATGCTCGGCCACGCTTTTCCGAATGAGCGGCAGCATGTCGCGCGCGGCGGCCGCGAGCCGCCCGGGCGCCGACTCCCGCCAGAACCGCGCGAGCCACGGCGCATATGCGGGCAGCGAGCGCAGGTCGTAGCGCAGCGCGGTCGAGCGGTTCATCGCGAACTTCAGCACGGTGCCCCAGTCGCGCGGAAACGCATAAGGCACGACCGATGAGGCCTCGATCAGCCCCGCATTGCCGAAGCTCGTCGCCTCGCCGGGCGCGCGGCGGTCGACGAGCGTTACCTGCCATCCGCGCTGCCGCAGATGCAGCGCGACGCTTACCCCTACGATGCCCGCTCCGAGCACGATCACGTCCTGAGCCATGTTGCGATGCCTGATGAAGTGCGTATATCGCAATCATGTCGCGTTTGAAGTATTTCCGCGACAGTTGGCTCAGTGTGCCGTCCTTCCTGAATCGGCGCGGCGACCGCCCGATGCGGCATTGAAGGGGAAGAGCCGCTTTCTGCCGGTCATCTGAGCCATGCGGTTCTCGTTCGAACGGCGCGTCCACCCCGAACACGCCCGATGGTCGACGCGCACATGCTGGCCAGGGCAGGCCTAACTTTGATGGCCCCAGAGATCGTCAGCCGCGCGGATCGCAAGCAAATAGCCGTTCGCGCCAGCCCCGCAGATCACCGCGGTGGCCGCCACCGAGATCGTCGAGTGACGGTACTCTTCGGAGCGCCGGTGAATGTTCGTAATGTGCACTTCCACCACCGGCCGGCGGATCAGCTTGACTGCGTCGAGCACCGGAATCCGTCCGAACGAAAAGCCCGCTGGGTTGATGATCAGCGCGGCGTCCTGCAGAAACGCTTCCTGGATCCAGTCGATCAATTGGCTTTCGCTGTTGGTCTGACGGAACACGCAATCGAACTTGAGATCCTCGGCCAGCGCGAGACAGTTCTGTTCGATGTCCTTCAGCGTCGTATTGCCGTAGATGTGCGGCTCCCTCACGCCGAGCATGTTCAGGTTGGAGCCATTGAGGATGTGGAGTTTGCGAGTCATGGTTTCAGTGTGTGGCGCTACGTTCAAGGGACGTGTCTTTGGTTTCCCGGGACGTCGCGATCATGAGGAAGGAGAGCAGGTTCAGCGAGCCGCAGACAGCGACGATGGCCCACGGCGAACCGTGAAAGGCGTTGAGCAGTGCCACGGCGACGATCGGCATCGGTCCGCCGGTGAGCAGGTTGGCCCCCGAGTACGACAGTGCGGAGCCCGTGTAGCGCGCTTCGGTCGGAAAGGACTCGGCAAACCACACCGGCTGGATGCCGCTCTGGAACTGTGTAAAGCCGAGGAAGGCGCCCATCACGGCCATCGTCATGGCGACCGAGTGCTGGTTGAGGATCGGAAAGTAGATCAGGCAGCAGACCAGCGTGCAGAACGAGCCGATCATCAGCGCGCCTTTACGCCCGATCCGGTCGCTGAGGTAGCCGCCCGCCAGCGCGCCCGCGATGGCGCAGACATTGGCCACCATCAGGAGCATGAAGCCGGTCTGTTTGGGTACGCCGAGGTTCTTCGTCAGATAGCTGAGCGAGAAGACCACGATCAGGTAGAACAGCGCTGCCGGGCCGCAGAAGAACAGCGTCAACCGCAGTGCGGTTCGCCAGTGGAACCTGAAGACGATGCCGAGCGGATTGGCGGCGCGCGCGCCTTCGCCTTTCTTCTTGAGCGCCTCGAAGGCCGGCGTCTCGCTGACTTTCATGCGGATATAGATACCCAGCAGCACCAGCACGAAGCTCGCAAGGAACGGGATTCTCCATCCGAACGATTCGAAGTCGTCGGCTGAAAGCAGACCGGACAGCGTGAAGAGCGCGAAATTGGCAAGGATCTGGCTGAGCGGCGAGCAGATGCCGAGCAGGCCCGAATACAGCCCGCGTTTTGCTGCGGACGCGTGTTCCACCGCCATCAGTTGCGCACCCGTCGATTCCCCGCCGAGCGCGAATCCCTGAATGATGCGCAGGGAGACCAGCAATGTGGGCGCGAGGATGCCGACTTGCTGGTAAGTGGGAAGCAGCCCCATGAGGAACGACGACGCGCCCATGACCGAGACGGTTATCAGCATCAGGTTGCGGCGTCCCCAGCGATCGCCGAGCATGCCGCAGATCACCGCGCCGAGCGGGCGTGCGGCCAGCCCGGCCCAGAAGCTCGCGAGCGACGCGAGCAGCGAGGCTGTCGGGTCGAGTGACGGGAAGAACAGCTTCGGAAAGATCGTGGCTGCGACCACGCCGTACAACGCGAAGTCGAACCATTCGAGCGCTGTACCGACGGTGGCGCCCGCCACCGCGCGACGCGCCATCAAGTGAGTCTGTGCGGTTTGTTCGCCCGCGGCGATGTCTGAGTCAGCAAGCACTGACATGGTGTCTCCCCAATGTTGGTCTGGTGAAGCGTTCGTGTCTGGTCACGAACCAGTGCTATTGTTTGCCCTGCAAAGGAGGCGCGTTCCGCACCGGAACTGCATTTCATATCACGAAAATCAGCGGGACATGTCGCTCAAAAACGGCCTGAGAATTCTGGATTTCCTCGCGTCGCAAGGCGAAGGCACGGGCCTCCTGGCCATTGCGGACGCCCTGGGCCTGCCGCGCAGCACGTGCCACCGCCTGCTCGCCGAACTCGTCGAAAGCGGGTATGTCAGGCAGCTGGTCGATCACAGCCGCTACATCCTCACCATGCGCATGACGTCGAACGGGCTGGAATTCCTGAGCCTGACCGGCATCGCGGATATCGCCCAGCCGATCATCGAACGCGTTGCTGCGCAGACTGGCGAACTGGCGCGGCTGTCGCTCGTGGACGGCGACGCGATCATCTGGGTGGGCAAGGCGGACGGACAGCGCACCGGCTTCCGCTACGATCCCGACATGGGTCAGGCAGCACGACTTTCCTGCACCTCGACCGGACACGCGTGGCTCATGACCATGACCGACGAACAGGCCGCCGCGCTGGTTCTGAAGCAGGGCTTCGGACAGCCGAATGAATTCGGACCCGGCGCGCCGACGACGTTGAAAGCACTGCTTGGCTTCCTGCACGCAGCGCGCGTGCGCGGCTATGCAATGATCGACGAGGTCTTTGCCCCGCGCATGTCGGCGGTGGCGGTGCCCGTGGTGAGCGGCTCGCGCTGCGTCGGCGTCATCAGCCTGGCCGGACCGCGCGTGCGGCTGACGGCCGAGAAGATACACGAGTACTCGGTGCTTCTGCGCGAGGCCGCCAATGAGCTGGCCCAGTTGAGCAATATGGCCGGATTTCCCACTCGGCCACCGCTCGGCAAGGGATGAGCCGGAAAGCAAATAGACTGATGACCGCGCGGATTTTGCGGCTGATGGCAGGCATCGCACTGCAGCGTGAATCGCGCTTCGGCACTTCCTATGCTTTCGGGGAGCGACGCGAGCGCAGGTCACTGTCGGATCGCCTCGCTCCAGCCCGGTAATCGTCACCCGGAGGTTAGCGATGCCCAACGCGATGGACGTGGTCAAGGAAGCCTATTTTGCTTTTGGCCGGGGTGATGTCGCCGGCATGATGAAGCTTGTTTCGGACGTAGTCGACTGGCGCGTCGCTGGACCATCAAGTCTGCCGTATGCGACGACCTGCCGTACTTGTGGAGAGGTTCGGCGTTACTTCGAGGACCTCCTCGCGGCAGAGGAAATCGTACAGTTCGAACCTCGCGAATACATCGATGCAGGCAATAAAATCGTCGTCATTGGCTTCGTTGCCGCTGTCATCAAGGCGACAGACAAGCGATTCGAATCTGAATGGGTGCATATCTTCACGGTCGAGGACGGTAAGGTGACCCGCTGGCTCGAATTCTTCGATACGGCCGCGCATGGCTGAACCTATAGGCGCAAAAGGCCGGGGCTGGCGCATAATCGTGAACCTGTCACTCGGGGCGTTCGTAACCTCGCGCGGCAGTCCCCGCACAGGTCAATTGCATCGAGAAAATGAATAACAACGCATCCAGGCTATATGTCTTCACCGGCGCGGGACTATCCGCCGAAAGCGGGCTATCGACGTTCCGGACAGGGGACGGCATCTGGACTCGAAACAGCGTCGAAGAGGTTTGCAACATTCGAACGTGGCGGAAAAATCGTCCAGCCGTCTTCGACTTCTACAATGACCGCATCCGGGAGAAGCACGACGCGCAACCCAATGCCGCACACAATCTACTCGCCAAGTGGCAAAACAAGTGGGGAGCAGAACGCGTCCAACTGCTGACTCAAAACGTCGATGACCTGCTCGAAAAGGCCGGCGCGACTTCCGTCATTCATCTGCACGGCGACCTGAACTCGTTGCTGTGCACGGCGTGTGACCTCGCGTTTCCGAAGGAAGGGCTGTACTTCGACCCCGCGACCGCCTGTCCGATTTGCGGCAACCACGAGGGCGTCAAGCCAGGGGTCGTCTTCTTTGGAGAGGCGGCGCCTGCCTATAACCATCTCCATCGAATCCGGATGGAGATGCGCGCGTGCGACGTGTTTCTCGCCATCGGAAGCGCCTTCGAGGTCGTACCGCCCGAGGCTATGCTCCCTTGGGACCGACAAACCAAACATCCGAATAACTTCCTCGTCGATCCGTCACCCAGTCGGCGCGAGATGTTCGGCGTCGTGCAAGCGCAGCCGGCGACGATAGGGCTGCAGCATCTCGAGGAGCAGATCTCGGTTCTGATGGATTAGCCGGGCTCGTACGGGAATACCCGATCACTCCGCACGCACACGTCTCATTTGCGCAGCACACGAATCAAACCGACGAAGTGCGTACTATGATGTTTCGGTCAACGTGGATGATCGCGGAGGCCGAATGTGAAACGAAAGGACCTGCTTTACGTTCTGATCGTGGCCGTTCTTCTATACGTTGCTCCGACGTTTTGCATTGCGTTCATTGCATGCGGCTTCGCGGATTTCCAACGCAGCCGCCAATTCAATGTGGCTAGCTGGCGCCGCTATTACCTGGGCAATGGTCTGCTGACGTGGGTGCTTTCTCCACTCAACCTGCTCGTGGATTTGATATGCACGCACAATCGCGGCGTGTATGCGCTTGCTGATCTGCCCGAGGGTCATCAGGAAGAGATACGCTACGTCGTCGCGGCGTTCCGGAAAAATCTTCCGTTGGTGCAGCAACGCCTCGCCGCGCAAATGCCGAACAAGCGACGCGGCATGTGCTTCGCGCGCTGGTATGGCGTGCCGATAGAAAGCTCGATCGATCTGCCGGAATTTACGCGTGACTTCAAGTATGTGCAGACGATCGGCATATCGGTTTTCAACCAGCGTCAAAGCACATCGGTGCATTACGGGCCGTTGCGGCTCACGTTGCGTTGTCTCTACAATCTGCAGCCGGTGCACGACGAGAATGTCTATATCAAGGTGGCGGGGCGCCGCCATTATTGGCACGACGATCCGCTTTTCATTTTCGACGACACGCTCGTGCATCAATCGGTGAACGAGTCGGACCGCCTGCGCTACTGCGTCTTTCTCGACGTTCTACGGCCCACATATTTCGGCCGCGTGCTTCATGCGCTCGTCACGTGCGTGCGTTTGAGCGTGATATCGGTGAGACGCGTGTTCTATGCGAACTGGGAGATGATCCGCTGACCTCTAAGCCGATGCATCGTGTTCACGAAAGCGACACGCCCAGCAGCTTGCCGATTCCGTACGTGCAGCCCGCCGCAATCATTCCGATCAACACTTGCCGGACCGAAGAAAACAGCGCGCCGCGTCCGTTGAAGAGCGATGTGAACACGCCGATACCCGCAAGCCCGAGGCCGCTCAGCACGATGCACTGCACGATGCCTTCCACGCCGCTCGCCCACAGAAACGCGATGGCGGGAATGATCGCACCCACGGCGAACAACGTGAACGATGCGAGCGCGGCAGTCCATGGATTGCCGCCCAGCTCGCGCGGATCGAGACCGAGTTCTTCGCGCGTGAGCGTGTCGAGCGCCTTGTCCTTGTCGCGCATGATCTGCGCAGCGACGCGACGCGCTTCCGCCGCATCGATACCCTTCGCCTGATAGATGAGCGCGAGTTCGTGACGCTCCGCATCGGGCATATGATCCAGCTCGTCTTTTTCCTTCGCGATTTGCGTGCGAGCGAGTTCACGCGCGTTGGTGACGGAGAGCCACTCGCCGAGCGCCATCGAGGCCGCGCCCGCGATGAGGCCGGCGAATGCGGTGAGAAGCACGGTCCTGCTGTCGCTGCCCGCGCCCGCAACACCCATGATGAGGCAAAAGTTCGAAACGAGCCCATCGTTCGCGCCGAGCACGGCGGCCCGCAAGTCGTTGCCCGATGCCACGCCGCGATGCCACGATTCCGCCGCCGCGATTGCGCCGCCCTTGCTCAGCCCTTTGCTGCGATTGGCCACTTCCTGCACGATATCCGCATGATGCCGTTCTTCCGCCGACATCTGCGCCGCATCGGGCTGGCCAGCGTATTTGTCGCGGTCTGCCATTTCGTTCGCGGCGACCGAGCGCAGCACGAAGTCCGGTCCGAATGCTCGCGCGAGCGTGCGCATGATGCGCGTCTTCGCGCCGATGCGATGCGTTCGCACCGACACGCCGTTCGCGCGCAATTTCGCGGCCCATATGTCGGCGTGACGCCGTTCGGCTTCGGCTAGTTCCGCGTACACGCGGCGCTTGTCGTCCTGCTTTTCGGCTTGCGCGAGCGTGTCGTAGAGCGCCGCGCTGTCGAGTTCATCGGCGAGATTGGAGGTGAAGCGCTTGAGCTCGGTTTGCGACGCCATGTCGTCACCATTTTCGTTCGTCTCATTGATTGAAGAGTAAAGACGAAGCGTATATAGCGGCGCGAATACCCCTAAGAAACGTGATGAGTGAGAATGGAATCGCGTCTCGTCATTGTTTAGATGTGGCCTGCTTGCGATGCGTCGGCAGCATCCGTTCGAGCGTGCCATCGCGCAGCACGAACTGATGAAAGAGCGCGCCCGCGATATGCACGCCGGCGAGCGCGATCAACACCCACGCGAAGTTGCGATGCCAGTCGCCGAGCGCATGACCGATCGACGAACCGGCGGGTGAAAGCGGTGGCATCGGAACGAAGCCGAGAAACGCGACAGGCCAGCCACGCGACGATGCATTGGCCCAGCCCATCAACGGTATCGCGATCAGCAACACATAAAGCAACCCATGCGTATATCGCGCGAGCGCGCGCAACACGGGCGGCAACGTGGTGGGTTCGGGCGGCGCGGCGTGGGCGCTTCGCCAGAGGAGTCGCACGAGCACGAGCAGGATGATCGCCATGCCGATGCCCAGATGCCACGCAATCAGACCGATGGGCTTCGTGTCGCGATGCACTTCCGGCATCGTCCAGGCGAGTACATATTGAAGAAGCAACAGCAGGGCGGTGAGCCAGTGAAACAGCCGGGCGGGCGCGTTATAGACGGACGCGGGTTCGTATCGCATGGACGTATCTCCAATGGGACGGGCCTGGCGGCGAGTGCCAAGCAGGCCGTGAAGCATCGGGGAGTTATCTTAGCTGAGCCTTAGGGCCGTTCGCGCCGTTATTGTTATCGATATCGACGACGATCTTGCCGCGCGCCGTGCCGTCCGCAAGCGCTTCGTAAGCGTCTTCCGCGCTGTGCAGATCGAAGCGCCTTGCATCGACGCGCGGTGCGAGCTCGCCTGCTTCCGCAAGCCGCGTGGCTTCGCGCAGCATCTCGCCGTGATGCGCGCGATGCTGGCCCATCAACAGCGGATACAACGTGAACACGCCGGAATAGCTTGCCTCGCGAAACGAAAGTGGCGCGAGCGCATGAGTGCCCCATCCCAACGCGCTGACTACATGACCGAAGTGTCTGACCGCTGCAAACGAGGCATCGAGCGAAGCGCCGCCCACCGTATCGACCACGAGATCGAAGCCCGAACCGTTCGTATGCGCCGCGACATATTGCTCGACGCTCATCGCGCGATAGTCGATCGGCACCGCGCCGAGACTCTCGATGTAGGCGTGGTCGCGCTCGCTTGCGGTCGCGAACACATGCGCGCCGAGTGCCCGTGCGAGTTGCACCGACACGTGACCGACACCGCCCGCGCCGCCTTGCACGAGAACCGTTTGTCCCGCCTGCACATGCGCGCGATCGAAGATGCCCGCATAAGACGTGATGAACGCGAGCGGCAATGCGGCGGCGCTGCGCATCGACAGATTCGCGGGCTTGTGGGCGATAAGCGCGGCGTCGACCGAGGCGTATTGCGCGAGCGAACCCTGAATGCCGCCGACACCGCCCGTCATGCCGTATACCGCATCGCCGGGTCTGAATGTATCGACGCCCGCACCGACCGCTTCGACGATACCGGCCATATCGATGCCGAGCACGAGCGGCAGCGGATGCTTTGCATGAGCCGCCGCGCCCGCGCGAATCTTCGTGTCGAGCGGATTGAGTCCGCTCGCGGCGATACGCACGAGAACCTCACCCGGCCGGGGCTCGGGCCGCTCGATCTCGACGAGTTCGAGCGGGCCGTTGTGGCGATCGAGAACGAGTGCTTGCATGGTGGACATCGAAGGCTCCGAAAAGATTGAACGTCGATAGCGATGCGTTCATACTCCGCCATGCACGCAAGCATGTAAATCGACACTTTTGCACGGTAGTCATACGAATATGAATGGGCCGAATCTCGAATGGAGCGACGTGCGCGTCTTTCTCGCCATTGCACGTAATGGCACGCTGGGCGCGGCCGCGAGGATGATCGGCCAGACGCAGCCGACGATGGGACGCCGCCTGCGCGCGCTCGAGGAAGCGCTGGGCCATGTGCTGTTCCAGCGCACGAGCGACGGTTTCGTGCTCACTGACGAAGGCTCGGCCGTGCTTGCCTATGCCGAGCGCATGGAGGAAGAGGCACTCGGCTTCATGCGCGCATTGGCCGGGCAGGACGCCAGGCTGACCGGGTTGCTGCGCGTTTCATCATCGGACTGGTTTGGCGTGCATGTGCTCACGCCGGTATTCGCGCGCTTTCTCGCGAAGCATCCGGAAGTATCGATCGAACTCGTCACCGATGCGCGACGCTATGACCTCGCGCGGCGCGAGGCGGATCTCGTGTTTCGCATCGTCCCGTTCGATGAGCCGGATGTCATGCAGCGCAAGCTGATGCATATCGATTACGCGTTGTATGGCCGCGCCGATCTCGTTCCGCCCGAAGCGGGCAACGGAGAAAGGCAGAGGCTTATCAGCATGGATAGCGCGTTCGAACGATTACCGGATGTGGCTTGGGTCAAGCGCATGCTGCCCGCAGCGAAGATCGTTTTCGGCAGCAATAATCGCGACGCGCAGGCCCACATGTGCGCGCAAGGCGCAGGCTTCGCAGTTCTGCCATGCCCGCTCGGCGATGCCGATGCACGTCTCGCGCGCTTCGATCTCGGCGAAGCCCCACCCGGACGCGACGTATGGCTGGGTTATCACCGCGACCTGAAGCGCGTCGCGCGCTTGCGTGCGTTGCTGGATGAAACGATCGCGGCGCTCGGCAGTTGATAACTTTCAAATAGACGGACAGAAAAGGCGCAATGTCCTTATCGATTTGCGATGCAACTAACTGTCGATTTCACTAAGCCCCATCAACACGACTCCCGCTTCCTTTAAAGCAAATAGCAAAGCAAGCATTCAGCCGGACCTTTAGGCAATCCATCGAATAGAAAAGGACACGCACCAATCTGGAACGCGATAAGCAAAGCTATCTGTAAGCACCCGTCGTTCAAGCTCGATTTATTAAGCGGCGCTACAATCCCGATGCCTCAAAGCTGACTGTCCCCACGCAGTCCGCCATTTGCGATATCCGCACATACCATCCAGAAGCCGGAGCCGCTCATGACCACGCTTTCCATCAACGGCCAGAACCATACGATCGATGCGCCGCCCGATATGCCTCTCCTTTGGGTATTGCGCGACATCGTCGGACTGACCGGAACCAAATTCGGCTGCGGCATTGCGCAATGCGGCGCGTGCACCGTTCATCTCGATGGCGTCGCGGTTCGTTCATGTGTTTTACCGATCGCGGCAGTAGGCGATCGCAAAGTGACGACGATCGAAGGTGTCGGAGCCACACCTGCGGGCAAGAAAGTGCAGGAAGCATGGCGTCAACTCGACGTCGTGCAATGCGGTTATTGTCAGTCCGGGCAAGTGATGTCCGCGGCTGCATTGCTCACGACCGTCCCCAATCCCGACGACTCGGATATCGATGCGGCAATGGCGGGCAATATCTGCCGCTGCGGTACTTATCATCGCATCCGCGCCGCCATCAAGCAGGCCGCGAAGGAGGCGTGAGATGTCGCAAGGACTGATCGAAGCGGGACGTCATGCGGCTCGCAAGGAATTTTCGCGTCGTGCATTCCTCAAGCTCGGAGTGAGCGCGGGCGTTGCCGCAAGCGGCGGATTGCTGATCGGCTTCAGCTTGCCCGCTGCGAGTCAGGATCAGGGCAAAGGCAAATCCGTGATCGGCGGCGATGGCATCGAGACGCCGCAAGACGGCGTATTCGCACCGAATGCATTCGTGCAGATCGACAAAAGCGGCAAGGTCGTGCTGATCATGCCGAAGGTCGAGATGGGTCAGGGCGTCTATACCGCGCTGCCGATGTTGATTGCCGAAGAACTCGATGTGCCGCTCGACAGCGTCACCATCGATCACGCGCCGCCCAATGAGAAGCTATTCACGGACCCATTGTTGGGCGGCCAGCTGACGGGCGGCTCGACTTCCGTGCGCTATGCATGGGAACCGTTGCGCAAGGCGGGCGCCGCCGCGCGCATGATGCTCGTCGCGGCGGCGGCGCAGCAGTGGCAATGCGATCCGTCGTCTTGTCAGGCACAAGCGGGCAAGGTGATGCATGCATCGGGCGATCGCAGCGCAAGTTATGGCGATCTCGCCGAAGCCGCCGCGAAATTACCGGTGCCGCAAGACATCAAGCTCAAGGATCACAAGGAGTTCAAGATCGTCGGCACGCCGGTGAAGCGTCTCGATTCGCCGGAAAAAGTGGACGGCAGCGCGGTGTTCGGCCTAGACGTGCGCCTGCCCGGCATGGTGTACGCCGCGATCGTCAATTGCCCGGTATTCGGCGGCACGCTCGCCTCAGTCGACGATAGCAACGCGAAGAAGATTCCCGGCGTGCGTCAGGTCGTGAAGTTCGACAACGGCGTCGCGGTGATCGGCGATCATACGTGGGCCGCCAAACGAGGCGCGGCTGCGTTGCAGATTCAATGGAACGAAGGACCGGGCGCGAAGGTATCGACGAAGCAGATCGTCGATGACATGGCGAACGCGTCGCAGCGCGCGGGCGCGGTCGCGCGCAAGGACGGCGATGTGAACAATGCGTTCTCGAATGCGAAGACGCGTGTCGATGCTATCTACGTCCAGCCGCTTCTCGCGCATGCGACCATGGAGCCGGTCAACTGCACCGTGCATGTTCGCCCCGATGGCTGCGATATCTGGCTCGGCACGCAAGTGCCCACGCGCATTCGCGATGCAGGCATGAAAGCGACGGGCTTGCCAGCCGAGAAGATCGTCGTGCATAACCATCTGCTCGGCGGCGGCTTCGGCAGGCGCCTCGAATTCGATATGGCCACGCAGGCGCTCAAGATCGGCAAGGCCCTCGGCGTGCCGGTCAAGGTGACATGGTCGCGCGAAGAAGATATTCAGCACGACATGTATCGCCCGTGCTATTACGACAGGCTATCCGCCGGACTCGATGCGAACGGCAAGCCGATTGCGTGGACACATCGCATCGTGGGGTCGTCGGTGCTCGCGCGTTTTGCGCCGCCCGCGGTGAAGGACGGAGTCGATCCCGATGCGGTGGAAGTCGCATCCGATCTTCCCTACGATCTGCCCAACCAGCTCGTCGATTACGTGCGGCTCGAACCGCATGATGTGCCCACCGCGTTCTGGCGCGGTGTGGGCCCGACGCGCGGAACCTTCGTCGTTGAAAGCTTCATCGACGAACTGGCGGCGCAAGCGAAAGTGGATCCCGTCAAATACAGACGCGATCTGCTCGGCAAGTCGCCGCGTGCGCGCAATGTGCTGGATGTCGCGACACAGGCGGCAGGCTGGGGGCAGGCCTTGCCGCAAGGACAAGGACGCGGCGTTTCAGTGATGCACGCATTCGGCAGCTTCTTTGCGATCGTCGCGGATGTCGCTGTCGACAAGGACGGCGCGGTGAAGGTGAACCGCATCGTATGCGCGGTGGATTGCGGCATGGTCGTGAATCCCAATACCGTCGAAGCGCAAGTGCAGGGCGGCATCATCTTCGGCATTACCGCCGCGCTCTATAGCGAAATCACCATCAAGGACGGACGCGTCGAGCAAAGCAATTTCACCGATTATCGAATGCTGCGCATTCACGAAACGCCGCCGGTGGAAGTGCACATCGTCAAGAGCACCGAGGCGCCCGGCGGCATCGGTGAACCGGGCACGGCGGCGCTCGCGCCCGCCATCACCAATGCGATCCATGCCGCGACGGGCAAGCGACTGAGGCAGTTACCCGTAGGCGATCAATTGCGTAGCGCTTGAGGAGGCCGTCCATGAAGAACGCATTCAAGCCGCTCTTTGCAGCGCTGATCGGTGCAGGTATCGCGTTTGGCATGATGTCTTCCGCAAGCGCCGCCGATGATACACTCGTCGCGCGCGGCGCGTACCTCGCCAAAGCCGGCGATTGCATTGCCTGCCATTCCGCGCCGCGCGGCAAGCCACTCGCCGGCGGCTTGCCGATGATGACGCCGCTGGGCGCGATCTACACGACCAATATCACGCCTGACGCTGAGACTGGCATCGGCCACTATACGGAAGAGGATTTTGCGCGCGCACTGCGCGAAGGCGTGGCAAAGGACGGCCACAATCTTTATCCGGCGATGCCTTATCCGTCGTACGCGAAGATCAACGACGAGGACATGCATGCGCTCTACGCGTACTTCATGCATGGTGTAGCTCCGGTCAAGCAGGCCAATCGCGAGCCGGACATCAAATGGCCGATGAACATGCGCTGGCCATTGAAGTTATGGAATGCGGTCTTTCTCGACAAAGGCGCTTATCAGAACAAGGCCGGAAAAGATGTCGCCTGGAATCGCGGCGCTTATCTGATTCAGGGGCTCGGGCATTGCGGATCGTGTCACACGCCGCGCGGCATCGCGTTTCAGGAAAAAGGGCTGGACGAGAGCAGCAGCACCTATTTGACGGGCGGCCTGCTCGATAACTGGTTCGCGTCCAATCTGACCGGTGAACACAACACGGGGCTCGGACGCTGGTCCGAGCAGGACGTCGCGACCTTTTTGAAGACCGGCGCGAACGCGCATGCGTCGGCATTCGGCTCGATGACGAGCGTGATCAATAACAGCACACAGGAATTGACCGACGCGGATATCGCCGCAATGGCGCGTTACCTCAAATCATTGCCCGCGGCGGGCGGCAATGGCGGCGCGCCGTATTCGTATGACCCGAAGGCCACGAAGGTATCGCTGACGCGTCCGGCCGCAAACGACACGGGCGCGCGCGTCTACACGGCCTATTGCATGCATTGCCACGGCGTGGACGGACGCGGCTTCGCGCCGATGCTCGCGCCGCTCGCCGGCAATCCGAATGTGCTGGAGAGAGATGCGTCGTCGCTCATCAACGTAACGCTGAACGGCACCGGTGACCTCGTTCTTCATGGCGTGCCCGCGCCTTATCCGATGCCGCGTTATGCACCGGTGCTGAGCGATCAGCAGATCGCAGACGTGCTCACGTTCATTCGCGGCGCCTGGAACAACGGCGCGCCGGCGGTTCAGACCGAGGATGTGGCCAAGATGCGCAAGGCGACGCAGGCGGCGCGTTGATCGCGCCGCTCAGTGCCGCATTTGCAATAGCGGACGCATCAGGAAGAAAAATCGATGACGTCCAGATGAACAGAATTGGACGGATGCGCAAGAAACTTTCGATGCACGCGCGCGCTGATGCGCTCGTAGCCATCGCTCAGTGCTTTCAGCAAACGCTCGTCGCTCGCCCCTGTCGGTGCCCAGAAGCACTGCTCCAACGCCTTGCGCGTGATGTTGCATGGAATCGCCCGCTCCCGGGAGAACGCGATAAAGCTGACGGAGGCGCGGTCCGCCGAGATGGTGGCATCGATCGAGAGCTTGCTTGTCATGATTCGACAGGAGAAATCCGGTTTACTCGTTTTTATTGTGTCAGAAATCGACGAGTTCGCGCATCCTCGAATAAGCGCGAAACGTGCGCAAACGGTCAAATGAGGCTGTTCGCCCGGGCTTTGTTGTCTCGACGAGACTCGAACAGTGGGGCACCGCACAAACGTATGAATATTCAATCGAACGTTCGTTCGATTGAATGAACTGTTAAGCGCTGTCTAGTTTTCGACCCACCGCCGCAATTGCGCAAGCCACAGTTGACGCACCTGTTCAAGCTCGTCCAGGAAAAATGAAAAGAAAAGCATGCTCAGGTGTACTACTCTAGGAACGATCATCCGAAGCGGCGCGGCACACCGGCTCAGGAAATGGGACGTGCGGCGCATTCCCGGAACTCCATCGGCAACGTCCGCCCGACTTCTGTTACGGCGCGCGTTGTCGCCAGCAGGAGCGGAACATGAAGCATCCATCATTGATGGATCCCTGGAGCCGTACCCTGGCAATGCTCGATAGCCGTTCGAGCCGGCCGTCGGAAGTGAACGAGAAACTAGCGTTGATGTCACGATCGCTCGTGCACAATCTGCCGGGCAAGAGCATCTGCGCCGGTCCGGGCGAAGGCCATTGCGTCAATATTCGCGTGCTGGAGCGCCTGAGCGATTCCACGCTGGCGCTATCTTGGCACGATCCCACTTCATTCAATTACTCGGAACAGGTCTGGGCGCTTTGCACCGCCCGCAAGCGCGGAACATGCGCATTGAGCGGGCAGGCGATCAGGCGCGGGCAACCGGTTTATCGGCCCAGGCGGGTCGGCAGCTCGGTTCCGCTCAATAGCGGTGCGATGATTCTCGCGCTTGCGCTGACACCGGCTGAACAGGAAGCGAGCCTCGTTTCCGAATGATTACCTGAAGACTCGCAGGACGCGTGCGCAATGCATGCGTTTCGTCATCGCGTGCGCCAGCGCAGTCGCGAGCGCCGCTGTTGCATGAACACGCGATGACAATTTCATCGGCATGGGTGATATCGCGTGAACCGGACGAATGCATCAAACCCGAACAGGGCAATCGTGCTGATGATATGCGCCTTTGGAAATTGAAGTATTCAAAGGAAATGTTTTGCACAAGAGTGCTTATGATCGACGTTATCCCTACAAGATATGTCCGTGCATCGGAGTTCAGGCGTAGAGCCACGATCTAGGGAGGAAAAATGGCCACACTGGAACAATTGGAAAGCCAGATTGAAAAACTGCAGCGCCGGGCGGATGCATTGCGGGAAAGAAAGTCAGCGGAGGTGATCGCCAAAATTCGCGCGATGATGGACGAATTCGGCTTGACCACAGCCGATCTCGCCAAGGCCGGCTTAGGGGCGGCGAAAAAGCGAGGGCGTCCGTCCGGTTCAAAAAATGCCGGCTCAAAGAAAGGTGCAACCGGGTCGAAGCTGCCGCCGAAGTACCGCGACCCGGTATCGGGCGCAACCTGGAGTGGTCATGCGCGCCCGCCCGCATGGATCAAGGATGCGCCGGACCGCAGCGCATATCTGATCGATGGCGCGGACGGTACTGCAACTGCGAAGAGCGCCGCGGCAAAGAAAGGAGCGGCAAAGAAAGGGGCGCGGCGACCACGCGCGGCATCGGCATCGCGCGCCGCGGGTGCGAAGCGGGCCACTAGAAGCGCGGCAAAGAAATCCTCGAAACGCGCTGGCCGCACGACCGTCAAGAAAACCGCGCGCAAGAATGCGCAAGACGCCGCGGCCTGAAACTCGCGTGCTTTAGTCGAGCAAAGGACTGCGCGCGCCGGAAAATCCGCTCGCGCGATCGTACGCGAGCCCGATTTGCAGGACGCCCAGATCGCATTGTGTCGGCCCGATGATCTGCAACCCGGCTGGCAGACCGCCTGGGCCGAAGCCGGCTGGCGCGCTCAGCGCGGGCAGCGAAGCCATCGTTGCAGGAACGACGGTTTCCATCCAGCGATGATAGGTATCCATCTCCTGACCAGCGATGACATGAGGCCAGTCCAGTCCGGCGTCGAATGGAAACACTTGTGCCGAAGGCAGGACCAGATAATCGAAGCGATCGAATAGCGCGTTGATCGCCTGATACCACGCCGCGCGATTGCGAACGGCGCGCGAAACATCTTCTCCGGTCAACTTCAGGCCTCGCTCTATTTCCCATATCGCTTCGGGCTTGAGCAACTTGCGCTTCGCGTCATCGCGATACAGCGACGCATTGGTGCCGGAGAACGTGAGGCTGCGCAGATCGATCCAGGCATCCCAGAGGCGGTCGAGATCGAAATCGACCTTGGCCGCATCGACGGTGCAGCCCGCCGTTTCCAAGTGACGCAGCGCCGATACATACGTGTCCATCAAACCCGCTTCAAGCGGCAAGCGTCCATTCAAATCGCCGAGCCATCCGATGCGCGTGCCGCGCATGTCGCGTTCGAGGGAACCGGCGAAATCCGAAGGATTGTCGCTTCTGCGCGATAGCGGCGCGCGCGCATCGAAACCCGCCTGCACGGACAACAGCAAGCCGAGATCCGGAACGTTTCGCGCGATGGGACCAGCGACACTGAATTGCTGAAAGAAAACATCGTCGCTGGGCGCATAAGGCACGCATCCCGGCGTCGTGCGAAAGCCGAAAACATTGTTGAATGCGGCCGGCGTGCGCAACGAGCCCATCATGTCCGAGCCGTCCGCGCATGGAAGCATGCGCAATGCGACGGACACGGCCGCGCCGCCACTGCTGCCGCCCGCCGAGCGCGATGGATCGAAAGCATTGCGCGTCGTGCCATAGACCGGGTTATAGGTATGGCCGCCGAGGCCGAACTCCGGCGAATTCGTGCGGCCCACGAAGATCGCGCCCGCCACGCGCATGCGCTCGAACACGACCGCGTCGACCTGCGTGACTTCGCCTGCATAGATGGGCGAGCCTTTCGTCGTCACCATGCCGGCGACGGGCAAGATGTCCTTGGGCGCCTGCGGAAAGCCGTGCAAAGGCCCGAGGCTTTCGCCTTTGGATAACTGTGCGTCGCGCTCGGCGGCAAGGGCGTTCAATGCATCGCGATTCTGCAGCGCGACGATTGCATTGACGGCCGGATTCATGCGATCGATCTGCGCAAGATAGGCGTTCATCACTTCGACGCACGAGACGTCGCGTGCGTGAATCGCGCGGGAAAGCTCGACGGCATCGAGCGAAAGGATATCGTCGGGCAGCGAGGAAGCGGAGTTTGCGTCGAGTGCGGTCATGGTCTTGTCGTGAATGAACGAGCGGATTCAGCGATGAAACTCGGGAAGCACATAGGCAGCGACTTCTTCGATGATATCGCGCGCGGGCCGTCGTTCCGAACTGATGTTGAGCGTGACGTGATGCGTGCCGCTCTCGCGCATGTCCTGCAGCAGGGACGCCAGCGCGTGACGCCCGGTGCGATAGCCAAGCGGGATATCCGTTGCGGGCTCGTTTGCATCGTCACCGAGATCGAGCCGCATCGCGACGCCGAATGCACGAAAGGCGCCCGATGCCGCGCGCTCGACGGCCGCGCGCCACATGCCGTAACGGCCGCGTTGCGCTAGCGGCTCGCGATGATAAGTCATCCAACCGAGCGAATGACGCGCTATCCAGTCCACGCTCTGACCGCCCGAACCGACCGCGAGCATTGGAATGGATGTGGCCTGACGCGGCAAGAGAAAGAACTCGGGCGTGCCTTCGGGGGCGCTGTCGGGAATCACGCGAGAGGGCACGGTGACGGCAGCGGCGAGCGTTTCCCAATGCTGCCGATACAGGTCGCGTCGTTCGTCGGGATTTCGGCCGAATGCGGCGTATTCCGCAGGACGATCGCCTGAACCGACGCCGAGGATGAAGCGTCCGCGAGAGAGTGTGTTGACGGAGATCGCGGCCTTCGCGACATGAAGCGGATGTCTGAGCGTCAGCACGATCGCGCCGCTGATGAGCGCGACACGCTCCGTGTTCGATGCGAGCGCCCCGAGCAGCACCCACGGATCGAGATGTCCGACCGGATCGGGATAATCGATGCTGTTGAGCGGCACGTCGCGAACCCAGAGCGCGGTATAGCCGAGTTGATCAGCGAGCCGCGCAAGCGCGATTTGCTCGCTGTAGTCGACGATGCTTTGATTCTCGTCCGTGATCGGCAGCGTGATGCCGATGGAAAGCTTGTCCTCTTCGAATACGGCTTTCGCGATCGGGGACGATGCCACGGTGTTATCGCTTGCGGTCATGAGCGCTTGCCGACGAGCATCGCGCGCTTGCCGCCGAAGCCCGCGACCTTGCGATACTCGAAGCCGTTTTCAAGGAGCGCGCGTTTGACTTCGCCCGCGCTGGTGTACGTGGCGAACGTCGCGTCGTGCGCGGCGATGCGTGCGAGCGAGGCGAAGATGGCGGGGGTCCACATGTCCGGGTTTTTGGCGGGCGCGAAACCGTCGAGATAGATGGCGTCCGCCGTGACGCGATGGTCGGCGAGGCGATGCAGAACATCGGCTGCATCACCGAAAGCGAGCGTCAATGTAATCATGCCGGCATCGAACGCAAGCTGATGCATACCTGCTTCGAGCGGCGGCCATGCCGAGACGAGCGACGCGGCGAGCGGGACGATAGCGGAATCGTCGATGATCATGGCATGGGCGCGGCTCAAATCGTCCGCGCTGAACGGATGCTTTTCTATCGAGATGAATTCGAGCATCGTCGCGCGATATGCGTCTTCCCGCCATGCGGCCCATGTCGCAAGAAAATTGATGCCCATGCCGAACCCGGTCTCGAGCACGATGAAACGTTTGCGGGCGCGCCAACGCGCGGGCAGGCCGTTGCCGTGGAGAAATACATGACGCGCCTGAGCCAGCGCGCCCGCCGCGCTGTGATAGATATCGTCGTGACGCGGCGAATACGGCGTGCCGTCGTCGCGAAACACGAGCGATGCCGATGTCAGCAGCGCATCCATGACTCAGGCGTCGGACGACGGCTCATCCAGCGTAATGCCCAGTTCACCTGCCATGCGCTCAACCATTGCGCGCAGTTGCGCGACTTCGTGAGCAAGGCGTTTTTGCTCCGACTTCAGTGCTTCGAATTCGGACAGCGAAAACGATTCGCCGCCTTGCGATTCGCGCAAAGGCATATCGCTTATGCTGACTTCACCGCAGAGCAGATGCATCCAGCGGCTTTCACGCTCGCCGGGCGTGCGCGGCAGCTTCACGACACGCGGCGGATCGTTCTCGGCGAGCTCGTCGAGAAAGCTTTCGACCGATGATATGTCCGCAAACGAATGCAGCCTCGCGCTGTTCGCGCGCAATTCCGCCGCCGTTTGCGGACCGCGCAGAAACAGCGTCGCGAGCAGCGCAACGGACTGGCTCGGCACGCCGAGCACGCGGTTCACGTTATGCTCGAAGCGCGGGACACGGCTGCTGCTGCCCTCGATAACGAGGCTTAAGCGCTTGAGTCCATCGATGGTCGTCAGCACTTCGTCCTCGCTGACGTTCATGACAGGCGAGCGCGCGGTCTTCTGATTGCAGCCCGAAGTTAGGGAATTCAACGAAAGAGGATAAGTGTCCGGCACGGTATGCTGCTTTTCGACGAGCACGCCCAGCACGCGTGCCTCGAGAGGCGTGAGTTCGCGCAGGGCGGGACGGGGTGCGGCTTCGGAAGGCGTATTCATATGCGTGGTGACGTGCGGTGAGACGCCTATGATACCGGTGCCGCGAGGCGTTCCTGTATTTCGCGCACCGTCGTGCAGCATGAAACCGATCCTCAAGCTGTGCAGGCGCCTGAGACGATGCGTCGTTTTGGTGCAAGCGCGTGGTTCAATCCTGTTCAAACGCGCGTTTCGCAAGGAGGCAGATCACATAAGACATTGGCATTGAAGTTGCTTTTTCTGATTCGGCACTGGGCTGCCCACGCAATCGATGCTTCACACGAAACGGTGTGAAAGATATCAGAGCATCGCGCTTCGAGGTCGCCTATCGACGTGTCCGCAATGCGGGGCACGCCGCGTCTTTCGGGCTCTTCAGGCGTCTTGCGAGTGCAACCAGGAATACGAGCGAAGGGGAATCGCCACCCCGGCATGCACTTCATATGGAAGACCGGTTATGACGCAAGCATTCTTCAATGAGATGTTCGAGCGCAGCGATCTGGAGGCGCGCGGCCTGCCGGCGGCGGCGTTTCGTGCCGTGGGCGATCCTCGCACGCATTACCGCGATTTCATGATCTGGCTCTCGGCGCAAAGCGAGCAGCAGATCGATATCAAGCGCGCGCAAGCGGATCTCAACTTCAGGCGCGTCGGCATAACATTCGCGGTTTATGGAACGAGCGATCTGCCGGGCATCATTCCTGAGCGCACCATTCCCTTCGATGTCATCCCGCGCATCTTTCCCGCCGACGAGTGGCGCGCATTGGAGCGCGGCCTGCGGCAACGCGTGAACGCGCTCAACCGCTTCATCCACGACATCTATCACGAGCAGGACATCATTCGCGCGGGCATCATTCCTGAGGCGCAGATTCTCGGCAACGCGCAGTATCGTCCGGAAATGCGCGGCGTCAATGTCGCGCGGGATATCTACGCGCATATCGCGGGCATCGATATCGTGCGCGCGGGACAAGGCGAGTTCTATGTGCTCGAGGATAACCTGCGCGTTCCGTCAGGCGTGTCGTATATGCTCGAAAACCGCAAGATGATGATGCGGCTCTTTCCCGATCTCTTCGCGCGCAACCGTGTCGCGCCGGTCGCGCATTATCCGGACTTGCTGCTCGATACCTTGCGTGCCGCCGCGCCCGCCGCAGCGGAGAACCCGACCATCGTCGTCATGACGCCGGGCATGTATAACTCGGCTTATTTCGAGCACGCGTTTCTCGCGCAGCAAATGGGCGTCGAACTCGTCGAGGGGCAGGATCTCTTTGTCGAGAACGACTATCTGTATATGCGCACGACGCAAGGGCCGCAACGCGTCGATGTGATCTATCGCCGCATCGACGACGATTTTCTCGATCCGCTCGTGTTTCGTCCGGACTCCGCGCTCGGCGTGCCCGGTTTGATCGGCGCCTATCGCGCGGGCAATGTCTCGCTGTGCAATGCGGTGGGCACGGGAATCGCGGACGATAAATCGATCTATCCCTACGTGCCGGACATGGTGCGTTTCTATCTCGGCGAAGAGCCGATCCTCAACAACGTGCCGACGTGGATGTGCCGCAAGCCCGACGATCTCAGGTATGTGCTCGATCACTTGCCAGAGCTCGTCGTGAAGGAGACGCACGGCGCGGGTGGTTACGGAATGCTGGTCGGGCCTGCGTCGACGGCGGCGCAGATCGCCGAGTTCCGCGCGGTGCTCGAAGCGCATCCGGAGAAATACATCGCCCAGCCGACGCTCGCATTGTCCACATGCCCGACTTATGTCGAAGCGGGCATTGCGCCGCGTCATATCGATCTGCGTCCGTTCGTGTTATCGGGCAATGAAGTGCGGATGGTTCCAGGCGGCCTGACGCGCGTGGCGTTGCGCGAAGGCTCGCTCGTCGTGAATTCTTCGCAGGGTGGCGGCACGAAGGATACGTGGGTGCTGGAGCGCTGAAAAAAGACAAGCTGAAGCAGGCAATGCGGTCGTAAAGACAAAGATAAACAACCGGGAACACCCATGCTGAGCCGTACCGCGGATCATCTCTTCTGGATGGCGCGCTATACCGAACGCGCCGAAAACACCGCCCGGATGCTCGATGCGAACTATCAGCTCTCGCTCCTGCCGCAGTCCGATGAATATGCGGAGTTGGGCTGGCGCGCGATGCTGTCGATATCGGAACTGAGCGGCATCTATTCCGCTGCGCATCACGGCATGAAAAGCCGCGACGTGATCGACTTCATGGCGCGCGATCTGACCAATCCGTCATCGATAGTCAGTTGTTTGCGAGCCGCGCGTGAAAACGCCCGCGCCGTGCGCAGCTCGACCAATAGCGAGCTATGGGAATCGCTCAACACGACGTGGCTCGACTGTCAGCGCATGCTCGCCGATGGCATTCTCGAGCGCGAGCCTTATACGTTCTTCGAATGGGTGAAGTTCCGTTCGCATCTCTCGCGTGGCGTGCAGCTCGGCACGCTCGTCAAGGACGATGCCTTCTACTTCATGCGGCTCGGGACATTCATCGAACGTGCGGACAATACGGCGCGCATTCTCGACGTGAAGTTCGAAATGATGGAGCAACGCGCCGATACCTCCGCACAACCGTTCGATTATCACCATTGGGTCGCCGTGCTCGGTTCGGTGTCGGGTCTGGAGGTGTATCGCAGGGTTTATCGCGATGTCATCACGTCGGAACGTGTCGCGGGGCTGCTGATTCTCTATGGCGACTGGCCGCGCTCGCTCGCGGCGAGCATCGCGGAAGTGGAGCAGTTGATCGGGCAGGTGACGAAGGGGCGCGATACGGAAGCGGCACGTCTTGCGGCGCAACTGAGCGCGGAGCTGAAGAACGGGCGCATCGGCGACATCCTCAAAGGCGGGCTGCACGCTTATCTCGTGGATTTCCTCGCGCGTGTGAATGATCTCGCTGGCCGCGTGAGCCGCGAGTTCCTGTTGCCGATCGCGCCTGAAGAACCCGCCGCGCCGGAGCCGACGCAGTCGCAGTCGCAATCGCAATCGCAATCACAAGGCACGGCCTGAGCGCGTGCAATCAGCGCTTGGCAGCCGCCGCGACGACGCGATGAACGAAGCGCAATTTGTCGATGACCGCGGGCGCGAGCGTGAACGGATAGCCGTCCGGCATGCCGAGGCTGCGGTTGAGGCTGTTCAGCACATAAGTGAGAGGAAACCAGCGTTTCATGAGGTTATCGAACGTGGTTTCCTCGACCGGTGTCTGGTCGGTAAGCGTGGGCTCGTGCGGGCTGTCGGGCACGAGCACGAGACCGCACGATACCGCGGTGTCGAGCGTGTCGACGATATGCAGGTAATGCGCCCACGTCTCCGCCCAGTCTTCCCATGGATGCACCGTGGCGTAGGCGCTGATGAAGTTGTCCTCCCAACGCACGGGCGGACCTTCCTGGTAGTGGCGATCGAGCGCGGCGGCATAGTCGGCTTGTTCATCGCCGAAAGCGGTGCGAAACGGCGCGATGCGCGCAGTGTCGGCGATCAGCCGGTCGAAGAAATAGTGCCCGGATTCATGACGGAAATGACCGAGCAAGGTGCGGTAAGGCTCGTGAAGCGCGGAGCGTGTCTTCTCTCGATGGGCGTCGTCGGCCTCGGCGATGTTGAGTGTGATGATGCCGTTGTTATGCCCCGTCGTCACGCCGTGGCCTTGGGCGTCGCCTTCGAGGAACTGGAATTCGAGGCCGCGTTCGGGATCGTCCTGACGGGATATCACGGGCAGCCCCAGTTCCGAGAATGTGTAGAGCAGCCGGCGCTTGGCGGCCTCGATGCGATACCAGAAGAGACGGTTCTCCGGATTCGAAAGGTTGGGAATGGTGCTCGTCAACTGGCAGGAGCAGCAGAGCGTCTCGGGCGTACCGGTATCGGGCGCGGGCACCATCCAGTTGCAGACGTTCTCGACCGCATAGTTATGGCACGGCCGGTAAAGAACATCTTTCGCGAGCGGATGCAGGCTGCGCCAGCGGCCGTCACCGGTCTGGTCGAAAGCGCTGATCTGATTGATGTCGGGCACGTAGCCGAGCAGCGCGCCGCAGCTTTCGCAATGCGTGTTTTCGAAAAACACCAGCTGGTTGCAGCGATTGCAGTGAAAGGTCTTCATCGTGTGGTCGGCGGAAGTGTTGTCGCGCGATGTGGCGCGCGTGCTGTCGGCTGTGCAGCCGCAAACATCGTGCCGCATATCGTGCAGGGAAAGAGGCGTTTTTTCCATGACAAACAGAAAACGCGTTGCAGCGCGTGTCGCGCGCACGGCGTCATTTGAACAAAGGAGTCAGGTGTGTCCATACGTGTCGCGTTGAACCATGTCACGCATTATCGTTACGACCGGTTCGTCGGTCTGTCTCCGCAAGTCGTGCGTTTGCGCCCGGCGCCGCATTGCCGCACGCCAATCTTGTCCTATTCGATGCGCGTCGAGCCGGAGGATCATTTCATCAACTGGCAGCAGGACGCGTTCGCGAACTATCAGGCGCGCCTCGTCTTCCCCGAGAAAACGCGCGAATTCAAGGTGACGGTCGATCTCGTCGCCGAAATGGCCGTCTATAACCCGTTCGATTTCTTTCTCGAACCGTCGGCCGATGACTTCCCGTTCACCTATGCGCCCGAGTTGCTGCACGATCTTGCGCCCTACATGGTCAAGCGCGAGCCGACCCCGCGCTTTGCGGCGTTCGTCGAAAGCATCGATCTTTCGCCGCGCGGCACGGTGGATTTTCTCGTGGAGCTCAATCAGCGGCTCGCGCATGAAATCCGCTATCTGATCCGCATGGAGCCGGGCGTGCAGACGCCGGAAGAAACGCTGGAAAGCGCGGCGGGCTCGTGCCGCGATTCGGGCTGGCTGCTCGTCGAGACGCTGCGTCATCTCGGTCTCGCGGCGCGCTTCGTGTCGGGCTATCTGCTGCAACTTGCGCCGGATACGAAATCGCTCGATGGTCCGAGCGGCGCCGAAGTGGATTTCACCGATCTGCACGCGTGGTGCGAAGTGTTTCTGCCGGGCGCGGGCTGGATCGGTTTCGACCCAACGTCGGGCCTGCTCGCGGGCGAGGGGCATATTCCCGTCGCGTGCACGCCGGAGCCGGACAGCGCGGCGCCGGTTTCCGGCGCGGTGGACCCATGCGAAGTCGAGTTCGTGCACACGATGTCGATCGAGCGCGTGCTCGAAACGCCGCGCGTGACGAAGCCATACAGCGAGGAGGACTGGAGCGCGATGCTGCGCATGGGCGCGCAGGTGGATGCGCGGCTGAATGCATCCGACGTGCGCCTCACGATGGGCGGCGAGCCGACCTATGTGTCGGTGCGGGACCGCGACGCGCCAGAATGGAACACCGATGCGCTCGGCCCGACGAAGCGCGCCTACGCCGTCTCGCTGATGGACAAGCTGCGCGCGCAGTACGGAGCGCGCGGCTTTCTGCATATCGGGCAGGGCAAGTGGTATCCGGGCGAGCAGTTGCCGCGCTGGGCGCTGTCGCTGTTCTGGCGCGCGGATGGGGAGCCGTGCTGGCACAATCCGGCGCTCTTCGCGGACGAGCGCCAGCCCGCGTCGTACACGTCGGACGACGCCGCGCGTTTCATTCGCCATCTCGCGGGCAAGCTGTCTTTGGATTCAAAATACATTCAACCGGCATACGAGGACACCTGGTACTACCTCTGGCGCGAGCGGCGCCTGCCGGTGAACGTCGATCCTTTCGACTCGCGTCTCGACGACGAACTGGAGCGCGTGCGCCTGCGCCGCGTGTTCGACGCCGGCCTGCCGTCCGTCACCGGCTACGTGCTGCCGATCTCGCGCGAAGGCGGCCCGGCAATGCAGCCGGAGCGCTGGACGAGCGGGCCGTGGTTCTTCCGCGACGAGCGCATGTACCTGATTCCGGGCGATTCGCCGATGGGCTATCGCCTGCCGCTCGACTCGCTGCCGTGGGTGTCGGAGGGCGACTACCCGTGGCAGCACGCGCACGATCCGTTCGGCCCGTCGGCGCCGCTGCGGACCGCAACGGAATTACGCATGCAATATGCCGATCTGAATAATGAATCACGCATGCAAAATGCCGATGCGGGCGGCACGCGCCACGCCATGAGGGCGGGGGAAGCGCGGGAGCGCATGCCCGAGCGCGGCGAGTCGGCCGGCTGGATCGCGCGCACGGCGTTGTGCGTGGAAGCGCGCGACCCTGCGCGCGCGGCCGGTCCGAAAGCGGAAGCCGATGCGCTGGACAAGCTCGGCAGCGGCAACAAGCTCATGCACGTGTTCATGCCGCCGCTCACCGAGGTCGATGACTATCTCGATCTGCTCGCCGCCATCGAGGCGACCGCCGCCGATCTCGAGATTCCGGTCATCATCGAAGGTTATCCGCCGCCGCGCGACGCGCGCCTCAAGATGCTGCAGGTGACGCCGGACCCCGGCGTGATCGAGGTGAACATTCATCCGGCGGCGAACTGGAACGATCTCGTCGAGCACACCGAGTTTCTCTACAACGCGGCCCACGAGTCATATCTGAGCCCGGAGAAGTTCATGCTCGACGGCCGGCATACCGGCACGGGCGGCGGCAATCACTTCGTGCTCGGCGGCGCGACGCCCGCCGACAGCCCGTTCCTGCGCCGCCCCGATCTGCTCGCGAGTCTGATCGCGTACTGGCATAACCATCCGTCGTTGTCGATGCTGTTTTCAGGGCTTTTCATCGGACCGACGAGCCAGGCGCCGCGCGTCGACGAAGCGCGCAACGATCAGGTGTATGAACTCGAAATCGCGTTCGCCGAATTGCAGCGTCAACTCGACCTGCTCGGCGGGCGCGGCAATGCGACCGTGCCGCCGTGGCTCATCGACCGGATTCTGCGCAACATCCTCATCGACGTGACGGGCAACACGCATCGCGCGGAGTTCTGCATCGACAAGCTGTATTCGCCCGATGGCGCGACGGGGCGCCTCGGCCTGCTGGAACTGCGGGGCTTCGAAATGCCGCCGCATGCGCGCATGAGTCTCGTGCAACAGCTGCTGTTGCGTGCGCTCGTCGCGCGTTTCTGGGAGACGCCCTATACCGCGCGCCTCACGCGCTGGGGCACCGAGCTGCACGACCGCTTCATGCTCGGCACTTTCGTGCAGATGGATTTCGACGACGTCCTCGCCGAATTGCGCGATGCGGGTTTCGCATTCGAACGAGGCTGGTTCGCGCCGCACTTCGAGTTCCGCTTTCCGATCGTGGGCGCATACGATACGAACGGCATCGCGCTGACGATCCGCAACGCGCTGGAACCGTGGCATGTGATGGGCGAAGAAGGCGCGATAGGCCGCACGGTGCGTTATGTGGATTCGTCGGTCGAACGCCTCGAAGTGCGTGTGCTCGGCCTGAACGGCAATCGTCATGTCGTGACCGTGAACGGCGAGGCGCTGCCCTTGCAGCCGACGGGACGCGTCAGCGAATACGTCGCGGGCGTGCGTTTTCGCGCGTGGGCGCAGGCGGCGTCGCTCCATCCGACCATCGGCGTGCATGCGCCGCTCACTTTCGATATCGTCGATACGTGGACGGGACGCGCGATCGGCGGTTGCCAGTATCACGTCGCGCATCCGGGCGGGCGCAACTATCAGACCTTCCCGGTCAACGCCTATGAAGCTGAAAGCCGCAGGCGCGCGCGATTCTTCGCGACAGGCCACACGCCGGGCGCCGCGCAAGTCGAAGCGCGCGAACGCAGCTTCGAATTTCCGTTCACGCTCGACCTGCGCTATGGTTGAAGTGCAATCATCATTCGAATAAAGAACCGAGACGACTTTGGCCTATCAATCGACCTTGCCGTTCGACATCGCCGCGGCACGCATCGATGCGCTCGCGCTGCTGCGCACGCTGCCCGCGCGCGAAGGGCATTGGGACGAACTGCGTGATGCTTCCGGCCAGTTGCGCGAGCCATGGCGGCAATTCTTCGAACTGCTCGGCGAGCAGGGCATCGCACGTCTCGACGATGCCGTCGCCGCCGTCGCGCAGCAGATTCGCGACAACGACATCACGTACAACGTGTATGCCGACAATGGCAAGCCGCGCGCGTGGTCGCTCGATCTCCTGCCGCTCATCATCGACGAGGAAGAATGGGCGGTGATCGAGCGTGGCGTCGCGCAGCGCGCGAGACTGATGGAAGCCATCGTCGCCGATGTCTACGGTGCGCAGACGCTGCTGCATCGCGGGCTCCTGCCGGCCGCGCTCGTGTTCGGACATCCCGGCTATCTGCGTGCGGTGAAGGGCTTCGTGCCGCCGCTCGGGCGCTTCCTGCAAATCGTCGCGGTGGATCTCGCGCGCGCGCCATCCGGTGCGTGGACGGTCATTGCGCATCGCACGGAAGTGCCCTCTGGCCTTGGCTACGCGCTGGAGAACCGGCTGATCGTCGCGAGTCTGTTCTCGGATCCCTTTCGCGCCATGCGTGTGAGCCGTCTCGCAACCACGTATTCGCAACTCATCGCCACCGTCGCGCAAGCCGCGCGCGCGACGATGCGCGATGACGAAAACGGCCGCGGCGATGCCTCGAACGATGCGCCGCATATCGCGCTGCTGAGCCCAGGCCCTTTCAGCGAGACCTGGTTCGAGCATGTGTTTCTCGCGCGCTATCTCGGCGTGACGCTTGTCGAAGGCAAGGACCTCACGGTGCGCCACGACAAGCTTTATCTCAAGACATTGGCCGGCCTGTCGCGCGTGCATGCGGTGTTGCGGCGTCTCGATGATGCATTCTGCGATCCCGTCGAGTTACGCGCGGATTCGACCATCGGCGTGCCGGGGCTTCTTCAGGTGATGCGCGCGGGCAATGTGATGGTGTCGAACGTGCCGGGCGCGGGCTTCACCGAATCGCCCGCGCTCAACGCATTCTTGCCGGGCATCGCGAAAGCATTGCTCGATGAAGCACTCGAATTGCCCACCGTGCCGACATGGTGGTGCGGCGAGGAAGCCGCGCGCCACGAAGTCTTCGAGCATCTCGATAGCGCGCTCATTGCGCCGACATGGCCGGGCACGCAACCGGATCACGCACCGGGCATCGACGCGGGCGTGCAGGAACTCGAAGCATGGCGCGAGCGCATCGAACGCGCGCCGGATGTGTTCACGGTGCAGGAGAACCTGCCGTTTTCGACCGCGCCGCGCTTTCACGATGGCGCGCTCGGCTCGCGTCCGTGCGTGCTGCGCGCTTATGCGATCGCCAACATCGACGGAAGCTGGAGTGTGATGCCCGGCGGCTTCACGCGGCTCGCCGCCGACAAGCGCGCCACGGTGTCGATGCAGTTCGGCGGCAGCAGTGTCGATACATGGGTGATGTCGAGTCATCCCGGCGCTGCCGGTTCGCAGGGTCCCACGCCGATGAAACCCGGCGACTTGCGCAAGCATCGCACCGTATCGAGCCGCGCGGCGGAAAACCTCTTCTGGGCAGGGCGTTACGGCGAGCGCGCGGAAAACAACGTGCGGCTGTGCCGTCTGCTGCTCGGCATGCTGGACGGCAGCGACGCCGAAGAACTCTTCCCGACACTCGCCGAACTCGCAACGCAATGCGGACTGATTCCGTCGATCGATACGCTCGCACGCAGCACGCCGCAAGCATTCGAGCGCGTGCTCGTCGCGGGGCTGCCGGAATCGAGCAACGCGACGAGCATCGGCGGCAATCTCGCGGATCAGGCGCGCGCATGCGGCGAGATACGCGACCGTCTTTCGACGGACCACTGGCGCACGATCCTCGCATCACGCAACGACTTCCGCGATGCGCTCGCCGAGACGGGCGTGGAAGACACGGCGCGCATCGGCCGTGGATATGATCGCCTGCTGCTTGCGAGCGCGCTCGAACATCTCGCGACGCAACTGTGCGCGATCAGCGGCGCGCAGGGCGATCGCATGACGCGCGACGAAGCATGGCGGCTGCTGTTCATCGGACGGCACATCGAACGCGTTTCGACCATGAGCACCATCCTGCGCGTCGTCGCGGAGTGCCGCACGCTCGCATCGCCCGCGGGCTTCGATCTGCTCTTGCAACTCTTCGACAGCACGCTCACGTATCGTTCACTTTATCCGGGAAGGCTCGAAGTGCCGGCGCTGCTCGATCTGATCGTCGTCGATCAAACCAATCCGCGCGGACTGTATGGCGTGTACGCGCGTCTACGTACGAAGCTCGACGAAATCGCGGCGGCGGCGGGCGGCGCGCGCCGCGCACAGGCGACGCGCTTCGCGGATCTCCTCGTTCATGCCGATGCGTTGCCGGACCTCGCCGCCCTCTGCGAAACGCGCGACGACGGCCGCCATGAAGCGTTGATCGCGTTGTGCGACAGGCTCGTTGCGTCGGTCACCGCGGCATCGAATGAAGTGAGCGCGCGCTACTTCAGCCATGCGAATCCGCTTGCGGCGCAGGTGTCGGCATGAGTCTCGGGCTGAACGACACCGTGCTCGCGGTCACGCATCGCACGACATATCGCTATTCGACGCCGGTGGAGATCGCACAGCATCTCGCGACCATTCGCCCGCTGCATTGCCCGTGGCAGCAGGTGATCTCGCATACGGAGCGCATCGAGCCGGTGCCGTCGTATGTGCATAGCCGTGTCGATGCATTCGGCAACGACGTGCTGTACTTTTCGCTCGATGCACCGCATGAGCGTCTTTCCATGACGAGCGAAACCACGGTGCGCCTTACCCCGCGCTGGAATGCGCTGGATGCGGACGCAACGCCGCCGTGGGAAGAAGTCGCGCAACGGCTGCGCTATCACGCGGGCGGGCCTTTCTATCCGGAAAGCGAGTTTTGCTATGCGTCGCACAATATCTCGCTCGATCACGAATTGCGGAATTATGCGCAGGCCAGTTTCGACGCCGGCACGCCGCTCGTTGCGGGCGCCATCGATCTGATGCATCGCATTCACGCGGATTTCGAATATCGGCCGTCAGCGACCGCGTTCGATACGCCAGCATCGCGCGCATTCGAATTGCGTCATGGCGTGTGCCAGGACTTCGCGCAAGTGATGATCGGTTGTCTGCGCACGCTCGGGCTGCCTGCGCGCTATGTGAGCGGCTATTTGCGCAACGATCCGCCGCCGGGACATGCGCGTCTGATCGGCGCGGATGCATCGCATGCGTGGGTTTCGGTGCATTGCCCGCACAGTGGATGGATCGATCTTGATCCGACCAATGATGTGCTCGCCGACCTCGATCACGTCACGCTCGCGACAGGACGCGATTACGGCGACGTCTCGCTTTTGCGCGGAATGATTCTCGGCGGAGGCGCGCATCATGTGGATGTGGCGGTGAATGTGCTGGCGTTATGAGATAGGCGAGTCCTGCTTGATGAACTCCGGACTAGAATGAATGTTCGAAGTCCAATTCAAGCGGGAAGAGGGAATGATGGATCTAGGTATCCTGGTGTACGTCGACGATAGCCCGAGCATGCTCGAAGAGTTCGACTGGCTTTATAAAAGCCTCTACTATTCGGGCGTCATTTCGCGTAGCGGCATTATCGCCGTTTGCAATCCAAGAATCATTCAGGCTTTGCCGAAGGATGAACGCATCACGGTCATTCCGAGCGTGCCCTACGAGCAGCGCCACCCCGAATGGAACGGCTACAAGTTCATCAATTCCATCGGGAACCTGATCGAACAACCCGTGCTCGATGCATGCAAGCAATTCGAATTCATCCTCAAGACGGATTGCGATACTTTCGTTACGCCCGCTCTGCGCGATTTCCGTCCGTCGGGATTGTGCGCGGGTTTCGGCGGCTACGCGTATCAGGACGACGTGCGCGAGAAGTTATCGGAAGTGAGCGCGCGCTGGGGCTTTCCACATTCGGGGCTGCATAACGTCGGTGCATCGGTGCTTGGTCCGGCCGAGATGGTGGAGCAGTTTCTTCTCGCGCAGATGCGGGCATGCGAACGGCTCTGGCGCGAGGAGTTTCAGAACCATGACGGCGTGTGGCCGGGCTGGTGCAAGCAGGTCGTCACCATGTACGCGGGCGAACTCGCGCTTCGCGTGACATATCCCCAGCGTTGTTCTCTTGGCTTGCTCGATGCATTTCCCGCGGCGGATCGTGAACTGGCGAGCGACGTGCTGCACGTTCATGCGTGGCAGACGGACGCCTACTGGTCCAAGCGGATCTATCGCGAGGGCGGCTATGCGCATATCGCGCGCGACAGCATCGATCGCACGAAGCTGGCCGGTTATTGCCACTGGCTCGCCGAAGCCAGCATCGAGGAAGTGAAGCGCGCGGCGCAATGAGTCACCGACGCCGCGCGGCTGGCATGGCCTACTGGCCTTCCGGAAAATCGGCACCCGCCGATACGTCTTCCCAGCCATCGAAGTCCTTGCGCAACGCATCGATCTTCACGCGCGCATTGGCGAGCGCCGCCTTGCCGAGCAGCAGGCGCAGCGGCGGATTTTCGCTTTCCACGGTCTTGATGATCGCTTCGGCCGCGCGCACCGGATCGCCCGGCTGCTTGCCGCTGTAGCCGCGAATCGTGTCGGTGCGCGCCTGCGCGGTGCTCGCGTAATCCGCGATCGTGCGCGGCGCTTCGTTTGCCGAGCGGCCCGCCCAGTCGGTGCGAAACGGCCCGGGCTCGACGATCAGCACCTTGATGCCGAGCGGCGCGAGTTCATGCGACATCGATTCCGACACCGCTTCGACAGCGAACTTCGTCGCATGATAGAAGCTCACGCCTGGAAACGCGATGATCCCGCCGATCGACGATATGTTCACGATGGTCCCGCGCTCCTGCTTGCGCATTTCGGGCAGCACGGCGCGCGTCATGTCGACGAGGCCCCAGAAGTTGATATCGACCATCTTGCGCACTTCGTCCATGTCACTTTCTTCGAACGAGCCGAAATAGCCGATCCCCGCATTGTTCACGAGTACGTCGATGCGCCCGAACTTCACGATCGCCGCGCGAACGGCGGCCTGCACGTGATCGGGCTTCGTCACGTCGAGCTGCAGCACGAGCGCGAGATCGCCGTATTGCTTCGCAAGATCGTCGAGCGCGGCGGGATTGCGCGCCGTGACGACCGTGGGATAACCGAGGCTCAGCGTTTTCGCCGCAAGCTCGCGGCCGAAGCCCGTCGAACAGCCGGTGATGAACCAGATGGGTTGGGTCGAGGACGTCATGATCGGCATCTCCTGCGAAGGGTGAGGGCGAAAGAAGTCTGCGTTGCAGATAGCGTGCCCGAGCGAAGGAAGCGCGCTATGCGAGACTGCGTTAATGTCTAGGGTTTCGTCGCCATGCGCAAGCAATCGCGTGTGCCTTTCGTTTTGCAAGGAGATCCGCACGATGGAATATGTGAAACTGGGTTCGACCGGCCTCGACGTGTCGCGCCTTTGTCTCGGCTGCATGACTTATGGTGTGCCGGAGCGCGGCACGCATCCTTGGACGCTCGATGAAGAAAAGAGCCGTCCGCTCATCAGGCAGGCGCTCGAAGCGGGCATCAATTTCTTCGACACGGCCAATACTTACTCGGATGGCACGTCGGAGGAAATCGTCGGACGTGCGCTGCGCGATTTCACGAAACGCGACGACATCGTGATCGCGACGAAGGTGTTCAATCGCATGCGTCCCGGCCCGAATGGCGCGGGGCTGTCACGCAAGGCGATCTTCAACGAGATCGACAACAGCCTGAAGCGCCTCGGCACCGATTACGTCGACCTTTATCAGATCCATCGATGGGATTACACGACGCCGATCGAGGAAACGCTCGAGGCGCTGCACGATGTCGTGAAGGCGGGCAAGGCGCGGTATATCGGCGCGTCGTCGATGTATGCGTGGCAGTTCAGCAAGGCGCTTTATACATCGCGCGCGAACGGTTGGACCGAGTTCAGGACCATGCAGAATCACCTGAATCTGCTGTATCGCGAGGAAGAGCGCGAGATGATGCCGCTGTGCAAGGATCAGGGCATCGGCATGTTGCCGTGGAGTCCGCTTGCGCGCGGCCGTCTAACGCGCGAATGGGATGCAACGAGCGCGCGGCAGGAATCGGATGCATTCGGCAGCACGCTCTATCGCACCGATGAAGCCGACCGCGCGGTGGTCGAAGCCGTCGCTGCCGTGGCGCAAGCGCGGGGCGTGCCGCGCGCGCAAGTCGCGTTGGCATGGGTCGCGCAGAAAGCGCCGGTCACCGCGCCGATCGTCGGTGCATCGAAGCCCAATCATTTGAGTGATGCGGTGGCGGCGTTGGAGTTGCATCTCACGGCGGAAGAGATCGCGCAACTGGAAGCGCCCTATGTGCCGCATGCGGTCGCGGGTTTCAAATGATGCGCGGATAAGCGCAAAGCGCGCGCGGCTCACAACTGCGATTCGATCGGCAATATCCCCAGCATCCAGATGCCCGCGCGCTTGAACGCCGACACGTCCGGCTCGCTATCGAGCACGGTCGTGTTGCCGTTCGCATCGGTATCGATCCATACCATGCGCGTGTTGCCGTTGCCGTCATCGCGCAACTCGACGCGCCACGCGATGCGATCGATATTCGTCCCGATGCCGTCCGCCACTTGCTCGGCGGCGGCCGCGCTCTCGCAATACACGCCGATCTCAGTATTCAACTGCACGGAACGCGGATCGAGATTCATCGAGCCGATGAAGATGCGCTTTCGATCGAACACATACGTTTTCGCATGCAGTGAAGCTTTCGACGATCCGAATGTCGACTTCTTGGCGCTCTTGTCGTTATCGGCCGATGCGACGGGCTTCAGTTCATATAACCGCACGCCCGCTTCGAGCATGTCCTTGCGATAGCGCTGATAGCCCGCATGCACCGCGGCGACATCGGTGGCCGCGAGCGAATTCGTGAGCACGGTGACGCGCACGCCGCGCGATGTCATCGAGCGCAGCCATCGCACGCCTTCCTTGCGCGGCACGAAGTAGGGCGACACGATCAGCATTTCCTGATCGGAAACGAGACTCAGCGCCTTGAATTGCGACATCAGATGGCCTTCGGTGTCGCCGGGCGCGCGCGTGATCTTCGCGGGATCGTCATAGAGGAGCGTCGCCTTGCCCCACGAGAACGCGGTGTCGTGCTGCTGAATTACCTGGGCGAGACGCTCGCGTACCTGCGCGACATATGGCGAATGTTTCTCCGACAACAGATATGCATCGAGCTTCTCGCGATAGCCCGCGAGCGCATCGGGATCGGCATGACGTCGCATCAGGTTATCGATCGGATACGCGGCTTCCGAATTCCAGTAGAGATCGAATGCACTCGATACCTCGCGCACGACGGGACCATGCACGAGCACGTCGAGATCGCCGAATGCGACCGTGCTCGATGCGCCGAAGTACTCGTCGCCGATATTGCGCCCGCCGAGAATCGCGGCCTGATTGTCGGCGATGAGCGCCTTGTTGTGCATGCGCCGGTTCACGCGAAAGAACTCGGCCGCCGAGCCGAGCCTCTTGAACGTGCGGTTCGCGACCGGATTGAAGAGCCGCACCCGCACGTTGGGATGCGATGCGAGCGCGAGCAGGAACTGATCGTCGGCATTGGTGCCGAGATCGTCGAGCAGAAGCCGCACGCGCACGCCGCGGTCCGCCGCGCGCATGATCGATGCGGCCATCTCGCGGCCCGTGAGATCGTCGTGCCAGATGTAGTACTGGAGATCGAGCGTGCGCTCCGCGGTTTCGCTCAGGATCACGCGCGCGATCAGGGCGTCCATGCCGTTCGATAGCAAGTGAAACGCGTTGTCGCCGGGATGCGCGGCTTCGCTCGCCGCGAAGGTCATGCCGAGGCGCGTGTTCGCGGTGTCGGTGAGGGCGTGAGTTTCCATGCGTCCGGTTTGAGGCGGAAGGCTGGCGCAGGCGGTCATCAAGGACATCAACGCAACGGCGAACCATGTACGACATTTCATCGCGCGCCCTCCGTTATGTCATGCGCGTCTGGACCGTGCTCTTTTCCCGTCGCGCCGCTTCGCTCAAACGCGAGCGCACGAAGCTCACGTGCTCGCGCAGCACATAGAGCGCATCGGCATGGGCGAGCGGCAGCTTGAGTGTATCGAGCGATTCCTCGATGTAATCCAGCTCGACGAGCAGCGCGCGCCGCTCTTCTTCACTGGCGACGCGCATCGCGTTGCGCTCCACCGCGATCAGCGCGCCGTAATAGCGATAGATGCGCGAACGCACGCGCCATCGATAGAGCGCGGGCACGAGCCGCAGCGCCGGAAAGACCAGCACCGCGACGGGCAGCAACAGCACGAGCGCGCGATCCGCGATATTCGCGAGCCAGAACGGCAGCATGCGATACAGGAAGCTCTTGCCCGAGCGGTAATAGCGGCTCGCATCTTCGCTGATCGGAAACTCGTGCGCGACCGCGCTCGGAAACTGACCGGCATGCTGCAGCAGACCGGCCGCGCCATGCACTTCCTGCGCCGCCTCGATGAGCAGATCCGATAGCGCGGGATGCAGGCTCGGCCGCGCGATCAGCTCCGCGGTCGGGCTGATCAGATGCACCGTTTCCGGCGGAATGCGCCGGCCGATATCGAGCACGCCGGGCGGCAGCTCGATATCGTCGAGATAGGGAAAGAGGCGCGTGTAGGCGCGCGCTTCCTTGAAGTCCATCACCGAGATGCCGGGCACGCGCAAGAGCCGCAGCATCAGCCCGCGCGTCGCGGAGTCGCCGGAGAGAAAGACCGCGTCGGCTTCGTTGCTGACGAGTTGCGTGGCGGCCTGCAGGCCGTCCGTCGAAAGAAGCTGAGTGTCGCCGCCCGGATAGATGCCGTTCGCTTCCAGCAGCTTGAGCGACAGCATGCGCGTGCCGCTGCCTTCGCGGCCTATCGCGATGCGCTTACCTTCCAGTTGCGACAGCAGCGTGAGCCCCTTGCCGCGATAGAACACGACGAGCGGCACATATGACACGCTGCCGAGCGACATCAGCTTAGACGCCTCTTCCTTCGTCGCGACGCCGCCTTGCACGAGCGCGAGATCGACGTGCTGCTTCGGATCGAGCAGACGCTCGAGATTTTGCACGGAGCCGTCCGAAGGCAGCACTTTCAGCTTGATGCCGTTGCGCGCGAGGATTTTCGCGTATTCCTGCGAGACGACGTAGAACGAGCTGTCGGGCTGACCTGCGCTCATCGTGATGATCTTGGGCGGCGCGGGATCGACGAGCCAGTAGACGAGCGCGGCGACGATCGCAATGACCAGCACGACGGGGCCGGCGGTCCACGTGATGTCATGCAGGACGCCTTTGGCATGATCGCGAGGCAGATGCGGTCGGTTCATGCGGTGCCTCGTCATGAGGAGACGGTCCAGACTGCTTGCGTGTCGCGAAAGACATGGAGCATGTCGTGTCGGTGTCGGAAGCGGCAATTGCTTTGCAGTGTAACGCCGTATGCACGCAAAACGACAAGGCCGGCGCGCATGCGGCCGGCCTTTCAGGTTTCGTCGTGGTTCCTCCTTTATGCCCAGTGCGCGGGAATCCAGAACCGGCCGACCCAGTGGCCCGGGATCAGGACCGCGCGGTGCGGCATCACATAAACAGTCTTCGGCGCCGGCGCGACATAAACCGTCTTGACCGGAGCCGGGGCCGGCGCGACATAAACCGTCTTGACCGGAGCCGGGGTCGGTGCGACATAAACCGTCTTGACGGGAGCCGGGGCCGGCGCGACATACACGGTCTTGACGGGAGCCGGCGGCGCGACGACCACGGTGTTCGCGGGCGGCGGCGGGGGCGGCGTGACCACGACCGTCGACGAAGCCGGCGGCGGCGCAACCACCACGGTCGTCGAAGGCGGCGGCGGCACGATCACGGGCGCGGCCACCACCGTCGTGCCCGTGGCGACCGGCGTGGTCGCGACCACCGTCGTGCTCGATGAAACCGTGCCGCCGCCCACGACCGTCGTGCTGTGCGAGCCGTTCGTGACCGTCGCGGTGCCTGAGGTCGTGACGACGCCCGGCGCCACGCTCGTCGCGCTGCCCGAATGCGTGACCGTGCCGCCGTTCGCCGTGTTGACCGTGCCGGAGCGGTTGCAGGTGTAGCCCGCGCAATTCGTCGATGCCGAGTGCGTCGACATGTTGCCGTTCGGCCCCGTCACCGAGCCCGATGACGTGTACTGGCCGGGCGCCGTGCGCGTCACCGTATCGCTGCCCGTCGCGGTCTTGCCGTTCGGGCCGGTCGCGCTGCCGGTGTGCGAGCAGCTGCCGCCGGCGCAGCTCGTGTCGCCCGAATGCTGCACGGAGCGTCCGTTCGGACCGTAGGCGGTGCCGGAGTTGGAGAACTGGCCCGGCGCGGTGCGTGTCACCGTGCCGGAGTTCGTCGCGACGCGGCCCCACGGGTTTTCGACGCCGCCCGCGTGCGAGCAGCTGCTGCCGCCGCAGGAGCCGACGTGCGCGCCCTGGTATTCGCCGCGGCCGGTGTAGGCCGTGCCGCCGCGCGCCCAGCCCGCGAAGGCCGAACTGCTGCAGAGCGTGAGCGCGGCGGCTGCGGCGATCACGAGCGCGTGGCGCACGCGGCGCTTGCCGGAAGCCGCGTCGGAGGCGGAAGCAACGCGGACGTTTGAAGCGAAAGTCGATCTGTTTTTCACGGGATGTCCTTCTCGGTTCTTTAGGCCACGTTGCGTTTCGAGTGGCGACGGAAGTGACTATAGGGAAAGCGCCGCGCGAAGTCCCGCGGTAACTTATTTCACGTTATGTCATGGGTGGCGGCCCCCGCTTTCCCCTTGTGGCGCAAGGCTTTGCGGGATTTCCGGCGGACCGTCCGCGTGCCCGTCCGACATGATTTCCGGCCTTGCGTCACACTAGCGGCTCTCGTTCAATCCATTCGTCACACCAGACGGAACCGCCATGCCCACGTCCACTCCGATCAAGGTCGCCGTTCTCGACGACTACCAGAACGTCGCCCTTTCCATGGCCGACTGGTCGCCGCTCGCCAGCCGCGCCGACATCACCGTGTTCAACGATCACATCGCGGAGCGCGACGCGCTCGTCGAGCGCCTGCGCCCCTTCGATGTCGTCTGCGCGATGCGCGAGCGCACGCCGTTCTCGCGCGACATCATCGGCAACTTGCCGAACCTGAAGCTGATCGCGTCGACGGGCGCGGCCAATGCGTCGATCGATCTCGATGCCGCTGCCGAACGCGGCGTCGAAGTGCGTCATACCGGCTACGCGTCGACGCCGACGATCGAATTCACGTGGGCGCTGATTCTCTCGATGATGCGCAACATTCCCGCCGAAAACCGCTCGCTCAGGGAAGGCGGCTGGCAGACGGCGCTCGGCGCCGAACTGGCGGGCAAGACGCTCGGCCTGCTCGGCCTGGGGCGCGTGGGCTCGGCGGTCGGCGTGATCGGCCGCGCGTTTCGCATGAATGTGATCGCGTGGAGCCAGAACCTGACACGCGAGCGCGCGGAAGAAAAGGGCGTGCAACTCGTCGACAAGGACACGCTCTTCAAGACCTCCGATGTGCTTTCGATTCACGTGCGCCTGAGCGAGCGCACGCGTCATCTCGTCGGCGCGCAAGAGCTCGCGCAGATGAAGCCGACGAGCCGTCTCGTGAACACGTCGCGCGGGCCGATTGTCGATAACGCGGCGCTCGTCGATGCGTTGAAGTCGAACACGCTCGCGGGCGCGGCGCTCGACGTCTACGACGAAGAGCCGCTCGCCGCGAACGATGTACTGCGCTCATTACCGAACGTGCTCGCGACGCCGCATATCGGCTATGTGTCGGAGGAACTGTATCGCACGTTTTATGGCGATACGGTGCGCAATATCGTCGATTGGCTCGATGCGCGCAAAGCTTGACGTCGCGGTTATGACGCTTTCGATTCGCCGGGCGGCAACAGCGCGAACAAGGTTTCGATGGCCACGCTGGCGCGGCGCTTGCCGTCCGTGCGGCCCACCGCGAGATCGATGACCGCGAGCCCGACGACGAGCGCATGCACCATCGACACATGCTCTTTCGTGACGGCGAGGCCCATTGACTCGAGCATGCGCGTGATACGCGCCGCGACGCCTTCGGCCAGCTCGCGAAAGAGGCTGCGTATGGTCGGTTCTTCGTCGGCGGCTTGCGCGAGCGCCATCAGGACGCGCGTGTTTTCGTGGCGCATTGCGACATTGGCGATGGATGCGGCCGTGACCTTGGGCGATGCTTCGCCCGCGAAGGCATCCACGGCGGCGAGCTGGCCGTCGATCGCGGTGCGCGCGACGGCTTCGATCAATGCGAGACGCGTCGGAAAATAATAGGTGAGGTGACTCTGACGCACGCCCGCGCGCGCAGCGACGCGCGGCTGCGTGAAGCCCGCATAACCTTCTTCACGCAATGTGGCGAGGGCGGCTTCGAGTATGGTTTGTCGGCGATCCTGCACGGGGCGTGGTCCGTCGTTTGGTTGATGTACCAAACCTTAGCGCGCGCGATGCACGGCGTCAACCTAATCGGCCTCATCGGCTTCATGAAGTGCCGTATGAAGGCGGCTGCGGATTGTGCGCGGGGTTCGTGTCGAACTTGCGGATATCCGTGATTGCTTCGCTCGCGAGCAACCGCAGATCGGCTTCGAGCGCATCGGCCAAGGCTTTGTCATAGACTTCGTCGCCATTCACATAGAGCGTGAACGCTTCGAGATATTTGGCTTTTTTCGCGGGATTTTCGATGGTTTCGCGCGTCCATCGATAGAGCGGATAGTGCTCGATGCCATCGCGCTCCGCTTGCGCCACGTAGTCGGCGAAGGCGTCGTACTGGCATTTCAATTGAGCATTGTGTCTGATCAGGAGCGCATTGAGCGGCGCGAGTTTTTCGCTCGCCGGATCTCGACGTGCCAGTGCCGCATGCTCGGGCGCGAGCCTGATTCGAACTTGGTATTGCCAGGATTCGGTCATGATGTCCTTTCAGCATTGAAAGTGTGGAAAACACTCGCGTGCGTTTCAGTCGATTCATGCACTACACTTCCTCTCGCATCGCGAAGCAAGCCGACCATCGATGTTCATCATTGCAGGCGACGAACAGAAGGAGGGTAACAGTGAGTCTTCGACACCCGATGTACTGCCCATGTTGCGACACGGCGCCGGCCACCGCAAGCCGCCGCCGCTTTCTGGCGCTCGCGGGCCAGAGCGCCGCCGCGCTCGCGCTCTTCCCGCATCTCGCGTACGCCGACAGCGATGTGCCGTCCATTTCATACGATTCCGTTCCCGATCCGGTGCGTCTGCCGCGCGACGTGTACTTCGGTGAATGCTCCGGCGTCGCGCTCAATTCGGCGGGACATATCTTCGTGCTTTCGCGCGGCAACACCACCGGTCCCGCTTATGGCGCGGCCGCGGCGCAACTGCTCGAATTCGACCGCAACGGACGCTTCGTGCGCGAGATCGGGCATAACCTTTATGCGTGGTCGTTCGCGCATACGGTCAAGGTGGATCGGCAGGATAACGTCTGGGTCACCGACAAGGGCTCGGACATGATCATCAAGTTCACGCCGGAAGGCCGCGTCGCGATGGTGTTCGGACGCAAGCAGGAAGCATCGGACGAAGAAACCGCGCCGCTCAAGCATCCGAATCCGCCTCTTCGTTCGGAGTCGGGCCGCTTTCGTCAGGTGACGGACGTCGCATGGGATGCAGAGGGCAATACGTACATCAGCGACGGCTATATCAACTCGCGCGTCGCGAAAGTGGACAAGGACGGCAACTGGCTCAAATCGTGGGGCGATCGCGGCAATGGACCGGGGCAGTTTCATACGCCGCACAGCATTGCCGTCGATGCGAACAACCTGGTGTATGTCGCCGATCGCAGCAACCGGCGCATCCAGGTCTTCGACGGCGAAGGGAATTTTCAGCGTCAGTTCACGATCGACGTGCCGGTGCCATCCGATGCGCGGCCGGCCATCGGCAACATACCCGACGAAGCGGCGATCGCGGCGGGCACGTTCGCGCCGGGCTCGCCATGGGCCATTTGCATTTCGCCCGGGCCGAATCAGGTGTTGTATTGCTCGGATGCGTTTCCGGGCCGCATTTACAAGCTATCGCTCGATGGCAAGCTGCTCGGCGTGCTCGGGCGATCGGGCAAGCAGTTGAAGCAGTTCGGCTGGATTCATGAGATGGCTTGCCCGGCGGAGAACACGTTATTCGTCGCGGAGCTGCTCAACTGGCGCGTGCAGAAGCTCGTGTTGCATGCGTGAGTTGTATTGGCCGGCATTACTTGTTCGCAGCCTTCGTCCGCATCGACATGATCGGCCTGGGCTGCGCATCGCGGCGATCCTCGCGCCACGCGCGCAACGTGTCGAGCGCGACGGAATTGCGCACATAGCGATGCCACACGAACGCGAGATCGAAGATGAGAATCGCGAGCCACCACGCATAGAGAAAGAACGCGCCGCCGATCACGACGGGCCATAGCGGCGCCGTGTCCCGCTCGTCCCATAGCCTCACGCCGACGATCAGCGCCATCATCAGCGCGCCGAGCGCGACGAGCACGCGACGGCCCACGCGCGGCTTGCGCGGAGCGAGCCATCCGCTTATCGCGCACACCAATCCGGCGACGACGAAGAGCACCTTGCCGACGACGGAATCGACCGTACCGCCATGCAGCAGGGCCGCGAACGGGCTGGCAAGAAACGACGCGACCTTGATCGACAACACGGACCAGAAGATCGACGCGCCCGCGACGAATGCGAGCAGCGCGACGATGCGCCAGCGCAGCCACGCGCCCGTGCGCTTTCTGCCGCGCGCCTTGACGAGCCGCGGAAGGCGCGCGGCGACCGTCGTGCCCATCAGGAGGCAGGCGAGCGCGAACACCGAGCGCGTGAGCTGGATGAACTCCGGCGCGGCGCTCGCCGCTTTCGCCGCCGACTCGGACGAAGCCGTGACTGCCTTGTAGATAAAGAACACCGCGAGAAGATGCAGCGCGAAGCTCAGCAAATAAGGAATCGCCGTGCTGACGATGCCGCGAAAGCGCCTGTTTTCCGGGGCTTTCGCGGAGTTGCGATCGAGCACGACGTTCTCGATGAAGTGGCCGAATACATCGGCATCGGTCCAATAGTCCGTGTGCGCCTTGCCCGGCAGCCAGTAGCGCGAGAAGCCGAAATCATGCGCCGGCTCGAATTCGAACGCACGGCAGCCGCGATGATCGAGATAGGCGCGCGCCGTATCGAGCGCGAAGCCCACGGGGTCGCCGAAGTCATAATAGTTGCGCCACTTGATGCGCGAGGGCAGCGTGACCGGGCCACCGGGACGCTCGACCTGGCTGACCGCATCGCCCTGCATTTCGCTTTTCAGCGCCATGCCTTCCCAGAGTTTCGGCCACAGCAGGATGTGCTTGTCGATAGGCGAGCCGATGGTCATGAAGCCGCGCAGGCTTTGCACCCAGTCAGTGCTGATGATCTGCTTGGTGTCTTTCGGGTCCGTCACGGTCGATATCGACAGCGCCTGCAGAATGCCGAGAAAGCTGATCACGGTCCCTTCGCTGTGCGCGACGATATACACCTCGGGCGCACACTGGCAACGCGCGGTGACGAGCGCGACGAGGCGCTCCATCACGCGATGAAAGCGAAACACGATCGTGTCGCGATGCTGGCGGAAATCCGCGACGAGCTGCACGTCGCCGACATAATCGCGCAGCACGGGCGCGAGATCGAACTTGAAGATGCCGGCTTTTTCCGCGACCGCGAGCAGGCTCTGCATGACCGCCACGGTCTCGACGATCTCCTCGACGACGCCCGACGCCAGCGAGAAATCCGCGGGCTCGAGCTTGCGCTCGTCGACGTTGAGCATGTAGGCCGCTTGCGCGCGGCTCACGATCGACAGGCCCCACGCCTTGCTTTCCTCGAGCGTGTCGTCCTGCTTCACGACTTCGCGCGGAATGTCGGCCCAATACACTTCCGCGAAACCGAGCGCCGAATAGAAGTCGCGCTGCTCGGCCGTATAAGGGCCGCCCGCGGGAAGATCGAGCTGGCGCACATCCACTTCACCGACCCCCGCGATATCGAAATAGCCGAGCGGCATCACGGGCAGCGGCGGGTCATAGCGCGCGCCGAACTGGCTCGCCACCGAGCGCACCGTGTCGCTGTGCAATTGATTGCCGATGCCATGTATTGCGACGACGATCTTCTGCACGCGCGGCGCGATCGGCACATCGGGCAGGGGTGGCGCCTGCGCTGCGGCGCGCGCGTTGTTCCGGTCTCGCGCGTCGAGGGATGATGCGTTCATGAGCGTCTCCCGATGGCGTTTCGTTAGCGCTTCTTCGTCTTGAACGTTGCCGCCGCGTGCTGGTTCGCGGCTTCGGCGGCGCGCGGCTGCTCGATGCAGATTAGTCCATTTTCAAGACTACGGAACGAAATCGTCGTCGGGGTGCATGGGTGTCATGCGACGTCCATCGCGCCGATGGCATTTTGCATGCACGATGCTGCACGCAAGATGCAAGCGCGGTCGAATGCACGCAATGTCAGCCGCCGCGCGCGAGCCCTGTTTCCATCGCCACGCCGTTCCACAAGTGCATCGCCGCATAGGCGCGCCACGGACGCCAGCGCTCGGTGCGGGCGCGCTGCTGGGCGGGTCTGACAAGCGACGGGTCGCGCCGGGCGATCGCCTGCATGAGCACGAGATCGGCGTCGGGCCATGCGTCGGGATCGCGCAGGGCGCGCATCGCGACATAGCCGACGGTCCACGGTCCGATACCCGGCATCGCGAGCATTTCGCGTTTCACGAACTCGGGATCGGCGCCGGCATCGTCGAGCGGCAGCGCGCCCGTCGCGACCGCCTGTGCGAAGCGTTGCACGGTCTCGATGCGCTTCGTCGGCATGCCGATCTTGTCCAGATCGGCGGCGGCGAGCTCGGCGGGCGTAGGGAAGCGCCATGCGGTGCCTTCGTGCGGATGTCCCTCGATCCTTCGGCCCGCGCGCTGCACGATGCGGCTCATGATCGTCGACGCGCCTTTCACGCTCACCTGTTGCCCGACGATAGTCCGCACCACCAGCTCGAAGCCGGACCACGCGCCGGGCACGCGCAGCCCGGGCGCGGCCGCAACGAGCGGCGCGAGCACCGGGTCGGCCGCGAGGCAGCGGGAAATCTCGTGCGGGTCGGCGTGCAGATCGAACATGTGCGCGAGCGGCGCGGCGAGCGAATCCGCGTGGCGCGCCACCGCGCCGTGGATGGTCGCGACCAGCCGATGCCTGCGTTCATGCGGCCTCACTTCGATGATGCCGTCATCGCCGCGCCATTCGATCGCGCGCCGGTACACGCCGTCCTCTACCGACTCGACTCCCGCCGACGCGCGCCCGCCGATGAATTTCAGCATGCGTGTCCAGTCGAAGGGCCGCTTGAAGGGCAGTTCCAGCGTGGCGGTCGATGTGTCGAATGTCGAATGCATTTTGAATGCCGATTTGCGCGATGGTCGATTGCATGCCGATGTTACCGCGGCACGCGTGCGCCATCGGCGATGCTCATTCTTCGCTAACTCTCGGCGGCCACAATGCTTTTCACCGACAGCAACGATTCAGCCACATCAGCAGCCAAAGGAGCCGACCATGAACGCCATTTCGATCAGTATCGTCGCCATCGTCCTCACCGCCGCGCTCGCGGCCATCGCGCCGGTCACGCATTACACGCGGCACGAGATTGCCGTGCTGAGCGCGCACGCCGCGAGCACACGCGCTCAGGTTCGACTCGGCGAGGGCAGCGGACTGACGGTTTGAGAGTAGTTTTCCGAAGAACGTCTTCAGGGAATTCGCGCGACCGTCTTACCCGCTATTGCTCATCCTGCGCGGTCTTGTTCACCGCGCGCTTTTTCGGCGCTGCGGGCTTCACCGTCGACATCGTGCGCTCGGCGAGCACCGCATCGCGCTTCGACAGCAAATGCTTGCGCAGGATCTCGCCCATGCGCTTGCCATCACGCGTCTCCAGCGCTTCGATCATCTCTTCGTGATCGCGAATCGCGCTATCCCACTTCGGCGTCTGGAAATTCGAGCGAAAGCGCAGCGCCATCAGGCGCCGGTTGATCGACACATAAGTCTGTCGCAAGGCCGTGTTGCGCGCCGCTTCGTTGATCTTGTCGTGAATCGCCTGATTGCGGCTGTAGTAGCCCGACAGGTCATTCTGCGCGCGGCACGCGAGCATCGCGTAATGGAGCGCCTTGATCTCGGCGATCTCGAGCGGCGTGATGCGCTCGCACGCGAGCTCACCGGAAAACGCTTCGAGCCCGCTCATCAGTTCGAACATCTCGCGGATCTCGAACTCGCTCATCTGCGATACCGACGCGCCGCGGTTCGGCGAAATCTCGATAAGGCCCTCGGCGGCCAGCACCTTGAGCGCCTCGCGCAGCGGCGTGCGCGAGATGCCGAGCGTCTCGCACAGCTTGCGCTCGTTGAGCTTCACGCCGGGCGCGAGCAGACCCTCGACGATGAAGCCGCGCAAGTGATCGACGACGGTGTCGTGCAGACGCAGCCGCTCGACCTTCGGCAGCGGCGAGGAGACGTGCGTTTCTGGTAGATCGGGATTTTGCATTCAATACCTCGAATTCCTTTTGCGGCAATTTTAACCCGATGCAAGTGGAAAAAACCGCCAGCGGGTTATCCCTAGGCCGTTCGGCCTATGTATTTCTTTACGCGGCCAGATCGCTGCGTTATTGTATTTTGCATGCAAAATTACATTTCAAAGGACGCGCACCCATGCTGAAGCTCGACTCCCATCCTGCTGGCCGTCACTTCCTGCAGATTCCCGGGCCGAGCCCGGTGCCTGATCGCATTCTTCGCGCGATGAGCTATCCGACGATCGACCATCGCGGTCCGGAGTTCGGCGCGCTGGGTCTTAAGGTGCTCGATGGCATCAGGAAGATCTTCAAGACGAACCAGCCGGTGGTGATCTATCCGGCGTCGGGCACGGGCGCGTGGGAGGCGGCGCTGTGCAACACGCTGAGTCCCGGCGATGCCGTGCTGATGTACGAGACAGGCCACTTCGCGACGCTGTGGAAGAAGATGGCCGAGAACCTCGGTCTGAAGCCCGAGTTCCTGGGCTTGCCCGGCATCGAAGGATGGCGGCGCGGCGTGCAGGCCGACGTGATCGAAAAGCGCTTGCGCGACGACACGCGGCACGCGATCAAGGCCGTGTGCGTCGTGCATAACGAAACGTCGACGGGCGTGACCTCGGATATCGCCGCGGTGCGGCGCGCCATCGATGCCGCGAAGCATCCCGCGCTGCTGATGGTCGACACGATCTCGGGTCTCGCCTCCGCCGACTATCGCCACGACGAATGGGGCGTGGACGTGACCGTCTCGGGTTCGCAGAAGGGCTTGATGCTGCCGCCGGGGATCAGCTTCAACGCTGTGTCGGAGAAAGCGCGCGAGGCTTCGAGGCGCGCCACGCTGCCGCGCGCGTTCTGGGACTGGACCGACATCATCGAGATGAACAAGCAGGGCTACTGGCCCTACACGCCGAACACGAACCTGCTGTATGGCCTTTCCGAAGCGCTCGACATGATTCTCGGCGAAGGGCTCGACAACGTGTTCGCGCGTCATCAACGGCTCGCTGCGGCGTGCCGCGCGGCGGTCACCGCGTGGGGGCTCGAGATCCAGTGCGCGGACCCGGCCGTGTATTCGCCGGTGCTCACGGGCGTGATGACGCCCGAAGGCGTCGATGCCGACGCGGTGCGCAAGCTCATCTACGAGCATTTCGACATGTCGCTCGGCACGGGGCTTGGCAAAGTGAAGGGCCGCATGTTCCGCATCGGCCATCTGGGCGACTGCAACGATCTCACGCTGATGGCCGCGCTTTCCGGCTGCGAGATGGGCCTGAAGCTCGCGGGCATCGAACTGAAAGACAGCGGCGTGGCCGCGGCGATGAACTATCTGACGAGCCACGTCGCGAAGCCCGCGTTGAAGGCGGCCGCATGAGCGCCGCGTTCGACGCCGACGCGCTCGCGCGGCTGTTCGTCGAGGCACGCGCGCATCGCGCGAAGCTCGACGCGTTGCCGGACGGCGCGCGCCCGGCGAATGCCGACGAAGCATACGCGGCGCAGGAAGCGACATTGCGTGCGCTGCGCGCGGACATCGGCGGATGGAAAGTCGGTGCGAAATCGGCCGATGGTCCGATTCAGGGCGCGCCGCTTCCCGCCGACGGCGTGCATGGCTCGGGCGCGCGTCTGTCGATGGAGGCGTTCGGCAAGGCAGGGCTCGAACTCGAAGTGGCGTTCAGGATCGGCAGGCGCTTCGAGCCGGGCAGCGGTCCGTATCGCGATGAAGAGGTGCTGGCCGCGATCGAGTCCGTGCATGCGGCGATCGAAGTGGTGGCGAGCCGCTTCGCCGCGTGGCCGGATGTCGAGAAGCCCTGGCAGCTCGCCGACTTGCAGAACCACGGCGCGTTGATCGTAGGCGAGGGCGTGCCGTATGACGCGGCGTTTCCGTTCGTATCCCCGGCGATGACGTTCACGTTCGACGGCGCAGCGCTCTTTCAGGGCGACCCGGCCAATCCGGCGGGCGATCCGCGCCGGCTGCTCGCGTGGACGGTGAATCACAGCGTATCGCGCGGTCTCGCCGTCGAGCGCGGGACCGTGCTCACGGCGGGCACCTACACCGGCCTCGCGTTTCCCGCCGCGCCCGGCACGGCAGTGGGCCGCATCGAGGGCTTGCCCGCAGTCGAATTGCATTTCGCATAACGCATTCATAAGGCCAGGACCGCACCTCATTCCTGCACTCACCGACAGCGACGATGCTCAATTCCCCCACTGACCAGCTCATCAAGCCGATCCATCTGATGCCGGCTTCCGCGCGTGCGCGGCTCGCGTCCACGCCGACGCCGCTGCAGGCGCGTCTGCAACGCGAGCTTAAGGGCGATGTGCTGTTCGATCGCGCATCGCGCGGGCGCTACGCCACGGATGCATCGATCTATCAGATCATGCCGCTCGGCGTCGTCGTGCCGAAGGATCAGGACGACTTGCGCCTCGCATTGCAGATCGCGCGCGACACCCACGCGAGCGTGCTTGCGCGCGGCGCGGGCACGAGCCAATGCGGTCAGACGATGGGCGAGGCGCTCGTCATCGACACGACGAAGTGGCTCAACAACATCGTTCATTTCGACAAGCAGGCGCGCACCGTCACGGTCGAGCCGGGCGTCGTGCTCGATCATCTGAACGCGTGGCTCAAGCCGCATGGCCTGTGGTTTCCCGTGGATGTGTCGACGGGCGCGCAGTGCACGATCGGCGGCATGGCGGGCAACAACTCGTGCGGCTCGCGCTCGATGGAATACGGGATCATGGTGCATAACGTCGACGCGATCGACGCGATCCTCGCCGATGGCCATGAAGCGCGTTTCGGCAGGCTCTCGACCATGATGAGCGATCTACGCACGCGCGATCTCGTCTCCGGCGTGCGCAGCATCGCGATGCGCGAGCAGCAGGAGATGCGCGAACGCATCCCGAAGGTGCTGCGCCGCGTGGCCGGCTACAACCTCGATCTCTTCGATTGCCAGAGCCCGCTTCCCTTCAGCACCGACGGCGAGCCGAATCTCGCGAACCTGCTCGTCGGATCGGAAGGCACGCTCGCATTCAGCCGTCAGCTGACCTTGAAGCTCGCGCCGTTGCCCGAGCACAAGACGCTCGGCGTGGTGAACTTCCCGAGCTTCTATGATGCGATGGACATGACGCAGCACATCGTGAAGCTCGGACCGGTCGCGGTGGAGCTGGTCGATCGCACCATGATCGAACTCGCGATGTCCAACCCGGCGTTTCGTCCCGTGATCGAAAAGGCTCTGGTGGGCCGGCCCGAAGCGGTATTGCTCGTCGAGTTCGCGGGCACGGATCGCGACACGCAAGCCGCGAAGCTCGCGCAACTCGTCGAGCTGATGAGCGATCTCGGCTTGCCGGGCTCTGTCGTGCAGATGCCCGACGCCGGTCCGCAAAAGGCGCTATGGGAAGTGCGCAAGGCGGGCCTGAACATCATGATGAGCATGAAGGGCGACGGCAAGCCGGTGTCCTTCATCGAAGATTGCGCGGTGCCGCTCGAGCATCTCGCCGAGTACACGAGCCGTCTCACGGAAGTCTTCAGAAAGCATGGCACCGAAGGGACGTGGTACGCGCATGCGAGCGTCGGCACGCTGCACGTGCGGCCGATTCTCGACATGCGGCGCGACGGCGCCGTGAAGATGCGCGCGATTGCAGAAGAAGCCGCGGCGATGGTGCGCGAATACAAGGGCGCGTTCTCGGGCGAGCACGGCGACGGCCTGTGTCGCGGTGAATGGGTCGCATGGCAATACGGCCCGCGCATCAACGAGGCGTTTCGCGATATCAAGCAGCTCTTCGATCCCGAGAATCGCATGAGCCCGGATCGCATCGTTGCGCCGCCGAAAATGGACGATGCGAGCCACTTCCGCTTTCCGCCTTCGTATCGCGAGCGCGCATTGACGCCCCATCTCGACTGGTCCGCATGGAACGTGACGCGCGATCCGATGACGGGCGAAGAGGGCGCGCCGGGTTCGGGCGGCGATCTGTCGGGCGGCCTCGCGAAAGCGGTCGAGATGTGCAACAACAACGGCCATTGCCGCAAGTTCGATGCGGGCACGATGTGCCCGAGCTATCGCATCACGAAGGACGAGCAGCATCTCACGCGTGGCCGTGCGAATACGCTGCGGCTCGCCTTGTCGGGACAGTTGGGCGACGACGGGCTCGCGAGTCAGGACGTGAAGGACGTGCTCGACCTGTGCGTATCGTGCAAGGGCTGCAAGCGTGATTGCCCGACGGGCGTCGATATGGCGCGCGTCAAGATCGAGGCGCGCGCCGCGTGGACCGAGCGTCATGGCCTGCGCTTGCGCGATCGGCTGATCGCGTTTCTGCCGCGCTATGCGCCGTATGCGGGCCGCATGCCGGCGGTATCGAATGCATTCGAGGCGAACATGCCGGGCGTCGCGCGCTGGCTCAAGACGAAGCTCGGCCTCGCGCCGCAACGGGCGTTTCCGCGCTTTACGAGGCCGTTTCTCGCGGGCGAGAAGAGCAAACAAGTTGCATCCGCAACCAATGAGGTTCTGCTCTTCGTCGACACCTTCAACAACTACATGGAGCCGGACAACGCGCGCGCCGCGAAGCGCGTGCTCGAAGCCGCGGGCTACACGGTGCATCTCAACGTGAAGGCGGGCGAGCGGCCGCTGTGTTGCGGGCGCACTTTCCTCTCGGCGGGTCTCGTCAATGAAGCGAAGGCCGAAGCGCGCCGCGCGCTCGATGCGCTCATGCCTTATGTCGAGCGCGACGTGGCGATCGTGGGACTTGAGCCGTCGTGTCTGCTTTCGTTGCGCGATGAATTTCTCGGTTACGGCTATGGCGATGCCGCGCGCAAGCTCTCGCAAGCATCGTTTCTTTTCGAGGAATTCCTGGTGCGCGAAGAGGCGGCAGGCCGATTGCAATTGAAGCTGAAAGCACTGGATAAACCGAAGGCGTTGCTGCACGGGCATTGCCATCAGAAAGCATTCGACGCCGTGCGTCCTATCGAGAAAGTTCTCGGCTGGATTCCGGGTCTCGATGTGAAGACGATCGAATCGTCATGCTGCGGCATGGCGGGCAGCTTCGGCTATGAAGCAGAGCATTACGATGCATCGCAGGCAATGGCCGAGATGTCGCTGTTGCCTTCGGTGCGAGCGGCGCCCGATGCGCTGATCGTCGCGGACGGCACGAGTTGCCGTCACCAGATCGCGGATGGCGCGCAAAGAGAAGCGCTGCACGTCGCGCGCGTTCTGGCGATGGCGCTGGATATGAAGCAGTGAAGGCAGCGAGACGAGAGATTCATCCACCGATGCAAAACAGCGGACCTAGACGAGCCGCGACCAGGAGACGAGCCATGACATCACCGCGCAAACCACGCATCCGCAAGCTGCGCCGCCGCACGCAATAAGCAGGCGCATATCGAGCCGCAACTCCATCCGACGTACCCAAGCGAAGTTCCGCATGCCGTGATATCCGGCGCCTCTCGACATCCGAAGGCGCCCGGCCCACGCGCGCGGTTACACAAGGAGACGATGATGTTTCGTCGAGCCACGACGCGTGTTCTGCTGCTGCTATGCGCGATGTATTTCATCACCTATATCGACCGGGTCAATGTCAGCACCGCGGCGAGCCAGTTCGGCGCGGAGCTGGGTCTTTCGCATACGCAAATCGGTTTCGTGTTTTCCGCATTCGCGTATCCGTATCTCGTGTTCCAGATCATCGGCGGCTGGGTGGGTGACCGCTTCGGGCCTCGTCGCACGCTCACGCTGTGCGCGATCATCTGGGCGGGCGCCACCGTGCTGACGGGTCTCGCGGGCGGCTTCGCCTCGCTGATCGTGGCGCGCGTGCTGCTCGGACTCGGCGAAGGCGCGACCTTCCCGACCGCGACGCGCGCGATGTCCAACTGGATGCCCGCCGATCAGCGCGGCTTTGCACAAGGCATTACGCATGCGGCATCACGCATCGGCAATGCGGTGGCGCCGCCGCTCATCGTCTGGCTGATGGTCGCGACGAGCTGGCGCGGCGCGTTCGTCATCACGGGGATCATCAGCTTCCTGTGGGCGATCGCGTGGGTCTTCTACTTCCGCGATAACCCGCGCGATCATCCGCGCATCACGGACTCCGAGTGCGCGACGCTTGCGACCTACTCGGGCGTGAAGCAACGCACGCCGGTGCCGTGGCGCACGCTGCTCGGCCGCATGGCGCCCGTCACAGCCGTGTACTTCTGCTATGGCTGGGTGCTGTGGCTCTTCCTCGGCTGGATTCCGCAATACTTCCTGCACAGCTATCACATGCAACTCGGGAAGTCGGCGCTGTTCGCATCGGGCGTGTTCTTCGCGGGCGTGCTCGGCGACTGGCTCGGCGGTTCCGTCACCGACCGCATCCTCAGAAAGAGCGGCAACGTGCGCCTCGCCCGCAACGTGATGGTCGGCGTGTGCATGCTGCTGACGCTGCTGTCGCTCGCGCCGATCATGCTGATCTCCAACATCTCGATCACGCTCGCGGCGGTATGTCTTTCGGCAGGCTTCTTCTTCAACGAAATGACGATCGGGCCGATGTGGTCCGTGCCCATGGACATCGCGCCGAAGCATGCGGGTACCGCCTCCGGCATCATGAATTCCGGCTCGGCGCTCGCGGCGATCATCAGCCCCGTGGTGGGCGGCTGGCTCATCGACCGCACCGGCAACTGGAACCTGCCGTTCACCGTGTCGATGATCCTGATGGCCGTGGGCATCATCCTGTCGTTCACGATGCGCCCCGACCGCTCGCTCGAGGTGGAGGAGCAAAAGCAGGACGCGGCGGACGCGCGCAAGTTCGTGTGAACCCGGCGGACCCGTCGTTGAATGTCCGGTTCAATGCATTTTGCATGCATTGAACCGGATCGAATAACGCATGCAGCATTCAATTCAAGGAGGCGATGTGGCGGAACCATCCATCCTGATCGAGCGCGACGGCGATATCGCGACGGTCGTCATCGACCGGCCCGAGAAGCTCAACGCGATGACCAAACACTTGTGGCGCTCGCTCGGAGAGACCATCGAGACGCTGTCCGCCGACGACACCCTGCGCTGCATCGTGCTGCGCGGCGCGGGTGAGAAAGCATTCTCGCCGGGCAACGACATCGCGGAATTCCGCACGGATCGCTCCAACGTAGAGCAGGCGAGGGCGTACGGCGCCATCATGCATCGCACTTTGCATGCATTGCGCGAGTGCCGGCATCCGATCGTCTCGATGATTCACGGCATTTGCGTCGGCGGCGGTCTCGAGATCGCGGCGATGTGCGATCTGCGCATCTGCGGCGAATCGAGCCGCTTCGGCGTGCCGATCAAGAATCTCGGCCTCGTGATGGCGCATGCCGAAATGGAAGGGCTCGTGCGTCTGGCCGGGCCTGCCGTCGCGCTCGAGATTCTTCTCGAAGGCCGCATCTTCGATGCGAGGGAAGCGCTTGCCAAAGGGCTCGTCACGCGCGTCGTGGCGGACGCGGAGGTCACGGCGCATACGTATGAAACCGCGCGGCGCATCGCGGACGGCGCGCCGCTCGTCGCGCGCTGGCACAAGCAGTTCGTGCGCCGCGTGATGGACCCCGCGCCGCTCACGGACGAAGAACGCGACGAAGGCTTTGCCTGCTTCGGCACCGACGATTTTCGCGCCGGCTATCAGGCCTTTCTCGACAAGATCAAACCGCAATTCAAGGGACGTTGACATGGCAGACACGAAACCAGCGGCCGCAACGGGCGCGGGGCCGCTCGCGGGCATGCGCGTGATCGAGCTCGCGCACATCATGTCTGGGCCGATCTGCGGGATGATGCTCGCGGACATGGGCGCCGACGTCATCAAGGTCGAAAAGATTCCCGGCGGCGACGATTGCCGGCGTTTCGCGCCGATTCTCCCGAGCGGCGAATCCGCGTCGTTCATGATCGTGAACCGCAACAAGCGCGGCATCGCGCTCAACCTCAAGACGGAAGGCGGCAAGGAAGTGCTCAGGAAGATGCTCGCGAGCGCGGACGTCGTCACCGAGAACTATCGGCGCGGCACGATGGAAAAGCTCGGCATGGGATATGAAGCGCTCAGGGCGATGAATCCGGGCCTCATCTATTGCGCAATTTCGGGCTATGGCCGCAGCGGGCCCATGGCCGACAAGGGCGGCTTCGATCTGATCGCGCAAGGCCTGAGCGGGTTGATGAGCATGACCGGCGAGCCGGGGCAGGCGCCGATCAAGGCGGGCTCGCCTGTCACCGACATCAACGCGGGCATCCTGGCGGCGCTCGGCATCAGCGCGGCCTATGCGAGAAAACAGGCGACGGGCCTTGGCCAGATGGTCGATACGTCGCTCTTCGAAGCGGGCCTGCAGCAGATGTACTGGGCCTTCGCCAACTACTTCGCGGACGGCACCGTGTTGCCGAAAGCGGGCTCCGCCAATCCGACGAGCGCGCCGTATCAGGCGTTCCGCACACGCGACGGCTGGGTCAACATCGGCGCGGCGAATCAGAGCAACTACGAGCGTCTCGTCGGCGTGTTGAATATTCCCGGACTTGCCGAAGACGAGCGCTTCCAGACGAATGCGGGACGGCTGAAGCATCGCGCGGTGCTCGTGGAGATACTGAACGCGCGCCTCGTCGAACGCACCACGGACGAGTGGCTCGCAAGCTTCGACGAGATCGGTTTGCCGAGCGGCGCGGTGCTCGGCGTGCCGGAAGCGTCTACGCACGAACAGGCGATTGCGCGCGGGATGATCGTCGAGACGGAGCATCCGCTCGCGGGGCCGATGCGCGGCATCGGCTTGCCGATTCACTTCTCCGAAGGATGCACGAAAGCCTCGCGTCCCGCGCCGCTTCTCGGGCAGCACACGAGCGAAGTGCTCGACGAATACGGCTTCGACGAGGCGCGCATTCAGGCGCTCAAGGACGAGGGCGCGGTCCTGGAAACGGAAGTGACGGCATGACATCGACACACGAGCAAATGGTTTTATGCATTCATCATGCAGAATGCCGCGCGCTATGATCGATGTCTGATCCACTTTCGTCGACACGCCCCGCCATGACGCTTACACCTCCTCCCGCCGCTCGCGAGGGCGACACGCTCGCATCCGTTGCCACGCCTTCTCTGATGATCGATCTCGACGCCTTCGACGCCAACCTCGCGGCGATGTCCGCGTTCGCGGCGAAGCATGGCGTCGCCTTGCGTCCGCACGCGAAGGCGCACAAGTCCAGCGCCATCGCGAAGCGCCAGGTCGAAGCGGGCGCGGTCGGCGTGTGCTGCCAGAAGTTGTCGGAAGCGTATCCGTTCGCGGCGGCGGGCATCGCGAGCATTCATGTGAGCAACGAGTTCGTCGGCGTGGATAAGCTGACGATGGCGGTCGAGCTCGCATCGCATGTGCGCTTGTCCGTTTGCGTCGATGCATTGCCGCAAGTGCAGGCGCTCGGCGACGCGGCGGGGCGCGCGGGCGTGACGATCGACGTGCTGCCCGAAGTCGATGCCGGGCAGCATCGCTGCGGCGTGACGAGCGAAGATGCGCTGCTTGCACTCGTCGATGGCATCGCCGCGCAGAACGCGCTGCGTTTCGCCGGCATTCAGGCGTATCACGGCGGCATCCAGCACGTCGCCGACTGGAACGCGCGCAAGAGCGAAGCCGGCCGCGCCGCGGATATCGCCGCGCGCTACGTGCGCGCGCTCGATGCACGCGGCGTGCGCTGCGGCATCGTGACGGGCGGGGGCACCGGCACTGTCGAGTTCGACGCCACGAGTGGCGTCTTCACCGAACTGCAACCCGGCTCCTATCTCTTCATGGACGGCGATTACGGCGGCATTGGCTGGGGCGGCGAATTGCGCTGGCGCCATAGCCTTTTCGTGCTGTCGACGATCATGAGCGCGACGCGGCCCGGCATAGCCGTTTGCGACGTGGGCCTGAAGGGTCTCGCGGTCGATTCGGGCCTGCCGCGCAGCGTGCGCTGGCTCGACGCGCCCGCCGCGCCCGCGCTGACCTATATTTCCGCGAACGACGAGCACGGCATGCTGCAAGCGCAACGTGCGCCCGACGACGACTTCGCAAACCTCGTCGGCAAGCGTGTACTGTTGCCGCCGGGGCACTGCGATCCGACCGTGAATCTCTACGACGAATACGTGTGTTATCGATGCGAGCGCGTGACGGATGTATGGCCCATCGATGCGCGCGGCCTCTCGCGCTAAGCCGAACGCTCCTTGAGCGGATAGATCGTCGTGATCAACGCATCGAGATCCGCGACGATCAGCCCGACGACGAACTGCGCCACTTCCTGGGCGCCGTGCGTCGCTTCCTGAGTCGCGAGCGTGCTCTTGAGCTCACTCACGGCTGTACGGGCGCGAGCGAGCTTCGCATCGTCCTGACGATTCGATGCGAGCACGCTCGCGAGCGTCTCGAACAATGCCTGCAGTTCGCGGCCCGTTGCGCCGAAGCGCATCGCGCATGTCTCGCGATCGAGGCGCGAGACCGCCTTTGCGAGAAAGAGCGCATCGCCATGCAGGCGCCGCAGGAAAGGCGCGGCTTTATCGATGGCGTCGGAACGGTGGTTCTGCAAGAGCACGATGATGTGCTCGCGTTCGGCCTCCTTCAGCGCATCGTCGAACGCCTGCTGCGCGTCCGTGCTTTGCGTGTCGAGGCGCGTTGCGCGGGCCTCATCGCGTTCGCCCGACAGATAAAGCCCGATCAACCGACCCAGACTCTTCAAGGTATCGCCGACACTGCGATGCGCGGCCGTGAGCGCACGATTCGGCCACAGCGCCGATACGACGAACGACGATGCCGCGCCGATCAATATCTCCATCACGCGATGCATCGGCCGCTCGAAGGGCGAGCCCGGACCCGCGGGAATCAGCACGACGATCACGAGCGTCACGCATGCGAGCCGGAATGCGGGACGTTTCGCGCTCAGTGCGGCAAGCGGCACGAGCGCGACGCTGAAGACAGCGAGCGGCGGCGCGCCACGCTCCATCGCGACGATGCCGAGCACGCCCGCGACCGCGCCGATGAATGCGCCGATGATCTGATCGCGAGCGATATCGACTGCTTGCGTGAGACTCGGTTGCGTCACGATGACGAGCGTCGTGATGAGCGCCCAGTATCCCTCGGGCAACGCGGCGAGTCGCGCGGCGCCGTAGCTGATCGCGCAACTCATCAGCGTCCGTATCAGTCTTCTTGCTTCGGGTGCGCCGAAGAAGGCGCGCGCGCGGCGTCGAGTGCGGGTGATCGCGATCATGCGGTCTCGGTCGATGACGAAACAGTGAGCAAGACAACGGGGAAGGCGCGACGTGCGCGCCCGGTGCTGCATTATGCCAATGCGCACGGCGCGGAATGAAAGAGGACGTTCAGGAAGAGAGAAAGCCAAAGCGGCAACGGTGCCCATGTTTGCGGGCATGTTGCCGCGTTGGTATCGCGACGAACCGAAGGCTCGACGAAACGTCAGGGTGTGTCGTCAGGTGAGCATCGGCACTGCTTCGATCAGCGCAAGCCCGAGTAGCGCCCCGATGGCTGCGCTGATGAGCTTCGGATGCCAGCGATCCAGATGCAGCGCCGTGAGCAGCGCGCCGATCAGGATGACGCCGAGCAAAGCGAAAATCACGACAAGATAGCCGATTTCGAACTGGTTATTGATAAGCACGACGCTGGCCTCCCGCCGGCTCAGGCCGGCTGACTTGCGCATTGCGCCGCGTTGCGGCACATGTCGATCCGCCCGCGCGACACTTTAATTATATGTCACGTTGTGATGTATTAAAAGGCGCGTTGCGGGCGTACGCATTGCGAACTCAGCGCCCAGGTCCGGCGTTGAGCGGCAGGGTCGAGGCGCGCGCGCTGTCGGCTGTCATCTTCGCTCCGCCCGGTTTGTACCCGTTCGACATCAACAGAAACGCCATGATGTCCGCGTAGTCCTGATCCTTCATCTTGCCGGGACGATCGGCGGGCATATTGGTCGCCATGTAATTGAAGATGCCGCCAACCGTCAGATGAGAGTTCGATGCCGGCGCGAACGATGGTCCCTGCAACGCGGGCGCCGTCATGCCCTGAAGCTGCGCCCCGTGACACTTCGCGCACGAGCTCGAATAGAGCGCCTTGCCGTGTGCGATTTGCGCCTGTTCGAAAGAGGGCGGTTCTGCGCTTCCTTCATTCGCCACCTTGATGAAGCGGCCCGCGCGCGATGCGTTCGCGTCCGCGAGCATGATGCCCGTGTGCATGTTCGATGCGGTCGAAGGCGTGTCGAGATAGCGCGCCGCCGAAGCGGCTGGCGCGGGCAAGGTCCATTGTTTCGTCAGCGCTTGCAGGCGGCCATCGTTGGTCATCGCGGTGAGCGCATCGTCGATACGCGGACGCAACGCGGCGGTCCTCTCGCCGAAAGCGAAGGTCAGATGCCAGTCCGCATACGGCGAATCTGCGTTCGCAACCGTGAACCTGCGCTCCGGATGCGCGATGCGATAGGCGACGACCGCGGGATACCAGACGATAGCCCGTTGCGCACGTCCGTTCGCCACTGCTTCGACCGTCGAAGCCGATGTGTTCTCGAGGTCGAAGGTCACGCCTTGCTCCTGCACGGCGATCAGTTGCGCGGGGCTCGCATATGTCGCGGCGACCGTGCGCTTTGCGGCATCCTTCAGTTCGGCACCGGGCGCTTCGATGCTGACATAGCCCGCACGCAGATAGCCTTGTGAGAAGCGCATCGTGCCGCCGGATGCATCGGCGACGGTGGAGCGCGGAAAGCCCGCGATCACATCGCAATTGCGCGCAAGTGTTTTGTCGAGTTCGTGAAGCGAAACGCCGTCGTCGTCGCCTTCGCCGATACCGTTCGATACGAAGGTCGTCGCGAGATTGGCGCGCGCGAAGACCGCTTGCGCAACGGCACGGTCCATTGCCGCCGAAGGACTGCCGGGAAACGTGCAGATCTTCACGGCGGCACCGGAAGGCGTAGGCGTGAGCGCGATGCATGCGGCCAGCATGCTCACCGCGCGAATGCGATTGAGTGAATGATTCATGTCGAAGCGTCCGATGAAGTCGATGAACACCGCGAGCGCGCAATGCAGCGCACTCGCGGTTCGATCAGTGGTCAGGTGCGATTGAGCGCGAACACATAGAGCGTGCCGCCGCGCGGCACCTTGTCCGCGGCCTTTGCCATCGGGCCGCCCCAGATTGGATTCGCCCCGCCATAGCCCGCGAGAATGGCGACGTATTCCTTGCCGTCGATCTCATACACCGAAGGCTGGGCGATGATGCCGCTCGCGAGCTTGGGGCTTTGCCACAAGACCTTGCCGGTCTTTTCGTCGAATGCGTAGAGATGGCCATCGAGCGAGCCGCTGAATGCGAGGCCGCCCGCCGTCGTCGCGACGCCGCCGTTCCAGGGCAGCTTGCTCCAGTGGCTCCAGACCTTCTTGCCCGTATCGACATCGATCGCCTGCAACTCGCCATAACCCTTGCTGTTGGGCTCGGGCTTGATCTCGAAGCCTTCGCCGAGATACGGCAGGCCTTCCATGTAGTTCACCGACTTGCCCGACAAGGACATGCACGCATGCAATGCCGGCACGATCGCGAGATGCTTCTGCGGATCGTATGACACGGACCACCAGTTCTTGCCGCCCAGGAAGCTCGGGCATGTTTCGATTGTCGTGCCCGTCTTCGGATACTTCGATGCATCCTGAATCGGCTTGCCATCGTCCGTATAGCCCGTGACCGATGTCGCGGTGACGAAAGGCCGCGCATAGATCAGCTTGCCGTTGCTGCGATCGATCGCATGGAAGAAGCCGTTGCGATCCGCATGAATGATCGCGTCGTAATCCTTGCCCTCGTACTTGATGTTCGCGAGCACGGGCGTGTTGACGCCGTCATAGTCCCAGGTGTCGTGCGCGGTGTATTGATAGTGCCACTTGAGATCGCCGTTCTTCGGGTCGAGCGCGAGCAGCGAGTCGGAATAGAGATTGTCGCCAGGGCGAAGATCGGCGAGCCACGGCCCAGGATTGCCCACGCCCCAGTAGAGCGTCTTGCTTGCGGCGTCATACGTGCCGGTGAGCCATGCGGGCGCGCCGCCGTGCTCCTGCATGCCATCGGGCCACGTATTGCCGCCGGGTTCCTTGGCGCCGGGCACGGTATAGCGCTTCCAGAGCACCTTGCCATCATTGGGGTCGAGTGCCGCGATGAAACCGCGCGCGCCATACTCGCCGCCCGAGCTGCCGACGACGAGCGCGCCATCGAGCGCAAGCGGCGCAAGCGAGAACGAATAGCCGACGCCCGGATCGAACATCGCCTTCTTCCACACGAGCGCGCCCGTTTGTGCATCGAGCGCGGCCACCTCGCCGCTCAGCATCGCGACATACACGTTCTTGCCATACAACGCGACGCCGCGATTGATCACATCGCAACATGCGGTCTTGAACGATTTCGCATCGAGATTCGGCTCGTATTTCCAGAGCTGTTTGCCTGTCGCGGCATCGAAGGCATAGACGTTGTCCTTGGGCGTGGTCACGAAGAGAAAGCGTCCGTTCACGATGGGCGTCGCTTCGAAGCCTTGTTGCAAGTCCTTGGGAAACTTGTAGCTCCAAACCTGCTTCAGTCCCTTCACGTTGCTCGTATCGATCTGCTTGAGCGGAGAATGCGCGTGACCGTTATACGTGCGGTAGTACGTGAGCCAGCCGGGATCGTCCTGCGCGCTCGTGAGACGTTCATAGGTGACGTCCGGATATTGCGCCGACGTGTCGCTGGCCGCGATGGCCTGATGCTGTGCAAAGCCGAATGCGGCAGCGGCGCCTGCAGCGAGGGCTGCAGTGCGCATTGCCGGACTGAAGCGAGTTTTCATCGTTGTCTCCTGGGTATTGTCGGTGCAACGTCTTCTGGAATCTCGATAAGCGATGCGAACGGTTGCGAGGTCATCAAGGCAAGTCATGTGCCATTGACGATGCATGCGCGCGTATGCCTTGCTGCATGCGGATCTCATGCACGATGCGATGCATTCGAACGCTATGGCGCGTTCATGCGTGTGTGTTGCATCGTGGAGCAGTGGGACGTTTGGCGTGTTGCCCGATGTGACAATGCCCGGTTCAATCGAGCCAGCCGAGACGGCGCGCATCATCGATGAAGCGATACACGTCCGTCGCAAGCCCCGATCTGCCGAAGCGTGCTTCGAGCTCGCCGATGATGTCGTCGAGCTCGCGCGTGCCGTCGCAGCGCGCGAGTATCTCGCCCGCGCTGCGATTGAGTTCGACGCTGCCGCGCGGATGCACGATCTCGCATGTGCGCATATCCGCGTGCCAATGCAGCTTCAATGGCGCGCGCAGACGCGGGCGCGTGGGTGCGCCCGCACGCGCGGTCGTTGAGTTCATGTGGAGAAGAGAAGAGGGTGCAAGGCCGGGTGAGAAGAGTCACCCGGCCTTGTTTTTATCGCAGCATTAACGTGTGGCGATATACATCGTGATCTCGAAGCCGAAGCGCAGATCGGTGAAGGCGGGCGTCGTCCATTGCATGTTCATCTCCTTGGTGATGTTCGAGTAAGATCGCGAACCGTTTCGCAATCGGACGTCGAAAATGCAAGCTCCGTGCCTTCGACGAAGCGACCGTGCATGTGCACGCCGCTGCCTTTCAGTTCGATTTCGATGACGTGCGGTCATCGTGGCTGCGCTGTGCCTTCCCGCAACAGGGGTGTATCGAAGTGGAACACCGCATGGAACAGGTCATTGTTCCATCGTTGAACATGCGGGCATCTTGCGATAGATCGTGTTGCGCGAAACGCCGAGCGCGCGCGCAGCCGCCGACACGTTGCCCCGATGCCGCGCGAGCGCCGCCGCTATCACCGAGGCCGTTACTTCCTGCAGACGCCCCGAAGCGAACGTCGATGAAACGCTTGCTTCAGACGGGCTTTGCGCCTTCGCGCGTGGTTCATCGAAGAAGTCTTCGGGAAGATGCTCGCGGCGAATGCAGCCGTCGTTGTCCACCATGGCGGCGGCCGTGCGCAGCAGATTGCACAGTTGCCGGAAGTTGCCGGGCCACGCGTAGTGCTCGAACAGCGCCATCACCTCATTGTCGATGGACAGGCGCATGCCGCACGCTTCATCGGCGCTCACGGCGTGCAGCATCTTCGTGATGACGGCCGCGAGGTCGGTGCGCTCGCGCAATGGCGGGAGCTTCACAACGAGACCGTTCAGCCGGTAATACAAGTCTTCGCGAAAGCGGTTCTGCTCGATCATCTCGCGCAGGTTGCGGTGCGTCGCGCAGATGATCGCGACATCGACAGGTATCGACTTGCTCGAGCCGAGCGGGTCGACGACGCGTTCCTGAAGTACCCGCAACAGGCGCACTTGCAGCGGATAGGGCATGTCGCCGATCTCGTCGAGAAAGAGCGTGCCGCCATTGGCTTGCAACAGCTTGCCCGCCGCGCCTTTGCGGCGCGCGCCCGTGAACGCGCCTTCCTCATAGCCGAAGAGTTCCGATTCGATCAGGTTCTCCGGAATCGATGCGCAATTCACCGCGACGAACGGCCCCGCGCGGCGCGGCGAATCGCCGTGAATGGCTTGCGCGAGCAGTTCCTTGCCGGTGCCGGTTTCGCCGGTGATGAGTATCGGTATGTCCTTGCCGATGACCTTGCGCACCTTGCCGATGACGGCGCTCACTCTGGAATCGCCCGTATCGAGCGATGCGAGTTTCGACGATGTATCGATAATGGCCGATGCGCGCGGCGCGCTTTTGGACAACACGGGAGACGAGGCCGCCACTTCGCCGATGGGCGCGCGATTCAGGCGCACGCGCGCACACACGACAGTGCCGTTGTTCAGGTCGAGCGGAACGTGCGCCGCGCGGCTCGAATGCGAACGTTCGATCAGTTGCGCGCTCGTCAACCCGAAGAGCGACGACAGGGTATGCGCGCGCAGCGCCGAGAGCGGCAAGCCAAACTGGAATTGCGCGCTGCGATTGGCGGAGAGAAAACGCCCATCGCACGTGAAGGCCATGATGCCTTCCATCAGCGTGCCGAGAAATTCAGGGCGGCCATGAAACGCGATCTGCAGCATGCCCTGAAACGTACTGGAAAACAGGTGGTTTTCGATCATCTGCACCGACATGCGCGCGAGCGCCATCGTGTGACGATGGTAGCTGCGATGATCGCCGGTGACGTCGAGCACGCCGATCAGATCGCCGTATGGATCGAGGATCGGCACGCTGGAGCACGTGAGAAAGCGATTGGCGGCGAGATAGTGCTGATCGCCATGCACGACAGTCGGAGAGCGTTCCGCGATCGCCGTGCCGATCGCATTGGTGCCTTGCCGCTCCTCCGCCCAGTTCGCGCCGGCCCTGAGCGCGACTTTTTCGGCGCGTGCGAGGAAGTCATCGTCGCCCGTGGAATGAAGGATGAGTCCTTGCGCGTCGGTCAGCACGATCATGCTTTGCGTGTTGACGATCTGTTCGCGCAGCGTTTCCATCACCGGCGTCGCGTGCGCGCACAGCACGCGGTTTTGCTCGAGCTTGAGCAGCAGATCGCCTCGGGTCAGTACGTCGTAGTCGGGGCGCGTCGACGCATTCAGGCCGAACGTCTCCGACCGTTCGTGCGCCTTGCGGATCGATGGAATCAGCCAGCCGCTCTCTCGCTCATCGTGGGAAGCCGTGATCTCGCGAATATCGTCTTGCATCGTCTCCTCCTTGTGCAAGTGCCGGTCGTATCGCCGGATGTGTGAGCGCGAGGTAAAAGCAAGTCCTGCGCCAATGAGCGCGAGGAATCATGGACGTTAGCTAAACGAAAGGAGAGGTGTCGCGCGGCGTCTTGCGTTATGCGTTTTGCATGCGAAATTACAGGCCGTTCCTGCCCGCCGCGAGCACGAGGCGCAGGCCGAGCGCCGCGATCACGCTGGCCGCGATGCGGTCGATCCACTTCTTCGCGCGCAGGTACATGTCGCGCGGACGCTGGCTGGAAAAGCCCAGAGCCACGACGGTGTACCAGCCGGTCTCGATCGCGAAGACCATCGGCGGCAGCACGAAGTAGCACCACAGCGGGGGATGTTGCGGCAGAAGCGCCGCGAAGATGCTGCCGTACCAGATTGCCGTCTTCGGATTGCTCAACTGCGTCGTCAGGCCGAGCCAGAATGACTTGCGTGCGCTTCTTCGCGTGAGTCCGGGCGCTTGGTTTTGCGCCGGCATCTGCATCGGCTGCGCGGCGCCGCGCCAGATCTTCGCCGCGATATAGATCAGATAGAGGCCGCCGGCGACCTTCAGCGCGACATAGAGCCATTCGACGGCGACGAGCAGCGTATAGAGACCCGCGAGCGCGATGCCGCCGAAGAAGATGCCGCCCACGCCCATGCCGAGCGCGGTCGCGAGGCCATCGGCGCGCGATATGCCGATCGCGTTGCGCGCCACGATCACGAAGCTCGGTCCGGGAATCATCGCGCCCAGCAGCAACGAGAAGAGAATCGCGAGTACGGCGCTCGATGCGGTCATCGAATTGTCTCCTTCCGGATGCGGCCCGGATGTTATCGATTGCTTTTGCATGCGGCATGCAAAACGCCTGATTGCAGCAGCATGATACGCCCGATGCCGCGCATCGCTTCACGCGCCTCCACTAGCACCGCTGTCTTCGTGAATCGCGCGATTGCGTCCGGTGCGCTTCGCGAGATAGAGCGCCGCGTCGGCGCTGCTGAGCAGCTTGAGGAAGTCGTCGCTTTGGCGCGGCGAGGCCGTGGCGCAGCCGATGCTGATCGTCAGTACGCGCCTGGGCGCGGCGCCGTTGGGGATCGCGAGCGCCTCGACCTTCACGCGCAGGCGTTCCGCGAACGTGACCGCGCCGCTCGCGGCGGCGCCCGGCAATACGACGACGAACTCCTCGCCGCCATACCGCGCGACGATGTCGCCGGGCCGCTTCGCGGAATTCTGTATGCAATCGGCCACCGCGATAAGCGCATCGTCGCCCATCGCGTGACCGTAGGTGTCGTTATAGAGCTTGAAGTAATCGACATCGACGAACAGCGCCGAAAGCGGCTGGCCGACCCTGCGCGCGCGCCGCCATTCCTCGTCGAGCCGGCGATCGAGCGCGCGGCGGTTGCATAGCCCGGTGAGCGAATCGGTGCCCGCGAGCCGCTGCAGCTTCTCTTGCGCGATCGCCCGCGAACGCAGCGAGATCGCGAGCAGCCAGGAGATGATGATGAAGCCGCCGCCGAACATCAGCGTCAGGCCGCCGATGATAATGCTGCGCTGGCGCCAGGCACTGAGCACGTCGGCTTCCGCGGGCGCGACCGCGGCGATCAGATGCGTGCCCGGCACGTGCTGGAAGGTGTAGAGCCGCCGCACGCCGTCGATCGCCGATTTGGAGATGTAGGAGCCGGAAGGTGCATCTTTCATCGCGGCCAACGCCGGCGACTTCACGACGTATCGCGCTTCTTCCGACTGCAACGCCGGCTCGCGCGCGATCACCACGCCGTCCTCCTGCACGATGAACACCGAGCCGGACGGGCCGACGCTCACGCGCGAAAGCAGGTTCGTGAAGTACGAGACGTTCAGGGCGATCACGGCGACGCCCGCGAACGAGCCGTCGGGGGCATCGATGCGCCGGCTCATCGCGAGCGAGCTCGCGCCCTTGCGCAACCGTGACGCATACGGTCCGGAGATGAAGAGGCCTTCGTTGGGGTTGTCGGCGTGAATCCTGAAGTAATCACGGTCGTTGAACAGCAGGTCCGCATGCTGGGACGGATCACGCTCGACGACGATGCGTCCTTCGCGATTCATCACGAACGCGCCGCCGACATAGCTCATACCGGTGGCGCCATCGAACAGGACAAGGTTGCGCAGATCGGGGGGAAGCGCCATCACTTCGGGGTTTTGCGCGCCGCTGACGATGGTGCGCAGCGACAGGTCGCTCGCTTCGACATTGCGCACGATATCGGCGCTCAAGGTGGCGACGAGATTGGCCGATGCCTGATGCGCGTTCTGCAACGCTTGCGCGCGTCCCTGCCAGAGCGCGGCGAAGGACAGCACGGCCATGGAAACGGCGATGGCGGTGCCGAGAAGTCCGGCGAGCACCGGAAACCGCGAGAACGCTTCGGCGAAGCGCATTGCTGCGCTGCGGTTGCGACGCATCAGCCGGCGACTGACCATGCGCCCGGTCTTGCGAACGGCATTCAATCTGGCGGGCATTCAGGTTCTCCGCATGGCGCCATTCCCGCACGGCAGAGCACGGCATGACGTCCGGCGCCGCCCCGCATTGCGTCGAAAAACTCCGTGTTTTATGGGTTGAAATGATGTGACGCGCATCCGGAGGATCCGGCGAATACGCGCTTCACATGCCTGTGCATAAGGATTGTAGTCGGTCATGCCTCGGCCGTTTCGCACGGCCGTCCGCGAATCATCCGCCGCGTCCGCTCATGCGCTTGCGGATTTCCGAGTCGAGAATGAGCCGCCCGCGCAGCTTGCCCTTCATGCGCTTCACGTAGCGCGGCGCTTCGGTCATGTGGACCACCATCAGTTCGCGCACTTTCTCCGCATCCCGCGCGCGCGCCGCTTCGGTGATCGCCTTGTGAATCTTCACGTTCGCGCGGCCGAAGCGTTCGTGCTCCGTTTGCGGCGTGTCGTTCCTGAACTCGATGAGCTGCCGGATCATCTCGTTGATGAGCTCGCACGTGAAGCGCAAGAAAGGGTTGGGATTCGCCGCGGCAAGGATGTCGTGGAAGTTCACGTCTTCCTGACGCTGCCTCACGATGTCCCGATTCGCATGCGCCGAAGCGGGTTCATCGCAACACGCGATGTTCGCTTCGAGCGCCGCGAAGTCTTCTTCGGTGAGATGCGGCACCGCGCCCGCCGCGAGCTCCGGCTCGAGCAGTTGACGGACGGTGTAGATATCGTCGATGGTCACGTCCTTGAAGAACAGATAGTTCTGCAAGAGCTGCAAGGTGCGATCGAGCGGCACTTCGACGATGGTGCCGCCGCCCGACGGCCCCGTCGTCACTTTGATGAGGCCTTGCACTTCGAGCGACTTGAGGGCCTCGCGCGTCGTGCTCTTGCTCACCGAGAAGAGTTGCTGCAATTCGACTTCACGCGGCAGCTTGTCGCCGGGCTTCAGGTTCTTTTCCGTGATCAGCCGCTTGATTTCCTCGGCGACCAGATCCGCGCGCTTCGGCTGCTTGATCGGCTGCTGCGCGATCTCGATTGCCGCGCCGGCGCGCTTTGCACGCTCCATCACCATGTCGATGCTCCTTTCTTTGTCTGCTTGTCCGCTTGTCGGCTTCGTACGCGCGCGCACGGCGAAATCGCTGACCCGAATTTTGCCTTATTGACACCCGAATTTATTGTTCCTAGCATCAGGTTCATTCTATTTATCATGATAAATAGAATGAACCGAGCCGAGGCTTGAACGTACCACGAAAATAACGCGGGGCGGCTGCGCGGGTCATCTTCTCTAGGAGCGTCAATTTTGAATCGCCGAAACATGTTGAAGCTGGCCGCGCTGTCGGCCATTCCCGGATCGTTCGAGGCGCTCGTCGCAAGAAGCGCCTTTGCGCAGGGCTCGCCTATCCAGTTCGCGTGCCCGGTCCCGATGTCGGGTCCGTTCGCGGCCAATGGCAAGTACGCCGACCTCGGCATGAAGCTCGCGATCGAGCAATACGGCAAGGTGCTGGGGCAACCGCTCGCTTATACGACGCTCGATACCGAGGGAAAACCCGCAACCGCCGTGCGGCGCGTGCAGGAAATCGCGCAGCAAAAGAACGCGCGCTATTTCGCGGGCGGCATTCTTTCGTCGGAAGCGCTTGCGATGGGCAAGGAAGCCGAGAAGGCCGACGGCATCTTCATCACGACGGCAGGCGCGGACGAGCTCACCGGCAAGGACTGCAACAGCGCGACCTTCCGCTGGTCGGTGCCGACTTTCGGCGCGATCGAGCAGACGGTGCGTCCGCTGATCGAATCGATGCCCAAGGCGAAGCGCTGGTACACGATTACGCCGCAATACGTGTTCGGCGACGGCCTCCTTTCGGCGGCGAAGAACATCTTCAAGGAAAAGGGCATCGAGCATGTGGGCAACAGCTATCACTCGCTCAATGAAAAAGAGTTCAGCGGTTATCTGACCAATGCGGTCGCCGCGAAGCCGGATGTCCTTCTCATCCTCAACTTCGGCTCGCAATCGTCGGACACGTTGCGTCAGGCCGTGAGCTTCGGCATGAAGAACAATTGCACGATCCTGATGGCATGGGCATCGGGTCTGGAGCAATTCGAAGCGCTCGGTCCGGATATCTGCGAGGGCGTGTACTTCGGCGCTCAGTACTGGCATGCGATCGAGACGCCGCTCAATCACGATCTCGTCAAGCGCGTGAACGCGGCCTATAAGTCGAACCCCAACTACAGTCTCGCGGGTTCGTACATCTGCACGAAGATTCTTCTCGATGGCATCGTGAAGGCGGGCACCGCCGATACGAAGAAGGTTATCGCCGCGCTTCAGGGCATGAAGTACGCGGGCCTGACCGGTCCCGAAGAGATTCGCGCGGGCGATCACCAGGTGCTGAAGAACTACTACCTGTTGAAGGGCAAGCCCAAGAGCAAGATGAAAGACAAGGACGATTACGCCGATATCGTGAGTTCGGGTCAATCGTTCCTGCCGCTCGACAAGACGCAGTGCAAGCTGGCCTGATCGCTTGATGTGCTGACGCGTTGTTCTCATGCGAATGCAGGCTAGCCTTGCATTCGCGCCGCCACTCTTCTGATGCAAGGCCATGAACGTTTATTTGTTGCAGGTCGTGAACGGCATCGGCGTGGGCATGTTGTATTTTTTGCTCGCGGTCGGTTTGTCGATCGTGTTCGGGTTGCTGCGCTTCGTGAACTTCGCGCACGGCGCGTTCTATCTGTTGGGCGCGTACTTCTGCTATCAGGCGATGCAGTGGTCCATGAGCTTCTGGGCCGCGCTCGTCGTCGTGCCCATTGTCGTCGGCGCGTGCGCGTGGATCGTCGAAAAGGCCGTGCTGCGGCATGTCTATGCGCAACAGCACGAGTTCCATATTCTCGCGACGGTCGGTCTCGCGCTCGTGATACAGGAATGCGCGATCATCGCGTGGGGACCGCTCGGCGATAACGTGGCCGTGCCCGACATCCTGAACGGCGTCGTAATGTGGGGCAGCTTCATCTACCCGAAATACCGCCTCTTCGTGATCGCGTTCACGGCCGTGCTGGCAGGCATTCTGTGGTGGGTGCTCGAAGGCACGCGCCTAGGCAGCGCGGTGCGCGCGGGCAGTGAATCTAGCGAGATGGTGTCGCTGCTCGGCATCAACGTGACGCGCGTCTTCAGTCTCGTGTTCGCGCTCGGCGCAGGCACGGCGGCGCTCGCGGGCGTGCTCGCCGCGCCGATACGCGGCGTCGATCCCTTCATGGGCATCGAAGCGCTCGGTGTCGCGTTCGTCGTCGTCGTGGTGGGCGGCATGGGCAACTTTCTCGGCGCGCTCGTCGGCGGATTGCTGGTCGGCATCGTGCAAAGCGTGATGAGCACGCTATGGCCCGAAGGCGCACGTCTCATGATCTATGTCGCGATGGCGGCAGTGCTGCTGCTGCGTCCGAACGGCTTGCTCGGGAGGACAGCGTGAATTCCAAACTCGATTCGAAGACATTGGACGTGAGCGTGCCCCAACGATCCCTCAGGCATTCGCTGCATCGATATCGGTTCCTGCTGCTCGCGGCGATCGTCGTCTGCATCCTGCCGGTGACGATGCGATCCGGATCGCTCGCAACGGAAGTGCTCGTCTATGCGCTCGCCGCGCTCGGCTGCAATCTGCTGCTCGGGCATACGGGCTTGCTGTCCTTCGGGCAAGGCATCTTCTTTGGACTCGGCAGTTATAGCGCCGGCCTGATACTCACGAAGTCAGGACTGCAAGTACCCGTTGCGTTGCTCGGTGCGATCGTGGTGGGTGCGGTCGCGGCGGCCATCGTCGGATGGTTCTCGATCCGTCAGCGCGGCGCGTACTTCGTGATGCTCACGCTGGCATTCGGGCAGATGTTCTACTTTCTCGCATACACCACGCCCGATCTCACCGGCGGCGACAACGGCCTGCTCGATATTCCGCGTCCGGCCTTGTCGATCTTCGGTCAGCCGCTCGTATCGATCGCATCGCCGTGGCAGTACTACACGTTCGTCGCGGTGCTGTTCCTGATCGCGTTCTGGCTGATGCTGCGTGTGTCGCATTCGGTCTTCGGCCGCACGTTGCTCGCGATCCGCGACAACGAAGCGCGCGCCGCTGCCGTCGGCTACGACGTCAAGCGCTTCAAGCTCGCGGCGTTCGTGGTATCGGGCGCGGTCACGGGCCTGGCCGGCGCGCTGCACGCGATGATGACGGGCATTGCGCCGCTATCGAATATCGACTATCACACGAGCGAGATGATTCTCGTGATGACGGTGATCGGCGGCACGGGCAACCTCTTTTCCTCCGTGCTCGGCGCGGCGTTCTATGTGTTGTTCGCCGACTGGCTCTCGACGCTCTGGCCGCGCTGGCTCCTGCTGCTCGGGCTCGTGCTGATTGCCGTGAGCCTTTTCGTGCAGCGCGGACTGTGGGGACTGGGCGAACGTATCTGGCGCGCGGTGAGGCGCAATGAAGGAGAGCCGGCATGAGCGCGTCGATACTGGAAGCGAAGGGCGTCGCGAAGCGCTATGGCAAGTTCTCGGCGTTGACCGATGTGAATCTGCGCATCGTGAAGAATACGGTGCATTCGGTGATCGGCCCGAACGGTGCGGGCAAGACCACGCTCTTTCACGTGCTGACGGGCACGGTGCCGATCACGTCGGGCAATATCGTGTTCGATGGTCACGACGTGACGCATGAGCCCGATCATCGCCGCGTGAAGCGCGGCATTGCGCGCTCGTTTCAGGTGACGAGCCTGTTCACGAATCTCTCCGTGCGCGAAAACCTGCGCCTCGCCGCGCAAGGCGTCGACTCGAAGCGCGCGCTCAATGCATGGACGCCGCCGCGCGGCGCGCTCGAACATCGCGATACTGTGGATGGCGTTCTCGAGCGGCTCGCCCTGCAACGCTTCGCATCGACGCAGGCGGGCGCGCTGTCGCATGGTCAGCAACGACGCCTCGAAGTAGGCATGGCGCTCGCCGCGCGGCCCAAGGCGATCTTTCTCGACGAGCCGACCTCGGGCATGGGCATCGACGATCTCGACGACATGAAGCATCTGATCCGCAGCCTGCGCGACGACTATACGGTCGTGCTGATCGAGCACAACATGGATATCGTGATGGACATCTCCGACACGATCACGGTGATGCAACAAGGCCGCGTGCTCGTCGAAGGCAAGCCGGCCGATATTCGCGGCGACGAACGCGTGCGCAGCGCCTATCTCGGCAACATGATCACCGGAGGCCGCGCATGATGCTCGATGTCGATAACATTCACGGCTATTACGGCAAGAGCCATATTCTTCAGGGCGTATCGCTCAAGATTGGCGAGGGCGAGACTGTCACGCTCCTCGGGCGCAATGGCGCGGGCAAGTCCACGACGCTCAAGAGCATCGCGGGCGTCGTGACAGCCCAACGAGGCAGCGTGAAATTCCAGGGTGCAGAGCTCGCGAAACTCCCGCCTCACAAGATCGCCGCGCGCGGCGTGTGCTTCGTGCCCGAGCATCGCGGCATCTTCAAGTTGCTGTCGGTGGAAGAGAATCTTCGGCTCGGCGCGCGCAAGGACTCGCCTTGGCAACTGGCCGATATCTATCGCATCTTTCCGCGACTGAAAGAGCGGCGCACGAATGGCGGCGGCCAGCTTTCCGGTGGCGAACAACAGATGCTCGCAATCGGCCGGGCGCTGATGAATCATCCGCGCCTGCTCATGCTCGACGAACCGGTGGAAGGACTCGCGCCTGTGATCGTCGAGGAGATCGTCGCGCAACTGAAGCTGATTCGCAAAGCGGGCGTGACGATCCTGCTCGTGGAACAGAACCTCGAAGTATGCACGCAGCTCGCGGATCGTCATTACATCATCGAGCAAGGGCGCATCGTGTACGAAGGCGCGAACGACGCGTTCATCGCCGATGAATCCATCAAGGACCGTTATCTCGGTGTCGGCGTGGTTTGACGCCGCGCTTGCCATTACTTAGCGAAGGAACCTCGAATGCAAGCTCACGATATGCCGGCGCATGCCGGCTTGCGCATCGACGGTGCGCGTCTCTGGAACAGTCTGATGGCGCTGGCTCGCATCGGCGCGACGGAGAAGGGCGGCGTGTGCCGTCTCGCGCTCACCGAGCTCGACAAGCAAGGCCGCGATCTCTTCGTCGCGTGGGCCAAGGAGATCGGCTGCACGGTGCGCGTCGATGCCATCGGCAATATCTTCGCGCGCCGCGCGGGCACGCGTGACGATCTGCCGCCTGTCGTGACGGGCAGCCATATCGACACGCAGCCGACCGGCGGCAAGTTCGACGGCAACTACGGTGTGTTGGCGGGCCTCGAAGTATTGCGCACGCTGAACGACAACAACCTGCGCACCGCCGCGCCGCTCGAAGTTGCCGTATGGACCAACGAGGAAGGCTCGCGCTTCGTGCCGGTGATGATGGGCTCGGGCGTGTTCGCGGGCGCGTTCACGCTCGAGCATGCGCTCGCGCAAGTGGATCGCGAAGACGTGTCCGTGCGCGATGCACTCGCGTCGATTGGCTATGCGGGCGAGCGCGTCGCGGCCCATGACGTGGGCGCGTATTTCGAGGCCCACATCGAACAGGGCCCGGTGCTCGAAGCGAACGACAAGGTGATCGGTGTCGTGCAGGGCGCGCTCGGCCAGCGCTGGTACGACGTGACCATCGACGGCATGGAAGCGCATGCAGGCCCGACGCCGATGGAACTGCGCCGCGATGCGCTGCTCGTCGCCGCGGACCTGATTCGCACAGTCAATCGCATCGCGCTCGATCACGCGCCGCATGGACGTGGCACGGTTGGCTGGCTGAACGTGCATCCCAACTCGCGCAATGTGATTCCTGGACGCGTGAAGCTGACCGTCGATCTGCGCGCCGCCGACGATGCCACTTTGCTCGCAATGGACCGCGCATTGCGCGAAGCCTGTGCGCAAGCGGGCTTGCCGGTGACGGTAGACGAAGTGGTCTACTTCGCGCCGCAGCCGTTCGCGGACGCGCTGGTGGCTTCGGTGCGCGAGAGCGCAGATGCGCTCGGCTTCACGTCGATGGGTGTCGTGAGCGGCGCGGGACATGACGCCGTATATCTCGCACGCGTGGCGCCGGCCGCGATGATCTTCGTCCCGTGCAAGGACGGCATCAGCCATAACGAAATCGAGGATGCGCGCGCCGATCATCTCGAAGCGGGCTGCAACGTGCTTCTGCACGTGATGCTGCGGGCGGCGAATGCAGCTGAAGGAGACGCCGCATGAAGATTCTCATCGCGCGGATGAATCACGAGACCAACACGTTTTCGCCGGTAGCGACGCCGCTCGAAGCGTTCGGGCGCGACGGTCCCTGTTATGGCGACGATGCGTATCGCGAGAATGCGGGCATGCGCACGGCGATGTCCGCGTTCATCGATGCGGCGAAGCGCGAAGAGGCCGAGATCGTCACGCCGATATCGGCATCGGCGAATCCGAGCGGACGTGTAGCAGCTGCGGCTTATGACGCGATCTGTCAGGCGATCGTCGATGCAGCCGAAGGTTGCGATGCGGTGATGCTCGATCTGCACGGCGCGATGGTCGCGGAGAATTCGCCCGATGGCGAAGGCGATCTGCTCGAACGTGTACGGCGTGTGCTGCCGCATGCGCCCATCGCGGTATCGCTCGATCTGCACGCGAACGTCACGCAGAAGATGATCGACAACGCAGATGTGATGACGAGCTTCAAGACGTATCCGCACGTCGACATGTATGAAAGCGGCGAGCATGCGGCGCGGCTATTGCTCGATCTCATTCATGGCAAGGCGAAGCCCGTGATCGCATGGGCGCAGCCGCCGCTGCTCACGCACACGCTCAGGAGTTCGACCGCCGAGGGTGCGATGAAGCGCGCCGTCGATGCGGCGCGCGCCGCCGAGCGCGAGAACGGCGTGCTGGCGGTGTCGGTGCTATCGGGTTTTTCGCTGGCCGATATCGCCGCGCCTTGTATCAGTGTCGTTGTCGTGGCGGATGGTGCGCGCGCGCAAGCGCAGGAGGTTGCGGACCGCATCGCGCGGCAGATCTGGGACGAGCGCGACGACTTCGTGTATCGCAGCGCGCCGCTTGCGCAGTCGATCAGCGCGGGTGCCGCACTCGCGCGCGAAACCGACAAGCCCGTGCTGCTGCTCGATCACGGCGATAACTGCATGTCGGGCGGAACGTGCGACACGACCGATGCATTCGAGGAAGCGTTGAAGCAAGGACTCGACGGCATCGTCGTCGGGCCTTTGTGCGATCCCGAAGCGGTGGCGAAGCTCTTTGAAGCAGGCGAGGGCGCGACGGTCACGCTTGGCATCGGCAACAAGCTTGCAAGCGTGGCTTCGCTCCGCAAGCCGTCGCTCGAAGTGAAGGGCGTCGTGCGCGCGTTGACCGATGGCGAGTACATCATCAGCGGCCCGACCTACACGGGACAACGCGCGTACATGGGCCGCGCGGCGGTGATCGAAACGCCGGCGGCGCGCATCCTCGTGACGGAGCGTACGCACGAACCTTGGGATCTGGGCGTGTTCGAGAGCGTCGGCATCGATCCGCGTGACGCGCGGTTTCTGATCCTCAAGTCGCGCATGTATTGCCGCCCGGTGTTCGTGCCGATTTCAGGTGGCCTCGTCGAATGTGATAGCCGTGGCGTCACGAGCTCCGACTATGGCCTTTTCTCGTTCGAGAACCTGAAGCGGCCTGTCTATCCGCTGGATTCGGCCATCGAGTATTGATCGGGCCGGGATGCGGCGCGCCTGCTATTTCACGAGGCGCAGCCGCTTCGTCACAATGGTGCCTTCCTTGCGATCGATGAGCCACGCCGCATCGACGCTTCCATTCAGTGTCGACGTTCTGCGCGTGATGTCCGTGGGTTCTTCGTCGGTGGGCGCGCTGTGCTCGACGTCGTCCAGCAGATAGGGCGGCGCGAGGGTGCAGATGAGCACGATCGCGAAGTCCTCGTTGTCGTGCTCGTGATCGAACTTCGGCAGCAGCGTGCGGCCTCGCACGGTGGTCTTGATGCCGCCTTCGGGTTTCAACTGAATGACGTCGAAGGTCTGCACGAATCCCTTCGCTTTTGCCTCCGGCGCGACGACGAGCTTGCGGCCGCTTTGTCCCTTCACGGTCTGCTTGAGCAGAATCGCGTCCGGATTCTCCGGCGCCGCCAGCGACACATTCACGGTGAGCACCTTCTTCTTCGACAGGTAGCGCACGCCGTATGAAACCGGAATGACGAACGTGAACGTGCGGTCGGCCCGCGTGTCTGTCTGCGTTTTCGATTGACTTGCACCGGCCGCCGCAGAAGCGCCTTGCTGCGATTTGCGGAACGGATGCGAAAGAAACGCCCGCACACGGCTCGCGATCGATGGCGCCTGACCAGGCGCCGGGTGGCCCGCCAGTGCATCGCGCACGTGCTCGGGATCGTCGCCGGTGAAGTTGGGCGGAAGGGCATTGGCGGACATGATGGCCGGCGCCGATGCGCCGCTCGCGGCATCGTCAGCGGTCGCTGAATGGCCGCCGCCCGTCGCGGCCGCGAAAGTGGATATCGACCCGCACAGCAGCGCGCATGTAACACATAGCGCGGCGCCACGTCGACGTTTCAATAGAGACACCTGCCACTCCTGGCGCAAGAAGCCGAGGTCATGATGAAGTGGCTATCTTAAAACGAAGCCGGGCGGATCGGCATTTTGCATGCGTGATGATGAATTCGATCGGTGCGGCCCGCGACACGCATGACGTCGCGGGTGAGGCGCTTTTACATTCTCGACGACGCCCGACCGAACCTCGAACCTCAAACCGCAGCCGCTTCCACCCGCTCGACGAACGCGCACACGGCGGCCGTCACTTGCGCGGTCGTCGCCTTGCCGCCCAGGTCCCCGGTATGCAGCGACGGGTCTGCCGTCACCGCTTCGACCGCGGCCATCACGCGCTTGGCGGCCTCGAATTCGCCGAGATGCTCGAGGAGCATCACGACCGACCAGAACGTGCCGATCGGGTTGGCGAGACCCTTGCCCATGATGTCGAAGGCGGAGCCGTGGATCGGCTCGAACATCGAAGGATAGCGGCGCTCCGGATCGATGTTGCCCGTCGGCGCGATGCCGAGGCTGCCCGCGAGCGCGGCGGCGAGATCGCTCAGGATGTCCGCATGGAGATTCGTCGCGACAATAGTATCGAGCGTGGCGGGGCGGTTGACCATGCGCGCGGTCGATGCATCCACCAGTTCCTTGTCCCATTTGACGTCGGGGAATTCCTTCGCGATTTCGCCCGCGATCTCGTCCCACATCACCATCGCGTGACGCTGCGCGTTGCTCTTCGTGATGACGGTCAGCAGCTTGCGCGGCCGCGACTGCGCGAGTTTGAATGCAAAACGCATAATGCGTTCGACACCGGCACGCGTCAGGATCGATACATCGGTCGCGGCTTCGATCGGGTGCCCCTGATGCACTCGGCCGCCCACGCCCGAATATTCGCCTTCCGAGTTTTCGCGCACGATCACCCAGTTCAGATCTTCGGGCCTGCAGCGCTTGAGCGGAGCATCGATGCCCGGCAGGATGCGCGTCGGGCGCACGTTCGCGTACTGGTCGAAGCCCTGGCAAATCTTCAGACGCAGGCCCCACAGCGTGATGTGGTCGGGCACGTCGGGATCGCCGGCCGAGCCGAACAGAATCGCGTCCTTGTCGCGGATCGCATCCAGGCCATCGGCGGGCATCATCACGCCGTGCTGGCGGTAGTAGTCCGCGCCCCAGTCGAAATTCTCGAATTTGAATTCAAAATTTTGCGTGCTGCGTGCCAACGCTTCGAGCACCTGCTGGCCGGCCGGCACGACCTCCTTGCCGATGCCGTCGCCGGGAATGGTCGCGATGCGATACGTCTTCATGTCTCGTCTCCGTCTTCGATGTGTCGGGTGTATCTCGATGTGAGGCCACTCTACACAACTTCCAGCGCTGGAGCCGGCGCGAGACTCAAAGCATCTTTAACCTGAATTCACAAGTGGGCGTCGCGAGCGAGGCCGTTCCGGTCGGCGGATGTGCGGGAGTTTGCGGGCAAGAAGCAGCGATCGCGGCGCTATACTGACCATCCTTTCACCGCATCCCACCCGCGGGCTCATCCGAGGCGCAAATCCACAAATTGGCTGAACACGATCTAGAAAAACTCAAAATCGACCGGGGACCGTCCGCCGCCATGCCGCGGCGCCGGCGCCACTGGCTGCGTTATGCGGTCATCGTCGCGATCCTGCTCGTGCTCGCCGCCGTGGCATTGCGCCTGACCGGCCCGCAGGCCGTGGAAAGCGCCACCGTGACGTCGGTCTATCCGTCGCAAAGCTATACGCTGCTGAACGCCACCGGTTACGTCGTGCCGCAGCGCAAGGCGGCCGTCGCGTCGAAGGGACAGGGACGCGTCGAATGGCTCGGCGTGCTCGAAGGCACGCCGGTGAAGGAAGGACAGATCATCGCGCGGCTCGAAAGTAACGACGTCACCGCGTCGCTCGCGCAGGCGCAGGCGCAGGTGAAGGTCGCGCGGGCCAATCTCGAGCTGCAGCGCGCCGAACTGAAGAACGCGGAAGTCGATCTCAGGCGCTTCAGGATTCTGGCTCCGCAGGGCGCGATTCCGGCGACGCAGTACGACGCCGCGCTCGCCCGCTACGACAAGGCCAAGGCGTCCATCAATAGCGACGAAGCCGCGATCGTGTCCGCGCAGGCCAATGCGCAGGCCGCGCAAGTGGCCGTCGATCAGACCGTGATCCGCGCGCCCTTCGACGGCGTCGTGCTCGAAAAGCATGCGAACGTCGGCGACAACATCACGCCGTTCTCGTCGGCGTCGGACAGCAAGGGCGCGGTCGTCACCATCGCAGACATGAAAACGCTCGAAGTCGAAGCCGATGTCGCCGAGTCGAACATCTCGCGCATCGCCGTCGACCAGCCGTGCGAGGTCCAGCTCGACGCATTGCCCGACGCGCGCTTCGCGGGCCGCGTGTCGCGCATCGTGCCGACGGTCGATCGCTCGAAAGCCACCGTGCTCGTGAAGATTCGTTTCGTCGAGCGCGATGCGCGCGTGCTGCCCGAGATGTCCGCGAAAGTCGCGTTCCTCTCGAAGCCCGTGCCGCCCGAGGAGAAGAAGGCGGTCGTCGCGGTGCAGCCGACGGCGGTCGTCACGCGCAACGGCAGGCAAGTGGTCTACAGGATCGAGCACGACGCGGCGCGCGAAGTGCCGGTGTCGGCGGGCGAACGCATCGGCGAGCTGCTCGCGGTGCAGGGCGTGAAACCCGGCGACGTGGTCGTGCTGTCGCCCGGCGACAAGATCAAGGACGGCGCCAGAGTCACTCTGGCCAAGAAATAGCGTGAGCGCCCCGCCTCTGGTTCAAATCAGCCACGTCGCGAAGTCGTATCGACGCGGCGTGCAGACGGTGCCGGTGCTGACCGACATCACGCTGTCCATCGGGCAAGGCGATTTCGTCGCGTTGATGGGCCCGTCCGGTTCCGGCAAGAGCACGCTGCTCAATCTGATCGCGGGCATCGACAGGCCCGACAGCGGCGAGCTGCTCGTCGGCGGGCTCGACATCACGCGTCTGCCCGAAGCCGCGCTCGCGGACTGGCGCGCGGCGAACGTCGGCTTCATCTTCCAGTTCTATAACCTGATGCCGGTGCTTTCCGCGTTCGAGAACGTCGAACTGCCGCTGATGTTGACGCGCCTCACGCGCCACGAGCGGAAGGAGCGTGTCGCGATGGTGCTCGACATGGTCAACATGGCCGACCGCATGAGCCACTATCCGTCGGAGCTGTCGGGCGGGCAGCAGCAGCGCGTCGCGATTGCGCGGGCACTCATCACGGACCCGAAGCTGATCGTCGCCGATGAACCCACCGGCGATCTCGACCGCAACTCCGCCGCCGATGTCCTCGCGATGCTGCAGCGCCTCAACGACAAGCTCGGCAAGACCATTATCATGGTCACGCACGATGCACACGCCGCGAGCGCGGCGAAGGCGCTCGTGCATCTCGAGAAGGGCGAACTGATCGATGGAACGCCGCGCTAAGCCATCATGTACGTGCTCAAGCTGATCCTGCGCAACGCGCTGCGTCACAAGCTGCGCACCACGCTGACGGTGCTCGGGTTGACGATTGCCGTGCTCGCGTACGGCCTGCTGCATACGGTGGTGGATGCGTGGTATGCGGGCGCGGCGGCGGCATCGAACGCGCGGCTCGTCACGCGCAATGCGATCTCGCTCGTGTTTCCCTTGCCGCTCGCTTACGAGAACCGCATTCGCGGCGTCGATGGCGTGACCATCGTCGCGCGCTCGAACTGGTTCGGCGGCGTCTATCGCGATCCGAAGAACTTCTTCGCGCAGTTTGCGGTGTCCGAGAACTATCTCGATCTCTATCCCGAGTTCATCGTTTCCGAACAGGCGCGCGCCGATTTTCGACGCGACCGCAAGGGCGCGCTCATCGGCCGTCAGCTCGCGGATCAATACGGCTTCAAGGTCGGCGACGTGATTCCGCTCAAAGGCACGATCTATCCGGGCACATGGGATTTCGTCGTGCGCGGCATCATGGAAGGGCGCGACGAATCGACCATCACGCGGCAACTGATCTTTCACTGGGAGTATCTGAACGAGACGATCCGCAAGACGACCAAGCGCAACGTCGATCAGGTCGGCGTGTATGTGGTCGGCATCAAGGACCCGGACGAAGCCGCGGCCGTCTCGCGCAATATCGATGAGGTCTTCAAGAACTCGCTCGCCGAAACGCTGACGGAAACCGAGCAGGCGTTTCAGCTCGGCTTCGTCGCGATGTCGAATCAGATCATCGCGGCGATACGCGTCGTGTCGTACGTGGTCATCCTGATCATCATGGCCGTGATGGCGAACGCGATGGCGATGAGCGCGCGCGAGCGCACCACCGAGTACGCGACGCTGAAGGCGCTCGGCTTCGGGCCGGTGTTTCTCTCCGTGCTCGTGTTCGGCGAATCGATGGCGATCTGCGCGATCGGCGGCGGCATAGGCATACTCGCGACGCCGCCGATGGCCGAAGTCTTCAAGCACGCAACGGGCGGCGTGTTCCCGGTTTTCATGGTCTCGCGCGAGACCATGCTTTTGCAGGCCGCATGCGCGTTCGTCGTGGCGCTCGCGGCGGCGATCGTGCCGGCGGTGCAGGCGAGCCGCGTGCGCATCGTCGAAGGCCTGCGGGCGATCGGCTGAGGACGCGCGATGGCCATTCCCGTCTCCTACGTCGCACGCAATCTCTGGGCGCGCCGTCTCACGACGCTGCTCACAGCGGGCGGCCTCGCGCTCGTCGTGTTCGTGTTCGCGACCGTGCTGATGCTCGACGCGGGCCTGAAGAAAACGCTCGTGTCGACCGGCGAGCGCGATAACGTCGTCCTGATCCGCAAGGGCGCGGAGACCGAGATCCAGAGCGCGATCGACCGCGCGCAGGCCAATGTGATGGAGATGCATCCATCGGTTGCGATGAACGGTGACGGCGCGCCGCTCGCATCGAAGGAAACCGTGGTGCTGATCTCGCTCACCAAGCTCGGCGCGAACACGCCCGCGAACGTCGTGATTCGTGGCGTCTCGCCGATGGGCGTGCAGCTGCGCCCGCAAGTGAAGCTCACGGAGGGACGCATGTTCAGACGCGGATCGTCGGAGATCGTCGTCGGGAGCAGCATCGCGAAGGGCTTCGGCGGCACGCGCATTGGCGATCACTTGCGATTCGCGCAGCGCGACTGGACCGTGGTCGGCCACTTCGACGCGGGCGGCAGCGGCTTCGATTCGGAAATCTGGGGCGACGTGGATCAGCTGATGCAATCGTTCAGGCGCACGAGCTTTTCGTCGATGGTCGTGCGTCTCGCGCGCAGCGATGCGTTCGAACGCTTCAGGGCAGACATCGACGTGGACCCGCGCCTCGCCGACGAAGCCAAGCGCGAGCAGGTGTTCTATGGCGATCAGTCGAAGGCGCTGTCGACGTTCATCAATATCCTCGGCTTCACGCTGTCGACCATCTTTTCGGTCGCGGCGATGATCGGCGCGATGATCACGATGTATGCGTCGGTGGCGAATCGCGTCGCGGAGATCGGCACGTTGCGGGCGCTCGGCTTCAAGCGCTTCGATGTGCTCGGGGCGTTCCTGCTCGAAGCATTGCTGCTGGGCCTCGCCGGTGGTGTCGCCGGGCTTGGCTGTGCCGCGCTCATGCAGTTCGCTTCATTTTCAACGACCAATTTCCAGACCTTCGCGGATCTGTCGTTTCGCTTCCTTCTGACGCCTTCGGTGGTCGCGCAGACGCTCGGCTTCTCGCTGCTGATGGGATTGATCGGCGGATTTCTGCCGGCGTTGCGGGCTTCGCGGATGAATATCGTGGAGGCCTTGCGGGCGCGATGATTCGATTTTGTCGAACGGTCGATGCAGAACTATTCGATATTCAGCACCGATAGCGCGGCGTAGAGTGGACTCACCCGGCGATTGACTCATCGCTTTCGATTCCGTTTCGAAGGAGCATCCACCATGCCGCTCGTCCGCATCTCACTCGTGAAAGGCAAGCCGCGCGAGCACATCCGCGCGATCTCGAACAGCGTGCACGAAGCGCTCGTGGAAGCGTTCAAGGTTCCCGCCGACGATCGCTTCCAGCTGATTCAGCAGCACGAACGCGAAGACTTCATCTACGATCCGGGCTATCTCGGCATCGAACGAAGCGATGATCTCGTCTTCATCCACATCACCGCGAGCGATTGGCGCGACATCGCGACCAAGAAGGCTTTCTACAGGACGCTCGCCGCGAAGCTCGCGGTATCGCCGGGTTTGCGGCCCGAGGACGTGCTGATCGCGCTCGCGCCGAATCGCCGCGAAGACTGGTCGTTCGGCCACGGGCTCGCGCAATATGTGGAGGACGCGGCGTGAAAAATGGAAGGAGAGACCGACGATGAGTCCGACAACCCTGAAAGGCGCGTGCCATTGCGGCACGGTCACATTCGAAGCCGATACGCCGATCGAACCTGCCGTGCGCTGCAATTGCAGTCTTTGCAGGCGGCGCGGCGCGGTGATGTCGCCGCCGTTTCCGGCGGACAGGCTGCGCATCCTTTCAGGCGAGGACGAACTCGCGATGTATCAATTCAACACGCACGTCGCGAAGCATTTCTTTTGCAAGCGCTGTGGAATTTACACGTTCCATCAAACGCGGACGAATCCGGCGGAGTGGCGCGTGAACCTCGGCTGCATCGAAGGGGTCGATGCATATTCGCTCGACGCGAGCGTCGCGGACGGCGCGAGCAGTTCCGTCGTGACGAGTCCATAGCCTTCTGTCGTGTGAGTGAAAGGTGTTAGGAATGGCAAATGCTACATCCCGGCACCACAAGCCGTTCGCCTCCGAGGTCCTGTAGCGCAACCGCGTTTCAGACGAGCGGCGTCCGATAACTACACTCGCACGGAGCGCCGTCATGGCTCAGAAACCCTCGAACGAACCCGACGCGGTACGCCGCCGTCTGCTTGCTGCGCTCGCGAGCACGGCCATGCTGTCCGCATGTGGCGGCGGTGGCAGCGACGACAACTCCGGCACGGTCACGCCGACGAGCCCCATCGGCAACGTTCCGCCCGATCGCGCGAACCTGCCGCGCCCCGCGCTGCCCGCGCCGGCGACATCGGGCATCGATCACATCGTGCTCGTCACGATGGAGAACCGCTCGTTCGATCACATGCTCGGCTGGGTGCCGGGCGCGGAAGGCCAGCAGGCCGGCAGGCAGTTCACCGATGCATTCGGTGAGACGCATCCCACATTCTCGCTTTCCGCCAATGCGGCCTATGGCTTTCAGGGCTGCCAGTTCGCGGACCCGGATCATGAATATGACGCGGGCCGCACGCATCTCGCCAACGGCGCGATGAACGGCTTCCTGCTCACGCCGGACACGAACAAGACGGGCGGCGATCTGCTGCCCATCGGTTACTTCACGGGCAGCGATCTCGAGTTCTATCGCCAGGCGGCGACGCAATACACCGTCTGCGACTATTACATGACCGGCATTCTCGCCGATACGTTTCCGAACCGCGTCTATCTGCATAGCGGCGAAACGGACCGGCTGAGCGACACGCTCGATACCTCGTCGCTCTCGACAATCTGGGACCGACTCGACGCAAAGAACGTGTCATCGAAGTACTACTACAACGACGTGCCGTTCACGGCGCTGTACGGCACGCGTTATGTCGGGCGCTCGAAGCGCTTTTCCGATTTCCTCTCCGATGCGGCCGGGGGCAATCTGCCGTCGTTCTGCATGGTCGATCCGAGCTTCGCGGGCGAGGCGAACGGCACCTCGAACGACGATCATCCGCACGCCGACGTGCGCAACGGTCAGGCGCTGCTCGGGCAGATCTACGAGGCATTGCGCACCGGCCCGAACTGGAGCAGCACGCTCATGATCATCGTCTACGATGAATGGGGCGGCTTCTTCGATCATGTCGCGCCGCCGGTGAGGCCGCTGACCTCCGCCGAACAGAAGCTCGGCAACGACGGCCGCCTCGGCTTCCGCGTGCCCTGCATGCTGCTCGGACCACGCGTGCGCGCGAACAACGTGGCGCGCTATCCATTCGATCCGAGCTCGATTCATCAACTGCTCGCTTGGCGCTTCGGGCTCGATCCGCTGGGCGTGCGCGCGAGCGATCCCAACACGTTCAACATGGCCTATGCGCTCGACCTGAGCGCCGCGCCGCGCACCGATGCGCCGGCGCTCGCCGTGCCGCAAGGGCCGTTCGGACTCGAATGCTCGAACACGCCGGCAACCGGCACGGGCCTCGGCACCGTCGACAAATCGCAGGCGGCGAAAGCGGCCGAGGGCGCATCGCAAACGCCGACACCCGGCGGACGCTTCGCCGACTTGCGCGCAAAGGCGACGGCGCTCGGCTTTCCCTCCTGAGGCATAGACGTTGCACGCGCCGGTCGAGTCGCAGCGGGCGGCTCGGCCGGAAAGATATCGAAAGGTTTGTCTTGCCCTTGTGACGCACGCGATATGGGCCCCGAATGCTATCGTGCCTTCACATACGATTCTTACAAGGGCGCCATGCGCAGCACATGGATCAGAGGCACGGTCAGATCGCAACTCGACGCGAAGATCATGGCGTTCGTATCGAAGCACGCGCGCGCGACGAAGCCGCTCATCGACATGCGGGTGGCAATCAGGAACGAGAACGGAGAGATTTACCGGTTGATCATCGCGGACGGCGTGATCGAGATGATTCGCACCGACAAGTTTCTCGTCAGCATCGGCTGTATCGAGGAAAGCACGGACGAATTCGATGTTCTCTTTCGCGTGCCTCTTTGAACGGACGATGCGCGCGGGCGGATCATTCGAACCGCAGTGTCATGAAGACCGAATCGTGATACGTACCGCCGATCTTCAGCGCTCGCGGTTCGCGGGCATATTCGACGAACCCCGCCGCGGCGTATAGCCTGATGGCCGCGAGATTATCGGGTGCCACTTCGAGCTTCATTTCATCGACGACACCGCGCGCATGCGCGAGCACGCAATCGAGCAGCGCTCGCGCAAGTCCCGTGCCGCGCGCGCTTTCGCGCACATACATGCCCCATAGAATGCCTTTGTGCCTGAGCTTCGCGCCGGGCGGCACGAGAAGTCCGGCTACGCCGGCAAGCGTTCCATCGCTCGCATAGGCGCCGAATACCGCGTGATCCGCAATGCGCGCGCGAAACCATTCGAGCGCTTGTGTGTGTTCATCGTCATAGGAAGCGCCGAAGGACGCGGGATAGCGTTGCAGGCCCTCTAGACGGATGGCGCGAAATGCTTCGGCGTCAGCGGGCGTGAGGCGGCGAAACAATGGCGCGAATGTTTTCGGCATGATGCGCTTTTGGCGAAGCGGAATTGAAGCGTCAATCATAGCCGAGCTTCAAAAGCTCACCGAGGCAATGATCTTCATCGAAGATTACTAATGAAACCTTGAACCTCGAGTCGATAAGTTTCCTTGAGTAATGCTGACTGCGCCGATCAGCAGGCTGAATGCCGTACCGCGCTTTACAAAGCCGATGAATTCCAATATTGCTGGGGAATGGCCTTCGGGTCTATCGGATTCAGGCTTCAACCGCGCGGAGGTGAAGACATGGGAACGCGCACAAACGCGCGACAGCATCGCCCGGCAAGGCGCGTGCAGGCGGCGCTGCTCACGCTGGCTTCGATATTCGGCGCGGGCAACGCTTGGGCGACGGAAGGTGCGTTGGGACGGCCCGTCGCGGGGACGAGCGTGCTGTCCGGCGTCGGCATCGTGCCGACAGAGCCGGTGTGGATCGCGAGCCTGCAGACCGTCTATCTCGATGGCTCCATCGGCGCTGGGCGTCAGGTGCCGGTTGCGGGACAGACTTCGCTCGGCCTGAACGGCGAGTTGTCGCTCACGCTCGCGAGCCTGCTGAAGGTATGGGGAAGCTACGGCGGCTGGGCGTTCGCATCGGGCATCACGCTGCCCTACATCTGGGAGAAGGTGACGGGCAGCTTCGCCGCCGGTCAGCTCACCAGGACGACGAGCGATCGCGCGTCGAATCTCTATGACATGCTCTTCACGCCGATCGAAGCGGGCTACCATTTTTCGGAGACCGATCACATCGCGCTGTCCTTCAACATCTGGGCGCCGACGGGCAATTACGAAGTCGGCGCGCTCGCGAACCCGAGCCTCAACAACTGGACCTTCGTGCCGACCGTCGCCTATACGAAGCTCGTGCCGAAGTACGGCCTCGAGTTCGACGCGGTCATGAGCTTCCAGTTCTACACGCGCAATACCGCGACGAACTATCAGAACGCACCGCTCTTCACGCTCGACGTGATGGGCCTGAAGAAGTTCGCGAACGGCTTCGGCATGGGCGTGGTGATGGGTACCGTGCAGCAGCTCGGCGACGACACCGGCCCGACCGCCGATCGCCTCAACGGCTTCGTCGGGCATGACTTCACGGTCGGTCCGATCATCACCTACGACACCAAGCTTGGCGGCAAGGCGCCGCTATCCGCGAGCCTGCGCTGGGTGCCTTCGGTTACGAGCACCAACCGGCTGAAGAGCACGAAGACCTTCATGGCGACGGCCACGCTCGTGTTCTGACGCACTTCTGCTTTATTCCGCTTGGCCCAGCACCCAGCGATAGTACGGATTCGCGCGATCCGCCTGCAGCACCGCGCCGATGTCGCTCGTCCATGCTTCACGATCGCCGCGATACGCATCGAGCCCCGCGCGATAGAACGCGTGCAGTGTGCGGCGCTCGGCGGCGAGCGTATCGACGAAGGCCGGGTCCGCGTTCGCGAGCGGAGGCGCGCTTTGCAACGCGAGCATGTGCGAGAGCGTCGCGGCAAAATCGGCGCGACGCACCCACGGCGCATATTCGATGCGCGGATCGTCGTCCGTGACGGGGCGCGCATCTTCGGCGTAATAGGCGAGGGCGGAGCGGTCCGCGATCCACGTCGCCGCGAACGCTTCCGGCGACGCGATGCCGACTTCACGCAATGCGCGCGCGACCTCGGGCTGCGCGAAACGGGCGCGCATGCGCGGCACGTCGAGCGGCATTGGCTGCATCGAGCCGACGAGCATCATCTCGTGAAACTCGGTCGTCCATAGGGCCGCATGCGGAAACACCTGCAGGAAGCTCTGGATGAGCGAGCGCGTCTGGTTCTCGTTCTGTGTCGCGAGCGGCAGCCATTGCGCAACGATGCCGCCTTCGTTCAGACGCGCCGCCGCGAGGCGATAGAAGTCCGTCGAATACAGATTGACGACGCCCGCGGCTGACGGCGGCGGCGGCTCCAGCGTGACGAGATCGTAGCGTTCGTCGCGCGAAAGCAGTTCACGGCGGCCATCGGCGACACGCAGATCGATGCGCGGATCGGCGCTCATGCCGTAATTGCCATCGAAGCGCGACGACGCGCGCACGACCGCGGGCAACAACTCCGCGACGACGCGCTTCTCCAGCGTCGGCCACGTGAGCAGCGCGCCGCCGGTGATGCCGGTGCCGAGGCCGATGACGAGCGCCGAGCGCGGCGTGCCCGTATGCACCATGAGGGGCGCGAGCGCTTGCAGACGCATATAGCGGCGTGAGGTCATCGCATCGCCGGAGTTCGACACGCCTTGTATGTAGAGCCGGCGAAAGCGCTGCGCGCCGTCGCCCTGATCGAGCACGGCGACCGTGCCGCCCGCGCTTTCCTCGTAGTACGCGAGACTGCCGCCGTGCGAAGTCGCGAGCAGCGCGCCGAGCCGGTCGGCGGGCGTGATGATCGCGACGATCGCGGACAGCGCCGCTATCGACGCACATGCGACGATGCCCGCACGACGCGCGAGACCGCCGCTCAACGCCGCCGACAAACCGATCAGGCCCGCCGCCGCCGCGAGCACGCCGAGCGAGCGGATGAGCCCGAGCGACGGAACGAGCCCGAAGCCCGCGAACAGCGTGCCCGCGATGCCGCCCGCCGTGTTGAGCGCGAGCACGCGCCCGACATCCGCGCCGATGCCTGAGTTCGTATCGCCCGCGCGGCCGTCGGCAGCCATGCGCAGCGCGAAGGGGAAGGCGGCGCCGAGCAGCAGCGTCGGCACGAGCACGATCGCGCAGGCAGCCACCGCGAAGCTCGCGCACATCGACGTGAGCAGATTGCCGGTCGCGGCGAGCGTGAGCGCCGATGCGTGCCGTTGCGCGTCCATGAGCCAGCCGCCCGCGCCCGCGACGCCGCCGAGCGCGGAAAGACCCGCCATGCCGATGAGCACGCCGAACGCGCTCCATGGATCGCGCACGCGGTCCGCGTAGCGCGCGGCGATCGCGCTGCCGAGCGCGAGCCCGAAGAGGTAGGTCGCGAGCACGATCGAGAACGCGAAGCTGCGCGTGCTGATGAACTGCGCGATCGCTTGCGACCACACGACTTCATAGCCGAGCGCGATGCCGCCCGCGACCGCATACAGCGCCACCGCGATGCGCGCGTGCGCGGCATCGGGCGACGATTGCGCGCGTGGCGCATCGGCGGCGATGGACGCGGCCAGGCCCGGCCGCGGCTGACGCGAGATCGCCACGGCGCCGAGCGCCGCGACGGCGTTCAACGCGGCTGCGGCCAGTGCGCTGCCCTGCACGCCGAGCAAGGGAATCAGCACGAAGGCGGGCAGCAGGGCGCCCGTGATCGCGCCCGCGGTGTTCGCGGCATAGAGCCGTCCGCCCGTGCCGCCGACGCCCTGCCGCGACGGCGCGAGCGCGCGCGTGAGCACGGGCACCGTGCCGCCCATCGCAATGGCGGGCACGCCGACGAGCGCGAAGGGCAGCGCCCACGCGAGCGGACCGGCGCTCGCCTGCAACGCGGCGAAAGGCGCGGCGCTGTGCGCGAGCGCCTGCGTCGCGCCGATGCCGAGCAAAAGCGCCGCGATCTCCAATGCGGCATAGAGCAGAAAGGGCCGCCCGGCATGATCGGCACGATCCAGACGATCGGCGAGCTTGCCGAAGAGCCATCCGCCGAGCGCGAGGCCCGCGAAGAACGCGCTGATCGCGATCGTCACCGCCTGCACTTCGATGCCCACGACGAGCGTGAGCTGCTTCACCCACAACACCTGATAGATGAGCGCCGCCGTGCCGGATGCGAAGAGCAGCAGCGCGGGCACGGCGGTCTTCGTGACAACGCGCGTGTCCCGCGAGTGCGCACGGCGCGGCTTGCGGGCCGCTTCGCATCGGACGGACTTCGGATGGTCGGCGCTGAGGTGGCTCATCGCTTGCAAGTTCCGAGGAAAGCCCGCTGCGTCTTTCGATGCAGCGGGCATGGTCATCGAATGACCGTGGGCGGCTTAATTGCCGGTCGTGCCGAGGCTCTTCATCAGCGACTCGGTCATCTGGTCGATGCTGAAGCTCGCGGGCCGCTGGCTCGGCGGATACTGCTTGAAGGTCGCGAGGAACGGTGCGACCTTGGTCACCGCGTATTGCGCGAGATAGACGTTCTTCGTGCTCCAGTCGTAATACTGGTCGGACACGACATCCGCGCGTTCGTACGGGTCCATGCGCAGATTGAAGATCTTCGGCACGCGCAGGCACGTGAACGGATTGGCCCATACCTGGAACCCGCCCGGCGCGCGCTGCTCGCAGAAGACGAACTTCCAGTTGTCCTCGCGCATCGCGACGAGCAGGCCATCGTCGTTGAAATAGAAGAACTCGTGGCGCGGGCCTTCCTTCGCCTGCCCGGTCAAATAGGGCAGGAAGTTATAGCCGTCCAGATGCACCTTGAAGTTCTTGCCGCCGACCGCCGCGCCTTTCAGCAGGCGCTCGCCGATGTTCGTGTCGCCCGCGGCGGCGAGCAGAGTCGGAAACCAGTCGAGCCCGGACATCATTTGCGTCGATACGGAGTTGGGCTTGATATGTCCCGGCCATCGGACCATCGCGGGCACGCGGAACGCGCCTTCCCAGTTGGTGTCTTTCTCGCTGCGGAACGGGGTCGTCGCCGCATCGGGCCAGGAGAACTGGTTCGGGCCGTTGTCGGTCGTGTAGACAACGATCGTGTTGTCCGTGATCTTGAGGTCGTCGAGCGTCTTGAGCAGCTTGCCGACATCGCCGTCGTGCTCGATCATGCCGTCCGCGTACTCGTTGCCCGGCATGCCGCTTTGCCCTTGCATCGAGGGCCGCACGTGCGTGAAGAGGTGCATGCGCGTGGTGTTCATCCAGACGAAGAAGGGCTTGTCCGCCTTCGCCTGCTTCTGAATGAAGTCGATCGCGGCTTGCGTCGTTTCGTCGTCGATCGTTTCCATGCGCTTGCTCGTGAGCGGGCCTGTGTCCTGAATCTTGCCGTCCGCGAAGGAATGGATCACGCCGCGCGGCGCGTTGGCTTTCACATAGGCCGCATCGTTCTTCGGATAGTACGGACGCTCCGGCTCTTCCTCCGCGTTCAGGTGATACAGGTTGCCGAAAAACTCGTCGAAGCCGTGTGCGGTGGGCAGATATTCGTTGCGGTCGCCGAGGTGATTCTTGCCGAACTGGCCCGTCGCGTAGCCGAGCGGTTTCAGCGCCTGCGCGATCGTGATGTTCGCCGCCTGGAGTCCGACCGGCGCGCCCGGCACGCCGACCTTCGACAAGCCCGTGCGCAGGGTCACTTCACCCGTGATGAACGTGGAGCGGCCCGCCGTGCAACTGTTTTCCGCGTAGTAATCGGTGAAGATCATGCCTTCGTTGGCGATGCGGTCGATATTCGGCGTCGTATAACCGACCACGCCCTTGCTATACGCGCTGATATTGGTCTGCCCGATGTCGTCGCCGAAGATCACGAGGATGTTCGGCTTCTTCGAGCTCTGGTTGCCGGCGGGCTTCGCAGTGTTCTGCGCGGGCGGCTTCGCCGGCGCGGCGGGCTTCGCGTTGTTCTGCGTCTGCGCGGTCGAGACCATCGGCGGCACGACGAGCACGCAGATGGCCGCGATCGCGGCGAGTGCGCCGGTGAAATACCGGACGCGTCGAAGATTCGGCCTTGTCATTGTCGTTCTCCTTTCGCGATGCACCCGCACGCCTCAGAGAAACCGCTACTGCCTCGCGTCGCGCGGATAGATAGTGCTCCACTCGTCCTTCATGCTCACGACGATCCAGCCTTTCGCGAGCGCTTCGTCCCATGCGTGATCGAGCTTGCCAACCTTCGATTGCCGGTCGTAGGCGAACTCGCGCGAGGCATCGTCGTGATGCACGATGAGCGCGAGATGCGGGCCGGGCTGCGCGGCGGTGTATTCGAGCATCTGCTGGTCGCCGTCCGAATTGCCGAACGCGAGCACCGGCTTGCGCCCGATGTTCCGATAGATGCCGACGGGCTTGCCCGGCCCGTCATCGACGAAATCTATCTTCGGCTGGCGCACGAGCGCAGGCTTTCCGTCGCGCATTTCGTAACTCACGACCTGGCTCGAGCCGATCACCTGCTCGGGCGGAATGCCGTAGACGCGCTCGGCGAATGCGCGCATGAATTCGATCGTCCCGCCCGAGACGATGAACGTCTTGAAGCCATTCGCGCGCAGATACGCGAGCAGCTCCAACTGCGGCTGATAGACGAGCTCGGTATAGGGCCGCTGGAACTTCGGATGCTTGGCCGTTGCGAGCCAGGAGCGGATCGCGCTGTCATATTCGTCGACGGTCATGCCGCTGTTCGCGATGCCGACGAGCTTCATCAACTCCTTCTGCTGACCCGCGAGCGCTGCCTGATCGTGCGCGGCGAGCGCGCGGAACGCCGGATTGTCGCGCCACTCGGGATGCTTCGGCGCCGCGGCTTTCACCTGGTCCAGCAGGAACACGAACTGGAAGTAGAGCGGCTGTTCGCTCCAGAGCGTGCCGTCGTTGTCGAACACCGCGATGCGCTCGGCGGGCGGCAGGAACGAGGGCGAGCCTTCGCGGGTCACGTCGCCGACGAACCTGATGATCGCGTCGCGCGCGGGACCATTGCGCCACGAAGGCAGCACCGCGGCGGCGGCCTGTGCCGTGGAGGTTGCCTGCGCGCCGGCCGTGGGCTGAACGCTCGCGCTATCGACCTGACTCGCACATCCGGCGACGAGCGCCGCGGCGAGCAGCGACGCCGTGCAGCCGCGCAGACGTTCGAGCGGACTGCGCGACCCGTGCATGGTTTCTTGTTCTTCGAATCTCAAGGTCTTGCTTCCTCTCTGCTCAACGAGCGGTCGTGACAAGAGCTTCGTGCGTCCGGTCCCAGACATCCTTGTCCATCACGAGCCGGAATCCCAGATGCGACATGCTGTTGTAGGGGTCGGTGCCGCGCCGCGCGCTCGGGCGATAGCTCAGGCAATAGGCTTCGTTGCATAGAAACGAGCCGCCGCGCGTGACGCGCTTGGGTGCCTGCACGGGCACGCCGGGATCGGCGGGGTCCCATGAATCGGACGGGCCTTTGGGTTCGTCGACCACGCCGCCGGCCGATGCCTCGCGTCTGAACTGGTCCGCGCGATACCAGTCCGCGACCCATTGCCATGCGTTGCCGGTCATGTCGGAGAGGCCGTAGCCGTTGGCCGGGAAGCTGCCGACAGGGCTCGTGCCCGCCGCGCCGCCCGCCTTCGCGTTGACGACGGGAAACGGCTGCGCCTGTTGCCCTTGCCAGACGTTCGCCATTTGCTTGCCATCGGGCGTGAACCGATCGCCCCACGAATACGTGGCCTGCTCGAGCCCGCCGCGCGCGGCGAACTCCCATTCGGCTTCGGTGGGCAGGCGTTTGCCGGCCCATTTCGCGTAGGCCTCGGCATCTTCATACGAGACCTGCACGACAGGATGATCGTCCTTGCCTTCGATGCTGCTCGCGGGTCCGGTCGGATGCCGCCAGTCCGCGCCGGGCACGAAGCGCCACCAGCGCGAGTAGTCCTGGAGCGGCACTTGCTCCGCGGTTCCGACGAACACCATCGCCCCGGGCACGAGCTTGCTGTCGGGCGGACGCGGCGTGCCGGGCGGTAGCTGCACTTCCAGGGTTTCCCACGCGGGCTTCTTCTCGGCGGTGGTGACGTAGCCCGTCGCCTCGACGAACTTGCGGAACTCCGCGTTGGTCACGTGATGCTCGTCCATCCAGAAGCCATGCACGCGTACCGTGTGCGCGGGGCGTTCGTTGGCTTGCGCGAGCTTGCTGTCGCTGCCCATCAGGAATTCGCCGCCGGGCACCCACGCCATGCCTTTCGGACCATGCTCGCCGTCGCCGAGGACGATGCGGATGGACGGCTGCGCTTGGCTGGTCATCGCCCGGCTCACCGCGTAGCCGACGAGCGCGGGGCACAGCAGAAGCAGCACGGCCCATAGCGCGATGCGGCGCACACGCGAGCCGCGCACGGCTGGCTGCGATACGAGTTTCGAATTCTGCTCGCGCGTCGCGTGCTTGCGCTTCATCGACTCATTGCTCATGCACGTCCCTCCACTTGCGGCTCGGCGGCATTCGGACTCACCAATATACGAACGCCTACGCGTTTTCAATCTTTTTTTAAGCGGTGCCGCGAAGGGATGGAGGGCGCCGCTCGCAATGGAGCAACATTACTTTCATTGCTGCACCGAACGTTTCAAGAAATGTAGCAATGCGATGCTTTGACGAAAACGCCCTGGTCCAGTAACTTGTCGCTCACGCGGACTTATAGCGTCACGAGGCGGGACACATGATGGACAACCATCGGAAAGAGCCAGTCATGCGCGATACCATCCGGCGTTTCGAAGCGAGCATCGGACAAGCGGTCGTGGGGCAGGAAGCCGTCGTACGGCAGATCCTGATCGCGCTGCTCGCCGATGGCCACGTGCTGCTAGAGAGCCTGCCCGGCCTCGCGAAGACGCGCACCGTGAAGGCCATCGCGGCGCGCCTCGCCGCGACGATGAAGCGCATCCAGTTCACGCCCGATCTGCTTCCTTCCGACATCACCGGCGGCGAAACACTGCTGCAATCGGGCACCGAGCGCACGCTCACGTTTCAGCCCGGCCCGATCTTCGGCAATCTGATCCTCGCGGACGAAATCAATCGCGCGCCCGCGAAGGTGCAATCCGCATTGCTCGAAGCCATGGAAGAGCGGCAGATTTCCGTGGCGGGCAAGACGCATGCAATGCCCGACCTCTTCCTCGTCATGGCGACGCAAAACCCCATCGAACAGGAAGGCACGTATCCGCTGCCCGAAGCGCAGATGGACCGCTTCCTGTTGAAGGTGCTGATCACGTATCCGTCGCAGCAGAGCGAATGCGAGATGCTGCGTCTCCTGCGGCGCGAGACGGAAGGCGAAAAGACGAGCTTCGACACGCTCTCGCAGGAAGACATATTCGCGGCCCGCGAGGCCGCGCGCCGCGTGAGCGTGGCGCCGGCCATCGACGAATACATCGTGTCGCTCGTGAATGCGACGCGGCATGGCGAGACCATCGACGCCGACCTCGGCAAATGGATCGAAGTAGGCGCGAGCCCGCGCGGCGCTATCGGTGTCGATCGTGCGAGCCGCGTGCACGCATGGCTCGACGAGCGCGCGTTCGTTACCCCTGATGACGTGCGCGCGGTGATTCATCCTGTGCTGCGTCATCGGCTGCTGCTGTCCTACGATGCGAACGCGGACAACGTCGGCGCGGACGCGGTGATCGACCGGCTGGTGGAGAAAGTAGCCGTGCCTGCCTGATTCCGGAGGAACGTTTCGATGGCGGCGAGCGCAGAGGATCCGATCGGAAGCGTGTATGTCGATGCCGCGCATCTCGCTCGGCTCGAATACCGCGCGCGCGGCCTGAGCTTTCTCGCGCCGGCGCCGGTGTCGAGCATTCTGTCGGGCAGGCATGCATCGCGCATGCGCGGGCGCGGTTTGAACTTCGAGGAACTGCGCGGCTATCTGCCCGGCGACGATATCCGTCATCTCGACTGGCGCGTGAGTCTGCGCACCGGCAAGCCGCATGTGCGCGTGTACACCGAGGAACGCGATCGTCCCTTGCTCGTGGTGGTCGATCAGCGCATGAGCATGTTCTTCGGATCGAGCCGCGCGTTCAAGTCGGTCGTCGCGGCCGAAGCGGCCGCGCTCGCGGTATGGATGGGTTTCGCGGCGGGCGATCGCGTGGGCGGCGTCGTCTTCGGTGACGACGAGATCGTGCGCGTGCGGCCCTTGCGCAGCAGAACGCGCATCGAGATGCTGTTCGGTGCGATCGGCCGCATGAATCGCGCACTCGCCGCCGACAGTCCCGCGCGCACGAACTACACGCAACTGAACGCCGCGCTCGAAGGCGTGCTGCAGATCGCGGGGCATGATTTTCTCGTGTGCATCATGAGTGATTTCGCGGGCGCCGATGAACGCACGCGCCAGCTCTTGCGGCAACTCTCGGCCCATAACGATGTGATCGCCGCGCTCGTCTTCGATCCCATGTGGCAGCGCATGCCGGCGCATCGCGCGCTCGTCGTCAGCGAAGGGCGCCTGCAGGTGGAATTGCGTATCGAGAACGAACGCGTGCGCGCGCCGCTCGCGAGTCTCTTCAGGGGCCGCGCCGCCGAGATCGCGGACTTGCTGCGCGCGAGCGGCGTGCCGTTGATGGCCTTATCGACGGCGGAGCCCGTTGTCGATCAGGTGCGCAGGCTATTCGGCGAACGGCCGCGTCATGCGCCGCGAGGCGGCCTATGAGCGACGCGCTCGTTCCGCAAGACACGCCGGCCGCGCTGCAAGCGCTGCGTGAGTTGCCGTTGCCCGCGCCGGTTTCGTATGCGCCGCAGACCATCGGCTGGCTGTTCGTCGCGTTGCTGGTGGTCGTGATCGCGCTCGTCGCCGCATTGTTTGCGTGGCGTCGTCGTGAGAAGTCGCGTTACCGTCGCGAGGCGCTTGCCGCGCTCGCACGCATCGAATCGAAGCTGAGCGATGAATCCACGCGCGCGGAGGCGCTCGCCGAACTCGCGCCCCTCATCAAGCGCACGGCGCTCGCAGCCGCCCCACGCGGGCAAGTAGCCGCACTGAGCGGCGCATCATGGCTTGCGTATCTGAAGAAGACGAACGGCTCGTTCGACGATGAAAGCGGCGCTTTGCTCTACACGGCAAGCTATGCGCCCGCTGAACTTTTGGCCGCCGTCACGCGCGAGAAAGCAGAGCGCCTCGCGCGGGCCGCACGCGACTGGATCGAGCATCATCATGTGGAAGCTTGAATTCCCGTGGATGTTCCTGCTCTTGCCGCTGCCCGCGCTCGTGTGGTGGCTCGTGCCCGCATATCGCACGACGGCCTCGGCGGTGCGCATGCCGTTCTTTCAGGAAATGGCGCAAGCGGCCGGAGAAAAACCCGCGCCCGGCGGTGTGCGTCTGCGCAGCAACTGGCTTCAACGCGTGCTGATGCCCTTGCTCTGGGGGCTCCTGCTGATCGCGGCGGCGCGTCCCGTCTTCGTCGAAGCACCCGTCACGCGCGACATGCCCGCGCGCGATCTGCTGCTCGCGATCGATCTGTCTCAGTCGATGAGCGAGCGCGATTTCATCGACACCGCAACGAACGAACGCATGGATCGCCTGAGCGCGGTGAAGCGCGTGGTTGCGGATTTCATCGCGAAGCGCAAGGGCGACCGCATCGGTCTCGTCGTGTTCGGCGATGCCGCGTATCCGCAAGCGCCCCTCACGCTCGATCACGACAGCGTGCTGATGCTGCTCGACGCTATGCGTATCGGCATGGCGGGGCCGCGCACGGCGATAGGCGATGCGGTCGGTCTCGCCGTCAAGCTGATGGAGAACACGCCCGCGCAGGAGAAGGTGCTCGTGCTGCTCACCGACGGCAACGACACCGCGAGCGCGATTCCGCCCGAGCAGGCGGCGCGGATCGCGAAGCGGCATGGCATCGTCGTGCATACGATCGGCATCGGCGATCCGGACACGCAAGGCGAGGACAAGGTCGATCTCGACGCGCTCGCGCGCATCGCCAAGACGACGGGCGGCAGCGCGTTTCATGCGCTCGGACGCGAGCAGGATCTCGCCGCGGTGTACGCGGATATCGACAAGATGACGCCCGAGAAGATCAAGCGCGAGATTTACCGTCCGCAGCGCGAGTTCTATTGGGTGCCGCTCGCGCTCGCCGTGTCGATACTCACGCTGTATCACATCCTCGCGTATCTCATCGCGATGTTGCGCGCGCCGCGCCGCGCGGCGCCAATGGACGAGGCGGAGGCCTGACATGGCCATCGATCTCACCGCGTTCCATTTTCTGCGGCCCATGTGGCTTCTTCTGCTGATTCCCGCCGTGCTGCTGCCCTTCGTCTGGCTGCGCCGCAACGACGTGCGCGCGCGCTGGCGCAATATCATCGCGCCGGACTTGCTGGATCATCTGATCGTCGGCGAGAAGACGCGGCGCCGCGTGCAGCCGGTGCATGCGCTGTCCGCGCTGATCGCGCTCGGCGCGATATCGGTTGCGGGACCGACATGGCAGCAGGAGCGCCCGCCCTTCGATCAGGACAAGGCGCCGCTCGTCGTCGTGCTGGAACTCGCGCGTTCGATGGATGCGGCGGATATCGCGCCGACGCGCATCGAACGTGCGAAGCAGAAGGTGCTCGATCTCGCCGCGGCGAGAAAGGGCGCGCGCACGGGGCTTGTCGTGTTTGCATCGAGTGCGCATCTCGTCGTGCCGCCGACGGAAGATCCCGCCATGCTCGAACTCTATGTGCCCGCGCTCGCGCCCGAGTTGATGCCGCGCGATGGCAAGAACGCAGCGGCTGGCCTCGCGATTGCCGAACGCATGCTGCAAAAGAACGAAGCGGCGGGCACGATCGTTTTCATGAGCGACGGCTTCGACGATAGCGGCACCGATGCGTTTTTGCGTATCGCGAAGGCGTCGAAGCATCAGCTGCTATGGCTCGCGGTGGGCACGGAGAACGGCGGTCCGATACGCAAATCGAACGGCGAGCTTGCGATGGACGATGCGGGCCGTCCTCTCACGGGCACCTTCGATGCCGCGTCGATCCGCAAGGTCACGCAGGCGGCGTCGATTCCGCTCGCGAGCATGCGCGCCGATGACGACGACATCGAATGGGTGCAGCGCCGCGCGCAGGTCTATCTGGAAGCGGCGCAGGAAACGAAGATCGTGCCGCGCTGGAAAGAGAGCGGTTATTGGCTCGTGCTGTCGATACTCGTGATCGCGCTGTATTGCTTCAGGCGCGGATGGACGGTGAAATGGCTGCCCGTCGTATTGATTGCGCTTGCGACTACCGGTGCGCCCAGCCTGGCGCGCGCGGCTTCGTTCGAATGGCGCGATCTCTTCGCGACGCACGATCAACAAGGCCGATGGAGCTTCGAGCACGGCGATTACAAGCGCGCCGCGCAACGCTTCGACGATCCGATGTGGAAAGGCCGCGCACAATATCTCGCGGGCGACTATGCCGATGCGCTCGAAACATTCTCGCGCATGAATACGGCGCAGGCGTACTTCTATATCGGCAATACACTCGCGCATCTGAAGGACTATGAAGGCGCGGTGAAGGCGTATGACAACGCGCTCGCCCGTCGCGCCGATTTCGCCGATGCGCGCGCGAACCGCGATCTGGTGCAGAAGCTTGTCAAGGACGAGAAGGACGAGAGCGACGAATCCACGACGCTGAAGCCCGATCAGATCGACGTGCAAAAGAAGAAGGGCAAGGAGGGCAAGCGAGTGCTCGTAGAGGGGCTGCGCCCTTCGGAAGAAGCATGGATGCGCAACCTGAACACATCGCCGGCGGCGTTCCTGCATCAGCGGTTCGCGCAGGAGGCGGGAGGCGGGGGAGGCGGACCATGATGCGCCGCTTCGCCGCGACGCTCTGCGTGTGGCTCGCATGCTCGTTCGCATGGGCCGACGACGCGCCACGCACGATGCTGCGCGCGCATCTCGAACCATCGGGGCCGGTCGTGGCGGGCAGCGCGGTGAAGCTCATCGTCGATGCGCTGACGACGACCTGGTTCACCGCCGCGCCCGACTGGCCGCTCTTCGAGATGCGCGATGCATTCGTCACGCTGCCCGATGAAAACGCGCTGAACGTCAACGACACGATCGACGGCGTGCGATGGTTCGGCGTGAGCCGCGTGTATCGCATCGTTCCGCGCACGTCGGGCGCGTTCGATGTGCCATCGTTTTCGATCACACTGCATCCGGGCGGCATGAACACGCCCGTGGCGCTGCAGACGCCGCCGCTCAGGTTCACCGCGACGCTGCCGCCGGGCGCAGAAGGCATGACCTCGTTCTTTCCCGCGCCCAAGGTCACGGCAACGCAGCGCATCGAGCCCGGCGACGGCAAGCTCGAAGTGGGCGGCACGGTGACGCGCATCGTCACGCAGCGCGCAGATGCGACCGAGTCGATGCTGATCGCGCCGGTTCCGTTCGGTGATATCGAGGGCTTGCGCCGCTATCCGAAGCCGCCCGCAACCCGTAATATCTCCGACGATCGCACCGGGCTCGTCGCGGGCGAGCGGACCGACACGGTCACGTATGTCGTGAACAGGCGCGGGCGCTATGAACTGCCGCCGATCGACATCGAATGGTGGAACACGGCGACGCATCGGCGCGAAACGATTCGTCTGCCCGCCGTGCACTTCAACGCGCGGGCGGCTCATGAAAAACCGCTGTGGGAGATTCCCGCCGATGCGCTCGCGGGCGCGGCGCGCCACACGGTGATCTTCCTGAACGCGCGGGACATCGTGTATGCGTGCATCGTGCTGGCTTGCGTTGGAGCGGGCGTTTGGTTCTATCCGCGCGTCAGGATGGGGCTCGAACGGTTGTCGCGCTGGTGGATCGCGGAGCGCAGGAAGCGGGCGGAGGGCGAGTTCGCCGCGTGGCGCGCGTTGAAGCAAGCCATCGATTCAGGCGTGATGAAGCGCGTGGTTCCGGCGCTCTATCGATGGATGGATGCGAACCCGCGCTTCGCGCATCCCGCGCGCCTCGATGAACTCGGTCATGAAGCGGACCCCGCGCTGAAGGAACTCGCGAAAGCGGTCGAATCGCACTACGAAGGCGCGGACAGCGGCGTGCACGTGACGCTGCATCGCCGGGCGCGATGGACGCGTTCACGCCGCACGCGAGGCCCGGCTCTTCCGCCGCTCAATGAAGGATGATGCAGGCATTTCAATCATCGACGAGAGGGAATACGGCCATGACCCGACTGACTCAGAAGCTCGCGTGCATCGTCGCGCTCGCATTGCTGTCCACGTCGCTTGCGCTGGCTTGCACGCGTGCGCTTTATGTCGGCGACAAAGGCCTCGTCATCACGGGCCGCTCGATGGACTGGTCCGAGGACATGCGCTCGAATCTCTGGGTGATGCCCGCGGGCATCGAACGCGATGGCAACGCGGGGCCGCGCTCGATCAAATGGAAATCGAAGTACGGGAGCGTCGTGGTGTCGGGTTACGAGATCGGCACGGTGGATGGCATGAACGAGCGCGGGCTCGTCGCCAATGCGCTCTATCTCGCGGAGACCGACTACGGCAAGCCCGACCCGAAGCGCGATCCGATGTCGATCAGCCTGTGGGCGCAATACGCGCTCGACAACTTCGCGACCGTCGGGCAAGCCGTCTACGTGCTTTCGCGCGAGCCGTTCCAGATCATCGCGCCGCCTTTGCCCAACGGCAAACCGCTCACGATTCATCTTTCGCTTTCCGATGCGCGCGGCGATTCGGCCATTTTCGAGTACATCAACGGCAAGCTCATCATTCATCAGGGCAAGAAGTACAAGGTCATGACGAACTCGCCGATCTACGACGAGCAGCTCGCGATCGATACGTATTGGAAGAGCGTTGGCGGCATGGGCTTTTTGCCGGGCACGAATCGCGCGGCGGACCGCTTCGTGCGCGCTTCGTTTCTGCTCGATGCGATTCCGAAGCAGGCCGACGCGAACTACATGGCAGGCGTGCCGCAGAAGTCGTATGCGTTTCAGGCGGTGGCGAGCGTGATGAGCGTCATGCGTTCGGTGAGCGTGCCGCTCGGCATCAGCGCGCCGGAGCAGCCGAATCTTTCATCGACGATATGGCGCACGGTGTCCGATCAGCAGAACCTGATCTATTACTTCGATTCGGCCACGCGGCCGGATACGTTCTGGGTGTCGCTGAAGAAGCTCAACCTGAATCCGGGCGCGCCGGTGATGAAGCTCACGATCGATGCGGGACAGGTCTTTTCGGGCGAGGCGGCGGGCAGCTTCGTCGCGGCGCCCGCGTTCGCTTTCATGCCCGCGAAAGCGCCTTGACGGGCGCGCTCGCCGCCGCGTCGCCATGACTCGGCACGAAACGAGGCAGCCACTTCGTCGACGAAGGTAAAATACTGTCCTTTTGCCCCCGGTGATCCTGTGCAAGGCATGAAGCGCACGGCATTCAGCGGCCCGGCGCTCGTTCGCCTGCTGGCACATTTTGCCGATCTCGACGTTCAAGAACCCGCTCAATCGCTTTCGGACCGCCTGAGCCAATGGCTCGGCTGGACCGATGCGATCGCGCTGTCCACCGCGCTCGCGACCGATCCGCCCGCCGCATTCGGCGCGCGATCCGTTGCGCGCGGCGTGGAAGAGGAGTGCGCGCGCGTGCGGTCCTCGCTCGCGGGCGCCTTCGCGCGCGAGGAAGCGGCCGCGCGCCGCAGGCATCGCGCGGCGGTGCAGCCGTCGCCGGATGAGGCGCCGCCCGACTACGCGGACTTTCGCCAGCGCTATGTGTCGCTGCAGCAGGCGATGGAGTCCGATATCGGTGCGCTGCGGGCTCGCTTGCGGGCGATGCTCGCGGCGAAGTCGCAGGACATGGCGCGCCTCGCCGTCGTCGATGCCGTCATGGAACAGGCATTGAGCGCGCGCGAGCGCACGCAGCTCGCCAACGTGCCCGCATTGCTCGGCAAGCACTTCGAGCGCTTGAAGAGCGCCCACGCTTCGCAGGAAGCATCGACGCCCAGCGCATGGCTCGATGTGTTTCGCAAGGACCTGCAAAGCGTGCTGCTCGCCGAACTGGATATTCGTTTTCAACCGATCGAAGGCTTGCTCGCGGCTCTTCGCACCCGCTAACTGGCTCGCTATGCCCAGAAATCTTTTGAACATTGCTGTCTTTTCGATTGGCCTCGCCGCGGTTCTCGGCATTGGCATCGCGTATATCGCGTCGAATGCGATCGCGTTCGCCGTCACGCTCGTGATCGCCGCATGCTATCTCGCGGGCGCGGCCGAACTGCGCCGCTATCAGCAGATCACCGTCACGCTGGAGCAGGCCGTCGCGCAACTGACGAGCGCGCCGCGCAGTCTGGCTTCGTGGCTCGATACGCTGCATCCGAGCCTGCGCAATGCGGTGCGGCTGCGCGTCGAAGGCGAGCGCGCGGCTCTGCCGGGGCCGGCGCTCGCGCCGTATCTCGTCGGCCTGCTCGTGCTGCTCGGCATGCTCGGCACGCTGCTCGGCATGGTCGCGACCTTGCGCGGCACCGGCACCGCATTGCAGAGCGCATCGGATCTGACGGCGATCCGCGCGTCGCTCGCCGCGCCGGTCACGGGCCTCGGCTTCGCGTTCGGCACGTCGATCGCGGGCGTCGCAACTTCCGCGATGCTCGGCCTCTTGTCCGCGCTATGCCGCCGCGAACGCGTGCAGGTCACGCAGCAACTCGACATGAAGATCGCGACGACGCTGCGCGCTTTCACGCAGGCGCATCAGCGCGAGGAAACCTTCAAGCTGCTGCAACTTCAGACAGAGCTGATGCCAAAGCTCGTCGACCGTCTTCAGTCGATGACGCTCGCGATCGAGCAGCAGAGCATCGCGGCGAGCGAACGGCAGATTGCGAGTCAGGATGCGTTTCATGCGAAGGCGGAGACCTCGTACCGGCGGCTTGCGACATCGGTGGAGCTATCGTTGAAGCAGAGCGTCGCCGATAGCGCGCGTGCCGCGAGCGCCGCGCTGCAGCCCGTCATGCAGGCGACGATGGACGGCATCGCGCGCGAAGTCACGGCGTTGCATGGCAGCGTGGAACAGGCCGTCGCGCGTCAGCTCGAAGGATTGTCGAGCGGCTTCGAGACATCGTCGGCGAAGGTCGCGGAGATCTGGAACCAGTCGCTTGCGAAACACGCGCAGTCGAATGCAACGCTCGTCGACGAGATGAGCGGATCGCTCGACCGCTTAGCGCTGGCATTCGATCGGCGCGCGGCGCATCTCGTGGAAGGGGTGTCCGCGCAGATGGATCGCGTGTCGGGCGGGCTGGAGTCGTCGGTCGCGAAGCACGAGCAGTCGAGCGATGCGCTCGTCGCGCGCATGGATGCATCGCTGGAACGCTTCGCGCAGACGTTCGAAACGCGCTCGTCGAGCCTGGTCGATGACGTATCCGCGCGCCTCGAAACCGCGACGGGCAACCTGTCGCAAGCATGGCATGAAGCGCTCGCGCAGCACGCGCGCGCGAACGGGCATGCAGCCGAACAGAATCAGAATGCGTTGACCGCCGCCGCGGCCAGCTTCGGGCAACACGCGGCGTCGCTCGTGCAATCGGTCGATCGCTCGCACGCGGACCTGCGCGCGGAACTCGCTCAGCGCGGCGAGGAACGTCTCGCGGCATGGAGCAACGCGCTCGATACGATGGCCGCTTCGCTGGGCGATCAATGGCAGGAAACGAGCACGGTGGCCGCGAATCGTCAAAAGGACATTTGCGATGCGCTCGCGCAAGCCGCGCATGCCATGTCCGCGCAGTCGCAGGCGCATGCGAGCGCGACCATCGCGGAGATCGAGCGTCTCGTGCAGGCCGCATCCGAAGCGCCGAAGGCCGCGGCTGAAGTGGTCGCCGAGATGCGTCAGAAGCTCTCCGATTCGATGGTCCGCGATACCGCGATGCTCGAAGAGCGCAGCCGTCTGCTCGCCACGGTCGAGACCTTGCTCGATGCGGTGAATCTCGCATCGAACGAGCAGCGCGCCGCGATCGACGCTCTCGTCGATACCTCGGCCACATTGCTCGAACGCGTCGGCACGCAGTTCACCGGCACCGTGGAAGCCGAAGCCGGCAAGCTCGGTGCGATGGCCGCGCAAGTGACGACGAGCGCTGTCGAAATGGCGAGCCTGTCGGATGCGTTCGGCGCCGCCGTGCAGTCCTTCGGCGCGTCGAACGACAAGCTCGTCGCGCATCTCGAACGCATCGAGAGCGCGCTCGACAAATCGCTCGCGCGCAGCGACGAGCAACTCGCGTACTACGTCGCGCAGGCGAAGGAAGTGATCGACCTGAGCATGATGTCGCAGAAGCAGATCGTCGAGGACCTGCAGCATATCGCGGGTCAGCGCGTGGCCGGAGCGCGGGCGGCATGAACGAGGAAATCGACGGCGGCGCGGAACACGCCGCGCCGATCTGGGCCGCGTTCGCCGATCTGATGTCGGTGCTGCTGGGCGCGTTCGTGCTGATACTCGTCGGCGTGATCGGCGTGCAGTTGCAGCTCGAGAACAAGCTCGACGAAGAGGTGAAGCATCGGCAGCAGGAAACGCAGCGCCGCAAGACGCTGGAGCAGGCGCTCGCGGGGCCGCTCGCGTCGGGGCGCGTGACGCTCGTGAACGGGCGCATCGGCATTAGCGGCAATGTGCTCTTCGCGCTCAACTCGGATCAGTTGCAGCCGCAGGGCCGCGACGTGCTGAAGAGCCTCGCCGGGCCGCTCGACACCTACCTGCGCGCGCACGAGGAGATTCTCATGGTGAGCGGTTTCGCCGACGATCAGCAGGTGCACGAAGGCAACCGGCGCTTCGCGGACAACTGGGAGCTTTCGGCGAAACGCGCGTTGACGGTGATGCGCGCGCTGATCGATGCGGGCGTGCCGTCGTCGTCGGTGTTTGCCGCCGCGTTCGGCTCGGAGCAGCCCGTGAGTTCCAACGCCGATGAAGGCGGACGCGCGAAGAACCGGCGCGTCGAAATCTCGGCTGTGCCGCGGCCTTCGAACGGCGCGGTGAAGGCGCATGAGTAACGCGGCATCGGCACGCGCGATGCTCGACGCATGGCGTGCGAGCGGCGACGATCGCGCGAATCCCGTGCGCTTTCATCTCATCGATGCATTGGACCGGCGCGCGGCCGCGTATGAAGGCGAGGCGCGCCGCATGCTCGATGAACGTGTCACGCAATTGCTCGATGCGTATCAGCGCGATATCGAGCGTGCCGCTTCGACTAGCGCCGAAAACAAGGACGCTTCCGAATGCGGACCGCTCGCGATGCTCGTCGAAGACATCGCGAAGGCGTCTTCTTTGCACCGGTCATCGCATGCGGAGTTGCTCGATTACTTTCGCTCGGTGTGGTCGCGTGTCAGCGCGGAAAAGCAGTTGCGCGATTCGTTCGCGCAAGTGCCGAAGAACGCAGGGCCGCTCAATTCGAGCAGTCTCGTGCATCGGTCGCTGTCGCTGATGCGCGAGCTGTCGCCGGGCTATCTCGAGCAGTTCCTCGCCTATGCCGATGCGCTTTCGTGGATGGAAGAGATGAACGGTCCCGGCGTGATCGTCGCGAAAGAGGCCCCGGGCGCGAAGAAGAGTGGACGCAGGAAAAAATGATGAAGCGCCGCGCGATCGAAGTGAATGCGCGGCGCGAGTGAGTGCATTACGCGAGCCAGCCTTTGATCGTGTCCGCCATCACATTCGTCGAGATGCCGTAGCGATCGTGCAGCGTGGGCAATGCGCCCGCATCGAGGAATGCATCGGGCAGCGCGATCTGGCGATACGCAGGCGTCACGCCCGCCGTGAGCAAGGCGGTCGCGACTGCTTCGCCCAAGCCGCCGATCACCGTATGGTTTTCGGCCACCACCACGAGACGCCCCGAACGCTTTGCCTCGCGGATGATCGTTTCGGTGTCCAGCGGCTTGATCGTGGGCACGTGCAGCACGGCTACGTCGACGTTGTCGGCTTGCAGCGCCTTCGCGGTCTCGAGCGCGCGCATCGTCATAATGCCCGACGAGATGATCAGCACGTCGCGGCCATCGCGCACGAGCTTCGCCTTGCCGAGCTCGAACTGGTAGTCGTATTCGTCGAGCACGGCGGGCACGTTGCCGCGCAACAGACGCGCATACACCGGACCTTTGTGCGCGGAGATCGCGGGCACCATCTGCTCGATATCGAGCGCGTCGCACGGATCGATCACGGTCATGTTGGGCATCGCGCGCATCAGCGCAAGGTCTTCCGCCGCCTGATGGCTCGGGCCGTAACCCGTCGTGAGTCCCGGCAGCGCGGCGACGATTTTCACGTCGAGATTGTCTTCCGCGATCGTCTGATGGATGAAGTCATACGCGCGGCGCGTCGCGAACACCGCATACGTCGTGACGAACGGTTGCGCGCCTTCATGCGCGAAGCCCGCCGCCGCGCCCATCAGCAGCTGCTCGGCCATGCCCATCTGGTAGTAGCGCTCGGGAAATTCCTTCGCGAAGATATGCAGGTCCGTGTACTTGCCGAGATCGGCCGTCATGCCGATGATGTTCGTCTTCGTGCGCGCCTCTTCCACGAGCGCGTGGCCGAACGGTGCCGAACGCGTGAGCTGGCCTTCGCCTGCAATCGACGCGATCATCGCGGACGTCTTCAGGCGCGGCTTCTTCTCGATGGTGCTCATGCTTGTCTCCCTGCTTCGAGTGCTTCGAGCGCCAGTTGCCATTCATGGGCATCGACGCGGATGAAATGATTTTTCTCGCGCTGTTCGAGGAAGGGCACGCCGCAGCCCATCTTCGTATCGCACACGATGATGCGCGGCTTCGCTTCCTTCAGGTTGCGCGCGTTGTCGAAGGCTTCTTTCACGGCGTCGATATCGTTGCCGTCCACGCGCTGCACATACCAGCCGAATGCTTCGAGCTTGTCGACGAGCGGCTCGAAGGACATGATCTGCGTCGAAGGGCCATCGGCCTGCTGATTGTTCACGTCGACCATCGCGATCAGGTTGTCGAGCTTCCAGTGCGCGGCGGACATGAGACCTTCCCAGATCGAGCCTTCGTCGAGCTCGCCATCGGAGAAGAGCGTGTAGACGAAGGACTTCGAGCCTTTGCGCTTGAGGCCGAGGCAACGTCCCACCGCGATCGTAAGTCCTTGGCCGAGTGAGCCGCCTGACATTTCCATGCCGGGCGTGTAGCTCGCCATGCCGGACATCGGCAGGCGGCTGTCATCGCTGCCGTAGGTTTCGAGTTCTTCCTGCGGCAGGATGCCCGCTTCGAAAAGCGCGGCGTACAGCGCGATTGCATAGTGACCGTTCGACAGCAGGAAGCGGTCGCGGCCTTCCCATTCGGGATCTTCCGGGCGGTAGTTCATCGCGCCGAAGTAGGCAACCGCCAGCACATCGGCAATGTCGAGCGCCTGGCCGATATAGCCCTGGCCTTGCACTTCGCCCATCAGGAGGGCGTTGCGGCGGATGCGGTAGGCGCGCTCGGCGAGCGTCACCTCTTCGATGACGGGAGTACTCATGCGTTGTCTCCTTGAGTGAATTTGAATCAGCGGTTGACGGTCTTGGCGGGCACGAAGAACACGAGCACCGCGCCCAGCACGACAGCCACAGAGATGAAGATCAGGCCCGCGGTCGATTTGCCCGTGAAGTCGTTGAGCCAGCCGACGATCGCCGGCGAGAAGAAGCCCGCGAGATTGGCGAAGCAATTCACCGCCGCGATACCCGCCGCCGCCGACATGCCGCCGAGCACCGCGGTGGGCAGCGACCAGAATTGCGACGACGACGCGAGAATGCCCGCTGCCGCAATGCTCACGCAGACGATCGAGGCGCCCACGCCGCCGAGCAATGGCAAGGTGGCGAAGCCTGCTGCGGACACGAGCATCGGAATCGCGAGATGCAGGCGGCGTTCGCGGCGCTTGTCGGCACTCGCGCCGATCAGCGGCAGCGCGACGATGGCGCAGAGATACGGAATCGCGGTGAGAATGCCGACCCACAGCGGATCCGCGACGCCGGTGCGGCGGATGATCGTCGGCAGCCAGAACGTGAGTCCGTATTGACCCAGCACGACACAGAAGTAGATCGCGGCCATCAGCCACAGACGACGATCGCCGATGAACGCGCGGATCGACACGTGCTTGACCGTCTGCGCGTTGTCCTTTTCCACGTTGCGCTTGAGCAGTGCCTTTTCTTCGTCGCTGAGCCACTTCGCACCGGCGATGCCGTTGTCGAGATAGAAGAGGATCGCGACGCCGAGGAAGAGCGAGGGCAAGGCTTCGAGCATGAAGAGCCACTTCCATCCGGCGAGCCCGTGCACGCCCTGGAACGCATGCATGATGTAGCCGGAGAGCGGCCCGCCGACGATACCCGCGAGCGGAATCGCCATGAAGAAAAGCGAGAGCGCCTTGGCGCGGCGCGCGGCGGGGAACCAGTACGTGAGATAGAGGATCACGCCTGGCGCGAAGCCCGCTTCGGCGACGCCGAGCAGAAAGCGCAATACATAGAAGATGGTCGGCGACTTCACGAACACGAAGCTCGCGGAGATCACCGCCCACGTCAGCATGATGCGTGCGAGCCAGTTGCGCGCGCCCACTTTATGCAGAATCACGTTGCTGGGCACTTCGAACAGGAAGTAGCCGAGAAAGAAGATGCCTGCGCCGATGCCGTAGACGGTTTCGCTGAAGCGCAGATCGTTGAGCATCTGGAGCTTGGCGAAGCCGACGTTGACGCGATCCAGATACGCGCCGAGATAGCACAGCATCAGGAAGGGAATGAGGCGGCGCCCGACCTTGGCGTAGGTCTTGGATTCGAAGCTGCTTGCATCTTCCGACGATGCGAATACAGCACTTGCCGCCGGTGTGGCGAGTTTGGATTTCATCTGCGTCTCCAACCATGTTGCTGGCAAGGCGCCTCGGTTATTCCGAGTGCGCCGGTTCGTGCGATCAGTGAATCAGCATGCCGCCGTTCACATCGAGCGTGACGCCCGTGAGATACGACGAAAGATCGCTCGCGAGAAACAGGCATGCGTTCGCGATATCGGCTGCCTCGCCGAGCCGGCCGAGCGGAATGCCTTTGATGATGTCCGCGCGCATATCGGGCGTGAGCTTGTCGCCGGTGATATCGGTCTGGATGAGGCCCGGTGTGATCGAATTGACGCGGATGCCGTCGCCGCCGAACTCGCGCGCCATCGCCTTCGCGAGACCGAGCACGCCGGCTTTCGCCGCGCTGTAATGCGGCCCGCCGAAGATGCCGCCGCCACGCTGCGCCGACACCGACGACATGCACACGATACTTCCGCTCTTTTGCCTTTTCATCTGCGGAATCACGGCTTGCGACATGTTGAGCGTGCCGCGCAGGTTCACGCCGATGACGGCATCGAAGTTATCCGTGCCGATCTCCAGCGTCTTGATCGGCTGCGTGATGCCCGCGTTGTTGATGAGCACGTCGATGCGCCCGTACTTCTCGATCGTCGCGTTGGCGGCGGCGATGCACGCGGCCTTGTCGGTGACATCGCAGGCGAGGCCGAGATGACCTTCGCCCAGATCGTTCGCGGCGCTTTGGGCGTCGCCTTCCTTCAGATCCAGCACGACGATGCGTGCGCCCTGCGCGGCGAGCGCTTTGGCGGTTGCCTTGCCGATACCGCGCGCCGAAGCCGCGCCCGTGACGATCACTACCTGGTTCTCGAGCAACATCGTTGTCTCCGTGGATTTGTTTGGGTGTAGGCGAAGTTTCGTCGCCTTTGACCTGAGGATCAACGGAGTTTGGTTCAGGTATTGCTGAGAAATTTTCAGGTGTGGGTGCGACGCTCGATTTGCTCATCCATCCAGGCAAGAAACTTAGCCACCCGCGGCAGCCCCGCATTCTGACTCGGGTAAACCAGATGATGCGCCCCAACCTCAACCGCATACTCCTCGCCGAACACAGGCACTAAAGAACCCCGCTCCAGATGCACCGACGCGAGCATCGTGCTCTCCAGCGCGATCCCATGCCCCAGCGCCGCCGCTTCGAGCGACATATACGAGCGGTCGAACGAAAAATCGAACGCCTTGCGCTTCACCGCGACGCCGAACTTGCCGAACCACTGCTGCCATTGCACGAGCGGCGATTCGGAGAAGATCAGCCGCCGCTCCAGAAGATCGTCAGGCGATGACACCGGAAAGCGCTCGAGATAAGCGCGGGATGCAAGCGGCGCGATGGTTTCATGGCGCAGCGTCTTCACTTCGACATCGGTCCAATGTGCATAACCGTGACGCACATCGATATCGTAGTAACCGGACGTGAACGACACATTCTCATACGAGCACGCAAGGTTCATCTGAATGTCGCCGTTCGCTTCCTGAAACGCGGCGAGACGCGGCAACAGCCACATGAGCCCGAAGCTCGGGCTCGAATGAATCCGCAGTATCTCGACCGACGTTTCGCTCGACGCGCGCTCGGTCGCGCGATTCAGCTCAGCGAGCGCACCGGTCACATCGGAGAGATATTGCGTGCCGGTCGGCGTGAGCACGAGGCCGCGTCCGAGCCGCGTGAACAACGCACGCCCGACGATGCTCTCCAGATTCGCCAGTTGATGGCTGACGGCGGAAGGCGTGAGGCCGAGTTCGTCGGCGGCGCGATTGACGCTTTTCGTCCGCGCGACGCTTTCGAACGCAATGATGGCTTTCAGCGGAGGGAGGCGCATGGGTTCTTACTTCGGCTCCTTCGGCACACGCCCCATCAAAAAGAACTCGTCATTGGGTCGCATCGACATCACATTCGCCATGCGATTCGATAAGCCAAAGAACGCCGTGATCGCCGCGATGTCCCACACATCTTCATCGCTGAATCCATGCGCATGCAGTGCGGTGAAGTCATCGTCGTCCACGGTGCCCGACGCGCGGCACACCTTCAACGCAAAGTCGAGCATTGCTTTCTGACGCGGCGTGATATCCGCCTTGCGATGATTCACCGCCACCTGATCCGCGACGAGCGCGTTCTTTTCATAGATCCGCAAAATGGCCCCATGCGCGACGACGCAATAGAGGCAATCGTTCACCGCGCTCGTCGCAACGACGATCATCTCGCGCTCGCCCTTGGTCAGGCCGCCGTCCTTCAACATGAGCGCATCGTGATAGGCGAAGAATGCGCGGAACTCGTCGGGACGATGCGCGAGCGTGAGAAACACGTTCGGCACGAAGCCCGCCTTGTCCTGCACTTCGAGAATGCGCGCGCGGATATCGTCGGGCCATTCCCGCGGATCGGGAACGGGATAGCGGCTGATGGGCTTGTGCGTCATGACGTCCTCGAAGGCGTTGATCGAACGCCCATTGTAGAGCGAGGTTCGTCAGCGCGTGACTGTCAGCGAAGACAACAGCTTGAGCAGGCTGTCCACGTTTACCGGCTTCACGAAGTGGTAATCGAAACCCGCCGATTGCGCGCGCAGCCGGTCTTCTGCCTGCCCATAGCCCGTGATCGCGATCAGCAAAGGCGTCGTGTCGCCCTTGCGGCGCAGGCGTCGCGCAAGCGCGTAGCCGTCGATATCGGGCAGGCCGATATCGAGCAGCGCCACATCGGGCTTCAACAAGGGCGCGGCCTCCAACGCTTCGGACGACGAGTACGCGACGCGCGCGACATGTCCCTCCGACTCGCATAGCATCGCGAGCGAATCGGCGGCGTCGCGGTTATCGTCGACGACGAGTATGCGCAACGCGGCGCGCGTCTCGCGCACGCTCGTCTCCGAAAGGGCGAGCGCCGAATGCCGTTCGTGATGGGAGACGCGCGGCAGCCGCACGGTCACCGTCGTGCCGAGGCCCGGCCCCGGGCTTTGCACGGTGATCGTGCCTTTGTGCATCTCGACGAGCTTCTTCACGAGCGACAAGCCGATGCCGAGCCCGCCGTTCGAGCGGTCCAGCGTGCGCTCGCCTTGCGAGAAAAGCTCGAACACTTTCGGCAGGAGATCGGACGAAATGCCGGTGCCCGTATCGGCAATGACGATCGATACCCACGCATCGTCCGCCTGCACGCTCACGGAAATGCGCCCTTGCTCGGGCGTGTACTTGCTAGCATTGTTCAGCACGTTCACGAGAATCTGCGAGAGCCGCGTGGGATCGCCGCATACCCATGTGGTCGCGTCGGACACATCGACCTGAATGTTCTGCGAGCGCGACTCGACCATGCCCGCGATCGCTTCCACCGCGTGATACACCGCCGTGCCGACGAGTATCGGCTCGACTTGCAGCGCGATGCGCCCCTGCGTGATGCGCGAGACTTCGAGCAGATCATCGACGATGCGTGTCATGTGTTCCACTTGTCTGCCCATCAGATCGATGAGTTCGCGCAGATGCGTCTCGCCGTCCTGATCCTTTTGCAGAAGCGCGATGGCCGTGCGCAACGGCGCGAGCGGATTGCGCAGTTCATGCGCGAGCATCGCGAGGAATTCGTCCTTGCGGCGTCCGGCTTCGCGCAGCATCAGTTCCATATGCTTGCGCTCGGTGATGTCGATCACGCTGCCGATGATGCGCAACGGCTGGCCGTCCTTGCTGCGCTGGAGCAGCGCGTTGCCCTGCATCCATTGCTCGCCGTGCATGTTGCGCACGCGGAACTCGAAGGTGCCGTCGGGGTCCGCGCCTTGCGCGAGGCCGCGCACGTAGCGATCGAGTGCCGGACTGTCTTCCGGATGCACGCGTGCGAGCGCGGCCTCGTAACTGAGCGTCTCGGTGATCTGGCGCTCGCCGCCGGTTTCGAGAAAGAGCGTCCATGTCGCGAGTTCCAACGACGCGATGCGGATATGCGCGGCCTGCATCGCCACCGTCAGACGCAAGCTGCGCGCTTCGATCGCGGCCTGGGCCTCATAGCGCGGCGTGACGTCGGTCGTCGTGCCGAACCATTCCTGCAGGTTGCCTTTATCGTCGTAGAGCGGCGCGGCATGCGCCTCGACCATGCGATAAGCGCCGTCGCGCCGATACATGCGAAAGGTGAGCGTGCGCGCCGTGCCTTCGCGCAAGGCATCGAGCCATGCCCGATGCGTGCGCTCGCGATCGTCGGGATGGATGTAATCGAGCCAGCCCCAGCCGGACAATTCGTCGGGCGGCGTGCCCGTGAACTCCTCCCATTCCCCGCCCGATGGACGGATCTCGCCGTTCGCATCGGCGGACCAGACGAGCGCGCCCGTCGTCTCGACGAGCGCGCGATAGCGCCGCTCCGACAGGCTCAGACGTTCTTCGTCCGCGCGCTGCATGCTGATGTCGAAGCTCACGCCATAGACGCGCGCGAGCACGCCATGACGATCGAACTCGGGATGCCCGCGCATGCGCAGCCAGCGGCGTTGTCCCTGCTGGCCTTCGAGCACGAAGTCGAACTCGAACGGGCCGCCGTCGCGCAATGCTTCGGTGAGCTTGCGCTGGAAAGGCTCGCGATATTCCGGCGCGACACGGTCCCATACTTCCGAAAGCAGGACCGCTTCGGTGCCGGGCGGAAACGAGTAGAGCGCGGCGAGTTGCGCGGTCATGCGCACGACGCGCGTTTGCATGTCCCATTCCCACGCGCCCATGCGCGCGCCCGCGAACGCGGCCTGCAGACGCCGCTCGCTCGCCTCGTACATCGCCCATGCGTGACGGCACTCGTGTATGTCGATGGCTACGCCGACCGTATCGCCGATCTCTCCTTCTTCGTCGCGCCGCGCCTGCAGATGCAGCGTGTGCCAGCGAAAGGCGCCGTCGTTGCGCAGGAGACGCACGTCGACATTGCGCAGCAGCGTGCCGTCGCGCATTTGACGCAGCGCATCGAGAACAGGAGGGATGTCGTCCGGATGGACAAAAGCTTTCCAATGCCGCCCCACCAGCTCCGGAGACGGGACGCCAAGATACCGGCAAGCCCACGGATTCGCATACTGGATCACACCGTCGCGCGCCGCGCGCCACACGAACGACGGCAGAAAATGAGCAGGATCGTGCATGGGCGTCCTTGCTTCCTTATTCGGGCGAAACGCGTCGCCGGGCGCGGCATCGGAGTCTGCGATAGCTTGGGATACCATACAACAAAAGTGAAGCAATAACGCCGGCATGCGGCATTGCCGCTCGCCCCGTCAGCGAGCAGCATGTAATTTGTACGTTGTTAATCTGGCCTTTGGAATCCGCGTGGCGCGCGCACGTCACGCGGACCGGGCACTCATCCCGCTTCGCCGACGTCCTTCGGATTCGGCAACTCGTTCTCCTTGCCTCGGTGATCGCGCTTCGGCGGCGCGGGCTCGTTCTTCATCGCTTGCTGCTGCTCGTCGGACAAGCGGCGATCAGCCACGTTCGGATCCTCGGGCGTCTGCTTCGGCGGCGTTTGACGATCGGTCTGTTCGGTCATGAATGGCTCCTTGTCGTCTTCATCGATTGAGTGCGAACATCGGGCGCATCGCGCGTGCCCGGCCACGCGATCAGGCATAGGCGATGCTCGCGTCGCTTCTCGATCTCCCGGCCGCGACGCGATGCGCGCCGCAAAGCCGTATCGAACGATCATTCACTGATGCCGCTCATGTCATACACCAGGAAAGCCGTTGCCCTGGCGGCTTCGGCTGCTCTCGCTTGCGTAACGTCGATGCCGGGTCGCGCAACGGCGGCGTCCGTCGTTTCCGCACCGTATGGCGCGACGCAACAAGGACAGGCGGTCGCTCAATACACGCTGTCGAACGCGCGCGGGGTGACGATGAACTGCATCACGTACGGCGGCATCGTTACGCGTCTCGATGTGCCGGACCGGCGCGGGCGTCGCGCGGATATCGTGCTCGGCTTCAGCTCGCTCAGCGACTATGAGAAGCACAACGGCAAGATCCATTTCGGCGGGTTGATCGGACGATATGCGAACCGCATCGCGGATGGACGCTTCGAGCTCGAAGGGCGCAGCTACAAGCTGCCCGTCAATGAGCCGCCGAACACGTTGCACGGCGGCCCGCGCGGTTTCGACGAAAAGGTCTGGACCGTGGTCAGGACGTTTCAGGGCGCGCAGGGCGCGGGCGTGCAGCTTCGCTATGTGAGTCCAGACGGCGAGAACGGCTTTCCCGGCACACTCACCGTCGATGTGACTTACACGCTCACCGACGATAACGAAGTGCGCATCGACTATCGCGCGAAGACGGACAAGCCGACCGTCGTGAACCTCACGAATCACAGCTACTTCAATCTCGCGGGCGAGGGCAGCGGTAGTGTCGAAGCGCAGCTCATCATGATCGCGGGATCGAGCTACACGCCGACACGTCCCGATTCGATTCCGACCGGCGAGATCGTGAGTGTGGAAAACACGCCGCTGGATTTGCGCGCCCTGACGCCGATCGGCGCACGGCTGCGTTCGTCGCATCCGCAAGTGCGTTACGCACATGGCTACGATCACAACTGGAAGCTCAACAAGAACGGCCCGCGTAACGGCGAGCCGAGCTTCGCGGCGCGCGCCTACGATCCGTCGAGCGGACGCGTGCTCGATGTCTACACGACGCAGCCGGGCCTTCAGTTCTACACGGGCAACGGTCTGGACGGCAGCGTCATCGGCATGTCGGGCGCGGCGTACCGGCAGACGGATGGCTTCGCGCTCGAAGCCGAACATTTCCCGGATTCGCCGAATCGTCCAACGTTCCCGTCGACCGAGCTCAAGCCCGGCGACGAGTATCACGAGGTCACTGTCTGGAAGATCGGCGTGCGTTGAGTTCAGAGCTTCGGCAGATCAGTCGGGTCCACTTGCGTGCCGGGCACGCCTGACGTATGCGCGCTGACTGCGAGTTCATGCTGCAAGGCGTCGCGACGCTCCTTCGCTGGCCGCGCATGCTGCGCATTGTCGAGCGCGGGAATCACGTAGTCGTTCACCATCTGCCTGAACGTCTGGAGATTCTTCGCATCGCGCAAGCCGCCATCGACGGACATCACGCTCGTCATCACGATCACCGTCTTGCGCTCGGGCAGCACCGTGATGAATTGCCCCTTGAAGCCCATCGCGTCGAATTCCGGCTCGCGCTGCACAATGTTGTTGATCCACCAGTAGTAGCCGAAGTAAGGCGCAACACCGGGCGATGTCATCTGCGCGATCCATTGCTGCGGCACGACCTGGCGTCCTTGCCAGCGGCCATGATCGAGCACGAGCATGCCGATCTTCGCCATGTCGACGGCGCGCAGCCGCAGGCCCCATCCGGCGGAGACGAGACCCGAACGGTCCGCGCGCTCCCATACCGCGTGCTTCATGCCGAGCGGGCCGAAGAGATTCGCCTGCGCATAGCGTTCCACAGGCTCGTGCGCGGCGGCGCTCAGCATCGCGGCGGCGAGGATCGGATTGATGTCGGTGTATTCGAACTGCGAGCCGGGCGCGGCCTTGGGATTCGTTTTTGCGGCAAGCTTCAGGCGATCGGGCGCGGCGTAATAGATCGGATCGTCCTTCGGCTTGAAGTCGTAATGCAGGCCGCTCGACATCGAGAGCACATGTTTCAGCTCGACGTTGCGCTTGTCGGCGAAATCGGCGCGCAAGTCGGGCCGCCACGAAGCGAGCGTCGCGACGGAATCGTCGAGGCTCACCTTGCCCTGACCGATGAGCATGCCCGCGACCATCGACGTCACGGACTTCGTGACCGAATACAACTCGTAGTTCGAATCGCGCGATGCGCCCGCGCCGTAGCGCTCGAAAATCAGCTTGCCGTCTTTCACGACGAGCAGGCTGTAGACATCGAGCTTCTGCTCGCGAATCCATTGCGAGAGCCGCACGAGTTCGCGCGAATCGACACCCGCTTCTTCCGGCGATGCCTGCGTGAGACCGGCTTCGTGCAGCGGTGCAGCGGCATGCGCGCTCGCGAGCGATAACGCGACGATGGCCGTGAGCAGCAGAGGTTTCTTCATGATCAGGTCTCGGGTGCGTCGTTGAATGCGGCCGCGGTTCCCGGCACGCCCTGTGTCTTGTTGCTGCGTTCGAGTTCTTCCTTCAGTGCCTCGGTCTTCGCAGCCGTTGCGACGGGGCGCGTGGCCGGCGTCAGCGCGGGCAGGATGAAGTCATTCACCATGTGGCGGTACTGGTTGAGATAGGTGGCGTCGCGCAGGCCGCCATCGGTCGGCAACAGGCTCGTCATCACGACGACCGCATGCTGTTTCGGCAGCACCGTGATGAATTGCCCCTTGAAGCCCATCGCGCCGAATTCCGGCTGGCCCTTCTCGACGACGTGCTGAATCCAGCAGTAATAGCCGTAATCGGCGGCGGCGGGCGAGGGCGTGCTCATTTGTTTGATCCACGCCTGCGGCACGATTTGCTTGCCTTGCCAGCGGCCGTTGTCGAGCATCAGCATGCCGATCTTGGCCATATCGACCGCGCGCAGACGCAAGCCCCAGCCGCCCGCGACAGCGCCGGTCTCATCCACGCCGGTCCAGCGGTAATGCGACATGCCGAGCGGCCCGAACAGCTTCTTCTGCGCGAAGCGATCCTCGCGTTCGTGCGCGGCCACGCTCACCGCCGTGCCGACCAGCACCGGATTCACGTCGATGTAATCGAAGTCCGCGCCCGGCGCTTTCGCGGCGCGCGCCGTCACCGCGACGCGCAGACGATCCGGCGCGCCGTAGTAGAGCGGATCCGTGCCTTCGCGCGTCTGATAGCTGAGACCGCTCGACATCGACATAAGATGGCGAAGCTCGATGTTCTGCTTGTCCGCGAGTTGCGCGGCGAGATCGGGCCGCGCTTTCGCAATGAGCGGCGCGACCTTCGTCGACGGATTCAGCTTGCCTTCGCCTTCGAGCACACCGACGAGCAAGGACGTGATCGTCTTCGTGACCGAATACAGCTCGTAGTTGTTGTCGCGCGTGAGGCCGTCGCCATAGCGCTCGAACACGATCTTCCCGTCCTTCACCACGACGAGGCTGCGCACATCCATCTTGTCCGCGCGGATCCATTCCGACATGCGCACGAGCGGCGCCGAATCGACGCCGACGGATTCGGGCACGGCGCCCGGCATGTCCTTCCATGCGTCGCCCGCTGCATGCGCGGTGACGCAAACGAGCGCCGCCGCCATTGAAGTCGCTATGAGCTTCATCGCTTGCACCTTCATTCGAGGTTGGGTTTGCCCGCGGGCAGGAAGTGTCCGCGTCCGGCCTTCACGTTCAGGAGCCTGCCGTCTTCGACGAGCAGCTCGCCGCGCGAAAAGCAGTGACGCGGCCATCCCGTCACTTCGATACCTTCATAAGGCGTGTAATCGACCGCGTGATGCAGCGAAGCATTGGCGATCGTCACGCGCTTGTCCGGGTCCCACACGACGATGTCCGCGTCCGCTCCGACCGCGATCGTGCCTTTCCTCGGATACAGGCCATAGAGCTTCGCGGGCGCGAGCGACGTGAACTCGACAAACTGATGCAGCGAGATGCGTCCTTCCTTAACGCCCTTGAAAAGCAGAGGCAAGCGCGTTTCGAGCCCTGGAATGCCGTTCGGAATGTGATCGAACGAGACTTCCTTGCCGCCCGGCTTCTTGCCTTGAGGGTCGTCGTAAGAGAAGGGCGCGTGATCGGACGACACGAGCGAGAACACGCCCTGACGCAAGGCTTTCCACACTGCGTTCTGATTCGCGGGATCGCGCGGCGGCGGACTGCATACGCACTTCGCGCCTTCGTACTCGCCGTGGCCGAGATCGTCGGCGGTCAAGTACATATATTGCGGGCATGTTTCCGCGAGAATCGGCAGGCCGCGCGACTGTCCCCAGCGAATCTGCTCGATCGCATCCGCGCCCGATACGTGCACGATGAGAATCGGCACGTCGACGAGCTCGGCGAATGCGATCGCGCGATGCGTCGCTTCACGCTCGACGACAGCGGGCCGCGCGAGCGCATGCGCGTGCGGCGCATGCAGGCCTTTGCCCAGCAATCGTTCGGTGAGCCAGCCGATGCAGTCCGAGTTCTCAGCATGCACCATCACGAGCGCACCGTGCTCGCGCGCGACGGTGAGCACGTCGAGCATTTGACGGTCGTTGAGCTTGAGATCGTCGTAGGTCATATAGACCTTGAACGACGTGTAGCCGTTCTCGATGAGACACGGCAATTCTTCGGCGAGCACATGCGGCGTCGGATCGGCGACGATCAGGTGAAAGCCGTAATCGATCAGCGCGCGTCCTTCGGCGCGGCTGTGATAGTCGTCCACGGCGGCCTGCAGCGATTGGCCCTTCGCCTGCGCGGCGAACGGAATCACCGTGGTCGTGCCGCCGCACAAGGCGGAACGCGTGCCGCTGAGAAAATCGTCGGCCATGCGCAGGCCGTCGGGCATCGGCTGATCGAGATGACAGTGGCCGTCGACGCCGCCCGGCAACACCAGCATTCCGCTCGCATCAAGCTCGCGCGGCGCGCTCGGCAGGCCGTGCCCGAGCATCGCCACGCGGCCTTCGCGAATGCCGATGTCGCACGAAAACCGGTCCGACGCGGTGACGACGTCGGCGTGACGAATCACGAAGTCGAGATCGTTCGACATGGCATATCCCTTTAGATGACTTCGCTGAAGAGACGTCCCCAGCCCTTCACGCTGCGCGTGTCGTAATCGGCGAGCTGCAGCGATTTCCATACGACGGTTGCGATCGTGTCGTAGATGGGAATGCCGGTTTCTTCTTCGAGCTCGGGCACGAGATGCGCCGCGTTCAGGTTCGTGCAGAAGATGGAGATGGCGCGCGGCTTGTCCTTCGCCACTTCGCGCACCATGCGGCGGATTTCGTCGGCCTCGACCTCGGAGAACGAGAAGTTGACCTTCAGGTTCAGATGCCGCTCCGCAATGCAGTTCAGCCCTTCGCTGCGATAGTTCGCGATGATCTTCTCCTGCACGTCGTCGAGATACGGCGTGACGAGACCGAACTCGCGCGCATCGGTCTTCTTCAGGATTTCGTTCAGCGCGAGAACGGACGTGGTCGCGGGAATGCCGGTCGCTTCCGTGATGCGCCGGCACAGACGCTCGTCGGCCTCGAAGCCGAGCCAGCCCGACGATGTGCCGTTCCATGCGATCACGTCCACTTTCGCATCGGCGAGCAGTTGCGCGGCTTGCAGGATCTTCGAATCGTCGAACTGGCCGAGCGCCTGGTCGGAGAGCGAGATCTCCGTCACCGGAAAGCGCGCGAAATGCGCGGACACGCCTGGCAGATTCGCAACCATCGCGCTCGTCAGCGGTTCGAGCGAGGTGTTGGACGAAGGCGTGAGCATGCCGAGCAGGGTACGTTTTTTCATCGTGATGTCTCTTGTGTGAATTGAGCGAAGCGTTGCTGCATCAATACTTGTTGCTGGTGATCCCGCTCAGACGGGAATCTTCTTTTCGTAGTCGATGGCGCTGGAGCACACGAGCAGGCCGATGCCAGCCGCCGCGAAGAACATCAGCGCGAGGAAGTAGGAGTGCGTGAGCTGCACGATCGCGCCGACGATGATCGGCACCGCAATGCCGCCGATATTGCCGCCGAGATTCATGAAGCCGCCGAGAAAGCCGATCTTGTTGCGCGTGCCGAGCGACGACGGAATGCACCAGTAAAGGCCGCACCAGCGCAGGAAGAAGAGCGTCGTGGAGAGCAGGGCGACGACGGCGACCGCGTTCGTCACATACGCCACCGAGAAGATCGACACCGTCGCAATGACAGCCGCGATGCCGAAGAGCGTGCGCATCACGACATTGGGACGTCCGCCCGCGGCCTTCCACTTGTCCGCGATCCATCCGCCGATCAGCTCGCCAATGAAGCCGCTGAAGAAGATGATGAAGCTCGATCCGCCCATCTGCTTGATGTCGAAGCCGTGAACCATGTGCAGGTAGTTGGGCATCCACGTGAGCAGACCGTAGAACACGCTGTTGAAGCACATCCAGCCGAAGAACATGCACCACACCGAGCGGTACTTGAAGAAATCGCGCGTGCGGCCCGAGAGCGACGACGGTTCCGCGGCGGCGTCGCGGGCGTGCGATTCCTCGATGTAAGCCGCTTCGAGCTCGTTCACGCCGGGATGCTCGCGTGGTGTATTGCGTACATAAAACCAGGCGAGGATGCCCGCGAGCACCGTGCCGACGCCCGCCACGGCGAATGCAAGCCGCCATGAGCCGAGGATCGCGATGAGGCCGGTGATGAGGATCGCGCCCAGCGCCGCGCCGAGCGGGGCGCCGCCGTCGAGCAGCGTCGCGCCGCGGCCGCGCTCGGTCTGCGTCATCCAGATGGCGTTGAGCTTGCCGCCCGCCGGGTAGATCGGCGCTTCGGATGCACCGAGGCCGAGGCGCGTGAGCAGCAGGCCCGGCGCGTTTGTGCAGACGGCCGCGATCGCCTGGAAGAAGCCCCAGAACACGGTCGCGGAAGCGATCACGATGCGAGGCTTGAAGCGGTCGGCAAGCATGCCGCCGGGAATCTGCATGACCGCGTAGGTCCAGAAGAACGAGGAGAGAATCAGTCCCTCCATCGCCGGGCCGATATCGAACTCCTTGGAAATGAGCGGCATCGCGACCGACAGCGACGCGCGGTCGATGTAGTTGATCGCGATGAGGCTCAGCATGACGACGAAAATCTTCCAGCGAACGGTGGATTTGCCCACCGTCAATGCGGCAACACCGGATGTTGAAGACATGAACGGGCTCCTGGATAGGCGGGTGTTTTCGTGACGTCGCGCAACGTTGGACAGAGTATAGGATTAGAAATTTATAATTACAAACAGTGTAAGCGCTTGGTTTTATTGAAATTTAGCCCGCACGTTCGCGGTGCAGGGTTTTCACCAAGTTCGTGATAAGCTTGCACTGCGATGAACCAGACCACCAAAAGCCCTCTCCTTTTGCGCACCCGCGGCATGGCCGCGGAGATCGCCGCGCGCCTGCGCGACATGATCGACGAGGGCGAACTGCCGCCCGGCGCGCGCATCGACGAAAAAGAGCTGAGCACCGCGTTCGACGTCTCCAAGACGCCGTTGCGCGAGGCGCTGAAGGTGCTCGTGTCGGAGGGGCGCGTGACACACCGTCAGTACATCGGTTATCGCGTCGCGGAGATCGATCTCGACGATCTCGCCGCCACGTTCGAGCTGCTGCATGGCCTCGAAGCGATGGCCGGCGAACTGCTGCAAAAGCGCATCACGAATGCGGAAATCGCGTCGATCGCGGCGAAGCATCGGCGCATGGTGGAGTGTCACGACGCCGGCAAGCGTGTCGAGTACTTCAAGCTGAATCAGCAGATTCACCAGATGATCGTCGATGCCGCCGAGAACCCCGTGCTCGCGGGCGTGTATTCGACGTTGATGGCGAAGGTGCATCGGGCACGCGGCGCGGCCAACGCCGACACGTTGCGCTGGGCCGAATCCGCCAGCGAGCACGAAGCCATTCTGGCCGCGCTCGAAGACCCCGCGCACGAAGGGTTGCCGAAGATATTGCGCGAGCATTCGGAGAACACGGCGCGCGAAGTGCTCGCCGTGCTGGTGCGCGCGAAGGGCGATGCGTCCGGTGCACGCATGGCCGATCTTACGCGCGAAGAAGCCTCGGGCTGATCCCGCTTACCTCAGCACGCTCCACATCGAAGAAGAGCTTTCGCGTCCCGCGCATGGCCTCGCGACATCCTTGCGAAGCATGTGCGGAACGCGACGCCCCGTCGTAATAGCACTTCTCGACGCGACGGTTAGAAACAGCCGCGCGTCGATGGTGCTCTCTCAGGCTGGCCTTGCAATGGTTTTATTTCCAGCGGTTGGCATTTTGCGTTTTGCATTCTGAATGCCTTCTTGTGTTTCGCATGCCGCATGCACGTCCGTCGATGACTACGCGGCGGCCTTGCTCGGGCCGGCGCCGGCGTGTTCGCGTGCGAGAAGCTCGAAAAGCCGCAGCACGCGCGCACGTTGCGTAGACACGAGATCGCTTTCGTCGCCGAGCGCGGCGAGCCGCCGCTTCCAGTAGTCGCGGTCGAGACAGGAGAACGCCTTCGAATCCCCTGATAGCGAGAGCGAGCGGATCATGTGCTCGAGATGATCGAGCTGTGCGTCGGCGACGCGGGCCGGCTTGAGCGCCGCCTGTGTCGCACGCGTGACTTGCAAGTCTTTCGACTTTCCCATATTGACGCCCCGAAACGTCTTTTCCTTTCGCTTGCGGCTGTATTTATAGTGTCGATCAGCCGTTAACGCCTGTGGAAGGAGACAGCAATGTGACGGCGGGATGACGACAGGAATCGCCGACCTGAACCGTCCGCGACGCCGCACACGCTGCTCCTCGTTCAGCACGATATACCTGCATTCGCAATTCGCTTTACCATGCGTCTCATTTGCTGGCCGCGCATCGTGCGCTCGCCATCGATCGAAAGGACGATTTGACCGACATCCGTTCTCATGCCCGCTGATACCGATCCGCCCGCCTTGTCCACGCGCTTCTCGACGCAGGCGTTCGCGCGCGAGCGACAACTGCTCGCATGGCGCGATCGCGTCGGGCATGTGGTCGATGTCGTGCCGGACAAGGAGCAGATCGCGCGCGGCTTTGCGGGCAGCATCGACTTGCATGCGGCGGCCGGTCTCGTATTCACGGAGGCGCGCACCGAAGCGCTGGTGCTGGAGCGCTCGATCGCGCGCGTCTCGACCGACACGCGCCGCGATTTCGCGTTTCATGTCTATGCGGAAGGCGAGACCGGCAATGTCAGCGGCCTGAGCGTGAAGCGCAGCTCGCCCGGGTCGGTGCGCGGCATCGTGGCGCTGGATTTGAATCAGCGCTTTCGCATCGAGCGCCCGGCGTGCCGCGTGCTGACGATGTTCGTGCCGCGCTCGATCGTGGCCTCACAGATCGGTGACTGCGATGCGTTGCACGGCCGCGTGGTGCCCGAGGACGCGCCGCTCGCGCGCTTCCTGTTCGAGCATTTCGACGCCACCGCGCGCGAGTTGCCCGCGCTCGAAAGGCCCGATGCGATCGACGCCCTCGATGCCGGCGCGCAGCTCCTGCTCGCCGCATTCGCAGAGAAGCCGCATGCATTGCACGATTCGCGGGCCGCGCTGCAATCAGCCGTAAAGGCTCAGGTGAAGCGTTATGTCGAGACGCACCTGCATGAAGGCGATCTCACGCCGATGAAAATCGTCGAAGCGCTCGGCCTCAAGCGCGCGACGATCTATCGCTGGTTCGAGCCTGAAGGCGGCCTCGGCGCGTACATCCGGCATCGCCGCTTGCGCGAGGCTGCCGATGAGCTCGCGCGGTTCCCGAACCTGCAGATCGCGGATATCGCCTTCGGTCTCGGCTTCAAGAGCGCGTCGGACTTCACGCGCGCGTTTCGCCGTGCGTTCGATGTGAGTCCGCTCGAAACGCGTCTGCGCGCCCTCGACCTGCTGCGCGCGATGAACGACGATCCCGTCATGCGCACGCGCGCCGCGCACTCGAGGGGCGCTCGGGAAAGCGGCTGAGCGCGAAGAGCGTGACGCCGTTCGCGGCCAGCAGATACCATGCGGGCGTCATCGCGTTGCCGGTCGCGCCGATGAGCCATGCGACGGCGAGCGGAGAGAAGCCCCCGAAGATGACGACGCCGAAGGTGTAGATCACCGCGAGGCTCGCCGCGCGCCGATGCTTCGGAAAGGCTTCGAGCATAAGCACTGAGCCCGCGCCCGCGTTGTTCAGCGCGATCGCGACATAGAGCAGGATGATGACGAGCGCGAGCGCATCGGGCGCGCCTTGCGTAAGCGCGTAAAAGGCCGGATAGGCCGTCGCGAGCGCGGCCACGAGCGACGCGTATTGCAGCGTCTTGCGGCTCGTCAGCCTATCCGCCGCGAGCGCGACGAGCGGCGTGACGATGAGAATCACGAGGCCGGAAAGCGACGCTATCGCCAGGCTGATCGTCGCGGGCCGATGCAGCGTATGCGTGAGATAACTCGGCATGTACAGCACGGCGATGTAGATGCTGGACGAGGGCGCGGCCATCATCAGGATGCCGCATGCGAGCGCGCGTCCATGCTCGCGCAGCACGATCGCGAGCGGCGCGCGCGCGGGCCGCGCCGTCGATGCGGAAGCTTCGCCCGGCATGCGGCGCAGGAACCAGCCGAGCGGCGCGATCAGCCCGCCGATGACGAAGGGCACGCGCCATCCCCATTGCGCGAGCTGCTCGGGCGACAGCAACGCGGACGTGCATGCGCCGATGAGCGCCGCGACGCACGCAGCCGCGCCCTGGCTCGCGCCGCGCCAGCTCACGATGTAGCAGCGCCGTTCGTAGGGCACGGATTCCATCAGCAACGCGGATGCGGGCCCGATCTCGCCGCCCGCCGCGAGTCCTTGCAAGAGCCGCGCGCACACGATCAGCACGGTCGCGCTCGCGCCGATCGCTGCATGCGTTGGCAGACACGCAATCAGCCACGTGCCCGCCGCCATCAGGCCGATGGACAGCCGCATGCCGGCCTCGCGTCCGTGCCTGTCGGCATGACGTCCGATCAGCACCGCGCCTATCGGGCGCATCACGAAGCCCGCGCCGAAGGTCGCGAGCGAAAGCAATAGCGACGAAGCCGCGTCGTGCGCGGGAAAGAACAATCGTCCGATGATCGCGGCAGAGAAGCCGTACACGGTGAAGTCGTAGGCGACGAAGCCGTTGCTGATCACCGTCGCCACGATGATGCGGGTCAGCTTCGCAGACGTGTTTCGATGTTCGGTTTTGGTCATGAATGAACGGAGATTGATGCATTCGAATCCGGCCATCGAGGTTAACGGCGGCATTTTCAGGATCTTTTGGTCTTCGTCGCGATCATGCAGCAATACGCGCGCACGCGTGCGCGCGTAATATACGTTCAGCTTTTGCACAGCTTTCGAATCGATGTCTTCCCGGTCTGTTTACGAACGAGGATTCGCTTTCATGGATGACGCCACGCGCGAATTCGATCGCCTGCGCCCGCGCTTGCAGGGCATCGCATATCGCATGCTCGGATCGGTGGCCGAAGCGGAAGACATCGTGCAGGATGTGTGGCTGCGCTGGCATGCGTCGGCGCGCGATGCCATCGAGAACGCGGAGGCATGGCTCGTTGCGGTGACGACACGCCATTCGATCGATCGTCTGCGCGCCGCGAAAGTGCAGCGCGAACATTACGCGGGCATCTGGCTGCCCGAGCCGCACATCACCGAGCCGCCCGAGACGCCGGAAGAAGTCACGGAGCGCGCCGACGATGTCTCCGTCGCGTTCCTGATGCTGCTCGAACGCCTGACGCCCGAGGCACGGGCGGCGTTCCTGCTGCGCGAAGTCTTCGACGCGGATTATCCGGAGGTCGCGAACATCATCGGCAAGACGGAAGCCGCGTGCCGTCAGCTCGTGAGCCGCGCGAAAGCGCAATTGCGCGAGGAACGCCCGCGCCGTTCGGTGCCGCGCGAGATTCATCGGCGCCTGCTGCACGCATTCGCGCGCGCGGTTGAACACGGGGACTTCGCCGCGATTCACGCGATGCTCGCGGACGACGCGATGCTCGTCGGTGACGGCGGCGGACGCGTGCCGAGTTTCCCGCAGCCGCTCTTGGGCGGCAAGCGCATCGCGCAACTCTTCTATGCGGCATTCCTGCGGCATGGCAAAGGCGTGCGTCTTCACCTCGTCATGCTCAACCAGCAATGGGCGCTCTTGCGCTTCATCGACGGCAAGCTCGAATCCGCGCAGACGTATGACATCGAAGACGAACGCATCGTGGCCATTCAGGTGCAGCGCAACCCGGAGAAGCTCGAACGTATTGCGGCCCTTTACGGCGGCGCGTGATTGGTGCAAATGAGGCAACAGCGTGCGGACGTTCGCGCGTCTACCGCGACCAGCCGCGCAAACCTACGATGACATCCATGCCGAACACGAATCGTCGGCGGCACCTTCAACCAGGCACGGAGTCATCATGACGCAACGAATCAACTATGTTCAACAATCGCCCCAACTGTTCAAGAAGTTCTACGAGTTCAGCCAGGCGGTGAAGGAGTGCTCGATCGAGCAGACGACGCGCGATCTCGTGACGCTGCGCGCGTCGCAGATGAACGGCTGCGCCTTTTGCGTGGACATGCATGTGAAGGAAGCGAAGATCCACGGCGAGCGCGAGCTGCGCACGCATCACGTCGCGATCTGGCGCGAGTCGACGCTCTTTTCGTCGCGCGAGCGTGCCGCACTGGCATGGACCGAGGTGCTCACGCGCCTGCCCGAGCATGGCGTGCCCGACGAACTCTATGCGCGTGTGCGCGAGCAGTTCTCGGAGAAGGAACTGTCCGACCTCACCTACGTCATCATGGAAATCAACGGTTGGAATCGAGCGAATGTTGCGTTCCAGACGGTGCCGGGCTCGTCCGACAAGGCGTTCGGCCTCGACAAGGCGAACCTGTCGTAAGGCGCTCGCGCCGTCATTCGATCATCGGAGGACCGATCATGCAAAGCATCAAACGCGTGGGACTGGCGCTCGTCGTCGGATGCGCGGCGCTCGTCGCGAACACGGCGCAGGCGGCGCCCGAGGCCATCGTCAAGGAGCTCATGACGAAGCCACTGCCCGAATATCCGGGCAAGGAAGCGCTGATGATCAGCGTGGAGTATCCGCCGGGCGCCGTCGATCCGGTGCATCGTCACGATGCGCATGCCTTCGTCTATGTGCTCGAAGGCACGATCGTCATGCAGCTCAAGGGCGGCCAGGCCGTGACGCTCAAGCCTGGGGATACGTTCTATGAAGGCCCCGACGATATCCACACCGTGGGCCGCAACGCGAGCAAGACGAAGCGCGCGAAGTTCATCGTGCTGCTCTTGAAGGACAAGGGCAAACCGGTTCTGACGCCGGTGCAATAAGGCAGGGAGGCCGCACGCGAAAAGTTTTCGGCATTCGCGTGTCACAAACCGCGCGGCGCGAACGTCTTGTGGGATAGAGCCACTACGTTTCGTGCCGCCATGCCATCAGACCTTGCGTTTCATTCCGACGATTCGCTCGCGTATAGCTTCGCGACGAGTTATGCGGGCGTCGTCTCCTTTCTGGCCGTCGCCAACGAGGGCAGTTTCGCGAAAGCGAGCGATCGCCTCGGCATCGGCCGCTCCGCCGTCAGCCGCAACGTGCAGAAGCTCGAAGCTCAGCTCGACGCGCGTCTTTTTCTTCGCACCACGCGCAGCACGTCGCTGACGCGCGAGGGCGAACTCTTCTACAAGAATTGCCAGCCCGGCGTGGAGCGCATCGTGCAGGCGATCGAGGATATGCGCGAGCTGCGCAACGGGCCGCCCCGCGGACACTTGCGCATCGCATCGGCACCGGGCTTCGGCCGCAAGATCGTCGCGCCGCTTCTTTCCGGCTTCAATGCGCGCTATCCCGACATCGCGCTGGAACTGCTGCTCAACGACCGTCCATGTGATTTCATCGCTGAGCGTGTCGATGTCGCGTTTCGCGACGGCCACATGGAAGACAGCGAAGTGGTCGCGAAGCAATTGATCCCGATGCAGATGATCGTGTGCGCGTCGCCGGAGTATGCGCGCGAGCACGGCTTGCCGCGCCATATTGATGACCTGGAGAAACATCGCTGCATCAATTTCCGCACGTCGGCGGGGCGCATCGCCGATTGGGAGTTCAAGGTCGATGGCTTGACGCAGAAGCGCTCGCCCGCTGCGCGCCAGACGTTCAACGACATCGACCTGATGCTGCAAGCCGTGCTCGACGGCCAGGGCATCGCGCAACTGCCCGCGTATCTCGTGTGCGAACCGCTCAAGGCCGGGCGCCTCTTCATGTGTCTCGCGCAGCACGCGCCCGATGACGGCGGCCACTATCTCTGCTATCTCAGCCGCAAGCATTTGCCCGCGCGCGTGCGCGTATTCGTCGACTACATGACGGAGCACACGCGCGCGCTCGATCTGCATTGTCTGTCGACGATCATCACGAATACGAGCGCGCCGCTGCTCGTGCCGGCCGATTGATGCATCGAAGGCAACACCGCGCGTCCGTTGGCGGCCCTACCGGATGCATGCGCGCACGCCTACGATGTGTCACGTATTCAGCGCGTTCGTGCAGTTCAACCCGAAACCTGAGAGAGGATAAACATGAAGATCGTAGTGATCGGCGGCAGCGGACTCATCGGCAGCAAGGTCGTGAAAAACTTGCGTGCGCGCGGGCATGAAGTGATCGCCGCATCGCCGGCATCGGGCGTCGATACGATGACGGGCAAGGGCCTCAAGGAAGCGCTGCAGGATGCGCGCGTGGTGGTCGACGTCGCCAACTCGCCTTCGTTCGAAGACAAGGCGGTGCTCGAATTCTTCGAGACGTCGGGACGCAATCTCTTCGCGGCGGAGAAAGCGGCGGGGGTTGCGCATCATGTGGCGTTGTCGGTCGTCGGCACGGATCGCCTCGCGCAAAGCGGCTATTTCCGCGGCAAGATCGCGCAAGAGAAGCTCATTCGCGCATCGGGCGTGCCATACACGATCGTCCAGTCGACGCAGTTCTTCGAGTTCCTCGGCGGCATTGCAAAGGCAAGCGCCAACGAGAACGCGGTGCATCTGTCGGGCGCATACATTCAGCCGATCGCATCCGACGATGTCGCGAGCGCTGTCGCGGATCATGCCGTCAACGCGCCCGTGAACGGTGTGGTGGAAATCGCGGGCCCGGAGAAGTCGCGCCTCTCCGATCTGATGCAGCGCTATTTCGCGGCGACGGGCGATACACGCAAGGTCATCGCGGATGAGAGCGCGCTGTACTTCGGCGCGCAGCTCGCGGCGGACACGCTGCTGCCTGGCGGCGGAGCGCATCTCGGCGCGGTGAACTTCGATGCGTGGTTCAGGCAGAGCCAGACGCAGGCGGCGCATTGAGCGATCATGTAGTCATCGCTTGCAGAAGAGGCCGCTCATGGTGCCGATCGATCCACCGCCCGTCAGCCTGCTCGACAAGTATCAAGGGCAGGACGTGCAACCGCTTTATAGAACCACCGTCACGGTCACGGGCGGCGACGCGGGCCATGGCCGTGCCTCGGGCGTGGCCCGCTCCGATGACGGCAATCTCGACCTGAATCTGCGCATGCCGCAAGCACTCGGTGGTCCCGGCGGCGGCACGAACCCGGAGCAGTTGTTCGCCGCAGGCTATGCCGCGTGCTTTCATGGCGCGCTGGTCTTGCTGGCGGCGCGCGCGGGCATCGCGGTGGAGGGCGCGAGCGTGTCGGTCACGGTGGAGTTCGCACGCGATCCGATGGACGGCCTCTTCGTGCTCACCGCGCACACGCGCGTCCAGATGCCTGGCGTTGCACGCGCGGTGGCGGAGGAGCTCGTACGCAACACGGAACGCTTCTGCCCGTATACGAAGATGGCGCGCAAGGGCATCGTCAATATAGTTGCGCTTGCAACCAGTCGCGATGCCCCTGCTAGCCCCGAGTGAATCGCGCTTACACGGTCTGATTCGCGCTATCGGCAAGAGGCGCCGTGTCGCGACGGCTCAGCGCGCCCAGTGCGAACGCGGCGACGAACGCGGGCACTGCCAGCAGCGTGAACACCGCGCCGAACTGCATTCCCATGCTCATCAGCAAGCCGCCCGTCATCGCGCCGGCGACCGCCCCCATGCGACCGATGCCGAGCATCCATGCGACGCCCGTCGCGCGGCTTCGCGTCGGGTAGAACGAGGCCGCGAGCGCCGACATCGAGGTGACCGCGCTCGTCACCGCAGTGCCCGTCAGAAAGATGAGCACGGCGAGCCATAACTGATCGGTCACGCCGCGCCCGATCGTCAGCACGAGCGCCGCCGCGAGCACGTATGCGCAGGCGTTGACGCGTCGCGGATTGGCCTTGTCCATCACCCAGCCGAGACACAGATTGCCGAGAATGCCGCCGAGCGGAAAGAGCGACGTGGTGAGCGCGGCGCGTTCCGCCGAGAAGCCCGCGTCCTTGAAGAGCGTGGGCAGCCAGTTCGTCAGCAGATAGAAGATCATCAGGCCCATGAAGTACGCGAGCCACAGCATCGACGTGCCGAAGCGATAAGGCCGCGAAACGATGAGCCCGAGCGAGGACTTGTCCGCGCCGCTCGCGCGCGTATCGGCGGTGGTGAAGGTGACGGGCGCGCCTTCGGCGAGACGCGCATCGTTCGAGATGCGTCGCAAGACGCGCGCGATCTTTTCCGCAGGACGCTTTCTGACGACCATGAATTGCGCGGACTCGGGCAGCAGAACGAGCAGCAGCACCGTGAGCACGATCGGACCTATACCGCCCGCAACGAGCACGCTTTGCCAGCCGAAGTGCGGAATGAGCCAGGCGGCACACAGTCCGCCTATGGAAAGGCCGACGGAGAAGCCGCAGAACATCGCATTGACGGCCATAGCGCGAATGCGGGCGGGCGCGTACTCTGACATCAGCGTGACAGCGTTGGGCATCGCCGCACCGAGGCCGAGGCCGGTGAGAAAGCGCCATGCGGTCAACGATTCGACCGAACTTGCTTGCGCCGATGCGAGACTCCACACGCCGAAGAAGAACACCGACAGCGCGAGCACCGCCTTGCGTCCGATGCGATCGGCGGCCGGTCCCGCCACGAGCGCGCCGATGCCGAGGCCGACGAGCGCCGCGCTCATCACCGGTCCCAATGCGGCGCGCGTGATGCCCCAGTCGCCGATCAGCGACGGCGCGATGAAGCCGACCGCAGCCGTGTCGAAACCATCGGCCGCGACGACGAGAAAGCACAGGATCAGGATGATCCATTGATAAGGCGAGAAGCGCTCGCCGTCGATGAAGCTCTGGACCTCGATGGTCCGAAGGTTCTTTTCCATGCCGGTATGTCTCCATTCATTCACGGTTATCGATTCGATGGATGCGGCCTTCGTCGTGCCGCTATGCCGCGCGCGATCAACGCACGGCGGGTGAAAGACTCCTGAATTCGACGCGCCTGATGATGCGGCTCTCTTGCGCGACGATCAGATGCGCCGACGCTTGCAGATAGGCGGGCCATTCGGGATCGTTATCGCGGGCGGTGCGGCGCTGGTCGTAATCCGCGATGCTCTCGTAGCCCCACAGATGCACGACCTGATTCAACGCGCCGATATCGCTCATATAGAAACCGACGGGCGCGCCGAGATACTTGAGCTGGATCGGCATCGCGAGGCGATCGAATACATCGATGAATTCGGCCATGCCGCGCGGCTTTATCGTGTAGATGCGGTGATCGATGAAAGGCTTGCTCATGCTGCGCTCCTCAATTCGCTGATCTTCGCGCCCGCGTCGATGCGGCCCGCGAGGTGCAATCCGGTGACATAACCGAATGTCATGATTGGGCCGAGCGTGATGCCCGCGCCGGGATAGTTGCCGCCCATGACGCTCGCGCGATCGTTGCCGACAGCGTAGAGGCCGGGAATCGGCTCGCTGCCCTCGAGGACCTGGCCGAGCGGGTTCGTCGCAATGCCGTCGAAGGTGCCGAGATCGCCCATCACCACCTTGAGCGCGTAGTACGGACCATCGCCGATAGGCGCGACGCACGGGTTCGGCTTGTGCGCGGCATCGCCGAGATAGCGGTTGAATGAAGTCGTGCCGCGGCCGAATGCGGTGTCCTCGCCTTGCGCCGCGTTGCGGTTGTATTCGCGCACGGTCTCTTCGAGCGCGGCAGCGTCGATGCCTGCGCGCTGCGCCAGTTCGGTCAGCGTGCGGCCCTTGATCAGATAGCCGCTTTTCAGATGCGAGCCGAGCGGTATCGGCGCGGGCTTCGCGAAGCCGAGACCGTATTTGCGGATCGTCGCGTGATCGCAGATGAGCCACATCGCCGTTTCTTTCTCCTGGCGGCAGGCTTCGATCATCGCGGCGCCGACATCGTGATACGAGTTCGATTCGTTGGTGAAGCGCACGCCGCCACGCGTCACGCCGATCACGCCAGGCTTGTAGCGATCGAGCAGATGCGGAAACACGCCGTATTGGCCGTCTTTCAGCGGCACGCGCGAGACCGGCATCCACGCGGCCGGCTGCGGATAGCGGATATCGACACGGCCTCCCACACGTTCGGCCATGCGCGCGCCATCGCCCGTATTGCCAGCGGGCACCGGCGATACATGCTCGCCGCCGCGACGCACATGCGGATACGCCTTCGCGATGCGCGCGACATCGTGCGAAAACCCGCCGCAGGCAAGCACCACACCACGGCGCGCGGTGATGTGCGTCTCGCGTCCATCAGTCATCACGATCGCGCCGGTCACGCGTCCCTTTACCGTGATGAGTTCCTTTGCGCCGGTGCGCGTGTGAATCGGAATGCCGAGATCGAGCGCGGATTTCGCAAGACGCGCGGCGAGGGCATTACCGCTCGTGATCTGAACGCCGCGTCGATAGAGCGCGAGTTCTTTCAGATGACTCGCGAGTCGCTTGGCGACATACCACGCCGACGCAAGCGATTTCGTCGCGTTGAAGAAGTGCTTCAGATCCGCGCTCGACGAATTGAACATCATGCCGATGAACGTGATCGTCTTGAGCGGAGGACGCAGGCGCGCGATATCCTTGCCGAGCTCGCGCGCATCGAATGGCTTCGCGACGACGGAGCGACCCACGTCGACGCCGCCCGGCGCATCGGGATGATAGTCGGGGTAGAGCGTGGGCAGGAACCGGACCGATGTCTCGCGCTCGAAGAAATCGATCATGCGAGGGCCGTTGTCGAGGAACGCATCGACGGCGGCTTCATCGTACATCGCGCCGGTCTCGCCGCGCATGTATTGAACAGCGGCTTCGCGCGTATCCTGAATGCCCGCGTCCTTCGCATGACGATTGCCGGGTATCCACAGCACGCCGCCCGAAAATGCGGTCGTGCCGCCGAAGTACGCTTCTTTCTCGACGACGATCACGTCGAGGCCTTGCTTCTTCGCTGTAATGGCCGTGGAAAGGCCGCCGGCGCCAGAGCCGATCACGAGAACGTCGCAAGCGAGATCGGACGACCGCGTTACGGTAGTCATGGTGATGTCCTTTGATTGGAGCCGGGCGCTTTGCGCACCCGTGAGATGAAAGGCCGTGTTTCAGGCGGCGCGCGGCGCTTCGAAGCCGGGGCGCGGGACGAGATCCATCAACATGCATTCGAAGCCGCCATCGACGGCAAGCTCCGCGCCATTCACATACGCCGCGCGACGGCTCGCGAGAAAGGCCACGACTTCCGCGATATCGCGCGGCTCGCCGATGCGCCGGCTCGCGGTCATCGCGCTGCGGCGCGCTTCGACATCGCCCTGTTCATAGAATGCCTTGGATAGCGGCGTGCGGATCATGCCAGGACACACCGTATTGCTGCGCACGCCGCGCGCGCCCCATTCGGCGGCGATCTGACGCGAGAGCATCGCGATGCCGGCCTTGCTCGGGCTATACGCGCCGCTCCAAGTCTGCGGATGATGCGCCGCCACCGATGCGATGTGCACGATGCTGCCCGTGCCGCGCGCGAGCATGCCGCGCCCGAAGGCTTGCGCGCACAACATATAGCCCGTGAGATTGACTGCGAGCATCGCGTTCCATGCATCGAGACCGATATCTTCGATACCGCCCGCGCGCAGCAGACCCGCGTTGTTGACGAGCACGTCGGCATGGCCGAATTTACGTTCGACGTGATCGCGTGCGTGATTCACACTCGCCGCATCGCCGATATCGCATGCGATAGCGATCGCATCCACGCCGCGCGCACGCAGCGCTTCGGCGGCTTCGTTGCAGCCTGCTTCATCGCGATCGAGCAATGCGATGCGCGCGCCCGCATCGGCGAATGTGCCTGCAATGGCGCGGCCGATACCGCCTGCCGCACCCGTCACCACACATACGTTCGATTCGAGGCCGAGCCAATGCGGCGCGGTGTGATCCCGCGCAAGCTGATTAGTCATCCTTGTCTCCTGAGTCCGTTCGATGAGAAGGCGCGATAGCCTTCGCCGTGAAAAAAAGTATATTCACGGCCTCTCACGAAAAATTGGACAAAGGCGGCAGACGACAGGACAATTTGTGCATCAGGAGATGCGCGACATGAGGAAAATCCCTAACTACAACTTGTACGGAGAATCGGCGCGTCCGCCGTGGTATGACGCGTTCAACTTCGAATGGATCGTCGAGCGCAGCGCGCCGAACGACTGGCATATCGACGCGCATCGGCACGACGCGCTCTTGCAATTTCTGTACATTCGCGGCGGCGGCGGGGAGGTGCTGATCGAGAACCGCATGATCGAGATCGTGCCGCCATGCGTCATCATGCTGCCCGCGCAAACGGTGCATGGTTTCAACTTCGCGCCGGACGTCGACGGTCTCGTCGTGACCGTCGCGCAGCGGTCGATAGAAGCGCTTGCATCCATCGCAGCGCCAGGCCTCATTCCAGTGTTGCAGCGCGCGGGCGTTTCTCGCGTGAGTGCGCAGTCCTTGAAGGAAAGCGCGTTCATGCCGATCGTCGAATTGCTGGAAAAGGAATTTCGGGCGACGGATCGCGGCCACATGGCGGCGGGCATGTCGCTCCTGATTGCACTTTTCGTGCATGTGGCGCGCTTGTGCGAGAGTGCATCCGCACCGAGCGTTGCATCGACCGAAAGGCGTGCGCAACAGATCAAACGCTTCAGGGAACTGGTGGCCAGGCATTTCCGCGAACACCGCCCGGTGGAGTTCTATGCGCAAAAGCTCGGCACGACCGTCACGCAACTCGGACGCATTTGCCGCGAAGAGATATCGAGCTCGCCGCTCGCCATGATCAACGAGCATCTCGTGCGCGAGGCACAGCGCGATCTCGTGTATTCGAACATGTCGGTCAAGCAGATCGCGCATGGGCTCGGCTTTGCCGATATCGCTTATTTCAGCCGCTATTTCCGCAAGCAGACGGGCGTCACGCCCACGCAGTTTCAGGCCGAAGCGCACAAGGCGCTGGCTATCCAATAGAACGGCGTGCGTAACGTTCGAGGGTTGCCACGCGCCTGCAAGCGTGCGATGCTTCGCCGTGCTCTGAATAACAAGAACGAAGCGCGGGCCCGAGCGAGACCAGTCCGGTTCAATCACCCTTCGAAGGAGTGAGCATGATCGCACTGTCATCGCATCGAGCGGCGCATGAGGCGTCGCGGCGCGTCCAGTTCAAGGCACGCGGAATGCTAGGCGCCTGGCTCGTTCTGAGCGCGGCTGCCAGCGTCGCATATGCCGACGCGCAAACCGGTTATACGCTGCCGCCTCCGCCGAGCGAGTTGTACGGCGACTTGTTCGTTGCGGTGCAGACGCAAGGCGTCTATCCGGATCAGAAGACTTTCGTCGATGCAGTGCCCAAGATAGACCCCGCGCAGATCGTGCAGGCTTATCACCAGCAGATGGCGGTCCCCGGCTTTTCGCTCAAGACCTTCGTGGCGCAATACTTTACGCCGCCGACGGACCAGGTCATCACACCGCCGCCGAATCAGACCTTGCGCGAGCATATCGACTGGCTCTGGCCCGAGCTCACGCGTTTGACGACGACCGCGAACGTGCCGCCCAACAGCTCGCTGATTCCAATGCCCAAGCGATATGTCGTGCCAGGCGGACGCTTTCGCGAAGGTTACTACTGGGACACCTATTTCACGATGCTGGGTCTTCAGGAAGCGGGCCGCGAAGATCTCGTCGATGACATGCTCGATAACTTCGCGTATCTGATCGACACGATCGGCCATATCCCGAACGGCAATCGCACCTACTATGTGAGCCGCTCGCAGCCGCCGTTCTTCTCTTATATGGTCGAACTTGCCGCGCATAAGGAAGGCGGGCGCGTCTATCAGAAGTATTTGCCGCAATTGCGCCGCGAACATGATTACTGGATGCAGGGCGCGAATACGCTGCAGCCGGGCGGCGCGGTGCGCAACGTCGTGATGCTGCCGGACAAGACCGTGCTCAACCGCTATTGGGACGAGAGCGACACGCCGCGCGATGAATCGTATCTGGAAGATGTGAACACGGCGAAGCAGGTCACGGACCGTCCGGCCAGTGAGGTCTATCGCGATCTGCGCGCGGCGGCCGAAAGCGGCTGGGATTTCAGCTCGCGCTGGTTCGGCGACAACATGACGCTCGCGACGATACGCACGACATCGATCATTCCCGTCGATCTGAATAGCCTGATGTTCCACCTCGAAACGACGATCGCTATCGGCTGCGGCGAGGCGCGCGATTTCCGTTGCGTCGGCGAGTTCGTCGGACGCGCGGCCAAACGCGCGATCGGCATCAACCAATATCTCTGGAACAGGAACGGCTACTACGGCGACTACGACTGGAAGCTCGGGCAGCCGCGCAATAATCCATCGGCGGCGATGCTTTATCCGCTGTTCGCGAACGCAGCATGGCCCGATCGCGCGCACAAGACCGCCGAGACCGTCGAAGCGATGCTCCTGAAGCCGGGTGGCCTCGCGACGACGACCTATAACACGACGCAGCAATGGGACGCGCCGAACGGCTGGGCGCCGTTGCACTGGATCGCCGTGCAGGGCCTGCGCCGCTATGGGCGCAGCGATCTCGCACAACAGATCGGCACGCGCTTTCTTGCCGATGTGAACAATGTCTATAAGACGCAGCAGAAGCTCGTTGAGAAATACATCGTGGAAGGCGCGGGAACGGGTGGCGGCGGAGGCGGGGAGTATCCGTTGCAGGATGGCTTCGGATGGACCAACGGCGTCACGCTGAAGCTGCTGGATCGCTATCCGCAGGCGCAATGACGCATCGAAATAATGGCATCGCCGCGTGTCGAATTCGGCGATGCCATGGCCGTCAGAACGGCGCGTCAGCTTTCCCGGGCTTTCTTCTGCCGACGATATTCCGGCACCGGCAAGCCGCCCCAGCCCCAGTTCTCCAGTTCCACTTCCTGAATCACGACGAACGTGGATTCGAGCGGCTTGTTGAGGACGTCGCGCAACACCTCGCTCACGCCCTTGATGAGCTGCGCCTTTTCTTCGGCGGTGACGGCATTCGTGCCGGGCGTGTTGCCTTCGCGTGTCACCTGAATCGTAACGATCGGCATGGCGATCTCCTTGAAGTGAGAAAGAACGAAGCGCCCGCGAAGGGCGCATCGCAACCAGCGAACAATCGATCAATGTCCCGCGCTTTGACCGCCATCGACGTGCAGGATTTCGCCCGTCACGAACGGCGCGGAATCAAGATACAACACGGCGTTCGCGATGTCGCTCATTTCGCCCATGTGTCCCACCGGATGCAGCGCGCCGAGCGCTTCGTGCGTTTCGGGTGCGTGCATCGGCGATTTGATGATGCCGGGCGACACCGCGTTCGCGCGAATGCCAGACTTCGCATATTCGATCGCGAGCGACTTCGTCGCGGCATTCAGACCGCCCTTCGTGAGCGAGGCCAGCACCGACGGCACGCCGCTTACCGCATGATCGACAAGACTCGTCGTAATGTTGACGATATGCCCGCTCTTGTTCTTCTCCATCTGCTCGATGGCGAACTGCGTGATATGAAAGAAGCCATTGAGGTTCACGTTCAGGACCGCGGCATAGTCCTCTTGCGTATATTGCGTGAAGGGCTTGGCGATAAAGATGCCCGCGTTGTTGACGAGCGTATCGATACGGCCGAAGCGCGCGATGGCCGCTTCGACGGCACGCTGCGCGGTGGCGCGATCGCCGATATCGCCCGCGACAGCGACGATGTTCGGGTCGTCCGGCTGTTGGATCGAACGGGCGACCGCGACGACGCCATAGCCTTGCGCGCGAAACGCGTTGACGATTTCCGCGCCGATGCCTTGCGATGCGCCGGTGACGATAGCGACTTTCTGTGCGTTGCTCATGATGAACCTCGATGAATGATGTTTGGGCCTGTTGCGGATCGGACCGATGGCTCCGATGGGTCGTAATCTAGGCCTTTCGAGGTGGCTTGCGTACACACGCGGTGGACAATCAGTCTTGCGCGCGAGGAACAAATGCGTCGCGGGCGGATCGATCAGACGAATCAATCGACAGGAGAAAAGACGTGAGCTTGCCCGACGTGAAGGCCTTCGTATTCGATGTATTCGGCACCGTGGTGGACTGGCGCGGCGGCGTTGCGCGCGAGGCCGCGCCGTTCCTGCAGCGCCATGGCGCGGCGGGCGCGCAGCCCGAAGCCTTCGCCGATGCATGGCGCAGCCGCTACGTCCCGGCGATGCGCAAGGTTATCAGCGGCGAGCGGCCTTTCGTGAGGCTCGATGTATTGCATCGCGAGAATCTGGTGGACCTGCTGCCGGAGTTCGGCGTCGACCCGAAAAATGTTCCCGCCGAGGCGCTCGACGAACTGAATCTCGCGTGGCATCGCCTCGATCCGTGGCCGGATTCGGTTTCGGGTTTGCTGCGGCTCAAGGCGCGCCATATCATCGCGCCGCTTTCGAACGGCAATATCCGCTTGATGGTGGATATGGCGAAGCGCGCGGGCCTGCCTTGGGATGCGATTCTCGGCGCGGAGATCGCGCAGATTTACAAGCCCGATCCTCAGGCTTATCTGCGCACCGCCGAAGTGCTGATGCTCGCGCCGGACGAAGTGTGTCTCGTCGCCGCGCATAACGACGATCTCGCCGCGGCGAGAAAATGCGGGTTGCGCACCGCGTTCGTCGCGCGTCCGTATGAGCGCGGTCCCGGTCAGACGGTCGATCTGAAAGCCGAACGCGATTGGGATGTCATCGCGAACGACATGAACGAACTGGCCGATGCGGTGGGCGCCTGAGCGCCGCTGACATCGGCCGGTATCGAGCTTTAAGCGACGCCTTCGACGACGCGGAAATCGCGCACCACGGAATCGCCGAGCACTTCCAGTGCGTGCTGATACGTCGCGCTGTTATAAGCGGCGATGGCCGCATCGAGCGAATCGAATTCGATAACCACCGTGCGCTCGGCGACGCCTTCGTCCTGCGTCATCGCCGCGACGCCGCGCACGAGAGGACGGCCGCCGCCTTCGGCGATGGCCTGCGTCGCAATCTTCGCGTATTCCGCGGCCTGCTCGGGCTTCATGATCTTCTTGTACACGCTGACCCAATATCCTTTCGCCATCTTTATCTCCAGTGTTTAACGGGCGACTCGCGCCATGAGGCGAACGCACCGCGTGCCTTGCGCCGTTGCGTTCGTTTCGGCGGCCAGCATAGCAAATTCTTTCGCCCGAAGGCCCGCGCGGCTCGCGCTGGCCATGCTTCGACGATTCTCCGCGTTTCAGTGAAAGGTGCTTTCTTGCGCTAGGGGTTAACCCGGGAACATGGGCGTCATAGACTGCTGTCACTGCTTCGAACGTCACTGTTGTTCGAAGCCGGGCACCTCATAACACTGGAGTTTCATCATGAAGTCGATCATCCGCGCAGCCCTCGTTGCAACCGCTCTCGTCATTCCCGTCGCGTCGTTTGCGCAAAGCCAGATCACGCGCGCTCAGGTGCGCGCCGAGCTCGCCGAATTGCAGAGCGTCGGATATCACGTGGGCGACGGCGATCAGACGCACTATCCGGAAGCGATTCAGGCAGCCGAAGCCAAACTCGCCGCACGCAATGGCGCGACTGCATATGGCGGCAACGCCAACGGCACGTCGCAATCGGGCGCTGCGCGCGTGTCGCAATCCGACTGGAACGCGATGTACTCGCGTTAAGCGCGATGGCTCGAAGCGGCCGCGCATGGCCGCTTCGGGCGAAGCAATCAATCCGCCGCGTACTTGCGGTCGAGTTCGTCGAAGAGCGGCTTGTTCACGAGCCGTTGACGTTCGGCGAAGGGAGCGACCACAGCCGGGTCTTCATCGAGCCGTCCTTGCGACTTCAATGCGCCGAGCGCCGTCTGCATGCCGCGCACGGCGCTTTGCAATGCCGCATTCGCATACAGCACGAGGCTGAAGCCGAGGCGTTCCAGATCCGCCCGATCGGTGACCGGCGTCTTGCCGCCGATCACGATGTTGATGAGCTGAGGCGCATCGAGCAGCTTGGGCAGCGATGCGATCTGCTCCGGCGTTTCTATCGCTTCGACAAAGAGAATGTCCGCGCCCGCATCGACGAATGCGCGCGCACGTTCGATTGCCGCATCGAAGCCTTCCACCGCGCACGCATCGGTCCGCGCGATGATCTGAAAGTTCTCGTCGTCGCGCGCATCCACCGCCGCACGAATCTTGCCCACCATTTCATCGGTCGAGATCACGGCCTTGCCCGCGAAATGGCCGCATTTTTTCGGCATCACCTGATCTTCGAGCTGGATCGCATCGGCGCCCGCGCGCTCGAGCGTGCGCACGGTATGACGCACGTTGAGCGCATTGCCGAAGCCCGTATCCGCATCGACGATGAGCGGCAGGTCCACCGCATCGCGGATGCGCGACGTATGCTCCGCGACTTCCGCGAGCCCGATGAAGCCGAGGTCCGGCATGCCGAGCGACATGTTCGTCACGCCCGCGCCGGTGATGTAGATCGCCTCGAAGCCGAGATCGGCGGCGACGCGCGCGCTCATCGCGTTGAAGGCGCCGGGCAGGAGCAGGGCGCGCCGCGCGTTGACCCGTTCGCGAAACGCGGCACGGCGGCGGGAGGAAGAAGTGGTCATGGCTTCGGTTCCGGAAAGGAAAGTTCGTGTTCGGCGGCAACGTGGGCGCCAGCGTCTGCAATGCTAACGCGCGCGGCGCTTTGGCGCTCGCGCAGGATGCACTTCATGTGCGTTTTGCTATGCTCGATGGATAGACGCGTCGCAAGATGCGGTCACAGACCATTCAGGAGACGCGCATGAGTGAACCGTTAAATGATCTGCCTCTGCCCGACGGCGTTCGTGCGCGCATGATCGACAACGGCAATGGTCTTTCGATGCATGTGCTCGAGGCCGGATTCGACGCGCCCGAGCGGCCCTGCATCGTGCTCTTGCACGGCTTTCCTGAACTCGCTTATAGCTGGCGCAAGATCATGAAACCGCTTGCGGATGCGGGCTTTTATGTGATCGCGCCGGACCAGCGAGGTTATGGACGCACGATCGGCGGCACTGCCTTGTTCGACACCGATCTCGACGAATTCACCTTTCCGAATCTCGTGCGCGATGTACTGGGTCTCGTGTCGGCGTTGGGTTATCGCAGGGTTGCATCGGTGGTCGGTCACGACTTCGGATCGCCCGTGGCCGCCTGGTGCGCATTGATTCGCCCGGATGTGTTCGCGTCCGTCGTGATGATGAGCGCGCCGTTCGCCGGGCCGCCCGCATTTGCGTTCAATACCGCGAAGGACGATGCGAGGCTCGCGCGCGTGGAAACCGCTTCTTCGGTCATGATGGAGGCGGTGAGCGCGCTCGCATCGCTCGTTCCGCCGCGCAAGCACTATCAATGGTATTACTCGGGCGCGCAGGCCAATGACGATATGTGGCATGCGCCGCAAGGACTCGCCGCGTTTCTGCGCGCGTATTACCACGTGAAGAGCGCGGACTGGGCAGGGAATCATCCGCATCCGCTGGCATCGGTCACGGCGGAAGAACTCGCGATGCTGCCGACGTACTACGTGATGAACGCGGATGCGACGATGCCAGAGACCGTCGCCGAGCACATGCCGGGCGCCGATGAAGTCGCGGCATGCGCGTGGCTGCCCGATCATGAATTGAACATCTATGCGAGCGAGTATGCGCGCACGGGTTTTCAGGGTGGATTGAACTGGTATCGCTGCGGCACGGACGCGCGTCATGCGGCTGCGTTGCGAATGTGGTCGGGGCGCACGATCGACGTGCCCTCGTGCTTTATCGCGGGCGCGAGCGATTGGGGCTATTACCAGCGCCCGGGCGATCTGGAAGCCATGCGCGTCCTGGCCTGCACGGATTTTCGCGCGACGCATCTTATCGAAGGGGCGGGGCATTGGGTGCAGCAGGAGCAGCCGAGGACAGTGGCCAGCCGGATTCTGCGCTTTCTGAGGCAGGACGCGCCTGCTATTTAGAGAGCGCATTCGCGGAAACATTAACCGATCCGGGCAGATTCGAACATTAACGAAATTGTATCTGTCCGTGTATCAGGTTTCTTCTTGTAAGAGTCGCCGCTTTCCGGCGGATTCGAAGGAACTTTGGCGAAAACGCGTTTGTCCACGGGCCTCGCGGCCTTTGAAGGTCGACATGAACCGCGAGGAGAGCATCGATGGAGAAAGGACGTGTTGCCGCGCTCGACGCAGGGCGGGCGCTAGCGATCGTCGGGGTAGTCGCAGTACACCTGTCGTTCCAGTTTCCCAATCTGCCCGGCGCCGTGACGCTCGTCGCGCGCATGGGCCAATACGGCGTGCAGCTGTTTTTCGTGATCAGCGCAATCACGATCTTCATGACGCTCGAGATGGATCACGCGCGCTGCGCCGATGCGCGTCATGTCACGCTGCGTTTCTATATCAAGCGCTTCTTTCGCATCGCGCCGATGTATTACGCGGCGATCGCGGTCTATGGTCTCATCAGTTATGGCGCGACGCGCTCGGGCATCGAGCGCGCGTGGATTCTCGGCGCGCATGGCCCCATGGATGTGCTGCTCAACATGGTGTTCCTGCACGCGCTATCGCCGACGGCCATCAATAACGTCGTGCCGGGCGGATGGTCGATCGGCGTCGAAATGCTGTTCTATATGATTGCGCCGATGCTGTTTTTTCTGGCGATGAATCGCGCGCGGCTGTTGCTGGCTACGGTGCTGCTGCTTGGCTTGTCATTGGCCGCGATGTCGATGAGCGATTGCAACGGCACGCTCGACTGCAATGTCGCCAATAACACGTTCAGCTACTTCTGGCCGCCCGTGCAAGGGCCTTGCTTCATCGTCGGCATGTGGGCGTGGTATGCGTTCCGCTCGCATTTGCTCGGTGCTTCCGACGTGACGAAGCGCGTGACGTGGCTTTATTTTTCGCTTGCACTGGGCTTTGGATTGTTGACAGCCGCGCTCGGCGTATGGCTCGACAAGGCGCACGCGCTCGCACCCGTGTTCGCCGCGTGCAGCGCGGTGGCATTTCTCTTGTTCGTGTGTGCGCGTCACACCCGCAAACATCGCAATGCGACGCATGACGTGCCGCGCGCGACGGTCGTCCGGCGTTGCGCCGCCGCGCTCGGCCGCGAAAGTTATGGCATCTATCTCTGGCACTTCATCTGTGTCTATATGACGTTTCATTTCTTCGATCGTACATTCGGAGAGAAGAACGGAGAGAGTTCGCTCGCGCTGTTTGGCGCGACGCTGATTGCGGTGCTCGGCGTCTCTTATGCACTTTCGCGCGTGTCCGACCGGCTGATTCAAGGGCGTGCGACGCGTTTGTCGCGACGCCTGCTTGCATCGGTCGATCGGCGGTTTCATCTGACGCGCGATGCGTAGCCTTGCTCCGGAAACAGATCAAAGCGCCGGCCCCGCCTGCGATAGAGCATGATGCTCGCCGCAAGCGTCAACAGTTCCGTGACGGCCACGGTCATCCAGATGCCGCGCGGCCCGAACCATTCGCTCAGAAGCCAGAGCATCGTCAATAGCAGGAGCCAGCTGCGCAGCAGGGCGACGATCATCGATGCGAGCGGCGCCTCGATCGCCGTCAGGTATCCGCTGATCGCGACATTGATCGCGGCGGGCACGAACGCGAGCGCACACCACGGCAAGGCATCGCGCAAAAGCGCTTGCGCCGAAGGACTGCCGGGCACAAAGAGCGCGCCGAGCGGTTGCGCGAGCGTGAGTATCGCGAATGCGGCCGCGAGTGCGAAGCCCGCCGTAACCGTGATGCCGATGGAAAACGCGCGCGACACGGCGTGCGCATTGCCCGCGCCACGCTGAAAGCTCACGATGGGTTGCATGCTCTGCACGAGCGCGACCATGGTGACGGACGCGATCATCGTCATGTATTCGACGACCGCGAACGCGACGAGGCCCGTGTCGCCGAGCCAGCGCAACACCGCGTGATTGAACGCGAAGAGCGTGACGCTCGGCGCGATCTCACCGAGAAACTCGGACACGCCGTTATACGCCATGCGCCACGCATGATCGAGCCGCGCGAAGGCACGCGCAACGGGACGAACGTGTTGCGCCTTGACGAAGTGATAAGCCAGCATCGGAATGCAAGCGAGCGCCTGACTGATGCCCGATGCGAGCGCGGCGCCGCGCATGCCCCATTGCAGGTGACTCACCATCCACCATGTCAGCGCGACATCGGCAATGCCGCCCGCGATCAGACATGCGAGGCCGAACTTTGCCGCGCCTTCGATGCGCAAGAAAAGCTCGAGCGCATAGCACGCGGTCGGGAACAACACGAATGGCGCATAGGCATGCAGGAAGTCTCTGGCGAGGCGCGCGAGTTCGCCACGCGCGCCGGTCCATTGAACGAAGGTATCGGCGTGGAAATGAATCGCCAGCGCGAATGCGATGCCGCAAAAACCGAGCAGCCACAGCGCCTGCGTGAACGCATCGGCGGCATCGCGTTCGCGCCGTTCGCCGAGCAGGCGCGAAACGAGTGTCGATCCGCCCACGCCGATCATCACGCTGAACGCATACGGCAAATAAAGCAAAGGGACGAGCAGGTTCAATGCGGCAAGCGCATCGGCGCCGACATAGCGTCCGATGAATATGCCGCTGATGACGGAATGCATGCAGTACACCCATGCGGCGAGCACGGTGGGCACTGCGTAGTTCGAGTACTGACGAACGAGAGAGACGTTGCTGAACGAAACCATGACTGATAACCCGACGTTACTCGCTGGCACGCCAACACGCGCACGCGAATGGATTCGACGGGCGATGCAAGGTTATGGCATGGCGCAAAAGCGCGATATGAGCGCGCCGAAGCGATTCAGGCGGGCCGCATATGAATGAAACGAGACTGCATAGCGCGCGATCTGGCGGCGCGAGAAAACGCCAGCGGGCTACGAGAGGAATGCATGACGTGGCGAACGGCGCAACATGCGCGAATGCCGCTTCAGGCTTTCACGATGCATCGATTGCGATGCGGTGGTTGGAGTGACGAGCGCGACCAAAGGTTCCTTCAAGCGCTCTTAAGCGAATCATGATTCACGCACGAAATCATGAAACGCTAACCGCCCGATGCCTCCAATGGCCGGTCTGTTTTGGCTCGCAAGCCATACGCCGTCAGCATCCGATACAACGTGACGCGAGAGATGCCCAATTCATCGGCCGCTTCGCCGAGCCGTCCGCGATGCCGCAGAAGCGCTACTTCGATCGCCTGCCGCTCGGCCGCCTCGCGTGCCTGCGCGAGCGACATCGGCGCGGCTTCCGCATATTCGCCGAGTTCGAGATCGCTCGCGAGAATCTGCCGTCCTTCCGACATGACGATCGCGCGGCGCACGCGATTGATCAGTTCGCGCACGTTGCCGGGCCAGCCATAGTTATGCAGCGCGGCAATCGCGCAAGGCGCGAAGCCGCGAAGCCTGCGGCTTGCATCCTTTCTGAAGCGCTCGAGCATATGATTCGCGAGCAGTTCGATATCCTTGCCGCGCACACGCAGGGGCGGCTCGTCGATCTGCAATACGCACAGGCGATGGTACAAGTCCGCGCGAAAGCGTCCTTCAAGCATGGCGGTTTGCATATTGACGTGCGTCGCGGAGATGATGCGCACATCGACGGAAGTCGAGCCTTGTCCGCCGAGACGCTCGATCTTGCGCTCCTGAAGGAAGCGCAACAGGCTCGCCTGGCTTTCGAGCGGCAAGTCGCCGATTTCATCGAGAAAGAGCGTGCCGCCGTCGGCGGCTTCCACGCGGCCTATCTTGCGTTGATTCGCGCCCGTGAACGCGCCGCGCTCATAGCCGAAGAGTTCCGATTGCAGGAGATGCGCGGGAATCGCGCCGCAGTTGATTGCGACGAACGGTTGTTCGCGCCGCACCGAACGCTCGTGAATCGCAACGGCCGTGAGTTCCTTGCCGGTGCCCGATTCGCCGGAGATGAACACGGGCGCATCGGTCATCGCGACTTTGCGGATCGAGCGATACAGGGCCTGCATCGCGTCGCACGAGCCGACCATGCCGCCTTCCTTGCAATCGTCCTTGCGCGGATCGTTGCTGGCGGCGTCGCGAAGCGAAACCATGCCATACGCATGTCCTACCGCATCGACGATACGGTCCGCGGACGAGGGGACCGTCACGTAGTCGAAACAGAAATCGCGGATCAGACGGCAGATATCCGGGCTATCGACGTGTTCCGCATCGACTGTTGCAACCCAGCCGATCTGAAAAGTCGCGAGTAGCTCGGTGAGCGTGGCCGCATCCTTCGCGAAGCCGCGGCTCGTCAGATCGACGATGCCCGCGGCGGCACGCTTGCCGTGCCTCGCTGATTTGAGCGGCTTCGCCGGATCGATGCGCTCGATTGTCCAGCCGCGAGCATGCAGCCGCTCGGACAGATCTTCCGAGACCGCGCGCCCGGCGAAGTAGAGCGTTCTGGTTTCCCCGTACATGGCTTTTTTCCCGCTTCTTGTGTGTCGAACAAAGTATGCGCCCGGAAATGGCTAGGTAAGAAGCCTCGCAAACGATAAGCCGATTTTGAATGTTTACATTGATCTGCTGATTCCGATTAAGAACGCCAGAGAACTTTTTGCGGGACGTTCGTGCAGAAAATTGCTGAACGCACGTGCTTTATGCACAATCAGCCTTGCAACGTATAGGCTTGTGCAATCTTTCCGCGTCGGAAGGAGTTACTTATTCGGTTATGGATATGACTTGCGCATAACGTATCTACAGATTCAAAATTGGCAAGCGGTGAAATATCAGATAATTAATACCTTCATCCATTTTGAGTTTGCGACGCGCGCATCGCGCGCGTACAGTTCGTGAATGCTTATCGTATGATGAATACCCGTTCGAACATGGATAAAGCACAGAGCTCCACTTCAACGTATCAGCCGCGCTTGCTCCTCGTCGACGACGACCCGGCGATGATCCGCATCATCGGCGAGATGCTCGCGGAATTCCCCAATCAGCGCTTTGCCACCACCGGCGAGGCCGCGCTCGCGTTGGCGCGCGAAGCGACGCCGGATCTCATCCTGCTCGATGCCAATCTGCCCAACATGACGGGCTTCGATGTCTGCGAGATCCTCAAGCGCGACGCGAAGCTCGCACGCGTGCCGGTGATATTCGTCACGAGTCACGACGCGCCCGCGCTCGAAGTCGATGCGTTCCGCATGGGCGCGGCCGATTACGTGATCAAGCCGCTCGTGGCGTCGCGTTTGCAGGCGCGCGTGCGTGCGCAGCTTCGCTTCAGGCAACGCGTGATGCACGCTCACGCGGGCACGCGCGAACAAGACGCGCGGCCGGCAATATCGAATGCTTCGGACGTGCGCGTCCTCGGCATCCTCGCGGGCGAGACCGGGCAAGCGCACCGTCAGGCGCTCGAAGCCATTGGCGAACTGGACATGGTGACGGACTGCGAAGCCGCGCTGCGCCTTGCACCGGACGACGAGCCGGACGCGATCGTGCTCGATGCGGCTTGCTGCAACGAGTCTTGCGCCGCCGTGCACGCATTGCTCGCGCGTCATCCGGATGTGCCCGTCGTCGTGCTTGCCGATCGAAGCGACATCGAAACCGAACAATGCATGCTCGACGCGGGCGCGGCGGATGTCATCGCGAAGCCGGCTCGCCCCGCCGTGTTGCAGGCGCGCGTGCGTGGCGCGCTCGCTTCGGCGCGCATGGCGCGGGAAGAGTTGCGCGCGTTGCTGGAATCGCAGGGCGGTGCGAGCGTTCATCCGTTTCCGGTGTACGTTCGCGATGCCCGTCGCGGTTAAGCTGCCGCTTCCACTGCTCTCAGGCCCGCTCCAGCATGTCGCGCGCGAGCTTTGATGCGTCCGCGAAGTCGAGCGCACGCACGCGCACGAGGAATTGCTCGAAGTTCTCGCGATAGTCGTTCGGCGCATGCGGCGACAGGCTTTCGGATAGCGCGATCGCTTGCAGATTCGACGATTCCAGCAATTGGACGATCGCGCAAAGACGCGCGCGCCAGTCTTCGTCATCGAGAGGCGATGCGTTCGTTCGCGGCTTCGCAGCCGATTGCGGTGGCCCGAATTCATCGACGAGTTGGGCGACGCTCGACATAAGCAAACGCTGCATGCGCGGCAGCTTCGCGCGCGCCGCTTCGAGCACGTTAGCGTCATGCTCGAGCGTGCTCGACGTTTTCGCGAGCGCCGCCGCGCCGACCGTCCCCGCGCTGCCCTTGATGGCATGCAGCACCGATGCCGCGCCTTGCGCGTCGTGCGCAGCGAGTGCTGCTGCAAGCCGCGCCAGTTGCTTGTCAGTCTGCGCGCCGAAACCGTCGACGGCTTTGCGGATCAGATCGAGATTGCCCCCGAAGCGCGCGACGATCGAATCGCGCGGCTCGATGACGCATTCGGCGTCTTCACCCGGCGCGTCGGCGTTCCGCGTCTCCGTCGCTATCGGCTCGTGTCCCGTTTGCGCGCGCAGTACCGTAACGAGCCGCTCGACGTCGATCGGCTTGCCGACATGATCGTTCATGCCGGCCTGCAAACACACTTCGCGGTCCGCGCCCGATGCATTGGCCGTCATCGCGACGATGGGCAGCGCGGCGAAGCGGCTATCCGCGCGAATCAGGCGCGTCGCTTCGAGGCCATCGAGATCGGGCATCTGCACGTCCATCAGCACGGCGTCGAAAGGCGCTCTGGCGGCCAAGACCCGGTCGACACCCTCGCGTCCGCTTTCCGCGAGCGTGACGGCCGCGCCTTCCGCAAGCAACAGGCCTTCGGCGACCTGACGGTTGAGCGCGTTGTCCTCCACGACGAGCAATGACATTCCCGCGAGACGGCGTGCTTTCGTCTCAGGCTGCTGCGTCTGAAGAGGCGCCGGCTCGATGTGGCCGGGCAGCGCCGCACGGATCGCGGCAACGAGCTGTCCGGGCGTCACGGGCTTCGTCAAAAAGCCCGCGAAGGGCGCCGCGCCGTTCTCCTGCGATTCCCGCAACACTTCGCGTCCGAACGCAGTGACGAGCAGCACGAGAGGCGGCGCTGCGCGGCCCTTCATCGTGCTGATACGTTTCGCGGCGTCGAGGCCGTCTAGGCCGGGCATGCGCCAGTCGAGCAGGGCCACGTCATAAGGCGCGCCGTTGCGCGCCGCATCGCCGATGCGCTCGATCGCTTCGACACCGCTCGTCACGAGATCCGCATGCCAGCCGAGCGAGCGCACCGTGCGCGAAAGAATCTCGCCCGCGATCGCGTTGTCATCGGCGATGAGAATACGCGCGTCATGCTCGATGATCGGGCGTTCTTCATGCGCCGGCGCGCGAGCCGCATCCACACCGAGCCTGATATCGAACCAGAAGCGGCTGCCTTCGCCCACGCGGCTTTCGACTTCGAGCTGCCCGCCCATCATCGCGACGAGCCGCTTGCTGATCACGAGCCCGAGGCCGGAGCCGCCGTAGCGCCGCGACGTCGATGCTTCCGCCTGCGTGAAGCCCTCGAAGATGCGTTCGAGCTGTTCCCTGCTGATACCGATGCCGCTGTCGCTCACCGCGATGCGCACGCACACCGCGTCATCCGTTGCATTGCCCGGCGTATCCAGCCGATGCACGCTCACGACGATCTGCCCCGCCGATGTGAACTTGAGCGCATTGCCCGCGAGATTGATCAGCACCTGCTGAAGGCGGAAGCCATCGCCGACGAGTACGGCGGGCAAGGATGGATCGAGATCGAACAGCACTTCGACGTCTTTCGCGCCCTGATTGCCCGAAAGCACGATGCCCAGTTCCCCCATCAGCTTTTCCGGCTCGAACGGATGACTGTCGAGTTGCAGCTTGCCGGCCTCGATCTTCGAATAATCGAGGATGTCGTTGAGCAGGTTCAGGAGCGATTTTGCGGCGGTTTCGGCCTTGCTCACGTAGTCCTGCTGGCGGCTGTTGAGTGCGGTCAACTGCACGAGATGCAGCATGCCGAGCACCGCGTTCATCGGCGTGCGGATTTCATGGCTCATGTTCGCGAGGAACGACGACTTCGCGGCGCTTGCCGCGTCCGCCTGCTCCTTCGCATTGCGCAGATGAAATTCCAGCTCGTATTGATCGGTGATGTCGTAGTTCACGCCGGTCATCACGACGGGCGTGCCGTGCGCGTTGCGCTGCGTGCGCTGGCCGCTCTGTATGTGCCGCGTCGTGCCGTCCGGCAGGACGATGCGAAACGGCGGCAATTCCGCGGATTCGCCCGCGGCCGCGGCCCGCAGGCCCGCCATGATCGCGTCGTGGTCGTCGCGATGGATGCGCAGGCGCCAGTGCTCGAAATGCAGGCCGTTATCCAGCAGCGCGGGCGGGTACTGGTAGATCTCGAACATGCGCGCGTTCCAGTGCAGCTTGCCCGTGGCGAGATCCCACGACCAGATGCCCAGCTCGGCGATGTCCGCGGCGACCAGCAACTGATCGCGCGCATGGGCAAGCTCGCTGCGTTCCTTTCTCTGCCGCGAGATGTCCGTAATTACCGATACAAAATGCAAAGCGCCATCCAGCCGCATCGCGCCTGTCGAGACGTACGCCGGGAACGAGGTGCCGTCCTTGCGCTGCCCCGCGAGTTCGCAGTCGGCCGTGGTTACGCCGCTCTGCCACTTAAATTGCATTATGTATTCGTTATACGCATCAAGATGGGGCGGCGGCACCAGCATCCGGATGTTCTGTCCGATGACCTCGCTCGCCTTGTAGCCGAATACTTTCTCGCCTGCCGAATTGAACGAACGTACGGCGCCGCGCTCGTCCACGGTGATGATCGGGCTGATGGCCGTGTCGAGCACGGTCTGCGTCGTCGCGAGGCTGCGCTCGAGTTCCTGCTCGATTCTCGTACGCGCGGTGACCTGGCGCACGAGCCTCGAGCCGAACATCGCCAGGACGAACGCGAGCACGGCCGTCAAGCAGGCGTGCCAGAGCGTGTCGCGCCACCACGGCCCGAGGATCTCGTCGCGCGCGAGCGCCGCCGCGACGAAGAGCGGATAGTCCTGCAATTCACGCAGGCTGTTGAGGCGCGTAATGTGGTCCTGCGACGAGCTCGTCGTGAAGACGCCCGAGCCGCCCTGTTCGAGATGCGCGCGAAAGAGCGTCGTGTCGATCACGTTCTTGCCGACGAAACGGTCCTCGAACGGGCGGCGCACGACCATCACGCCCGAGTTCAGCACGAGCACCGCGGCGCCCGATTGCCCGAGATCGAGGCTGTCGTAGAAGCGCGAGAAGAAGTCGATGTCGATGGTCGCGAGCGCGACGCCCGCAAAGCTGCCGTCGGGCGCATCGATGCGGCGCGATATCGGCACGATCCATTTTCCCGTCGAGCGGCTGCGCACCGGCGGGCCGATGTGCGAGCCCTGATCGGTGTGCGTGCGGTGATAGTCGAAGTACTCGCGGTCGGAGTTATTGAAGCGCGATTCGAGTTGCGGCTGCGAATTGACGAGCCAGGCGCCGGTTTTGTCGTAGATGAAGAGTCCGTTCAACTGCGGCAATTGCCCGACGCGCGAAACGAGCGAGCGATGAATGCGCGCGAGCGACTCCGGCGACGTGCCGTCTTCCTCGACGCGCTCCACCATGCCGATGAGCGTCGTGTCGGCTTCCTTGAACGTATCGTTCGCATGCTGCGCCATCGCGCGCGCGAGATTCGACGTCGCCGTCGTCATTTCGTCGATCTGCACGCGGCGCGCGGCGGTGCTGCGCCATACGTCGGTGCCGATCAGGAGCACGCAGACGACGACGATGAACACCGTCATCCTGAATGTGAGCGAGTGGCGACTGAGCACGCCGTGGTCTCCCAATGAACGATTGCGGGGCGCCGGGCCGGCGCGAAGATCGAACGCTGCCGTATCTTATCGTGCCTTATCGTGCCGTCCGGACGTGGCCGTTTGCGCGGCTATCAGCCTTGTTTACGGCAAGGCTGCGTGAAAGCTTGATCTCCCGCGCCGGGAATATTTGCGGGGTTTTCGCGGTACCGGGAGCATGGATTCGCTTCGGCGCCGCCAGAACATGTGTTCGCGCACGGCAGTCTTTCAGAAGTGAAAGCGTTGGCTCGCGCCCGACATTCGTCTCGCCGGCGCGTGGCTGAATTCGTGCCGAAGCTTGCCGCATAAGGGTTTCGCGAAACTGGCACGAGGCCTGCATTGTATGCCGACACCCGCCGCCTCAGCGACTCCCCGATCCAACCACGCAGCACGATCGCTCAGCCGGCATTTCACCGAACGACCCGTTGATGCAAGTGGAGCGAATCATGTTGGGATACCTAATCAATATGACGAAGGACTTTCTGTTGCCGCACCTGATCTGCCGGACTCAACTGCTGCTGGATCGCGCGGAGCATGGCCGGCGCGATGCCTGGCTCGCATCGTCCGCTGATATCGGCGAGCTCGAGCGCCGCATGCGCTCTTGCGACATCGACGCCTGATCAGCAATGAAACGGGAACGCATGATGACGACTCTCATCGACGAACACGACGCCGCGCCGGTCATCGCACTGCATTGCTCGGGCGCGGGCGCGAATCAATGGCGCCAGCTCGGCGAAACGCTCGGCGCGCTCGGCGCGGACAAGATGCGCTATACGCTCATCGCGCCGGAGCATTACGGCTGCGATAGCGTCGGCCCGTGGAGCGGCGAGCACGCCTTCACACTCGCGGACGAAGCGGCACGCACGGTCGAGATCATCGACCGTCAGCGCGGCAAGGTGCATCTCGTCGGGCATTCGTATGGCGGCGGCGTTGCGTTGCGCGCGGCGCTGGAGCGGCCGCACGGCATCGCGAGCATCACGCTCTACGAGCCGTCGGCGTTTCATTTGCTGAAGCGCATGGGCGCGCGCGGCGCGGCGGAGTTCGCCGAGATTCTCGCGATCGCGGCGCGCACGGCCGAGGGCGTCGTCGCGGGCGACCTGCGCGGCGCGGCGAGTTCGTTCGTCGATTACTGGAGCGGGCGCGGTGCGTGGTCGGCGCTGCGGCCGTCCGTGCAGGCGATGCTGACGCGCTGGGTGCCGAAGGCGCCGCTCGATTTTCGCGCGCTGATTCACGAGCCCACGCCCGCGAGCGCGTACGCGAACCTGCGCATTCCCACGCTCGTGATGCGCGGTGAGCATGCGCCCGCGCCGACACGGCTGATCGCCGAGACGCTGCCCGATCTGATGCCCGGTGCGAAGCTGATCGTCGTTCCCGAAGCGGGCCACATGGGACCGCTCACGCATGCGCCGGCGGTGAATGCGGCGATCGCGCGACATATCGCGCAGTGCGAGGAGCGCGCCGCGAGTCTAGCCGAGTAGCCCGTCGCGCGACGGCGCACTCTCGCCCTGACGCTCGATGAGCCGCGCGCGAAACCAGAAGGTCCACGCGAGCAGTCCGCCGTAGATCACGTAGCTCACGACCGGCGATATGACGAGATAGCGCTCGACGGGCCACGTCCACGCGAACCAGAAGCGCAGCATGGTTTCGAGTGAAAGCCCGACGCCCCACACGAACGTCATGAGGCGCAAGGACGCGCGCAACATCGCGCTTTCGCTCCAGTACGCCTCGAAGCGCTCGGCGCCGCTTTCCTGCTCGCGCGTGACGGTTGCGCGCGCGAGATAGAAGATGAGCGGGCGCTCGAAGAAGAGCGAGACCAGAAATACGATGCCCGTCGCGCCCGCCGCGAGCGATTCGCGCACGAGCAGGATGCGCGGGCTGCCGCCCATCGCGAGCATGACGATCGACAGCGCGATGCCGAAGAGCACGAGCGCGGAGAGCGCATCGACGCGGCGCGAGCGCGCGAATTCGGCGATGCTCCACACGAGCGGCGGCGCGGCCGACGCATAGAGCGCGCCGACATCGCCCCAATACGGCAACGCAAGGCGATACGCGAGCCAGGGCAGCAGCAGGTTGGCGGCGAGTTCGAGCACGAGACCGGGCTTGATCTTTTTCATGGACTCAGGAATGTGCGCTATGTGCGCTTGGCCGTGAGCCAAGTATAAAAGATCGGATGTGGGCGAATGTACGCGCGCGAGCGGAATCTGGAGAGGGAAGGTTGCAGGCGCGACGAAACCGCCGCCCGATGCATCAGGCGGCGGCAGGAAAGCGCTGTATCGAAGACTACTTCTTCGGGGCGGCGGCCTTTCCGGCGTTCACGGCATTCGCGTTGGCGGCGGCGTTGCCCGTGTTGGGGTTATACGTCGAGTTGGCGTTGTAGCCCGGGTTGACCGTGTTCGCGGGCGGTGGGTTCGAATAAGCCGGCTGCACGGGCTTCGGCTGCAGCGTGTTATTGATGACGCCCATCTGCCCCATCTTCTTCGCGGCCTGACTGTCCGCGCTGGCTGCCGTGGCAAAGCACAGGCCGGCAGCGCCGGCGATCAGCGCAACTTGCATGGCGCGCCGCTGCGCGCGGTTGCGGTCTCTCTTCATGAGGGCCTCCCTGGCTCATGCGCGCCGCGCGGGTGCGCAGCGAACGCTTCCATTGTGTGCAAGGAAGGTGCCTGAATGTAAGAGGGTTTTGCCTGAGTGCATTTCGCTGCAAATTCGCGACCTTTTAACGCAGCGAAGTTTTGATATTCATCTAACAAATCGGTTCTTTCGCCCGGTAATATGTAGTTCGAAGCAATTGAATTTCGACCGACCGGAGGACCACGCCATGTTTCCCGAATACCGCGATCTCATCTCTCGCCTGAAAACCGAGGACGCACATTTCTCGCGCCTCTTCGAGCGCCACAACGCGCTGGACCATCAGATCCACAACATGGAGACGGGCGTCACGTCCGCGGATTCGTTCGTCATCGAATCGCTGAAAAAGGAGAAGCTTCTGCTGAAGGACAAAATGTACGCGGTCTTGAGAAGGGCCGGCGAAGCCGCCTGAAGCGCAGAGAAATCGCAGCAAGATCGAAGAGGAATGGATGAAGTCGATATCGCCAGATGAAACTGCCGAATCCAATGACGCCGATGTCGTGGCACGCGCAATGGCGGCCTGCATCGAACAGCAGGAGACAGGGCGCGCGGTGGAGGCCGCGCACGGCCTGCTGACGAACGGCATCGATGACGTATTCAGGCAATTCGCCGCGCAAGGCGCGGAAGGAACGGAATCGCTCGTCGATGCCGTCGAAACCCTGATCGGCGGCATGTCGCCGGATGAAATCGCGATGCTGCGCGCCCGGCTTTTCGACGGCGAAGCGGTGCTGCGAACGGCGGACGGCAAGCTCCATCCCGACGACGAGTTATCGCCTTCATGGCGCGAGGGCGGCTATCCGTATCGCAACCTGATGGCACGGCGCACGTACGAGAAGCAGAAGTATCGTCTTCAGGTCGAGTTGCTGAAGCTGCAGGCGTGGGTGCGGGAGACCGGCCAGCGCGTCGTGATTCTTTTCGAAGGGCGCGACGCGGCGGGCAAGGGCGGCGCCATCAAACGCTTCATGGAGCATCTGAATCCGCGCGGGGCGCGCGTGGTCGCGCTGGAAAAGCCGTCGGAACGCGAGCGTGGGCAATGGTACTTTCAGCGTTACGTGGAGCATTTGCCGACTGCGGGCGAGATCGTCCTTTTTGACCGCTCGTGGTACAACCGCGCGGGCGTCGAGCGCGTGATGGGCTTCTGCACGCCGCGCGAATACGATGAATTCATGCAGCAGGTGCCCTCGTTCGAGCGCCATCTGTCGCAAAGCGGCACGCACGTCATCAAGCTATGGTTTTCGGTGAGCCGCACCGAGCAGCGCCGCCGTTTCAAGGAGCGCGAAATTCATCCTCTCAAGCAGTGGAAGCTGAGCCCGGTCGATCTCGCATCGCTCGACAAGTGGGACGAGTACACCGAAGCGAAGGAAGCGATGTTCGCTCATACCGATAGCGCCGACACGCCCTGGACCGTCGTGCGCTCCGATTGCAAGAAACGCGCGCGCCTCAACGCGATGCGCTATGTGTTGCACAGGCTGCCGTATGCGAATCGCGATCACAAGGCGATCGGCGCGGTGGACCCGTTCATCGTCGGGCGGCCGTTTTAGCCTGCGTCCGCGCCGTCCATCAATGCGTGGGCGAGCAGGCGCGCGTGCGGTGTGAGCGCGTCGAAATCGCGCGCGCACAGATGCAGGCGGCGCGTCGCCCACGGCTCCGAAAGCGGCACGATGGCAAGCGCCGGCCTCTCCAGCATGCGAGCCGACGCCTCCGACAGGATCACGAGCCCGATGCCCGCCTCGACGAGCATGGCGACATTGTCGATGCTGCGCATGCGAATCCGATAGCTGATCTGCCTGCCGAGCCTGGACGCGCGCTCGGCCAGATGCATTTCGAGCGCGGCATCCGACAGCCCGACGAACGCTTCCCCGACGACTTCCGCGAACGCCACCGCGCTTTCCCCCGCAAGGCGATGGGCGCGGCTCGCCACCACCACCAGTTGATCCTGCGCGAGCAGATGCGTCTTCAGGCGGCCGAGGTCCGCGGTATCCGACACGACACCGAGATCGGCGCGCCCTTCGGCAATCGCCTGCACGATATCCACGCTCGGGCGCTCGTCGAGATCGATCGAAAGATCGGGGTGGGCTGCGAGAAACCGCGTGAGGCGCGGCGGCAGAAAGGCGGCGAGGGCCGCCGTGTTCGACATCAGTCTGATGCGGCCTTTGAGCCCGGTCGCGAACGAGCGCAACTCGCCGCGCATCTGCTCGACCTGGCCGAGTATTGCTCGCGCGTGTCGCACGAAGGCGTCGCCCGCGGCGGTCGCCTGCACGCCGCGCCGGTTGCGTTCGAGCAGCGGCGCGCCGAGCGCGGCTTCCATTCCCGCGATGCGCTCGCTCGCCGAAGCCAGGGCGAGATGCATCGCCTGCGCGCCCGCCGTGATGCTGCCGCGCTCGATCACGGTCAGGAAGAGCCGCATGTCGGTGAGGTCGAAACGCATCCGCATCCTTCGGTTTTGCCGAAGCCTCGCATTGGAAATGCCAGATTGTAAGCGGCGGGCGGCGTCGTTAGCATCTGTCGCATGCAACCCTTTCTTCTCGTTATCGGCGCGGGTTTTCTCGCGGGCGCGATGAACGCGCTGGCGGGCGGCGGCTCGTTCGTGAGCCTGCCCGCGATGATCGCCGTTGGCTTGCCACCGGTTCAGGCGAACGCTTCGAGCACCGTCGCGCTGTTTCCCGGCGGCGTCGTGAGCGCATGGGCCTATCGCGATGGGCTCGGTCCTGTCGGCTCGGTGTCCATCCGCAAGATGCTCGTCACGACGCTCATCGGCGGTTTCGTCGGCGCGGCGCTTTTGCTGTCCACTTCGTCGAAGACTTTTTCCTTCGTGCTGCCCTGGCTGCTGCTGTGCGCGAGCTTCACGCTCGCGTTCGGCCGCAAGCTCGGCGAGGCGCTGCGGCGGCGCTGGCATATCGGCGCGGCGGCGGTGCTGTCGATCCAGTTCGTGCTCGGCGTGTATGGCGGATATTTCGGCGGCGCGGTCGGCATCATGATGATGGCCGTATGGGGCCTGCTCGATGCGCGCGACCTGAAGAGCCTCAATGCGCCGCGCACGCTGCTCGTGAGCGCGGCCAACTCGGTCGCGGTGCTGACCTTCGCGGCGGCGCAGGCGGTGCGCTGGCCGGAGACCATCGCGATGCTGTTCGCGGCGATCGCGGGCGGCTATGGCGGCGCTCAGTTGGGCCGGCGCGCGCCGCCGCACTGGATACGCGCGGGCACCTTGCTGGTGAGCGCCGGCATCACGATCGCATTTTTCGTGAAGACTTACGGGCCGATAATGTCGCATCGATGATGCACACGCGAAGCACATGAACGCGCACGCCGACGTTCGGAGAGACCATCATGATTCCCGCCTTGCTCGAGACCATCGGTGCGCTGTCCTTGCTGCTGAGCGTCGCGGCGAAGATTGCCTTGCTGCGCGATGACGGCCTGGACGATGAGCCCGGGCCTTCGCAAGTCCGGCATGCGTGCGCCGCGTGTTTCCGGCGCAATGCGCGATGCGACGCGCTTCGCGGCGGCCGCGAGCGCTCGCCGCTCAGCGCGCGTTGCGCTCGAGCGGTGGCAGGCCGAGCGGCTTTCGCGCGGACTCGTAGGCACGGATGAAACGCGGATCGTCGTCGAGTTCGCGCGCCATCCACTTCGACAGATCCGCACCGCACGCCGGTTCGGCGATATCGCGGAAGCACGGCGAGTTCGCGGACATCATGGTCGCCGCCCAGTAGAAACTGAAGAGCGCCTGCTTCTCGGCGGGCTCCATGGAGATGGCGAGCGGGTCGGCGCCGGAGAACCAGCGGTCGAGCTTCGTCGAAAGGGACGCTTCGGTTTCGTGGCTATCGTAGGAGAAGACATAGCCGCCGCCCGCCTGGGCCGTGTGGAAGTCGTTCATCACGACGTCGGCGACGAAGCGCGCAGCTTTCGCATTGGAGGAAAACGTTTGCGCGTGCGCGTCCCATGTGAGGAACCAAAGCGCGACGAGCAATAAGTTTGTTTTATGCCGCATGCGTGCACGGCATTTTTTCCGATCGCTTGACGAGTTCACACGAATAAGAGGAAATAATTTCGCGCTGTCGCGAACCGGTATAACCTTGAATATTAAACAGATGCTGATAATTTATTAACTGCGGGTACGTCGCGGACGATCTTCGCGCCGGAGAATCGCTCATCGCACAGAGGAATCATTTGTTCGAAGTTCCGGCCTCACCAATGCAAAACGGCCCATGCGGGCCGTTTCGTGCCATAGGGCGAGGACGCTTGACTTACAGCGGCTGGATCGTCGAAGCCTGCTTGCCCTTGGGGCCTTGCTTGACTTCGAAGCTCACCTTCTGGTTCTCCTGGAGCGACTTGAAACCCTTTGACTGGATCTCGGAGAAATGTGCAAACAAGTCTTCGCCGCCGTCATCCGGCGTGATGAAACCAAAACCCTTCGCATCGTTGAACCACTTCACGGTACCTGTTGCCATTTTTTCCAAACCCTTTGAGACGAATTTCGTTGAAGTTTGCGCTTCGAATTTTTCGAGCGACACAGAGTTTTACCATGCCAGAACGCCGAGTTCAAATAAGCGTTTTTGCTAAGAGACGCGACATATGTGCGTCATACTACGTCCCGCGCCCGCCGTTCGGGTTGAAATCTTTTTTATCGGACAATATTTGCCCGCGCCTTTGATTATCCTCGACAATTCGGTCCGGCAAACGACAAAGGGCACGCTTCCATGGCACACACGCTTCCCAACGCCGCGCAACGCGTCACGTCCGGCACCCTTCGGCTCGATGCGCCCGAAATTCTGCAGGCGCGTCGCGAGCTCGCGGCCTGCTTCCGGCTGGCGGCGTTGCATGGCTATGAAGAGGGCGTCTGCAATCACTTTTCGGCGATGGTGCCCGGCCGCGACGATCTGTTCTTCGTGAACCCATACGGCTATGCGTTCAGCGAGATCACGGCGTCGCGTCTTCTGATATGCGACTTCGAGGGCAATGTCATCGAAGGCGAGGGCGCGCCCGAAGCGACCGCGTTCTTTATCCATGCGCGCGTGCATAAGCTGCTGCCGCGCGTGAAGGCGGCATTTCATACGCATATGCCGAACGCGACGGCGCTGTGCCTGCTAGAAGGGCCGCCGCTCGTGTGGGCGGGGCAGACCGCATTGAAGTTCTACGGCCGCACGGCCGTGGACGAGGAATACAACGGCCTGGCCCTCGACAATGCCGAAGGCGACCGCATCGCCCGCGCGATGGGCGACGCCGATCTCCTCTTCCTCAAGAATCACGGCGTGATGGTTGCAGGTGCAACTATCGCTGAGGCGTGGGACGATCTCTACTATCTCGAGCGCGCGGCGGAGGTGCAACTGCGCGCGATGAGCGCGAACCGGCCGCTCAAGCCGGTGCCGCACGAGGTCGCGCAGCGCACCTACGAGCAGATGCGCGCGGGCGATGCCGAGAGTGCGCGGGCGCATCTCGCGAGCGGGATGCGGCAGTTGCGCGCGAGAAGCATCGACTTCGAAGCGTGATTACTTGCGCGTGCCAAAGCGCCTGAACCATCCCCGCTTGCCCATATCCGCCTGCTGCAGAAACACGGCGATCACGATGATCAGGCCTTTGAGCACGAGTTGCGTATTGCTGTCGATATCATTGAGCAGCAGGATATTGCTCAAGAAGCCGAAAATCAGCACGCCCGCCACCGTGCCCGACACGCGTCCGACGCCGCCCGCAAGACTCGTCCCGCCAATCACCACGGCGGCGATCGCATCGAGTTCCCAGCCCATGCCGGCATCGGCCTTGCCCTGCCGATACTGCGCCGCGTAAAGCAGGCCGACGAGCGCCGACAGCAGCCCCGAGATCGCATACGCGGCCATCTTGTGACGCGCGACATCGAGGCCCGACACCACCGCGCATTTTTCATTGCCGCCGATCGCATAGAGATACTTGCCGAACACGGTGCGATTCATCACGACGCTCACCACGATGGCAATCACCAGAAAGAAGAGGGCGGGCACCGGCACCACGTTGAAGAGCAGCGCGCGCAGCGCCTCGATATCGGTCGTCGCATTGGTGCCGCTATAGATGGAATACACGGCCGTGTCCTGGCCCGCGATCAGGCGCGCGGCGCCGAGCACGCCGACCATCGCGGCGAGCGTCACGATGAAGGGCTGCATGCGTCCGCGCGTGATGATCCAGCCGTTGAGCGCGCCGAGCGTGAAGCCCGCGAGCGGCACGATCCACATCACCGCGAGAAGCGGCATGCGATGCCCGCCGTGCAGCGCGATATACGCGCACGCCAACGCCGCGATGACCAGCGCGATGCCGGCTTCCATTGCGATGGGCGCGCGACTCGCGGCCCGCGCCGCATGCGTATCGCGGGCGCGCATGATGCCGCGCACGACGCCGAGCGCCGCGAATACGATCGCGAACACCGCGACCGCATCGAGCACGAGCGATGCGTACACCGCGCGATTCCAGCCGTCGGTGGTGAGCAGCATCGCGGTGAGCACGCTGCCGAGACCCATGATCGCGCCGACCGACAGATCGATGCCCGCCGTGATGATCACGAGCGTCATGCCGATGGAAATCACGCCGACATTGGCGACTTGCCGGAACACGTCGGAGATATTCGCGCTCGACAGGAAGATGTTGCCGCCGTCGGCCGCGTGCGGCGACGTGAGCGCGCCCACCACGAGCAGCACGATGAGCCCCAGGTAGTACTTCAGATACGTGAGGAACGTGCTCAGGTGGCGCTGGCGTGCGGTGGCCGTTGGCTCGGCGAGTTGGTCCTGCGCGTGGAGCATGATTTGCGTCTCCGTTCATCGCTCAGGGCGATGCCATCCTGATGAGTACATCGCCCGAGAATTGCTCGCGTGTCAGCACACCGCGCGCGCGTCCTTCGCACATCACGAGGATGCGGTCGGAGAGCAGCATCAGCTCGTCGATCTCCGAACTCGCGACGATCACGGTCACGCCTTCGCGTGCGGCCGCGAGTATTTGCCGATAGATCTCGGCCTTCGCCGCGACATCGACGCCGCGTGTCGGCTCGTCGAGTAGCAGTATGCGCGGCTTCGTCATCAGCCATTTGCCGATGATGAGCTTCTGCTGATTGCCGCCCGATAAGGTGCTCGCATCCTGCGCGAGATGGCGGTGCTTCACGTTCGATGCCCGCGCCCGCGATGCGGCCCAAGCCTGCATGCGGCCGCGCCGATACAACGGAAACCCCGGCGCGCGCGAAAGCGAAGGCAAGAGCAGATTCGCTTCGAGCGACTGATCGGGCACGAGCCCGTCCTTCTTGCGATCCTCGGTGACGAAAGCGAGTCCGGCGGCGACCGCGCGATCGGGCGAATCGATCGTGCGCGCATTGCCCGTTACATGAATTTCGCCTTCGCGCCGATACTGCGACACGCCGAAGATCGCCTCGAGTATTTCGGTCTTGCCCGCGCCGAGCAGCCCCGAGATGCCGAACACTTCGCCTTGCTGCACGGCGAACGACACATCCGATACGAGCGCGCGCGCCGGTCCCCATAACGTGAGGCCGCGTATGTGGACCGCGAGCGGACGTTCCTGCGGCGCTTCGGCTTCGGTGCGCTCGGGCGGCGCGAAATCCTTTCCGATCATCATCGAGACGAGCGCCGAAGACGATTCCACCTGCCGCATCTGCAAGGTCGCGATGCGCCTTCCATCGCGCAGGACAGTCACGCGATCCGCGACCGCGAAGACCTCGCCGAGCCGATGACTGATCAGCACGATGCCCATGCCGCGCTCGCGCAACTCTTTGGTGAGCGTGAGCAGCGCTTGCGTTTCCGTATCGGAGAGGGCGGACGTCGGCTCGTCCATGATGAGCACGCGCGCATCGGCGAGCAGCGCCTTCGCGATCTCGACGAGTTGCTTCTCTCCGACCCGCAAGGTGCCGACGAGCGTATCCGGTGACGCGCGAAAGCCCAGTTGCGCGAGCATCTTCGCGGCGGCCGCATACATCGCGCGCCGATCGGGAAAACCGAAGCGCGTGCATAGCTCCTTGCCGAGAAAGATGTTATCGACGGCGGAGAGCGTATCGACGAGGTTCAGCTCCTGATGAATGATCGCGATGCCCGCGCGCGTCGCGTCGTTCACGCCCGTCATGCGCGTGGTCTCGCCGCGCACACGGATACAACCTGCATCGGGCGAATAAAGGCCGCCCAATATCTTCATCAGGCTCGACTTGCCCGCGCCGTTCTCGCCGACGAGCGCGTGTATCTCGCCCGATGCGACATCGAAATCGACGCCCGACAGCGCGGCGCTGCCATTAAACGAGATCGACAGGCCCGCGGCTTCGATGAGCGGCGCGCTCACGGTTGCCATCGCGTATCTCCGCTTCGCTCAGTGGCTCGCGATGTATTGCTTCGCGTTGTCGAGGAAGATGCCCTGCGTCGGCAACGTGACCTTCTTCGGCACCTTGTCGCCATGCAGCACCTTGAGCGACTGACGGATGCCTTCCGCGCCCGGCGTCGGATACATGAAGGTGCCCGCGAGCAGGCCTTGCTCGACCCACGTCGCGCCTTCCTGCGGCAAGCCGTCGATGCCGACGAACTTGATGCTCTTCTCGCGGCCCGCATCCTTCGCGGCGAGATACGCGCCGTAAGCCATAGGATCGTTGTGCGCGTAGACCACGTCGATCTTCGGTTGCACGCGCAGCACGGTCTTCATGTAGTCGTAAGCCTTGTCCTGCTTCCAGTCGCAATCGACGCGCTCGCCCACGCGCTTGATGCCTTTCTCCTTGCCGACGACCTTGTCCGCGCCATCGTGACGATCGTGCGCGGGCTGCGCGCCGAAGCCGCCCCAATATCTCGACGAGATTGCCTTGCGCCTTGCCCGGCCCGCCCATCAGCTTGACGATGAAGTTGCCCGCTTCCTGTCCGATCTGCACGTTATCGCCGCCGATGAACTGCGTGAACTGATCTCCGTTCACTTCGCGATCGAGCACGAACACGGGAATGCCCGCCTTGAAGGCTTTTTCGACGACGCCCGTCAGTCCCGCCGATTCCTTGGGCGAGATGAAGATCGCATCCATCTTCTGCGTGATGAAGTTCTCCATGTCGGCGTTCTGCTTGTCGGTGCGATCGCCCGCATCGGCAATGATCAGTTCGACCTCGGGATGCTTCGCGGCCTCGGCTTTCATATCCTTGTTGAACTGCACGCGCCACGGCTCGACCGTGGTGACCTGAGAGAACCCGAAGCGGTATTTCTTTTGCTGCGCGAACGCCGGCTGAGCGATGAGCGCCGAGAACGTGCCGACCGCGCCCGCCAGCGGTGCGGCGATGAGGCTCGCGGTGATGATGCGTCGTTTGCTGTCCATTGCGTCTCTCCTGTTATGGTTGCCAGCTTCGGGTCTGGTTTTCGGGTCGTGCTGTTGCTCTCGCTGGTTCCGATCGATGCTGATCGTCGATAAAAAATAAAACGTTATAACTTGATGCTAGCGATCGGCGAGCACGGCTCGCTTGCGTGTGCGCGCGGCGCCATGCGGCGCGACGCCGCTTTCTTTTCCCGATGCCTTGTACGGCGGCGCGGTGCTTTCGCGCACACGCAGATCCGCTTTCATGCGCAAATGCACTGGCTCCGGCGATGATTCGCCTTGCAACTGTTTATGCAGCAGTTGCCAGATCGCGCGGCCCACGGCCTCCACCGGTTGATGAATCGAACTGATGCGCGGATGCAGCACGGACATCCACGGGGCATCGTCGAAAGAGAGCAGCGAAATTTCTTCGGGCAGGCGCAATTCGGCATCGCGTATCGCGCGTAGTGCGCCAAGCGTTGCGACGTTCGCGCCGGTGAAGAGCGCTGTGGGGCGCTCGCGCTCAGACAGCAGACCGAGCGTGGCCGCATGGCTTTCGGTATCCGTCATCCCGCATACGACCACGCGCGCATGACGCGCAAGGCTCGCGCGCTTCATCGCGTCGAGATAGCCGTCCGCGCGCTCGCGGCTGTTGACGAGATCGAGCGCGTTGACAATGAATGTGATGCGCTTGTGCCCCAGCGCGATCAGATGCTCGGTGCCATCGCTCGCGGCGCGGCGGCTGTCGGTGGTGACGGTGTTCGCGGGAAAGCTGTTGTCGACGCGATCGGCCATGACGAGCGGCACATCGCATTCGCGCAGCTCTTCTATGGCGTGATCGTAGCCGTGACAGGGAATGATGATCATGCCGGCCACTTGCCGCGAGAGGACGAAGCGTATGCGCTCGGCTTCGCGCTCGGGATCTTCCTGCGCATGCGCGAGCAACAGACGATAACCGCTTGCGAGCGCGTGATCCTCGACCACGCACAGGAGTTGAATGAAGAACGAGTTCGTCAGGTCGGGCACGACGAAACCGATGGATGTCGAGCGGCTGCTGCGCAATTCGGCCGCGAGGCTGTTGCGCCGATAGCCGAGCTTGCGCGCGGCTTCCCATACTTGCTGGCGTCGCGCGGGACTCACGCCTTCCGCGCCCGCCATGACTTTCGACGCAGTGCCGAGCGAGACGCCCGCCGCATTGGCGACATCCTTGAGGGTGCAGGCCGGTTTTTTTCTCGAGTCCAAGGCGCGGTATCGTCGATATTCTGAAACGTTTCAGAATATTAGAAAGCGCCGACACGCGGAGCAAATGAGTGTTTTTACCGAGCCGGGCGCGCCGCCTTACATCGAGATGTCGTGCAAGTCCTTGACGACGGGCGGGCCGATCCTGAAGTCTGAGAAACGCACGGTGAGGCCGCCGCGCTCGGGCGTGCAGCACATTGGGCCGACGAGCCAGCGCGCATTCGCGCTGCTCGCCGGAAAGGGCGCGAGGCGCATGAGCGTCCAGTTGCGTTCATCGGCGCTGCACTGCACTTTCAATACGCCTTGCGCGATCGTCATGCGCAGGCGGAAGCGGTTCGTATCGGCGCGCGAGCCGAGCGACCAGTCGGAGAGTTCGTTCGTGAGGACGGTGCTGAACGTGAGGGCGCCGTCGTTGTATTCGGCGCCGGCCTTGATCCAGCGCTCGGCGCTTTCGCGCACCATCAGGCCGGCCTGGTCGTAGAGCGCGGAGAAGTCGCCGTCGACCGCGACATCCGCCGTGAAATCGCCATTCACGCTCGCCGCGAAAACGTGGCCCGAATCACGCACGAAGCCGTAATGCGTCTTGCGCCAGAAGTCCGTGTTCTTGTCGGTGGTGACGAAGAGCATGTCCTTTTCGACACGCCATTGCGCGGGCTCGTTGATCCATCGGCATTGCTCGAACATGGCGTCTCCTTCGCGAGGATGGGCTGCGCAAGTATGTCATGACGCGGCGCGCATCAGGCGAGTGACGGATGATCATATGAAACGCACGCGCGTTCGATGCGGCGCCTTGCGATCAAAGATCGAGGTCTTCCGCTTCCTTGCGCGCGCGGCGCTCTTCGTTCGCGCGCCGCGCGCGCAAGCGTTGACGCGACAACTGGGCGATCACTTCGCCCGTCGACGCGCCCGCCGGAATTTCATTGCGGATAACCTTGGGAACCATCGGCAAACCCATGCGCTGACGACGCAACGCGCGGGCAATGTTGGTGCGGCATTCCTGACCGTGACAATCCCATTCGTCACGGATTCGTTCACAGTAGGGACATTTTTCCATCCGTTCAGTCTACCGCGAAACGATAAGGGCTAACGTTCGCCTCACAACGCGTCCCAGACGCCGCCGGCCGCCGTGCGCCTTGCATAGTCCTCGAACGAGCGGGCTTCGCGATGCAACGCGAGACGCACGCCTTCGGCGGGCTCTGCATTGCGGCCATCGAGCACGGTGGTGAACAGGTAGAGGATCAGATCGGTCTCCGGCTTCGATACACCCGCTTCGAGCAGCCCCGCGCGAAACGCATCGGGCGGGACTGGCATGAGACGAAGATCGCGCCGCGACGCTTGCGCGATGCATTCGAGCGCTTCGGCGAAAGAGATCGCGTGTGGGCCCGTCAGCTCGTAGAGCCTGTTCTCATGGCCTGGCTGCGTGAGTGCGGCGACAGCGGCATCGGCGATATCTTCCGCATCGACGAACGGTTCCTTGATATCACCGACGGGCAGCGCGAGCGTGCCCTCGCGGATCGGATCGAGCAGGAAGCTCTCGCTGAAGTTCTGCATGAACCAGCTGCAACGCAGAATGGTCCAGCTCGCGCCCGAGCGTTGCAGCGCTTCTTCTGCCGCTTGTGCTTCTTCCTCGCCGCGTCCGGAGAGCAGAACGATGCGCTCCGTGCCGCTGGCAAGGGCCGTATCGAAGAACGCGCTGACCGTATCGAGTGCGCCGGGTATCGCGAGATCGGGCTGATACGTGACATATGCGCGCTGCACGCCCTCGAGCGCCGCACTCCATGTCGCGCGATCGTTCCAGTCGAAGCGAGGCTGCGTGGAGCGCGCACACGCGCGAACGTTTTGCCCTCGTGCGCGCAGCCGCTCCGCCACGCGGCGTCCCGTCTTGCCGTTGGCGCCGAGAACGAGGATGGGCGCGGCATCGAAGTCCGAATGAGCCATGACAGTCTCCTGTGTTAAAAAAAGTGAGAGTTGCTCACGTTTTAAACATGATAGATACTCACATTCGACTGTCAAGAATTTTTGAGCGCGCATTCGTGCGGCAAAGGAAGAGCCATGCAAGAGAAGCCGCCGCGAGTCGCACCGAAAAGAGCCGCCGCGCGCAGGCAACCCGCGCAACAGCGCAGCCGCGAACGGCTCGATCGCATTCTGGAGATCGCGCAACGACTCATTGCGGAGAAGGGCAGCGAGCACGTGAAGATGAGCGAGATCGCAGAACTCGCGGAGATATCGATCGGCTCGCTGTATCAGTATTTCCCCGACAAGCGCGCGATCGTGCGAACGCTCGCCGAGATCTACGCGGCCGAGAGCCGCCGATGTGTGCGCGATGCGCTCGAAGCGGTGCAGAACAAGACGCAACTGCTCGACGCATTCGGCGCGCTCGTCGATCAATACTATGAGATCGTGCTGGACAAGCCCGTGATGCGCGACATATCGTCGGCGCTGCGATCGGACAAGGAATTGATGAGCATCGAAATCGCGGAGAGCAAGGCGTGCGGCGCAATGCTCGCGACGGCCATCCGGCGCGTGACGCCGCGTGCGGACAGCAAGCGCGTCAATGCGCTCGCGTTCCTCATTTGGCAAATGGGCGAAGAAACGATGCGCCTCGCCGTCGCGCACAAGCGGGGCGAGGGCGCTTTGCTGGTCGACGCCTATAAACGGATGAGTTCGCGAGCGATAGAAGAGGCCTGAAAACTACGCTCGCAGGCCTGCGTTCATCCACTCAACGGGGACGTGCCCGGGCGCCGCTCCCGCTGATGATGATCGAGGCTGCGTTTCAATAGCTTCTTCACGAGGCCTTTGAGGAAGTGGATCGAGCGATCGGCGCGCACGTTCAGATCGAAGGGCGCGAGCTCGACGACTTCGCGCCCGCTGCGCTCGGTGAGTGTCGCGCGCGTCTTGCGATGGTCCACGGCCATGGCCGTGAGCGTCTCGGATGCCTGCTTGAACGATCCGCGATCCACGCGCGCGCAAACATGGCATGCGCGGCGAAACAGCTTGTCGAAAACGGTGAGCCAGAAGTCGTCCATGTCGCTGCCGTCGCAGCGCGCGAGTGCTTCCTTGCCATTGGCACGGAGATCCTGAACGTCACGCAGCGTAGCGCGTTGCGTGATGCTGCCGTAGCGCCGGCGATAGCCGATCAACGGCTTGGGAATGCGATAGAGACTGTTCGCGCGAAGATAGGTCGAGGGCACGATCGCCGCATCCTCATAGTGCCGTCCCACCGGAAACGGCGCAGCGTCGAACAGGTCGGTGCGATAGACGCGCGCCCACGCGAACGTATGAAAGTCTTCGGCGAATTTCAGCAGCGCCGCCCGGTCCATAGGCCGGCCGCCGCCCGAAGCGTCGTCGACCAGGCTGATTTGATCGAGCTCGCGCCCGTCGTCGTCGATAATCTTGACGTTGTATTCGACCACATCCCACTTGCGCTCGGCGAGAACCGGCATAAGCGCTTCCGTGAAGCCCTTCAGATAGATGTCGTCGCCGTCGAGAAAGCCGACATAGGGCGTGCGAACCGCGGTGAGCCCCGTATTGCGCGCGGCGCTCAGCCCCTGGTTTTCCTGTTGCATCAGTTCGATGTGCACGCCGCGATCGCGTTCGACGATCGCGCGTGCCGCCGCATAGGTCTCGTCGCGAGAACCATCATCGACCACGATGATCTTCATCGCGTCGATATGTGGCTGGGACAGGAGGGACTCGAGCGCTTCCTCGATGTATCCCTCGATGTTGTAAGCCGCCACGACGATGCTGAGCAGCGGGTTCGTGTCTCGCAAAGAGTCACTCTCAAGCGGCATGGATGACGCTCCGTCGGATGATTTAGCTCTGTCTCTTCGCGCGCGGGTCGCAAAGAGCCGTCGTCGATGCCCGCCGCGCTGCACGCAAACACGCGGCACGGTGGGTCACTCAATTGGTCTGATGAATGCGGCCGGTCCGGCGACCCTTATTGTTGGAGCATTTTCACGTCACACGGCGGGCCTCGAATGCCCCAGCCTCAAGTGCATGTCGATAAGAACAAACGCTAATAGAGCGGCTTTGCTAGAGCAGGTTCCCGAAGTGCGTGCATATTAGCCTTTCAAAAACACAAAGCCGTGACACTCGAAGGTAGAAAGCGAACATGCTCCACGGCGAATACTAGTAAAAAAATCGCCGCACGGCGCTCGTGGTGCTGCATTCCGCATATTTTTCATCTCACCGGCACATCTTCGGCCGGCGGGATGAAAAAACTACTGCCCGGCTTTCACGCGGCGCCTGCACGGACACTCAGCCAGCAAGCGAAATACCACCCGCGATCTCAGTGATGCATATAAAGCTGTTGCCCGAGCGCCTGCGCGGAGGGCTGCGTCGCCCATCCGCTTTGCGCGGTGCCGTCGGTGCTTGCACCATACTCGCGGTCGTACACGCTGTCGGAGTAGTGCGTTCCGGGCTGATGCATGCTTCCGTCGTGCTCCGTCTGGGCAACTTGACTATCGGCTTCGGCGCGCGTGACGGGCGCGGTGGACTGCGCATAGGACAGCATCGGCGCCAGCGCGGCGCATGCGAGCAGGGCGGCCAATATCTTCTTCATGATCGTTCTCCTTGAATGAGTGGAACTCGAAAAGAAGACTAGGCCCGGAGAATTAGACGACGGTTAGCCGTGGCCGCCCTCACACGTTTTCCGGCGTGTAAAGCTGCGCCGGCAGCGGATACTGGCTTGCTTGCGCGGACTCGCCCGGCAGTGCCTGCAATGCTCGCAGCATCGCCTGTATGGCCGTTTCGGCGATGCGCTGAAGCGGCGTATCGATGACGAGATCGATGACGCCTTCGACGAGCGCCTCGTACCGGTCCGGCATGAGATCACTGCAAACCGTCACGATGCGACGTCCCGCCGCTTCTTCGCGCAGTGCGCGAATGACGCCGCCCACACCGCCACCAGGAATGTAGAGGCCGGCGAGATCGGCATGACGCGCGAGCATCGCGAGTGTTGCTTCATAGGCGAGTTGCTTGTCCTCCAGGTTGATCTGCGTATCGAGCACGCGCAGTCCGGGTGCATGTTCGCGCAAGTAGGAACGAAAGCTGATCTCGCAGCTTTCCTGACCCAGATAGCGAGGGGTTCCGACGAACACGCCCACCGTGCCTTCGTCGCGACGCGCGAGCCGGCTCACGGCCCACGCGGCCGTGCGTCCGCTCTTGCGCGGATCCACGCCGATATAACCCGCGCGCAATGGGGCGCTCAGATCCGAGAGCAATGTGACGGTGGGCTTTCCCTGTCCGTGGAGCGTTTCGATCGCGGCCGTCACATGGGGATGATCCACCGCGACGACGCCGAGCGCATCGGCTTGCTCGCCGAGCGAAAGCAGCGTGCGCGCGATGGAAGCCGGGTCGAGTTCGTCCATGTACTCGATGACAGCCGTGCAATGCTCGGGTTCGTGACGCGCGGCCGCGTCGGTCAGGATGCGCGCGAACGTCTGATAGAACGGATCGGCCCGCTTTTGCAAGCAGAACCCGAGCGTATGCCGCTCGTGACGCTCGCCGCGCTGCGCGCGCAAGCGGTCGCGCATCAATCCCGCGCCGTGATAGCCGATGCGTTCCGCCGCTTCGATCACGCGCAAAGCCGTGCCCTCACGCACGCTCAGACGCCCGTTGAACACGCGATCGACCGTGGCGGGGCTGACGCCCGCAGCCTCGGCCACCGATTGAAGTGTGGGACGCTTGCTCATCTCTGATGTAAATGATGGTTTTTCAATTCACGCGATGATGCCTAAAGATAGCAAATGCGTGAGAATATTGCGCGGCCAATGCGCGGCTCCTATCATCGATCCAACAAGGACGAATGATGCAATTCCAATCATCGGATGAGGTGACATGATGGGTTCTGAGCAATTCCAGGGCGTGGGTGCGCGTGATCGGCATCGTGATTACGGATTGATCGGCGGCGCGGGCGAACGCGCGAAGGCGGCCGGTCTCGTGAGCGCGGACTGGTACAAGAGCGCGGTGCCGCGTCCCGTCATGAAGAGCCTGATACAGCGCAGCGACGCGCGCGCGATCCGCGACACCTTGCTCTGGTACGCGGCGATCATCGCGAGCGGCGTGCTTGCCTGGTTTGCTTGGCACGCGCATTCGCTCTGGGCGATTCCCGCTTTTCTTCTCTATGGCACGCTCTATTGCAGCCCGGCGGATTCACGCTGGCACGAGAGCGGGCACGGGACCGCATTCAAGACCTCGTGGATGAACAAGGCGCTCTATCAGGTTGCGTCGTTTCAGGTGTTTCGGCGGCCCACGGTCTGGCGCTGGAGCCACGCGCGTCATCACACGGATACGCTCGTCGTAGGACGCGATCGTGAAATCGCCGTGCCGTTGCCCACCGACTGGCTGAGCATCGCGCTCAATGTGTTTGCGTTGAAGCATGCGGCGGGCGAAGTGCCGAAGATCGTTACATCGGCGTTCGGCAATATCGGCGAAGAAGAAAAGACCTACGTGCCCGAGTCCGAATGGCCGAAGGTGATTCTGGAGGCGCGCGTGACGCTCGCGATCCATGCGGTGGTGATCGCCGCGTGCTTCTTCTTTCATTCGATCTTGCCGCTGCTCTATATCGGCTTGCCGAGCCTCTACGGCGCGTGGCTCTATCTCTTCTTCGGCCTCACGCAGCATGCGGGCATGCCCGAGAACGTACTCGATCATCGCAAGAACTGCCGCACCGTGATGATGAATCCCGTGTTCCGGTTTCTATATCTGAACATGAACTATCACGTCGAGCATCATATGTTTCCGATGGTGCCGTATCACGCGCTGCCGCGTCTTTACGACACGGTGAAGCACGACATGCCGCCGCCCTACGCAAGCACCTTCGCGGCCTATGCGGAAATCATCCCGGCGCTCGTGCGGCAGACGCGCGATCCGTCGTATTACGTCGAGCGGCCCATGCCCGCGGCGACGCAAGCATGAAAGCAACTCAACGATAAGGAGACGACTCGCCATGACGCAATGGATCGACGCAGCCTCGATGGACGATATCGATGACGAAGACGTGATGCGTTTCGATCACGATGGCCGCACCTTCGCAATCTACCGCGTGAACGATGCGGTGTACGCCAGCGACGGCCTCTGCACCCACGAGCACGTTCATCTCAGCGACGGGTTCGTGATGGATCACGTGATCGAATGTCCGAAGCACAACGGACGCTTCGACATCCGCGACGGCCGGCCGCTGTGCGCGCCCGTATGCGAAAAGTTGAGGACATACCCCGCGAAAGTCGAGGGCGGGCGTATTTTCATCGAGGTCTGAAACCATGACTCGGGATGCGCGCGAACGCGCGGTGGCGGTCGTCGGCGCGGGACATGTCGGCGAGCGCGCGCACGGCAAGCGCGTCGGTGCGAGCAGCTTCGGCGCGGTGAGTGCGATCGCAAAAGAGATGAAGCTCGCGCGCATGCTCGTCGAGCGTGGACTGCCGCCGGCGGCGGAATGCTTAGCGATGCAACTATCAAGCTGAAGGCCTTGCTCGAGCGGCAGGCGAAGAGGCGAGGAGAACAACGATGAGCCAGTTCGAAGGCAAGGTCGCCGTCATCACGGGCGGGGCGCAAGGTCTGGGCGCGGCGGTGGCCGCGCTCTTTGCGGAGCGCGGCGCGCATGGCATCGTGATTTGCGCGCGCTCGAAGGACAAGGGCGAGAAGAAGGCGCGCGAGCTTGCCGAAGCGAGCGGGGCGCAAGTGCGTTTCGTCGCCGCGGACCTTTCGCGCATGGAGGATTGCCGTGCGGTGATTGCCGCTGCGGACGAGCAGTTCGGGCGCGTCGACGTGCTCGTCAACGCGGCCGCGACGACCGATCGCGGCACGATTCTCGACACCGATCCCGAGCTCTTCGACCGCATGTTCGCGACGAACGTGCGCGCGCCGTTCTTTCTGATGCAAGACACGTTCCGCATCATGAAGCGCGAGCAGACGGAGGGCGCGATCGTCAACATCTGCTCGATGTCGGCGATGGCGGGGCAGCCGTTCATCGCCGCATATTGCGCGTCGAAGGGCGCGCTCGCGACGCTCACACAAAACACGGCCTATGCGCTCTTGCGCAACCGTATTCGCGTGAACGGTTTGAATCTGGGCTGGATGGCGAGTGAAGGTGAGGACCGTATCCAGCGCACACATCATGGCGCGGACGATGACTGGCTCGAACGCGCCGCAGCCGCGCAACCCTTCGGGCGATTGATCAACACGAACGAAGCGGCGCGTGCGGTCGCTTATCTCGCGAGCGCGGAGTCCGGCCTCATGACGGGCTCGATGATCAACTTCGATCAATCGGTATGGGGCGCGTATGACGACGCGCCCCATCCGCAGGAACCCCTCTGAGCGAACGGTGAATCAAACGCGGAACATGCTGACAGCGCGCGCGAGACGCTCGGCCTGATCGCGCAGTTCGGCGGTGGAGTGCTCGGCTTCACCAACGAGCGTCGCGTTCTGCTGGGTCGCTTCGCCGATCAGCATGACCGCGCTGTTCACCTGCTCGATGCCGCTCGCCTGCTCGCGCGACGCAACGCCGATCTCGTCGACGATCGCATTCACGCGCGAGACCCGCTCGACGATGCCGCTCATCGTGTCGCTCGCTTCCTCGGCGATCTTGTAGCCGTGCGAGACTTTCTGCGCGGACTCGGCGATCAATGCCTCGATCTCCTTGACGGCGTCCGCGCTGCGTTGCGCGAGCGCGCGCACTTCGGATGCGACCACCGCGAAGCCCTTGCCGTGCTCGCCCGCGCGCGCCGCTTCGACGGCTGCATTCAACGCGAGAATGTTGGTCTGGAACGCGATGCCTTCGATGGTCGCGGTGATGTCCGCGATACGTCGCGCAGATGCATCGATCTCGCCCATCGTTTCGACCACGCGTCCGACGGCGTCACCGCCCGCGCGTGCCGCATCCGATGCCGAGGCGACGAGCGTGCCCGCCTGCGCGGTATTCGCCGCGTTCTGCTGCACGGTCGACGTGATCTCTTCCATGCTTGCCGCGGTTTCCTCGACGCTCGCCGCCTGCGTGGCGATGCGCGTCGCGATATCGCTGCTGCCCGAAGCGATGCGCGCGGTGCCTTCGTTCATGTCGGCCGACGCGCTGCGCACTTGCGCGACGATACCCGCGAGCCCGTGCGCGATGCCGTCGATCGCACGCATCAGGCGACCGATATCGTCCTTGCGCGCACTGTCGATGCGCACCGTGAGATCGCCGGCGGCGATGCGCTCGGAGGCGCGCGTCACGTCGTCGATAGGGCGGCCGACGAGCTTCGTGACCGCATAGAGCAGCACGCCGACGAGCAGTGCGACGACGACCAGCCCGAGAACGAGAAAGCGGTTGCGGCTCTGGTGGACACCGGCGAGCAGTTCGTCGCGATACGCGATGCCGCCGATCATCCATTGCCATTGCGGCACCGTCATGTAGACGATCTCCTTCGTGCCGCCGTGCACGCGCGCGTCCGCGCCGGAGATGTCCGCGCCGTCGAACACGAGCGCGCCTTCGTGCGCGTCGAGCATCTGCCTGAATGGGGCCACGCGTTCATCGGCCAGTTGGCCTTTCGAGCCGGGATGCACCAGCAGCTTGCCGCGATTCGCGCCGCCCGATGCATCGATCACGAAGTGATAGCCGCTCGCGCCGATCACGAGCTTCGCGATCGTGTCCTGCAGCGCGGCGAATTCGGACGTCACGTCGACGCCCACGAAAAGCGCGCCGATCACGCGTCCCGATGCATCCTTGACCGGCTTGTACTCGGTGATGTACTGCTTGCCGAATAGCGCCGCGATACCGATATACGGCTTTCCCGCGATCATTGGCGCGTACGCGGGGCCTTTGCGATCGAGCAGCGTGCCGATCGCGCGCGTACCGTCCTGCTTCTTGAGCGATGTGGTCACGCGCACGAAATCGTCGCCGGTGCGGGCGAAGATCGTCGCGATCGCGCCGCTTTCCTCGAGGAACGCATCGGGGATCGTGAAGTCGTTGTTCAGCGGCGTGTCGCCCGCGAGAAAGGTCGGCGTCGCCACGCCGCCGATGTCCACGGTGCGCGTCTCGTCGAGCGCGAAAGTGGACGGCAGGCGATGCGCGAAGATCGTCATGAAGCGCATGACTTCCGCGCTCACGGCCTTGTCGAAGAGGCCGATCATCGTCGCGATCGAGCGATTCTCGCTTTCGACGCGTGCCAGCGCATGCGTGTCCACTTGCTCGCCCGCGCTTTTCGTGACGGCGATGGTGAAGAAGGCAACGACGGCTGCTGTGAGCGCGCACGCGAGCACGGCGAACTTGGTCCCGACATTCATGCGGGCCAGGGTATTACGAAGCATGGAGTATGACTGGTCGATAAAAGAGTTGTAGCGACTCTTATCGGCAGATACTTAAAAGATCTTTAATTCTTCCCACGGCGAGGCGTCATCGACGTTGCCTCATCGCCAGGGCGACGCCCGAGAGCGTGAGGGCCATCGCGACCGCTTCGCGTGCGCCGAGCGGCTCGCCCAGCGCGAGCGCCGCCGCGACGATGCCCATGATCGGCACGAGCAGCATGCCGATGGACGCGACATCGGCGGGCAGATGGCGCAGCGTCGCAAACCACGCGAGATAGCAGACGGCCATCGGCACGAGGCTCATGTACACGAGCACGGCCCAGCCATCGAGTTTGAGCGCGGAAAACACCGGATGCTCGATGAAGAGGCCGAGCACGATCATCGGCGCGCAACCGATGCCGACTTGCCAGGCGACGAGCGTGATCGGGGCGATGGGCATCGGCCCGTGCGTGATGACGGTGCCGAGTGCGAACAACACCGCGGCCGAGAGCGCGAATGCGATGCCGGCGATCTTGCCGGCATCGAAGGAAAGCCCGTGCGCCGAGAGCAGCACGACGACGCCCGCAAGACCGAGCGCGAGCGCGCAAAAGCCCGCGATCGACGGCTTGCGCTTCGCGATAGGCCATGCGAGCAGCATCGCCCAGATCGGCATCGTGTAGACGAGCAGCGCGCCTTCGCCGACCGAGAGCCATTTCATCGATAGCGTGGAGAAGCCCATCCACGCGAAGACGTTGATCGCCGACGCGAGCAGCAGCCGCGGCACGAGCGCGAGCGGCACGCGCGTGTTCTCGCCGGCGAAGCGTGCGATGACGCCGAGCAGCACGGCGGCGGCGATGCCCGCGACGCCGCGCGAAAAGAGCGGCGGCCACTCGCGGAGCAGAACCTTCATGGCGGGCCAGTTCAGCGCCCAGCCGGTGGCGGTGACGAGCAGATAGACGAACCCCGTCAGACGAGCTGGCATGAGAAGGCGGTTTGTTGTTGTTTGTGGGGGTTCGATCATACAGGCGCGCCCGCACGCAAAACGCCAAATGGCATGCAAAAGGCGTAATGCAAAGAACCACGAGTCGCACGGATCGGGCGGCCGAAGGAAACTGGGCAGAAAACGATTAACTTTCGTCTGTACTGGGAAAGTCGTGGCTCGAAGAAGCCTTGTGACCCGCTCTGACACTGTCTGCGGCTTCATTAGGGCAAACACTAGGATAGCCACTTGGCAACAAACGCACTATCCTTCGAAAAACGTTTTCCAAAACCAGGCCGGCATTGCGGCTTCACCTCAAGGCCACGCCCACGGCGCTCGTCGCCGTTTCACGCAACAAAGAACGCGGCACGACGAGCGCCGCCGCGTCCGGAGACTTTCATGAACACTGTCGTTGCCGGCGTCGTGCGTACCGCCAGCCGTTATCGCTGGACCGTGTGCGCGCTGCTCTTCTTCGCCACGGTCATCAACTACATGGACCGGCAGATCCTCGGTCTGCTCGCCCCGATGCTGCAGCACGACATCGGCTGGACGCAGGTGCAGTACGGCCGCATCGTGATCGCGTTCTCGGCGTTCTACGCGATCGGTCTCCTTTGCTTCGGGCGCATCGTCGACTGGCTCGGCACGCGCATCTCCTACGCGCTCGCGATGTTCGTGTGGAGCATCGCCGCGATGCTGCACGCGGCCGTCGGCTCGGTGATGGGCTTCGCGATGGTCCGCGCGCTGCTCGGCATCGGCGAGGGCGGCAACTTCCCGGCCGCGATCAAGACGACCGCCGAATGGTTCCCGCGCCGTGAGCGCGCGCTCGCGACGGGCATCTTCAACTCCGGCGCGAACATCGGCGCGGTGTTCGCACCGGCGCTCATCCCGGCGCTCGCGGTGGCCTTCGGCTGGCGCTCGGCGTTCGTGATGGTCGGCGCGATCGGCCTCGTGTGGCTCGTCGTGTGGTTCGTGATGTATCGCCAGCCCGACGGACGCGCGCATGACGACGAGATCGCCGACGAAGGCGACGAAACCAACGCCGCCGACGCCGCCGCTCACGCGAAAGCGGGCGCGCCGGGCTTCAAGGAGCTCATCAAGAAGCGCGAGACGTGGGCGTTCATCGTCGGCAAGTTCCTGACCGATCCGGTGTGGTGGTTCTACCTGTTCTGGCTGCCGAAGTGGCTCAATGAATCGCGCGGTATGGACATGCAGCACATCGGCTTGCCGCTCGTCGTGATCTATGCGATCACCACCATCGGCAGTATCGGCGGCGGCTGGATTTCGTCGGCGCTGCTGCGTGCGGGCTGGACCGTGAATGCAGCGCGCAAGACCGCGATGCTGATCTGCGCATGCGCCGTGCTGCCGATCGCGTTCGTATCGCAAGCCGAGAATCTGTGGGTCGCCGTGGCGATCGTCGGCCTCGCGGCAGCGGCGCATCAGGGCTGGTCGGCGAACCTCTTCACGACGGCATCTGATCTGTTCCCGCGCCGTGCGGTGGGCGCGGTGGTCGGTATCGGCGGCATGGCCGGCTCGATCGGCGGCGTGCTGTTCTCGGAAGTGATCGGCCAGGTGCTGCAACGCACGGGCCACTACTGGGTGCTGTTCGCGATCGGCGCATCGGCGTATCTCATCGCCTTCGCGATCATGCATATGCTCACGCCGAAGATGAAGCCGGCGAAGCTCGCCGCGTAATTCGTATCAACGGGTAATACGCATCGCCATGCGCCGCGCCGCCAGCACTCGCAACATGCAGGCGGCGCGGCGCGCGTCATGCGGCGGCAGCAGTCGATTCGCGCACGATCAGCCGCGGCTCGAACATGGAGTTGCCCGGGTCCGGATGACCGTTGAGGGCGTCGATGAGTTTCTGCATGGCGAGTTCGCCCATCTTCTCGCTTTGAATGTCGACGGTTGTGAGGCCCGGTGCCGCATACGCGCCGTAAGGCACGTTGTCGATGCCGGTCACCGACACGTCCTGCGGCACGCGAATGCCGAGCGACGCGGCTTCCTTCATGAAGCCGAGCGCGATCAGGTCGTTGTAGCAGATCACCGCTTGCGGCCGCTTCGGCCCGAGCATCACGCGCGAACAAGCCTGTTCGCCGGCGAGAGAAGTCGGCGCGTGGGCTTCGTAGATGTCGAGCTCGAGGCCCGCTTCGGCAAGACATTCGCGTGCACCGCGAATCCGTTCGTCGTTGATGCGCGCGTGCTCGAAACCGAGATACGCGATGCGGCGATGCCCGAGATCGAGCAGGTGCCGCGCGAGCATGTAGGTAGCAAGACGGCTGTTGATGCCGACGCTCGGAATGGGCAGTTCGGCATTGCGCAGCAGGACGACGGGCTTGTCGAGATCGAGCATCCACTTGGCGTTTTCGTCGGCGAGGCGCGAGCTCACGAGCAGGCCGTCCACGCGCTGCGCGAGCGCTTCGATGAGGGGACGTTCGCGCGCCTGGTTCTCGTCGATATCGACGAGCAGGAGCGTGTAGTCGTGCCGCAGCGCGATGCGGTTCGCACCCTTCACGACGTGCGTGAAGTGCGGATTGCTGATGTCGAGGATCGTGAGTCCGATGGTGCGCGTCTTGCCTGTGATCATCGAGCGCGCGAGCGGGTTCGAACGATAGCCGAGCGAATCGATTGCTTCCTTGAGCTTCGCTTCGACGGGCGCGGAGAAGCGCTGCGCACCGTTGATGTACTTGGATACCGTCGCGACCGATACGCCCGCTGCGGCGGCGACGTCGCGAATGGTCGGGGAAATTTTCTTCATTCGGAGGGTAACGTTTTCGCAGTGTTAACGGATTGTCGCAGAAAATCGGGAAACAATGACAGTGCATTACGCATTTTGCATGCGGCCTTTTGCATGCCAAACGTCGATTGACGGCTCATGCAGCCGGTCGCTATAGTCCCGAAAACGTTTTCTTCCTTTTTGCTTTCAACGCATTACCACGAATTCGACAGGAGTCTCCATGAATCAGCCAAACGCAGCGGGCAAGCCATTCAAGCGCCTGCTTCTGACCGGCGCGGCCGGCAATCTCGGCCGCCAGTTGCGCGGCGCGCTCGCGCAATGGGCCGATGTCGTGCGTCTCTCCGACATCGCACCGCTCGACGATGCAGCGAGCCATGAAGAAGTGAGCGCCGTCGATCTCGCGGATCGCGAGAAGGTGATGCGTCTCGTCGAGGGCGTCGATGCGATCGTCCATCTCGGCGGCATCTCGATCGACGCGCCCTTCGACGATCTGATCGAAGCGAATATCCGCGGCACGTACAACATCTACGAAGCGGCGCGCCGCTACGGCGTGAAGCGCATCGTGTTCGCGAGCTCGAACCATGCAATCGGCTTTCATCCCGTCACTGAAGTGCTCGACGCGGACTCGCCGCATCGGCCGGACAGCCTCTATGGCGTGACGAAGTGCTTCGGCGAATCGCTGTCGCGCTATTACTTCGACCGCTTCGGCATCGAGACGGTGAACCTGCGTATCGGCTCGTCGTTCGAGGAGCCCAAGAATCCGCGCATGCTCGTCACGTATCTGAGCTTCCGCGATTTCATCGAACTGGTGCGTTGCTCGCTGTTCGCGAACCGTGTCGGCCATGCGGTGGTGTATGGCGTCTCGGACAATCCGGTGAAGTGGTGGGACAACTCGAAGGCGGGCTTCATCGGCTTCAATCCGCAGGACAGCTCCACGCAGTTCAACGGACTCTTTCCGGTCACCGCGCCCACTGCCGATCGCGACGATCCCGCGCAGTGCTTCCAGGGCGGCCCGTTCGTGCTCGGCGAGCCGATGGAGCGCAAGCGATGAGCGCGGCGATTCGCGCGGAGCGAATCGAGGCGGGCGGGCGCGCGACGGTCGGCGAATGTCCGGTATGGCGTGCGCAGGAGGGCGCGCTCTATTGGGTCGACATTCCGGCGCGGCGCATCGTGCGGCTCGATATCGCAAGCGCGCGCCGTACGGAATGGGCGTTCGCCGAACAGGTCGCGTGCTTCGCGTTCGATGGGGCGGGGCGCGTCGTCGCCGGCATGGAGAGCGGGATGTTCGGCATGACGCTCTCCGATGCGAGCGAGCCGCGCGCCGTCAAGCTCGCCGCGCCTGCGTTTCCCGCAAAAGGCATGCGCTTCAACGATGGCCGTTGCGACAGGCAAGGGCGTTTCTGGGCGGGCACGATGGTGCAGGACATGTCGCTCGCAAGTTCGGTCGGCGCGCTCTATCGTTTCGATGAGAACGGCGTGCTGTCCGCGCCCGTCGTCGAGGGTTTGATCACCCAGAACGGCCTCGCGTGGTCGCCCGATGGCAGGACGATGTATCTGTCCGACTCGCATCCGCAACGGCGTCTTGTCTGGGCATTCGACTTCGACCCCGAGAGCGGCACGCCAAGCGCGCAACGCGTGTTCGCCGATCTCCACGACTACGCGGGCCGCCCCGATGGCGCCGCGGTCGATGCCGACGGCTGCTACTGGACTTGCGCGAACGACGCGGGACGCCTGCTGCGCTTCACGCCGCAAGGCAAGCTCGATCGCGAGATCGCACTCCCCGCGAGCAAGCCGTCGATGTGCGCGTTCGGCGGCAGCGACCTGAAGACGCTCTATGTCACGACAATTCGTCCGGCAACGAATGCCACTGACGACGACGGTTATGTGTTCGCATTGAACCCCGGTGTGCAAGGCTTACCGGAACCAGAATACGCAGGTGTGTTACCGGTCGCATAATCTTCACTGAACGGGGCGAATTGTTCGCCCCGTTCGCGATTTTTTCGCACAGTTTGGGATTCACGCGGGTCGATGCACCGTGTTGGCGTGCATCGAAAAGATGGACACGTACCGCTCCGGAACCGATACCAAGGTCAAACACCAATGCTGTAGTTCCTCCTTAAAGAGTAGTCTCCGCAAGTACCTCAAGTACTAGCGATCTACCGATTCTCTAATCCGGAGGAGACATAGATGGACCTTGAAGCTCGCACCATGAAACGCGTGATGGTTCGCCTCGTGCCGTTCCTGATCTTGTGTTACTTCATCGCGTATCTGGACCGCGTGAACGTCGGCTTTGCGGCCTTGCAGATGAACAAGGCGCTCGGTTTCACCGCAAGCATGTTCGGCTTCGGCGCCGGCATTTTCTTTATCGCCTATTTCTTTTTCGAGGTTCCGTCCAACCTGCTGCTCGAACGATTCGGCGCGCGCCGCTGGATCGCGCGCATCATGTTCACATGGGGCATTCTCGCAGCGGCGATGGCCTACATTCCGCACATCGCGCAAGCGACCGGACTGTCGAACGCCTATGTGTTCTATGGCCTGCGCATTCTGCTCGGCGTGGCGGAAGCGGGCTTCTTTCCCGGCATCATCTTTCTGCTGACCTTGTGGTTCCCGGCGAAGTATCGCGGCCGCGTCGTCGGCTACTTCATGGCGGCCATTCCGCTGTCCACGGTGATCGGCGGACCGATCTCCGGCGCGCTGCTGCAGATGGACGGCCTGGGCGGCATGCAGGGCTGGCAATGGCTCTATTTGATCGAAGCATTGCCTGCGCTGTTGCTCGCGTTCGTCGTGTACTTCTATCTGACCGACAAGCCGACGGACGCGCACTGGCTCGCGAAGGAAGAGCGCGACTGGCTCGTGAATCGTCAGGCGCACGAGCGGGCGCATCGCGAATCCGTGCATTCGTTCAGCGTGAAGGAAGCCATTTTCAATCCGCGCGTGCTGGCGATCGCGTTGATTTATTTCGGCGCGAATGCAACCAACTATGGCTTGAGCTTCTTCCTGCCGCAAATCGTGAAAGCATTCGGCCTGACCAACCTGCAGACGGGCTTCGTCACGTCGTTGCCTTATGCCGTGGGCGTGATCGGCATGGTGCTATGGGGCCGTCATTCGGACCGCAAGCTCGAGCGCCGCTGGCACGTCGCGATCGCGTTGATGGTCGCGGCGGGCGGCATCGCGGCATCGGCGGGTCTCGACAACCCGGTGCTGAAGATGATCGCGCTTTCGATCGCGGGCTTCGGCATCTTCGGCTGCCTGCCGGTGATCTGGACGTTGCCGTCGTCGTTCCTGTCGGGCGCGGCCGCGGCCGGCGGTATCGCCGCGATCAATTCGCTCGGCAATCTCGCGGGCTTCTTCGGTCCTTATGTGATGGGCTGGATCAAGGACAGCACGGGCGGCTTCGGCGCGGGCCTGCTGTGTCTCGCGGGCGCGGGCATGGTGGGCGTGGCGGCGGTGTTGCTGCTGCATCATGATTCCGCCCTGGAGACGATTCCCGGCGCGCATGATATCGATGGGGATGGGGAGCCGAACATGGCGGCCCGTTGAAGACGTAAGCATCATCGTGGCAAGGACCGTGTCGATACGCGGTCCTTGCCACGCATTCAGCCTTCAACATTCACTCGGACGCAGCCTGCGCCCTGCGCAATCTCTCCCGGCTGTTGATCAGATGCAGCCGCATCGCGGTGCGTGCCGAATCGGCATCGCCGCGCTCGATCGCATCCGCGATCTGCTCATGCTCGCGGTTTACGCGCATCAGATACTCTGCGTATCGATCGCGTGGAATCGGCGTCGCCGTGAGGCGCGTGCGCGGGATCATGCGCGTCCCGAGATGCTCCATGATCTCGACGAAATAGCGATTACCGGTTGCATGCGCGATCTCCATGTGAAAGCGCAGATCGGGCGATACGGTGTCGGCTGCGTCGTCCACGCTGTGCGCGAAGTCGGCGAGCGCGGAGCGCATGGTTGCGAGGCGGGCGGCGTCGCAACGCATGGCGGCGAGTCCCGCGCTCTCCGTCTCCAGGCTGATGCGCAATTCGAGGATGGCCAACGCATCGAGGGAGCCCGCCACATCGGCAGGATCGAGCTGCAATAGCGACGATGCACCCGCTTCGCACACGAACGTGCCTATGCCATGCCGCGTCTCCACGAGCCCCGCGGCTTGCAGACGCGATAGCGCTTCCCTGACCACCGTGCGGCTCACGCCGAAACGCTGCACCATTTCCGCTTCGGTCGGAAGACGGCCGCCGGCCTTCAGTTCCTTCGAATCGATTTGCGCGCGCAACGCATCCACGAGTTGCGCGGTGAGGCTGCGTCGCGTTCCCGGCAACGCGATGGATGCGTCCGTGGAAAAGGCGGGGAGCGTGTCGGCATGAAGATCGGGCGATAGCGTCACGGCGTTCTCGTTGGAGTGGGTTTTACACACATTGACAAATCGTTCGGCAAATGATGATATGCGTGATGCGGTGATATGACAACGTACAAGAAGATGCGTGCAGGGTAATCCCTAGCCACGACAGCTTCGAACGAGACCGGAATTCAAAGCACCGGTCGACAGGAGACACAACTCGATGGAACAACAAAACAGCACGCCGTCCTCCGATGACATCGCGCAATTCGATCGCCTGCTGCTGACGGGCGCCGCGGGCGGAATCGGGCGGGCGATCCGGCATCGCGTCGCCGAGTTCGCGCGGCATGTGCGCATCTCCGATCTGCCGGGCGTCTTGCCCGGCGATGCCGTGCCCCATGAAGAAATCGGGCCTTGCGATCTCGCGGACCGCCTTGCAGTCGACGCGCTCGCGAAGGATTGCGATGCGATCATCCATCTCGGCGGCGTGTCGGTCGAGCGCCCGTTCGAGGAGATTCTCGAGGCGAACATCAAGGGCGTGTTCAACCTCTACGAAGCGGCGCGGCGTCAGGGCGTGAAGCGCATCGTGTTCGCGAGCTCGAATCACGTGACGGGCTTCTATCGGCAGGACGAACGAATCGATGCCACCGCACGCAAGCGTCCCGATGGTTACTACGGCTTGTCGAAATCGTTCGGCGAAGACATGGCACAGATGTACTTCGACCGTTATGGCATCGAGACCGTGAGCATTCGCATCGGCTCGGTGTTTCCGGAGCCGAAGGATCGCCGCATGATGGCGAGCTGGATGAGCTACGACGATTTTCACGATCTGTTGCGCCGCAGCCTCTTCACGCCGGACGTGGGACACACGATCGTGTTCGGCATGTCCGCAAACGCTCACACGTGGTGGGACAACCGCTGCGCCGCGCATCTCGGCTTCGTGCCGCGCGACTCGTCCGAGCCGTTCCGCGAAAAGGTCGAAGCGACGCCGCCGCCCGCGCCCACCGACCCGGTGGCCGTATTGCAAGGCGGCACGTTCACGACGACAGGCCCGTTCGACCCGGTTTAATGCATGCAGAATGCAGTACACGGGATTTGTAGTATGTCGTCATACATCCCGTGCCGGCTGCATTGAGTAGGGCGCCCACACTTCAGGGGACATTCGCCGCCATGTTTTCTCTCGATTTTTCACCGCTGTTACCGTACTGGCCGACGTTTCTGCTGGGCGCGTGGCTCACGCTCAAGATGACGTGCGTGGCTGTGTTCTTCGGGCTGATTCTCGGCATGCTGGTCGCGTTCGCCAAGCGCGCGAAGGTGCCGGTGCTCACGCGTATCTGCATCATCTATATCGAGGCCGTGCGCAATACGCCGTTTCTCGTGCAGATCTTTCTGTTGTACTTCGGTCTCGCGAGCATCGGCTTGCGCATGCCGACCTTCGCGGCCGCCGCGCTCGCGATGACCATCAACATCGGCGCATACGCGGCCGAGATCATTCGCGCCGGGCTGGAATCGGTGCCGCGCGGACAGATCGAAGCTGCCGAATGCCTCGGGCTTTCGAAGTGGCGCATCGGCTGGCACGTGATGTTGCAGCCGTCGATCGAAAAGGTGTATCCCGCGTTGACGAGCCAGTTTCTTTTGATGATGCAGGCTTCCGCGATTGCCTCGCAGATCTCGGCGGAAGAGCTCACGGCGGTTGCGAACACGGTGCAGTCCGATACGTACCGCTCGCTCGAAACATACATCGTGGTCGCTGCGCTGTATCTCGCTTTGTCGCTGATCATCAAGCTCATTGCGTGGGCAGTGGGCGAGCATCTCTTCAAGCGCCGCCGCGCGATTCGTCTCGCCGCCAAACGCGCGGGCAAGACGCCGCCCGATCCGCAGCGCATCGATACCGTCATTCCCGGAGGTGCGGCATGAACGCCGGATTCACGTCATCGCACCTGGTTTATCTGACGCAATCGATCGGCTGGACGCTGGTGCTTTCCGCGCTAGCATTCGTGCTCGGCGGCATCGGCGGATTCGGCGTGATGCTCGCGCGCATCTCGCCGCGCGCATGGCTCGCGCGCGCGGCGCTCGTCTATATCGAAGCGATTCAGGGCATTCCGCTGCTGATTCTGCTGTTCATCGTGTACTTCGGCTTGTCGGTCTATGGCTTTCAGGTGCCCGCGCTCGTCGCGGCGGGGCTTGCTTTGATGGTGTATTCGAGCGCTTATCTCGGCGATATCTGGCGCGGCTGTATCGAAGCGATGCCGAAGCCTCAATGGGAAGCCTCGGAGTGTCTTTCGCTTACGCGCTGGCAAACGCTGCGCCTCGTGATCATCCCGCAGGCGATGCGTCTCGCGTTGCCGCCGACAGTCGGCTTTCTCGTGCAGCTCATCAAGATGACATCGCTTGCTTCGGTGATCGGCTTTGTCGAACTGACGCGCGCGGGCCAGATCATCAACAACTCGATCTTCCAGCCGTTCCTCATCTTCGGACTGGTCGGCGCTTTCTATTTCGTACTGTGCTATCCGCTTTCGCGCTGGAGCCAATCGATGGAGAACAAGCTCAATGTCAGCAATCGTTAAGGTCGGCGATATTCACAAGAGCTTCGGCTCCAATCACGTTCTGAAGGGCGTGTCCTTCGAAGTCAAAAAGGGCGAAATGATCGCGGTGATCGGCGCGAGCGGCTCGGGCAAGAGCACGGCGTTGCGCTGCATCGACAGACTCGAGACGATCGATCAAGGGCAGATCGAAGTATGCGGGATTCGCGTCGATGATCCGAAGGTCGATCTGCATCTGTTGCGCCGTGAAGTGGGCATCGTGTTTCAAAGCTATAACCTCTTTCCGCATCTGACGGTGGAAGAGAACATCATGCTCGCGCTGCGCCACGTGAAGAAGATGTCGCGCGACGAAGCGCGGCGCATTGCGACGAACGTGCTGGAGCAGGTCGGTCTCGGGCAGAAGGCCGGCGCGTATCCCGAGCAGCTATCCGGCGGACAACAGCAGCGCGTGGCGATTGCGCGCTCGCTCGCGATGTCGCCGAAGGTGATGCTGTTCGACGAAGTGACCTCGGCGCTCGATCCGCAACTGACGGGCGAGGTGCTGCGCGTGATGGAAGATCTCGCAGCGGACGGCATGACGATGCTGCTCGTCACGCACGAGATGGCCTTCGCGAAGCGCGTGGCGGATCGCATCATTTACATGCATCAGGGCAAGGTATGGGAAGTGGGCGACGGCAGCATGCTCGACGCGCCTCGCACGCCCGAACTGCGCGCATTTCTCGATAACGGACTTTGATAGCCGCGACATCGATCCATTGCAACATCAATAACGACGGAGACTTAAATGAAAGCGAAAACAATCCTTGCACGCGCGGCCCTCGCAACCCTGATGATGGCCGGCGTGGCTCATAGCGCCCTGGCCGATGAGTTCGATGACATCAAGAAGGCGGGCGTCGTGCGCGTCGCGGTCGCGATCGGCACGCCGCTCTTCAGCTATGCGGATCAGAACCTGAAGCCCGCGGGCTCCGATGTCGATACCGCCACGGCGCTCGCGAAGGATCTCGGCGTGAAGCTCGAACTCGTGCAGATCACCAACGCCGCACGCATTCCGACGCTGCAGGCCAAGCGCGCGGACCTCGTTATTTCTTCCTTGTCGGTGACGCCGGAGCGCGCGAAAGTGGTCGATTTCTCGAACCCGTATGCGGTGATCTCGATCATCGTCGGCGGCGTGAAGACGGCCAGCGTGAAGAATTACGCGGATCTCGACGGCAAGACCATCGGCCTCACGCGCGCCACGGTGAACGACACGCTCACGACGCAACAGGCGAAGGGCGCGCAAATCCAGCGCTATGAGGACGACGCGACGCTTATCACGTCCATGGTCACGGGCCAGGTCGATATCTTCTCGAGCACGCCTTCGAACCTGAAGGAGATGCAGGATCGTGCACCCCAGCGCAACATCGAGATGAAGTTCGAGCAGAAGACCTTCGATCTCGGCATTGCTATGAACAAGGATCAGCCGCGCCTGAAGGAATGGGTGAACAACTGGGTCGGCACGAACATGAAGAACGGCAATCTGAACACGATCTACAAGAAGTACCACGGACGTGATCTGCCGGAGAACGTGCGCAAGGGCGTTTGAGCGTCCTGCCTGCCGAGCATCGAGCGGGCGCTTCGGGCGCCCGCTCGACGTGATCGCTTCAGACCATCGGAATGCGTGGCCCGTCGAGCGGCCGGAGCTTTCCGGGATGCGTCACGCGGCACAGCGCCTCGACGAAGTAGAAGTCGCCGAACATCGTCGCGCCATCGACGCCTATGTTATGCGGCTTCGAATAACACGAGTTGTGCAACAGTCCGTGCTGGCCATCCTTCGTGAATTCGTCACGGCAGAGCGCTTCGAGCATCGCGATGCCGTGACGGCGCCATTTCGCGGCGGCTTGCGTATCGGGATGCAGTCGCGCCATCTCCACGAGCGCAGAAGCGACGATCGCAGCCGCCGCCGTGTCCTTGATCTCCGCGTCCTTGCCGGTCGCGTCGAAATCCCATGGCGGCACGTGGCGCCCCTCGAGCCGATGCAGATAGTAGTCGGCGAGACGCTCCGCGAGATCCAGATACGCGCGCTTGCCGGTCTCGCGCGCGGAATGCACATAACCGTAGATCGCCCACGCCTGGCCGCGGCTCCACGCTGATTCGTCGAACGCGCCCTGGAACGTGTAGCCGCGCTTGCGCGCGCCGCTTTCGACGTCGTATTCGACCGCGTGATACGTCGAATCGTCTTCGCGCACGAACGCGCGTGCGGTCATTTCCGCGTGCGCATCGGCCGCGTGGCGATAGCTGCCGTCATCGGCATGATTCGCGGCCCAGTAGAGCAAGGACAGGTTCGCCATCGTATCGATCGCCGATGCGCTGCGGCCGCGCGGGTCGGAGAGCGGGCCCCACGAAGCGATATAGGCGCCGTCTCGTGTGGTCACTAGGCGTGCGCGCAATTTATCGGCGGCTTCGAGTGCGATGTTCGCGAACCATGGGTCGCCCGTCACGTGATGGCCGGGTACCGCGCTGCTGTCGAAGATGAAGCCGATGTCATGCGTGTTCGGATCGTGCGCGCGCTGCTCGACGAGACGCATGCGTGCGCGAGCCCAGTCGAGAAAGCGCGCTTCGCCGGTGTGCAGATAGGACGTCAGCAAGAGCCCGACCCAGAAGCCGCAGAACCAGTTGCCGTGACTCCACGCATCGCCGTCATAGCCGGCGGAAAGCGAGGAGGGCAGACGCACCCAGTTGCCGTCGGGGCCCGTGACTTGCGGGAATTCGACGCCGAAGCTCAGTTCGTCGGCGGCGACTTTTTCAGCGGTGCGGTCGAGCGTCTTGCGAAAGAGCTGTTCTTGTTCCGGGGTGATTGCAGACACAGTGTCTCCTTTGAATCGTCGCTGGAACCGGCGGTGCCGGCATCGTTTGACTGATTCTATGAAGGCGCTCTGTCGCTGCGTTAGGATGAAACGCGGGTTAAGTTGGACATTTTCGCCTGGCTTCCGAATCGATGTAGTTAGATATGCAACTTGTCCAGACTGCGACGATAGTCGATCGGCGATCGTCCCGTATGCTTGCGAAAGCATCGGCTGAAGTAGGCCGGATCATCGAAGGACAATTGCGCGGCGATCTCGGCGACATTCACTTCGGAATGCAGTAGCAGGCGCTTGGCTTCGAGCATCACGCGTTCGCGGATCAGCTTTGCCGCGGTGCTGCCGAGCGCCTGACGCGTCGCTTCATTGAGCGCGCGCTCGGTCACGTTGAGCAAACGCGCGTAGTCCGCGGCATCGTTCATCGAACGGAAATGCTTTTCCAGCAGACTCCTGAAACGCCGCGACAGGAGCACCGCGCGTGATGAGCCGGCTTCCGACAGCGCCGCCGCACTGCTCATGCGCGCCGCCTTGATCAGAAAGATGCGCAGATAAGCCCAGATTGCATCCTGATGGCCGAGCGGCTCTTCGTTGTACTCGTCCATGATGCCTTCGACGAGCCGCATCAACTCGCGCGCCTGTGCATCGGTGAGATAGACGGCTGCGGCGAGATGATCGAAGTCGTAGACCGGCACTTCGGTTTCCGAGTGGCGGTTTTTCACGCGAAACGAAAAGAACTCGGACGAGAAACTGATCGACCAGCCCACGGTATCGCTCGACAGAACGAAGTCGTGAATCTGTCCCGGCGCCATGAAGAAGAGCGATTGCGGCCGCACTTCATGGCGCACGGAATCGATCACGTGATGGCCCGTGCCCGATACGACCCAGGCGATGTGATAGAAGTCATGCCGATGCGGATAAGGCAATGTGGACTTCATCACTTCGAGCGGTGCGAAGTGAAAATCCATCGACTTGACGTGCGCGCCGTACTCGTAGTTCTCGATCTTGATGACCGGAACATGGCAGCCACATGCGGTACTCACCTGTCGTCTCCGTTTCGCGCCCACGGGGCGCTTTGGTCGGAGTTTAACGGAACGATTACAACGTGCGAAACTGGCGGTTTCCCCCAGCTTCGCATGGCGCCTGTCGCATGGCGCGTTACTCGAACTTCAGCTCCTTGAGCGCCGAAAGCCCGCTCAGCACGACCTTGCCGCGTTGATTGCGCACCATCGTGTCCATTACGAGAATGCGCTTCGCGGGCTTCTTTTCGACCACGGTGACATTGATCGTCACGGTATCGTCTATATAGACCGGACCAAGAAAGCGCAACTCTTGTCCGACATAAGCGAAGCCGGGGCCGGTCAGCTCCGTATGCGCCGCCGATACGAGCGCAGCCGTCAAAAGGCCATGGACGACGCGCCGGCCGAAAGGCGAGCGCTCGGCGAACGCCTGTTCCATATGCAAGGGATTCAAATCGCCCGACAGATGGCCGAATGCATTCACCTCCGATTCGAGCATTGTGTGAACGATCACTTGCATGCGGCCGATTTCGACATCATCGAAACGCAGCAGGTCCGGCACCGCTTGCGTTGCTTGCAGTTGGGCGCTCATGCATCTCTCCTCGAAGTCAGCGCTACGCCGGCATCGACGAGTTCGTCGATGCGTTCCTGTTCATAACCCAGTTCGACGAGCACCTCGCGCGTGTGCTCGCCCTGACGCGGCGGGTGACGGCGCAATGGCGGCGCCTCCCCGTCATAGCGCACGGGATGCGCGAGCAGGCGTATCGGGCCGGCTTCCTCGTGTTCGAAGGACATGATCATCTCGTTGTGCGCCACTTGCGGGTCCGCTTCGACCTGTTCGTAATCGTTGACCGGCGCGAACCAGATGTCGTGTTCCTCGAATATGCGCATCCAGTCTTCGGTGGTGCGCGTTCTCAGCACGTCGTAGACGAGCCGGTTGATTTCCTCTCGCCGCCTGACGTTGTCCTTCGGATGCGCGTATTCCGCGAGTGCGGGGCAGGAGAGCGCGCCCGCGAGCTTTTGCGTCGGCGTGAGGGACATCGCGATATAGCCATCGAGCGTTCGATATACGCCATAGGGCGCCGGATGGAATCGGCTGCCGGTCGGGGGCTCGGTGCGCGGCCAGAGTGGCCCCTTGTTCATGTAATACGTGAACGGCTCGATTTGCAGATCGAGTGCTGCATTGAGCAGATTGCTTTCGACGCGCGTGCCCACGCCTGTTCGCTCGCGTGCCTGCAATGCCGCCACCACGCCGAATGCGGCGAGCACGGCCGCATGTTGATCGACGATCGCGGAACCGACCGGAGTCGGCGGCGAATCGGCTTCGCCCGATAACATCGTCATGCCGCTCATCGCCTGCAGCAGCAAATCCTGCCCGGGGCGCTTCAGATACGGGCCGGAAGATCCATAACCCGTGCACGAGCAATAGACGAGCCGCGGATTCACTTCATGCACTTGCGCATAGCCGAAGCCCATCTTGTCGAGCACGCCCGGGCGATAGTTCTCGATCAAGACGTCCGCTTCGCGTATCAGACGCCACACGATCTCGCGCGCGGCTTCCTCGCGCAGATCCAGTGAGATGCTGCGCTGATTGCGATTTCCGAGCAGGAAGAAAACGCTCACGCCTTCGACGAACGCATCCGCGCCGGTCCAGCTTCGCTCGAACGCGCCACCGGGCGGTTCGATCTTGATGACATCGGCGCCGACGTCCGCGAGCATTTGCACGGCCGCCGGCCCTTGCAGAAAATGGGTGAAACTCAAGACCTTGATCCCTTCCAGCATGGACTCCCCCTTCGTTCAGCGCGCGTTCATGACAACATTGCGCGCGCGATGATCATGCGTTGTATTTCGGATGTGCCTTCGACGATCTCGAGCACCTTTGCGTCGCCGAACGCGCGCGCGACGGGAAACTCGGCCATCACACCGTAGCCGCCGTGGATTTGAAGCGCCTGATGGGCCGCGTGCATTGCTTGCTCAGACGCGAAGAGCTTGGCTTGCGATGCTTGTGCATCGAATGACTCGCCCGCGTCTTTCAATGCTGCGGCGTCATAGAGCATCAGGCGCGCGGCGTGAGCATGTGTCGCCATGTCCGCCACCTTGAATTGCAGGCCTTGAAACTCCGCAATCGCCCGGCCGAACGCGCGGCGCTCTTTCATATAGGCGATGGAGCGTTCGAGCGAACCCTGCAGAATGCCGAGCGCCAGCGCGCCGATGAGAATGCGCCCCGTGCTGATTTGCGCGAGTGTCTGGCGCAGGCCCGCGCCGCGCTCGCCCAACAGATGATCGGCGGGGATCGCGCAATGCTCGAAGAAGAGCTCGTGCGTGATCGATGCGCGCCACCCGATCTTGCGCAGTTTGCGGCCCGTCTGATAACCCGGCGTGCCGGAAGGAACGATGAAGTTCGATATCTCCTTGCGACCGTCCGCGCGCGTGCCCGTGACCGCTGCAATGACGACCGGGCCGCCTATTTCCGTGCCCGAATTGCTGATGAAGGTCTTCGCGCCGTCGATGATCCAGTGCTCGCCGTCGAAGACCGCGCGCGTGCCGATGTTGGCCGCGTCGGATCCGGCATCCGGTTCGGAGAGACCAATCGAGCCGATCTGCCGTCCTTCGAGAATAGGCCTTAAAAAGCGGTCTTTTTGCGCGGGCGTGCCGTAATTCGACAAGAGACTCGCGACTGTCGAATTCGCCATCAATGCATTGGCGACCGCGCAATCCACGCGCGCAAGTTCCTCGAGCACGATCACGAAGGAGAGCCAGTCGCCGCCACCGCCATTCCATTCCTCGGCATAAGGCACGCCGATGAAACCGAGCGCGCCCGCCTGACGCCAGATGTCATAGGGGAAGGCTTCCTGTTCCCAGAGGCGCTCGGAGATCGGCGCGATCTCGTTTTCCGCGAAGCGGCGCACCGCCTCGCGAATCATCGTGTGCTGGTCGGTCAGCCAGTGAGGCACTCGAGCGGCATTCATCATTCGCTTACCGATACGGTGGTCGAGGCGCGCCTTGCCGAACGTCGCGCGATGAACTGCTGCAAACCTGCGCGTGCGCCATCGCTGCCAAAGTTGACGGCGTATTGCGCCGCTTCGAAATCGAGCCCTGCCGACAAGGGCAATTCACTCGCGCGATTCAATGCGCGCTTGGCCATTTCCATCGCGAAGGGATCGTAGGCGCCCAGCGCCGCCGCGAACTCGCGAGTCACGCCCAAAATCGCATCATGCGCGACGACCTCGTGAATGAAGCCGAACGCCGCGCACTCATCCGCGCGATAACGCCGGCCGCTCAGCACGAAGCGCTTTGCACACGCAAGTCCGAGCTTCGCGACGGCCAACTGGGTCCCGCCCCAGCCGGGCATCGTGTTGAGCGTGATCTCCGGAAAACCGAAGCTCGCGTCCTGCGATGCAATCACGAAGTCGCAGGCAAGCGCGAGTTCGAAGCCGCCGCCGAGCGCGAATCCGTTGACCATGGCGATCGTCGGCTTGGCGCTTTCGTGCAGGCGCTGCAATACACGCTGACCCGCCACCATGTCGCGGTACGCGCTCACGCTGTCGAGCGATGCGAGACGTTCGATATCGTTGCCCGCGGCGAAGGCCTTGGGCCCGCTGCCGGTGATCGCGATGACGCGCGTGGCGGAATCGGCGAGAGCGTTATCCAGTTCCGCGTCGAGCGCGGCGAGCATCTCCGGCGTGAAGGCGTTGAGCTTGTCGGCGCGATTGAGCGTCAGAAGCCTGAGTCCGTCGAATTGCGTGACGAGCACCGGCAGCATGTCCTCGGGGATATCCTTGCGCATGACGTCACAGCACCTTGAGATACGTCTTGCCCGATGCGACCACGACGCCGTCCTGCCGTGTCACATCCGCCGCGAAGACACACACGTTGCGTTCTTCGTCCTTTTCCTCGAGCGTGAGGCGCGCGGTCACCGTATCGCCGATGAAGACCGGCGCATTGAACGTGATGTCGTAGCGATAAGACACCGCGCCCGGGCTTGGCGCCTTTGCGGCCATGTGACCCATGACCGTCGACAGAAAGCCCACGGAGAGACAACCCTGCGCGATGCGCTTCTCGAAGCGCGTGCCCTTTGCGTACTCCTCGTTGAGATGCACGGCATAGAAGTCGCCGACGATGCCGGCGAAGCCGTAGATATCGTATTCGGAGACCGTCTTGGCGAAATCGGCAGTGTCGCCGATTGCATAGCAATCCATATGCGGGCGTTTGGCCATGTTCGAAGCGCTCATGTCATCGGGTGGGAGAAACACGGCACAGGCTTGTCCATGCAGCGTGCCGTCAACGTGGAAATCACTTTAAAGACGGGCCGCGGTCAACCGGTAGGACGGTTCACGCGATCTTTTGGACTTTTTTGCAGTGCGCTCTGCTTATCGCCAGGCGAGCGTGAAAAAGTCCAAGAAATTCGAAGACTGGTCCTAACGCACCATCGCCGCGATCACAAATACTTGCGTCAACCCGCCGGCCCAACCATGCGCGACGAAGCGCGAGGCATAAGAGAGGCGGTGTCCATATCGTGGCAAGGAGACAACATGAATTCGCTTTTCAAAGCGCAGAGCATGCTGCGCGTGGCGATGGGCGCCGCGCTCACCGCGTTGTGTGTAGGCGCATCGAGCGGTGCGCTTGCGCAGGACAAGATCGTCATGAAGCTAGGTCATACGCTTGCGCCTGATAACCACTACCAGTTGACCGCGCAGGTATTCGCGAAGGAAGTCGCGCAACGCACGCACGGTCACGTCGAGATTCAACTGTTCCCGCAATCGCAGCTCGGCGGCGAGGTGCAAATGGCTCAGGCGCTACGCACTGGCACGCAGGAGTTGATGATTTCCGCGCAGGCACCGATCGATAACACGATCAAGCAATGGCAGATCTTCGACATGCCTTATCTGTTCTCCAACATGGATGAGGCGAACCGCGTGCTGCAGGGTCCGGTGGGACGCAAGTATCTGGACATGATGCAGCCCGTGAACATGATCGGTCTCACGTGGCTCGCGGTGGGCGAGCGCAATCTCTTCACGACGAAACGCCCCGTCACGTCACTCGCCGACATGAAGGATCTCAAGGTGCGCGTTATGCAGAGCCCGGGCTATATCGCCGGCTATAAGGCGCTGGGGGCGAACCCCACGCCGCTCGCGTACAACCAGTTGTTTCTCGCGCTTTCGCAAGGTCTGGTCGATGGCGCCGATACATCGCCCGAGCAGTTCGTGCAGGACAAGTTTTCGGATGTCGCCAAGCATTTCTATGTGACGCACGTGAACTATCTGCCTGTGGTGCTCGCGATGAGCAAGGCCGCATGGACGAAGTTGTCGCCCGCCGATCAAAAGGCGTTTCAGGAGTCCGCCGCGATCGCCGCGCAATTCGATTTGAAGGAATACAAGCGCGAATACGATGCCGCCATCGCGACGATGAAGGAGAAGGGCATTCAGGTGACGGTAGTCGATACCGCGCCGTGGGCCGAAGCGACCAAGGCCGCGCGCGAGGAACTGATCGCGAAGATTCCCGACGGTCCGGCGCTCTATCAGGAGATGAACGCGGCGAAGCAGGCCTCGGCGGTCGCGTCGAAATGACGGAAGCGAAAGACAGCCCAGGCACAACGAAGGCGACGGAGGATACCCGTATGGAAAAGCTCGCGCGCGGCTTGATGTTCGTCGACGATATCGTGTTGAAGATCAACCTGTTCGTCTGCAGTTGTCTGCTGCTGGCGGCGGTGATCGTCGCCGGTCTCGGGGTCGTGTTCCGCTTCCTGCTGCACGACTCGCTGTCATGGTCCGACGAGGTTGCGGCGTATCTCTTCGTGTGGCTCACGTGTCTGGGCGCCGCGGCAGGCGTAAAGCTGCGCGCGCATCCCGAGGTGCGCGTGCTCGCCGATCGCGTGCCGGCCGCGCTCGCGCCGCTGCTCAAGGACTTCACAGATTGCGCGATCCTCGCGCTCGGCGCGGTGTTCGTCACGTGGGGCTCGGACATGCTCGCGCTGATGGGCACCGAGACGGCCGCTTCGATTCCGATCTCGATGGTCTATCCGTATCTGTCGATCCCCGTGTGCGGCGCGCTGCTCGCGTTTCATTCGCTCGTGCGCATCGTCGTGTCGCATCTCGCGCCGCAGGCGCAAACGAACGCCACGATGGTCGAGGGCGTCTCCGAACACCTCTAGGATAAACATCATGTGGGCAATCGCTTTGGGAGCGGGGCTGCTCGGCCTCGGCGTGCCGGTGGCCATCTGCATCGGCATCGCGGCGACGATCGCGCTGTCGATCAACGGCACGCCGCTGCTCGTCATTCCGCAGCAGCTGTTCTCCAACCTCAACAACGTGGGTCTGCTCGCGATTCCGTTCTTCATGCTGACGGGCGCGATCATGGATTCGGGCGGCGTGTCGAAACGCATCATCGAGTTCTCGCAGGCGCTCGTCGGTTTCATGCGCGGCGGCATCGGGCAGGTGACGATCGTCGCGAGCATGTTCTTCGCGGATCTCTCCGGCTCCGCTACGGCCGATACCGCCGCAATCGGCTCGGTGATGATTCCCGGCATGGTGAAGAAAGGCTATTCGCGCCCGTTCGCGGTGGCGTTGCAATCGGCGGCGGGTTCGCTCGGGCTGCTTTCGCCCGTGTCGATGAGCATGCTCGTCTATGCGTACACCGCGAACGTATCGGTGGGCACGATGTTCATCGCCGGCATTTTGCCGATGTTGCTCGTGGTCGCGTCGTTCATGATCGTGAATTACGTGACTGCGGTGCGCAACGACTATAGCGCCGTCGAGCCGTTCGATATCCGGGTGCTGTGGAAGACCTTCCGAGAAGCGTTCTGGGCGCTGCTTACGCCGGTCATCATCCTGGGCGGCATTCTCGGCGGCATCTTCACCCCGGTGGAGGCGGGCGTGATCGCGGCGGTGTATGTGACGCTCGTGAGCGCGTTCATCTTCCGCACGCTCAAGCTCTCGCATTTCAAGGACATTCTCGTGCGCACTGCGGTGAACACGACGCGCGTGTCCTTCCTGCTCGGGCTTGCGTTCGTGCTCGGCCGCTATCTGATCGAGGCGCAGATACCGCTGCACGTCGCGAACAGCTTCCTTGCGATCACGACGAGCGCGATCGTGCTGCTCATCCTCATCAACCTGTTCCTCATCGCGGCGCATACAGTGCTGGAAACGATCTCGAGCATCGCTGTGATCATCCCGGTGTTTCTGCCGCTCGTCGTGCAGATGCACATCGATCCGGTCGTGTTCGGCGTGATCGTGCTGATCAACTCGGCCATCGGCATCAATCTTCCGCCGATCGGCTTCTGTCTTTTCACGGCCGCCTCGATAGGCGGGGTGTCGGTCGAGAAGGCGACGCGCGCGATTCTGCCGTTCATCCTCGCGCTCGTGATCGATCTGCTGCTCATCATTTTCTTTCCGCATATCCCGCGTTTCCTGCCGGATCTGCTGTCGGTCAAATAGGCGGACAAACTCGTGCAAGCGGGGCCGGGTCGAAAGACCTGGCCCCGCTTGTCGTTTGCATGCCGCATACCAGATTCCATCCGGAATAATGCATTCGAAATGCCTGTAATGGCGCCCGCGCGGACGCCATGTTGCGAGCGCGCCCGGCATTCCGCCAAGCGCCTTCGGCATGGTTTAGGACACGCCTCGATACCCCGGCGTACACTGCCTCTGCGTTTTGAATTCTGCATGCATTGAACCATCGCGCGTGCGCTGTATGACTCTCTGCCGCACGAATCCGCCATTTACTGGACTCCCTCTCTTCAGCGCAGGAACCATCATGGCCAAGAACACGATTGCGGATTATCTGGCGAAGACGCTTGCGGCAGCGGGCGTCGAGCGCATCTGGGGCGTCACCGGAGACAGCCTGAACGGGCTGGCTTTCAGCCTCGATCGCGTGGGCTCGATCCGCTGGATGCACACGCGCCACGAAGAGGCCGCCGCTTTTGCGGCCGGTGCGGACGCCGCCGCGACAGGCAAGCTCGCCGTGTGCGCGGGCAGTTGCGGGCCGGGCAATCTGCATCTGATCAACGGCCTCTACGATTGCCACCGCAATCATCAACCGGTGCTCGCCATCGCCGCGCACATTCCGTCGACGGAGATCGGTCTCGGCTACTTCCAGGAAACGCATCCGCAGGAATTGTTCAGGGAGTGCAGCCATTTCGTGGAGCTGGTGTCGAATGCATCGCAGTTTCCGCGTGTGCTCGAACGCGCGATGCGCGCGGCGATCGATCAACGTGGCGTCGCGGTGATCGTCTTGCCGGGCGATGTGGCATTGAGCGAGGGCCCGAGCGTGGAGCCGCGCTGGACCGCGAGCGCACCGGGCGCGATCGTGCCGTCCGACGCGGATCTCGACAAGCTCGCGGCGCTGCTCAACGGCTGCGAAGCGGTGACGATCATGTGCGGCAGCGGCGTCGCGGGTTCGCACGGCGAAGTGGTCACGCTCGCCGATACGCTCGGCGCACCCGTCGTGCATGCGCTGCGCGGCAAGCAGTTCATCGAGTATGACAATCCGTTCGATGTCGGCATGACCGGGCTCATCGGCTTCAGTTCGGGCTATCACGCGATGATGTCCTGCGATACGCTGCTCCTGCTCGGTTGCGACTTTCCATATCGGCCGTTCTATCCGCCGCAGGCGAAGATCGTGCAGATCGACTGGCGCGGCTCGCAACTGGGACGCCGCGCGCCCCTCGAAATGGGGCTCGTCGGCACGATCAAGGAAACCCTGGCCGCGCTGTTGCCGAAGCTTCAGCGCAAGGACGAGCGGCGCTTCCTCGACAACGCGCTCAAGCATTACGCAAGCGCGCGCAAGGACCTGGATGATCTCGCGACGCCATCCGCGCCGGGACGTCCCATTCATCCGCAATACCTGACGAAGCTCGTCGATGAAATCGCCGCCGAGGATGCGATCTTCACGGTGGACGTCGGCACGCCGACGCTCTGGGCTGCGCGCTATCTGACGATGAACGGCAAGCGCCAGTTGCACGGCTCGTTCAATCATGGATCGATGGCAAACGCGATGCCGCAGGCGCTCGGCGCGCAAGCGGCGCATCCGCAGCGGCAGGTGGTGTCGCTATCGGGCGATGGCGGTCTGTCCATGCTGCTCGGCGATCTGCTCTCCGCCGTGCAGCTCGACTTGCCGATCAAGGTCGTCGTGTTCAATAACAGCCTGCTCGGCTTCGTATCGATGGAGCTTAAGGCGGGCGGCTATCTGGACACCAACGTCGATCTCAGCAAGACCGACTTCTCGCAGATCGCGAAGGGCGCGGGCATCTGGTCGGTGCGCGTGGAGGAGTCGGAGCAACTCGAGAACGCGCTGCGGGAAGCATTCGCGCACGAGGGGCCGGCGGTCGTCGATGTCGTCACGTCGAAGCATGAACTCGCGATGCCGCCGACCATCGAGCTGTCGCAGGCGAAGGGCTTCAGCCTCTACATGCTGCGAGCCGTTCTGAGCGGGCGCGGCGATGAGATCGTCGAACTCGCGCGCACGAATCTGCGTTGAGCAGGCGAGCGCGGCGCTTTACGCGCCGCGCAGGAAACCGGCGAGTTGATCGAGTGTCCCGCCATAACCTTGTTCGAGCGATGGGCGCAATTCATCGAAATAGCGTTGCTCCTGCTCGCTCGCGCCGAACGGCGTGGCACGCAGCGCGACCATCGTCTTGCCGTTCTCGTCGCTGAACGTCACGACGTTCTCGATTTCCAGCGGGCACACCTCGCTGAACGGCGCGCGTGCGATGCCGCAATTTTCGTTCGAGAACGAGTTGAGCCAGACGATGCGCTCGCGCGCCACGATATCGCGGTAGTTGAAGCGGCCCCACATGGCGGGCGCGCCGGCGAAGTTCATCGCGTAGTGAAAGAAGCCGCCCGGACGGAACTCGAAGCGATGCAGGTCCAACGTGCAGCCTTTCGGCCCCCACCATCGCGCAATCTGATCCGGCTCGCTCCATGCTTGCCACACGCGTTCGCGAGGCGCGTCGAATACGCGGTTCATTTCGAAGGCCGCGCTGCTGGCGGCCGTTGCGTTATTTTGCGGCATGTTTTTTTCCTTTCGATATCGATGGCTTCTTCGGCTTCGTCTTCGCGCTCGTTTTCAGGAGCGCATCGAGCCTGTCGAAACTGGCATCCCACAACGACCGATACGCTTCGAACCAGTTCGCGACTTCGCTCAGCGCTGCAGGCTCGAGACGGCAAGGGCGCGTTTGTGCGGCGCGCGAGCGCGAGATCAGGCCCGCGCGCTCCAGCACCTTGAGATGCTTGGAGATGGAAGGCTGCGTCATCTCGAACGGCTCGGCCAGTTCATTCACGGTGGCTTCGCCGCTTGCGAGACGCGCGACGATCGCGCGGCGCGTGGGATCGGCGAGGGCCGCAAACACCTGATTCAAGTCGTCTTCGCGCATGCGATTCAATGACTGTATGGTTATATAGCCAATGAGGAATATAGTAAATCGAACCGCGACGGTCAAGTGCGGCCTTCGTCGACGTGCCTTATCCTCACGTATCGACATTCAAGGGATACGCCATGAGCGAAACGAAAGATGCATTGCCCCTCGATCATGTGTTCGACTTCGAAGATCAATCGATACGTTATGGCGTGATCGGCGAGGGCGCGCCGCTCGTGATGGTGCACGGCACGCCGTTTTCATCGCAGGTATGGCGGCGCATCGCGCCGATTGCGGCAGGTTCGCGGCGCGTGCATTACTTCGATCTTCTCGGCTACGGCGCATCGGACATGCGCGATGGACAGGACGTGTCGCTCGGCGTTCAGAATCGCGTGCTGGCAGCGCTGATCGCGCACTGGAGCGCCGACTGGAACGGCGCACTGCCCGATGTGCTCGCGCATGACTTCGGCGGCGCGACATCGCTCAGAGCCGCGCTGCTGAACGACTGCGCGTATCGTTCGCTGATGCTCGTCGATCCGGTCGCTGTCGCGCCGTGGGGATCGCCCTTCGTGCGCCATGTGCGGCAGCATGAAGCCGCGTTCGCGGGTGTGCCGCCATATATGCATGAGGCGATGCTCGATGCCTATCTGCAAGGCGCGGCGCATCGGCGCCTGACGGAGGAGACGTTGCGCATCTACACGCAGCCGTGGACGGGCGAACGAGGGCAGGCCGCGTTCTATCGGCAGATCGCGCAGATGGATCAGCGATACACGGATGAAGTTCAACCGCGCTATGACGAATTGGCGTGCCCCGTGTCGATCCTTTGGGGCGAGGAAGATGAATGGATACCGGTCGCGCGCGGTGTCGAACTGGCGTCGCTGATGCCGGGTTCACGCTTCACGCGCGTGCCCGGTTCGGGACATCTGATGCAGGAGGACGCGCCCGAGGCGATCGTCGGCGAATGGCTGACGTTCATGGCGGTGGTCAGCGGCGCTAGGTCCTGAACGAAAACACGCGACGCGGATCGCCCTCGGATCACAAGCGATCCCGCGTCGATCACGCGATCTCACGTCTTACTTTTCGCACTCTCGGCCCGGAAGGCCGCCTCGCCCGCGTCCGACACCTCGACCCACTTCTTGTCGGGCGGCGCATCCGCGATATAGCTGTCATGCCAGTTCCACCATTTATAGGTCGGCGTCTGAGGATAGCCTTCGGGCGAGTCCTCCCAAAGCTCTTGCCTGCCGAGCGGTGTGATGTCGAGATAGTTCCAGGTATTGCCCATCTGTTCATCGCCGCGATTGTTGAGGAAGTACGTGCGGAACACACGGTCGCCATCGCGGAAGAACACATTCGTGCCGTGCCATTCGTCGACGCCGAAGTCGGCATCGAAGCGATCCGTCAGCGTGAACCACGGAATGTCCCAGCCCATGCGTTGCTTCAGTTGCGCGATGTCCTGCTGCGGCGCACGCGAGACGAACACGAGCGTGGTGTCGCGCGCGTTCAGGTGCGAGACATGCGCGACCTGATCGGCGACCATCGAGCAACCCCGACACGCATGCTCCGGCCATCCGAACACGCCGGGCTCGTAGAACGCGCGATAGACGATCAATTGACGCCGGCCTTCGAACAGATCGAGCAAGCCGATCTTGCCGTCAGGGCCCTCGAACACATAGTCCGTTTTCACGGCCATCCACGGCATGCGGCGGCGCTCGGCGGCGAGCGCGTCGCGGGCGCGGGTGTGAGCCTTCTCCTTCACGAGCAACTTCTCGCGCGCCGCATCCCATTCCTCTTTCGACACGACCGGCGGTGTGCGCATTTCGTCTGATGTAGTCATGGCTTTTGCAACCTCCTGAGTGTGGACTCTCGAATGATGTTTGCCGTGAGTTAGTCTGGACCCGAAAGCGGACGAATGGGAGTAACAAGTGTGACGGCATTTCGGCATCCATGCCCGCCGCCTCGCGTTCAGGCCCACGACGCACGAAGCGCGTGCATCGTCTTCCAGTAGGTGAAGAAGCGGCCGGCGAACATGCCCGCGACGATGCCGGACACAGCGGCATCGATCACGGCGTACATGGCGAGTGCGGACATATTCGCCACGGTCGCCATCTCGAAGCCGAGCCAGAACTTCGCGATGAAGATGGCGGCGATCAGCAGCAGAGGCACGAAAGAGCCGGGCAGCATCACGGTGCGCGCAATCGGATCGACGATGAAGCGCGTGCGGCTCGCCGTGAAGACGCCGCCCACGACGCCGACGCCAAGCGCGACGACCCACGCGGCGGTGGCGGCCCAGCCCGCGAGCGGCGCCGATGCCAGATGCGCGATGCCCATGCCCGCAAAAATCAGCGGCACGATCGCGAGTTTGGAAAGCGGCGTCGTGCTGGCCTGCAACGACTTGTATCCACGATAGGCAAGAAATGCGAGCAGCACCCAGACCCACGTCGGCGTGCCTTGAATGATGGCGATCGGCGTCATGATCATCTCCTTGGTTCGGTTATTTGATGCGCATCTTGACGCCGCAGAATTAGCTGCGAATGAGTCATGAACCGGAACATCGCGTTTCATAAAAATTAAGCGCGTTCCGAATTGTGTTGCCGCAGCGGGTAAAATGCCGCGCCAGCCCGCCGTACGGCCGGAAACGCGCGTGACCCGCGCGCTCCAGCACGCGCGCCGGCATCCGCCCCACGAAGGCAAGCTTCAGTCGTCCGCGACCGTCCGGTCATCCCGCGCCGCCGCTTTCGCCGAAACACACGACACGCTACGACATTCGAGGATTGCCTTTCATGCTTGCCCGCATCACCCGCTTATTCCCGCTCTGGGCCGTGCTGGCCTCCATCGCCGCCTATTGCGCGCCCTCATCCGTGACGGGCATTGCGCCGCACGTCACGACGCTCCTGACGATCATCATGCTGTCGATGGGCGTCACACTCTCCATCGACGATTTCCGGCGCGTCTTCACGCGGCCCGCACCGGTGGTCGCGGGCATCGTGCTGCATTATCTGGTGATGCCGCTCGCCGCATGGGTCATCGCGAAGGCATTGCGCATGCCGCCCGATCTGACGGCGGGCATGGTGCTCGTCGGCAGCGTCGCGAGCGGCACGGCGTCGAACGTGATGATCTATCTGGCGCGCGGCGATGTCGCGCTGTCGGTGACGATCAGCGCGCTGTCGACGCTCGTCGGCGTGTTCGCGACGCCGCTGCTCACGCGCCTTTACGTCGATGCGTCGATCGCCGTCGATGTGCACGGCATGCTGATGAGCATCGTGCAGATCGTCGCGCTGCCGATCGTCATCGGCCTCGTCGTGAATCATTTCTTCGGCAAGCTCGTGCGCAAGATCGAATGGGCGCTGCCGCTCGTGTCGATGGTGTCGATCCTGCTGATCATCGCGGCGGTCGTGGGCGGGACCCAGAAGAGCATCGCGTCCGTCGGCGTGGTGGTCGCGATCGGCGTGGTGCTGCACAACGGCATCGGCTTGCTGGGCGGATACTGGGGCGGACGTCTGCTCGGCTTCGATGAAGCGGTGTGCCGCACGCTCGCGATCGAAGTCGGCATGCAGAACTCCGGCCTCGCGGCCACGCTCGGCAAGCTGTACTTCACGCCGATCGCCGCGCTGCCGGGCGCGCTGTTCTCGGTGTGGCACAACCTGTCTGGATCGATGCTCGCGGGCCACTGGGCGGGGCGCCCGGCGAAAGGCTCGACGCGCGATGCCGACACGCACGGCGCTGTCGTGCGGCAAGGTTGAGCGGTCGCATCGAGCGATCGAACGAAAGCGCGCCCACAGCGGGCGCGCTTTTTTTTTCAACGCTCGGTTCCACTTAAACGGAGCAGGCCACGAATCGCTTCCTCCGTCTGCGCATATCGCCCTTCGCCGAAGTGGCTATATACGATCTTCCCGTTCTGATCGATGAGATAGAACGCGGGCCAGTATTGATTGTTGTACGCGTTCCACGTCGCGTATCGATTATCCTGCGCCACCGGATATTCGATTCCATATTTCGCGACCGCCTTCTTCAGATTGCCGATATCCCGTTCGAACGTGTACTCGGGCGTATGTACGCCGACGACCACGAGTCCCTTGTCGCGATAGCGCGCATACCAGTCCTTCACATGCGGCAGCGTATGCGCGCAGTTGATGCAATCGAACGTCCAGAAATCGACGAGCACGACCTTGCCGCGCAACTGCTTGAGATCCAGCGGCGCGCTGTTGATCCAGTTATCGATGCCCGCGAAATCCGGCGCCTGCATGCCGGTCTGCTGCGCCGTAGCCGCACTCGGCGCATTCCCGGTTGAAGTAAAAGCCGCAAGCCCTGCAACGGCGCCTGACGCTGCAACCATTGCAGTGACGACGGCCGCGATCTTGAGTCGATCGAACATGACGGGTTCTCCCTTTGAGTCGACATTGGAGCGTATTGAAACGCGCCGATGTATCGCGCGCGTGTCCCGCATCGGCCCAATGTGAATCGTTCTTTATCGGCACGCGGGCCAGATACATGGCGATACAAAACCGGCCGTTCGTATCGCCATGTATCCGCCGGCGCCGTCGATACACGGCGTTGCACGTGTCGCCGTTCCGGAAATTTCTGCGATACACGCGTGCGCTGAAATGCGCACATCCCCCGGCATCCGATGCCGGTCCGGTCAACGACATTCATGGAAGACCCATCTCATGTCACTCATCGTCATCGCATTTCTCGGCGGCGTGTTCACCGTGCTGAGTCCCTGCATCCTGCCGGTCGTGCCGTTCGTGTTCGCGCGCTCGGACAAGCCTTTCGTCACTGATCGTCTGCCGCTTCTCGCCGGCCTCGCGGGCACGTTCGCGCTCGTGACCGGCATCGGTGTCGCCGGCCTCGCGGGCGCCGCGCAATTGAGCCAGTACGGCCGCTTTTTCGCGCTTGCCACGCTCGCGCTGTTCGGCGCGGCGCTGCTGTTTCCGTCGATCGCCGAGCGCTTCACGCGTCCGTTGTCGGCGCTCGCTGATCGGATCGTCGCGCGTTCGCAGGCGCACGGCACGACGCGGCGTATCGCCTCATCGATGCTGCTGGGCGCGGCGACCGGTCTCCTGTGGGCGCCGTGCGCCGGCCCGATCCTCGGCGTGATTCTGACGGGCGCAGCCTTGCATGGCGCGAGCTGGCACACGGCAGCGGCGCTTGCCGCGTATGCCGCGGGTGCCGCGAGTTCGCTCGCGGTGGCGTCGAGTCTCGGCAAGCGCGCGCTGGATATGCTCAAGCGTTCGCTCGGCGTGGGCGAGCATCTGCGCCGCGCATTGGGCGCGCTCATCGTGCTGAGCGTGGCCGCGATCGCGACAGGTCTCGATACCCAAATCCTCGCCTACGTGCCAAGCGCGCCGACGAACGGCATCGAGAGCCGGCTTGTCGGGGTACTGAAACAGAAGCAGGCTTCGGCCGATGAGCGGCAGGGTGCGAGCATCACGCGTCCGCAGGGCCTGTAATCGCCTCGTCGACCGCTGCGTCTGCGCTCGTCCATAACCAAAAGTACTGGCTTGTTCCAAGAAAATATCGTTGGCGACAGAATTTGCAGTTCGATATCGTTTGGAACACGATGCCTCGCCTGGAAGGTGTGAACGTGTCGATCCATTTCTGACTTCGAGAGCGGCCGTGTCGTGCGGTTGGTCTCGAAAACTTATATCAACGGAGACCGTATGACCGATTTTCTGTCCGCGAGCGAGTATCACAGGATCGCTCACGACCTGAAACTGCCGACCTCTGCGATCATCGACGGCAAGCTTTGCAGTGCGCTGTCAGGCGAGACGTTCACGACCACCAATCCCGCCACGGGCGAGCGCCTCGCAGACCTGCCGGCCTGTTCCAAGGCCGATGTCGATGTGGCTGTCGCAAGCGCACGCACTGCATTCAACGACGGCCGCTGGTCGAAGCTGCATCCCGCTGAGCGCAAGCACGCCATTCTCCGTCTCGCGGACCTCATCGAGAAAAGCGCGCTCGAGTTATCGGTCATGGAAAGCCTCGATGCGGGCAAGACCATCTTCGACTGTCAGACGGTCGATGTTCCCGAAACGGTGAATGTGCTCCGCTGGCATGCCGAGGCAATCGACAAGATCTACGACCAGGTTTCCCCGGCATCCGACAATCACATCTCGATGATCGTGCGTGAACCGGTCGGCGTCGTGGGGCTGGTGCTGCCGTGGAATTTTCCGCTGCTGATGCTGGCATGGAAAATCGGCCCGTCTCTCGCGGCAGGTTGCTCCCTCGTCGTGAAGCCCGCCGTCGAAACCTCTCTTACTACGATGCGAGTCGCCGAACTCGCGCTCGAAGCAGGCATTCCTGCCGGCGTGTTCAATGTCGTGACCGGCAGCGGCCGTTCGGTGGGCGAGTCGATCGGCCGCCATCCCGACATCGACATGGTGTCGTTCACCGGCTCGACTGCTACCGGGCGGCGATTCCTTTCCTACTCATCGGAAAGCAATCTGAAGGAAGTCGTGCTCGAGATGGGCGGGAAAAACCCTTGCATCGTGATGCCCGACGTAACGAACCTCGATGCCGTGGCGGAGCACGTCGTCAATGGTGCGCTCTGGAACATGGGCGAGAACTGCTCGGCGATCACGAGGCTGATCGTGCATCGCGACATCAAGGCTGCGCTGCTCGACAAGATGGTGACGCTCGCCGCGCAATGGCGCGTTGGCGACCCGCTCGATCCCGCTAACCGAGTTGGGCCGCTGGTTTCAAAGCAGCATTACGAGAAGGTTCAGTCCTATCTCGCTGACGATATCAACGTGCTTTTCGGCGGTCAGACGAGTGAAGGGCGCTATGTGCATCCGACCATCGTCGACGTTGCGAGCAACGACGCGAAGCTTGCGCGCGAGGAGATCTTCGGGCCGATCTTATCGGTGATCACGGTGGATAGCCTGAAGGAAGCAATCGATGTCGCGAACGACACCGAGTATGGCCTCTGTGCTTCCGTATTCGCTGGCAATGGCAAGCGGGCATTGCGTGCTGCGCGTGCGATTCGCGCAGGCACCGTGACGGTGAACTCCTTCGGTGAGGGCGACATAACCACGCCGTTCGGCGGCTATAAGCAATCGGGCTTCGGCGGCCGCGATAACTCCCTGCATGCGCACGACCAGTACACGCAGCTCAAGACCATCTGGCTCGATCTGAACGATGACGAAACGGATGAAGCGTAGTGCATGGACGTACTGGCCTGCGCATCGGGCGGCATTCCGGCGATACGTCGCAAACGTTCTAGCCGACAGATGCCCGTCTGACTTCAAATAGCGGCATGGGACAGAAAGTTCCGTCCGATCATCGACAAGCGATGCAGCTCGAAAGGGCTGCATCGCAATCAACTGCCAACGAACCCTTTTGGCTGATTCGCCATACGACCGCTACATGACTCGGCTGGTCTGATCGAATTCAATTAAATCCGCATACCGAAATTAATTCGATGAAGTCGAGGCGTCATCGAATGTCGCATATCAATGCATTTGATAGATCCCATCGCCTTTCCGAAGCGAACGTGCGAGAAGAATGGGACGAGCGTAGAGACCGTTCGCCGCTGCAGCACGGGCGCACGAGCCGAGCATCCGCCATATGCCGGCTGAATGAAAAATTGGAGGAGCTACTATGTCATTGCAGAACAATACTCTCACGAGCTTCGGCGAAATCGCCGAGGCGGAGACATCCCTGGCGTTCAAACGACGCTTCATGATGAGGATGATTTTCGTCCTTACAGGCGGGATGTTTCTCGACGGCTATATCCTTGGGATAGTCGGCCCCGTGAGTGCCAGGCTGACCGCCGAGCTTGGCGTCTCGATGTTCTGGGAAGGCCTGATCGCCGCTGGCGCGTTGTTCGGCATCCTGTTCGGTTCTCCATTGGGCGGCTGGGCCGCCGACAAATACGGCCGCAAACCGCTTTTCATGGCGGACATGGGGCTGTTCCTCATCTCTTCCGCCATGCAGTTCTTCGTCAGCTCGCCGCTGGAGCTGTTCGTCGTGCGCCTCCTGATGGGCGTCGCGATCGGCGCTGAATATTCCGTTGGCTGGCCACTCATGTCGGAATTCGCACCCTCACGCCTGCGAGGACGGCTCATGGGTTTGACCCAGATTGCCTGGTACGCCGGATTCATGATCGCCTTCGCTGTCGGATTCGTGCTGAACGAATCGACCCACCTAGGCTGGCGGTTCATCCTGGGTACGAGCTCATTTATCGCGGCGATCCTGTTCGTTGCCCGGTTCGGGCTGCCGGAGTCGCCGCGCTGGTTGTGGAACCAGAAGCGCGTCGGCGAGGCACGCGCGATTGCCCGGCGGTACATGGAAAGTGCCGCAGACGCAGCAGACGTCGAGCGCGAATGCACCGCCGTCACCGGTGCCAAGTTCGGGATGCTCTTCTCGCCGCAGTACTGGCGGGCGACGCTGTTCATGTCGATGTTCTGGTTCTGCGCCGTCACGCCGTACTTCGCGATTGGCACATTCGCAGACAGCGTGCTTCAGAAATACGGCCTCGGCGGCGGGCTCGCAGGCGGCATCGGCCTCTCCGCAGTTGCCCTGGCTGGCGTCGTGGTGACGGTTCTGTTGATCGAAAAGCTCGGCCGCCGCACCCTGACCGTACCGCCCCAATGGCTGTGCACCATAGTCCTCGCGATCATCGGTTTGTGGACCGGCGCACCGCCGGCGGGAGTGCTCGTGCTCTTCCTCGTCTTTTCCTTTTTCAACGCCGGATACAACACGCTGACCGGCGTCTACCCGGGAGAGGTCTTCCCGACCGAGGTGCGCTGCATCGGAACGGGCTTCGCGGCTGCCGTCAGCCGGGTCGGAGCCGGTCTCGGCACGTTCCTTTTGCCCTGGTCGATGACGCACATCGGCGCCTCGGGGACCATGCTGATCGCGGCCGGCATTGCGGGTCTAGGCGCGGCATTGTCACAGTGGCTCGCACCGGAGACCAAAGGCAAGAGCCTCTCGGAGACGGCCGCTGGTTTTGCTCACTAGCAGTTCGCACATGACTCGATTCATTAACGGAGCGGCAATTGCAACACGAACACTGTATCGATATGAAGGGTCAGGCTTCTTCCGGTCGCGACCGGGGCACTGAACCTCTCGTCAACGCTGGCGAGACCGCCCGCAACTGGCCTTGGGCGGAAGCCGGCAGGCACTACGACTGGATGGACCGGCACTTTCCGTTCGAAGAGCATGTGAGCTCGAACGGAATGTGAATGCTGTACGGATGGCGTCGGCGGCTGCGGCGCCATCATCGCTTTCATAACGAAAAGTCTCTCTACGCCCCAACAAAATATCGTTGGTGACGTAGAGCCCATTTCGATATCGTTGTGTCCAAGATGCTTCTCGAAACAGCAACGCCGCTTCTCGGGAAAAGCTAGCCTTCGACGAACCGATTCTGGAGACAAGGTTCGCCGTTGAAGATGCCGTAAAAATAGTACAAGAGCACGAAATGTTTTCTGAACCGATGTTCGCTTCCCGGACTCGCGAGACGCGCGATCCGTTCGGCTGAAGGGATTCAAAACAGACTCATGGCTTTTAGAACGCCAGTTCGGTGCGGACGTCGATCGTCTGAACGTTGGCTCGAATGACCGATGACGCTGTGCATGAGTCATTCTCATGCCGGCTCGAATCGAAGTTGTGCGGACTGGAATCAACCCTTGGAATCGAGAATGCAGAAGGTCACTTCAACGCCTGCGGATGATTCCGCGTGTGGCTGGTATCACCTTAGCGGTCCCCGCAAACCTCGGCCGTCGCACTCAGGGAAGAAAAACGCTCGATGGACGGTAGTCGGTGCCGGATATACCGGACTGGCCGCTGCCCGGCAGCTCGCGCTGAATTTCCCCGATCAAGAGATCGTCCTTGTGGAAGCGCAAGAAGTAGGCTTTGGCACGGCCGGGCGAAATGCCGGCTTCGCCATCGATCTCCCGCACGACATCGGTGCCGACGACTATATCGGAGACATCGAGACGGCGAAGACAACGCTGCAGCTCAATCTTCTGGGGCAGTCGATTCTTCGAAATATCGTTGAAGAGCACGGTATCGACTGTGCGATGCGCGCTTCAGGGAAGTATCAAGCCGCGGTCGAAAGCCGCGGCCTCGCCGTGCTCGATGCATATCGCCGTGGTCTCGATAAGCTCGGTCAGCAATACGAGATGATCGAGGGAAGCGATTTGCCGGGGCACATCGGCACGCGCTTCTACAAACGCGCGCTCTACACGCCGGGAACGATCCTCGTGCAGCCATCCGCGCTTGTCAAAGGTCTTGCTGACAGTCTGCCGGCCAACGTGACGCTGTACGAGCGCACGCCGATTACCGAAGTGGACTACGGCAAGAAGGTCGTGCTGGGACATGCTCAAGGGCAGATCGTGACCGACAAGCTCATACTCGCCAACAACGCGTTCGGCATGAGGTTCGGTTTCCTCAGACGTTCCATGCTGCCGGTTTTCCTGTACGCGAGCCTCACCAGACCTTTGTCGGCGCAGGAGCAGGAAGCTTTGGGCGGCAAGTCGTTCTGGGGTGTCATTCCGGCAGACCCATTCGGAAGCACGGTTCGGCGTACGCATGACAATCGAATCCTGATTCGTAACAGTTTCAGCTTCAATCCCGATGGACGTCCGAAGCAACAGTACCTGGCGCGAATGGCGAAGAGGCATGCATTGTCCTTCCAGCGGAGGTTTCCGATGCTGCCCGATGTGGGCTTCGATTACACGTGGAGCGGATCTTTGGCGCTTTCGCAGAATCACGAAGGCTTCTTTGGTCAGCTAGGCCCCAACGTCTATGGCGCACTGTGTTGTAACGGTCTGGGTATCACAAGAGGAACTGTGACCGGAACGCTTCTCGCCAACTGGATCGCGGGAAAGAGCAACGCGCTCGTCGAGCACTTGCTGAAGTCGCCGGGGCCCAAGACTGCGCCGCCGGAACCATTTCTCTCACTGGGCGTGAACGCAACGCTATGGTGGGGGCAGCAGATGGCCGGTCTCGAGAGTTAAGCGCGGTTCTCTCAGTCATCAGTAGCGAAGCAGTTTGTACAGCATGCAGATCATCACACGTCCCTTTTCATAGCAGAGGCTGGAACATGAAATTCGAAGGCATTTACACCCCCGCGATCACGCCCTTGTCGAGCGATGGTTCCATCGACAACGAAGCGTTTGCCGAGGTCATCGAGCATCTGATCGCGTCGAAGGTCCATGGCATCATCATTGGCGGATCCACTGGCGAATACTATTCGCATACGGCTCAGGAGCGATTCGATCTCGCATCGCTGGCAAAGAAGATCATCGGATCGCGGGTGCCGCTCATTGTCGGAACGGGCGCGATTCGCACTGAGGATTCGGTCGAGTACGCGAAGGCGGCGAAGTCGATCGGAGCCGACGCGATCCTCGTCAGTTCGCCTCCGTATGCGTTGCCGACCGAGGAAGAGAACGCCATCCATGCGCTTGCGGTCGATCAGGCAGCGGGCCTGCCAGCGATGCTCTACAACTATCCTGGACGCACGAATGCGATGATGGGACGGACCTTCTTCGAAACGGTCGTTTCGAAATCGAAGAACTTCGTCGCCATCAAGGAGAGTTCGGGCAGTACGAGCCAGTTGCACATGCTCGCGCGGCACTTTCCAAGTATCAATCTCTCCTGCGGCTGGGACGATCAGGCGCTCGAGTTCTTTGCGTGGGGCGCTCGCAGCTGGGTGTGCGCGGGGTCCAACTTCCTGCCCGAGGAACATATCGCGCTGTATGAGGCATGCGTGGTCGAGAAGGATTTCGACAAGGGCCGCCGCATCATGTCCGCAATGATGCCATTGATGGATTTCCTCGAAGACGCGGGCAAGTTCGTTCAATCGATCAAGCAGGGATGTGAGTTCGCCGGGCTGCGTACCGGCGGATTGCGCACACCCTTGCAGCCTCTCGACGACGAGCAGAAGCAGGCGTTGAAGCAGATCGTGACTGCGCTCAAGGAAGAGGTTAAATCGGTCACCGCCGGCAAGTAATAAGAAAAGACTCTGCGCCCGAAATCCGCAAAAGAAATCCAGACGGAATAGAACAGGCGCAGAGTCACTCACGACCGTCATCCGGCTCGCCGCTTCTGAAGATGCCAGCCAATCAATGCGAGCACCGCCGACGATCCGAGCGTCAAAACCACTTCCTGCCGATGATCCGGAGCGTTCACCATCACCACGAACGCGCCCGCAATCAATAGAATCGCGATCATCGAAAGATACGGATGGCCCCACATGCGGACCTTGAGAGAACCTTCGCGAACCAGCCGGGCGCGAAGGCGAAGCTGACTGAGCGCGATGATGAAGTAGACCAGCAATGCAATCGCCCCCGTCGTGGCCAGAAGCGTATCGAAAACATACTTGGGTGCAATGTAGTTCGCGGCGCATCCAGCGAAAGCGACCACGGTGGAGGCTAGCACGGCATTCGCAGGCACGCCGGCCCGGGTGGTCGAAGTCACTAGCGAGGGCGCTTGTCCGCGCGTGCCGAGCGAAAACAACATGCGCGATGCCGTATAGAGCGCGCTATTCAGACAGCTTGCGACGGCCACGAGAATCAGCGTGTCGATGATCAATTTCGCATGCGGCACGTGAAAGACCTCGAGCACGGCCTGATAGGAACCGATGCTTATCAGCGCGGGATCGTTCCACGGTACGACCGAAATGATGATGGCGATGGAGCCGATGTAAAAGAGCGAGATTCTCCAGACCACCGAGGTGATGGCATGAGCGATCTCCTTCGCCGGATTCTCGGATTCGGCGGCGGCTATCGTGACAACTTCGGTTCCGAGAAAGGTGAACATCGTCGTGAGCAGGGCGCCGACAACCGGTGCGAATCCGCGCGGAAGAAACCCTTCGTGTTCGGTAATGGTCGCGAGTGGAGTGAGATGGACATTCGGCAAGCCGCCCGCCAGCGCAATGAGGCCGAGAACCACGAAGGCAGTGATTGCCACGACCTTGATAAGCGCAAACCAGAATTCGAGTTCGCCGTAATTCTTCACGCTGAAGAGGTTGGTGGCGGTAAGAAGCACGGTCACGAGCACGCAATACTGCCAGACTGCAAGCTGAGGGAACCAGCTATTCAGAATGTTGGCGGCCGCGGTAGCTTCTAGCGGAACCAGCAGCACCCAGAACCACCAATACATCCATCCGATCGTGAAGCCTGCCCAAGGTCCGATGGCTTTCGAGGCATACGTCGAAAAAGAACCCGAGTCCGGCATGGCGCACGCCATCTCACCCAGCATGCGCATCACGAGGACCACGAGAATGCTGGCGAAGACATACGCAAGAATGGCTGCCGGTCCTGCCTCCGCAATGGCATGTCCTGAGCCGACGAACAGTCCAGCACCGATGCTGCCGCCGATGGACAACATGACGACATGTCGTTGCCGCAGTCCGTGTCCGAGGTTGCTTCCGCTCTGAGTGCTATCGATTGAACTGCCGGAATCACGCGTTTTTGTTGCTGCCCTCGCTGCATGGGTGCGCACACCGCTGCCGGGTGTAGGTGTCATAGCCTGTCTCCGTTGTTGCTTCGATTTGCTTTGCCGTCTTTCGCGGTTCCTTATGGATCGATGCGCACACGACGACTCATGTCGTTCTTCTACATGGCGGTCTCAGCTGGAACGCACGGCGTGACGGCATTCGACGCGGGAATCAGCGTATCGACGACAGAACACTGTCACAAGCGAATTTATCGACTCGTGCATTCCGGCGCGGAATAAATCGTGTATGGCGCGAACGTCTCACACACTGGCGAGCTTGTTCACGAAGATTGGCGAAAACGTCCTAGTCCCGGCGATCTGTGTAGCGTCATTATTCGGAGCTTCTTGCGGCACGGCGACGCTCATTTGCCTTCACACGACAATGTGCATGGGGCATTGCTTCTCAAGATATTCCGCGGTGATTCAAACAATTGGTCGGTGGCGACGCATGCCTGATTCGGCGCCGCCGCTCTATAAGGGCAGGGTTGGATGAGCAGCTTCAACGCGCGTCGCCTGGCGACGCTTCCTCCTCTGGAGACGCTGATGTGTTTCGAGGCGGTGGCTCGGCTCGGCAGCTTCACGAGGGCTGCAAACGAGCTGTCGATCACACAGAGCGCTGCGAGCAAGCAGATCCGTACACTAGAAACCTTGCTTGGGTGCTCGCTTTTTGAACGACATACTCGCGCACTCAGTCTCAGTGATTCAGGTCAACGACTGTTCGATGACCTTCGCCCGCTTCTTTCCAGGATCCAGCACACCATCTCCCGCGTCCGGCACGACGACCGGAAAAGTTCGATCTCCGTGGTCTGCACTCATGCGGTTGCACATTACTGGCTGCTTCCACGACTAGCGACTTTCGCTCGTGAATATCCGCAGATCTCCATCGATGTCAGTTCTACCAACGCCATCAACGAAAAGCGTTGCACTGATTATGCGTTTGGCATCCTGTATGGAGACGGTGAATGGAAATCACTCGAAACGGTTCGGCTATTTCCCGAGATCGTCTATCCCATCTACAGCCCGACCCATTATGCGGAGTCGATTCCTGAAAGTGTGAGCGCGCTCGCCCAGTCTCCGCTGATCCATCTCGACTCCAGCGATTGGGATTGTCTGGACTGGAGAGACTGGTTCGCACTGTTCTCTTACGATTTCACGCCAGCACCATTTCTCACGTTCAATCAGACTGGACTGGTGTACGAGGCGGCTCGGCTTGGGCTCGGCATCGGGCTTGGCTGGGACTTCATTGTGAAGTCGCCCGCTCGAATGGGTGAGCTATGTGCGATTCCGGACATGGCACTAGTCACCGGGCGCCATGATCATCTCGTTCATCCACGGGGTAAGCCGCTTACGAAGGACGAAGCGACGTTTCGCGACTGGCTGATCGGTAGTGTCTGAACGACATCAAATAAGGCCGCCTGACGCCGCGCTTTCCCGCGGCGTTTGCACGTTTACCACCAGAAAAAGTCATCCCAACGACCACGCGTAGGTGCATTCCCTAGCGTCTCTTTTGAAAGCTGGCGCGGCAGACACTCCCCGCGCGCGGGCCCGTCGCCCGCAAAGCCCCGCCAGCGTTGGCTCTCCGGCCGAAACACAGCGTTCCGTTTTTTTTAAACGCCTTCTGCAACGCGCGCTTGCATTACCAGAAGTATCGAAAAGTGCTCAGAAAATGTCGGTGGGTGTTCGGAATTGGCCATGTACGCTTCATTCAACGCAAATGAACGCCGGAATGTTCCGGCAGCGCCAAATCCCTTCTCACTTGCTAGGTGGAATGACCCGATGATTCCCAACCTAACTCTCGCACCGAACGACGTCACGAATCAGGTTCCCTCGCAGCCGGGAACCACTTCGTCGGCCAAGTCGGTAGCGGCGTCCCAGACCGAAATCCTAACGGTCAAAAACCTTTCGAAGATCTTCGGCCCGAAGCCGGAGCGCGCTCAGGAGCTTCTGAATCAAGGCCTCGGCCGAAACGAAATCTTCGCGCAGACCGGCAACATGGTCGCTGTCGACGATGTGAGCCTCGCCGTCAACGCGGGCGAAATCTTCGTCATCATGGGCCTCTCCGGCTCGGGCAAATCGACCCTCGTGCGTCTGCTCAATCGCCTGATCGAGCCGACCTCCGGACAGGTGATTCTCGAAGGCCGCGACATCGCGCCGATGAGCGCGCCCGACCTGCGCGCGGTGCGCCGCGAAAAAATGGCGATGGTGTTCCAGTCTTTCGCGCTGCTGCCGAACCGAACCGTCATCGACAACATTGCTTACGGCCTCGAAGTGGCTGGCAAGAAGAAAGCGGATCGTTATGAAGTGGCCCGCGCCGCGTTGACGCGCGTCGGTCTTGCTTCGTACGAGAAGCTGCTGCCGAGCGAACTGTCCGGCGGCATGCAACAGCGCGTCGGCCTGGCTCGCGCGCTGGCGGTCAATCCCTCGGTACTGTTGATGGACGAAGCGTTCTCCGCGCTCGATCCGCTCATCCGCTTCGAAATGCAGAACGAGTTGTTGCGTTTGCAGAAGGAAGAGCAGCGCACGATCGTCTTCATCTCGCACGATATCGAAGAAGCGGTGAAGATCGGCGGGCGCATCGGCATCATGAAGGATGGCCGTCTGATTCAGGTCGGCACGCCGGCGGAACTCATCCAGTCGCCCGCCGATGACTACGTGCGCGACTTCTTCCGCAATGTCGACGTGTCGCGCTTCCTCGAAGCATCGAGCCTGATGACGAAGGTCGAGCGCGGGCTCATCGCGTGCAATACGAGTGCGCCGTCCGAGCGCTATCTGAACAGCCTCATCGACAGCGGCGCGGAGTGCGGCTATGTCTGCGATGAAGCGGGCCGCTATCACGGTTGCGTGACGCCTGCGTCGCTGCACAAGACCGGCAGCCGGCCGATCAAGGACGCATTGCTTCACGACGTCGCAGCAGTTCCGCTCACCGCGGATCTGCATCAACTCGCGGCCATCGCGCTCAGCCAGGAGCACGACGTGCCGGTCACCGATGAACAAGGCAGACTCGCGGGCGTGGTCTCATGCCGCACGATTCTCAAGCAAGTCATGGAGCGGAGGGCAGCATGAATTCCTCGATCTTTGGAAAGTTCGCCGAAGACGTAGTCAACTTTCTTTTCTCTCACTTTCGCGGCGGTTTCGACGCATTTTCGGCGGGACTCGGCGCGGTCATCAAGCTGCTCGAGGATGGTCTGAGCGCGGTGCCGTTCATCGCGATGCTCGTGATTCTCATGGCCCTCGCGCTGTGGAGAAAGGGTGTCGTGTTCGCGGTGTTCGTCGGCGCGGCGCTCTACGTGATCAATTACATGGGGCTCTGGGCGCAAACCGTCTCGACGCTCGCGCTCGTCGTCGCGGCGACATTCTTCAGTCTCGTGATCGGCGTGCCGCTCGGGATCTGGGGCGCGCGTAACAAGCGCGTCGAAGTGATCCTGCGCTCGCTGCTCGACTTCATGCAGACGATGCCCGCGTTCGTGTACCTGATTCCCGCCGTCATTCTGTTCGGTCTCGGCCGGGTGCCCGCGGTGATCGCCACGATCGTGTTCGCGATGCCTCCCGTCGTGCGACTGACGACGCTCGGCATCCGGCAAGTGCGCGAGGAACTGCTCGAAGCAGGACGCTCGTTCGGCAGCACGGATGCGCAACTGCTGTGGAAGATCCAACTGCCCAACGCATTGCCTTCGATCATGGCGGGCGTGAACCAGACGATCATGATGGCGCTGTCGATGGTGGTGGTCGCATCGATGATCGGCGCGGGCGGGCTCGGCGAGTACGTGCTGAGCGGCATTCAGCGGCTCGATATCGGTATCGGCTTCGAAGGCGGTCTCGGCGTGGTGCTGCTCGCGATTATTCTCGACCGTCTGACGGAAAGCTTCGGCGTGAAGTCGAAGAAGAAGAAAAAGAAGGTCATCTCCACGCCGGCGAAATCCGCCCCGGCTGGAAACACTGCGCAAACCTGAAAGACATAGCGTCGCCCCTAACCTCATACTGAACCGTCAGATACGGAGTCCGAAATGAACAACAGCTTCATAAAGTCCTTGATCGTCAAAATTGTGACGCCGGCCATCGTGGCGTTCGGGGTCGGCGCGAGTCCGGCGATGTCCGCCGAGCCGATCAAGGTCGCCGTGACCAACTGGGCCGACGTGCTCGCGGTCGCCAACGTCGCGAAGTACGTGCTCGAAACCAAGCTCCAGCAGCCGGTGCAGTTCGTTCAGGCGGATATCGGCATTCAGTATCAAGGCGTGGCGCGCGGCGATCTCGACATCATGGTCGGCGGCTGGCTGCCTGTGACGCACGGCCAGTACGTGGCGCGCTACAAGGACAGTCTCGACGACGTCGGCATCATCTATACCGGCGGCAAGAACGGTTGGGCCGTGCCGACCTACGTTCCCGAGTCGCAGCTTTCGTCGATCGAAGATCTGAAGAAGCCCGAGGTGCAGAAGCAGCTCAACGGCGTGATCCAGGGCATCGAGCCGGGCGGCGGTCTCATGCAGGCGTCGGAGAAGACCATCAAGGCGTATGACCTGTCGGGCTACAAGCTGCAGTCATCGAGCGAGGCCGGCATGCTCGCGTCGATTCAGCGTGCGCAGGGTTCGAAGCAATGGATCGTCGCCACGGTGTGGAGCCCGCACTGGCTGTTCCAGAAGTGGCAGATGCGCTATCTGAAGGACCCGAAGGGCACGCTTGGCGGCGAAGAGCAGGTCCACGCGTTCGCATCGAAGCAGTTCGCGAAGAAATTCCCGCGTGCTGATGTCTTCTTCAAGCACTTGAAGCTGACGCTCGCTGATGTCGAAGCGATCGAGTTCGAAGGCAATGCAACCAACGACTACGCCACGGCCGCGAAGAAATTCGTGGACGCGCATCCGGACAAGGTGAAGGCCTGGCTGGAGCAGTGACGCAAGTTATCGCAACACCTTCGGAGTATTTCCCGTGAACGAGTATTCGCGCTTCTTTGGCGAAAGCCTGCAGAGCCACGATCCCGTGATCGCATCGGAGATCGCTTTGGAGTTGCGCCGCCAGCAAACGCAGATCGAATTGATTGCGTCCGAAAATATCGTGTCGTCGGCGGTGATGGAGGCGCAGGGCACGGTACTGACGAACAAGTACGCCGAAGGTTATCCGTCGCGGCGTTACTACGGCGGATGCGAACATGTCGACCGCATCGAGGCCCTGGCGATGGACCGCGTGAAAGCGCTGTTCGATGCCGAATTCGCCAACGTGCAGCCGCATTCGGGTGCGCAGGCGAACGGCGCGGTGATGCTCGGGCTCGTCAAGCCGGGCGATACCGTGATGGGCATGTCGCTCGATGCGGGCGGGCATCTCACGCACGGCGCGCGTCCGGCGCTGTCGGGAAAATGGTTCAACGCGGTTCAGTATGGCGTGAGCGCGGACACGCTGCGCATCGATTACGACGAGGTGCGGCGGCTGGCCGAAGCGCATCGGCCGAAGCTCATCATCGCCGGATATTCGGCGTATCCGCGCGCGCTCGATTTCGCGGCGTTCCGCGAAATCGCGGACAGCGTCGGCGCATTGCTGATGGTGGACATGGCGCATATCGCGGGCATCGTCGCGGCGGGGCGGCATCAGAATCCGGTGCCGTTCGCCGATGTCGTCACGTCCACGACGCACAAGACACTGCGCGGCCCGCGCGGCGGCTTCATCCTCACGAACAACGGCGACATCGCGAAGAAGATCAACTCGGCGGTGTTTCCCGGCCTGCAGGGCGGTCCGCTCATGCATGTGATCGCGGGCAAGGCCGTCGCGTTCGGCGAAGCGCTGCGGCCGGAATTCATCGCTTATATCGACCGCGTCCTGCGCAACGCGCAAGTGCTCGGCAAGGTGCTGCAAGCGGGCGGACTGAGCCTCGTGACGGGCGGCACGGACAACCATCTGTTGCTCGTCGATCTGCGCGGCAAGCGCCTCACCGGCACGCAGGCGGAGAAGGCGCTGGAACGCGCGGGCATCACGTGCAACAAGAACGGCATTCCGTTCGATACCGAGAACCCGACGGTGACATCCGGCATCCGTCTCGGCACGCCCGCCGCGACGACGCGCGGCTTCGGCGTCGCGCAGTTCGAGCAGGTCGGTGAAATGATCCTCGAAGTGCTGGCCGCGCTCGAACGCGATCCGAACGGCGACGAACATGTCGAACGTTCGGTCCGCGCGCGCGTGCGCGATCTGTGCATTCAGTTCCCGATCTATTCGCATGCGGAAGCGCTTGTCTGACGCGTCGCGCATGAGCCCACACATGATCCATTCACCAGAGAGACAACCATGAGCTTCGAAGGCGTACATACTCCGCTCGTCACCCCGTTCAAGGCGGATGGCGAAATCGATTACGACATGCTCGGCAAGCATGCCGCGAGTCTCGTGGGCCGCGTGGCGGGCATGGGCGTGGGCGGCACGACGGGCGAATACTATGCGCTCAGCTTCGAAGAGCGCGTGAAGACGTTCGATACGGTCGCATCGGCTGTCGGCGGCAAGACGTATCTCACGGCGGGCATCAACGCGACCACGACGAAGGAAGTGCTGCGTCTTGGACAAGAAGCGAAACGCGCTGGCTATAACGCGTTGCTGGTCGCGGCGCCTTACTACGCGCAGCCGACGCAGGACGAACTACTCGACCATCTGCTGAAGGTCGACGACGCGCTCGACATGCCGATCATGCTGTACAACTTCCCGGCGCGCACGGGCACCGCTATCGGCGACGAAGTCCTCGACAAACTGCTCGACCGCCCGAACTTCGCGGCGATGAAGGAAAGCACGGGCGATATCGCGCATCTTCATCATCTCGCGACGCATCTGCCGGACCGTTTCGTTCTGAGTTGCGGCATGGACGATCAGGCGCTCGAGTTCTTCGCGTGGGGCGTGCGAAGCTGGGTCGCGGGCGCATCGAACTTCCTGCCGGAAGCGCACACGGATCTGCTCGAAGCCTGCGTGAAGCGCGGCGATTTCCGCACCGGCCGCAAGCTGATGACGCAACTCCTGCCGGTGCTCGAACTGCTGGAACGCAGCGGCAAGTTCATCCAGTATGTGCGTTATGGCTGCGAGCTCGCGGGCACGCGCGTCGGCAACGCGCGCGCGCCGCTCGGCACGCTCAACGACGAAGAGCGCAGCGCCTTCGCCAGGATCGTTCAACCCCTGCTGCGCAACGCTCAGTAAGACACACGCGCATGGCCTCGAAACTCGACTTCGTGCGGTTTCCCGCACCGGATGGCGTCAATGGCTGGTGGGAAAGCCTGCCGCCCCCCGCGCCCGCGAAAAGCGTGACGGGCGAGCAGCGCTTCGACTTCGTCGTGATCGGCGGCGGCATCACCGGTCTGTGCGCGGCGCGGCGGCTCGCGGAGCTTGCGCCGGATGCATCGGTCGCGCTCGTCGAGGCGGATCGCGTCGGGCGCTCGACGGCGGGGCGCAATTCCGGATTCTTCGTCGATCTGCCGCACGACATCAGCAGCGAGAGCTACTCGCGCAGCGTCGAGGCCGACAAAGCCGATGTCCGCATGCAACGGCACGGCATCGACTATGTGCGCGGCACAGTCAAACAGCATGGCATCGATTGCGACTGGCGCGACGACGGCAAGTATCACGCGTCGGTGAACAAGAAGGGGCACACGGCGCTGACGCACTTCGCGGACGGACTCGCGCGCATCGACGAGCCCTGCGAATGGCTCGACGAAGCCGCGATCGCGAAAGTGACGGGCACGCGCTTTTATCAGAGCGCGCTCTTCACGCCGGGATGCAGCACCGTGCAGCCCGCGGCGCTCATGCGCGGTCTCGCGGCCACGCAGCCGTCGAACGTGACGGTGTTCGAGCTGAGCGCCGTGAAGGCCATGGAGACGCGCGGCCAGACGAAGCTCTTGAGCTTCGCGAACGGGAAGATCGAGGCGAAGGGCGTCGTGCTGTGCACCAATGCGTATGCGGCGACCTTCGGCGGCCATCCGAACGGCTTGCTGCCGGTGTACACGTTCGCGTCGATGTCGCGCGTGATGAACGACGACGAGATCGCGCGGCTCGGCGGAGCGAACTCGTGGGCGCTGATTCCCGCCGACCCTATGGGCACGACCGTGCGCCGTCTCGCGACGAACCGTATTTGCGTGCGCAACCATTTCGCGTTCCGGCCGAATGTTTCCGTGTCGGAACACGATCTCGCGAAGGCTAAGCATCTGCATCAGCGCTCTTTCGACCGGCGCTTTCCGATGCTCAAGGACGTCGAGCTGCAATACACATGGGGCGGCGCGCTGTGCCTGTCGACGAACAATGGCGCGCTCTTCGGCCAGCGCGAGGACGGCGTGTACGAAGCGGTCGGCTGCAACGGGCTCGGCCTGAGCCGCGGCTCGGCGGCGGGCAAGCTCATCGCGGAACACGCGCTCGGGCAATCGAACGATCTGATCAATCAACTGCTGAAACAGCCGCATCCGCGCTCGCTGCCGATCCGGCCGATCGCGGACGTCGCGGTATCGGCGGCGATCTGGGTGAAGGAATTCTCGGCGGGCGCCGAACTTTGAATCTGTGAGGACATGACATGAGCACGCATCAGGAATGGCAGCGCATGGCGCAAAACCTGTCGCTGGACGGCCGCGCCTTCATCGCCGGGCAACGCTGCAATGCCGCGTCGGGTGAAACCTTCGGCACGCTGAATCCTTCGACGGGCAAGGTGCTCGCGGAAGTCGCGAAGTGCGACGCAAAGGACATCGACCGCGCGGTCGTCGCGGCGCGCGAGGCGTTCGAATCGGGCGTGTGGTCGAAGGCCGCGCCCGCGCAAAGAAAGGCGGTCCTGCTGCGTCTCGCGCAACTGATCGACGACAACGCCGACGAGCTCGCGCTGCTCGAAGCGCTCGAAGCGGGCAAGCCGATCAGCGAATGCATGGGCCTCGATATCCCCGAATCGGCGGCGTGCATCCGCTGGCATGCCGAGGTCACGGACAAGCGTTACGACGCGCTGTCGCCGTCCGGCGCGAGTGTCGTGAGCATGATCACGCGCGAGCCGATCGGCGTCGTCGGCGCGGTGCTGCCTTGGAATTTTCCGGCGCTCATGCTCGCGTGGAAGATCGGGCCGGCGCTGTCGGTGGGCAATAGCGTCATCGTCAAGCCCGCGGAGCAGACCTCGCTGTCCACGCTGCGCATCGCCGATCTCGCGCTCGAAGCGGGGCTGCCGCCCGGCGTGTTCAGCGTCGTGACCGGCTTCGGCGAAAGCGCGGGCCAGGCGCTCGGCGTGCATGCGGACGTCGATCTCATCGCATTCACGGGCTCGACGGAAACCGGCAAGCGTTTCCTGCGCTACTCCGCCGATACGAACCTGAAGCGCGTGGTACTCGAATGCGGCGGCAAGAATCCGCAAGTCGTCTTGCCCGATGTCGCGAATCTCGATGCCGTCGCTGAGCAGGCCGTCGCCGCCGCGTTCTGGAACATGGGCGAGAACTGCAGCGCCGGATCGCGCATTCTGGTGCATTCGAGCCACAAGGCCGAGCTGCTGCAAAAAGTGCTGGCCGTGCTCGAAGGCTGGAAAACCGGCGATCCGCTCGATCCCGACGTCAAGCTCGGCTCGCTCATCGAGGAAGGACATTACCGCAAGGTGCTGGGCCACATCGAGAAGGCGAAGGCGGAAGGCGCGCGCGTGGCCTGCGGCGGCAACGCGACGCTGACGGAAACGGGCGGCTGGTTCGTCGAGCCGACCATCTTCGACAATGTCACGCCCGAGATGAGCATCGCGCGCGAAGAGGTCTTCGGCCCGGTCCTGTGCTTTATCGAATATGCTGATGTCGACGAGGCCGTGCGCATCGCGAACGATACGTGCTACGGACTCGCGGCATCGCTGTGGACCGACAATGTGAACCAGGCGCACAAGATCGCGGCGCGCATCCGCGCGGGCACCGTGACCGTGAACTGCTTCGGCGAGGGCGATCTGTCGACGCCCTTCGGCGGCTTCAAGCAGTCCGGCTTCGGCGGACGCGACAAGTCGGTCTACGCGCACGATCAATACTGCGAGCTGAAGACGACCTGGCTGAAGCTCGACTGAGAATAGACGAGGCACCATGCGCGCAGGCTTCATCGGCACCGGCGCGATCACGCAAGCGGTCGTGACCGGCATGATTCGTTTCGGCGTTCCCTTCGAGCGCATTGCGTTGTCGCCGCGCAATGCGCAGATCGCGGCGCAACTGGCGTCGCTCGATTCACGCGTGGAGGTTTGCAAGAGCAATCAGGCCGTGCTCGATGCATCAGATGTCGTGTGCCTCGCCGTGCTGCCGCAGATCGCGGCGGATGTATTGGGCGAGCTGACGTTCGATGCGCGGCATCACGTCATCAGCTTCATCGCGGCGAAGTCGATCGATGATATTCGCGCGCTCGTGCGCCGCTCGGCCAAGGTCGTGCGCACCGTGCCGCTTCCGGCGGTGGCGTCGGGCAACGGCAGCACGGCTATCTGCCCGCGCGACGACATCGCGCGGGCGCTTTTCGCGCCGCTCGGCGAAGCGGTCGAAGTCGACGACGAACATCAGTTCGATGCCCTGTCCGCCGTGACCGCGACCATGGCGAGCTTCTTCGCGTTGCTGGAGGAACAGGCGTCGTGGCTCGTGCGGCAAGGGCTGCCGTATGCGTCTGCCCGTTCGTTTTTGTCGGGCTATCATGTGGGACTCGCGCATGAAACGACGCAAGGCACGGAGCCGTTCTCGGCAATGATCGGCCAGGCGAGCACGCCCGGCGGCCTCAACGAGCAGCTCTACCGCGAGTTGTCGGCGCGAGGCACGTACGCGCATTACTCCGAGGCGCTCAATGGCATCATGCGCCGCGTGCAAGGGCGTAAATGAGCGCGGGATACGAGAATAACAAACGATAAATCCAAGCATCCGGCGCCGAAGGGCGCATGCGAGCCCCTGGAAGGTGATTCACATGCAGAAGAAACAGCAGTTCGCGGACCGGCTTCTCGCCCAGATGCCATCCTTGCGCGCGCTCCGGTGCTTCGTCACCGCGGCGCGTTATGAGAGCTTCACGCAGGCGGCGGAAGTGCTGTGCGTCACGCAGGCGGCGGTGAGCCGGCAGATCAAGGAGCTGGAAGACACGCTCGAAGTCGCGCTGTTCGAGCGGACCGGCCGGCATATCGCGCTGACCGACGCGGGCCGCATTCTCTACAACGCGTCGTATCTGTCGATCATGAACATCGCGGAGGCGGCGCAGGCGGTGCGGCGCGTCGACCGTCACGCGCTGACGCTCTGCATCTCCCATACGTTTTCCGCGCTCTGGCTTTCGTTCAGATTGCCCGCGTTCCGCCAGCGCTTTCCGAACATCCGCCTTCACGTGATGGTGACCGAGCACTTCATGGAGCTCGACGATCTCATGGAGCCCGATGTCATCATCACGAAGAACCCGCCGCGAGAGGCCGAATACGAAGTCGAGCCGCTCTTTCACGACATCGTTTATCCGGTATGCAGCGTTCCGTTTTATGAGCGCTATTTTCATGGGCGCACGCTGAAGCCGCTCGATCTGCTCGCGCATCCCACGCTGAGCCTTTCGCTGCTCGGGCGCGCGCAGGTGTGCGAGCACGTCGACTGGCGCGTGTGGAAGAACTGGTATCAGCAGGGCGACGGCTCCGAGCGTCTCGATCAGCACGACGATCTCGAGAGCAACGACTATCGGCTGCTCGTCGCGCAGGCCGAAGCGGGCGAGGGCACCTTGCTCGGCTGGCATCATCTCGTGCATCGCCAGGTCGAGCAGAAGAAGCTGGTCCGTCCCGTCGACGATGCGCTCGTGTTCCACGATCGTCATCACTATCTGATCACGCATCGCAATGCGAAGTCGCGCCCGGAATATCTGCAGTTTCGTCAATGGCTCGACGAGGAAATCGCCACGATGATGCAGGGCTGGCCCGCGGACCAATCGAAAGCCGTCGAGTGAGCGCCGCCTATGAAACCGGCAACCGAAAAGACCAAGGGCTACCGGCGGCTCATTCCCTCGGTGACCGCGCTCGTCGAATTCGAGGCCGTCGCGCGGCTCGGCAGCTTCACGCTCGCGGCGCATGAACTGGGCGTCACGCAGGCGGCGGTGAGCCGCCAGGTGCGATTTCTCGAAGAGACGCTCGGCACGCGGCTCTTTCACCGGCTGCATCGCGCTATCGAACTGACCGATGAAGGCGAGGCGTTGTACCGCGTCGTCGCCGAATCGATGCAGAAGATCGCGAGCGTGTTCGACCGCCTCGCGCGCGGCCCCGTGCAGCAGGAGCTCGTGCTCGCGGCGACTTCCGCGTTCTCGCACTTTCGTCTCTTGCCGCGCCTTGCGTCGCTCAAGGCGGCGCAGCCCGACCTGCAACTGCGTCTTTCCACGCAGATGTTCACGGCGGACCTGCGGCACAAGGAAATCGATGTCGCCGTGCGCTTCGGCAACGGCACCTGGCCGGACGGCACCGCGACCTTGCTGTTCGACGAGGAAACGTTCCCGGTCTGCTCGCCGTCATGGCTCAAGACGCGGCCCGAGCCGGCTTCGCTGGAGGAGCTCGCGGGCGCCGTGCTCGTCGAATCGGACTCGACCACCGAAGGCTGGATGGGCTGGGAAGAGTGGTTTCTCGCGGTCGGCTTCCGGCCAATGCGGCTGAACTTCGCGCTGCGCTGCAGCCTTTACACCGATGCGATCCAGGCCGCGCGTTTCGGCCAGGGCATCGCGCTCGGCTGGGGCCGGCTCGTTCAGGATTTTCTCGCGAGCGGCGAGCTCGTCAGGCTGCCGGTGGCGTCGTTCAAGCCGACGCATTCCTACTTCGCCGTGGTGCCGCACGGACGCACCATCACGCCCGCCATCGACGGTCTGATCAATTGGTTGCGCGAGGACGCAACCCCAGGCCCGGCGCGCCTGACAGACCCGAGCGCGCACGCATAATCCAAAGTTATCCGACACAGAAAATAAAGCGCGTTGACGCTGTTTTTCCGCGATCCAATACTCAGGATAGCGCGGGACCATTCGAAGTCCCGATATCCCTGAACGTTGGAGAACGACGATGTCCGAAGTGCAAATCAAGAGTCATGGCGAATTGATCCGCAGCCGCGAACCCGGGCATGGCCTGCCGGGCGAGCTGTTTGGCCGTCAGGATGTGTTCGAGAAGGACGTCGAGGTTTTTTTCCAGAAGCACTGGATTCTGGTGGGCGTGACGGCGGACGTGCCCGAGCCGGGCGATGTCTCGACGGTCGATATCGGCCGCGCCTCGATCATCATCGTTCGTGACGACGACGAAAATATCCGCACCTATCGCAACGTCTGCCGCCATCGGGGCGCGCGCCTCAAAGAGGCCGGCAAATCGACCGTGGGCATGCTCGTTTGCCCGTATCATCAGTGGACCTACGATCTCGACGGCAGCCTGCGCCACGCCGCGCACATGGGCAAGGATTTCGATCCGAAGTGCCGCAGCCTGATGCCGGTGCATACGCGCATCGTGGGAACGCATATCTTCGTGTGCCTCGCCGATGAAGCGCCCGCCGATATCGCGAAGCTCGAAGACACGATGGCGCCGCGCTTCGCGCCCTATGATCTGCAGAACACGAAGATCGCGTTCGAATCGGAGATCATCGAGAACGGCAACTGGAAGCTCGTGATCGAAAACAATCGCGAGTGCTATCACTGCGCGGGCACACATCCGGAACTGACGGCATCGTTTCTGCCGGAGGACTTCGGCTTCTGCCCGGACAACCTCACTGACGAATCGCTGCGCGAATTCGAGGATTACAAGACGCGCAACGCGGCATGTCAGGCAAGCTGGGAAAACGACGGCTTCACGAGCGCGACCGTCGAATGGCTGGAAGAAGATGCCGTGACGCAGTTCAGGACGCAGCAGCTCGTCATCGCAGGACACGGCGAATCGCAAACGATGAGCACGAAGGTCGCGAGCGAAAAACTGCTCGGCAATCTCACGCGGCGCGATCTCGGCGACACGCATCTCTGGACGCACAACTCATGGACGCACGTGATGAGCGACCATGCGGTGATTTCGTACATCATTCCGCTCGCGCCGGACAAGACGCTCGTGCGCTCGAAGTGGCTCGTGCACGCGGATGCGGTCGAAGGCGTCGATTACCAGATTCAGGACCTGACCGAAGTGTGGGTCGCGACGAACGCGCAGGACAAGCATCTCGTCGAGATCACCCACGAAGGCACGCAGGATCCGGCATTCAAGCCGGCCGTGTTCTCGCCGTTCACGGAGAGCTATGTCGAGCAGTTCTCGCGCTGGTATTCAGCGCGCCTGAACGCGCACGGCGTCTGAGGCGCAAGGCGGCGCCGTCAATGATCGGTCAGAAAGGTCGGGTGACGGGCGCGGATCTCGTCCACCTGACCGAGCGTGCCCGAGAGATGCTTGCGCAACGCGGCATCGGCGGCGTCGGCATTGCCTTTTTCGATGGCATCGACGATCTCGGTGTGATCGCGCACCACGGCCATCGTCTTGCCCTCGACCGGTAAATGCAGGCGGCGCAGCCGGTCGATATGGCCGCTCAGCCTGCGCACCAGATCCCATAGCTGCGGCACGCCCGCGGCTTCATACATCTGCCGATGAAACGCCTGATCGAGCGCTGAGAACTGCTCGACGTCCTTCGGCTCCAGCCATTCCATCTGCTCGGCGATCGTCGCGCGCAGCCGTGCGACCAGCGACTTCCTGTGTTCGCGCGCCAGCGTGCGCACGACTTCCAGCTCGATCGAGCGGCGCAGAAAGTGCGCCTGCAACGCCGACGCCACGCTGATCTGGCTCACGACCGTCGCGTGCTGCGGAAAGATGTCGACGAGTCCTTCCTCGCCGAGCTTCATCAGCGCGTCGCGCACGGGCGTCTGGCTGAGGCCATAGCGCGTGGCCAGTTCGGTGCGCGAGAGCACCGTGCCCGGCTCCAGTTCGAGCGAGACGATCATTTCGCGCAGCCGCTCGAAGACTTGCGGCGCGGCATGACGGGACCGGTCGAGGCGATGAACCGTGGCGGTGGAAGCAGCATTTTTCATATGGGCGCAAGACGAAAGGCGACTGAAACATTAGTACTATAGCCGCGCGGAAGGCCAATTGGCGCGGCGTCGTGGAATCTGCCAGTCAGCGTTAACCCGACTGACGCACTAATATATTAGTGCTTTACCATTCGGCTACTCTCGCTACTTCCGGAAGCCGACATGACCCGCGACATTGCCATCACCCAGGTTCGAATCACCCCGATCGCCTTCCGCGACGGCCCGCTGCTGAACGCCGCGGGCATCCACGAGCCGTGGGCGCTGCGTGCTATCGTGGAACTGGAGACGAGCGACGGGCGTGTCGGCATCTCCGAGACTTATGGCGACGAGCCGATGCTGCGCGTGCTCGATCAGGCCAAGGATCTCGTGATCGGCCTTTCGCCGTTCGATCTGAACCGGATGGAAGAGCGCGTGCGCGCGACGATCACGGCGACGCCCGGTGCGGTCGAATTCGAACTCGCGCCCGGTTCGCATGCCGCGAAAAATGCGCCGAAGGTCATCAGCACGCTCGAAGTGGGGATGCTCGATCTGCAAGGACAGATCGTCGGCGCGCCGATCGTCGATCTGCTGGGCGGCAAGGTGCGCGACGCCGTGCCGTACAGCGCGTATCTCTTCTTCAAGTACGCGGAGCACATCGGCAAGCCGTATGCGCCCGATGCGTGGGGCGAGGGCATCAGCCCGGAGCAGATCGTCGCGCAGGCGCAGCGCATGATCGATTTGTACGGTTTTCAGAGCATCAAGCTGAAGGGCGGCGTGTTCGAGCCGGCGCATGAAATCGCGTGCATGAAGGCGCTCGCGAAGGCGTTCCCCGGCATGCCGCTGCGTCTCGATCCGAACGCGAACTGGACGCTCGAAACCAGCATCGAGGCCGCGCCTGAACTCGACGAGATCCTCGAATACTACGAAGACCCGTGCCCCGGACTCGAAGGCATGGCGGAACTGCAGAAGCACACGAAGCTGCCGCTCGCGACCAACATGGTCATCACGACGATGGACGACTTCCGCCGCGGCTGCAACATGGGCTCGATCAAGGTGCTGCTCTCCGATCACCACTACTGGGGCGGCCTGCGCGCCACGCAGACGCTCGCGCGCATGGCGAAGCTCTGGGGCTTCGGCATGTCGATGCATTCGAACTCGCACCTCGGCATCAGCCTCATGGCGATGACGCACGTCGCCGCGAGCGTGCCGAACCTCACGTATGCGTGCGACACGCACTACCCGTGGCAGGAAGAGGAAGTCATCAAGGGCGGCCGCGTCGTATTCGACAACGGCGCGGTGCGCGTGCCGACGACGCCGGGCCTGGGCGTCGAGCTCGATCGCGAGAAGCTTGCGGAACTGCACGAGCAATACCTCACGTGCGGCGTGCGCAATCGCGACGACCTCTCGCAGATGCGCAAGTATCAGCCGGAGTTCACCGGCAAGAACCCGCGCTTCTAAACTAAAAATACATTCGCAGCGCCCCGATCCAGGAGACACCTTCATGAGCAGTTCCAGCGCGCTGTCGAGCGCCGTTCGCAAGATCAAGTGGCACGTGTTGCCGCTCTTCGTCGTGATGTTCATCGTCAATTACATCGACCGTGTGAACATCGGCTTCGTGCGTCAGCATTTGAGTGCGGATCTCGGCATCGGCGCCGCGGCCTACGGGCTCGGCGCGGGCCTGTTCTTCGTGAGCTACGCGGTGTTCGAAGTGCCGTCGAACATGCTGATGCAGCGCTTCGGCGCGAAGGCGTGGCTCACGCGCATCATGATCACGTGGGGACTCGCCGCGACCGGGATGGCTTTCGTGCAGGGCGAAACCTCGTTCTATGCGATGCGCCTTCTGCTCGGCGCGGCCGAAGCGGGCTTTTTTCCGGGCGTCGTGTTTTATTTCACGCAATGGCTTCCGCGCGATGAACGCGGCAAGGCGATGGCCGTCTTCCTGAGCGGCTCGGCGCTCGCGTCGGTGTTCTCCGGCCCGATCTCGGGCGGCCTGATGCTGATCCAGGGCGCGGGCCTGCATGGCTGGCAGTGGATGTTCATCATCGAGGGCATGGCGTCCGTGGTGCTCGCGGGCTTCGTGTGGTTCTGGCTCGACTCGAAGCCGCGCGATGCGAAGTGGCTCACGCGCGCCGAGCAGGATGCGCTCATCGGTGAAATCGAGGACGAGCAGCGCCGCCGCGATGCCGTGCATGCGAAGAAGCCGTCCACATGGAGCCTGCTGCGCGATCCGCAGATCCTGATTTTCTGCCTGATCTATTTCTCGGTCTCGCTGACGATCTACGGCGCGACATTCTGGCTGCCGAGCATCATCCGCAAGATGGGGCATCTCAACGACTTTCAGGTCGGTTTGTTCAACTCGATTCCCTGGCTCATTTCCATCGTCGCGATGTATCTGTTCGCGGCGCTGGCGGCGCGCTTCAAGTTCCAGCAGGCGTGGGTCGCATGCGTGCTGCTGATCGCGGCGGCCGGCATGTATGCGGCCGGTCTGGGCGGCCCGGTCTCCTCGTTCATCGCGATCTGCTTTGCGGCGATCGGCTTCAAGGCTGCGTCGTCGCTGTTCTGGCCGATTCCGCAAGGCTATCTCGATGCGCGCATCGCGGCGCCCGTGCTCGCGCTGATCAACTCGATCGGCAATCTCGGCGGCTTCGTCGCGCCGGCGACCTTCGGCTTTCTGGAGCAGAAGACCGGCTCGATTCAGGGCGGGTTGACGGGCCTCGCGGTGATGTCGGTGGTGGCTGCCGGTGTCGTGTTCCTGGCGCGCATGGCGCCCCGCGAAGGGCGCGGCGCGGCGGCGTTGCAAACGGGCGTGCAGAAGTAGGCGGGATGTTTCGGAGCGGCATGGGAAGTGCTGCACGTCTTCGATCGAGGTATCGATCGGAGACGCATCTCTGCGGCGCGCCGACGCATGAGAAAGTGAAACATGGACATCCCCAGGCAAGCGGTTTCGTTTCTGAGTTCGCGCGGCCTCAAACTCGCGACGGCGGAATCGTGCACGGCGGGTTACATCGCGTCGCTGATTTCGTCGGTGCCCGGCAGCGGGGCGTGTCTCGACGTCGGCTTCGTCACTTACTCGCCGGCCGGCAAGGCCGGCTTTCTCGGCGTGCGCAAGGAAACCATGCAGCAGCACGGTCTGACGAGCGAGGAAGTCGCGCGGGAAATGGCCGAAGGTGCGCTGCAACAGGAAGCGTGCTGCGCGGATGTCGCGGTGTCGAACACCGGCGTCGCCGATGCCGCGCCCGGCGATAGCCCGCCGCCCGGCACGCAATGCTTCGCATGGTCGTACCGGTCGCGCGACGGCGAGATCGTCACGTTCAGCGAAACGAAGAAGTTCGAAGGCGAACGCAACGACGTGCGACGCGCCGCCGCGCTGTATGCGTTGTCGCGCGTGGAGCATTACTTCGATCTTCGATACGCGCGTTGAAGTTCGCGGCATGCGCAATGCTCCGGCATCGATACGTCGATGAAACCGGAGGATCACGCGATGCCTGAAACGAACCAGCCTCCCCGTCCCGATCCGCAGCAGGAAGAGCTCGCACGCGGCACGCCGCCCGCGCGCACGCCTGAAACATTGCCCGATACGGATCTCCAACCCGATCAGGAACCGGTGCGCGGCACGCCGCATCTCGATGCGCCGGGTGGCGAGGCCTGACGCGCGTTCGGGCTATTTGTGCAGCTCGCTGCGCATCGGCATGACGGGTGCTGACCGTTGCGCATCGACGGAGGATGTCATGACCAAGGTAGCCGAAGTGATGACGAGAGGCGTGCAGGCCATCGTGCCCGACGACACGATTCGCCGCGCCGCCGAACTAATGGACGAACTCAACGTGGGCGCGCTGCCGGTATGCGACGGCGTGCGGCTCAAGGGCATCGTCACCGATCGCGATATCGTGGTCCGCGCGATATCCGCCGGCAAGGATTCGTCTTGCGCCGTGCAGGAGGTGGCGAGCGAGCCGGTGGAATGGTGCTTCGAAAACGACGACATCGAAGACGCGATACACAGGATGGAGCGCTTGCAGATACGGCGCATGCCTGTCGTGGACGGCGAGAGACAACTCGTGGGCATGCTCGCGCTCGGCGACATCGCTGCATGGTCGGATGGTGAAGTGGCCTCGACCATCGGCGCGATATCGGCTCCGTCTGTGCCGGATCGATGAGCGGCCATCGCGGCACGATTTTCTGCTGCTGAAGGCAGCCCGAAAGGGAATGCCATTTGCTCGCGCGTGATGCAAACACATCGTAGACGTGCGAGGCAAATGACATGGCCGAATCAGACAACGGCGTTCGCAAGAGCGCCGCATACCCGTACTCGTCGGGTGGATGGGGATCGCTGAAGGCGGTGACAGGCGCGCTCATCCAGGAAAAGGTGCCGCTGAAGGAAAGCACGGTCCTGCTGAAGCAGAACAAACCCGATGGCTTCGCCTGCGTGAGCTGCTCGTGGGCCAAGCCGGCGGACCCGCATACCTTCGAGTTCTGCGAAAGCGGCGCGAAGGCGACCGCGTGGGACCTGACGGCGAAGCGCATGACGCCGCAGTTCTTCGAACTCCACACGGTGACGGAGCTATGCGCGTGGCACGATCACGATCTCGAAGACGCGGGGCGCCTCACCGCGCCGTTGCGCTACGACGCCTCCACCGATAAATACGTGAGCGTGACCTGGGACGAAGCATTCGAGGACATCGGCCGCGAGCTGCGCGCGCTCGATCCGAAGCGCGTGGCGTTCTATGCATCGGGAAGGGCATCGCTGGAAACGTCGTACATGTACCAGCTTTTCGCGCGCATGTACGGCACCAACAATCTGCCCGACAGCTCGAACATGTGTCACGAAAGCACGAGCGTCGGGTTGAAGGAAGCGATCGGCGTGGGCGTCGGGACGATCAGGCTCGACGACTTCGAAAAGACCGACCTCATGTTCTTCTTCGGGCAGAACGTGGGCACCAATAGCCCGCGCATGCTGCATCAGCTACAGGAAGCGAGAAAGCGCGGCGTGCCGATCATCACGTTCAATCCGTTGCGCGAGCCGGGGCTCATCAAGTTCGCCAATCCGCAATCGCCGCTTGAAATGATGACGCCGGCGCATACGGCGATCAGCACGCAATATCATCAGGTGAAGACGGGCGGCGACACGGCCGCGATGCTCGGCATCTGCAAGGCCGTCATTCAAGCCGACGACCGCGCGAAAGAACACGGCGGGCCGCGCATGCTCGATGTCGATTTCATCGAAACGCATACGGTGGGCTTCGAAGCCTTCGCGGATTACGTGCGCGCGGCGTCCTGGGACGACATCGAACGCGTGGCGGGACTGCCGCGCGCCGATCTCGAAGCCGCAGCCGCGGAATACATGCGCGCGAACGCGGTGATGGCGCACTACGGCATGGGCATCACGCAGCACAGGCAAGGCGTGCAGAACGTGCGCATGCTGTGCAATCTGCTTTTCCTGCGCGGCAATGTCGGCAAGCCGGGCGCGGGGCCGTCGCCGGTGCGCGGGCATTCGAACGTGCAAGGCCAGCGCACGGTGGGCATCACCGAGAAGCCGGAGCTCGCGCCGCTCGACAAGCTCGCGAGCCAGTTCGGCTTCGAGCCGCCTCGCGAAAAGGGGATGAATATCGTCGAGACCTTCGAGGCGATGCTCGACGGCAAGGTGAGCGCGGTCGTCAATCTCGGGGGCAATCTCGTGCGTTCGGTGCCGGACCGCATGCGCATCGAACCGGCGTGGCGCACTCTGAAGCTCACGGTCAATGTCGCGACGAAGCTCAATCGCAGTCATCTCGTGCATGGCGAGAAGTCGTACATTCTGCCGTGCCTGAGCCGCATCGAGATCGATAAGCAGGCAAGCGGCGCGCAGGCGGTGTCGATGGAAGACAGCACGGGGTGCATTCACGGCTCGCGCGGCGTGGCCGAGCCCGCATCGGCCGATGCGCGCTCGGAGCCGTATATCGTCGCGGCGCTGGCGAAGCATACGCTCGGCGAGCGCTCGACCGTCGACTGGGAACGCTGGCGCGACGACTATGCGCTCGTGCGCGATGAAATCGCGAAGACGTATCCCGAGACCTTTCACGACTTCAGCGAAAGAATGTGGACGTCCGGCGGCTTCCCGCGCGATCTGCCCGCGCGCGAACGCAAATGGAAAACGAAGAGCGGCAAGGCGGAGTTCTTCGTGCCCGAGACCATCGGTGAAGATCCGGACATGCCCGGGCGCGAGCCGCAATCGCTGCGGCTCATGACGCTGCGCAGCGACAGCCAGTTCAACACGACGATCTACGGCCTCGACGACCGCTTTCGCGGCATCAGCGGCGGCCGCATGGTGATCATGATGTGCGAGGCGGACATGACGCGCCACGGGCTCAGGAAGGATGATCGCGTGACCTTGCGCACGATCGCCGACGATGGCTTCGAGCGGCGCGTCGCGGGGCTGCGCATTCAGCCGTACGACATACCGCAGGGATGCATCGCCGGCTATTACCCCGAGTGCAATCCGCTGCTGCCGCTATGGCATTACGCGAAGGAAAGCAAGGTGCCCGGCGCGAAGTCCATCCCGGTTCATATCGTCGAGGTGAACGGCACGCCGCGCGAGCCTTGAGCGTCGTTACGCGCGGTATCGGCCACGCGCGGAAGCGGGCCGCAGACAGTGCGCGAGCGCGAGCGCGGCGACCGATACCAATGCGAGCGATGCGAGCGGAAACGTGCCGACGGTATTCGCCGCGATAGCCGCGGGCCGGTTTTGCGCGACGAGTTGCATGCGGCGCTTCGTCATGCGCATGCCGAGCTCGGACAACTGCGATGCGAGCGCGCGCTCGGCTGTCGGAAGCAGCACCGTTTCCTCGTCCGCGATGTGATGCATCACTTCACGCATGAGCTGCATGAAACGCGCATCATAGGCGGCATCCTCCGGGCCCATCGAACGCAGCTTCGCGATGTCTTCGCGCATCTTGTCGTGCTCGGGCTTGCTCTTCGTGAGGCGTTCGTCTGCGGCCATCGCCTCGCTGAGCGCGGGATAGAAGATCTCTTCTTCGAGTTGCGCGTGTATTTCCAGCGCCGTGCAGGCGAGTTCGACAATGGCGCGCTTTCTCCACCACGATGTTTCCGCGTGATAGCGATGAAAGGCCGCCATCACGTGCGTGTGATCCATGCGGATCATAGTAGTGATGGAAGGGGAGCAGGATGGCATGTCCACGATGACTCCTGAGCCGCATTGCAGGGCTGCTGTGATGGTGGGGAATTCGCGTTATCGTGCTTCTTCTGGCACGACAACGCCCTAGCAAGCTTTATTCCGCATCGGCCCGCGGCGCTCTGGAACAGCGGTTGCAGCTCGCTTGAATCCTGGGCGGCAGGCCCAACGATCGAGGAGACCGAATATGGCTCACTTGTGCGACGTATGCGGCGCGCGTCCCGCCACGGTGCGGCTTGCCGTGCTGCGCAACGGCCGGCGTCACGTGATCGACGTATGCGACTTTCACTATGCGCAGCTGACGCGGCACCAGCGCGCGCTCTCACCGCTCGAAGCGTTGTTCATGGGCGGCGCGCCGGCCGAGCCGCCCACGCCCGAAACCGCCGCGCCGCCCGATCAGAACGCGGCGGCGCGTCTCAATGAAGCCGAAGGCGCGAACATCGACCGCTATTTCAGCGACGGCGCGAAGGAGATGTTGATGCGTGCCGCCGAGCGCGCGGTGCAATCGGGCTGCTCGCAGGTCGATACCGAACACCTGCTTTACGAGCTCGCGAACAACGCGGTCATCGAATCGATACTGAAGAGCGTCGGCATCGATGCAGCCAATATCCGCGCCTATATCGACGCGAACGCGCAGCGCCGCGAAGCTACGCAACCGCCCGCCGACGGCATGATCGCCGTGTCGCCGCGCCTGAAGAGCGCGCTCGATCGTGCGTTTCTCGCGTCGCGGCAATTGCGTCACAGTTATGTTGCGCCGGAGCACCTGTTGATCGGGCTCGCCGAAGTGCCCGACAGCTTCGCCGGGCAACTGCTCGGCAAGCTCAATGTCGATCCGCAGGCGCTCCGCCAGCAGACCACGCAGACGGTCGGCGCGGGCGGCCCGCCGCGCGGCGATGGCCCGCCGTCGCGCACGCCCAATCTCGACAAGTTCAGCCGCGATCTCACCGCGCTCGCGCGCGAAGGGCATCTCGATCCGGTCATCGGCCGGGCGCGCGAAATCGAAACGATGGTCGAAGTGCTCGCGCGCAGGCGCAAGAACAATCCGGTGCTGATCGGCGAGCCGGGCGTCGGCAAGACGGCTGTCGTCGAAGGGCTCGCGCAGCGCATGGTCAACGGCGACGTGCCCGAATCGCTGCGCGAGAAGCGCCTCGTCGAGCTGAATGTGAACTCGATGGTCGCGGGCGCGAAGTTTCGCGGCGAGTTCGAGGAGCGTGTGAAGCAGGTCGTCGAAGAGATCACCGCGAATCGCGAGACGCTGCTGCTGTTCGTCGACGAGGTGCATACGATCGTCGGCGCGGGGCAGGGCGGCGGCGAAGGCGGCCTCGATATCGCCAACGTGTTCAAGCCGGCGATGGCGCGCGGCGAACTGAACCTGATCGGCGCGACGACGCTCGCCGAGTATCAGAAGCATATCGAAAAGGACGCGGCGCTTGAGCGGCGCTTTCAGCCCGTGCTGATCGCCGAGCCGACCGTCGCGCAGACCATCAATATTCTGCGCGGCCTGCGCGACCGGCTCGAAGCGCATCACAAGGTCACGATTCAGGACGATGCGATCGTCGGTGCGGCGGAACTGTCGGATCGCTATATCACGGGGCGCTTTCTGCCCGACAAGGCGATCGATCTCGTCGATCAGGCCGCCGCGCGCGTGAATCTTTCGGCCACGTCGCGGCCCGCCGAGATACTCGAACTGGAATCCGAGCTCGCGCAATTGCGGCGCGAGCAGGACTATGCGGCCTCGCGCAAGCAATTCGACCGCGCGCATGCGCTCGACAGCGAGATCGCGCAGAAAGAGAAAGAGCTACAGGACAGCACCGATACGTGGAAGCAGCGCATCGGCACGAATACATCGACGGTGACGGTCGCGCAGATCGCCGAGATCGTCGCGACGCTCACGGGCATTCCCGTCACGCAGCTTACCGAGGAAGAGCGCGCGCGCCTCTTGCAGATGGAAGAGCGTCTGCACAAGCGCGTGATCGGGCAGGACGAGGCGGTGGAGGCCGTGTCGGATGCCGTGCGTCGCGCGCGCACCGGCTTGCAGGGACGCAACCGGCCGATCGCGGTCTTTCTCTTTCTCGGGCCGACGGGCGTCGGCAAGACCGAGCTCGCCAAGGCGCTCGCGGAAGTCGTGTTCGGCGATGAAGACGCGATGCTGCGCGTCGACATGAGCGAGTACATGGAGCGTCATGCGGTGTCGCGGCTGATCGGCTCGCCGCCGGGGTATGTCGGCTACGAGGAAGGCGGGCAGCTGACCGAGCGCGTGCGGCGGCGGCCCTATAGCGTGATCCTGCTCGATGAGATCGAGAAGGCGCACCCAGATGTCTACAACGTGCTGCTGCAAGTCTTCGACGACGGACGCCTCACCGACGGCAAGGGCCGCGTCGTCGATTTCAGCAACACGCTGATTATCGCGACGAGCAATCTTGCCTCCGACGTGATCGCCGGACAGAAGCGCGCGACGCTCGGCTTCACGAGCAGCGCGACGGACGCCGACGCATCGCTGCAAAGCGGCGTGATGAGTGTGCTGCGCCAGCATTTCAGGCCCGAATTCCTGAATCGCATCGACGACATCATTCTGTTCAGGTCGCTCGGCCGCGACGAAGTGCGGCACATCGTGCGGCTGCTGCTCGATCAGGTGCAGCGCATGGCGCACAGCCAGGACGTGTTGCTCGAATTCGACGAATCGGTGGTCGATCATCTCGCGGAGGTCGGCTATCGGCCCGAGTTCGGCGCGCGCGAATTGCGCAGACAGATCCGGCAACTGATCGAGAACCAGCTTGCGAAGGAAATGTTGCGCGGCGATGTCGCGGAAGGCGCGAAGGTGCGCTGCCGCTATGACGCGAATGAAAAGCGGCTCGCGTTCGATATCACCCGCGCGGGGCTTGCGAACAGGCCGGGCGAGGGCACGCCGGCCACGCCCTGAGGCAGGCGGCACGGCATTTGCACATAGCGTGCACTCACTTCAAAAGGAGGCGCCATGAGTATCTTTTCCAACATCCTGAACAAGATCTTCCATCACGGCAATGCGCCGGCGAGCGCGGGCACCAGCGCGAGCACGGGTCAGCCGGCCGCGCCCGCGGGCACGGGCGGCGCTCCGGCCGCGCCGGCCACGTCGACGGCCGCTTCCACGCCCGCGCAACCCGCCGCGCCGATGCAGGAAGTGGATGTCGAAGCGGTGCTGACTCAGATGCAGGCGAATCACAGCGAACAGCTCAACTGGCGGACATCGATCGTCGACCTGATGAAACTGCTCGGCCTCGACAGCAGCCTGTCCGCGCGCAAGGAGCTGGCTTCGGAACTGCATTACACCGGCAACACGGAAGATTCGGCCGCGATGAACATGTGGCTACACAAGCAGGTGATGCAGAAGCTCGCGGAAAACGGCGGAAAGGTGCCCGACGAGCTCAAGTGATAAAACTTTTCATCGGACGGAAGATGCGCCTTGCGGGTGTCTTCCGACGATGGCATCAGCAGCACCAAAACGATGACGCCGACGCGTGCCGCACAGGCGCGACGTGGGTCTCCGAACGCTTGCAGTGAGTGATACATGAACAACAGAGACCAGATATCCGACGCGGCGCCGCTGGACACGGTGCCGAATACGTCCAGCCCGGCCTACGCGAATACGCATCCCGTCACGCGCGCATTCGACGCCTTTGCCAGCACGGTGACGAGATGGGCGGGCTCGCCGGTCGCATTCGGGCTTGCCGTCATTTCCATCGCGGTGTGGCTCGTGTCCGGCCCCATCTTCAAGTTTTCGGAAGGCTGGCAACTCGTCATCAATACGGGCACGACCATCGTGACGTTTCTGATGGTGTTTCTGATCCAGCAGAGCGCGAACAAGGACAGCGTCGCGGTCCATCTCAAGCTCAACGAGTTACTGGCCTCGCATCGCGCGGCGAGCAACCAGCTGATCGGGATCGAAGACGCGACCGAAGAGGAATTGCGCAAGCTCGCCGCGGCGTATCTGAAGCTCGCTTCGAAGCAGAATGCCGACGAGTCGTCCCCGCGCCCGGACGACGGCGCGGCGGCGGACATCGCGCGCCGTCTCGCGAGAGCCCAGGCGAAGTCCGCGGCGAAGCGCGCGCGTTGAGCCGGTTCGCTGCTGCTGCCGGTTTTATGGCATTCGACGGCGTTAGGTACGCGCAATGCTCGTGGCGTTGTTGCATCGACCATCGGACTTGCCATGCGATCCACATTCACGCCTGCTCGTGCTGGCGGCGCGGCGCCTTGTGCGCCTGACGCGCGCGCGTCGCTTCACCCTGAACTCGCTGGAGAAACAACGATGACAATCCAGAGAAGAATCGCCAACTGGCGCAGGATCGGCCACTTCTGCACGAGACGCTTCGTCGACTATGGCGAGCTGATTCCCATCGAGCTTGCTGAAACGAAGAAGCGCGTGATGCACGAAGTGATCGCGCTCGTCACGCTCACGATCGGGGCGCTGTTCACGCTGTCCTTCGTATCGATCGCCGTGATCGTGACGGCGGTCGGCACGCCGCATCTGGTGCTGACGGCGTGGTGCGTGGCGGGTGCGTGGCTCGCGGTCGTAGTGATCGCCGTGATCGTCATGATGTCGCGCAAACCAGCCGAGCCGTTCCAGTTGTTGCGCGATCAGTTGCGGCGCGATGTGGAAGCCATCAAGGAGGTCGCGCAATGAAGCACGCCGAGGCTCAGGAAGCCATGCTCGCGCGCATGGTCGAATCGCGCGCGGAACTGATCGCGGCGCATGCGGCGGACGAACCGCTGCGCGTTACGCGCGCGCCACGCGCGCGACCGAAGACGAATCCAGAGACAGCGCCGTGGTTCCTGCGCTCGCCGAATGCCGAGTTGATCGCGCTCGCGCTCGTCGGTGTCACGGTTCTCGGGCTGCGGCGCACCGTGCAGACGGCTGTCGGCGCGGGATTGAGCGCCTCGACGCATCGGGCGATTTCGGATCTGTTCAGCGGCTTGCGCGAGTGAAGCAGCGCGTTTCGACGCGGACGCCGAAGCGCCCGCATCGAAGGAAGGTGCATCAGCGCCGGGCGCGGCGCTTCTTCGGTTTCGGTGGCGTCAGCGCCGCCGACCACAACGTCGACGCCTGCCGCTTCGCCTGCGCGGTGGCGCGGCCTCGCGTCGACCCGATGATCGCGTTGGCGCCGGAAAGCCACATGCTGAGGAACGGATTCTTCTTCACCCAAGGGTTCTTCATGCTTCGGCTCCGGGAAGTGTCGATGAGCGTCAGTGCAGGCGCGTCGTGTTATCGCCCGCATCCTTGGGAATCTTGGACTCCAGCTCGTCCTTGCGCCGCATCATCTTTCTGCCGAGTGCTTCGAGGTCGGCGCCGGACTTGCGCAGCTTGGGGAACAGGTCCGACTCTTCCTCTTCGATGTGATGGCGCACCATCTCGCTCATCACCTTGAACGTCGCGTCGAATCCGGCGTCGCCCGCTCTCAGCTTCGCAAATTTCTCGATCAGCACCTTCACGAGAAAGTGTTCGACATACGCTTCCTCGACATCCGGCCGGTCGTCTTCGTCGAGCGCTTCCTGCGCGGCGGGATAGAGCAGCTCCTCCTCGATCATCGCGTGGACGGTGAGCTCTTCGCAGGCGCGCCGCACCAGCGTGGCTTTTGCATCGAGATCGTCCTTCGCGGCTTTTTCGAACGCATCGAACAGTTTCTGGACGGCACGATGATCCTCGGTCAGCATCTGAAGGGCGTCCTGGCTCTGCGTCGCGCGGGCGTTCGCGGAAGTCGTCGTCTGTGTGGGGGCCTGGCGGGGCATCGTGTCCTCCGTTCGTGAAGTTGAATGGTCCCAATGAAGAGCAAGGCGCGGACCCGATTGCGTGAGCGCGCCGCGCTACCGCGTGATGAGACTCGGCGCCTCGCCGCGGCTGCCCGCGCGTCTTCCGCCGATCATTTCCGCGAGCCAGTTGATGACGAGCGCCGTGTATGCGCGCTGGCTGCCTTCATCCGACAAGCCGTGATCCGCGCCTTCGATCACGCGATACGTCAGCGAGTGCGCGCGCAAGAACGCCTGAAGATAACTGGCCAAGACCGTATGCGGCACGGTTTCGTCGTGCTCCGATTCGACGAGCAGCACATCGCCGCCGAATTCCGCGGACGCGCTCAACGCCCGGTTTTCGCTCGCGGCCACGATGCGCCTGCGGTACGCGACGAGATCGTGCTCCTTGTGCAGCGCGCGCTTCGCGATGTCCCAGCCCTCGTCGAGATAGAGCGCGGGCACGCGCAGGCCGAGCCATCGCACCGGCCGCATTGAGGTGGCGATCGCCGCGAGATAGCCGCCGTAGCTGCTGCCGATCACGGCAATCGACGTCTTGTCGACGAGGGGATGCGCGGCAAGCGTGTCGTACGCCGCGAGGACGTCGCCGAGATTCGTTTCGCGCGTCACTGTCTCCTGCGCTTCCTTCGTGCGCGCGTGGCCCGTCAGATCGAAAGTGAGGCACACGCAGCCGAGCGCCGCCGCCTGACGCGCGCGCTCCATGTATTGCGCCTGATCGCCGCCCCAGCCGTGCACGAACAGGATGCCCGGTATGGTCGTCTCGGGCGTGACGACGGTGCCGTCGAGGTAGCCGCGCTCGACGGGAATCTGAATCTGCTGCCGGTCTGCCGTCATTCACTCGCTCCCTGGTCCGGGAAGGCCGCGTTACGCGCGGTATCGACCGTATAGAACTTCGTGATCGGCCCTCCGTGCGGATCGACGCCGCGATAGTAGATGCACGCGTTCGCGGGCACGTCGGTGCGCGCGCCGTATGCTTCGACGGTCGAAGCATGCACGACCTCGAGCGTGGGATCGTCCGCGAACGCCCGCAACGCGCCGATTTCCGCGCCGCTCGCGCCGCCCAGACGCCACGATTGCTCGAGCACGCCGCAACGGTGACGGCCTTCGTCATCCGCGCCGCAGGCCACGTCGTAGTTGCGGCGCGACGCGAGGAAGCCGGGGAAGGCGTCGCGGATCGCGGCATCGAAATCGCGGGCGAGTCGGATCGAGGTGCGCGCGTGCGCCGGCATGTCGATGCGTTCGAGCGCATCGAATCCGCCGCGCACGACGACGAGATCCGATCCGCCGTACACGTTGTGCCCGTGATTGTTGCGCGTCAGGTGTTGCACGCCGTAGTAGCTTGCTTCGTGCGCGCGCAGACGGATGCTCCCCACGCTGAACGTAGCGATATCCCGCAAGTCTCGCTCCAGCACGATGCCTTCGGTTCGAAGCGCGTCGTCGCCGATGTCGTCCAGATGTGCGTCGAGCTCGCTTTCATCGGCGATGACCGCTTGTCCGCTTCCGCCGATGCCCGAAGGACGCTTGAGCCTCACTGCGCCGCCTTTCCAGAGCAGCGCGGCGGCGGCATGCGCGTCGTCGCGCGAAAAAGCGGAATAGCCCGGCAGCACGAGATGCCGCACGCGCTCACCGAGTTCGTCGGACCATCCGGCGGGCTTCGCGCGCGCATTCGGCGGCAAGCCATGCGCGATCACCTTCGTCGCGACGAACGGATAAGGCACGATGCCGCCAAAGAGATCGTCTTCGCAGGTGACGCCCATGCGTTGCGCATCGTCGACCGAGAGGGTGTCGTCCGGAACGAGGTAGCGATGCGGATGGAGCCGAGCAGCATCGATTTCCCCGCGAAACGGCGCGCCGATGAGCGCGGCGAGCTGGCCGGCGAGCGCGCGCTGCGTATCGATTTCATGCCCGCCGCCCGCGGCCTTCTTGCCGCCGCTATGGACGAGCACGACCAGATCATGTTCATCAGACGATGCGTTCATGCGCGCGCTCCCCGGTATGAGACGCTTGCGACCCAGTTGCAGCAGGCTTACGTCCCGCCTGCGCAACCTGATTCGAGCAAGCTTCGTTCCGCCGATGACGCGAACCGGACCCATCCGACTCCGAACTTTCCCTATGTTACGATCGTAACAATACTGTTATAAACTGAGATCAATCTATCAAAAACTGTTGTGCGTCGCACAAGACGCCGGCATAACGATCTCATGCTGGAAACTGCATCGAAGTCCATCGTCGCGTGGCCCGGAAAGACTCAGGTACACGCCAGCGCCCGCAATCCCGGCGTGCCGTTCGATCTCTCGTGGCTCGACGGGCTGCGCGTGAATCAGTCGGCGGTCGCGCGCCGCGCATCGACGCTCGGCACGCGCCGCGCCGTCAAGAAAGACGCGCAGGCGGCGTGGCTGCTCAAGGCCATCACCTGCATCGACCTGACGACGCTGAGCGGCGACGATACCCACGCGCGCGTCGAACGTCTCTGCGCGAAGGCGCGCCGTCCGCTGCGCGATGACCTGCTCGATGCGCTCGGCATGGCGCCGGGATCGATCCGCACGGGCGCGGTCTGCGTCTATCACCGGTATGTGAAGACCGCCGTGAAGGCGCTCGAAGGCTACGGCATTCCCGTCGCGGCCGTATCGACGGGCTTTCCCGCCGGCCTCAATCCACATGATCTCAAGCTGCGCGAGATCGAGGCGTCGGTGAAGGATGGCGCGTCGGAGATCGATATCGTCGTCACGCGCGAGCATGTGCTCACAGGTAACTGGAAAGCGCTCTACGACGAAATGCGCGACTTCCGCGCGGCCTGCGGCGATGCGCACGTGAAGGCGATTCTCGCGACGGGCGATATCCGTACGCTGTCGAATGTCGCGAAGGCATCGATGATCTGCATGATGGCCGGCGCCGATTTCATCAAGACATCGACGGGCAAGGAAAGCATCAACGCGACGCTCGATGTGTCGCTCGTGATGGTGCGCATGATCCGCGAATACCTCGCGCGCACCGGCGTCATGATCGGCTTCAAGCCCGCGGGCGGCGTGTCCACCGCGAAGTCGGTGCTCGAATATCAGATCCTCATGAAGGAAGAGCTCGGGCGCGAATGGCTCGAAGCGGATCTGTTCCGCATTGGCGCCTCGAGCCTGCTCGCGGATATCGAACGCCAGCTCGAACATCATGTGAGCGGACGCTACTCGGCGTTCAACCGCCATCCCGTGGCCTGATTCAACAGACTTCAATACACAGCCTCATGAGCGTTGCCGAATACTTCTCCTCGATGGAATACGGACCCGCACCGGAAGACGATCGCGCCGCGCGCGCATGGCTCGGTCAGCACGACGGGCGCCTGGGTCACTTCATCAACGGCGCATGGCGCGACAGCGAAGACGCCGAACGTTTCGACTCGCGCGAACCCGCGACGGGCCGCGTGCTCGCATCGATCGCGCAAGGCGCGCAAGCGGATGTCGATGCCGCCGTGCAAGCCGCGCACGATGCGCTCGAAGGCTGGCAAGCCATCGGCGGAGCGGGGCGCGCGCGGCATCTCTATGCGCTCTCGCGCATGGTGCAGCGGCATAGCCGTCTGTTCGCGGTGCTCGAATCGCTGGACAACGGCAAGCCGATCCGCGAATCGCGCGACATCGATATACCCCTCGTGGCAAGGAATTTTCTGCATCACGCGGGCTGGGCGCAGTTGCAGGACAAGGAGTTCGCCGACTGGGCGCCGCTCGGCGTGATCGGCCAGATCGTGCCGTGGAATTTTCCGCTGCTGATGCTCGCATGGAAGATCGCGCCCGCGCTCGCGCTCGGCAACACGGTCGTGTTGAAGCCCGCCGAATACACGCCGCTGACGGCGCTGCTGTTCGCTGAGCTCGCGCACCGCGCGGGCTTGCCGAAAGGCGTGCTCAATATCGTCACGGGCGACGGCCGCACGGGCGCGGCACTCGTCGAGCATAAGCGTGTCGCGAAGATCGCGTTCACCGGATCGACCGAAGTGGGCCGCCAGATTCGCGCGAGTACGGCAGGCTCGGGCAAGTCGCTGACGCTGGAACTCGGCGGCAAGTCGCCGTTCATCGTGTTCGACGATGCCGATATCGACAGCGCCATCGAAGGCGTCGTCGATGCGATCTGGTTCAACCAGGGGCAAGTGTGCTGCGCGGGCTCGCGTCTGCTCGTGCAGGAAGGCATCGAAGCGCGCTTTGTCGAGAAGCTGAAGCGCCGCATGGATACGCTGCGCGTCGGGACATCGCTCGACAAGGGCATCGACATGAGCGCGGTCGTCGACGACGTGCAGCTCGAACGCATCCGCGCGCTCGTCGACAAAGGCGAAAGCGAAGGCTGCGAGATCTATCGGTCGCCGCGTTCGACGTTGCCCGATGGCGGCGCGTTTTTCCCGCCGACGCTCGTCACCAAAGTGGCGCCCGCATCGACGCTCGCGCAGGAAGAGATCTTCGGCCCCGTGCTCGTGACGATGAGCTTCCGCACGCCGGAAGAGGCCGTCGCGCTCGCGAACAACACGCGCTACGGGCTTGCCGCGAGCGTGTGGAGCGAGAACATCAGCCGTGCGCTGGACGTCGCGCCGCGCCTGCACTGCGGCGTCGTATGGATCAACGCGACGAATCTCTTCGATGCGGCCGTCGGCTTCGGCGGCTATCGCGAGTCGGGCTTCGGCCGCGAAGGCGGACGCGAGGGCATCTACGAATACCTGAAGCCGCGCGCATGGGCCAAGCTCCCGGTTCGCGGCGAAACGAAGCCGTTGCAGGCGCAGCCCGATTCGCTCATCGATGCCGGCAACGTCAGCGCGCTCGATCGCACGGCGAAGCTCTTCATCGGCGGCAAGCAGGCGCGGCCCGACAGCGGCTACTCGCGGCTCGTGCAAACGCCTGCGGGCGAGATCGTCGGCGAAGTGGGCGAGGGCAATCGCAAGGACATTCGCAATGCGGTGGCCGCGGCGCGCGGCATGACGAAGTGGTCGTCGGCGAGCGCGCACAACCGCGCGCAAGTGCTGTACTACCTCGCGGAGAATCTGAGCGCGCGCGCCGATGAGTTCGCGAAGCAGCTCGTCACGCGCACCGGCGCGAGCGAGCGCGATGCGAAGCGCGAAGTGGATGCGTCTATCGCGCGCTTCTTCACCTATGCCGCATGGGCCGACAAGTACGACGGCGCGGTGCATGCGCCGCCGCTGCATGGCGTCGCATTGGCGATGCACGAACCGCTCGGCGTGATCGGCATCATGTGTCCGGACGAAGCGCCGCTGCTCGGCTTCGTGTCGCTCGTCGCGCCCGCGCTGGCGCTGGGCAATCGCGTGGTCGCGGTCCCGAGCGAGACGTGTCCGCTGATGGCGACGGATTTCTACCAGGTCGTCGAGACGTCGGATGTGCCGGGCGGCGCGCTGAACATCGTCACCGGGGATGCGCGAACGCTCGCTCAAACGCTTGCGCAGCACGACGACGTCGATGCGCTCTGGTGCTTCCACGGCGCGTCGCTCTCGGCAATGGCCGAACGCGAGTCGGTGGGCAATCTGAAGCGCATGTTCGTCGATCAGGGCCGCGTGTTCGACTGGCACGATGCCGCGAGCGAAGGCTTGCCGTTTCTGCGTCAGGCGGTGCAGGTGAAGAACATCTGGGTGCCTTATGGTGATTGACGCAGGCGACTGATTCAGTATTGACCGGGGCGTAGATCCTGATACCGGACACGCCCACGCATGGAGGAGACGCTGTGCTGAAGAACATCGATCCGCTTTTGAACGCCGATATCCTGTACGCGCTCGCCGCGATGGGCCACGGCGACGAAGTGGTGATCTGCGACGCTCATTTCCCCGCCGATTCTGTCGCGCGGCAAACGGTGCTGGGCAAAGTGCTGCGCGTCGACGGCGCGAGCGCGCCGCGTGCGGTGCGCGCGGTGTTGTCGGTGCTGCCGCTCGATACGTTCGTGGACGATCCGGCAGGCCGCATGGAAGTAGTTGGCGATACGGCTGCCTTGCCTGCCGTGCAACGTGAAGCGCAACGCGAAGTGGACGATGCCGAAGGCCGCGAGCTGCCGTTCGCGCCGGTCGAGCGCTTCGCATTCTACGAGCGCGCGAAGAAGGCCTATTGCGTGATCGCGACAGGCGAAGCGCGCGGCTACGGCTGTTTCATCTTCAAGAAGGGCGTGCAGCTCGCACCGGATGCGCCGGAAGGAGGCACGCGATGAAGAGCGTCGTCATTCTCGGCATCTATGTGACGGACCTCGCGTTTCGCGCGGGACGCATGCCCTTTCTCGGCGAAACCGTGGCTGGCTCCGCGTTCAAGATGGGGCCGGGCGGCAAGGGCTCGAATCAGGCGGTCGCGGCGGCGCGCGCGGGTGCGGACGTGATCTTCTGCACGCGCATCGGCGCGGACGCGTTCGGCGAGATCGCGCAGGCAACGTGGGCCGCCGAAGGCATCACATCGCGCGCGACCGTCATGGATGACGTCGCGACGGGCGCCGCGCATATCTATGTCGACGAGAACACGGGCGGCAACGCGATCATCGTCGCGGCGGGCGCGGCGGGCACGCTGGTCCCCGAAGACGTCGATGCGATCGAGGACGATATCGCGCGCGCGGGCGTCTTCGTCACGCAACTGGAGCAGCCGATTCCCGCTGCAAAGCGCGGGCTGGAACTCGCACGCAAGCATGGCGTGGTCACAATCTTCAATCCCGCGCCGGCATTGCCGCTCACTGACGATATCTATCCGTTGTGCGACTACATCACGCCGAATGAAACAGAAGCGGCTGCGTTGACGGGCATCGAGATCGCTTCGGTCGACGACGCGCGCCGCGCCGCGAACGTGCTGCTGCAAAAGGGCGCACGCGCGGTGATCGTCACGCTCGGCGAAGCGGGCGCGCTGCTGCATACGCGCGATGAATCGGCGCTCGTGCCGGCGTTCGATTGCGGCCGCGTCGTCGAAACCGCCGGCGCGGGCGACGGCTTCACCGGCGGTTTCGCCGCGGCGCTCGCACGCGGCGAAAGCCCGCTCGATGCCGTGCGCTTCGGCTGCGCGCTCGCGAGCATATCGGTGACGCGGCCGGGCACCGCGCCCTCGATGCCGCGTCTCGATGAAATCAACGCGGTGCTCGAACAAAGGAGCGTCACGCAATGAGTTGGTTTCAGGATCGCCAGTTCAACTTTCTGATCGGCGTGAATGTGCTCGTCGTCATCGTCGCGACGTGGCTGTCGCACGGCCAGTTCCTCGATATCGACAATCTCCAGTCGATGGGCGGCCAGTTGCCAGAGCTCGGCCTGCTCGCGCTCGGCATCATGCTGTCGATGGTGTCGGGCAACGGCGGCATCGATCTGTCGGGCGTCGGGCTTGCGAATCTCTCCGGCATGGTCGCGGCGATGCTGCTGCCGCACATGGTCTCCGGCGACGACTCGCCCGCGCTTTATACGGCGGTATTCGTGTGCATCGTCGTAGTGATGGGCGCACTCGGCGGCCTGCTGAACGGCGTCGTCATCGCGAAGCTCAGGCTCACGCCGATTCTCTGCACCCTCGGCACGCAATTGCTCTTCACGGGCATTGCGGTCGTGCTGAGCAACGGCGCATCGGTGCGCGTGGAGTATGTCGATCCGTTGTCGAACATCGGGAACGGCACCTTTCTGCAAGCGCCCGTTTCGCTGTGGATCTTCGTCGCGGCCGTGCTGCTGCTCGGCTGGATCCTGAAGCGCACGCCGTTCGGACTGCGCCTCTATCTGATGGGCACGAACCCCAAAGCCGCGTTCTATGCGGGCATTCCGCGCGCGCGCATGCTGATCCTCACCTATGGCATGTGCGGCGTGCTCGCATCGCTCGCGGGTCTTATCAGCGCGACGCATACGTCGAGCGCGAAGTGGGACTACGGCAACTCGTATCTGCTGATCGCGATCCTGATTGCGGTGATGGGCGGCGTGAATCCGGCGGGCGGCTATGGGCGCATCGTCTGCGTGTTTCTCGCCGCGACGGTGCTGCAATTCCTGTCGAGCCTCTTCAATCTGCTCGGCGTATCGCAGTTTTTCGGCGATTGCGCGTGGGGCTTCCTGCTGCTCGCATCGCTCGCATTCGCGGGCGGCGATCGGGTGCGTGCGATCTTTGGCATCGGCGGCGCAGCGCCAAAGAGCAATGTGCCGCCGCCGCCCGCATCGACGGGACGTTGATGTTCGCGTGTGACTGTTCAAAAAGACCAGACGAAACATAAAGGAGACAACGCAATGAAGCTCAGCAAACTCGGCACCGCGCTTACCGCAGTGGCACTCGCGGCCGGCGCGATAGCGGCCGCGCAAGCCGCGACCAACGAAACCATCGTGACGGTCGTGAAGGTGACCGGCATCAACTGGTTCAATCGCATGGACGAGGGCGTGAAGGAGTTCGGCAAGGAGAACCCGAACGTCAACGCGTATCAGACCGGCCCGGGCCGCGCCGATGCCGCGCAGCAGTTGAAGATCATCGAAGATCTGATCGCGAAGAAGGTCACGGCGATCGCGGTGGTGCCGTACGATCCGCCGACGCTCGAGCCGGCGCTCAAGAAGGCGATGGATCGCGGCATCAAGGTCGTCACGCATGAAGCGGACAACGCGAAGAACACGATGGTCGACATCGAAGCCTTCGACAACACCGCATACGGCGCGGGCCTGAACGAGCGCCTCGCGAAGTGCATGAACAACCAGGGCAAGTGGGCGGTGCTGGTCGGCTCGCTCGGCAGCCGCTCGCAAGTGCAATGGGCCGATGGCGGCATCGGCAACGCGAAGGCCAAGTATCCGAAGATGGATCTCGTCGAGCCGAAGCTCGAAACCAATAACGACGGCGAGCGCGCTTATCAGGTCGCCAAGGAAGTGCTGCGCAAGCATCCCGACCTGACCGGCTTCCAGGGTTCGTCGTCGCTGGATGTGATCGGCATCGGCCGCGCGGTCGAGGAAGCGGGCAAGGTCGGCAAGATCTGCGTGTACGGCACCGGCCTGCCGACGGAAGCGGGCAAGTTCCTCGAAAGCGGCGCGATCAACGGCATCGCGTTCTGGGATCCGAAGCTCGCCGGTCTCGCGATGAACAAGGTCGCGCAGATGCTCGTCGACGGCAAGGAAGTGCAGAACGGCGCGGACCTGGGCATCACCGGCTACAACAAGGTCACGGTGACGAAGGGTCCGGGCAAGGGCGTGATCGTGCGCGGCACCGGCTGGGTCGATGTCGACAAGACGAACTACAAGCAATACAACTTCTGATGTGACGTGCGCGGCGCGCTTCCTTCGATGGCGCGCCGCATGCCCTGGACAGACATGACCACAACGACACCGCTTCTCGAAGTCGTCGATATTCATAAACGCTTCACCGGCGTGTATGCGCTGCGCGGCGTGAGCCTCGCGTTCGAGCGCGGGCAGATCTATCACTTGCTGGGCGAGAACGGCTGCGGCAAGAGCACGCTCATCAAGATCATTTCCGGCGCGCAGCCGCCCGATGAAGGCGAACTCGTGATCGAAGGCGTGCGTCATGAAAAGCTATCGCCGCTGGAATCGCTTTCGGCGGGCATCGAGACGGTCTATCAGGACTTGTCGCTGCTGCCGAACATGAGCGTCGCGGAGAATGTCGCGCTGACATCGGAGCTGGCCGAACATGCGGGCCGGCTCGCGCGCACGTTCGATCGCAAGGCGCTCGCGCAAACCGCCGCGCGCGCGCTCGAAGCCGTGGGCTTGCCCGGCGATGCGGAGTTCCAGAAGACGCTCGTCGAACAACTGCCGCTCGCAACGCGCCAGCTCGTCGCTATTGCGCGCGCCATTGCGAGCGAAGCGAAGTTCGTCATCATGGATGAGCCGACGACCTCGCTCACGCAGAAGGAAGTCGATAACCTCATCGCCGTGCTTGCGCGTTTGCGCGCGGACGGCGTGGCGGTGCTCTTCGTGAGTCACAAGCTCGACGAGTGCTATGCGATCGGCGGCGAAGTGATCGTGCTGCGCGATGGCCAGAAGATGGCGCAAGGCCCGATCGAAAACTATACGAAGGCGCAGATCAGCGAGCTCATGACGGGCAAGCATCTGTCGACGGAGCGCTATCGTTCGGACGGCGCGGAAGGCGAAGACGGCGCATCGCAAGTCGTGCTCGATGTGCACGGCCTCGGCCGTAAAGGGCAATTCGCCGATGTGTCGTTCAAGCTGCACAAGGGCGAGATTCTCGGCGTGACCGGTCTGCTCGATTCGGGCCGCAACGAACTCGCGCGCGCGCTTGCGGGGGTTGCGCCCGCCAATACGGGCACGGTCACGCTCGACGGTATGCGCGTGCGCCTGCAATCGCCTGCCGACGCCAAGGCGCAGCGCATCGGCTATGTACCCGAAGACCGCCTGAACGAAGGGCTTTTTCTCGACAAGCCGATTCGCGACAACGTCGTCACCGCGATGATCGCGAGCCTGCGCGACCGCTTCGGCCAGATCGATCGCAAGCGCGCGCAGGCGCTCGCCGAGCGCACCGTGAAGGACTTGCAGATCGCCACACCCGATGTCGACAAGCCCGTGCAATCGCTATCCGGCGGCAACCAGCAGCGCGTGCTCATTGGCCGCTGGCTCGCGATCGAGCCGCGCGTGCTGATCCTGCATGGCCCGACGGTCGGCGTGGACGTGGGATCGAAGGACATCATTTACCGCATCATGCAGCGGCTTTCCAAGGAGGGCATCGGCATCATCCTGATCAGCGACGACTTGCCCGAGCTGCTGCAGAACTGCGACCGCATTCTGATGATGAAGAAAGGCCGCGTCGCGAACGAATATCGCGCGGACCGCCTGAACGAGGCCGATCTTTATCACGCGCTACTTTCAGAGGCAGCATGAGCATGAGCGAATCCATCCGCCGCACGGGAAGCGAGACGATGCCGCAGCACGTGGCCGAAGTCGCACCGCGTGTGCGCAAGGGCAATTTGTACGCGCAACTGATGCGCAATCCCGAGTGGTTCACGGTCGGGCTGATCGTGGTGACGTGTCTGGTCGTGGGCAGCATCAACCCGCGCTTCTTCCAGTTCGCCACGCTGTTCGACATGCTGCATTCCGCGACCACGGTATCGCTGTTCGCGCTCGGCACGCTGGTCGTTCTGGCCTCGGGCGGCATCGATGTATCGTTCACCGCGATCGCCGCGTTGACGATGTATTCGATCACCAAGGCTGTCTTCGCGTGGTGGCCCGAGTGTCCGTTCGTGCTGATCCTGCTTGCGGGCGCGCTCGGCGGCGTGATCCTCGGCGTGATCAACGGCATGCTCGTGCATCGATTGAAGGCGCCGTCGCTGATCGTGACGATCGGCACGCAATATTTGTATCGCGGCTTGCTGCTGACCTTCGTCGGCACGCAGTTCTTCATGAACATTCCGCACAGCATGGATACGTTCGGGCGGCTGCCGCTGTTCTTCTATCACACGCCCGATGGCCTGCGCGCCGTGCTGCCGGTGTCCGTGCTCGCGCTCGTGATCGCGGCGGTCGTCACGTGGTGGCTGCTCAATCGCACGATGATGGGACGCGGCGTCTATGCGATGGGCGGTTCGCTCGCGATCGCCGAACGTCTCGGTTACAACCTGCGCGCGATTCATCTCTTCGTGTTCGGCTATACGGGCTTGCTCGCGGGCGTCGCCGGAATTCTGCACGTATCGACGAACCGGCTTGCGAATCCATTCGATCTCGTCGGCACGGAGCTCGATGTGATCGCCGCGGTGATTCTGGGCGGCGCGCGCATCACCGGCGGCACGGGGACGGTGGTGGGGACGCTGCTCGGCGTCGTGCTGGTCACGCTCATCAATAGCGTGCTGATTCTCGTCGGCGTGCCGAGCACCTGGCAGAAGGTGATCATCGGCGCGTTCATTCTCGTCGCGGGGACCTTGTTCGCGCTGGGGCGCAGGCAGTAGGCGCTTCAAAAACCGGAACAAAAAAGGCTCGTTCAAATCCTGAACGAGCCTTTCGGTTTTTTTCCGGAACGATTCAGTCGCGTTTGCGCATCGCCTGCCCGGCCTCGGTAATCACCGAATCGAACTCCGAAAGCTGCGAGAACCGCACCGCCTTGACCTTCCCGAACTTGCTGGCATCGACGACGAGATGCCGCTCCACGGCGCTCGCCATCGCGGCCTGCTTGATGGCCACCTCGTGAAAATTCCAGCACGTCACGCCGCGCGCTTCATCTACGCCGCCCGCCGACATGAACGCCTTGTTGATGCCCATGCGCCTCAAGATCTCGACGCTTTCGTCGCTGGCAAATGATTCCGACGACGGCACGTACACGCCGCCGAGCAGGATCATCCGCACATTGGGCTTGCGCCGCAAAATCTCGGCCACGTTGAGCGAGTAGCACACGACCGTCAGATGCATTTCCGTGGGAATCTGCCGCGCGAGCGTCGTCAGGGTCGTGCCGCAGTCGATGAAGATGGTCTCGTTATCCACGAGCAGGCGCGCCGCATGATTCGATGCAATGGCCTTCGCCTGCGCGAAATGATCCTTCTCTTCCTCGATGGTGTAGCCCGCATTGGGGACATCGGCGGCACTGACGATATAGCCGCCGAGATACGTGAACTGGCCGGGATGCGCGGCGATATCGCGGCGCACCGTCATTTCCGATACGCCGAGCAATGCGGCCGCATCGCGCAGACGCATCACGTTCTGTTTTTCGAGCGCGCTGGAGAGCGTGCGCAAGCGATCGTTCTTGGCCATTCGGGACGGCGCGATAAGTGATGTTAGCTTTTATTCGTCGAATGAGAGAATTATAACAACGCAAGCCGCATTCATAGCGGCTTGCGAGGCGTGGCGCGGGTAAATCCGGAGATGTCAGGCCGTGCGCGTATAGCGCAACCAGACCACGTCGTGTTCCAGTTTTTCGACCGATTCGAGCTTCAGATACGTGGGCTTCTTCCACTTGTCCATCGCCACTTCGAACGACGACGTGTGTGCTTCGCGTCCATCGACGAGCGGAATGAGCAGCACGCTGACTTCATCGGCAAGCTGCGCATTGACGAACGCGCCCGAGACATGCCCGCCGCCTTCGACGATCAGCTTCGAGATCGTAAGCTCGCGCTCTAGCGTATCGACGACGCGCTTCAGTTCGATATCGTCCTTGCCGCCGAACACATACGATGCGCCGATCGATTGCAGATAGGCGAGGTAATCGTCCTCCACGCTTTCGGCGAGCACTTCGACGATATGCGAATCGAGCGCCGTATTGCTTTTCCACGCGACGCGCCCCTTCGGATCGATCGATATCGCGTACTGGCTCGCATCGCGTTTCGCGAAATGGTCGGTGCGTGGAACCGGGCCTTTCGCAAGTCCGCGCGGATAGTCGCGGTCTCTGCCGTGCGAGATTTCCTGCATCGTGACGCGGCCGCACACCCAGGCGTCGGCCTTGAAGCGCGCGGCGGTGTCTTCGTACGTGGGCGAGGCGAAATCGAGATTCCAGTTATCGGTGAGGCTGCGGCCGTCGATCGACGACATCATGTGGCAGACGATATGCACGTTTTTCTCCGGTCAAGAGGGGCACATTGCAGCAGACGATGCAAGCGCCGTGCCGCCTGCGAAGATCGGCCAAACGCGAGAAAATAGCGCGCTGTTCCGCTTTTTATTCGCTTCTCTCCATGTCAGATCTCGCTACTTCGATTCCGCGCCGCGCGGACATCAATCCGAAGCCGCTCGGCATCGCCGCGCTGCTGATCGTGCTCGGCGCGATATATCTCGGGCAAACCGTCGGCGCGCGCCAGGCCGCGCTGTATGTGGTCGGCGCGCTGCTCGGCGTTTCGCTCTATCACGCGGCGTTCGGATTTACGTCGGCGTGGCGCGTGTTCATCGCCGATGGCCGCGGCGCCGGCCTGCGCGCGCAAATGCTAATGCTCGCGGTGGGCGTAGCGCTGTTCTTTCCCGCGCTGGCAGCCGGTTCGCTGTTCGGCACGCCCGTGACCGGGCTCGTGTCGCCGGCGGGCACGTCGGTGGTCGTGGGCGCGTTCATCTTCGGTATCGGCATGCAACTCGGCGGCGGCTGCGCATCCGGCACGCTGTACACGGTCGGCGGCGGCAGCACGCGCATGATCGTGACGCTGGCCGCGTTCATCGCTGGCTCTGTCATCGCGACCGCGCACATGCCGTTCTGGACCGCGCTGCCGCAGTTGCAGCCGGTTTCGCTCGTGAAGGCGCTCGGCGCCGGACCCGCGCTCGCCATCAACTGGATCGTGTTCGCGCTGATTGCGGCATTGACGGCCGTGATCGAAAAACGTCGTCATGGGAAGCTCGTCGCCGCGCACGTGCAGCCGCCGCACACGTCGCCGTGGCTGCACGGGCCCTGGCCGCTGGTGGCTGGCGGCATCGCGCTTGCGGTGCTCAACTTTGCGACGCTGGCGCTTTCCGGCAGGCCGTGGGGCATCACGTCGGCATTCGCGTTGTGGGGCGCAAAGGCGGCCGCGCTCGTCGGCGTCGATACCGCGAGCTGGCCATACTGGATGAGCAAGGCCAACGCAGCCGCGCTTGCCGCGCCGATTTCGCGCGATGTCACGTCGGTGATGGATATCGGCATCGTGCTCGGCGCGATGCTCGCCGCCGCGCTCGCGGGCCGCTATGCGCCCGTTTGGCGCATGCCGATGCGCTCGCTGGTCGCGGCCATCGTTGGCGGTCTGCTGCTCGGCTACGGCGCGCGGCTCGCGTACGGCTGCAACATCGGCGCGTATTTCAGCGGCATCGTGTCGGGCAGCCTGCACGGCTGGCTATGGCTCGTCGCCGCGTTCTTCGGCAACGTGCTCGGCACGCGGCTGCGTCCGTTCTTCGGGCTCGAAGTGGAGCGCGTGCGGCCGACATCGTGCTGATGCGCTGCCGACGTTTTTCGCAATCGCCTGTTCCGGTTCGCGAACGCGAATGAACGCAAAAGATCGCGCATCGATCGCCGGGGGGCGCGTTGTGCGAAAATCATCGGCATGAAAAAGACCACTTTGCTCATCGTCCCGGCGCTGCTGCTCGCGCTCAGTCCGCTTGCGCATGCGAGTCTCGAGTCGGGCGCGCATCAGTTCAAGGAAGACGTGAAGTCCGCCGGACGCCAGACCGGACACGCGGCTCGCGATGCCGCGCACGCCATCGGGGACGGCGCGAAATCGGCTGGCCATGCGATCGCTGATACGTCCAAATCGGCTGGCCATGCCATTGCCGATACATCCAAACGCGGCTATCACGCCACCAAGAAGTGGGTCACCGGCGACGAATAGGGCGGGGCATGTCTAGCGGGCTCGTCTCACGCGCCTGACGAAAGCTTCACCAGCCGTGAAAGCGCCGCCACGCCTCGGTGCTGCCATCGCTCATGAGCGCGTGATACTCGGGATATTGCGCGCCCGTCGCGCACGCATGATTCGGCCGGATGCGCAGTTTCATGCCGATAGGAAAGCGTCGCGCGAGGTCATCGGCATGCGTCACGGCGAGGATGCCGTGCTCCTGATTCGCGCCGGCGAGCTCGCAACCTTCGAGCGGCGTGCCATCGAGCGCGCATGCGAGTCCATAGCCGTAGTCGCGCGTCTGTTTCGATGTGCCGCGGTCGCGGCTCATCGCCATCCAACCCGCATCGACGATGACCCACCCCTTCTCCGGCTGATGACCGATGACGCTCGTGAGCACGCTCAGCGCGATATCGCTCGAATCGCACACGCCGACATTCGCCATCACCAGATCGAAGAACACGTAGACGCCCGCGCGCACTTCGGTGACGCCTTCGAGATGCCGTGCGGCGAGTGCCGTAGGCGTCGAGCCGACGCTGACGGTCCTGCACGCGATACCGGCCGCTCGCAGACGTTCTGCCGCGCGCACGCAGCCCGCGCGTTCCTGCTCGGCCAGTGCTGCAAGCGCTTCGGGGTCGTTCAGTTCGTAGCTTGAGCCCGCATGCGTCATCACGCCGCCGACTTCGATGCCGCCTTCCTGCAGAATGCGGCCGATCGCCAGCAAGGCGTCGTCGTCGGGCGCGAGTCCGGAGCGGTGTCCATCGGTATCGACTTCGAGCCAGACTTCGAACGTATCGTTGGCGGCCTTGCAAAAATCGACGATAGCGGCTGCCGCCGCCGCGTTGTCCGCGATGATCTTCAGATCGCAACCTTGCTTTTTGAGCGCCATCGCGCGCGGCAGTTTCGCGGGCGCGATGCCCACCGCATAGAGAATGTCCGCGATGCCCGCCGCGAAAAATTCCTCGGCTTCCTTCAGCGTCGATACGGTGATGCCTTGTGCGCCCGCCGCGATCTGCGCGCGTACGACATCGGCGCATTTCGTCGTCTTCACATGCGGACGGAAGGTCACGCCGAGGGCGTTCATGCGTGCCTGCATGGAGTCGATATTGCGCTGCATTTTGCCGATATCGACGATAGCGGCCGGTGTGTCGAGTTGCTCGAGATTCATGTTCATTGACCGTTACGCGTTGAAGCGGCTCGCCCATGCGGGAAGCGCTTCGAGTGTCGGGGATTCGATATCGGGCGCGGCGCTGCCTTCGACCGGCGCGAGCCCGATGCGGTTGTGCCAGAACGTGCGCAAGCCGATCGGCGCGGTGCCGAGCATGTCGTAGCTCGATCCCGCGACGAACGCGGCATCCTTCGCCTCGACGCCGAGCTTTTCCAGCGCGAGCAGATAAGGCCGCGCGTTCGGCTTGTAGAAGCCGGCCTCTTCGGCGGTGACGACCACGTCCCATTGGACGGGCACGAGCGACGCCGCTTCACGTCCGAGCGCGACCGAGCAATTGGTGACGACCGCGAGCCGGCAATGCGGCCGCAATCGTTCGAGCGCATCTTGCGCGCCGCTCCACGGTTTCAGATCGCGCCAGTTGCGCTTCAACGCATCGGCCGCGCTTGGCGGCAGGCCGACATCGCTGGCCGCTTGCCGCACGAGCGTTTCGTAATCGACATAGGCACCGCGAGCGTAAGTGAGCTTCAGGTAGGCCGCGCGCCAGATCCGGCCTTCATCGGGCGACCCTGCCGACGCGTTCCACAGCGTCCACGAATCGAGCAATGCGGTGAGAAGATCGAAGAGAACGGCCTTCGGATACTGCGTTGAAATCGACGTATCGTTCACGGATTGCTGCTCCTGTGCGGGCGTCATTCAGCGATGGTGTCGATTATAGTTTTGCTTCGATGCAGTCACGCTGATTCCATGATGAAGAAAAACTGAATCTTCAACTGCGCCATGGCGCCTGGGGCCTGAAGCGCGACTGCAGATACTGCATGAACTCGCGGGTTCTGCGCGGCAGGCCCGCGCGATTGCGTGTGAGCGCGACCACGTTCGCATCGGGCGCTTTCCATGACGGCAGGAGACGCACCAGCGCGCCCTTGCGGATATCGTCCGCGACGTCCCACTCGGAGCGCAGGATGACGCCGCGTCCTTCGATCGCCCAGCGCCGGATCACGTCGCCATCGTTGCAGCTCAGCTTCGCTTCGACCCGCACGCTGCAACTCGTGCGTCCCTTGCTGAAGTGCCAAAGCGATGCGTCTTCCTTGTTCTCATGCAGCACGATGCAGGGCAGATGCGCGAGATCGTGCGGTGTCCCGGGCATGCCGAAGCGCTTCACGAACGCGGGCGACGCGCAGACGAAACGCGCATTCGGCGCAATCGCGTGACCAACGAGATTCGATGCACGCAACGCGCCGATATGCACGACGATATCGAAGCGATCGGCGGTTTCGGTCAAAGGTTCATCGGAAAGCGTGAGCGCAATGTCGACATCGGGATGATCGCGTTGAAAATCCGCGATGACGGGCGCGAGATAACGCCGGCCGAAACCGAGCGGCGCATTGATCTTCAGCTTGCCGACGAGGCCGCCGCGGCGCATCTGCAACTCGTCGAAGAGCGCATCGAACTGTTCGATCAGTTCGGCGCCGCGCTGACACAGCAACGCGCCTTCCTCCGTGAAATGCAGCTTGCGCGCGGACCGGTCGAGCAGACGCGTGCCGAGCTTCTTTTCCAGCTGCTGCAAGCGCTGCGACACGGCCGATGGCGAGAGGCCGAGCTTGCGCCCGGTCGCGACGAGACTGCCGCTCTGTTGAATCGTGAGTAGAAAGCGAATGTCGGCGGTATCGGTCATCGTGGTTCAGGCGATCGGTCCTTCAGGAAGCTTGCGCTGCCACGCAACGGCGATCGCGCTGCCGACGATCAGCGCGATGCCCGCGAGCGAAAGCGGCGCGATCGTTTCGCCCCACGCGATATAGGCGAACAGCGCCGCCCACACGATGCTCGTGTAGTTGAATGGCGCGAGCGTGCCGGCGTCGGCGCGCCGGAAGGCGACCGTCATCAATATCTGGCCGACCGTCGCCAATGCGCCGAGCAATGCCATCAGGAGAAGCGCGTCGAGCGTGGGCGTTTTCCAGCTGAATGCGAGCGTGCTGGCCGTGACGAGCGTGCCCACCGCCGTGAAGAACAGCACGGTGGTGCGCGAATCGTCCGTGGCGCGAATGCGCTTGATCTGGATGATGGACAACGCGCCGCACAACGCGCTCGACAGAAGCAGCAGCGGCCCGAGCCAGCTCGATTCACCGCCGCCCGGCCGCACGACCAGCAATACGCCCGCGAAGCCGATCAACGCCGCGACGGCCGAGCGCGAGGTCAGCCGCTCCTTCAGGATGAACGGCGCGAGCACGACGACGAGCAGCGTCTCCGAATACGCGATCGCCACCGCCTCGCCGAGCGGAATATAGGGCAGGCCCGCGAAGAAGAAGCCGGACGCGCCGAGCAGCGTGAGCGCGCGCCACGTCTGGCCCTTGATATCGAGGCGCTTCACGCGGTCGATCAGCGAACGCTCGCCCACACAGCATGCCGCGATAGCCGGAACGAGACCGAACAGCATACGAAAGAACGTGAGCTCGTTGGCCGGATAGTGCATGGCGATGGCTTTCGCGAGCGTATCGACGATCGCGAAGCAGAGCATCGAGGCAAGGATGAAGCCGATGCTCGCGAGCGGAAGGTGGCTCGTGCGCGTGGCGGCGGTGGTGGTCATGATGCAATGGATTCGTGACGGAGCTTCGAATCATCGCATAGCTGACGACCGCGGGCGGCGTGGTCGCCGGATGCCTCGTCGATCACATGATCGAGAAGGCGAGTTCCGGCGACCCGCGCAGGAGGTTCATCGCATCGCGCCGGCGATATCCGCCGCTTCGAGTCCTACGATCAGATCCATCTCGCCATTGGCAAGCGATTGCGTCGCGGGCACGCCGGCCGCTTTCAACGCGGCGGCATCGAGCCGCGATTTATCGCCGAGCGCGACACGCAGACGCGTGGCCGCGAGCGGTTCGAGCTTCAGGATGTTGGCCGCGCCGCCCAGCGCCGCGCGTATCCCTTCGGCGCGCGCCTTCTGTTGCGCCGGGTCCTGCACGGCGGCAGCGGCGGCTGCCGGTGCGGCCGCGGCTTGGGTCGCGGCGGCGGGCGCGCCCGCCGCCGGCAGATCGGCGTCGCTGCCCGCCGTCTTCAGGTATTGCTCCATGTCGGTCTTCATGTTCTCCGACAGCGGCCCGAAGATCGCCTGCACGCCATTGCCGACGCGCAGGACGCCCGCCGCGCCGAGCGCCTTCAGCCGGGCATCGTCGACGAGCGCGGGATCGTTCACCGTGATGCGCAAGCGCGTGATGCACGCATCGAGGCTCTTGATATTCGATCGCCCGCCGAACGCGAGCACGAGATCGCGCGAGCGTCCGCCTTCGCCGCTGGTGCTCATCGCGACAGTGCCAACGGTATCGTCCTCGCGGCCCGGCGTTTTCATATCGAAGCGGCTGATCACGAAGCGGAACACGCAGTAGTAGATTCCCGCGTAGATCGGCCCGAGGATGAAGACGTACCACGCATGCGTCGCCTTGTTGCCGATGAGGTTGAACATCACGAAGTCGATCGCGCCTTGCGAGAAGGTGAACCCCATGTGCATGTTCAACGTGTTCGCGACGAACTGCGCGGATGCCGCGAGACATGCGTGAATGAAGTACAGCACCGGCGCCACGAACAGGAACGCGAACTCGATCGGCTCGGTGATGCCCGTCAAAAATGAGGTCAGCGCTGCCGACACCATCATGCCGCCAACTGCGACCTTCTTCTCTGGCTTCGCGCAATGCCAGATCGCGATCGCCGCCGCTGGCAGACCGAACATCTTGAAGAAAAAGGCCCCCGCGAAAATTCCGGCCGTGGGGTCACCGGCGAAGAAGCGAGTGATGTCGCCATGAACCTCCTTGCCAGTCGTCGGGTCGAGGAAGCTTCCGGCCTCGAAGAAGAACGGCACGTTCCAGATGTGGTGCAGGCCAAACGGAATCAGCAGACGTTCGACAAAGCCGTAGATCGTCGCCGCCGTGCGTGGATCGGATACTGCCGCCCAGTGGGAGAACGCCCTGATTGCGCCGCCTATCGGTGGCCACACGACGGAGAGAATCCCGCCGAGCACGATCGAACCGATGGCGGTGACGATTGGCACGAAGCGTTTGCCCGCGAAGAAGCCGAGATAGGGCGGCAGCGCAATCCTGTAGTAACGGTTGAACAACCACGCCGCAAGGCCGCCCGCGAGAATGCCGCCGAACACACCGGTCTGGATCGACGGAATGCCCATGATCATGTCGGGCTGGACGCCTTCCCATTTAGCGATCACGCCGAGCGTCGCCGTCATCACGAGATAGCCGATGGTCGCGGCGATGCCCGAAACGCCGTCGTTCTCGGTGAAGCCGAGCGCGACGCCGATCGCGAAGATGAGCGGCAGGTTGCCGAAGATCACGTCGCCCGCGTTCTTCATCAGCGCGAGCACGATGGCGGGCACGTAGCCGTGGAAATCGGTCGCGCCGAGGCCGAGCAGAAGGCCCGCGACAGGCAGCACCGCGACCGGCAGCATCAACGATTTGCCGACTTTCTGCACGACCCCAAAGGCATTCTTGAACATGTCGGGTCTCCGCTTGTACCGTTTGTACCGGTTGTACCGGTTGTACCGGTTGTACCGGTTGTACCGGTTGTACCGCTTGTTCCGTTTGTTCCGTTTATTCCCCGTAAGGGGCGAGCAGGGCGCGCACTTCGGCGGCGGTGCCGAGCGTGATGACTTGCGCCGCGAGCTTGCGCGCTTCGTCCATCGTGAGGCGCGCGAGCTGCGCCTTGATCGAGCCGACGGCGGGCACGCTCACCGACAATTCGTCGATGCCAAGGCCGACGAGCACGGGCACGGCCATCGCATCCGATGCGATGCCGCCGCACACGCCGACCCACTTGCCGTGCTTGTGCGCGCCGTCGACCGTCATGCCGATGAGACGCAGCACGGCGGGATGCAGCGCGTCGGCCTGCTTCGCGAGCTTTGGATGGCCACGGTCCATCGCGACCGTGTACTGCGTCAGATCGTTGGTGCCGATGGAAAAGAAATCGACCTCTCGCGCGAGCGGCTCGGCGATGAGCGCGGCGGACGGCACTTCGATCATCACGCCGATCTTCACGCTGCCGATGCGATCGCCGGCTTCTTCCTGAAGGATCTGCCTGGCCGCGCGCACTTCCTCGATCGCGGCGACCATCGGGAACATGATGTGCAGATTGCCGATCGACGCGGCCCGCAGGATCGCGCGCAACTGCACGCGGAAGATGTCGGGGCGGTCGAGGCTCACGCGCACGCCGCGCAGGCCGAGAAACGGGTTGTCCTCCTTCGGCAGCGGCATGTAGGAAAGGGGCTTGTCGCCGCCGACATCGAGCGTGCGCACGACGAGCGGGCGCTCGCGGCCGAGCGCTTCCGCGACCGCACAATATTCGGCGGCCTGCTCGTCTTCGGAAGGCGCGGTATCGCGGTTGTCGAACAAAAATTCGGAACGCAGAAGTCCGACGCCTTCCGCGCCTGCCGCGACCGCATCGCGCGCTTCCTGCGCGTTCCGGATATTCGCGACCACTTCGACGCGATGACCATCGGCGGTGAGGGCGCGCTTGCTCGCGGCGACTTTCTCTTCCTCGCGCTTCTTCGTCTGACGCTCGATGCGCTCGCGCGCTTTCGCGAGATCTTCCGCGCTCGGGTTGCGCCGCAGGCTGCCATGCGAGCCGTCGAGCACGACGAGCGTGCCATCGGGCAGTTGCAGCGCGTCTTCGTCGATGCCGCAGATCGCCGGAATGCCGAGCGAGCGGGCGAGGATCGCGACGTGGCTCGTCGCGCCGCCGGTCGTCGTGCAGAAACCGAGCACCTTGCTGCGATCGAGCGAGGCCGTGTCGGAAGGCGAAAGCTCTTCGGCGATCAGGATCGATTCGTCGGGTACGTCGATATGCGCCTGCTTCACGCCCGCGAGCAGCGCCAGCACGCGGCGGCCGACATCGCGGATATCGCCCGCGCGTTCGCGCAACAGCGCGTTGTCCACTTTTTCCAGTGCGCTCGCCTGCGTCTCGAACGCGGCGCGCCACGCAAAGCCTGCGCTTTTACCGTCGCTGATGCCGGCGATGGCCGCGTCGTTGAGATCGGGATCGTCGAGCAGTTCGAGATGGGCGTCGAGAATCTGCGCCTTCGACGGATCGGTGAGCTTCGCCTTCAGCGCCTCGATCTGCTGACGCGCTTCGTGGCGCGCGGCATCGAGACGTGCCCGCTCGCGTTGCGGCGATTCGCCCGCTTCGGCGACATCGATGACTTCCTGCCGGAACTGCACGATCTTGCCGACCGCGAGCCCCGGCGATGCCGATACGCCGGTGAACTCGTTCGCATCGGCGGGCGCGGCGCGCTTCGGAGCGGCCGCTTCCGGCGCGACCCCGGCCGGGGCGGGCGCATCGCCGGGCTTCTCGCCCGAGCCGGATGCAAGCAGGCGCGCGAGCGCGGCGGCGGCTTCGCCTGCATCGGGACCGGCGGCTTCGACGTGCAGTTTGTCGCCGAACTTCGTCGCGAGCGCCATCAGCGCGACGACGGACTTCGCGTTCGCGCTCTCGCTGCCGCGCACGACGCGGATATCGGATTTGTATTTCTTCGCTTCGGCGGCGAACACCGCGGCGGGCCGCGCATGCAGGCCTTGCGGATTCGGCAGCGCGACTTCGTCGGAAAGAATCGCGCCTGCCGCGCCGCCGCTCGCGCCCTCACGCGCGCCGCCAACGAACTCGACCGACAACGCCACGTCCTGGCCCGCCGTGACGAGGCCCGTCGCGGGCACGTAGCGCGTGACGAGCTCGCCGTTCGCGATGACCATCTGCGTGAGCAGGCTCACGGCCCGCGCACCGACGATGACGGGATCAAAGCGGATCAGCGGCTGGCCTGTGGTAACCGCGTCGCCTTCCTTGACGAGCGGCGTGAAGCCTTCGCCGCGCAGCATCACGGTGTCGAGGCCGATGTGTATCAGCACTTCGAGCCCGCTCTCGCCCGTCACGGTCACGGCATGCGCCGCGCGATGCAGTTGCGTGACCTTGCCTGGAAGCGGGCAGAGCAGTTCGTCGGATGTGGGATCGATCGACACGCCATCGCCGACCATCTTCTGTGCGAAAACCGGATCGGGCACGGTTTCGAGTTGCACCATCACGCCGGAAAGCGGCGCCATCAACTCGATTCGCGCCAAACGCTGAGGAGCTTTCATCTGAACGACTCCTTGTCCCTTGACGGTTTGAGGTCGATACCCAGGACGTGCTGGACGATGCGCTGCAGAAGGACTTGAACGGGCCTGTGCTAAATCATAGGCAACGCATGCGTGATTCGCTGAGCGAATGATCGTGCACGCGATTATTAATATTGCCGAAGCGTAATGCGATATTGATTCGAGTTTTGAAACGTGCGCGTAATGGCGCCTTGCATGAGCGGACGCTATTTGCCGAGGCGCTCGGCGAGCGCGTAGCGCCGCATGCAGCGCTCCATGCTGTCGAGAAACGCGTGATCGGCCGCGTTCATCTTCCGGTCGCGATGCCACAGCAGATGCACGTCGACATCGACGAGGCCTTCCTCCGGGGGCAAGCGCCACAGACGTTGCTGCGCGATGTCGTCGCGCACGATGTGCTCGGGCAGGCAGCCCACGCCATAGCCCGCGAAAATCAGCCGGCGCACTTCGTCGAGGCTCGGTGACGACGCCACGATGCGCCCCGTGAAGCCTTTCTGGTCACGAAAAACGGTGAGCGGCGAAAGGCTGTCGCCGATCTGATCGCTCGTGAACGACACGAAGTTCTCCGCGAGCAGATCGTCCATCGTCAAGGTCGACTTGCCGAACAGGCGATGATGCCGTCCGCAGAAAATCGCATAGCGCTGCCGCAGAAAACAGCGCATTTCGAGCTTTTCGTGCGGCGTGCGGCACAGGCCCAGCCCTGCTGTCGCCGTCTTCTGCAACAGCGACGAAATGATGTCCGATGAACGCATCACTTCGATCTGCAAGTCGATGCGCGGATACGCGCGATGAAAATCCGCGAGGAATTCATCGTAGACGGGCGACTCGATGCGGCTGATGGTCAACAGACGAATGGAGCCGTTGATGTCCTCGGTGCGGTCGTCGAGCTCGGTCTCGAGCCGGGAAATATTGCCGTAAATATCGCTTGCGATGCGGTAGACCTCTTCGCCCGCCTGCGTCGGCGCGAAATACGGGCCGCGCCGCTCGATCAGCTTGCGCTCCAGCGTTTCCTCGAGCCGCCGCAACGCCTGGCTCACCGCCGGCTGCGTCACATACAACCGCGCCGCCGCGCGGCTCAGGCTGCGCTCCTGCATGATCACGAGATACGTGCGCAGCAGGTTCCAGTCGAGCCGGTCGTTCAGAAAACGCGCGATGTCGGTACGCATCGGTCTAATCATTAGTCAAATTTATGCGCTGAATAATAACGCGAAATTTGACTAATAATTTATGGCTGACGATAAAGATGCGTATCGAACATGACTGCACGTGAAGTGCATCGGAGAGCGCATGACCCAAGCCATCAGCAATACCCGTCAGCCGGGGCGTGCCGCCACGGCCGCGTTCATCGGCACGATGATCGAGTGGTACGACTTCTATATCTACGCGACCGCCGCGGCGCTCGTCTTCGGCGAGCTGTACTTTCCGTCCAGTGACCCGTTCGTCAGCACGATGGCGTCGTTCGCGACCTTCGCCGTGGGCTTTTTCGCGCGGCCGCTCGGGGGCATCGTGTTCGGCCATCTCGGCGACAGAATCGGCCGCAAGAAAGCGCTGATGACCACGCTGATGATGATGGGCGTCGCGACCGTCGGCGTCGGCCTGCTGCCGGAGTATTCGAAGGTCGGGATACTCGCGCCGGTGCTGCTCGTGCTGTTGCGCGTGGTGCAGGGCATCGCGGTGGGCGGCGAGTGGGGCGGGGCGGTGCTGATGGCGGGCGAGCATGCGCCGCAAGGGCGTCGCACGTTCTTCGCTTCGTTCGCGCAGCTCGGCAGTCCCGCGGGACTGATTCTGTCGCTCATCGCGTTCCGAGCGGTCACGTCCATGGACAAGGCCGACTTCATGTCGTGGGGCTGGCGCGTGCCGTTTCTCGCGAGCGCGGTGCTGCTGATCGTCGGTATCGTGATCCGGCTCGGCGTGAACGAATCGCCGGAGTTCCAGCGCGTAAAGGAAGCGAAGCGCACGGCGAAGCTGCCCATCGCCGAAGTGTTCAGTTCCGCGTGGGGCCTCGTGCTGCTGTGCATCGGCGCGAATACCATCGGCATTGCGGGCGTGTACTTCACGAACACTTTCATGATCGCGTACACGACGCAATATGTTGGCGTGACGCGCTCGCTCATTCTCGATTGCCTGTTCGCGGTCGCGATCATTCAGTTCCTTGCGCAGCCCATTGCCGCATGGCTCGCGGAACGCATCGGCGGTGCGCGCTTTCTCAAGCTCGCGGCATTGCTCGCGATGATCTCTCCCTATCCGATGTTCATGCTCGTGCAAAGCGGCTCGGCCGTGCCGATGGTGATCGGCATCGCCATCGCCGTGATCTGCATGGCGAGCTTCTATTCCGTGATCGCCGGGTTCGTCAGCGGCGTCTTTCCGACGCGTGTGCGCTACTCGGGCATCTCGCTCGCCTATCAGGTGTGCGGCGCGGTGGCGGGCGGGCTGACGCCGCTCGTCGGCACGTGGCTCGCGCATCGCTACACGGGGCAATGGTGGCCGCTCGCGGTGTTCTATACGTGCCTCGCGGGGATTTCGCTCCTGTGCATCGTCGCGCTCGATGCACGCCGCGCGACGCATGCCGAGCAGGCCGAATCGGTCGGTGCGATGTAAAGCGATTTCAAGTTGAACGATACGGAATCAAGCATGAAAAACCTGTTGCAAATCGAAGGCACGCGTCTCTGGCAAAGCTTGATGGACATGGCCCGGATCGGCGCGACCGCGAAGGGCGGCGTGCGGCGTCTCGCGCTGACGGAAGAAGATTCGCATGCCCGCGATCTGTTCGCGCAGTGGTGCCGCGATGCGGGCATGACGGTCAGTGTCGATGAAATCGGCAACCTGTTCGCACGCCGCGAAGGCACGCAAAAGGATGCGGCGCCGGTTCTCATCGGCAGTCATCTCGACACGCAGCCCGAAGGAGGGCGCTTCGATGGCGTGTATGGCGTGCTGGCCGCGCTCGAACTCGTGCGTGCGCTGAACGATGCGGGCATCGTGACTGAGAAGCCCATCGAAATCGTTTCGTGGACGAATGAGGAAGGCGCGCGCTTCACGCCGGCGATGCTCGGCTCGGCGGTGTTCACCGGCGCAGCGTCGCTGGACGAGGCGCTCGCGAAGCAGGACGCGCAAGGCATCACGCTCGCCGATGCGCTCGTGCAAAGCGGTTATCGCGGCCCGCGCGCCGTGCGCGCCCAGAAGGTCGATTCATATTTCGAGGCGCATATCGAACAAGGGCCGGTGCTCGAAGCGAACGGCACGACGATCGGCGTCGTGACGGGCGGACAGGCGATCCGCTGGCTCGATGTCACCGTGACCGGCGTTGCGGCGCATGCGGGCACCACGCCCATGCCTTATCGCAAGGACGCGTATTTCGCGGCCACGCATATGGCGATGGAGCTGGAACGAATCGTCGAAGCGTATGCGCCGCGCGGGCTCGTGACGATCGGACAGGTGAGCATCGCGAATGCGTCGCGCAATACGATTGCGGGGAAGATCGCGTTCACCGTCGATCTTCGTCATCACGACGACGGCGAAGTCGATGCGATGGAGCGCGATCTGTGTGCGGCTTTCGCAAGCGTCGCGGCGGCGCGCGGCGTGAGCGTATCCGTCGATACATACTGGCGCAGTCCTGCTACGCCGTTCGATGCAGATTGCGTCGCGCTCGTCGCGCGGGCCGCCGATGCGCTGGGGTATTCGAACGAGCGCATCGTGAGCGGCGCCGGTCACGATGCGATTCATCTCGCGCGCCATTGCCCGACGGCGATGGTTTTCATTCCATGCGTCGATGGGCTTTCGCACAACGAAGCCGAAGACGCGTTGCCCGAAGACGTGACGCGCGGCGCGAACGTGCTGCTGAATGCGGTGCTCGCGCGCGCGGGCGTCGCGCTCACTGTCGTTGAGCAATAGAGGATTTCCGATGAAAACATTCTTTCACCCTGAACAACTCCTACATCATCCGCGCAGTTATATGTCGCGCGGACAGATGCGCGCGCCGCAGGAAGTGCCCGAGCGTGCGGCGCGGCTCGTCGCGGCCGCGAAGTCGCTCGATTTCGACGTGATCGCGCCGAAAGATCACGGCGCGGCCGCCATCGCTGCCGTGCATGACATGAACTATCTGCGCTTTCTCGAAGAAGGACATCGCGAATGGAAGAAGATGCCCGACGATTGGGGCGATGAAGTGATGTCGAACATCTATGTGCGCGATCCCAATCCGTTGCGCGGCATTCTTGCGAAGGCAGCGCGTTATCTCGCCGATGGCAGTTGTCCGGTTGGCGCGAATACGTGGCGTTCGGCGTACTGGTCGGCGCAGAGCGCGCTGGCGGCTGCGTACGCCGTGAATGATGGCGCGCACGCGACCTATGCGTTGTGCCGTCCGCCCGGACACCATGCGCGCGCCGATGCCGCGGGCGGATTCTGCTATCTGAACAACGCGGCGATTGCGGCACAGGCGCTGCGTGGCCGCTTCGGGCGCGTGGCGATCCTCGACACCGACATGCATCACGGCCAAGGTGTGCAGGAGATCTTCTACGGGCGCGACGACGTGCTGTATATCTCGATTCACGGCGACCCGACGAACTTTTATCCGGTCGTGGCGGGCTATGAAGAAGAACGCGGCGCAGGCCCGGGCGATGGCTTCAACGTCAATCTGCCGATGCCGCATGGCTCGTCGGAGGCGGTCTTCTTCGAGAAACTGGATGATGCGCTGGGCGTGCTGAAGCGCTTCGAGCCTGATGCGCTGGTGCTGGCGCTTGGGTTCGATATCTATAAGGACGATCCACAGGCGCAGGTTGCGGTGACGACCGAAGGGTTCGGGCGGCTTGGCTCGGTCATCGGGGGGCTGAACTTGCCTTCGGTGATCGTGCAGGAAGGCGGATATCACCTGGAAAGTCTCGAGGCGAATGCGCGGGCGTTTTTTGGCGGGTTCGAGGAAGGACGCGATTGACTGGAGTTGGAGCATCCTGAAAGCGGGAACGGTTTCGGTCAGGCCCGCGGGATGCTCGCATGCACTCTTCATACCAAATGAAAATGTGCGCTAATTTGTATTATGTCAAGCTAACGCCGCCAATCGAAGAAAGTTTGTTACAGCACGCCGATCCTCCACGATGGCAAACTGCGCGCTGGTCCGCGTGCGCTTACTCCCGGCGCGCGGAACGCGGATTGCAGCCGAGGGACGATTTCTCCTTCCGGCTTCACCGCACGAGTCGATCCCCGCCCCGATGAACACCCGACTGCTCGGTCTCACGCGCATTCCCTTCTTTCTGCCGCTTGCTGGCGCCACCTTGATGCTCGGCGTCGCGATGTCCTTCACCGCGCCGTATCTGTCGCTCTTCAGCGTGGAACAGGCGGACATGAGCCCATTGAAGCTCGGCGTCTTCATGACGGCGATCGCCGCGAGCGGCGTCGTGGCCAGCGCCTTCGCCGGCAAATGGTCCGACCGGCGCGGCCACCATCGCGAACTATTGCTTGCGGCGCTCATCGCTTCGTCGCTCGGTTTTCTGCTGCTGTGCGTGGTGCGCAATTACGCGGCGCTGGTCGCGATCGGCATCGTGTTTCTCGGCGCCGGCGGCTCCGTGATGTCGCTCGTGTTTTCCTTCGCGCGTGCAGCATTGCCCGTCGATGACGAAGCCGAACGTTCGCTCGCGCTCGCCACACTGCGCACCGTTCTTTCGATGGCGTGGGTCTTCGGTCCTTCCGTCGGCGCGCTCGTGCTGGCGGCCGCCGGCTTCTATGGCCTCTTTCTGTTCGCGGCGGCGTGTTTCGTCGCGTGCGGCGGGATCGTCTGGCGCATGCACGATTCGCCCAAGGGCGACCCGCACAGCGCGCCCGCGCACTATGCGGGCGATCCGTCGTCGCTGCTGGAAGTGACCGCGCCCGACACCGAGGAACTCGTGCCGCCGCACGCCGGCGCGTCGCATACGCGCGCGGAGATCGGACGCGCCACCGTCGCGATGACGCTCATCGGACTCGCCGCGAGCGCCACCATGATCGTGCTGCCGCTCTATGTCGTGCACGGCATGCACGGCACGCGCATCGACGTATCCGTCATGCTCGGGCTCGGCGCGCTGCTCGAAATCCCGATGATGCTCGCGCTCGGCGCGCGCGCCTCGCACCTCGACAAGCAGCGCTGGCTCGCGTCCTGCGCCGTGGTGCATCTGATCTATTTCGTCGCGGTCGCAGCCTCGCCGAATGTCCACTTCCTGATTCCGATGCAGGCCTTCAACGCGTTCGTCGTGTCCGTGACATCGTGTCTCGGCATGACCTACATGCAGGACCTGATGCCGCGAAGCCCCGGCTCGGCCACGGCGCTGTTCTTCAACGCATCGCGCGTCGGGTCGATTCTCTCGGGCGTGCTGTCGGGCGCGCTCGTGGCGGCGCTCGGCTATCGCGGCACGTTTCTGGTCTGCGGCTGCATCGCGCTGGGCGCGGCGTTGCTGTTCGCCAATCCGCCGTACAGGCTCGTCGCGGGGCGCATTCGGGACTGGTGGAAAGCGCGGCGCGAGCCGGTTCGCTGACCTCGCCGGCATCGAGGGATGGCAATATAGGCGCGAACGCCGTCGATCCCACACGCCAACATGCCCCTGCGCCTCCCTCCCCTCAACGCGCTGCGTCTCTTCGAAGCCGCGGCGCGCCATCGCAGTTTCAAACTCGCCGCCGCCGAGCTCAACGTGACGCCCGGCGCCGTGAGCCACGGCATCGGCGCGCTGGAGGAGATGCTCGGCGTCGAGCTCTTCGTGCGCGAGCCGCGCGGCCTGTCGCTGAGCGCCGCCGGCGAGCTGTATCTGCCGTATATCGCGGAGGCGTTCTCGCTCATCGCGGTCGGCACGCAATCGTTGCCCGACAAACGCAAGCGCCGCACGATCGCCGTTACGTGCGCGCCGACGCTCGCGGCCCGCTGGCTCGTCCCGCGTCTCGCGGATTTCCGCGCGCGCTGGCCCAACATCGATGTGAGCGTCGACACGTCACGGCGGCAAGCGGGCTTTCCCGTCGATGGCTTCGATTTCGGCCTGCGCCTCTCGCGCGGCCCGGTGGACGGCGCATCGTGGCAGCGTCTTTTCGGCGAGCGTCTGGTGCCGGTCTGCAGCCCGTCCTATCGCGCGATGCTGACCGGCGCCGACGGCACCGTCGATCTCACGCGCGCCGCGCTCATCCATGTCGATACCGCGAGCCAGGACTGGCAGGCATGGATGGATGGCGCGCGCGTCGATGGCCTCGATCTTCGTGGCGGCCTGCGCTTCGATACCGTGCAGCTCGCATTCGATGCCGCCGCGGCCGGGCTCGGCGTCGTGATCGGGCGGCGGCCGCTCGTCGATCGCGAGCTGGCGGCGGGCATGCTCGTCGAGGCATCCCCGATGCGCGTCGAGACGCAGACTGCGTACTGGCTCTGCGAGACGCCGCAAGCGAGCGCCCGCGCCGATCTCGCCGCGTTCCGCAACTGGCTCGTCGAGCAGGCTCAGGCGTTTGCCGATAGCGAGAAAAGCGAGCAAGCAGGCCGTCACGATTGAACTGCGCTCAACCGTCCGCGAAAACTTTTCGTTTGCCAGCACGGACGTTCGCCTGCGACGATGGCCGCAAGGAGGAATTCGAGCCATGTCGTCCCTGTCGAGCACCAACAGCAACACCAGCCCGAACACGAACCGCGCAACGGCGTGGGCGCTCATCGGCGCCGCCGCGTTGATCCTCAGCGCGGCCATGGGCGTGCGGCAGACCTTCGGATTGTTCATCGGACCGTTTTCCTTCGATCGCGGCTTGCCCGTCACGTTGATCGCTTTCGCGATCGCACTGCACAACCTCGTGTGGGGATTCGCGCAGCCGTTCGCGGGCGCCGCCGCCGACCGTTACGGCGCCGCGCCCGTCGTCGCGATGGGCGCGGCCACGTTCGCCGCCGGGCTCGCGCTCGCCGCCGCCGCGACATCGGGATGGATGCTCGTGCTCGGGCTCGGCCTGCTCGTCGGCATCGGCATCAGCTGCACGAGCTTCGGCGTCGTGCTCGCGACGGTCGGGCGCGTCGCATCGCCGCAAACGCGCAGTGTCGCGATGGGCCTCGCGAGCGCGGGAGGCTCGCTCGGGCAAGTGCTGATGGTGCCTTTCGCGCAGGAAGTGCGCGTGCATGCGGGCGTGCCGGCCTCGCTCTATGCGCTCGCTTTCGTGCTGCTGCTCGCCGCGCCGCTCGGCATCGTGCTCGATCGCGCGAGCCGCCGGCACAAGGCATTGGCATCGGCATCGGCGTCGCATGAAACGCATGCTCAGCCCGCAGCGATGCCGCTGCGCGAAACGCTCGCGTATGCATCGCGCCATCGCGGCTATCGGCTGCTGACGCTCGGCTTCTTCGCGTGCGGCTTCCAGCTCGCGTTCATCGCGACGCATCTGCCGGGCTATCTGATGCTGTGCCACATGCCCGTCGGGCTCGGCGCGACGGCGCTCGCGCTCATCGGCCTGTTCAACATGATCGGAAGCTGGGGATGCGGCTGGCTCGGCGGACGCTGGCGGCAGCATCACGTGCTCGCGTGGCTCTATCTGATTCGTGGCGGCACGATCGCGCTCTTCGTGCTGCTGCCGACGACGAGCGTTTCCGTCGTCGTCTTCGCGGCCGTGATGGGCCTGACGTGGCTCGGCACCGTGCCCCTGACCAATGGGCTGATCGCGAAGGTGTTCGGCACACGGCATCTCGGCACGCTGTTCGGCGTCGTGTTTCTGAGCCATCAGCTCGGATCGTTTCTCGGCGCGTGGCTCGGCGGCTATGTGTTCGACACGACCGGTTCGTACTCGCTGATCTGGGGCGCGACGGCCATCGCCGGTCTCGTCGCGGCGCTGCTGCACTTTCCGATCGACGACCGGCCTGTCACCGAGGAGTCGCTCGTTGCGGGCTGAGCGTTCGATCCTGGCGGCGATGCATCGGACGTTTCAGCAGCCAGCTCCGCAGATTCGCCGCATCCTGAAAGTGCCCGTGCACGCTCGGCGCGCCGAGGATGACGAAGAGCGTCGGACGCCCATGCACTGTCGCAATGACGATCAGGCAATGCCCCGCCTCGTTCGTGAATCCGGTCTTCTGCAAGCCCACGCCCCAGGCCGCGTTATAAACGAGCGGGTCCGTGTTGCGATACATCAGCGGCCCTGCTCCGCCGAGCACGAGCTTGTGGTGCGAGGTCGCGTATTCGCGGATCGTCGGATAGCGATACGCGGCGCGCGCGAGCTTCGTGAGATCGCGCGCGGTCGATACGTTGCGCGGCGAAAGACCGGTCGGATCGACGAAATGGCTGCGCTTCATGTGCAGGCGCTTCGCAGTGTGGTTCATCGCGCGCACGAAGCCCGTGCGGCCGCCGGGATAGTCGCGGCTCAATGCGAACGCGGCGCGATTCTCCGATGACATCAGCGCGATATGCAGCATCGTTCTACGCAAGAGCAACGAGCCGACCGGCAGACGCGAGCGCGACCATTTGAGGCGATCGACGTCGGCATCGGTGATGCGCGCGGGCTTGAGCAGCGAGCGTTTCGAATCGAGGACGACCATCGCGGTGAGCAGCTTGGTGAGCGATGCGACCGGCATGCGCTCGTCGGCGTGCTTCGAATAGAGCGTGCGGCCGCTCGTCAGATCGACCGCGATCGCGGCGCGAGCCTGCACGACGGGTTTCGCGATGACGCGCTTCGCGTGCGCAATGAGCGGCACGAGACTCACGAAGATGAAGACGATGAAAAAGAGATGGAGTTTGAGCATGACGCGATCAGATGCGCGTCATCGGTGGATGGATACGAGGATGTGGCGGCATGGGGCAGCGACGGGCGAAAGGAGTCCGCTACCGTAAGGCGTGAGTCTTAAACGAACCTTAAAGGAAGCTTAAGACGCGCGATGCGCGCGGCGCGCATCGCGCGAGCACGCTGCTTATCCGCGCTTCAACGCGGCGAACAGATCGACCGCCAGCGCAACCGCGAGCGCCGCCGCGCCAATCGCGAAGAGCAAGCGATAATCGCCGCCGCTGTTGGAGAAGAGGAACGACAATCCATAGGCCGCGACCGCCTGCAGCACTGCGAACCCGGTGGTCGCGCGGCTCCATGCGCCCTTCTGCGCCGCCGGATGATGCGCGAGCAGTTCGTTCACGCGTCCCAGCACGAGCGGCACGATGCCCGGCGTGAACGCACCGACCATCACGCTCGACACCATCAGCAAACCGGCACTCGACGATACCGCGGGCAACGCGACGGCAATGAGCTGAAGCAGATACGCGACCCGCAGCGCAGGCCCGAAGCCCGCGCGATCGGCGAGATGACCGGCAAGCAGCGGACCGGCAATCGCGCCGAGCCCGTACAGCACCCAGAACTCCGCGCCGGCATCGACGCCCTTTCCGAGACCGCGCGCGACGAAATCGACGAGAAAGATCATGTGCGGCACGAGACCGACCGCATTGAGCGCGTACTCGGCGAACAACGCGCGCAACGCGGGCGGCGACGGCGCTTTCGCCTGCTTGTGCTCATGCGGCTGCGCGGGCGCCGGCGCATCCTGCGTCGGCCATCCGTTCCACGCGACGATCGTCAGCAGCAGGGACACCATCGCGAGGCCGAGCCACGTCTCTGTGAGCCCTTGCCGAAGCAGCAGCGGCACGATCGTCCCCGACGCGGCGATGCCGAGCCCGATGCCCGTGAAGATCGCGCCGCTCGCGAAGCCGCGACGCGACGGCGCGACATGCGCGATGATCGTTGGCGCGGCGAGCACCATCAGCGCGCCGCCGGACATGCCCGACAGAAAGCGCCACGCGAAGAACCACAGAAACGACACGGGAAACGCGCACGCGACGAACGCGATGGTGGCGAGGACCATCATCGCGCGAAGAATGGTCGCCGCACGCGCGTGACGCGCGAACAGGCCCGCCGCCAGCGCGCCCGCGAGATAGCCGCCGAGATTGGCCGCGCCGAGATAAGCCGCCGTCGACGCCGGAAACCAGTGCGCGCCGATGATCGCCGGCAAGAGCGGCGTGTAGGCAAAGCGCGCAAGCCCGATGCCCACCAGACTCGCGCTGGCGCCGGCCAGCATGCCGCGCCAGACCTGGAACGCCCCGCGCTCCGATTGATTCAAGACTGCGTATCGCATTACTGCCTCCATCGCTGCATCGGGCGCGGTCTACGCACCCTTCGATGAAGGCCAGTCTATATTCCATCGTCCACAGAGAGAATCGACGAAACCGGGAAGACAATCTTCCGCTAGGCGGTTGAATCGAGCTGCAATTGCCTGAAGTGACGTCGCAGGCGCGGCGCGGCGAAATCGACGAACGCGCGCACTTTCGGCACCGCGAGCCGCCCATGCGGCGTCAGCAGATGCACGGGCAGCGGCGCGTGCTCGCTGTCCGGCAGCACGATTCGCAGGGACTCGTCCTTCACTTCCTTCGCGATGTGATAGGAAAAGAGCCGCGTGACGCCGTGCCCGTCCACAGCCGAAGCCACCGCCGCGCGCACCGTGTTCACGATGAAGCGCGGCGCGAACTGCACGACTTGCGGAATCGTCGAGCCGCTCGAGGTCGGAAAACTCCATGAGTCGAGGCCGAAATGCGTCATTGAAATGATCTGGTGCTGCGCGAGATCGGCGGGCGTTTTGATGCGCGGATGCTTCACGAGATAACGCGGCGACGCAGTCACGACGCGCCGCACTTCGCCGACGGGAGTCGCGATCAGCGTCGAGTCCGACAGATGCGCGATGCGCAGCGCGACATCGATGCCCTCGTCGATCAGACTCACGGGACGGTCGAGCATGTGCAGGCGCACGGATACGGCGGGAAAGCGCGCGATGAAATCATCGAGCATCGGGCGCAACAGGTCTTCGCCGGCCGCGACGGGCGCGGTGATCGTCAACAGCCCGCGCGGCGCGGAACGTTCATGCGCGATCAGCAGGTCGGCTTCTTCGAGATCGGTGAGAATGCGGCGGCACGCGGCGGCATAACGTTCGCCGGCTTCGGAAAGCTTGATCGTGCGCGTCGTGCGATGAAGCAGCGCCGTGCCGGTGTGCGCTTCGAGAAAGGCGATGGCCCGGCTCACGGCGGCGGGCGAACGGCCGAGCCGCCGCCCCGCGCCCGCCAGACTGCCCTCGTCCAGCGTGGCGATGAACACCTTCATCGCGTCGATTCGGTCCATGTCGGCTCGGTGCTTGGTCGATGAAGCGCCAAGTCTACCGGACCGGATCGCGCCGATGAATTGCGTCAGACCACCTTGATCGTCACGTCGATATTGCTCTTCAGCGCCTTCGAGTACGGGCAAGTCTGATGCGCCATGCTCGCGATCTCCTCGGCCACCGCGCGCTCGATGCCAGGCAGGCTCACGTTCAGGCGCGCGCGCAGCAGATACGCTTCGCCGGCCATGCCGAGGTCCACTTCCGCATCGACGGCGGTATCGGCGGGCAGACGCGTCTTCAGCTTGGCGGCCGCCTTGCCCATCGCGCCGATGAAACACGCGGACCAGCCCGCGGCGAGCATCTGCTCGGGATTGGTGCCCGCGCCCGTCGATCCGGGCGGCGAGAGCTTCACGTCGAGACGGCCATCGGTGCTCTTCGCGAAGCCTTCGCGGCCTCCGACGACGCGGGTTTTGCCGGTGTACAGGACGGTGTCGATCTGGGTCATGATGAATTCCTTGTTCGATGATGTTCGAAAGTCGATTGGCTTAGTGATGCGCGAAAAGCCTGGCGACGTCGTTCGTCGTCGCGCCGCGCGCGCCCGATTGCGAGACCGTGTCGCCCATGCCGCCGTAGGCTTGCATCGGCATGGCGGCGCTTTCGTTGGCAATGGTCTGCGCGCTCACGCCGCGCTGCGATGCGGGCGCGCCCGCGAGCGGGTCGTAATGCGGCGCGGGACCGTAACCGCTGCTGGCGAATGCGGAACCGGCGGCGACGGCGCTGACGGCGATGACTGCGGCGGTGACGAATTGCTTGATCATGATGTGCCTCTCTTCGAGAACTTGAAAACGGGTTGGCAGGCTAATCAACTGCCTTGGTACAGGCTGCGCAATGCGGCGATCTGGCCATCGCGCTGAGCCTGCACCAGCTCGCGTTTCACTTCGGCGCGCGTCTTGCCTTCGTACGCGTGCTTCGCGACGGCCTGTTCGGTCTGCACGCTCATCGGGTTGCTGGTCACGGCGGCGTGAGCCACACCCGTCAAAGCGCCGGCGACGAGAGCAAATGCAACGATCGTGGATTTCATGGTGTTTCTCCTTGAGCGGATCAATCAGTCGGTTGAACGAGTTACGTCACTTGGGCTTCCCGGTGCCTGTCTTGCGTTTCACTCGTGAGCCGTCGTTGTGTGTATTTGAATCCCCGGAGGTATCTGGCTTGTGTCGGGAAACCCGGTGCTGTGCAATGTTTTGTATCGCGTGCGTTCCAGATACATTGCGATACGAAGGCCCGCTCAGCGCTCGGCGAGCAGCTTCTGGATCGCGGCTTCGGTCTGCGCGTAATCGCCCTCGCCGACGTGCGTGTAGGCCACGCGCCCGTGTTTGTCGATGAGATAGAACGCCGGCCAATACTGATTGCCGTACGCGACCCAGGTCGCATAGCGGTTGTCCTGCGCGACGGGATATGTAATGCCGAAGCGCTCGATCGCGCGCTGCACGTTATGCGTGTCCTGTTCGAACGGAAACTCGGGCGTGTGCACGCCCACCACGACGAGCCCCTTGTCCTTGTACCTGGCGTGCCACGACTTCACGGCCGGCAGCGTGTTGACGCAGTTGCCGCACGCGAAGGTCCAGAAATCGACGAGCACGACCTTGCCGCGCAACTGAGCGAGCGTGAGTGGCTCGCTGTTGAGCCATGTGTCGATGCCGGCGAATTCCGGCGCTGTGTTGGCGTTGAGGTTGGCGCTTGCGGGCGCGGCGGCGTGCGCGGGCGCGATGGCGGCGCACGCGGCCAATCCGGCGCATGCGGCTGCCTTTCTGATTCCGGCGAGCATGACGAAGTCCTTTGAAATGCGGTGGAAATCGGGGCGGTCCGCGATGGACCTGTCGCCCCGGCAGGCCGACGTTCGCATCGGCATGACCGCATTGGACTGCGCGCGCGTATCCCGCTTGTGTCGGGACATGACGCATTGCGCAATGTTATGTATCGCGCGGCATGCGGGATACACTGCGATACAAAACATCCGCCGGGGCGCGCTATAACGCAGTCATCGCGTCATCAGCGGGAGCTTCGAATGAAACGCATGCTGGCGGTCCTCGCCTTTCTCGTCGGCGGGATCGCGACGGAAATGGCCCATCCGGTTCAGTGTCTGCTCGTCAGCCCGAGCCGGGTGCAACTCAAGCGTCAACGACAACGATCCATCGATGGAAACCACTGATCACGTATTGATCGTCGACGACGATCGCGGCATTCGCGAGCTGCTCGCGAGCTATCTGGAGAAGAACGGCATGCGCGTGTCGCTCGCGGCGAACGGCCGGCAGATGCGCGCCGTGCTGGAGCAGCACGGCGCGCCGGATCTGATCGTGCTGGATCTGATGCTGCCCGGCGAAGACGGTCTCGTGCTGTGCCGCGAGTTGCGCGCGGGCAAGTTCCGCGATGTGCCGGTGCTGATGCTCACCGCGCGCAACGAGGAAGCCGACCGCATTCTCGGCCTCGAAATGGGCGCCGACGATTACCTGCCCAAGCCCTTCGCCGTGCGCGAGCTGCTCGCGCGCATCCGCTCGGTGCTGCGCCGCACGCGCATGCTGCCGCCGGGGATGGAAGTGACGGAATCATCGCCGATGCTGGGATTCGGCGACTGGCGCCTCGACACCACCGCGCGTCATCTGCTCGACGCCGAAGGCACGATGGTCTCGCTCTCCGGCGCGGAATACCGGCTGCTGCGCGTGTTTCTGGATCATCCGCAACGCGTGCTCACGCGCGATCAACTGCTGAATCTGACGCAAGGCCGTCAGGCCGATGCATTCGACCGCTCCATCGACCTGCTCGTGTCGCGTCTGCGTCAGCGCCTGCGCGACACCGCGCGCGAGCCGCGCTACATCAAGACGCTGCGCAGCGAGGGCTACGTGTTCTCGGCCGAGGTCAAACCGCTCGGGTCTTCCGAATGAGCACGCTTTCGTCGCATTCCCTGCTGCACTGGCCGCGCACGCTGTTCGCGCGGCTCGCGCTGATCCTCGTCGTCGGGCTGGCGCTCGCGCAGACCTTCTCGTTCCTTCTGACGATGCGGGAACGCGACGAGTCGATGACCAACGTGATGATGGGCTACGTCGAGCGCGAGGTCGCGAGCTCGGTCGCGTTGCTCGATCATCTGCCGCCGGACGAACGCGCGGCGTGGCTGCCGCGTCTCGCGCGGCGCAGCTATATGTTCATCCTCGGGCCGGGCATCACCGACAAAAGCGGCGCGGCGCCCGATGCCGCGCTCTCGGAGCGCTTCGCCCGCTCGATTGGCGAAGGCCTCGGCAAGAAGTATCGGCTGACGGTCAATGCCGTGCCCGGCGATAAAGAGCGCTTCCAGGTGCATCTGAAGCTGTCGGACGGCTCGCCGCTCACCATCGACATGCGTCCGATGGTCGGCACGCCCCTGTCTGGCTGGCTGCCGCTGGTTCTGGTGCTGCAGCTGATCGTGATCGGCGCGTGCTGCTGGCTCGCGGTGCGTCTCGCGACCGGCCCGCTCAAGCGCCTCGCCAGCGCCGCCGATACGCTCGGCCCCGATCTCAAGGCCGAGCGCCTGCCCGAGTCCGGCCCGGAAGAAGTCGCGCGCGCGGCGAAGGCATTCAACGCGATGCAGGACCGCGTCTCGATGTACATGACCCAGCGCATGCAGATTCTCGCGGCGATCACGCACGACCTGCAGACGCCGATCACGCGCATGCGCCTGCGCGTCGACGTGATGGACGACGAGACGACCGGCGCGAAGCTCCAGCAGGACCTCAAGGAGATGGAATCGCTCGTGAAGGAAGGCGTGACCTACGCGCGCACGCTGCACGGCACGAACGAGGCGCCGCGCCGCATCGATCCGGACGCGCTGTTCGAAAGCATCGTCGACGATTATCTCGATGCCGGGCAGACTGTCACGCTCTCCGGCAGCATCGGCGGCGCGTTGATGGCACCTCCGCAGGCGTTGAAGCGCGTCGTGGGCAATCTCGTCGATAACGCGATCAAGTATTCCGGCGCGGCGGAGATAGAAGTCGCCACCCGCGACGATGGCCGCGCCGTGATCTCCGTGCTCGATCGCGGTCCGGGCATCCCCGACGAATCGCTGGAAGCCGTGTTCGAGCCGTTCGTGCGGCTCGAAGGCTCGCGCAACCGGCAGACGGGCGGCACGGGGCTGGGCCTCGCCATCGCGCGCCAGCTCACGCTCGCGATGGACGCGTCGCTCACGCTGCATCATCGCGAAGGCGGCGGGCTGGAAGCGCGGCTCGTGCTGAAGAAGGCTACATAAAAATACGATGTCTTATTTCGCAAACGGCCTACATGTTAGTCCCGCTTGACGCCGCCTAGCCAACTCCGCTAACGTTTGCTCACCGACGCGCGGCCCCACGCGCGCACCCCCACATGGCTGGAGACGTCATGGTTTGTCGCGCTACAGTTGTACGACATCGTTTCTTTATTCGGCAACGTCCTGCGCTGACGCCGCACTGACGCGCGGTTCCTCTTCCCTCACATATGCCCCAAATCGGCCGCCGCGCGTCCGCGCGTCGTCGCGCCTACAGAACACACAAGGAGACATCGATGAAGCAACCGAAAAATGCATCGGCGGTACGATCCGCCGCGCGCCGCACGTTCGTTAAATTCGCCGGCATCTCGGCGGGCGCGCCGCTCATCGGCGCGATGAGCACGTTCGGCGTGCTCGCGGGCTGCGGCGGCCACGACGACAACTCCGGCTCCAGTTCCGGCTCCGGCGCGACGCCGCCCGCCGCGCAAGACCCGATCTGGGGCCCGTCCGGCTCGGCGACGCAGATCGTGAATGCGCTGCAGAGCGTGTCGAAGTCGATGTTCCCCGACCGTCAGTTTCCCGTCACCGATTACGGCGCGAAACCCTGCGCGGTCATCGCGGCGACGAACCCGTACACCGACCCGGCGAAATCGCCGCTGTCCACCGGCGCGGACCAGACCAACGCACCCGGCTCGTTCGACTCGCGCCCCGCGTTCCTCGCGGCCATCGCGGCGTGCAACGCGGCGGGCGGCGGCCATGTTGTCGTGCCCGCGGGAACGTGGTACTGCGCGGGGCCGATCGTGCTGCTGTCCAACGTCGATTTCCATCTCTCCGCGAACTGCACGATCTACTTCAGCCCGAATCCCGCCGACTACGCGAAGGACGGCCCGATCGATTGCGGCGCGAACGGCAAGCTCTACTACAGCCGCTGGCAGGCCAACGATTGCCTCAACTATGGCCCGCCGGTCTACGCGCGAAATCAGAAGAACATCGCCGTGACGGGCGAAGGCGACACATCCGTGCTCAACGGCCAGGCGATGACACCGTTCGCGGGCAGCGGCAACACGGCGACCTGCTGGTGGACCTGGAAGGGCAACAACGGCGTCTACGGCTGCGTGAACGCGTCTACGCCTTCGCAGGCATCGGTCAATCCGAACAATGTCGATCTGAAAACCGCCGTGCCCGGCATCTCCGATGCGCTCTACGCCAAGCTCACCGATCGCGCCACGCCCTGGCAGCAGGACCAGAACTATCTGCCCGCGCTATCGGAGGCGGGCGTCGCCATCGAGAAGCGCATCTTCGGCATCGGGCATTATCTGCGGCCCTGCATGGTCGAATTCATCGGCTGCACCAACGTGCTGATGGAAAGCTATCGCACGAACAACACGCCGTTCTGGCAGCATCATCCGACCGATTGCGAGAAGGTCGTGATGCGCGGCGTGACCGTGGACAGCATCGGCCCAAACAACGACGGCTTCGACCCCGACGCGTGCGACACCGTGCTGTGCGAGAACGTCACGTTCAACACCGGCGACGACTGCATCGCGATCAAATCGGGCAAGGATCTCGACACGCAATACGGCCCGGCGCAGAACCACGTCATCCAGAACTGCACGATGAACAGCGGCCACGGCGGCATCACGCTCGGCAGCGAAATGGGCGGCGGCGTGCAGAAGATCTACGCGCGCAACCTGCAGATGCTCAACAAGTTCTGGGCGACGAATTCGCTGAACATCGCGATCCGCATCAAGACGAACATGAATCGCGGCGGCTTCGTGAAGGACTTCTACGTCGACAACGTGACGCTGCCCAACGGCGTGAGTCTCACGCCTTCGGGCTACGGCAGCAGCATGCTCGCGGGCAGCCCGATCAACTCGACGGTGCCCATCGGCGTGGTGACGGCGACGGCGGCGAATCCGTCGGCATCGCAAGGCGGGATCATCACGTTCGATTGCGACTATCAACCATCGAAGGACGCGATCCGCACGCGGCCCGCGCTCGTGCAGAACGTGAATATCTCGAACGTGAAGGCGAGCAATGTGTCGCTGAACGGCGTGACGGGGTCGTGCTTTCAGGCCATCGTCGCGCAGGGCCCGGTCGCGTTCGACTACAACGGCCCCGCGCCCACGCCGGCGGTTCCCGCGATCACGGGCGTCACCATCACCGATTGCGATTTCGGCACGCCGGTCGCCGCCGGTCCCGCGACCGCGACGACGCCCGGCCCGATCTACGCGTACAACGTGCACGACATCGCGTTGAAGAACACGGTGATCGCGGGCGTGACGATGAACTCGACGGTCAGCGATCCGCGCTGATCATCGTCCGCTGAGTCTTCGCAGGATGAGGAGCGGCAATCGCAGCACGAAGCCGAAGAACAGACGCGCGTGCATCCACGTGAGCAGCGCGTTGTCGCGGCCATAGTGAAAATGCGAGACGCCGCCCTCTTCCGGCGTGAAGTAGCGCACGGGCGCGTCGAGGTTGATCGGCCGCACGCCGCGCCAGCAAAGACGCACGACCGCTTCGGGATCGAAGTCGAAGCGGCGCATGAAGGGCTGCCTGCGCATCAGCGAAGCGAGCGGCGCGACCGGATACACGCGAAAGCCGTACAGCGAATCGCCGATGCCCATCCACAGTGTTTCGAGATTCGCCCAGCCGTTCGAGATGCGCCGTCCCTGCACGCGAAGCTGCGGCGCGCTGGCGTCGAATTTCGGGCGGCCGAGGATCATTGCGTCGGGCGCGTTCATCGACGTTTCCATGAACGTGCGGATCAGCGCGGCGGGATGCTGGCCGTCCGAGTCCATCGTGAGCGCGTGCGTGAAGCCGAGCTTCGCGGCTTCGTCGAGGCCCGCGAGAATCGCCGCGCCCTTGCCGCGATTCTCCGGCAGCACGATCACGCGCAGGCCCGGATCGGCTTCGGCCATTGTCACGAGGCGCTCGGCGCTGCCGTCCGTGCTGCCGTCGACGACGACCCACACCGGATTCCACTGCTCGCGCGCGCCGCGCACCGTTTCTTCGACTTTCTCGCCGGGGTTGTAGCTCGGAATGAGGACGAGATGCGTGGATGATGCGCGTGTCGAAGGCATTGAAAAAAAACGAAAAGCGGAAAGAGATGCGACGAATTTTAACGTCTGCCGACGCTGGCGTTTTCAGCCGGGCGGACGATGCGCGTCGAGCTCGCCCGCATAGAAGCGCTGCAATTCGCCGATGAACGTCTGCAATGCGGCGTGATCGCGTCCCGGCGGCGCGAAGCGGCGGCCGAGCGTCACGCGATAGGTGATCGGCAACGCGGGCTTTTTGAAGATCTGCCAGCCCTTGCCGAGAAAGCCCGAATCCGTTTCGATGATGAGCGTCTGCACCGGCACCTGCGCGCGCGCCGCGATCAACGCGATGCCGCCCTTCAGCGGATTCACGGCCGCCTGCCCGGTGCGCGTGCCCTCGGGAAACAGCAGCAGCGGCGAGCCGCGCTGCAACTCGGCGACGGCCGCGCGAATCAGCCCGACAGACGTATCGTTGACGATATAGCCCGCGAGCAGCGCGCCCGGCCCGAGGAAGACGTTGCCGGCGACATCGCCCTTCATCACGCAGCAGGTGTCGGGCACGCGCGACGCGATCAAGAGCGCATCGAGCAGGCACGGATGATTCGGCGCGAGGATCATCGCGGGCTGGCCCGCGAGCGAATCGAGTTCCGAGAGATCGAAACGGCATGCGCCGAGCGTGCGCAGCAGCGCGAAGTACATATGCCACACGCGCTGCACGACGGTGCGCCCGACGCGCCGCCCGGCATCGACGGTCAGCACGCGCCGCAGAATCAGCGCGAACGGAAACCACGCGAGACACACGAGCGCCAGCACGACGAGCGCGAAATAAAACGCCACGCATTGCCACGCCGATTCGAGCGCGGCCACGAACGACGGCTTCCCGTCCGCGCCGCCGATTTTCCGATGCGCGTCACTCATCGCTCGATACCATTTTCGACGACTGCCCGAACACCCACGCGAGCGCCACGCCGCCCGAGAGCACGCTCTTCTGCCGCACGAGCGGGCTGTCCGCGAAGCTCGCGCCCGCGAGGTTCGCATAGCGCATGAACGCGCCGACCCAGTATCGGCTGAAGCGCCGCGACATCGACACGAGCGCCTGAGTGCCCGCGTAGCCGCCGCTCGCCTGGAACGCGGGACGGCCCGGCGTCGCGTATTGCGGCGCGACCGTGTAGTAGTGGTCGCTGTACCTGCCGTCGGCGAACATCGGCCCCGCGAGCATGCCGACGCGCAAGCCTGAAACGCCCGCGACATCGACGATATCGAGGTTCAAGTTCGGCTCGAACTGCCAGCCGACCGTCTTCGGCGACGATTCCAGCGTGATCCCCATGCGCACCGGCAGACGCAGATCGAGCAGCATGTCGCGCGATGGCGTGCGCCACAGATGCACTTCCACCGACGGGCCGATTTCGATCGTCGGCTTGAGATCGGGCATGCCGGCGCGCGCGTTGTCGTCGCGGCTGGAGACGGGCAGCGAACCGAGCAGGCTGATATTGAAGTTGACGCGGTCGGTGTCGAGCAACTGACCGCGCACGCCGTCGCGGTCCGCCCGGAAGAACTTGCCGCGATAGATCACATACGGCAACGGAAAGACCCACGCGCGCGTCTGGTCCGAGCCGGGATAGTGCGCAAACGCGGCCACGCCCATGCCGATGCCGAGCTCCCACAGCGGCTTGCTCGGCGGCGGCATGTCTTCCGCGCGCGCCGCCCCGCTCGCGATGAGCAGCAGCAACAGCGCCACGCGCGGCGAACGGATTACCGGCATCGTCATCAATTGGCCGACAACTCCGCGCGTTCCGCTTCGGTCAGATTGCGGCGGCGCTGGCGGTATGCGCGCAGCGAGTTGCGCCAGTCGAGCGCCGCCGAGATGTAATAGATGCCCTTGAACGCGCGCAGCGAATGCCAGATCGGCGTCGTGCCGAAGATATCGCCCGCGAGCAGCGACAACAGCGCTTCCTTCATGCGCAGCGGATTCCTCGGGCCCATGAAGAGATTGCGCATCGTCGGCGAGGTCATGCGATAGATGAACCACGAGAACTCGCGCGGACCGTGGCGCATGTCGCGATCGAACTTCGCGAGCGCGGCTGGCGCGCTGGCCGGATTCGCAAGCGCCTCGTCGATGGCTTCCGCGCCCGCGAACGCGCTTTGCATCGCGAGCATCACGCCGGACGAGAACACGGGATCGATGAACGCGAAGGCATCGCCGAGCAGCAGGAAGTTGCGCCCGTGCGTCATGTCGCCGGTGTACGAATAGTTGCCCGTCGCGTGGACTTCGCTGATCAGTTCGGCGTCTTTCAGGCGCTCGGCGAGCGGCGCGCACAGCGCGATGGTGTCGCGAAAGAACGCCTCGACCGACGTGCCCTTCGGACGCTGCTTCAGATACGCGGGCCACACGACCGCGCCGACGCTCGTCACGCCGTCCGCGAGCGGAATGAACCAGAACCAGCCGTGCTCGAACCAGAACACGGTGATGTTGCCTTCGTTCGCGCCTTCGTTGCGACGCGCGTTTCTGAAGTGGCCATACAGCGCCGACGAGTTGTGACGGTCGTTACGGCGCTTCGTCTTGAAGTGATTCGCAAGCAGCGTGTCGCGGCCCGATGCATCGACGACGAAACGCGCCCGCACTTCCTCCGTGCGGCCATCGTCGTGCTCGGCGTTGATCGTCGCGCTGGAACCGTCCGGCGCGAACGCGACATCGCGCGCGCGGCAGCCCTCGCTCACCTGCGCGCCGTGCTTCGCGGCATTGCGCAGCAGGATTTCATCGAGTTCGGAGCGGCGCACCTGATACGCGCTCGGCATCGACTTGTCCCAGGCATCGGCGAAGAGAAAGCGCTGCATGCGATTGTCGTGCTGCGGCGACACGAACTCGGCCGCGAGCTTGACCATGCCGATGGCGCGCACTTCATCGGCGACGCCGAGCTTGTCGAAGAGCCGCAGATTCGCGGGCAGCAACGATTCGCCGATATGAAAGCGCGGATGCCGCGCCTTCTCCAGCACGCGCACGCGATAGCCGCGGTCGGCGAGCAGCGTCGCCGCCGTCGATCCGGCGGGACCGCCGCCGATCACGACGACATCCCAGGTTTGCTGCGTTTGCGTCGCTTCGCTCATCCCGCTCCTCTGCGTTGTGTTCGCCTTACGCGATTCCGCCGTTGATCGACAAGACCTGACCGGTGACATACGCCGCCGCGTCCGACACCAGATACGCGACCATGCCCGCGACTTCCTCCGCCGTGCCCGCGCGCTGCGCCGGCACAAGCTGCTTGATGCGCTCGTGCGGAAACGCCTGGCCGAGCATCGGCGAATCGATGACGCCGGGCGCCACCGCATTCACCGTGATGCCGCGCGACGCGAGTTCCTGCGCGAGCGCGCGCGTCGCACCGATGAGGCCCGCCTTCGCCGCCGCGTAGTTCACCTGCCCGCGATTGCCCATCATCCCCGACAGCGACGACATATTGACGATGCGCCCCCAGCGCGTGCGGATCATCGGCATCAGCAGCGGCTGCGTGACATTGAAAAAACCGTCGAGCGTGACGTCGAGCACGCGTTTCCATTGCTGGCGCGTCATGCCGGCCATCGGCGCGTCATCGTGGATGCCCGCGTTGTTGACGAGAATCTGCACCGGGCCGTCCGCCAGAATGCGCGCGAGCGCGGTTTCGGTCGCGTCGGGATCGGTTACGTCGAAGGCGATCGCATGCGCCGTGCCGCCCGCCTCGCGGATCGCCTGCGCGCAGCTTTCAGCGCGGTCGATGCCGCCGTTCGCGTGAATCCACACTTCGTGCCCCGCCGCCGCGAGCGAGCGGCTCACCGCCTGTCCGATCGCCCCGCTGCCGCCCGTCACGAGCGCGCGCATGGCGTGGCTCCCGTCATCGATTCCATTTCGCTTATCCGTTTCCCGTGTTGCGTGGCCGCATCGGGAGCGCACGAGCGTGCGCGTCGTTCAGTCTCGATGCGGCGGATTTCACTTGCGTGACAGCGGGGCGCGCCCGCCTCAGCGCGTGCGATGCGCGGCGACATGCGCCGCGAGCGCGCCGAGGTTCGCGAAGATCTTCTGATTGTCCGGATTGTCCGAGCGCAGCTCGAAGCCGTATTTCTTCGAGATCAGGAGCGCGATCTCCAGGATGTCGATGGAATCGAGCCCGAAGCCTTCTTCATACAGGCGCGTATCGGCCGAGACGGCCTTGGGATCGACATCCTCGAGATTCAGTTCGGCGACGATCAGCTCGGCGAGCTCTCTTTCCAGTTCATTCATCGTATGCACAGACCAGCGCAAAAACGTGCGGCAAAGGCCGCTCGCAAGACGTGCTGGCTGCCTGTTTTCGAGATAATTGCAGTGGCGAAATTCTAGACGATGCCCTATCGGGACGCCTAGTAGAAAAGGTAACCGGCCGTGCGCTTTGCCGCGCCGCGATATTTTCGAGAAAAATCAGTGGTTTCCCGCGCCGGTCGGGTGGCCGCGCCGGTAGGGTAGAATCCGCCCGTCTGACGAATGTAAGATCATCGAACAATCGGTTACAGACCGGGCTCGCACCCGCGCGAGAAAATATCCTTCAGGCAGGCGACTGCCGTCTTTTTGTCCAACGAACGAGCGCTCATAAAGAGCGCCGCAGCCGCATCCATGTTGCGTACCTTTTTCCTTCGACCGGCCTCTTCGAGCCAGTCTTCGCCAGCGTCGCGTGCGGCGCGAGTGCGCTCATGAGCGCCGCCCGGCTCACCCGTTTCCTGCGCGCGGCGGGCGTCGTGGGCGCGATCGCCGCGTATCAGCTCGGCGCGCACCATGCCGCGTCGACGCCCGGCGCGCACGGCCTCGGCCTCGCGCTCGTGCTCGCGCCCCTGTTGCTCATCGCGCTGAACGCCGCCGTGCGCTCGCCGGCGCGCGCGTGGCTGCTGCCGTTGTGGGCGCTCGCCTGCGCCGTGTTGTGGCTCGGCCGCGCGCCGCTGACCGCGCATTTCGGCTGGGGCCTGTGGCTCGAGCACGCGAGCTTCAATCTCGCGCTGGCGTGGATGTTCGGGTGCACGCTCGGCCAAGGCCGCGAGCCGCTCTGCACCCAGTTCGCGACCATGGTCCACGGCAAGCTCGAACCGCGCGTCGCGCGCTATACGCGGCGCGTGACCGTCGCGTGGACGCTCTTTTTCATCGCCACCGCACTCGTCTCGACGGTGCTGTTCGCGTGCGCGTCGATCGTCGCGTGGTCCACGTTCGCCAACTATCTCGCGCTGCCGCTCGTCGGGCTGATGTTCGTCGCAGAGTACGGCTGCCGCCGCATCGCGCTGCCGGGCATGGAGCCGTCGAGCATCATGGACGCGGTTCGCGCGTACACGCAGTCGATGCAGATGCGTCGCAGCGGGGCGCAGTGATGCCGACGAAGTCATCGCACATGCAGACCTTTCCGCTGGTTTTCCATTCGTCGCCGGATCAGGTGATCGCCTGGCGCAGCGGCGCGCCCGTCACCGTGCGCGAATTTATTGCCGATGTGCAGCAACTTGCCGATGCGCTCCCCGAAGGCGGGCATGTGTTCAACGTCTGCACGGACCGTTACCGCTTCACGGTTAGCCTGTGCGCGACGCTCGTCGCGGGGAAGACGAGTCTGCTGCCGTCCACGCATACGCCGGAAATGGTGCGCGCCCTCGCCTCGTTCGCGCCCGACGCCTTCTGCCTGCACGACACCGACGATTGCTCGATCGATCTGCCGCGCTTCCGGTATCCCGAATCCGCCGCGGCCCGCGTTGACGGCGAAGCGAAGGTTCCGCAGATCGACGCCGCGCGCGTCGTGGCTTACGTGTTCACGTCCGGCTCGACCGGCGTGCCGGTGCCGCATCGCAAGACGTGGGGTTTTCTCGTGAAGAACGTGCGCGCGGCGGCGGCCCGGCTGGGGCTGCTCGGAGAAGCACGCGCCACGCTCGTCGGCACCGTGCCGCCGCAGCATATGTACGGTTTCGAATCGACGGTGCTGCTCGCGCTGCTCGGCGGCCTCGCGTTCAGCAACCGCCAGCCGTTCTACCCTGTCGATATCCGCGCGGAACTCGACGCCATCCCCGAGCCGCGCGTCCTCGTGAGTTCGCCGATTCACCTGCGCGCGCTGTTGGCGAACGAGGACGTCTTGCCGCGTGCGTCGCTCGTGCTGTCGGCGACCGCGCCGCTTTCCGAGAAGCTCGCGCTCGACGCCGAAGCGCGTCTGCAGGCGCCGCTGATGGAAATCTACGGCAGCACCGAAACCGGCCAGATCGCGACGCGCCGGACCGCGCGCACCGCCGCGTGGGAATTGTTCCCCGACATTGCGCTGACACCGCGCGCCGATGATTCCAACGATAGCGGTGAACCGACGATGTGGGCATCGGGCGGCCACGTGGAAGTGCCCGTGCCGATGGGCGACGCGCTCGAACTCATCGACGGCGCGCATTTCCTGCTGCACGGGCGCAAGGCGGATCTCATCAACATCGCGGGCAAGCGCACGTCGCTCGCGTATCTGAATCACCAGTTGAACGCGGTGCCCGGTGTCGTCGACGGCGTCTTTCACATGCCCGACGACGCGCATCACGCCGATAGCGAGCCCGTGCGCCGCCTGATGGCGCTCGTCGTCGCGCCCGGACTCGCGGCGGCGGACTTGCAGCGCGCACTGCGCGAGCGCATCGACGCCGCGTTCATGCCGCGTCCGCTGCTGTTCGTCGATTCGCTGCCGCGCAACGCCACCGGCAAGCTGCCGCGCGAGGTGCTCACGCAACTGATCGAGCAGGAACGCAATCGACGCGCGGCGCTCACGTTCACCGTGCCGCCGGAGCATCCCGCGCTCGCCGGACATTTCCCCGGCCGTCCCATCGTGCCGGGCGTCGTGCTGCTCGATCACGCGCTCGACGCGATCGGCTCCGTGCTCGGCCGCAACGTCGACGCGTGCAGGATCGAATCCGCGAAATTCCTGAGCCCGGCCGAACCGGGCGAGACGCTGGACATCGCTTACGAAACGGCGGCGAGCGGCGCGATCCGCTTCACGATCCGCGCAGGCGGGCGCGCGGTGGCGAGCGGCGCGCTCGCGGCGCCGATGACCGCCGCCACGGACACGGACGCATCGTGAACGAGCCGCGCAACCGCGACGACTGGGCCGACCGCCAGGAACGCAGCAATCTCGCGCTGCTGCGTTTCATGACGTGGATATCGCTGCGCTTCGGGCGGCGCATCGGGCGCGTGCTGCTGCGGGTCATCACCGCGTATTTCGTCGCGTTCGCGCCGCGCGCGCGGCGTGCGTCGCGCGCTTATCTGAACCGCGCGCTCGGGCGGCATGCGGGCTGGCGCGATGGTTACCGTCATGTGTTTTCGTTCGCGTCGACGATTCACGATCGCATCTATCTGCTGAACGAGCGCTTCGATCTGTTCGATATCCGCACGCACGGCGTCGAAGACGTGGAATCCGCGCTCGCCGGCGGGCGCGGCGCATTCCTGATGGGCGCGCATCTCGGCAGCTTCGAAGTGGTGCGCGCGATCGGGCGGGCGCAGCCGCATATCCGCATCGCGATCACGATGTACGAGGAAAACGCGCGCAAGATCAACGCGATCCTCGCCGCCGTGAATCCTTCCGCGCATCACGATGTGATCGGCCTCGGCAAGGTCGATGCGATGCTCAAGGTGCGCGAGCGGCTCGACGCGGGCAGTCTCGTCGGCATATTGGCGGACCGCACGCTGCGCCAGGCCGGCGACACCCTGAAGGAACGCGATTTCCTCGGCACGCCCGCCGCGTTTCCGCTCGGGCCGCTGCATATGGCGGCGGTGCTGCGCCGTCCGGTCGTCTTCATGACGGGGCTTTATCTCGGCGGCAACCGCTACGATATCCACTTCGAAACGCTCGCGGATTTTTCGAAAGTCGAGCGGGCTGATCGCGCCGCCGCCGTCGATGCCGCGCTCACGCGCTATGTCGCGCTGCTCGAAAAATATTGCCGTGCAGCGCCGTATAACTGGTTCAACTATTTCGACTTCTGGCAGACGAACGCCGCGCAGGAACCCGCCCGCGCACCCGATGGCGGCCTGCGGGAAGCAACGAGGGATTCCTGATCTCATGCGAGTTTTCGCCGCCGTTTTGACGGCCGCTTTGCTGTCGGCTTTTTCGACGACCGGTGTCGCCGCCGACGCGCCCTGGACGCTCGATCGCCTCATGAACACGCTCGGCGCGAAGAAATCCGGCCGCGCGCACTTCACCGAGACGCGCTATCTGAAGATCGCGCAGGAGCCGCTCGAATCGTCGGGCGAACTGGTGTTCGTCGCGCCCGATCATCTGGAAAAGCATACCGTCAGCCCGAAGCCGGAAAATCTCGTCGTCGATGGCGACATGCTCACCGTCGATCGCAGTGGCCGCAAGGTCACCATTCCGCTGCGCAATTATCCGGAACTGGGCGCGTTCATCGAAAGCATCCGCGCGACGCTCGCGGGCAACCGCTTCGCGCTGGAAAACGCGTACAAGGTGTCGATCGATGGCAAAGGCGAAGACTGGACGCTCACCCTCGTGCCGATCGATTCGCGCATGAAGCAGAAAGTCAGCTCGATCACGCTCGCGGGCACGGGCGCGGCGCTCGCGCGCGTCGAAATCCGGCAGGCCGACGGCGACCGCTCGCTGATGCGCCTGCAAGACGCGTCGGCGCACTGACACGGCATGCGCGCGGTTCTTCGTCAGCCTGCGGTCATCGTCTGGCTGGGCTTCCTGGCTGTGTGTGCGGCGATCATCGCGCGCACCAGTTTCTCCGCCGATCTCTCCGCTTTCCTGCCGCGCTCGCCGAGCGAGCAGCAGCGCGTGCTCGTCGAGCAGTTGCGTGACGGACTGGTGTCGCGGCTGATACTCGTCGGCATCGAAGGCGGCGATACCGCGGGCCGCGCGGATATTTCGCGCAAGGTCGCGTCCCGGTTGCGCGAGGACAAGCGCTTTTCGGCGATCAACAACGGCGAGCCGGTCGGCCAGGCGCGCGACGAGCGCTTCGTCTTCGAGCATCGCTATCAGCTGAGTCCCGCCGTGACGCCCGAGCGCTTCAGCGAAGCGGGCCTGAAGGATGCGCTCGCCGACAGCCTCGATCTGCTCACCTCTTCCGCCGGCATGATGGCGAAGGATCTCTTGCCGCACGATCCGACCGGCGAAGTCACCGCGCTCGTCAGTCAACTGGACAGCGCCGCGCAGCCCGCGATGCAGGACGGCGTGTGGGCCTCGCGCGACGGCAAGCGCGCCGTGCTGCTCGCGCAGACCGCGAGCGCCGGTTCCGACACCGACGCGCAAGCCAGCGCGATGGCCGCGATCCGCGATGCGTTCCGGCAGGCCGCGCCGGGCGCGTCGCCGTATCGCCTGGTGATGACGGGCCCCGGCGTCTTCGCCGTCGAAACGCGCGACACGATCATGCGCGACGTGCGCTGGCTGTCGGCGGCGAGCATCGTGCTGATCGTCGTGCTGTTGCTGGCGGTGTATCGCTCGGTGCCGACCTTGCTGCTCGGGCTGATGCCGGTTCTTTCCGGCGTCGCGGCGGGCGTCGCCGCCGTGAGCCTCGCGTTCGGCACCGTGCATGGCCTCACGCTCGGTTTCGGCACGACGCTGATCGGCGAGGCCGTCGATTACTCGATCTATCTGTTCGTGCAATCGGCGGGCATGACGTTCAGCGGGCGGCGCGGATCGCTCAAGGACTGGGTCGCGGGCTTCTGGCCGACGATCCGCCTCGGCGTGCTGACGTCGATCTGCGGCTTCGCGTCGATGCTTTTCTCGGGCTTTCCCGGCCTCGTGCAACTCGGGCTGTATTCGATCGTCGGTTTGTCGACGGCGGGCATCGTCACGCGCTTCGTGCTGCCGCATCTGTTGCCGCAAGGCTTCGCGATCCGCGATGTCTCGCGCCTCGGCAATCTGCTCGCGGGTTTCGCTGCGCACGCGTCGCGTTTGCGTGTGCCGCTCGCGGTCTTGCTCGTCGGCGCGGTCGCGGCATTGCTGATGCAGCGGCACGGACTGTGGAGCCAGGAGTTGTCGGCGCTGAGCCCGGTTCCCCAAGCGAGCCAGGATCTCGACGAACGCCTGCGCGCGGATGTCGGCGCGCCGGACGTGCGCTATCTCGTCGTCGTGTCGGCGGCGACGGAACAGGCCGCGCTCGAACATGCGGAAGCGCTCGCGAATCGGCTGCAGCCTTTGATCGATGCGCGCGTGATCGCGGGTTACGAAAGCCCGGCGCGTTATCTGCCGAGCGATGCCGCGCAGCGCGCGCGCATCGCGAGCCTGCCGCCCGCCGATGTCTTGCGCGCGCGTCTCGCCACGGCATTGCGCGATCAGACGATCCGCGTGAAGCCCGAGGTCTTCGAGCCTTTCATCGCCGATGCCGAAGCGGCGCGCGCGCAGCCGCTCCTTCGCCGCGCCGATCTGCAAGGCACGTCGATGGCGCTCGCGGTCGATTCGCTGCTCACCGAACGCGACGGCCGCTGGACCGCGATGCTCCCGTTGCGCGCGGCGGAAGGCTCGGACGTGCAGGCGCAGAAGATCCGCGCGGCGGTGGCCTCGGCGCAGGTGCCGGATGCGCTTTTCGTCGACATGAAAAACGAGGCCGACCGCCTGTACCAGAACTACGTGCACGAGGACATTCGCCTCTCGCTCGGCGGATTCGCCGGGATCGTCGTGCTGCTCGTGCTCGCGCTTCGCTCTCCCGTGCGCGCCGCGCGCACGCTCGCGCCGCTCGTCGCGGCGGTGATCGTGGTGATCGCGGGGCTGGCGGTCGCGGGCAAGTCGCTCACGATCCTGCATCTGATCGGTATGCTGCTGATCGTCGCGGTCGGGTCGAACTATGCGCTCTTCTTCAACTATCGCGCGCACGCCGAGGACAACGCGATCTCGCCGCAAACGCTCGTGTCGCTCGTGATCGCGAATCTCGCGACGGTGCTCGGCTTCGGCCTGCTTGCGCTCTCGAAAGTGCCGATGCTCGAGACCTTCGGCCTGACCGTCGGCCCCGGCGCGATTCTCGCGCTGCTGTTCTCGGCGATTCTCGCGCCGCGCTCGGGGTTCACACGATGAACGCGCCCGGCACGCCACGCCGATGGACACCCGCGCCCCTGATCGGCGGCGCGGCGGCCGTCCATGCGGGTGCGCTCGCGGCGCTGGCCGTTGCGCCCGCGACGTGGCCGTGGGCGGCGGGCGGCGTGATCGCGTCGCATCTCGCGCTGACGGCGGCCGGACTCTGGCCGCGCAGCGCCCTGCTCGGCCACAACTGGACGACGCTGCCGGAATCGGCGGGCGCGCGCATCGCGATCACGATCGACGACGGTCCCGATCCCGATGTCACCCCGCGCGTGCTCGATCTCCTCGACGCGCATCGCGCCCGCGCGACGTTCTTCTGCATCGGCGAGCGGGCGCAGCGATATCCGCGCATCGTCGAGGCGATCGTCGCGCGCGGACATGCGGTCGAGAATCACAGCCAGCGGCATCGGCATAATTTTTCGCTGATGGGACCGGGCGCGATGCGGCGCGAGATCGACGCGGCGCAAGCGACGCTCGGCGAGATCGCGGGCACGCGGCCGCTCTTCTTCCGCGCGCCGGCGGGATTGCGCAACCTGTTCCTCGAACCGGTGCTGTGCGGCCTGGGCCTGCATCTCGCGAGCTGGACGCGGCGCGGCTTCGATACCCGGACGGGCGATGCGGCGCTCGTCGCGCGGCGTTTGCTGCACGGGCTCGCCGCGCGCGACATCCTGCTCGTCCACGACGGCCACGCCGCGAAGGATGCGAACGGCGCGCCCGTCGTGCTGGCCGCGCTCGATACGGTGCTGCGCGCGGCGGCGGATCGCGGGCTCGGCACGGTGACATTGCGCGAAGGGATTGTGGGCTAGACTGCACGAGCCCACCGCTCACCCATCGTCCGCATGGTGCCGACCGCGCTCATCGAAACGGCCAGCCGTCCTTACCGCGCCGCGGGCCGTTTCGCGTGGCATTTCGCCTGCGCAAAACTCCGCAGCGATCCGTTCTTCGCGCATATCCTCGCGCACGGCCTGATTCCCGATGACGCGCGCATCCTCGATCTCGGCAGCGGCCAGGGCCTGCTCGCCGCGTGGCTCGTCGGCGCGCACGCGTGGCATCGGCAAAACGCCGAATCGGCATGGCCCGCGCGCTGGCCCGTGCCGCCCGCGCCGCGCTCGATTCATGGCATCGAGCTGACGCCGCGCGATATCGAACGGGCGCGCATCGCCTTGAAGGCGCACGACGCGCGCATCCGCTTCGTCTGCGGCGACATTCGCGTGGCGCCGTTTCCGCGAGTCGATGTCGTCGTCGCATGCGATGTGCTGCATTACGTCGACGCCGCTTCGCAGGCATCGATTCTGCGCCGCGTGCGCGCGAGCCTCGCGCCGGACGGCGTGCTCCTGCTGCGCGTGAGCGATGCCGACGCGGGCTGGCGCGCGGGCTTCGATCGCGCCGTCGATTTCGGCATGCAGATTGCGCGCTCGGGACGCGCGGGCCGCCTCACGTGCCGCAGCGAATCGCAATGGCTGGCGCTGCTCGGCGATCTGCGCTTTCGCGTGACGGTCCGTCCAATGGGCAACGGCACGCACGACGCGAATCGTCTGCTCATTGCGACGCCCGCTGGCTGAGGCGCGCCGGGGCCCAACGGCCCGCTTTGTTACAATTCATCGCACTGAACGTCACCGGATTTTTGGGGATCGAGCTCGTAGTGAACCCTCTTCTGCTTACGCATTTCACCGCCACGAGTTGCGCGGGCCGCGGCGTGGATGCAACGCTCGCCGCGCTCGTCGAAGGACGCGGCGGCCTCGCGCCGTGCGACTTCGAAGGCGCCGTGCTCAAAACGTACACGGGCCGCGTCGACGGCATCGAGGAGGCGCCGGTGCGCGCCGGTCTCGCCGAATTCGACTGCCGCAACAACCGCCTCGCGCAACTCGCGATGACGCAGGACGGCTTCGACGCACGCGTGCGCGAAGCCATCGCGCGCGCTGGCGCGGAGCGCGTCGGCGTGTTCATGGGCACGAGCACCGCGGGCATTCTGGAAACCGAGCTCGCCTATCAGCGCCGCGACGCGCAAACCGGCGCCCTGCCCGCCGACTTCAATTACGCGAGCACGCACAACCCCTACTCGCTGGCCGCCTTCGTGCGCGCGTACTTCGGGCTGCGCGGGCCGGCGGTGTCGGTGTCGTCGGCGTGTTCGTCGGGTGCGAAGGTGTTCGGCTCGGCGCGGCGCATGCTCGAAACCGGTCTCATCGATGTGGCCGTGGTCGGCGGCGTCGATACGCTCTGTCTCACGACGCTCTACGGCTTCAACTCGCTCGAACTGCTCGCGCCGGGGCCGTGCAGGCCGTTCGACGTGAAGCGCGACGGCATTTCGATTGGCGAGGCGGCGGCGTTCGGGCTGCTCGAGCGCGATTCGACCGATGCCGATGACGACGCCATCCGTCTGCTCGGCATCGGCGAATCGAGCGATGCGTATCACATGTCGTCGCCGCATCCCGAGGGACTCGGCGCGCGCATGGCGATGGAGCAGGCGCTTGCGAGCGCCGGGCTCGATGTGAGCGACATCGGCTACGTGAACCTGCACGGCACCGCGACGCCGAGCAACGATGCCGCCGAAAGCCGCGCGCTCACGAGCCTCTTCGAGCGCGTTCCGTGCAGCTCGACCAAGGGCGCGACGGGCCATACGCTGGGCGCGGCGGGCGCGCTCGAAGCGGTGATCGCCGCGCTCGCCTTGCGGCATCAACTGATTCCGGCGGGCACGAACACGAGCGAGCCCGATCCCGCGCTCGGCCTCGACTACGTGCTCACGACGCGCGAAGCGCCGTTGCGCGCGGTGCTGTCCAACTCGTTCGGCTTCGGCGGGACGAACTGCAGTCTCGTGTTCGGACGCAAGGGAGCGGCATCGGCATGACTCCACTGCGTGCATATATCGAAGGCATCGGCGTGATCGGGCCGGGGCTCGCCGACTGGCCCCGCACCGCCGACGTGCTCGCGCAACGCGCAACGCACGAAGCCGCGACGACGGTGCTGCCGCCGCCGGCGGGGTTGCCGTCCGCCGAGCGCCGCCGCACCGGGCCGGTCGTGCGCGCGGCGCTCGCGGCCGCGCACGAAGCGGTCGCGCAGAGCGGGCGCGACGCCGCCACGCTCGCCGCCGTGTTCGCGGCATCGGGCGGCGACGGCGGGAATTTCCACGCGATCTGCGAGACGCTCGCGAGCGACGAGCCGCAACTCTCGCCGACGCGCTTTCACAACTCCGTCCACAACGCGCCCGCGGGCTACTGGAGCATTGCGACACGCGCGATGGCTTCATCGAACGTGCTGTGCGCGTACGACGGCAGCTTCGCGGCGGGCTTGCTGGAGAGCCTCGCGCAAGTGAGCGTCGATGGCGCCGCGACGCTGCTCGTCGCGTACGACACGGACTATCCCGAGCCGTTGCGCCACGTGCGCCCGATCGTCGATGCGTTCGGCGTCGCGCTCGTGCTCGTGCCGCAGGAAAGCGAGCGGACGCTCGCGCGCATCGAGGCCCGCCTCACGGACGCCGATGCGTTCACCTTCGCCGATGCCGGTCTCGAAGCGCTGCGCCTGTCGAATCCGGCCGCGCGTGCGCTGCCGCTGCTCGACGCACTGGCGCGCGGGCAGGCAGCGAACGTCGTGCTCGATTATCTCGATGGCACGCGCGTCGCCGTGGATATCGAACCGTCATGACGGCTGCGCAAAATCTCGATCGCGACTGGATCGCCGCGCGCATTCCGCACAGCGGCTCGATGTGTCTGCTGGATGCCGTGGTCGCGTGGGATGCGCAGCGCATCCGCTGCACGGCGACGAGCCATCTTTCCCCCGACAATCCGCTGCGCTCGAAAGGCCGGCTCGCGTCGGTGTGCGGCATCGAGTATGCGGCGCAGGCAATGGCGACGCACGGCGCGCTCGTCGGCGAAGAAGCAAAGCGGCCGCGCGTGGGCATGCTGACGAGCGTGCGCGGCGTGCAAACGCACGTGGAGCGGCTCGACACGCTCGCCGGCCCGCTCGATATCGAAGCCGAGCGCATGGGCGGCGACGACAACACGGTGCTTTATCGCTTCAACGTGTATTGCGCAGGACGATTGCTGTTGAGCGGCCGGGCCGCCGTGATTCTCGACGCTGCTCAGGCCGCGGGTTTGGTCGCGCAATAGGCCGAGAAAATGCCGAGCTCGACATCGCGGCGCACGTTCGCGAAACCCGCGCGCCCGATGGCGGCGAGTACGGTGTCGGGCGGCACGCAGGCTTCGATCGTGTCCCAGTAGTAGCGCATCAACTCGACGCTTTCCTCTTTCTTCCCGACGACGCGCGCGATCAGCGGCACCACGCCGCGCATGTAGAACCTCAGCGCGGCGACGCCCAGGCCATGCGCGGGGCGCGTGATTTCGAGCACGCAGAGCCGTCCGCCGGGCGCGAGCACGCGGAAGTATTCATCGAAGGCACGCGCGAGATCGCTCACGTGGCGCAGCGCGAAACCCATGCACAGAAAATCGTAGGCGGCGCTGTCGCAGGGCAGATTCTCCGCGGTGCCGATGCGCGTCTCGACGCCGATCGGCAGATGCGCCTCGCCGACCATGCCCGGACTCGGATCGATGCCCGTGACGAGCGCCGGATCGCCCGTGATCGCGACCGCTTCCTTTGTGACGAGTCCCGTGCCCATGCCGACATCGAGCACGCGCATGCCGCGCGTGAGACCCGCCGAGCGCAGCGCACGATTGCGATACCACGGGCCGGAGCCGAAGGCCATCGCGCGTTCGATCGCGTCGTAGTCGGAGGCCGTGCGGTCGAACATGCCGCGCAACCACACGCGGCGGCGCGATTCGTCGGGATAGTAGGTCGTGAGGGGCTCGTGCGGGGCCTTCTGATCGATGCGTTCGATGGGGTCGCGCCGGGGGGAAGTCATCGAGTCTCCTGTTTTTGCTGAGCCGCAGGACGTTCGTCGATTGCTTTTACCACAGCGCGCGGGATCAGTGGATCGCGGTCCACGCGAGGGCGACGGAGAACGTCGCAAGAATGATCGACGCGCCGCGCTGCACGCGCTCCGGACTGAGCCACGCGAGACGTCCGGTGCCGAGCGCCGCGCCGAAGGTGATCCACAGGAAGCCGATGGGAATCAATGCGGCGGCGAAGATCGACATCGTGCGGAGATATGTGATGGGATCGGCGAAGGCGCTTGGCGGAAAGATGGCGCTCGCGAACAGCATCGCCTTGGGATTGAGCAGCGTGGTGACGAAGAGCGCGCGGATGCCGACGGAATTGCGCGCGGACGTGGGCAACGAGACGGCGGCGCGCCACATCGCGACCGCGAGATACGCGATGTAGATGCTGCACGCGATGCGCATGAACGTCGGCAGCCAGGCGAGGAAGCTCGCCGCGTGCGTGACGAGATAGCCCCAGGCGGAGATCGCGATCAGGTAGCCGGCGAGTTCGGCCGCCATGAGCGGAATTGATCGTTTGATGCCGCGGCGCAGGCCGGCGGCGGCGAGCAGCGTGTTGGTGGGGCCGGGGGTGATCAGGATGATGATGATGCCGAGCAGGAGCAGGGATGACTGCGAAGGTGCGTGCATGGATGAGGGTGAGTTTTGAAGGCGGGATGGTTAATACCATAGATTCGGCGGTTTATTGGCGTTGGCACGCTTTCTTGCCGATGGTTATCGCGAGGGAGCTGGGCCGGTGGGCTCGCTTGGACCGCTGGGGTTCAACGCACGCCGAGGGTGTTCCGCGAGCGTCTTGCCGATTCGCCTTATCTGGCGTGTCTATAAGCTTTGGGAGCGCGGCGCCTTGATGCCGCAGTTCGAATCGCGCAAACGCTGCAAACCAGCGTGGATGCGCTCATCGGACTTGGCCGCCCACCGGGTTGCACATTCATAATCCGCGGCTGCATGAGCTTTATGAACGGATGATTTGCTTTCGCACGAAGTGCGGAACGCTTCGTGACCATTCAGCAGTCACGGCGATTCAACCGCAACTGGCATAAGGCCGCCCATCTGCGCACCGAACCGCCGCTCTATCCGTGGATGAAGCTCGCCGGTCGGTGGATCGAGCAGGCGGGATTTCACGCAGGACAGCGCGTCAAGGTCAACGTTGAACACGGAAGACTTGTAATTAGCGCAGAGTAGACGAACAAAAGGGCCGCTAAGCGGCCCTGCCAAAGATCATCAGTGATTCAGTACAGGTCAATATTTACTGCACTCGATAGTAAGGTCCCTCAAAAAATCATTAGCCTTGACCACTGGCGTATCCGATCGTCCATTGACGTTAAAGACACCAATTTTAATATTGTCATCAGCCAGTCTCGGGAGAAGATCATCCATCAAATCATCGAGAAATATTTCCTTCGGAACAGAACTCGAATTTTCTTTTGAAACGCAAAGTCGAGCAAAGTCCTTCGCAGGCCAGATAGGGAAAATCAGATTCCCCTCGCCGTCCGCTAACATTGTCCAACCATCTTCGTATAAACCCCAAGCTTCTGCCCAATCAACAATTTTCTTCACGGAAAATTCATACCGACTCTTCCCGTCCGATGAAAGTAGCTTCTCAATTTGCACTTTATTCAGTTTCAGCATATCTCTCGCTGTTATCCTTCAAGCGTTTCTTCGAGCGCGGCCGCGATCAAACATCCCTTTTTACTAGACCGCTTCTTATTTTTCTTGCCGTGGTCATCATGCTTATGTTGGGTTTGATGCAGCTTTGTCAAGTTCAGGTCAGTGAAGTTGTAGTCGAAACCCTTTGCAGACTCATAACCACGCCAATGAGCCACAAATCCTGGAGGAACGCGAATCCTGCTTTTTACGTTTCCTCTCTTATTTTTGCTCTTTCCTTCCATTGCATTAATCTCTTGACGAATCCAGCCCCTAACGTAGCTAGGTTGCTTGGGATCGTTAGCGATGTCTCGTAACCGCGCCTGTCTTCCTGCCGTCGATGTAGATAGACCGAAGGGATCTATCCATCCGAACGCGTTCGGCGCATAACCATATTGATTGGTACCGCGGTTTAGTCCGATCGGATCCTGACTGATGGAATTGACCGGCCTGCGGATCAAAGTACCGATAGCGGTTGTAAACAAAGGGCCGCTTTTAGGCGGCCCTTTAGTCACGACTTATTTCATTCTTCGGACACCCCGATATATTCAAGTCCATTCATGGCTGACGCTAATCTTAAAGCACGCCCACCCGTTACGGAACGTCTCGTGACTATTCAGCAGTCACTCCGATTCCAGCGCAACTGGCATAAGCCCGCCCATCTGCGCACCGAACCGCCCGATTTCCCGTGGATCAAACTCGCCGGACGGTGGATCGAGCACGCGGGGTTTCAGGCAGGGCAACGCGTCAAGATCAACGTTGAACACGGAAACCTTGTGATTACCGCTGGGAGACGACCAAAGGGCCGATTTTCAGCGGACCATAACTTAGCCAACCGCACCTTTAACGGTGAACTTTAGACCAGTGAGGTTGGCATCTTTAGTTTCATCGATAAATTTTTGCGTACAAAAATATAACTTATTGTATTTTTTATCTCTAAAAATTTCTCTGCCCTCAATATTTTTAATATTGAATCTCATCTCTCCCGCTCTAAACAAATCCATAAAATCAGTTCCTGATAGCCCCTCATCCTCAATCGCATTTATTGGGTCAACCAGATTCGCAACACAGAAATTCCTCGGAAGCTCTGGCGTAGTTATCTCCAAGAACTCAACTTTTCCACCCGCAAGCTTCAGGATTAAATCTTTATAACTACTCTCAATTATCAGTACACCAGAGTGGTAACAACTAGCCATAAAATCAACTTTTCGTTTATCGGCCCTGCGCCGTGGATCTTTGAACAAAAAATAATCAACCGGCCGCCAACCCTCAATGAGCGAACTTCCATCTGTACTAATCACCCCAGCTTTATCGTCAATAGGAAGCAAAAATCTATAGCTTTCGTAATCAGATCCAATTGAATAAATATTCATCTCGATCACCAAATTTTTTGTTGAAAAGCAAATCGCTTTGAATTGATTCCAACTCGTCTAGTACAGTCTGTTTCGCACCAACAGAATCTGCCATAGAAATTCTTTCGTTGACATTTTCGTAATACTTATCCGTGTGTATTGCACGGTGATAGGCTCCGGGCTGCTGGCTGTTTTTATCCATATGCTTAAGATAAATGCCATTATGTTCACTGTTAATGCCGATATTTGTTTTTGCAATATTTGTCTTGCCGGATCCGCTCGATCATCGTCCGCAGCGACCATATGGTGAGCTGCAGAGCCTTTGTACTTCTTCCATGCCCGTTTCATGTAGTCTGACTTCTTGGCAAGCTCTCGATTCGCCTTATTCATGTTCTTTTTTAGTTCTTTTGTGCAGCTAAGGCCAAACGGATCTATCCAGCCAAATACGTTGGACGCAAACTCATATGGATTCAGCCCACCAGCAAGGCCAATCGGATACTGCGATACGAATATGCCGGTGTTGGGATCAAAGTGCCGATATCGGTTATAAAGGGCCGCTTTTGAGCGGCCTTTTCAATAAATCATCTCAATCTTTAACCCTTAATTAATGAATCACCTTCCACATCTTCTATATAGCGCTCTATATCAAGATTAACTTCCACCTTCTTTCCCAACCCTTCGCTCAGAGCATTTATTAGAAGAATATCAGAGAGAACATCAATTTTGCACAAGAACTGCCCTTCATGATCGTCCGCCTCAACATTTCGCCTCAATCCCTCTAGCGATAACTCAAGAAGCTTTCCACTTAATATGTCAGGGATATAGTTTTCACCCATCTCTGGAAATTTTAGCTTCGAATATCGCTCCGGCGAGGTCAGCTTAGCAAGTGCAACATCTTTATTCTTTTTGCTGCCCACATAATATTCCAAAGCCAAGCAGTAACTCGCAATATCCCACACGTTGAATTTGCCATCAAACTCTATCTGACAAACATCAGATAGAACTTCCTTCAATTCATCGGATTTTTTAGCAACAAAAAATAAATAGGCAAGAGTTTTCGCATCGGCCACATCTCTCTCGCTTTTAAGCGAGAATTTCTTCTCCAGTTTTTTTGCGATCCGTGCTTCTCGTTTGGAAAAGGCTTTTCTCTGTATCTCCGAGAATTTCATAATCCCCTCATTTAACAACAAATTTAACCTTTGTTCCATTTTTAAGATGAGCCACGGCCGCCCTAATCGAGCTACCGGCCCCCGTATTATCTGATGGTTTGATGCATTTAACGCTAGCCTTTCCGCCAGGACTGGATTTATTACTACCTCCCTCGGCAAACATGGCCATTGGCCATTCATCTCTGTGTTTGCCTTTTTGCGTGGCCTCTCCGACCATTGACTGAGAACGTCTCGTGCTCGCCCGTGATCCTCTATCAATCGTCACGACAGAGGGATGCCCTTGGGCAATAGCTTGCCTGATATGACCAGCAGTTTCAGGGTAAACAGAGCTATCAAGTTCCACAATGTGCGAAAAGCCCGAACCCGCGGGAGCTGGCTTAACTGTAACGCCCTTTAAGCCCCAAGGATCAACCCACCCAAAAGTGTTAGGTGCAAATTCATATATATTGAATCCGCCATTGAGTAGGATCGGGTCTTGAGATATGAATATGCCCGTCTGCGGATCGAAATACCTGTGGCGGTTATAAACAAACCGCTTAGACGCACTTCACCCGCACACGAGCTGCAACTCCTTACCCGGCAAGGCTTCCAGCCGACAGACCCACTTAAAGAGCAAGATTTTTCCCTAGACGCGAGTCTAGCCGATCATCGGCACCCCGAACCAGTCGATTTGTCCGAGTCGCCCCCAACATCGACCCGACGTGTCTGACGGCGGCCGCAGGCCGACGGCAGGCACGGCGGAACCGGGCCGACGCATTCCCACTTGCCACACTTGCAACCACCTGCCTTAACCGGATTTCGCGGATGTCCCATGGTGCCGGAACCCGTCAAGGCCGCGCAGCGCCCGCTAGGGCTTGGCCTTGACGGCGATCGGTTCACCACGCTCGGCAATGCGGTGCAAGACGACTTGGCGGCTTGCACCGCATGCAGACCGCGCTTTTTCGTGTTGTTGATTTCGCCGCGCAGCGGCGCACATCGGGGAGCCCCTTGGGGGCGGACGGGAGGCAGGCTGCGAGCACGGAGCGTAAGCCCGCAGGGCTGAAGCCCGAGCGCAGCAGACAGCCGGGCGGGCGGGGCCGTTCACCCTCGCGCGCAGCGCGCTGAATATGCTTTATTCGTTCTTCAATGATTTGGCCGCGACGCGGCCACTGGATTGACCTTGCGAAGCACAACCTTGGGCCGGGGGCGCAAGACATAGCGCGTATTAGCGAATTCTGAGGCGCGGGCCAGCGGCAAGCCGTTCCTTGCTGCTTGTGCCCGCGCCTCAGAATTCGCTAATGCGCCTTTGCGTTATGTTAAATGGGCGAAGCCCATTTACCCCCGGCCCTTCGTGCGCTCTCGGCCCAACGGGCCGCACTTCCTTCTATTGCTCACCGCTCGCAGCCGCGTCGATGAGGCCGGTTTTTCGTTCCTCACTTTCTTACTGCGCGTCCTCGTCCGCTTCGGCGTCGATGGCGGCTAAGAGTGAAGCGGCTGCATCATCGTCGTGCGTTCGCGCGAGCCTCGCCGGATGCGTGGCCGCGTGAATCTCTTTGAGCTTGCCAATCGCCACCTGCGTGTAAATCTGCGTGCTCGACAGATCCGCGTGTCCGAGCAACGCCTGGATGAATCGCACGTCCGCGCCGTTCTCCAGCATGTGCGTCGCGCACGCGTGGCGTAGCGCGTGGCATGCGCCATCGCGTATTCCGGCGAGTTCCATATAGCGCTTCACGAAGTCCGTCAGCCGATTGCCGCTGTACGGCTCGCCGTAGTCCGTCAGGAACAGCGTCCAATCCTCCTGGCGCACGATCAGCATTGGCCTGATTTCATCCAGATAGCGCTCGACCCAATAACACGCCCGCTCGCCCATCGGGATATACCGGTCGCGTCGGCCTTTGCCCTGGCGAACCATCACCGTGCGCCCTTCCAGATCGATGTCCGATAGCGTCAGGTTCATCAGCTCCATGCGCCGCATTCCGGTGCTGTACAACACTTCCAGCATCGCGCGATCACGCGCGCCGGTCAGTTCGCTCACGTCCGGCTGCGCCATCAGGCGCTCAACCTGCGTAACAGACAGCACCCCGCGCTCGATATCGGCATGGTAGGTCCACTTGCTCGCTCTCAGATGCGACATAAACTCGCTCCCAATGATTCGTTCCATTGCGCGTCCGCCTCGTTCAGGCCGCGTCGTTCGCGTCCACGAGTGCTCACGCCTCAGTGCTCCATTTCTCGATCAGATCGACGGGAATGGCCCCGACGATCTCCGCATAACCTTTGCCCACCAGGCTTTCCGAACGCCGCAGCAAGAGCGGAATCGGGCTGCTCGGTTCATGCTCCTCGAACCATAAGCGTGCAGTGCGTATCGAATCGAGCGCCTGGTCGCGTCCCTGCGGCCGCGCCTTGGAGCATGGCATCGGCGCTGACAGCTCGACCGGCACGTCATGAAAATCGGGGGCGCTCGTATGCATCTGCTCGTCATCGACGGCTGGCCCGCTACCGAAGGTATCCTCCATGACCAACGCCAGCGCTTGCTTCGCAGGCTGTTTCGCTCCGGTCACACGGCCTAATACGCGGCTAAGCATCGAAAGGTCCGCCGCATAGACGCCCAGGTGCTGCTGATTCCACACATCGATTTCGCCGAGACTCGCGACTGAGGCATCGAAACCAGCGAGAACCGCCGGCTGTTGCGCACGCAGGTCTTCGAGTTGCCGCGTCACGGATTCGACCGTGAGCGCGTCGCTCGCACGCGGCTGCGCGAACGCGCGCTCGACATCTCGCACCTGCAGCCGCGCGGCGCCGGTGCGCACCAGTGCAATCTCCCGCACGTCGGACAGCAGACCTTCGGTGTCGGTCAGCGCCTGCAACGCGTTCATGCGAATTTCCAGCGCAGCGTCGCGGTCCTCGTCCACACCCGGCTGCGGATGAATGGTGTCCGGAAACGCGCCGAGCCAGGAAGCGAGGAGCCGCAGCCCTTCTGCCAGACCCGCCGCGCCGGCAAGGCGGGTGCGGCAACGCGCGAACAGGACCGCAATGCGGATGTCCTTGCTGCGCATCATCATCCGGCGGCAATCGCGGTCGACATCGCTCCAGTTGACAGGCTCCGCGCTGCCGACGAAATCGCCGTACTGCACGTCCATCTTCGCCGCGACCTGTGCCGTCAGAACGACGAATTCCGGGTCGTATTCGAGATCGACTCCGCAGGGCGAATCGGGATTGATTGCGGCCAGCCAGTCGTGCGTCGGACTCTCGTTGGCTATGCGGTTCTGCGCGGCCTGTTGTTGCGGCATACGCGTGTTGCTCTTCCTGTTCATCCCTTTCCTCTGCCGGCATGCGATGTGTCGCGCTCGCGTGGGCGCCGTGCGAATTGATCGACATATCGCTCCGGATCGAAACGCATGCCCGTGACGGGCTGACCGTCCGGCGAACGTCCCAGCCACCCCGACCAGCCCAACTGCTGTGGTCCGCCAATTTTCGCGGGAGGCGCGCTATCGGAGAGAATGCGTAGTTCGAGCTCCCACTCGAACTCGTACCCAACGAAGCTGCGCACCCAATCGACCAGCATGGGCAAATCCTCGCCACGCGGCGTGAATCGCAGATACCGGTCCAGCTCGATGGGACCGATGACGATGCGAAACCGGTACTGCCGGTCCGGAACCTGCTCGCCCAGCAATGCGCCGACGCCCATCGTCGCGGCGGGGCCCGCCCGTCCGAGATGGGTATGCTCCTCGGGCGCGACTTCGATCCAGTGAAACACGTATTCCTCGATGCCCACCGGCACGCCGAAGTAGCGCTCGAGCGTCATGCGAAGGCCGTCGGGATCGCGCACCTCGCGCACGAGATTCGCCGCGGCGGCCAGTTGCGCGTGCGCCGGAAGCGCACGCCTTGTTATTTCATCGGGATCCTGTCCGGTGATGCTCGCCACATAGAACGAGAACTGCTCGTCATCGGACCGGTCGAGACCCGCAGCCGCCTGTGCGCACGACCACGCCCGGTACAGCAACGTCAGATAGCGATGGTGGAAGATATCGAGGAAATCGACGAGCGTCCTGTCGCGCCGCGACTCCTGGCGCTCGCGCGCGATTTCGGTCACGTGAAGCGGCAATGGCCCGTTGGGCCCCAGCATGCCGAGTCCGAACAGACGAACCTGCAGACGTCCGTCAAGGACGCCCACGCTCGCGATTTCCCGCGGCGCGAACGTCAGGCTCGGCTGCTGGCCGAGACGAAAAGGCTCCGCGCCCGGGCGTCGCGCCGTGCCGATCGGATCGAGAGCGGCGTTGGCGCCGATGCGGCGCATGAGCGGCAGGAAGCCATAACGCCACGGCTCGGCCTCCAGACGCGAGATCGTCTCCGAAGAGAGCCCCGAATCGCGCAGCAACGGCGCAACAGGCAGACGTTCCATCAGGCCACTCCGCGCGTGCCCATGCGCACAGGCCAGCGCATCACGCGGCCGCGCTGCATCGAGTGCAATTCGGTCTGCGTGAAAGAGTTGATCGACACATGACGCGCCAGGTAATGCTCGAGAATCAGGCCGAACAGGTATGGACTCACACCGGAGAATCCTGTTTCGTCGACGGTCAACTGGCATTCGACGCCACGACCGAAAACGAGGGGCCCACCGCCGGGCAACTTTCTCGTGACGGGATGCGTCTTGACGCCAACCAGACTCTCGATCTGACGCTGATGCTCGGTGTCCTCGGCGTTCAGGAAAAGCCTGAGCATGTCGCGAAGTCCCTGACCGCCCGGGCGATGGTCGATGTCCTCCATCGGCAGGTAGTTGAAATTGAGCTGCCGGATCAGGCGCCATGCCACCTCTCCGTCCGCATAAGGCGGTCGCGGCGCGCTAGGCGCGCGAATCAGTCCGATGCTCGCGATGGGTGCCGATTGCACCTTTTCGAAATCGTCGACACCGTTACGTGGCACGAGGCTCGGCAAGTCGCGATTGGTGAGCCACGCGTCGACCGACAGATAGCGCATGCTCTCCCGATACGGCGCCTCCTGCTGGTCGACCAGCGACACGAACGTCTCGGTGCCGATATAAGGCGTGCGCGATCCATAGCGACGCGCCGAGTCCGACAAGAGCCGGCGCTCGCGACGCAGTGAAAAGTACCGCCCGTGATTGCCTTCGTCCTCGTTGAGCGTCTGATAGAGCGGACGGAATTCCAACTTGGCCGGATTTTCCGTCACCTGACCGTATAGCGTCTCCACCGAAAAGACTTCATAGTCCAGCGGTGCGGCGCGCTTCGGCACCAGATGAAACTCCGACTCGTTGTTCGACAGTTCGACGCGATCGAGTTTTTGCGGAAAGAGATTGATGACCGGCGTGCAGAAGAGCGCGAAACGCGAGGCATCGACGAGCCCCGCGAGACGATCCGTGGACCGGTCTAGCAACACCACGATTTCTGCTTCGTTGCCGCGCGCCTTCTTCAGCCCTTCACTCAAACCCGTGAGCGTAAAGAAATAGAAGCGGCTCGGACAGGCGAAATACTCCTGAAGCAGGTTGTGCCCATGAAACTTCGACCAAACGAGCGGCAACATGCCCTGGTCGACGCCGAGCCCTTCGTGAACGACCGCTTGCGAGCTGACCGCGGCGAAGCGCCGTTCCGGCTCACCGAATGCGCCCGGCTCGCCGATGATCGACGCGACGCTTCCCGCATGCAGGAGTTCGAAGAGATTCGATGCGACCTGCTCGTCGCCAGCCAGGTAGATGGGCAACCGGTCCAGTCCCTGAAGCTGCGAGATGCGCGTGCCGCCCGTGGTCCGCACGCGCAGTCGCAGCGCACCGCGCACTTGCGCATGCGCGCTCACGTAACGCTCGAGAGCGGGAATGTCCGGCGGCACACCCGTAAGGCGCGCCCCGACGATCTCCAGCGGATAGAGCACGACGTCCTGGCTCGTGCGAAACGTGCACGCCGTGCGTTCGCCGCGCGGCACATGGGTCTTGAAGGGCGTTCCGCGCGCGATGGGGAGGCCTTCGGTGAGCGTGCCTTCACTCGTACCGGGAAAAAACCGGGCAACGGCCATCGACGGCGTCGGCGCGACATAGTTCGGATACACGACCTCGAGCAAACGCTGCGTGAAGCGCGGAAACTCCGCATCGAGCTTGATCTGCACGCGCGCGGCCATGAAACAGAACGACTCGATCAACCGCTCGACATAGGGGTCCGTCATCTCCTCGGCCTGCATGCCGAGACGCCGCGCGATTTTCGGATGAGCTCGCGCAAATTCGCTGCCGCTCTCGCGCAGGTAGAGCAACTCCTGGTTGTAGTAGTGGAGCAGGCGCGGATCCATGGATACTTGGTTAGCTGATGAAGATGACTCAGGCGCGCTGCGACGTGGCGTGCAGGCGGCTCGTTTCCAGGTCCAGCGTGCTCTGCACGAGGAACTCCAGCGGATACGGGTCCATGCGGATCAGTCCGCGGATTTCGAACGTCAGGTTGGCATGTCTGCCCAGCTTCTCTTTGTCCTGCAAGGGAACGATAGATAGCGAGTTCGCGATCAGGCGCGGCTCGAAATCCTTGATGGCCCGTTTGACGATCGCTTCGATATGCGTCCACTCGCGCGAAGCCATGAACGCTCCAGCAAGCGCCGGCACGCCAAAATTCACGGTAGATGCGGCGGCGAGCGGGTATCGCTCGCGGTCGATCTGATCCTCGAGATTAGCCGCGTTGAGCAGATAGGCCAGGTCACGTTGAATGATGTCGCGTATCTGCATGCGCGTCATCGCGTATTCCTCCGGCGCTTCGGTCTGCCGGTAAGGTGCATCGTCACGCAGACGATCGATGAGCGTCGGCAACAGATGCGCATCCGCCCTACGCGGCGCGCCGGTTGAGCCGTTTCCCTGCTTCCGCCTGGTCATTGCGCGAGCCCGCTGCCGGCACCGCCGCGTGCGCTCTCGTCCGCACGCGGCGTATCACCGAATGTGCACTCCACGAGATCGAACACCCCGAAGTCTCCCGCGCTCGTCGCCCAGGTTTTGCACCCCGACGCGAACACGCCGGTGCGGCCGGCCTCGCGCCAGACCGTGCAGCGGCCCAGCAGCAGGGCGTCGCGCTCGGTCTGCGCAAGCGCCGGCGCGTCCGGATATCGTGCGGGCAGAAAGCCATTGAGTTCCGTACCGTCGACGAGCGTCAGCGTGCCGGGCGCCCAGATCAGATCGACAAGCGAGCCCGGGCGCGTGATGCGCCAGGCCGCGATATCGGCGATTGGAACCCACCTGTAGCGCCCGGCGGCGACGAATTCGCAGACCGGCCCGAGCCTGCTGTCGCTGTCGCCGATCCACTCGAAAGAACCGAGCTGGCTCGACCCGGGGGTCAGCGGGGCCGCGTCGAGTGCGCTTTCCCGGGCGGCATCCGCTTCTTCCAGATTGCCGCATGCTGCGAGACCGAGGGCGGCATGCAAGCCGTGCATCCAGGCGGGATTGTCGTCGAAGACGAAACCCGGTTCCTGCGCTCCGGACATGACCTTGGCACGAACACGTTCGGCGCGCACGAGATCGCGATAAACGTGCGCGATCTTGCCTTGTGTCTCGTCCAGTTGCGCGAAGGCCTGCAGCTGTCGGATCGCTCGATCCCATTGCTGCATGATGCAGAGCCACTGAAAGAGCGCCCAGCGATGCGCCGCGACTGCCGGTTCAGCGCGGATTAGCGCTTCCGTCTCCCCGATCGCCCGTGAAGGCGGCAGGCTGGCGCCATGCGACACATGGCTTGTCACGATTTGTTCCATCATTTGCTATCCGAAACATACTGCTCGAGATTCCTCGCGCCATTGATTGTTTGTTGCATCGGGCTATCGATCGCGAGCGTATGGTGATCACGGCGCGCCAGTTCGGGCGCGCTGCGTGCGTTCGCCTGCGCAGCGCCCATGTGATAGTGCTCGGGCGCAAAGACTTCGAGAATGTCCGGTATGGCCCGAGGGTCCGCCATGGCGTTCTCGATGTCCACCAGCGGCCCGAAGGCCTCCTCGATCTTTTCGAAAGCGCCGAGCCATTCACTGATCGGCACATGCCTCGCCGGGTCGACGTCAGGAGCATGCGCTTCCAAGGCCGCGAGCGGCCGTGCCGCACTCGTCTGCGCCTGATCCCAGCTGTCCGCCGGCAATATGCGTGCGTTCTCCAGTGCATCGTAATAGCCTGCGGCAAGGGCGCTGATGATATCTCCCGAGCCGCCGTCCACGAACGCGGGCGCGCGTGCGACCGCTGCATCACCACGCGGACGTGCCTTGCGCACCACGCCATCTTGCAAAAAGGACGCGAATTCGAGGTCCTCGGAATTCGGATCATCGCTAAATGCAATGCAACTTTCCGCAGAAACAAGCCCAACCGGCTCCATCCGCTCTTTCATGACCATATTCGCTTCTGAAGTCCACGAGATAGGACTTCCGCCTTAATAAAAACCCGGGCAATTTTTCTGAAAATCTATATGGAGCAATTAACGCATGGTTATAGCACTTTGTCCACCGCTAATTAACTGCAAAAAAGCAGTATTATTGGATTAATTTTGGAACAGTTTCGGAAGTAATCCTTCTCCTCAGCTTTCAAAACGTAAGACAAATCTCATTTTTTGATTGACCCAAGCCAAAACCCTCGTTCTTTTAGAGCCTTACGGAGGCCATTTAATTTATCTCGCATGAGCTATTGCCGATATTTTTCAAAGCATTAAAGCAGGCGATCAGGCATATGATTGCCTTTAAGCATCGATATTGAATATTAGGCAAATATATCGGCAAGCATTGACACGCCGAAATTCGTTATTCAATAATTAATAGAAAGGTGGCAAATCGAAATATATCGTCAAGGCGAATTTCATTTCCACGTGAATCACTCGAGCAATAGTTTTTATGACGTCGCAATCGCGACGATCACCGCTCTCGCGTAACTCATGCCGGCATTTCCAAATGATTTCTCGCCACGCACTATTCGGTAAGCTCGGGTCGACGCTCTTTCGCAGCGTCGAGTCCGCAACCGCCTTCTGCAAGCTGCGCGGCAATCCATATGTAGAACTCGTGCATTGGCTGCATCAGCTCATGCAATCGGGCGACAGCGACCTGCACCGCATCCTGCGTCATGCGGACATCGATATCGCAGCGCTCGAGCGCGATATCGGACGTGCGCTGCTGACCCTGCCCTCCGGCGCCAGTTCGATCAACGACTTCTCCCATCACGTCGAAGCCGCTATCGAGCGCGCCTGGGTCCTTTCGTCGCTAGCGTTCGGCGACCGCCGGATTCGCGGCGCTTGGCTCGTCGCCGCATTGGTTGGCACACCTGAGCTACGGCGGGTGCTGCTGTCGATTTCCCCCTTGTTCGCTCGCATTCCGGTCGAAAATCTTCACGAGATACTGCCGGCATGGATCAGCGGCTCGCCGGAAACCGACGACGCGCCCTACGACAAGAGCGACTTCGCACCCGCGGTGCCGGGCGAAGCATCTCACGCGTTGGCGCCATCCAGCAAGGGCGTGCTCGACCAGTATTGCACGGACCTGACCGCGCAGGCGCGCGCAGGCGAAATCGACGCCGTGACGGGCCGCGAGCAGGAAATTCGGTCCCTTATCGATGTCCTGTTGCGCCGGCGCCAGAACAATCCGCTGCTCACCGGAGAAGCCGGTGTCGGCAAGACCGCCGTGGTCGAGGGGCTGGCGCTCGCACTCGCGAATGGCAACGTTCCCGCCGCGCTGTCCGACGTTCGGCTCATGACGCTCGACGTCGGCGCCCTGCTTGCCGGTGCGAGCATGAAAGGCGAATTCGAGGCGCGCCTCAAGAGCGTGCTGGAAGCCGCTACGAAAGCCACGGTGCCAGTCATTCTCTTTGTCGACGAGATTCATACGCTCGTCGGAGCGGGCGGACAAGCCGGAACCGGCGATGCCGCCAACCTGCTCAAGCCCGCACTGGCGCGTGGCACGGTTCGCGTCATTGGCGCCACGACGTGGTCGGAGTACAAGCGCCACATCGAAAAGGATCCCGCGCTGACGCGCCGCTTCCAGGTCATGCAGGTCGCCGAGCCTGGCGAGGCCGCTGCAATCGACATGGTGCGCGGACTCGCTCAGGCATTCTCGCGGCATCACCGCGTGATCGTGCGCGATGAGGCCGTGCGCGCAGCCGTGAAGCTGTCGCATCGCTTCATTCCTTCACGGCAACTGCCCGACAAGGCGATTAGCCTGCTGGACACCGCGTGCGCGCGCGTTGCACTGTCCCAACACGCGCCGCCGCGCGAATTGCAGGATGTGCGGCAGCGTCTGCAGGCGGCGCGCGTCGAATACGACCTGCTGGAGCAGGAGGCCCGCATCGGCATCGGAGAGGGTGACCTGCCTCGCGCGCAGGCGTACATCGATACGCTGCTCGCCGAGGAACACGCTCTCGATGCGCACTGGTGCGCACAGGCTGCGGCCGCGCAGTCGCTCGCGAGCGCGCGTGAGGCCGCGTTGACTGCGGAGCCCGGCAATGAGCACAGCGAGCCGCGTCCCCTTCTCTCTTCGTTGCGCGAGCTGGAGCGTTCCTTACGCGATCTGCAAGGCGAGACACCAATGGTCTTTCCGGAAGTCGATGAAGCCGTCGTCGCGGGCATCGTCTCCGACTGGACGGGCATCCCCGTCGGCCGCATGGTCACTGACGAGATCGCCGCGGTCCGCGCGCTGCCCGAGACGCTCGCGCACCGCGTGATCGGACAATCCGACGCGCTTGCCTTGATCGGTGAGCGCGTCCAGACGGCACGCGCCGGGCTCTCGGATCCGAGGAAGCCACTCGGTGTGTTCCTGCTTGCGGGTCCTTCAGGGGTGGGCAAGACCGAAACGGCCCTCGCACTCGCCGAGGCACTGTATGGCGGCGAGCAGAACCTGATCACCATCAACATGAGCGAGTATCAGGAAGCGCACACGGTCTCCGGCCTCAAGGGGGCGCCGCCGGGCTATGTCGGTTATGGGGAGGGCGGCGTACTCACCGAGGCGGTACGTCGGCGGCCTTACTCCGTCGTGCTGCTAGACGAAATAGAGAAGGCGCATCGCGACGTGCACGAGATGTTCTTCCAGGTATTCGACAAGGGATACATGGAAGACGGTGACGGCAGATATATCGACTTCCGCAACACGACGATTCTGTTGACGAGCAATGCAGGCTCCGAACTGACGGTGAGCCTGTGCGCCGACGCCGCTCTCATGCCCGATCAGGACGGACTTCGGGAAGCGCTGGCCTCCGAACTGCTCAAGACATTTCCCGCAGCATTCCTCGGACGGGTCACCCTCGTGCCGTACCGCCCTCTGGCGGATGCGTCGCTCGCGAGCATCGTGCGCCTGCACCTCGAACGCGTGGCGCAGCGCATGTCCGGCAGTCACGGCATTGCCGTCGCGTACGGTGACGCGCTCGTCGATTACATCGTCGGCCGCTGTCTGGTGCAGGAGACCGGCGCCCGCGTCCTGATCGGCTTCATCGAGCAACACGTTCTGCCACGGCTTTCCGCACTGTGGCTCGATGCACTCGCCGCAAATCGCGCGTTGCACCGGATCGACATCGAAATTGCCGATTCGGCCGCGGCGCCGCGCTCCGCGATCGTCCTGCACGCTTCGGAAACGACGCGTACGGACACGCGGATCGCCGTGGAAGCCACTCAATAAACCTGTCAAGTAGCTTCAACTTTAGAGAGCACGGAGTCACGCATGTCCCAGTCCAACAGTTCGCAGAAGTTCATTGCGCGCAACCGCGCCCCGCGCGTGCAGATCGAGTACGACGTCGAGGTGTACGGCTCGCAGAAAAAAGTCGAGCTTCCGTTCGTGATGGGCGTGCTCGCCGATCTCTCCGGAAAGGCAGTGGAGCCTCTGCCTCCCGTGGCCGACCGCCGCTTCCTCGAAATCGACATCGATAATTTCGACGACCGCATGAAGGCGATCAGACCGCGCGTCGCGTTCGCCGTGCCCAACACGCTGACCGGAGAAGGCCAACTGATGGTCGACATGACCTTCGAAAGCATCGACGACTTCGCGCCCGCGGCAATCGCCCGCAACGTCGATTCGCTGCGCCAGTTGCTCGAGGCACGCACTCAGCTCGCCAACCTGCAGACCTACATGGATGGCAAATCGGGAGCCGAGGCGCTCGTCAGCCAAATGCTCGCCGATCCCGCGCTGCTCAAGTCGCTGGCGTCGGAGCCGAAGCCGAAGAAGGCCGAAGCGGCGCCCGAATCGGACGTCTCGGAACAGTCCACGCACTAATCGGCACCGGCAGCGCTCGCGCCCTGCCGCACCACGCCGCGACCGAATCAAGAATGAGGAAACCCATGGCAGTCAATCAGGCACAGCACAAGGCCGCTGAGAGTACGACGCACTCCGAATTTACGCATCTCCTCGCGCAGGAATTCCGCACCAAGACCGATCAGGCACGCGAGGCTGTCGAACAGGCGGTGCAAACGCTCGCAGAGCAGGCGCTGCGGCAATCGATGACCATGAGCGACGATGCCTACAAGAGCATCGAGGCCATCATTGCGCAGATCGATCACAAGCTTTCAGAGCAGATCAACCTGATCCTTCACCATGCGGACTTCCAGAAGCTGGAATCGGCGTGGCGCGGTCTGCATCATCTCGTGTCGAACACCGAAACGGATGAGCGTCTGAAGATTCGCTTCATGGATGTTTCGAAGGATGACCTGCGCCGCACGATGAAGCGCTATAAGGGCATTGCATGGGATCAGAGCCCGCTCTTCAAGCAGATCTACGAGGAAGAGTATGGACAGCTCGGCGGTGAGCCCTATGGCTGCCTCGTCGCAGATTATTACTTCGACCACACGCCGCCCGACGTCGATCTGCTCGGTTCTATCGCGAAGGTGGCGGCGGCCGCGCATACGCCTTTCATCTCGGGTGCGTCGCCGTCCGCGCTGCAGATGGAATCGTGGCAGGAACTCGCCAATCCTCGCGACCTGACCAAGATCTTCGCCCAGAACCTCGAATACGCGCCCTGGAATTCGCTGCGCAGCACCGAAGATGCACGCTATGTCGGTCTTGTCATGCCGCGTTTCCTGTCACGTCTGCCGTATGGCGCCAAGACCAATCCGGTCGACGAATTCGACTTCGAGGAAGAAACGCACGGCGCCGATCACCGCAACTATGCGTGGGCCAACGCGGCTTACGCAATGGGCGTGAACATCAATCGCTCTTTCAAGCACTACGGCTGGTGCTCGCTGATTCGCGGCGTCGAGTCGGGCGGCACGGTCGAAAACCTGCCGTGCCATACCTTCCCAACGGACGATGGCGGCGTGGACATGAAATGCCCGACGGAAATCGCAATCTCCGACCGGCGCGAGGCCGAGCTTTCGAAGAACGGGTTCATCCCGCTGATTCATCGCAAGAACACGGACCATGCCACGTTCATCGGCGCGCAGTCTCTTCAGAAGCCCGCCGAGTACTACGACCCGGACGCGACCGCGAACGCGAACCTGTCCGCTCGCCTGCCTTACCTCTTCGCGTGCTCACGCTTCGCACACTACCTGAAGTGCATCGTGCGCGACAAGATCGGCTCGTTCCAGGAGCGCGAGGACATGCAGAAGTGGCTCAACGACTGGATCATGAATTACGTCGATGCCAACCCGAACAACTCCACCGAAGCGACGAAGGCGAGCCGTCCGCTTGCCGCCGCTGAAGTGGTCGTCGAAGAGGTCGAAGGAAACCCCGGCTATTACCAGGCGAGGTTCTTCCTGCGTCCGCACTTCCAGCTCGAGGGCTTGACGGTGTCGCTGCGGCTGGTTACGCGCCTGCCTTCGGTCAAGGAAGCGGCCTGAGCAGGACGCACGGCAATTATGTTCGCTCAGCCAGGCAACCGTAGAGGGGCGGCCTGACTAGCGAACCGGCGAAGAGCGCCAAGACCGCGATGGGTGGGCCCGAAGCAACAGGGTCACCGCACATCCAGCGAGTGAGGCGTGAAGTAAAGCAGTAGTTGGCATGTTGTTTCAACCAGGAAGGAGCTAATAAATGGCACAAGACATCTTCATCAAAATCAATGGTATCGAGGGTGAGTCGCAAGACGCCAAGCACAAGGGCGAGATCGACGTATTGAGCTGGGGTTGGAGCGTCGCGCAGCAATCATCGAGCGGCGGCAGCGGTCGTGGTCACGGGAAGGCCACCGTTGGCGATCTGGCATTCGAGCACTTCGTCGACAGGTCCAGCCCGAACCTGGTTTCCTACTGCTTCAGCGGCAAGCACATCGATCAGGTCGTGCTGACGGTGCGCAAGGCCGGCGGCAGTCCGCTCGAATTCCTCAAGATCACGATCAGCGACGTGATCGTCACGCTCGTGCAGCCGTCCGGAAGCAATAGCGATTCGGGCATACGCGAGCAGGTTCATTTGTCGTTCTCCAAGATCAAGGAGGAATACATCGTTCAGAACAAGGATGGCGGCAATGGCGGCGCGGTGAGCACCACGCTGGATGTGGCTGCCAACAAGGTGATCTGAACACCCGTCAGTTCCGGAGCCCTGCCGTCGCGGCAGGGCTTCCTTTTTCTTCCCTGTTTCTGGATTTCGAAGATGCGCTCGCCCGCTCGCATCGCCGCGCTGACCTCCCTGCTTCTCTTCGCCGCGTGCGCCGGAAGCGAAAGCAAGCCACAGCGTGAGCCGGTCAAGCTCGACATGTCCATCGTCGCATCCTCCGGGGTCAACCCGGATGATCAAAAGCGTGCTGCGCCCATCGTCGTGCGCGTCTATGAACTCAAGGACGCCGACGCCTTCAATCAGGCCGATTTCTATTCTCTTCAGGACAAGGACAAGACCGTTCTGAACGAAGATCTGGTTCAGCGCGATCAGTTCCAGCTCCGCCCGGGCGAACAGAAGTCCATCCGGCGCAGCACGAACCCGGCCGCCACCGTGCTCGGTGTGCTTGCGGCCTATCGCGACCTGCCGAATTCCGTCTGGCGAGCCACCTGGCCACTGCCTTCCACGACAGCCGCGTGGTATCGCCGTGCCCCCAAGCTCACGCTCGTCGTCGACCTCGATGCGAGCGCGATCAAGATCACCGATCCCGCCTTCAAGAACAAGTGACGAGCAATCCGCATGACCTGGCATAACAAAGTCACCTGGAGTGAAGGTCTCTTCCTTCGCCCGCAACTCTTCCAGCAACAGGAACGCTACCTGGAGCAGTTCGCGCACAAGCGCGCGGCGCCGCTGTCGCCGTTCTTCTTCGGGTTCTCCCGGTATGAGATCGATCTCGAAGCGCTCGCGCTGGGCAAGGTCATTGCCAAGTCCGCGAACGGCGTGTTTCCGGACGGCACGCCTTTCGATGCGCCAGGACAAACCGCGTTGCCCGCGCCGCTGACAATCCGCGCCGAGCATCTGGATCAGCTCATTCACCTGGCCGTGCCGGTGCGAGTGCCCAATGGCGAAGAGACTACGTTCCAGGACACGCCTGACTCGCTTGCCCGCTACAGCGTGTTCGAAACCGACTTGCGCGACGCCAATTCGATCGGTCAAGGTCAGAAGACCGTGCAGCTTTCGAATCTGCGGCTGCGTCTCTTGCCTGAGAAAGAGCTCACCGACGCATGGATCGGCCTTCCGCTCACACGCGTAAAAGCATTGCGGGCCGATGGCAGCATCGAACTCGACGAAACGCTGGTCCCGCCCGTCTCCGGTTACGGCGCCAGCGACTTGCTGACCAAATGGCTAGGCAACGTGCATGAACTGGCTCGCCTGCGCGCGCAGTCCCTCGCCAGGCGCCTGACGGGCGGCGACGGTCAGGCGGGCTCGGTCGCGGAAGTCTCGGATTATCTGCTGCTGCAAACGCTGAATCGCTATGAACCGGTGCTTCAGCATTTGCGGCGCGTCCCGAGCACCTCACCCGCCGACTTGTACACCCTGCTCGTAGGAATGGCCGGAGAACTGTCCACTTACGTTCGCCCTGAAACGCGCAGGCCGCTGGATTCGCATCCGGCATACCGGCACAACGAGCCGCACGTCTGCCTGAAGCCGCTCATCGACGATATTCAATGGCTGCTGAACGCAGTGCTGATTCGTGCAGCACAGCGTATCGAGTTCAAGGAAGTGGGCTACGGCATGCGCAACGCGTCCGTCGATCCTCAGGATGTCCAGGGGTTCACGTCGCTCGTGCTCGCGGTATCGGCGCAAATGCCCACGGATGCGCTCGCCGAGCGCTTCGCCGCGCAATCGAAGATGGGGCCTTCCGAACGCCTGCCGGATCTCGTGCGCGCGCATCTTCCCGGTATCGCGTTGCGGGTGCTGCCCGTGCCGCCGCGCCAGATTCCGTTCAATGCCGGATACATCTACTACGAGCTCGCGCGCACAGGTCCACTTTGGGACATGGTCGCGAATCATGGCGGTATCGCGCTGCATGTGGCGGGCGAGTTTCCATCGCTCAAGCTCGAGCTATGGGGCGTGCGCGGCTGAAATGACGCATCGATCAATACCGCGAGCGAAACGCTTTTCGCCAAGGCGCGTTTACGCGTGAGTACCCAGGGAATGGATCAAGCATGAACACGGTGGATAATTCAACCAACTCGTCCTCGACGGGCGCGGCCGACGGCCACCCCGACCGACAGACGAGCGACTCCACGAACAAATCGAGTCGGGCAGCATTCCTGCCCGCCGGCGAGCCGCAAGCCGAACGTCTTCGTGCAATCCAGCAGGCGGCAAATCCGTTGCTCGAGGCGGCCCGCCCGCTGCTGCGCGCACTCGCCGACATGCCCGAGGCGCTGGACCAGAACGCCGCGAGGAACCTGCTCGACTTGCTCGAGCAGGAGGTACGCGTGTTCGATAGCCTCTGCGAGCAAGCAAACATCAGGCGTGACCATATGCTGGGCGCCCGCTATAGCCTCTGCACCGCGCTCGATGAAGCAGGGATGGGAGCGCCGTGGGGCAGCAAGGAAGCGGGCGTTGAATGGAGCACGAGGCAGCTCGCCGTCACTTTTCATAACGATCGCGAAGGTGGCGAAAAGGTTTTCTTGCTGATCGGCCGTCTCATGAGCGAGCCGCGCGAGCATCTCGACCTGCTCGAAGTCATCTATCGGATTCTGAGCTTCGGCTTCATGGGCCGCTATCACAATCGCGTCGATGGCACGCGCAGTCGCGACGCCATCCGTGAACGGCTCTTTCACGAAATCCGCACGAGCCAGACCGGCTCGCACGGCCTGCTGTCCCCGCATGCGCTGTCCGACGCACGAGGCCGGCGGCTCACGTTCCACGACTTCCCGGTCTGGATCACGGTCGCCGTGCTCGGCGTAGCGGTCCTGTCGCTGTTCGCGTGGTTCAAGTATCAATTGCTGAGCGCGGAGACAAGCGTCGAGAAACAGATCGTCGATATCGGCCGGATGACGCCGCCCCCGGCACCGCGCCGCCCGCATCTGAAAGAGCTCCTGAAGAATGAGATCGCCGCCGGCACGGTCAGCGTCGAGGAAGATGCAAAGCGCAGCGCCGTGATTTTCCGCGGAGATGCGATGTTCGCGCCGGGGGGCGTCGCGGTCAACACAACGATGAGTCCGCTCATCGCGAAGATCGCTCAGGAGATCGCGAAGGTGCCCGGCAAGGTGACGGTCGCCGGCTACACCGACAACGTGCCGGTCAAGAGCCGTCAGTTCGCATCGAATGGCAGCCTGTCGGAGGAGCGCGCCACGCAAGTGATGCAGATGTTGCAGGCGGCGGGTGTTCCCGCTGGTCGCCTCGAAGCCATTGGCAAGGGCGAGTCCAACCCTATTGGCGACAACGCCACAGTCCAGGGGCGCGCGCAGAACCGGCGCGTCGAAATCTCGATCGCACCCTGAGCGCAGCCCGCTCTCGACTTTCGTCGAATGGAATCAAAGCATGAAGAAGTTGTCGTTTCTCGTTTCGCGCTGGTTTCTGGCGCTGCTTGCGCTGGCATTGCTCTCTCTCGCGATATGGTTCATTGGTCCTTATCTGGCGTTCAATGAACTGAAGCCTCTGGAGGGCGTCGGCATACGGGTGCTGGTCATCGCGTTATTGTTGTGCGCCGTCTTGCTGTGGCTGAACGGCTGGTCGACGGCCATCGTGTTCGGCGTGCTGTCATGTCTCGCCATCTGGCATGGCGCGCCGCTTCTGAGTATCGGGCAGGCGCGGCCATTGGCCTCCCCGGCGGCGCGCCTCGGCATGATCGCCGCGGTGATCGTCCTGTTTGCCCTCTTTGGCCTTCATTGGGTCTGGAAGCGCATGCGCAGCGACGAACAGTTCCTGAAAAAGGCGCTGCGCTTCGACACCAAGACGGTGTCCCGGGCGGCGGTACGCATCGGACAGATCGAGGCGCGCATGAACGTCGCACTGGCGCGACTGAAATCGATGCGCACAGACGCGCGGGGGTTCACTCGCCTGTTCCAGGGCACGCGTTATCTCTATGAATTGCCGTGGTACATCACGCTCGGCGCACCGTCTTCCGGCAAGTCTCGCGCCTTGCTCAATTCGGGACTGTCATTCCCCGAGGGCAGTCCCGCATTGCGGGCGGGCAGCGCGCCCGGCGCCACACAGCAGGTCGAGTGGTGGCTCGCGAACGAAGCCGTCCTGATCGACACCGCGGGCTACTACGTGCTTCCGGGCGCGTCGTTGCACTCGCTGCCCGACGCAACGGACAACGCACGTGATGAAAGCACCCGGACCCGGGAACCTCTGACCCTCGGTCCCAATTCGAGCAAGAGCAGCGTTCCCGTCTCGGACGCGGATCATCATCGCCTTCTCGACAATGACGAGTGGTTCGGCCTGCTCGCGCTGCTGCGACGCCGGCGTCCGCGCGCACCGGTCAACGGTGCGTTGCTGACCATCTCGCTCGATACCCTGACCCTCCCGGACGCTTCCGCGCGCATCGCCGAAGCGCACGCGCTTCGAGAACGTCTCGCCGATTTGCGCAGCACGCTCGGTGTTAGCTTTCCCGTGTATCTGATGATCACGCAGATGGACCGTCTGCCGGGCTTTCTGGACTATTTCGCGTCGCTGACCGAAGAAACCCGCGCCCAGATATGGGGCGTCACCGTGCCGACTGGCGCGACGCTCGAGCATCTCGCGCTTCGGACGTTCTGCGAGGAGCAACTGCGAGAGCTCGCTGCGCGAGTGGCCTCCGGCGTCAACACGCGCCTCGACGACGAATACGACACGATCTGCCGACGCAGTCTCGCGAGACTGCCCGAAGCGTTCGCCGCGATCATCGCGCCGCTGTGCGATGTGCTCGGCGAGCTATTCGTCGACTCGCGCTACGACGACACCCAGCAACGCGCGATGTTGCGCGGCGTCTATTTCACGAGCGCGATGCAAGGCGGCACGGACGTCGCTGTGGAACCACTGACCGTGATGCGACGGATCACAGCGGAGAAGCTTGTGGACCGCACGCACGAGGCGGGCAATCAGAGCTACTTTCTGCACACGCTCTTCGCCCGGGTGATCCTGCGCGAAGCGCACCTCGTGCGGCCGAATCTGCGGTGGGAATATCGGTTCCGTGCGCTGCGGCTCGTCGGCCACGCTCTCGCCCTCCTGCTGTTCGGATGGCTCGCGGTGGGTCTGTTCACGAGCTTCGGCAATAACAGCGCTTATCTCGAAGCCATCGCGCACAAGACCCATGCGTTGTCCGCGAAGATCACGCAGCTTTATCGCGAGCCGAAACCGGAAAGCGTGCCGGACGCGCTCACCGAAGCGCGTTATCTGCCCACCTGGACGGGGCTCGACCTCTCCGCGCCGGATCCGGGCTTCCGCTTCGGTCTCTATTCGGCGCCCGCGGTCGTCGAAGCAAGCAACGCGACTTATCGCGCGCTGGAGAACAACCTGCTGTTACCGCATATCGTGCATCGCCTCGAGGATGCGCTCTCTCAAGCGATCACCGATAAAGACGCCGCAGCCTCCTATAACGCCCTGCGCGTTTATCTGATGCTGTACGACCGCGAGAAATTCGACGCCGGCGAGGTCAAGGCATGGGTGCTCGACGATTGGGCCAGAACCGACAGCGCGTCGGTGTTCGGCGGCCGCGCGTCGATGATCGATCACGTGCAGCAATTATTCTCCGGCGACCGGATCGTGCAATCGCCGCTGATCCGCAACGACGCGCTGATTCAGCGCGCCCGCGCCCTGCTCGATACCAGCAACGGGACGCAGCGGCTCTACGAGCGCGCCAAGGCCGCGATGACGGCGGAATCGCCGGACGAGTTCACGCTGCTGCGCGCGGTGGGTCCACAAGCCGGCACCGTGTTCACGCGGGCGAGCGGCGCACCGCTTTCGCGCGGCGTGGCGGGGCTTTTCAGCTATGACGGTTATCGCAACCTGTTCGACAAGCGCCTGCACGAATTCGTCCAGCGCGCCCGCAACGACGACGCCTGGGTCATGGGACGGTCGTATCTCGAGGACTGGTCGAACGCGGGTCAAAAAAAAACAGCTGACTTCGTGAAATCCGCCGCGGGCGCCGACGATTCCCTCAGCGAAGCCATTCGCCGGCTGTATCTGACGGAATATGCCCAGCGATGGGAGGCCTTTCTCGCCGATATCCGTCCGGTGACCGGCACGAGCCTTTCGTTCAATCTGCAGATCCTGCGGCAATTCGCTGCGCCGGATTCGCCGCTCGCGCGTCTCGCACGGGCGGCCGTCCGCGAAACCACATTGACGCGCAATCCCGGCGCCAATGACTCGCTGCTGCAAAAGACCAGTGACCAGCTCGCTCAGAAGGCGGACCAGGCGCTTGGCATCCGGGCGGAGGAACGTATCGAGCGGGAGTTGGTCGACAATCGCTTTGCCGCGTTGCGAGAAATGGTCACGGGCGACGCGTCCGCGCAGGACCGCGCGGCCACACCGGGCACGCCGGGAAACAAGACGGGGCTGGACGGCGTGAGCGCGTTGCTCAACGAGAACTACACGGCGATGACAGTCGCGGACAATGCGCTCGCCAACAATAGCCTGCCTCCCGCGAGCGACGCGTCGGCGAAGTTGAAGATGGCGGCGAACACGATGCCCGCGCCCTTTCGCGAAGTGCTCCTCGGCTTGTCCTCACAAGGCTCGCGCGAGGTGGCTCAGGGCATCGGCCAACTGCTTTCGCGTCAGATGCAGTCGGTCGTCGGAGATGTCTGCCGCCTTGCGATCGAGGGAAACTTCCCTTTTTCGCCTGACAGTAAGCGCGATGTCAGCATCGACGACTTCACGCGCATGTTCGCCCAAGGCGGCGTCATCGATGATTTCTTCACCAAGAATCTTGGGCCGCTCGTCGACGTATCCGGCAGGCCGTGGCGCTACAAGACGCTGCCTGGCGCCACAGAGCCGGTTCATGGCCCGGATCTGGAGCCTTTCGAGCATGCGCGAGATATCCGCAATGTTTTCTTCGGGGAACAGGGTAAGCAGTTGTCGTGGAAGATGGAACTGCGCGTGCCCGACCTCGACCCGACCATCTTGAGCCTTGCAATCGATATCGACGGTCAAAGCATGCTGTATGAGCACGGCCCGGTGCGGCCGTTGTTGGCCCTATGGCCCGGACCGCGTGGCGGCGTGCATGCGGAGATCACGGCGAGCCCGAGAATCCGACAGGAAACGTCGACGATGGCCGTCGATGGTCCGTGGGCCTTGATGCGGTTGTTGCGCAAGGGACAAGTAGTTCCGACTGCCACGCCCGGACGCACGCGCGTCGCACTGGAGTTCGACGGTCGCAAGGCGGTGTTGGACATCGCGAGCCCGGGCAGCGTGGCCAACCCGCTCACGAGCGATCTCCTCACGACTTTCCGCTGCCCCAGCGCGATGCCGATATTCGCACTCGCAGACAGCGGGCCGCCGCCCGGCCTTCCGTCAGCGGCGACTGTTCCCCCGACGGCAGCGCAGCCCGCACGCTGAGCCGGCGACGAGCGCGGCGCAGCCCCGACAACCTCAGCGCGCGAGCGGCTTCGCCTGCTCCATCGACGACGCGCGCACGAACTTGCCCGCGCCCAGATGATGAATCGTGTGCAGCGACTGGTTCGACTCGTCGACGATCCAGTGGCCGTCGGCGAACACGCGCGCATCGGCGGCGGCCGCGACGACTTCGGCGAAACAGGTGTCGTAGGCGTCTTCGGTGTGTTTCTCGTCGATCAACCTGCATTCGAGCCACGCGGCGCAGTTCGTCTCGATGAGCGGCAGGCCGAGCACCGGACCCTGCACCGTCTCGATGCCGAAGGCTTCGAACTTGTCGATGTCGCGCCCGCTCGACGAGCCGACCGCATAAGTGAGATCGATCATCGCGGCGCCCGGCACGATGATGCCGAACGTGCCGCTCGCGGCGGCGAGTTCGCGCGTGTACGTGCTCTTGTCGATCACGACGGCGATGCGCGGCGGCGTGAACTCCACTGGCATCGACCACGCGGCGGCCATGACGTTGCGGCGGCCGCCGTGTGTGCTCGTGACGAGAACGGTCGGGCCGTGGTTGATGAGGCGGCTGGCGTGCTCCAGCTTGACGGGAAGAAAGTGGCTCATGGTTTTATGGATGCGGAAAGGCAATTCGCGTGATTGTATGCGGCACTCGACGCTTCTGCCCGCAACCCGTTCCGTTCGCGCCCTGCGCGAGCCGGAAGGCCTTGACCGCCCTCCCACTCGCATCGAGCGCGTTGCCGCAACAATGGCTCGCCCGTGACTTCTAGCGAATCAACGCACGAGGCACGGCTTCTTGTTGTCGAACTTCCAGTTCGGGATCAGATACTGCATCGCGACGCCGTCATCGCGCGCGCCGAGGCCGTGCTGCTGATACAGCGCATGCGCCTTCTCGACTTCATCCATATCCAGCTCGACGCCGAGACCCGGCACTTCCGGCACCTTCACCTTGCCGCCGACGATCTGCAGCGGATCGCGCGTCAGACGCTGGCCGTCCTGCCAGATCCAGTGCGTATCGATCGCGGTGATCTTGCCCGGCGCGGCAGCGGCCACGTGCGTGAACATCGCGAGGGAAATATCGAAGTGATTGTTCGAATGCGAGCCCCACGTGAGGCCCCAGTCGTTGCACATCTGCGCGACGCGCACCGAGCCTTGCATGGTCCAGAAGTGCGGATCGGCGAGCGGGATATCGACGGATTGCAACTGGATCGCGTGACCCATCTGGCGCCAGTCCGTCGCGATCATGTTGGTCGCGGTCGGCAGGCCCGTCGCGCGGCGGAATTCGGCCATCACTTCGCGGCCCGAGTAGCCGTTCTCCGCGCCGCACGGATCTTCCGCATAGGCGAGCACGTCGTGCTGGTCGCGGCACAGGCGGATCGCTTCGGCCAATGACCACGCGCCGTTCGGGTCGAGCGTCACGCGCGCTTCGGGGAAGCGCTCCGCGAGCGCGGTGACCGCTTCGATTTCCGCATCGCCCGCGAGCACGCCGCCCTTCAGCTTGAAATCGTTGAAGCCATAGCGCGCCTGCGCGGCTTCGGCAAGACGCACGACCGCTTCGGGCGTCAACGCGACTTCGGTGCGCAGGCGCTCCCAGTCGTCCTTGCCGTCCGCGCCGGATGCGTATTGCAGGTCGGTCTTGTTGCGATCGCCGACATAGAACAGATAGCCGAGCATCTCCACTTCGTCGCGCTGCTGGCCTTCGCCGAGCAACGCCGCGACGGGCACGCCCAGATGCTTGCCGAGCAGATCCAGCAGCGCCGCTTCGAGCGCGGTGACCGCGTGAATGGTCGTGCGCAGATCGAAAGTCTGCAGGCCGCGTCCGCCCGCGTCGCGATCGGCGAACTTCGTGCGGACCTGGTTCAGCACCGAATGCAGATTGCCGATAGATTGCCCGACGACGAGCGCACGCGCATCGTCGATGGTCTTGCGGATGTTCTCGCCGCCCGGCACTTCGCCGACGCCCGTGTTACCCGCGCTGTCCGTCAGGATCACGATGTTGCGCGTGAAGAACGGCCCGTGCGCGCCGGAGAGATTCATGAGCATGCTGTCGCGCCCGGCGACGGGAATGACGCGCAGTTCGGTGACGGTGGGCGTCGCGTTGACGCGAGTTGAAGTCGTAGACATGAGCGAAGTACCAGTTGTTGATTGAGACATGGCGCGCGTCATATGAATCAGACGGCGCCTTGAGCTTCCACGTAAAGCGCGTGCGGCGAGAGTCGAAGTCGTGCGTGCGTCATTCGGCCAGTTCGAAGCGCTGAATCTTGCCGACGACGAACAGATAGCAGACGATCGCGATCAGCGCATTCGCGCTCACGAACACGAGCGCCGACGCGAACGAGCCCGTGCCCTGCACGAGATAGCCGATGACGATCGGCGTCGTGATGCCCGCCGTATTGCCGAAGGTGTTGAAGAGCGCCGCGCACAGTCCGCTCGCCTGCTTCGGCGCCGTATCGGAGACGACGGCCCAGCCGAGCGCGCCGATACCCTTGCCGAAGAACGCCGCGGCCATGATGCCCACCACGAGCCACTGATTATCGACGTAGTTGCACACGATCATGCAGGTCGACAGCAGCAGGCCGACGACGATCGGCACCTTGCGCGCGGTGGACGTCGAGAAGCCGCGCTTCATCAGCCGGTCGGAGATGACGCCGCCGAGCACGCCGCCGAGAAAACCCGCGATCGCCGGAATCGACGCGACGAAGCCCGCCTTCAGGATCGACATATGGCGTTCCTGCACGAGATAGATCGGGAACCAGGTCAGGAAGAAGTACGTGAGCGTCGTAATGCAGTATTGCGCGATGAACACGCCGAGCATCATGCGGCTCTTGAGCAGTTGCGCGAAGACCTTGCGGCCATGCGCGCCGTCCTTCGAACTCGCCTTCGCGGCGCGGCGCTCCTTCGCGATCTGCTTGTCTTCGAGGTCGACCATTGCGCCGTTATCGGCGATGAAGCGGACTTCGGCGTCGTTCGCGAGCGGATGTTCGCGCGGCGCATAGATGCTCTTCAGCCAGACGCCGGTGAGCACGATGCCCAGCGCACCCATCGCGAAGAACACATACGGCCAGCCGTAGGTGTGCGTGATCCAGCCCATGATCGGGGTGAACAGCACCGCCGCGAAATATTGCGACGAATTGAAGATGGCCGATGCCGTGCCGCGTTCGGCTGTAGGGAACCACGTGGCCGTCAGGCGCGAATTGCCCGGAAAGGCCGGCGCTTCCGCCGCGCCGACGAGAAAGCGCAGCGCGAAGAGCGTGACGATCGCCACCGCGACCGGCAAGCCCGCGACGAAGCCTTGAAGCGCCGTCAGGACCGACCAGAAGAAGATGCTGCATGCGTACACGCGCTTCGAGCCGAAGCGGTCGAGCAGCCAGCCGCCCGGAATTTGCGCGATCACATACGCCCACGCGAACGACGAGAAGATATACCCCATCGCGACCGGCGAAATGCCGAGTGCCTGCTGGATCGAAGAGCCTGTGATGGAAAGCGTCGCGCGGTCGGCGTAGTTGACTGTCGTGACGAGGAACAGCATGAATACGATCAGAAAGCGCGCCTTGCTGCGTCCCGCGTAACTGCCCGCGACGGCCCTATCGGCCCCGGCGACGCCGCCACCCGCGCTTTCTTGCGCAAGCGAATCGCGCACCCGCTTTACGCCATTCTCCATTTTCGTCTCCGGTGTTGTGTGATGTCCCATGGCTTTGGAGAATATGTTAGCGCAAACATTCAGAAAATTCGGGTTTTCCCGGGTCTTACTTATAGGATGTCCTATATCAATGAGGGCGCAATCCGCTCGACCGTACCGATAAAATGGACATCAAACCGGAGTGGAAATGGACGAGAGCTACAGGCCCGCGGCTGGCCGATCGAATCAGGCGAACGAGAGCGTGACGCTCGAGGATGTCGCGCGCCTCGCGGGCGTGACGGCGATGACCGTGTCGCGTGCGTTGAAGCGGCCCGAACTGGTGCGGGAGGAGACGAGACAACGCGTGCTGGATGCGGTGCAGGCCACCGGTTATGTCCCTAACATGCTCGCGGGCGCATTGGCGACGAACAAAAGTCACCTCGTCGCTCTGCTGCTGCCGACCATCGCGACATCGATCTTCACGGACATGGTGCAGGCGATGATGTCGACGCTCGCCGCCTCCGGCTACCAGACGCTGCTCGGCCTGACCGACTATCTTCGCGATCGCGAGGAGCAGATCGTGCAGACATTGCTCGGAAGGCGCCCGGATGCCATCGTCCTGACGGGTACCGACCACTCCGCGATCACGCGCGACCGTCTGCTCAAAACCAAGGTGCCGATCATCGAGATCTGGGATCTGACCGACGATCCCATCGACATGTTGATCGGCTTTTCGCACGAGGCCGTCGGGAGCGCTGTCGCGCGGCATCTGCTGGAGAAGGGTTATCGGCGGTTCGCGGTCTTGTCCGCCGACGATCCGCGCGGCTTGCGGCGAAGCGCAAGCATCGTCGAGGAACTGAAGCGGCACGGCGTGGAGAACGTGCCGATGGAAGTCCTGACCGCGCCCGCCACCCTGCAAACCGGGCGCGAAGGCTTTGTCCGCCTGCTGGAAAAAGGCTTGCCCGACGTGATCGCGTGCAGCACCGACACACTCGCGCAGGGCGTGCTCGCGGAAGCGGCGAAGCGCGGGATCAGCATTCCGCGAGAAGTTGCCGTGATGGGTTTCGGCGATCTCAGCACTGCCGCGCACGTCCATCCGGCGCTGTCGACCGTTCGGATCGACGGCGCGGCGATCGGCAAGCTTGCCGCTGAAGCGCTCTTGCGCAGGCTCGATGGAAAGGAGCAAGCACCCGCCGCATTGCGTATCGATACGGGCTTCACGATCGTGGACCGAGAGAGCGCCTGATCGATTCTTCGCCGTTGCGCACGGCGGCGCCGGCTCAGTCAAGCCCGCTTCCTTTTCAGGCCGAAGCCGGCCGCAGAGTCTGTAGCGGATCGTGAAGTTGCCGGAACTGTTCGCGCCGATGAAACCGGCCACCTTGCCGAATCCGGACATCGGCCGGAACGTGAACCCGGCGATGGTTGGCGACTGATACCTGACGATGCACGAGCATGGCTCCCGCGTGGTTTTGCCCCGCTCGCTGCCCACTTTCCACTTCCAAACGTGCCGAGGCCGCCTCGTTGAACGGCAATTCCTGCGGCAACTTCCTTCGCGATGGTCGCCAGGACCGCATTGATCGCTGCTCCGGCAGCGCTCTTCGCCGCACCAGACTCCTTCCATTGCCCGCGATGATCCATCACCACTGTGAATGACCATCCATTCAAAAAATAAAGTTCATCAATACCCCTGCCATCCCTAAGCTACGCGGAACGACTCGAATCGCGGAAGAAGCAATGGCAGAACTCTTTCTGGTACGGCACGGACAGGCTTCACTGGGCAGCCAAAACTACGATCTTCTCTCGGACACCGGCAGGCAACAGAGCATCTGGCTCGGTGAGCACTTCGCGCGCAACGGCATCCGGTTCGATCGGGTGATGACCGGCTCGCTGCTGCGTCACGCCCAGACGCTCGATGCGATCCGGCTCGCCACACCGGGTGCGAATGTCGAACGTGAGATACACCCCGGACTCGACGAATACGATTTTCACGCCCTCTTTCGCGCCCTGCGCGATGAAGATCCAAGCCTCGTCGAAACCGCGAAACGCAGTCCGCGTGATTTCTTCAAGGCATTGCGGGCGGTCCTGCATCTCTGGTGCGAATGCGCCCTCGATGATCGCGTGTCCGAAACGTGGCGCGGGTTTCAGCAGCGCGTGGCCGCTGCGCGGGCGGCCATTCAGCAAAGCAGCGCACGACGCGTTCTGGTGGTCACTTCCGGCGGCGTGATCGGCGCGTTCATACAGCAGATCTTGCAAGCCCCTGCTGCGATGGCCATCGAACTCAACATGCAGGTCCGCAACAGCAGCGTCACGCATTGCTTCTTCAACCGCGAAGCGATTCAGCTATCGGCCTTCAACAACGTCGCGCATCTCGACGATCCACAACGCCACGCGTTTCAAACCTACGGTTGATCCACCCGTCAAGCACCGAACGATATGACCAGCGAACGATCCAGCCAGTCTCTCGACATTGATCGGCTCACGCCTTATCTGGAACGCCATCTCCCGGGCTTTCGCGGGCCGCTGCAAGCGACGAAGTTCGCGGGCGGCCAGTCCAACCCGACGTGGCTGCTCGACGCACAGGGTAGCCGCTACGTCCTGCGCCGCCAGCCGCCCGGGACTTTGCTCAAGTCCGCTCACGCAGTCGACCGCGAATTTCGCGTGCTGAGCGCGCTCGGGCGAACGCCGGTTCCCGTGGCACGCGTCTGGCATCTGTGTGAAGACCGCGAGATCATCGGCAGCCTGTTCTATGTGATGAGCTACGAGCCAGGACGGATCTTCTGGAACCCCGCCCTGCCCGAAGTCGATCGCGACACGCGGCGCGAGTATTACTCGTCGATCATTTCGACACTTGCGGCTCTCCATGATGTCGTTCCGGAAAGCGTCGGACTCGACGACTATGGCCGGCCCGGCAACTACTTTCAGCGACAGGTCGAGCTTTGGACGAAGCAGTACCGTGCTTCCGAAACGGAGCGGATCCCGCCGATGGAGGCGCTCATCGACTGGCTGCCGAGCCATTGCCAGACCGATTCGCCGCGCCCGGCGCTCGTGCACGGCGATTTCCGCATCGACAACCTCATCTTTGCCGACGACGCACCGCGCGTGCGTGCCGTGCTCGACTGGGAACTCTCGACGCTCGGCAATCCGCTCGCGGACCTCGCGTACTTCTGCATGTGCCTGCGTCTGCCGTCGAAAGGGCACATCACCGGGCTTCGCGGTCAGGACCGCGCTGCGCTAGGCCTCCCCGAGGAGGAGGACATTCTCGCGCAGTACTGCGCGCTGCGCGGTCTTAGCGAAATCGGCAACTGGAACTTCTGTCTCGCATTCAGCTTCTTCCGCCTGGCCTCGATCGCTCAGGGCGTGAAGGCGCGCGCGTTGCAGGGCAATGCATCGAGCGCGGATGCGCACGAGGTCGGCCGCATGGTCGAACCGCTCGCCCGGCTCGCCGAGGAGCTGCTCGCGTAACGTGCCAACTTTCTCAACCCGTCAAAAGGAACGACATTGACTACGAAACTCTTCGACCTCTCGGGACGAATCGCCCTCGTGACGGGCGCGAGCCGCGGCATCGGCGAGGCCATTGCGGCACTGCTGGCCGAACAGGGCGCACATGTCATCGTGTCGAGCCGCAAAGTGGACGATTGCGAATCGGTCGCCGCGCGTATCCGCGCATCGGGCGCCAGCGCGGAAGCGTTCGCGTGCCATGTCGGCCGCATGGAAGATATCGCGCTCATGTTCAACCATATTCGCGAGAAGCACGGCCGTCTCGACATCCTCGTCAACAACGCCGCGGCCAATCCGTACTTCGGCCATATCCTCGATACGGACCTCGCCGCGTACAACAAAACCGTCGACGTGAACCTGCGCGGATACTTTTTCATGTCGGTCGAAGCCGGCAAGATGATGAAGGCGCAAGGCCGCGGCGCCATCGTCAACACGGCTTCCGTCAATGCGCTCCAGCCGGGCGATATGCAAGGTATCTACTCGATCACCAAAGCGGCCGTCGTCAACATGACGAAGGCGTTCGCGAAAGAGTGCGGTCCGTTCGGCATCCGCGTGAATGCGCTTCTCCCGGGCCTCACCAAAACGAAGTTCGCCGGTGCGCTGTTCGACGACGAGGCGATCTACGAGCGCTGGATCAACGCGATCCCGCTGCGCCGCCACGGCGAACCCGACGAAATGGCCGGCACCGTGCTCTACCTCGTATCCGATGCGGCAAGCTATACGAACGGCGAATGCATCGTCGTCGATGGCGGCCTGACGATCTAGCGAACCCCGGGAAAGGAACCCATCATGTTTTTCGCACATAGCCCGAAAGTTGAAGACCTTATGCGCCGTGTGCGCAGTTTCATGGACGAGCATATCGTGCCGCGGCAGCGTCAGTGGCACGACGAAGTGCACGCGGGGCGCTTCCCCGTCTCGTTCATGGAAGATCTCAAAGCCATGGCCAAGGCAGAGGGCCTGTGGAATCTCTTCCTGCCGCACCTGAAGGACGGCGAGCCCGGCACGCGTCTCACCAACCTCGAATATGCGCCGCTCGCGGAGATCATGGGCCGCGTCTCGTGGGCGTCCGAGGTCTTCAACTGCAATGCGCCCGATACCGGCAACATGGAGCTGCTGCACATGTTCGCCACGCCCGTCCAGCGCGAAACGTGGCTCGTGCCGCTGCTCGATGGCCGAATCCGGTCCGCGTTCGCGATGACGGAGCCAGACGTGCCCTCCTCCGACGCGACCAACATCACGACCTCCATCCGCCGCGATGGCGACGACTACGTGATCAATGGCCGCAAATGGTTCATCACGAACGCCGCGCATCCGAACTGCAAGCTGTTCATCGTGATGGGCAAGACCGATCCGGATGCCGAAAGCCATCGTCAGCAGAGCATGATTCTCGTGCCGGCGGGCACGCCCGGCGTGACGGTCGTTCGCAATATCCCGGTCATGAACCACATCTCGCCGGAAGGACATTGCGAGATCACGTTCACGAACGTGCGCGTGCCCGCGTCGAATCTGCTCGGCGAAGAAGGCAGCGGATTCGCGCTTGCGCAGGCGCGGCTCGGACCGGGACGCATTCACCACTGCATGCGCTCGATCGGCGCGGCCGAGCTCGCGCTCGAACTGATGATCGAGCGCGCGCAGGAGCGCAAGACGTTCGGCAAGTATCTGCATCAGCACGGCACGATCGGCGAATGGATCGCGAGATCGCGCATCGAGATCGACCAGGCGCGCCTGCTCGTGCTCAAGACGGCGTGGCTGCTCGACGAGGTCGGCGCGAAAGCGGCGCGCAAGGAAATCTCGATGATCAAGGCGCTGATTCCGCAGGTGCATACGGCGGTGTGCGATCGCGCGATGCAGGTATTCGGCGCGATGGGCGTAAGCCCCGACACGCCGCTCGCCGATCACTGGACTTGGGGACGCGCATTGCGTTACGCCGATGGTCCGGACGAGGTTCATCTCCAGGCGATCGCGAAAATGGAACTGGCGCAAGGCAAGGAGCGGCCCGGCGCAATGGCGGCCTATCTGAACGTGCCGCCGCGTGACTGTGCCTGACTGAAGCGAAGCAGACGTACGCATCCTCACAGCGCCTCCCGTTTATGATGACGGGCAAACGGAGACTGTGAGATGCGTTCACCGAAGCTGGATCTGAACCTGTTCGTCGTGCTGGAGTCGATCTACGAGAAGCGCAATCTGACCCGCGCGGCCGAGGCGCTCTTCATCACTCAGCCCGCGGTCAGCAATGCGCTCGCACGCATGCGCAAGGCGTTCGATGATCCCCTGTTCGTCAGCACATCGTCCGGAATGGTGCCTACGCCGTTCACGGAGAACATCATCGGGCGGGTACGTGAAGGACTGCAATTGCTGGAGGCAAGCGCGACCGAAGGCGACGTGTTCGTCCCGGCCACGTCGGAGCGCACCTTTCGTCTCAGCATGCCGGATCTGACTGAGACCATTCTCCTGCCGGCGCTCGGGGAGCTATTGCAACAGCAGGCGCCGGGTATGCGCGTCGAGTCGTATTTCACGCCGCGCAGCGAGGTCAGCACCGCGCTCGCCACTGGCAAGATCGACTTTGCTATCGACGTGCCGCTCATCGACGATCCGCAGTTGCATCAGACGCGCCTCGGCCGCGACCGGTACGCCTGCATGCTGCGCCACGATCATCCGTTCACCGGCGAGACACTCACGATGGACGACTACCTCGCGCTTGGCCATATTCAGGTGTCGAGCCGGCGTCAGGGCAGCGGGATCGTCGACGCCGAACTTAAGCGGCTAGGCAAGCAGAGGCGCATACAAATGCGCGTGCAGCACTACATGGTCGCGCCGCTCGTCGCCTTGCGCACCGATCTCGCGCTGACCGCGCCCACACAGCTACTGAAGCGCCACGACGCGCGCATGGTCGATCTGCCGTTTCCGCTCTCCGAACTCGAATGGCACTTGTACTGGCATCGCAGCAGCGAGCAGGACCAGGCGAGCTTGTGGCTTCGGGGAAAGATGATCGAACTGATGAGCGACAAGATCATTTGATGCGTTGCGCAGCGGCGTCCTCGCTCAAGGCCCGGCCTTCCAGGCGAGCGAGCCGGACAAGATAAAAGCAAGGAACCTGGCCAGCATCGCGTCGCACCGCTCGTCAGGCGCGTTGCACGAATCAGTGGCGCGCCATTACCTGGAATACTCGAACACTCCGCGCCCCGTCTTGCGACCGAGCCGTCCGGCCGCGACGAGTTCGCGCAACAACTGACACGCGCGGTATTTCGGGTCGCCGAAATCCTTCAGGAATACATCCATCACGGACAGGCAGACGTCCAACCCGATCAGATCGGCGAGCGCGAGCGGTCCGATCGGATGGTTCGCGCCGAGCTTCATGCCTTCGTCGATTTCCGCCGCGCTCGCCACGCCTTCATGCAGCACGAAAAACGCTTCGTTGATCATCGGCACCAGAATGCGATTGACGACGAAACCCGGCGAATTGCGCACGCCAATGGGCGATTTGTCGAAGCGCTCGGTCAGCGCGCGCACGGCTGCCGCCGTTTCATCGCTGGTTTGCAGGCCGCGAATGATCTCGACGAGCGGCATCATCGGCACCGGATTGAAGAAGTGCATGCCGAGAAAGCGCGACGGTTCGGCGAGCTGCGCCGCGAGCGCGGTGATCGAGATCGACGACGTGTTCGTCGCGATGATCGCATCCGGCCGCGCGGCCGCCTCGATCTGCTTCAGAATGCGTCCTTTCAGCTCGACGTTCTCGGTCGCCGCTTCAATGACGATATCGGCCGAAGCCAGCCGCGCATAATCGGTCGATGTCTCGATGCGCCCGAGCGCCGCCTCTTGCGTCGCCGCGTCGAGCTTGCCCTTGGACACGAGCCGCTCCAGGCTCGACTTGAGCGCCGCGCGCCCCTTGCCGAGCGCGGTGTCGGTGACGTCGATCATCACGACGCGCAGCCCTGCGACGGCGGCGGTCTGCGCGATGCCGCTGCCCATCGTGCCCGCGCCGATTACACCAATCGATTCGATGTTCATGCCTGTTCCTCCGTGGATCACTGAAGGTTCTCGAAAATCGCCGCGATTCCCTGACCGCCGCCGATGCACATCGTGACGAGCGCATACCGGCCGCCGATACGCTTCAGTTCGTAAAGCGCCTTGACGGTGATCAGCGCGCCGGTCGCGCCGACCGGATGGCCGAGCGAGATGCCCGAACCGTTCGGATTGACCTTGGCCGGATCCAGCCCCAGCTCGTTCGTCACCGCGCACGCCTGCGCGGCGAATGCTTCGTTGGCCTCGACCACATCGAGCTGAGCGCCGTCGAGACCGGCGCGCTCCAGCGCCTTGCGCGTCGCCGGGACCGGGCCGATGCCCATGTAGGCCGGATCGACGCCCGCATGCGCATAGGACACGAGCCGTGCGAGCGGCTTCGCGCCGCGTCGCTCGGCCGCACCGCGCTCCATCAGCAGCACCGCCGCCGCCGCGTCGTTGATGCCCGATGCATTGCCGGCCGTCACCGTGCCGTTCTCCTTGACGAACACCGGCTTCAGGGTGTCGAAGTCGCTGGCGCTCGCGTCGTGACGCACGTGCTCGTCGGTGTCGAACACGGCTTCACCTTTCTTCGCGCGCACGGTGATCGGCAGGATCTGGTCACGAAAGCGCCCTTCCGCAATCGCGCGCGCCGCACGCCGATGCGATTCGAGCGCGAGCGCGTCCTGCGCCTCGCGGGAGATGCCGTACTTGCGCGCGACGTTCTCCGCAGTCACGCCCATATGAATCGCCTGGAACGGGTCATGCAACGCGCCGAGCATCATGTCGACGAGCCTTCCGTCGCCCATGCGCTGCCCGAATCGCGCGCCCGGCAACGCGTACAGCGCGCGGCTCATGGACTCGGCGCCGCCGCCGATCGCGATGTCCGCGTCACCCAGCATGATCGTCTGCGCGGCGGAGATGACAGCCTGCAGGCCCGATCCGCACAGACGGTTCACGGTCAGCGCCGGCACGTGCTGCGCGACTCCACCGTTGATCGCCGCGACGCGCGCGAGATACATGTCCTTCGGCTCCGTATGTACGACATTGCCGAACACCACGTGACCGACTTCATCGCCCGAGACGTTCGCACGCTCCAGCGTTTCGCGCACGATCCTCGCGCCCAGTTCGGTCGGAGAGAAATCCTTGAGGCTGCCGCCGAAGTCGCCGATTGCAGTCCGCACCCCGCTCACCACCACTACTTCACGCATTGCTTCGCTCATCGAGTCGCTCCTGTTCGTTCGCGCCTGTGCGCATTCGCCGATTACATGTTCGGATAGTTGGGTCCGCCGCCACCTTCCGGCGTCACCCAGACGATGTTCTGCGTCGGATCCTTGATGTCGCATGTCTTGCAGTGCACGCAGTTCTGCGCGTTGATCTGCAGGCGGTCTTCCTGTGCATCGTCCTTGACGAACTCGTACACGCCCGCCGGACAGAAACGCGCTTCCGGCCCCGCATAGGTGCGCAGATTGACGGCGACCGGTACGTCCGCATCCCTGAGCGTCAGATGCGCGGGCTGGTCCTCCGCGTGATTGGTGTTCGAAATGAACACGGACGACAGCCGGTCGAAGCTCAGCTTGCCGTCGGGCTTCGGATAGTCGATCGGCCGGCACTGCGCGGCGGGCTTGAGCGTCTCGTGATCCGCCTGCCGATGATGCAGCGTCCACGGCACCTTTCCGCCCAGCACCTTCTGCTCGATGCCGACCATCAGCGTGCCGAGGTAGAGGCCCTTGCCCATCCATTGCTTGAAGTTGCGCGCCCTGTGCAGTTCTTCGTGCAGCCAGGAGCGTCTGAACGATTCCGGATAAGCCGCGAGTTCATCGGACCGACGCCCGGCCCGCACTGCGTCGAATGCGGCGTCGGCAGCGAGCATGCCGGTCTTGAGCGCCGCATGCGAGCCCTTGATGCGCGACGCGTTGAGAAAGCCCGCATCGTCGCCCACGAGCGCGCCGCCCGGAAACACGAGCTTCGGCAAGGACATCAGACCGCCTGCCGCAATCGCACGCGCGCCGTATGACACGCGCTTGCCGCCTTCGAGGTACGTGCGGATCGCCGGATGCGTCTTGTAGCGCTGAAATTCCTCGAACGGCGAGAGATACGGGTTCGAATATCCGAGGCCCACGACGAAACCGACCATCACCTGGTTGTTGTCGAGGTGATAGAGGAACGAGCCGCCGTAAGTGTCTCTGTCGAGCGGCCAGCCCGCCGTGTGAATCACGAGACCGGGCTGGTGCTTTGCGGGATCGATCTCCCAGAGCTCCTTGATGCCGAGGCCGTACACCTGCGGATCGACGCCGTCGCTCAGGCCGAAGCGGTCCGACAGTTGCCGCCCGAGGTGCCCGCGCGCGCCTTCGCAGAAGAGCGTGTACTTCGCGTGAAGCTCCATGCCGAGCTGGAAGGCATCGGTGGGCTGGCGGTCGCGGCCCACACCCATGTTGCCCGTCGCCACACCCTTGACCGAGCCGTCATCGTGGTAGAGCACTTCGGCCGCGGCAAAGCCCGCGAAGATCTCGACGCCAAGCGCTTCCGCCTGCTGGCCCAGCCAGCGCGTCAGGTTCGCGAGGCTGATGACGTAGTTGCCGTGGTTCTTGAAGTTGTCCGGCAGCGCCCAGTTCGGCACGGTCCGCGCGCCCGATTCCGACAGGAACAGAAAGCGGTCCTCGGTCACGGCGACATCGAGCGGCGCGCCTGTTTCTTTCCAGCCGGGAACGAGTTCATCGAGCGCACGCGGGTCCATGACGGCGCCCGACAGGATATGCGCGCCGATCTCCGAGCCTTTCTCCAGCACGCAGACGCCAAGCTCGACGCCCTGCTCCGCCGCGCGCTGCTTCAGGCGAATCGCGGCAGCCAGTCCGGCGGGGCCGCCGCCGACGATCACCACGTCATATTCCATCGATTCACGCGGACCGTATTGCCCGATCCAGCTTTCAGGCGCGAGTGTGCTTGCCGTTTCCGACGTCATGCTGCCTCCATTGATCACGAATGCGCGTGCGCGTCAGAATTGCGCGTCGCTCAAGGCGAACAGCGGATCGTCGCCGCGCGCGGAAACAATGGCTGTTTCGAGCCCGCGCGCCTGCGTCAGCACGTATTCGGAGAAGCAGTGCGCGGTCGCGATCTTCGCCCCGTAGAACTGCGGATCATCGGCCCGCTTGCTCTGCGCGGCCAGCAGCGCGCGCGCCATCTGCCAGCCCGACAGGACGATGCCCGCGAGCTTCAGATACAGCACGCTGCCGCCAAACACCGCGCGCGGGTCGCGCTTGCCAGATTCGAGCACATACGCGATGACGTTCGCGAGCGCGTCGCGGCCTTCGGCCAGACGTCCGTGCATCGCTTCGAATACGCGCGCGGCATCGCCTGCGTCGGCCGACTGCAACGCGGCGAGCGTCTCGTCGATCTGCGCAAGGAGCGCACGCGCTGCCGCGCCGCCGTCGCGAAGCGTCTTGCGGCCGATGAGATCGTTGGCCTGGATCGCCGTCGTGCCTTCATAGATTGACAGGATGCGTGCATCGCGATAGAACTGCGCCGCCCCCGTCTCCTCGATGAACCCCATCCCGCCGTGCACCTGCACGCCGAGACTCGTGACGTCGATCGCCATCTCGGTGCTCCAGCCCTTCACGATGGGCACGAGGAATTCGTTGATCGCCAGGTGCCGGGCGCGAGTTTCGCCATCGCCGTGATGATGGGCGATATCGGCGTGCGCGGCGGCGACATAGGCCAGCGCACGCGCGCCTTCGGTCATGGCCCGCATCGTGCCGAGCATGCGCCGCACGTCCGGATGCCGGATGATCGCGACGGCTTGCGCGCCCGAACCATCGACGGGACGGCTCTGGATGCGTTCCTGCGCATACGCGGCGGCCTTCTGATAAGCCGCATCGGACAACGCGATGCCCTGCAGACCGACGCCGAAGCGCGCCGCATTCATCATGATGAACATGTACTCGAGGCCGCGGTTCTCATCGCCCACGAGGTAACCGGTCGCGCCGCCGTTGTCGCCATACTGGAGCACGGCGGTCGGGCTCGCCTTGATGCCGAGCTTGTGTTCGATCGAAACGCAGTGCACGTCGTTGCGCGCGCCGAGGCTGCCGTCTTCGTTCACCAGAAACTTGGGCACGACAAAGAGCGAAATGCCCTTCACGCCTTCCGGCGCATCCGGCGTGCGGGCCAGCACGAGATGGACGATGTTCTCGGCCATGTCGTGCTCGCCCCAGGTGATGAAGATCTTGGTGCCGAACACCTTGTACGATCCGTCACCTTGCCGTTCGGCGCGCGAGCGCACCAGCGACAGATCGGAGCCCGCCTGCGGCTCGGTCAGGTTCATCGTGCCGGTCCAGGCCCCTTCGATCAGCTTCGGCAGATAGCGCGCCTTCAACTCATCCGAGCCCGCGATCAGCAACGCCTCGATGGCCCCTTCGGTCAGCAGCGGGCAAAGCGCGAATGAAAGATTGGAGGCGTTCAGCATCTCGATGCACGGCGACGCGATCAGCTTCGCCAGCCCTTGTCCGCCGAACTCCGCCGGATGGCTGATGCCTTGCCAGCCGCCTGCCGTGAACTGACGGTATGCATCGGCGAAGCCGGGCGTCGCCGTGACAGCGCCGTCACGCCATTCGCTCGGACGCTGATCGCCCGGCGCATTCAGCGGCGCAATGACTTCGGCGGCCAGCTTCGCGCCTTCGTCGAGGATGGCATGCGCGGTGTCCGCATTCGAATCAGCAAGACCGGGAAGCTGGCTTATGCTTGCAATATCTGCCAGTTCTTCCATGACAAACGTCATTTCCTTGACGGGCGGCGTGTAGCTCATCGACGACTCCTGGTGCTCAGCGTTCCAAGCAGGTTCACGCTGCGGCGGCAAATGTTGATATGTTGCGGTGCATGGTATCAACGCCGCCAGATTCCTTCGATACCGGAATCTGCCCTTTCACTGACAAAACCTGCCAAAAGAATCGCGCTGTCGTTGCGGATCAGCCGTCCGTTCTATGTCTGTATGCCGCGGGCGTGCTGCCGGTCCAGTGGCGAAACGCGCGATGAAACGCGGTTGGGTTGTCGAACCCGACGTCGTAGGCGATCGCCGCGATGGCGTCGCCGGACCGGGTGAGGCGCTGGATCGCAATGTCCCGGCGCACTTCGTCCTTGATCGCCTGGAAGGTCGTTCCCTCGGCTTCGAGGCGCCTGCACAGGGTTCGCACCGAGTAATTCAACTGCTGCGCGACGGCATCGACGGTCGGTGTCGCCGGCAGGCCGCCGGCGATGCATTGCCGCACTCTGTGACACACCATCTCTTCGGTGAAGGACACGAAAATCCAATCCTCCGGCGCGCGCTGAAGGAAGGCGTTGAGATCCGACTTGCGCTGCCGGATGGGACGGTCGAGATAGGCCGCATCGAAGGCGATGAGCGTGCGATCACGCCCGAAACGCACCGGGCCCGGGAAGAGGTATAGGAGATCACCGGACTGCGCGGGACGCAAAAACTGGAACGCCGCTTCGACCAGTGGAATCTTCTCGCGTATGAGCCACGAAGCCACGCCGTGCACGAGCTTCAGCATCAGTTCCTGGGCGAGCGCGCTTGCCTGCGGCCCATGCGGGTTCGCGACGAACTCCGCGGTCGCGCAAGGTCCTTCGCGGCGCGACACGAGCTGGAATTCGTCCAGGACCAGATGAAAGAACTGTCCGAAGCGGTGTAACGCGACCTCGAGCCGTGGCGCGTCGAGAAGGCTCAGACAGAGGAACTTGAGCGTGCCGTTGCGCAGCGGACGCGCGAAGATGCCCGGCATTTCGTCATCGAGCTCCATCGCGAGTAGCCGGTAGAGCGTTGAAAACTGCTCCTGCGTGACGCGTGCGGCCGGCATGCCAAGCAATTCATGCGGAATGCCGGAATGCTCCGCCAACCGAATGACCGCGGCGCGGTCGGCGCCCGAAAGGAAACCATTTACGACGGAAATGGGTACGGTGGAGGAGAGAGGCCTCATATCAAGATCCCTGCGGGATGCAAAACTCGCGACCGATTTTGTCACATCGGCCCCTTGATTCACATCGTCGCGAGAAGACTAACTCACGCCTCGAACCAAGCACGGGTGCGAGATGTGATTCGCGGCCCCTGACTCGCCGGGCAAAGAAGGTCGGGGAATTCCGGTCTCCTCGCTGTCTGTCCTCTTTGGCATGGTTTTCATTTATTAGTATTCTGACCTACAAACAGAAGCTACCCCAGCGGATACGGATCCTGGGAATCATCCATGCACGTTGAGATCGCCGCTCCTAAGGGGCACCCAGGGATCATCGCGCCGTATGTGTCCGCCGCCTGAACTGTGAGTGATCAGTTGATCACCCGTGTTGGGTGACCTTCGCACCGGTGGAAGCGTCGGGCGCAGCGTCACGCAGCCTTGCAGTACCAGCCCTTGGCATGACAAGACTTAACGCAGCGGCCGTAAGCGGCGGCCCGTCACCGACTGAGGGCAAGGACAGCCCTTGCGACTTCTGCGAAATACTGTGCGCCCGTCTCAAGGATATCGTCATTGAAATCATAGCCGGCGTTATGCAACGGCACGCCACCTCGCTCGTTTGATTCCCCGTTACCGATGAAAATGAAATTGCCCGGTACCGCCTGAAGGAACGCCCCAAAATCCTCCGAAATCATCATCGCCTGCACGTTCGCATCGACGTTCGCGGCACCTGCCACTTTGGTCGCAGCGGCAACTGCGGTGGACACGTACTCCGGGCTGTTGACGGTGGGTGCGAACTCGTATGTGTAACTGAAGTCGCATTCAACGCCGTGCAGTCGGCATGTTCCTTCGCTTATTTCACGCATCCGCGTTTCGAGAAGCTGTTGAACCTCTGGAAGATAGCTTCGCGTGTCCCCCCGAATCGTCACGGTTGAGGGTATGACGTTGCGCAGTCCATCGGTTACGAACTCCGTGCATGAGACAACGGCCGAGAGACTTGGATCGAGGTTGCGCGAGACAACTGTCTGCAAGCCCAGGACGATTTGCGATGCAATGACGATCGGATCGACGCCCATGTGAGGCCGGGCCGCGTGCGTTCCTCGTCCTCGAATCGTGATGACGAAATTGTCCTCGCTCGCCATGATGCCGCCTGGACGCGTCGCGAACGTGCCCGCTTTCATCCCCGGCATGTTGTGCGCGCCGAAGATCGCATCTACAGGGAAGCGTTCGAAAAGGCCATCTGCCATCATCGCTTTCGCGCCCCGGCCGTGCTCCTCGCCGGGCTGAAAAATGAACCGAACGGTGCCGTTGAAGTCGCGCGACTCTGCGAGCAGACGAGCCGCGCCCAGGATCATCGCCATGTGGCCGTCGTGACCGCACGCGTGCATCTTTCCCAAAGTGCAGGACGCGTACGCCCGCTCTGGTGCATTCTCGGTGATTGCCAAGGCATCCATGTCAGCTCGCAGGCCGACCACGCCCGGACCATCGCCTACCTTCAGGTTAGCGACAAGCCCCGTTCCGCCAATATTGCGGTGAACGTCCAAGCCTAACGCACCGAGTATCTTCGCGACAAAATCGGAAGTCTGCACCTCTTCGAAGCCTGTTTCAGGGTTGCGGTGCAAATGATGCCGCCAGCCTGCGAGGCATTGCTGCAGCGGGCGGTCTTGTGTTACTTGCAAAACATCGAAGGACGGGGTCATGATCGCTCACCTCACACTGCAATGCCTTGTTTCCACTCTTGCTGACGCACCAACACGGAGGCCGCGGTTTCACCAACCAGTTCGCGGTACGTGTCGGGCGCCGTTGCACCCTCGGTGCTGATGACCAACACCCGCGAGTCCGAGTTCAGGCCAACAGCACGGAAGTGCTCTTGGTTTTGGGCGAGCACAGCAAGCCCCGCGAATCCTGCTGCGCCGGACTCACCGACGACGAGGGGAGCATCGCGATCAGAGCCAGACGACAACGAACGCATGGCGCCTATCGCGTCTTCATCTGTGATCGTCATGAAGTAGTCAATGCATGGCTGCAGGAACTTCCAGGCAAGCGGCGAGGTTTCACCACACGCCAGCCCCGCCATCACCGAATCGACCGAACCCGTGGCAGTCGATGCACGGCCCTGCAAGGCGCTCTGATAGAGGCAGTCAGCCTGCTCCGGCTCGACTACAACGAAGGTCGGGCGCTGATCGCCGTAATGTTCCCAGAGGTATGTAGCGATGCCTGCTGCCAGCCCGCCCACGCCACCTTGAAGAAATACGTGCGTGAACGGAGCTTTCGATTGCGTGTTTTCGAGCTGCTCGATCACTTCGGCGGATATCACGCCATAGCCTTGCATCACATCGCGAGGGATAGCTTCATATCCCTCATACGACGTATCCGAAACAACGTGCCATTGATTGGTGCTGGCGAGTTGCGCGGCATGCGCCACGGATTCGTCGTAGTTTCCAGTAATGCGGATGATCTCCGCACCGTACGATGCGATCGATTTCTCTCGCTCCACACTGACGTTGGCGTGGAGAACGATCACACAGCGGCAGCCGATAGCCTCCGCCGCGGCCGCCAGTGACTTGCCGTGGTTTCCGTCCGTCGCGCTGATGACCGTCAGATCCGCGAGCAGATCCGCATACTTGCCCTGAATCATCTGCTTCGGGTCCAACGCGATTTCGGACGCGTAAAGACGAGTGATGAGGCGCATGAGAGCAACAGGAGCGCCAAGCGCCTTAAAGCTGCCAAGCGGCGATCGTGTGGATTCGTCTTTCAGGCGCAGTTTCGCTATGCCAAGAGAGGCTGCAGCGTCAGGTAGCTCCCAAAGCGGCGTGGCGGCGCGACTGATCAGATCCCAATGCGAAAGCCAGACACCGCTCTCCTGCGCAGACTTGACGTTCATCGTTTTGCGCAAGTCCTCGGGATACTTGCTGCGAGAGGATTGAGAGTTCCGGATCAGCATGGCGTTCTAGCTCCTAGTGTTTCCCCCGCGTATACGCGGCGGCATTTCCGTTTGGCGCGTTCCGCAAAATAATCTTGCAGATGCGCCCATATTAGTTTCTCTATTAACTGGCTGATTTCGAGCTTCACATATCAGTCGATCCGCCACATTTCGCGGGGTGCTCGAATGGTGAGCAGGTCAGCGGATCCGTCTTCGGTTATTGCGATGTTCTCTTCATGAACAATCAACTTGCCGGGCGCGTATTCCATGCCGGGTTCGATCGTGATGACCATCCCCGGCTTCAGGACTGCCTCGTCCGCTTCGCAATGGGAAGGGGGTTCGGTTAGCTGAAGTCCGAGGCCATGACCTAGACGGCCGGCGTTGTTCCCCCGCATTCCTGCCTCTTGCAATACGCCCATCATGGTTTTCCACAGATCACTGACCTTGAGGCCAGGTCGCGCCGCCGCAATGCCGGCCTCGGTTGCTCGCCATACCGCATCGTGGGCGCTCAGTGCCGCGTCTGAAACCCGGCCGACTGCGTAGTTACGATCGAAGTCACAGAAGTAACCATCGACCGTCGCGCCCACGTCCATGATGAGAATGTCACCATCACGAATCTCTCTACTGGACCCTCGAGCAATAATCTGATCGTAACCGCCTTCACCCGATGCACACGCCACGTACGGGACGGTATGCGCGCCGCCTCGCAAGACATCGATCGTCAAGTTTCGGCAGACTCCCGCCTCGGTCATCCCTTTCTTTGCGTAGCCCGGCACGACTTCGAAGGCGCGACTGACTATCCCCGCAGCGGCGCGGATCTTCTCGATCTCCGCTTGCGACTTGATATTGCGAACGTCCCAAATGCAGGGTGAACCATCGACGACTTCGACACCGGAAAGCGAATCGCGTACGCGCAGGAAATCGAGCACTGGCATACGCAGGGCAGATTCCCGCCCCAGTTCGAAACCGATCCTCGCGAAGCGCCGCGGTACCGATCGGAGCACGGACGCCAGCAGCGTTACGCCTTCGTCCTCAGGTCGAGGCGACGGCCATGACTGGATGCTTCCGACAAAGCATCGGCGCACCGCAACTTCCGCGATAGCAGGAACGACTGCCAAGGAAGCTCCAGACGCCGGGATTACCAGAAACCACGGCCGAGCAGGACTCTCCCAGAACTGGCTATCGAGGCCGGTGAAATAACGGAAATTGGAGGGTGCGGTGAGCACCAGAGCATCGAGTTCGCTCGTCCGCATACTAGCCTGCACGCGCTGGATGCGATCTTCGAACTCGCTGATTGAGAAAGGTAGATTATTCATGGCGTCAACTCGTTCCGAATTGCAGGGAGTGGATCAGGCGGTCGCGCTTTGCGCAACGGGATCAACGCGGTAGCCCTTCAGGAATCGGCCGACTCGCGAATCTCGTGGCATCTCTTGATACCCGGAAGGCGGCAAATCGTGGGCAACGAGTCCACCTTCCATGAACAGCACGCGATCGGAGACCTTCAAGGCGAAGTCGATTTCGTGCGTCACGATAATCATCGTCATGCCCTCCCTCGCAAGATCCTCGATCACGCGCAGCACTTCGCCAACCAACTCGGGATCGAGGGCCGAAGTCGGTTCATCGAACAAGACAATCGACGGCTCCATTGCGAGTGCTCGGGCGATGGCGACACGTTGCTGCTGACCACCGGAAAGCTGATGCGGGTACTTATTCGCATGTGCCGCCATCCCGACCTTGTGAAGCAGCCGCATTCCGTGGCGGTCGAGTTCCTCTCCCTTCAGCTTCGAGTGGTACTGCGGCGCGAGCGTCACGTTCTCCAGCACGGTCCGGTGCGGGAAGAGATTGAAGCTCTGGAACACCATGCCGATGTGCACAATTCCGTCGTGGAAGTCTGAGCGTGCCTTGCGGCTTGCCGCGTGCTCCTTCGTGGTCAGGAAGGGCTTGCTGTTCAGCTTGACGTTGCCATCATCGATGATTTCAAGTCCATTCAAGGTGCGAATCAGCGATGTCTTGCCCGAGCCCGACGGCCCGATAATCGAGATCACTTCTCCGCTCATGACCTTGAGATCGATGCCCTTGAGGACATGATGACTGCCGTACCGCTTGTGCACATTCTGCGCTTCGATGGCAGGCGTTGGCTTACGTGTTTCGCTTGCCACCTGGATCGGAATGACCTTTTCGTTCACCGCCAGTTGGCCGGTGTGTACGTCACCGCTGCGACGCGTGAAGTCGATGTGCTTTTCGAGCCAGCCAAGCAGGTAGCCGAACACAGTGACAATCACAACATAGTAGACAGCGACCGCAAGCATCGTCTCGAGAACCTTGAAGTTCTGCGTGTAGAGGCGTTCGCCAACCAGCAGGATTTCCTCAAGCGAGATGACCGATACGAGCGAAGTCAACTTTACGATGCTGATGTATTCGTTCACCAGCGCCGGCAAAGCGACGCGAAAGGCCTGCGGAAGAACCACGAGGCGCTGAAGGCCAAAGTAGCCGATACCGAGTGCTCGCCCTGCCTCCAGTTGTCCTCGAGCCACCCCTGCCAGCCCGCCTCGGTGGATCTCGGCGATATATGCAGTCTCGCTCAAGGTCAGTGCGATAAGCCCCGCCCAGAAAGGGTTTGACGAGAACGATCCTGTCCAGGGGAACATCTGCGGAAGGTTGTAGACGAAAATTAGCAACACCAGCAGCGGAAGGCTGCGAAAAAACCAGACATAGCCACGGCAGAACAGTTGGACTGGCCGCCATATCGATTGCTTCCCGAGTGCCAGCAAGAACCCGGCAACGATGCTGATGAGCCACGAAGCCAGGCTAAGCTTGATGACGAGCAACGCGGCGTTCCAAAAATCCGCGTACGTGAGAAGCGAGAGGGCATAGCGCCAGTCGAAAACCATTTCCGTCTCCTACCTATAGAAACTGATGTTTGCTCCGCAGTACAACCAGACGCTGATTACTGAGCAGCACCTGTCGCCTTTGCGACGGCCTCATCGGTCGGTTCTGTGAGGTGGTACTTTTTCAAGAGCGCTTGGTATTGGCCCTTCGCTTTCATTTGAGTGATTGCAGTTTGTATGTCCGACTTCAGTTCGGTGTTGCCCTTCTTCAACGCGATGCCGCACACCACCGGATCGAGCAGGCCGGATGTGATTTGCAGTCGTCCGCTGGAGCGTTCAACGATCATTCCCGCGATTGCAATATCCTCGTATTGCGCGTCGATAGCGCCCGAAAGAACGGCTTGAGCGGTCTCGACGGACGTGTCGTACTCACGCACCTGCACGGCTGGTTTCCCGGCAGCGACGCATTCCTTGTTCGAGGCATCATTGATGGTCTTGATCCATGACGCCCCCTTGATCGAGCCGACTTTCTTTCCGCAAAGGCCCCCTATCGTCTTGGGCTTGAGACTGCCGGAAGAACTCGCCATGAGGGAGCCGCCCGTCATGAAGTAAGGCACGAAATCGACGACCTTCGTGCGCTCGGGCGTCACGTACAGCGCCGATGCAACGACGTCGTAGCGGTTACCTGTCACGCCAAGGATGAGGTTCGCGAATCGCGTATCGACGAATTTCGTCGTCGCCTTCATGTTCGTCGCGACCGCGCCAAGGAACTCCGGATCGAATCCCACCGCCTTCCCGCTTTCCAGATACGTGTAAGGAGGCAATGTTTGATCGCTACCGACCGCGAGAACGCCGGGCGTCAGCGTGACCGCAGCGTTCGCGGCGGTACAGGTGAAAGCACAAACAGCGGACGCCGCAGCCAGCGAGAGCCTGCCTTTCAACGAGGGGTTCTTCATTTGGTACTCCAAAGGTGTGTCCCCGAGGGGACGGCGTTACACGAACGCCAGTTCTGCGAGCATCGCCGATAGGCGGCGGGCCATGGAGTCGCGTCGAATCGTGGCGCCGCTATCCGGACCTTGCCGGGAGGCGACTGTGATATAACGCTTGAAGGAAATTTTATTTCGTCCCTCGGTTTAATATTTATTTTTTTTGACCTATCAAACGAGAAAATTTCTCATGGCTACCCCGAAGCGAGCTGCGGAGCTTGATGACTTCGATCTTCGAATCCTCGCGATCGTGCAGCAGAACAATCAGACGCCCCATCGCGAGATTGGCGAGCAAATTGGCCTTTCGGTGCCATCCATCGCCCGCCGGCTCCAAAGACTTAGAAGTATTGGTGTCATCGCCGATGATCGAAGCATTCTGAATCCCGATGCTCTCGGAACCCGAGTCACCGTGATTGCTCACGTGTTAGCGGAGAACGAAGCCGTGGAACTGCTTGACGAAATGAAGGCGAGGTTTGAAGCATGTGAGCAAGTCCAGCAGTGTTACTACGTGACCGGCGATTACGATTTCATTTTGATTTTTTGCACGCGCGACATGGCCGAGTACACGGCACTGACGAGGACACTATTTTTCACCGAGGGCAACGTGCGCAGCTTCCGGACTTTCGTTGCAATGGAACGCGTCAAGGTAACCCTCAACGTACCAATTGGATGACGATTGGCGAATCCGCGTTGCCCGGTTCATCTGAATCGTGCACCCAAGGCAGGCCACTCGGATCTCGCCATCCGGTCGCATTCCTGGACCCCTCGACGGCTGGTGCACGTGGTGGGTAGCGGCCGCTCGAACGAGGACGTGACTTCGACCGCGACCGACCGTATTTGGTCGATCCCCGAAAAGCGGGTCGCTGCGATGATTGCACCCGCGTACGAGCTGAATGCAACATTAACGACCGTTCGGGGTTATCGTCAGCCAACGAAACGCAGGGGCGGCGTCATAGCGCGCGGGCTGCTCGGTCGTGACGCGGGGCTATTCCTTCGGCGTGCGCAATGTGTTCGCCAGGAAGCCCACGCAATCGCTCGCCGGTATCAAGGGTGTGAAGCTGCGCGTGCTGCCCACGCCCGCCTTCCTCGGGCGATACGGCTCGTGCAAAGCGACGGGATTCGCCGCAAGATACTCGTCGATCATCCGCCCGAGTCGTATCAGTTTCACGATCTCACATCCCGTAGACCCTGACCGCATTGTCGTAAAAGAGCGCGAGCCGGTCCGCGGTCGAATACGGCGCGGCTATCGCCTTGAAGCCATCGAAGATGTCGGTCATCCGGTCGACCACACCGTCCACCGGATAGTTGCTGGCAAACGAGCAACGCTTTGCGCCGAACACGTCGATTGCGGTGCGCACGACGCGCGCGTTTGCGTCCACGCTCCAGCGCTGTCCGGGAATGCAGATGCCCGAGATTTTCAGATGCACGTTCGGCTGGCGTGCAACACGCTCGAGCGCGCTGCGCCAGCCTGCCAGGCCTTCCTCGGAGCGATCCGCCGGCAGACCGGTGTGGTTGATCACGATGCATGTCCCGGGAAAGTCGCGAGCCAGCTCCGCCGCCTCGTTGAAATGCCACCAGAACACCTGGAGCTCGAACAACAGACCGTGATCGAGCAGTTTCGCGTACCCGTCGCGCCACTTCGTATCGCGCATGGATCCCGGCGCAACGAACTCGTCCATGTATTCGGCGCGCGGAACGGCGGTAGGTTTGTGTCGAATACCTTTGACCAGCGGATGACGGCCATAGACATCCAGCACTTCGTCCACGTCTTCACGATCGAGCCAGGCCTGAGCGCTCATAGCGTGAGGAAAGCCCTGCTCGCACCGCAATGATTCGACCCAGCGCAACTCGCCCAGTGGATCGGCCGGATCCCATTCCCCTTCGATGAGCACGGTCTTCACGATCCTGTGATGGCCTGCCGCACGAGAGTAGTCGCCGGGCAGGAAGTTGCGCCGGATCGCATCGTAATTGCCGTAGCGGAAATTCTTCACCGGCTTGTCTGCGAGCCACGGATAGTAGTTGCGCTCGATATCGAAGAAGTGCTGATGCGCATCCGCGATGGGCAGATCATCATCCGAGCCGCTCTCGAGGAACCGGCGGCGCAGTTCGTTCGCGTCCAACATGAACAGTCCTCCCCTCTGTCAAATCACTACGCGATAGAAAAGCTGCGCGTTGCGCGAGAAAATCTTCTCCAGCGCATCGCGCCCGAGCGGTTCGAGCATTCTTCTCATGCTGCGGACGAGCACGTCGTAACTCACCCTCAGACCGGCGACCGGAAAATTGCTCGCGAACATGCAGCGATCCACGCCGAAAATGGAGACCGCGTCGAGGACGATGCGCCGGTTATCGTCGTAGTTCCAGGGCGCATCCTTCAGGCCGAATTCCGACAGCTTCACCGAGACGTTGGGCTGCTTCGCGAGCTGTTCCATCCCGCGCCGCCATCGGGACAGTCCTTCCACGCTCCGGTCCCATGGAAAGCCTGTATGGTTCAACGCGATCTTCGTGTTCGGGAACATGCTCGCCACCTCGGCCGCATCGACGAGATGCCAGGGCGGCACACGCAAGTCCCACGAAAAGCCAAACCTTTCGAGCAGGGAAAACCCCCGCAGCCAGGCCGGGTCGCGCATCGTTCCGCGAAGATCATCCATCCGCTCTCCGGGGCTCCGCGACGTGACCGGCTTCGAACGAATCCCGCGCACGAGCGGATAGGCAGCATGCTGTGCCAGGATTTCCTCCGTGTCGGGACGGTCGAACCACGCATGCGCCACCACGGCGCCCGGAAACCCGTATCGCTCATGCACGTCATGCAACCAGCGCGTTTCGGCGACCTGCTCGTCGCGCGCACGTTCGGCCTCGACATGGACCGTGCCGATGACGGGTTGGCCGCCCGCTGCCGCGAGATAGTCTCGAGGAAGAAAGTCGCGGCAGATGCTGCGGTAATCGCCAAGGAAGAATTCCTCGTGATACTCGTCCTGCAGCCAAGGATAATGTCCCGCCGAGAGATCCCACAGATGATGATGCGCATCGATGATCGGAATGTCATCCGGCGCGATGTCTTTCATGCTCATACGGATACGATGCCAGCCCGGCGCGCTTTCTCACCGACGCGCGCCTTGAGTTTTTCGACATTGACGACGAAGCGCGAATGGCTGCCCGTGCAGACCTGCTCGATGTCGTCGAACACGGCGACGTCGAACTTCACGGCGCGGCCATCGATGCCCGCCACCTTCACGTCGATGCGCACGCTCATGCCGAGCAGCGTCGCGCCGGTGTGCGCGATATCGACCTTCGTTCCCACCGAGTTCTCGCCTGCATCGACGAAATCGAGCAGATAGTCGAGACAGGTTTGTTCGATATCGCCGATCAGTTCCGGCGTCGCGTAGATGCGAAGGTCTTCGCCGAGGAAAGAGATGGTGCGCTCACGATCGACTTCGATGGTGCGCGAGTGAAGCGCGCCTGCACGCAATGAATCCTTGATCATGGTTCAGTTCCCGGAAAGAAAGCCCGTGGACACCCACGGTACGGCAACGAGGACGAAGAGCGCCACGGCGAGCGCACCGAGATACGGCCACACGCGCTTCATCGCGCCATCCGGATCGACCTTTGCAATCGCGCACGCCGCGTAGAAGCCCACGCCGAAAGGCGGCGCGAAGAGCCCGAGGCCCATTGCGAAGATCGCGACCATCGCGTAATGGACGTCGTTGATGCCGAGTTGACGTGCAACCGGGAATAGCAGCGGGCCGAACAGCACGATCGCAGGAATGCCTTCGAGGAAGCTGCCGAGCAACACGAACGCGGCCGCCGATATCAACAGGAAGCCCATGGAACCGCCGGGCGCCGTCGACATGAGTTGCGCGAGTTGATGCGAGAAGCCCGATTGCGTCAAGGCCCATGCCATCGCGGTGGCACAGCCGATGATGATCAGAATCGCGCCCGACAGCGAAGCCGTGCCGACGATGATCGGATAGAGGCGATTCCATTTGAACGAGCGATAGAAAACCAGGCCGACGACGAAGGTATAAGCCACGCCAACGGAAGCAACTTCGGTCGCCGTCGCGATGCCTTCGACGACAGCCGCGCGAATCACGAACGGCAACGCGAGCGCAGGCAGGGCGAACAGGAACGCCCTGCCGACTTCGCGCGGCTTCGCGCGTTCCACCTCGTTCAGTTCGCGCTTGCGGTTCTTCATCCAGATCACCACGATCATCGCAAGCGCGCCTACCACTGCCGGCATGAAGCCGCCCGTGAACAACGCGGAGATCGATACGCCCGTCACCGAGCCGATGGTGATCAGCACGAGGCTCGGCGGAATGGTCTCGGACATCGCGCCGGATGCGCTCAGCATCGCCACGAGTTCGTTTTCGTCTTCGCCGCGCTTCTTCATTTCGGGAAAGAGCGCCGGCGCGACGGCGGCCATGTCCGCTGCCTTGGATCCCGAGATGCCGCTGACCAGATAGATCGCGCCGATCAGCACATAGGACAGCCCACCCTTGAAATGCCCGATCAGCGATGCGAGAAAACGGATCATCGCCTGCGCCATGCCCATCGCTTCGATGAGCGCGCCGAGGAACACGAACAAGGGAATGGCGAGCAGGATCAGGCTCGACATGCCTTCGTCGATGCGGCCCATCACGACGAGCATCGGGGTCATCGTCACCGTGCTCAGATATGCGACGGTCGACAACCCGAAGGCCACCATGATCGGCACCCCGATCGACACCATGAACACGACGGCGACGACGAAGAAGATCACGAGATTCAGGTTGCCGAGCGCGGTCATCGCGACCTTGAACGTCATCAGCGCGAGCGCGATGCCGCCGACCACGGCGGCCGAAATCACGAAGTGCAACGGACGCGCCCGCTCCATGAGGCGCGCGACGGAAATCGCGAGCATCAGCGTCAGACCGACAGCCAGCGCCGCGACGCGATAACCGTTGGAAATCTCCAGCGCCGCGCTCGTGATGGCCCACTCTTCCGACACGTACTCCCACGCCGGGGACATCAGCACCAGGATGAACGCGATGACAATCACGGCCCCGAACGTATCGACGAACGCACGCCTTGCGGGTTTCAGATGCGCGATGAAGGTCGTGAGCCGCATGTGCTCGTTGCGGCGCAACGCGATGACCGCGCCCAGCATGGCTAGCCAGATGAAGAGCAGCGTCGCCAGCTCGTCGCCCCAGATCAGCGGATCGTGGAGCACGTACCGGTAGAACACGTTCGCGAACAGCAGCACCACTTCGGCCACCACCAGCGCCGCGGCAGCGAGTTCGGTCGACCAGCGGATGCAGGCATCGAGAATATGACCCGCTCTTGCAACCGGTCCGGGCGGCTTGCTCGCCACCGTCACAGGCATGGTCCCTAGGGAAACGTCAGTGCTCATGGTCCGCTCCTTCCTCACGAAAGCTGCCCGGAATACTTCTCGAGAAGTCCCCATGCCGCATCGCCGTACTTCTTCTTCCATTCGGCGTAGAAGCCCTTTTGCTGCAGATCGGCGCGGAACGCCTGCTGATCGACCTTGTTGAACGTGACGCCCTTGGCCGTGAGTGTCGGTTCGAGGCTCTGGTTGAGGCGGATGACTTCCTCACGCTGCTTCATCGCCGCTTCGTTGATGTTGCGGGCGACGATCTCCTGTACGTCCTTCGGCAGCTTCGGCCAGGTCTTGCCGCTCGCGAGCATCCAGAAGCCGTTCCAGATATGACCCGTGAGCGAGCAGTACTTCTGCACCTCGTAGAAGCGCGCCGACTGCACCACGACGAGCGGATTCTCCTGTCCTTCGACGACTTTCGTCTGCAGCGCGGAGTATGTCTCGTTGATGCTGATGCCCGTGGGCGCCGCGCCGAAAGTCTTGAACATCGAGGTCCAGAGCGGGCTGACCAGCACGCGGATCTTGAAGCCTTTGAGATCGGCGGGCGTCTTGATGGGACGTGTGGAACTCGTGATCTGCCGGAAGCCGTTGTTCCAGACCTTGTCCATTGCGATGAGCCCGGTTTTCGCGGCTTCGGCGCGCACGTGCTTGCCGAGATCGCCATCCATCGCGGCCCATACGGCGTCGTAGTTCTTGAACGCGAAGGGCACGCTTTCGATCGACGCAACCGGCACGAGCGTCGAGAGGATCGCGCCCGGCAATGGAATGAAATCGACGCCGCCCGCGCGTACCTGCGAAAGCATGTCGGTATCGCCGCCCATTTGCGCGTTCGCGAAAACCTGAAGATCGACACGGCCGTTCGTCTCTTTCCTGATCGCCGCCGAAGCCTCGCGCATGTGCGCGTTGAGCGGATGACTGTCGGGCAGGCTGCTCGCGTATTTGAGGACGATGGGGGCGGCTTGCGCGAATGTGCGGGCAGGCAACGCAATGCCGGTTGCCGTGGCGGCCACGGCAAGTCCCGCGGTCGTCAGGAATTCCCGACGCGTGATGATTCCACTCATGTTTGTCTCCTGAACTCTGTGATGCGCGATCGATCGCGTCTGTTACTGCGCCAGCGCCACGACGGCCTTCTCTTCGATCAGACGATCGACTTCGGCAGCCGAATACCCCGACTCCCTCAACACTTCTCTCGTGTGCTGACCGAGCAGCGGCGCGGGACGGTTACCTGAGCGCTTCGCATCGGAGAAGTGAATCGGCAGGCCGAGACCTCTGACCTTGCCGGCCAGCGGGTGATCCGTTTCGACGACCATTTCGCGCGCGATCGTCTGCGGATGCGCGAGCGCCGCCGCGATATCCAGCACCGGACCCGCGGGCAGGCCGATGCGGTCGAACTGCGCCATCCATTCATCCGTGCTGCGGCGCACGAGCAATTCATTGAGGATCGCGACGAGCGCCTCGCGATGCTGAAGCCGCAGCGCATTCGTTGCGAAGCGCGGATCGCTTGCAAGATCGGGCGCGTCGAGCACGTCGAGAAGACGTTCGTAATTGCTCTGGTTGGCCGCGCCGATGTTGATCCAGCCATCGCTCGTCTTGAAGACCTGATACGGCGCGCTCGTCGAATTGGCGGAACCCATCTTCGGGAGAATGGTGCCGTCCGCGAGATAGCTCGCCGCCGGCCAGAACATCTGCTGAAGTCCCGCTTCGAACAGCGACGTGTCGACCATCTGGCCGCGTCCCGTGCGAAGCTTCTGCGCATACGCCGCCGCGATGCCGAGCGCCGCGAGGATGCCCGAGTTGATGTCCGCGACGGGCGAGCCTGCCTTGACGGGCTCTCGACCTTCTTCGCCCGTCATGCTCATCATGCCGCTCATGCCCTGCGCGATGAGATCGAAACCGCCCTTCTCGCCGAACGGACCGGTGCGGCCAAAGCCCGAGATCGCACAATAGATCAGTCCCGGATTGATTTCCTTGAGCGTGTCGTAACCGAGGCCGAACTTCTCCATGGTTCCGGCGCGATAGTTCTCGGTGACGACATCCGCATCTGACAGCAGTCGCTTCAACACATCGCGGCCGCCCTCGCTCTTGAGATTGAGCCCGATGCCGCGCTTGTTGCGGTTGACGATCATGAACGACGCGGATTCGCCGCTCGGCAGGATCGGGGAGAAGCGGCGCGAATCATCGCCGTCGGGGACTTTCTCGACCTTGACGACATCCGCGCCCATATCGGCGAGCATCATGCCGCACACGGGACCCGACATGATGTGCGCCAGTTCGACTACTTTCATTCCACTCAGCGGACCCATTTCACTTTCCCTTGAAGACTGGTTTCTGTTTTGCGTTGAATGCTTCGGCGCCGATGCGAAAGTCCTCGGTGTCGAAGCAATCGAAAGCGGATTCGATATCGGCATCCGTGAGCGCGGGCGTTCGCGTCAGCCTGTTCGCCGCCGCCTTGTGCCATCGCGCGACGAGCGGCGCACCGCGTGCGATGCGCCGCGCCGTCGCGATAGCTTCCTCCTCCACTGCATCGTCGGCGACGACGCGCGACGTCAGCCCCTTCGCAAGCGCTTCGTGCGCATCGAAGATGCGTCCTTCAAGCACGATCTCCATCGCGACCGCACGGCCCGCGAGGCGAATCAGCGCACCGAGTTCCGCGTAGGACATCGTGAGCCCGAGTTGTCCGACGGGCGCGCCGAAGCGGCTCGATTCGCCGCAGATGCGGATATCGCACAGCGACGCGATCTCGACGCCACCGCCCACGCACACGCCGTGAATCATCGCGACGACGGGATGACGGCACTGCTCGATGGCCTCCATCGCGGCTGTCGTGATCTCGGCGTAGGCGCGCGCCTGCTCGCGATTCGCTCGTTGCGTCGCGAACTCGCCGATGTCCGCACCGGCTGCGAACGCCTTCGTCCCGGCGCCGCGCAGAACGACGCATCGAACGCTGTCATCGTCCGATAGCTGGTGCATCGCCGCGCCGAGATCGCGCCACATCGAGAGCGTGAGCGCGTTCATTTTCTCGGGGTTGTCGAGCGTGACAATGGCGATCTCGCCATCGCGCCCGATGTTCAGCTTGTCTCCCATTTTTTCCTCTGATAGTGGCCTGCTGCAGCAGCAAGTCAGAACGATGCGTCGAGCATCGCGTGATAGTCACTTTCGGAAGCGTCGCGCGGATTGGTCTTGTGGCTGTGATCCCTCAGCGCGCCCTTGACGATGTCGGGGAACATGTCGCGCGTGACGCCGATGGCGGAAAGCTTCGTCGGAAGACCGAGTCGATCCGTCATCTCCCGGATCGACGGGCCGACGCTGGCGGGATTCTCGAGTCCCATCGCTTGCGCGAGCCGCGCGAGCTTGCCTTCTTCCCGAACCGTCGGCGCGTCCTGATTGAATGCGATGACGGCAGGCAGAAAGATCGCGTTGAGTGTGCCGTGATGCAAGCGCGGGTCGATGCCGCCGAGCGAATGACTGAGGCTATGCACGCATCCGAGGCCCTTCTGGAAAGCGAGCGCGCCCTGCATCGATGCGCTCATCATGTTCATGCGCGCGACCCTGTCGTCGGAGTGGGTCGTGGCGCGCTCGATGTGACGCCATGCGCGCCACAGGCCATCGAGCGCGATGCCGTCGGCGGCGGGATTGAACACGGGCGCCATGAAGGTTTCGATGCAATGCGCGATCGCGTCCATGCCGGTCGCGGCTGTCATCGTCGCGGGCAGCTTCAGCGTGAGTTCGGGATCGCAGATTGCGGACTTCGGCACCACGAAGGGCGATATCACGCCGACCTTTCTGCCGTCGTCGAGAATCAGGATCGCGCCCCGTCCGACCTCGCTGCCCGTGCCCGCCGTCGTCGGAATCGCGATGACGGGCGCGGTCGCCGACGTGATGCGCGTCGCGCCGCCTTCGATCACCGCAAAGCTCTGCAGTGGGCCTTCGTGCGCCGCGCAGACCGCGACGCCCTTCGCGAGATCGATCGACGATCCGCCGCCCACCGCGATGATTCCATCGCAATGCGCATCGACGAACACGGCGACCGCTTCGCGCACCGCCGCTTCGTTCGGATTGGGCGGCGTGCCGTCATACACCGGCACGTCGCGCTCCCCTCCCAGGGCCGAAAGGACCTTGTCCACGATGCCCGCTGCCTTGATGCCGCGATCCGTCACGATGAGCGGCCGGTTGATTCCGATCCTTTCGCATTCGCTCTTCAGCAAGCGCAAGGCGCCGAAGTCGAACTGAATCTGCGTGATGTAATTGATGAGGGCCATGTTGATCGACAGTTATAGGTACTCGAAAACCCGACTAGCAGGAACCCTTATCGATGCGGGTTAACGTTAGGCTTCCAGCTCTGCATAATGCGGGTTTGATGCGGCAGTATAGGCAGCGGCCGAAATCGCCGGAATTGACAATAATGAATACGGATATAACTATTCCTCAACTCGCTCCATGACTCCTTCCCTCAACTCGATCATTTCCCGGCTGCATCTGAAGCAATTGCGGCTGCTCATCGCGCTTGCCGATCATGGTTCGCTGCTGAGCGCCGCCAAGCAGGTTTCGCTCACGCAGCCGGGCGCAAGCAAGGCGCTGCACGAGATCGAAACGACCTTCGGTACGGCGCTTTTCAACAGAACCAGCCGCGGGCTGGAACCGAACGACATCGGGCATTGCGTGATCCGCTACGCGCGGCTCATTCACACGGACGTCGCGCATTTACGGGAGGAGATCGTCGGCATCATGCGTGGACATGGCGGACGCGTGTCGGTGGGCGTCATCATGGGCGCCGTGCCGCGCGTGATCGAAGCGATCTCATCGCTCGTCACGAAGCATCCGGAGATGTCGGTGGAGATCGTCGAGGATACGAGCGCCGCGTTGCTGAGCCTGATCGATGCCGGACGGCTCGACCTGGCCGTCTGCAGAACCACGATCAGCCAGACGCCTTTTCTCTACGACAGCGTGAATCTGCAAGAGGAAGCGCTTGCGGTCATCGCTAACCTGAGCCACCCGTTTCAGAAAGCCCGCAAGCTGCATCTGAAAGATCTCGCCGATGTGAGATGGGTCGTCTACCGCGCCAACATGCCGATGCGGATGCTGCTCGAACGCGAGTTCCGCGAAGCCGAGATCCGCTTTCCACGACATCTGGTCGAAACGACATCCGCGTTCGCCACGCTTTCGCTATTGCAGAGCAATCCGACGTTCGTTGCGCTCGTATCCATCGATGTAGCGGAATTCTTCACGCGGCATGGCATGACGGGCATGCTTCGGCTCAAGCTCTCCTCGAAGAGCGAGCCTTATGAACTGGTCACACGACGAGGCGCGCCCGTGTCCGCGGGCGCGCGGCTTTTGATGGAAGAGCTGCTCGCGCAGCGCGACCAGGCCGAAGGCATCGCGTAAGTCATGAGCGCGGGTTATAACCCTAGTCGCAACTCTCAGTATTCCGTCGCGAATGTCTTGTCTACACTCCGCCGCAGCCGAATCGACTCGGCAAGAACATCAACGGAGACAGCTTCATGGACGAGACTTATCTGCGCAGACACTTCTTCAAGAACATCGCGGCGCTGTCGGCCGGGGCACTGGCGACATCGATCATCCCGAGCGGGGTGTCGGCACAGACGCAATCGCCGGCGGAATGCGAAGCGGGCGTGATCTCGGCAGGCGGCCCCGATGTGCAACGCAGATACATCAGAACGCCCACGGGCTATTTCATGGTGCTGCGCATGGGCGACAACGTCTTCGAGCATCTGACGACGTTCGCGCTGGCGGAGAACATCCCCGCGGCCAGCCTGACGGGCATCGGCTTCGGCCATCCCACGTTCGGATTCTGGAACGCAACGAAGAAGGACTTCGACGCCAAAACTTTCCGCAATGTCGAGATGGGCAGCCTTACCGGATCGGTCGCGTGGAAAGAAGGCAAGCCGTCGATTCATATGCACGGCATGGCCGGCGACAGCAACTTCAACGCTTACGGCGGCCATCTCCTGAACCTCGAAGTGGGCACCGGGTCGATGGAAATCACGCTGATCGCTCATCAGAAGCGGCTCGAGCGCGCGGTCGATCCGTGCATCGGCGCCAATGTGCTGGGCATCGGCTGAATTTCAGCGGTGGCCCGTCAGCGCGAATTCGGTGGTCTTCACGGCTTGCGCAAGATAGTCGACGAACGAAGCGATGCGCGCCGAGATCGCCGTGTTGCGATAGTAGACGGCGTTGATCGGCTGCCGCACTTCCTGCGTGTGACGCGCGAGGATCTGCACGAGCGCGCCCTCGCGCCGGTCGCGCAGCGTCATGAAATCCGATAGACACACGATACCCGCGCCTTCCAGCGCGAGATGCCGCAGCGTCTCGCCGCTCGATGAAGCAATGGCCGGCGTGATCCGGTAAGGTTCGTTGTCTCGCCCCGACAGCGGCCAGACATTGAGCGATTCCGGCTGCGTGAAGCCGAGCAGCGAGTGATTCGCGAGTTCGTCGACGCGCTTCGGCAAACCGTGCTTTTCGAGGTACTGCGGCGTCGCGACCACGCGAATCCTGCTACTGCCGATCGGGCGGCTGTGCAGCGTCGAATCCTTCAGCCTGCCGATGCGGATCGCGACATCGGTGCGGCGCTCCAGCAGATCGATCACGCCTTCGTTGCTGTTCAGTTCGAGTTCGACGTGCGGATAGCGCTCCCGGTATCCCGCGACGAGCGGCACGATCACGTGCAGCATGAACGGCGTCGCGGCATCGACGCGCAACAAGCCCGAAGGACGCTCGCGGCGCGCGGCGATCTGTTCCTCGGCGCTTTCCACCGCGTCGATGATCTCGCGCGCATTCTGCAGAAAACTCTTGCCCTCCTCTGTCAGCTCCAGACGCCGGGTGGTCCGGCGCAACAAGGTTGTCTGCAGCTTCTGCTCGAGCCTGCCGAGCGTGCGGCTCGCGCCCGAGACCGTCTGGTCCAGTTGTTCCGCCGCCGCTGTGATGGACCCTGTGTCGACCACGGTCGCGAAGGTCTGGAGCTCGTCGAGAGTGACTTTCATCGTTGACTTTAATTCAAGAGTATTTCATTTATAGACCGGTTTTTGCGCAAAAGTAAAGTCGGCATACTGCGTTCGTCCCAATTTCGGCTTCGCAGGAACAGAACCATGCCACTTGCTCTTTTCGCACTGACGCTGAGCGCATTCGCGATCGGCACGACCGAGTTCGTCATTGTCGGACTCATCCCGACGATCGCCGCGGATCTCGGCGTCGATCTTCCTTCGGCGGGCCTGCTGGTCAGCCTCTATGCATTGAGCGTCGCGGTAGGCGCGCCGCTGCTCACCGCGCTCACCGGCCGCTTGCCGCGCAAGAGCCTGCTCGTCGGGCTCATGGCGCTCTTCGCGATCGGCAATCTCGTCGCATGGCGCGCGCCGTCGTACGATTCACTCGTGATCGCACGCATCCTGACCGGCCTCGCTCATGGCGTGTTCTTCTCGGTCGGCTCGATCATCGCGACCAATCTCGTGGCCAAGGAAAAAGCCGCGAGCGCGATCGCCACGATGTTCAGCGGCATGACTGTCGCGTTCGTCGCGGGCATTCCGCTCGGCACGTTCATCGGGCAGCACTTCGGCTGGCGCGTGACGTTCTTCGTCGTCGCGGCGTTCGGCCTCGTCGCGATGCTGGGCGCGCTGTTCTTCATGCCCAACAACCTGCCGCACAAGCGTCCGGCGCCGCTGCTTCAACAGGCGCGCGTCATCGCTCATCCGCGGCTGTTGCTCGTCTATGCGATGACGGCCGTCGGCTATGGCGGCTCGCTGATCGCGTTCACCTTCATGGCGCCGATCCTCGAAGAGATCACGGGCTTCACGCCTTCGCAGGTGAGCCTCGTGCTCGTGGCGTACGGCGTGTCCGTCGCGATCGGCAACGTGTGGGGCGGCAAGCTCGCCGACCGGTTCGGTCCCGTCAAGGCGCTGAAGCGCATCTTTTCGCTGCTTGCCGCCGTGTTGCTGGTCTTCACGTTCACTTCGCACAACGCGTGGCTCGCCGTACTGACGATGCTGGCGTGGGGCGGCGTCGCCTTCGGCAACGTGCCCGGTCTTCAGGTCTATGTCGTCAGGCAGGCGCAGCGCTACGCACCGCAGGCAACCGATGTTGCCTCGGGCTTCAACATCGCGGCGTTCAATCTCGGCGTGGCGGGCGGCTCCTCCGCAGGCGGACTGATCGTGGCGCATCTGGGGCTCGGGCATACGCCGTGGATCGCCGCCATGGTCACGCTCGCGGCGTTCGCGCTCACTGCCCTGAGCGGCCGGCTCGATCGGCGTGCCGGCGCGCCCGAAGGCAGCGTCGAAGCCGTCGCCATGACGCACTGACCTCTTTCAATGCCCGGTTCGCACTTGAGTTGGTACTTGATTAAAAATCAAGATTCTTTCCTTTTTCAAGCGGTTTTTCGGATGAATCGAACCGGGCAGAATCATCCGCATCGACATTGAACCAAGCATCAAACTGGAGAACACATTCCATGAACAGGATTCCCGCTTTCGGTCTCGGCACCTTTCGCCTGAAAGACCAGGTCGTGATGGATTCGGTGCGCAACGGGCTCGAACTCGGCTATGGCGCCATCGACACCGCGCAGATCTACGGTAATGAAGCCGAGGTCGGCGAAGCCATCGCGGCCTCCGGCGTACCCCGTTCGGACATTTTTCTGACGACCAAGATCTGGACCGACAACTACTCGCGCGGCACGCTCGTCCGCAGCCTGAAGGAAAGCCTGACGAAACTGCGCGTGGATGAAGTGGACCTCACGCTGATCCACTGGCCCGCGCCGGGCAACGGCGTTTCGATCGAGGAATTCATGAGCGCGCTCGCGGATGCCAAGACGCAAGGTCTCACGAAGCAGATCGGCATTTCGAATTTCAACATCGAACTGACGAAGCAGGCGATCGCGGTGGTCGGCAAGGAAAACATCGCGACCAATCAGATCGAACTGAGCCCGTATCTGCAGAATCGCAAGCTCGTACAGTTTCTTCGCGAGCAGGGCATTCACGTCACGTCGTACATGACGCTCGCGTACGGCAAGGTGCTGAATGATCCGGTCATCGGCGAGATCGCGAAGCGGCATCACGCCACGCCTGCGCAAGTCGCGCTCGCATGGGCGCTGCAACTCGGCTATTCGGTGATCCCGTCATCGACAAAGCGCGAGAACCTCGCGAGCAACCTGCTCTCGCAGCAGCTCAGGCTGACGGCCGAAGACATGGCGCAGATCGCGGAACTCGAGCGCAATGGCCGCGAAGTCAGCCCGGAAGGTCTGGCGCCGGTGTGGGACTGAGGGAAACTACATCGTGCAGTGAGACCCGCTTTTCGAATCGGTCACGTTCGGCGGAATTACCGTGCCGAACCGGATCGTGATGCCGCCGAAGACGCGCTCGCGCACAAGCCAGCCCGGCGACGAGGTCAACGAACTGATGGCCGCGTATTACGCGCAACGCGCGGACGCTGGACTCATCGTCAGCGAAGACACCTATATCGCGCCGCTTTGCAAGGGCTATGCATGGACGCCGGGCAGTCACACGCCGGGGCGAATCACCGGATGGAGCAAAGTCACCGATGCCGCGCACGCGGCCGGAGGACGCATCTTCGCGCAACTGTGACACGTCGGACGCCTGAGCCATGCGAGTCTGCTCGGCGGCGAGCAACGGGTGTCAGCGGCGGCGATTCAGGCGAAGGGCGTCAACGTGTTCATCGCGGGCGAGGACGGCAACTCGCCGGGCTTCGTCGAGGCGTCGGAACCGCGTGCGCTGTCCGTCGATGAAATCCCCGCGACCGTCGAGCAATATCGGCAAGCGGCGCGCAATGCGGTCGACGCGGGCATCGACGGCGTCGCGCGCGGCCTCATCGACTATCCGTCGCTCGATCAGGCCGCCTGAATCCTGCACGGGCCGATTGCTCGCGGAGGAACGTTATGCCACCAGCATGAACCCCACAGACTACCGCCTGCTCGATAGCGATTACCCAGCGTCCAGACTTTCAGTCACGCGAAGTATTCGTCTTCTTGTGAATCAGCAGCGGACTGAAGTGGCTCAAGGACCGTCATCGCCCGCGACCCAGCGCAATTCGCTCAGATAGTCTTGCGAATCAGTGACCATCCATGAGCGACGATATTCGACGGGCGCGCCGCGCAAGTCGAACGCGGTCCGAATCGACAGCAGGACCGGATGTCCAACGGGCAGACCGAAGTCCTGTGCGACGTCGTCGGGCAGCAGGCAGGCCTGCAGCCGATCCTCGACCCGGCCCACGGACACGCCGCACTGCTGCTCGAGGAACGAATAAACAAGATGCGCGCTCGCGCAATCATCGCCCCACTCGCGCTCACCGACGCGCGCATAAGGAAACGCAATCGTCTCGACGACGAGCGGGGTCTCGTCAAGCGCGCGTCGCCGACGCAACCGGTAAACCAGCGACCCAGGAGCGAGCTTGAGCGCCGCGCACTCGTCGGCGTCGGCCGGGCTTCTTTCGCGAAGCAGAATCGTGTCGACCGGCAGACGCTTTGCGCCGTTGCTTCGGTCGACGAGACGATAGAAGCTCGTGAACGCGCGCTCGTTGGTCGCGCGAGCGACGAAAGTGCCGCGCCCGCGATGCCGCGTCACCAAGCCCTGCCCGCTCAACACGTCGAATGCCTTGCGGACGGTGCCCACGCTGACCTTGAGGTCTTTGGCAAGCGCCTCTTCCCCGGGAAGCAACTGCCCGGGCAGCCATTCGCCCCCGACGATACGTTCACGGATATGCCTTGCGAGGCGTACGAAAGCCGGGCTGAGATCGAGCGGGTCCATGCTCGAATTCTATACAGAATGTAGAAGAAACACTATAGAATTTGATTCCCAAGCTGGAGACTTCTTCATAAAGTTCATCTCGACGCTCGCAGGGCACATGTCCGTCCCGCGACACGACTTTCACGCCGTCGAGACCCTTCATGAATCGAAACGTCCATCGCATCACCTCCGTCGAAGCACTGCACATCGGCCAGTTTCTCTATGCACGTATCCGCACCGAAGCCGGTCTAACCGGCTACGGCGAGGCGGGCTCCTGGGGGCATATCGAAGCGGCCAAGGCGGCGCTCGAGAAGTTCGGCAAGTATCTCGTGGGTCAGGACGCGAATCAGATCGAGCTGCACTGGAACGTCATGCAGCGCTTCTCGCACTTTCGCGGCACCGCGGTGAACGCGGCGGTATCGGCCATCGATATCGCGCTATGGGACCTGCTCGGCAAGCGTCTGCAGGCGCCCGTGTGGCAATTGCTCGGCGGCGCTTACCGGAACAAGCTGCGCGTATACGGCCACGTGTATGCCGAGACGCTGGAAGAAGTCCTTGCCGACTGCCGGCGTCTGCGCAGCGAGGGCTTTACGGCTGTCGGCCACATCAACCCGTTCCTCGACGAGCCCGAAGGCGAAGCGTACTTCCGTTCGCACGCCGGCAAGGTGCGCGACGCCAAAGAGCGTGTGATGGCCTTCCGTGAAGCCGTCGGCCCCGACGTCGATCTGCTGATCGAGATGCATCGCCGCTTGTCCCCGGCCGAGGCCATCGCGATCGGCCAGGTGCTGGAGCCGCTCACGCCGATGTGGCTCGAAGACCCGCTGCGTCCCGAGTTTTATCCGCAAATGACGACGGTCGGCCACGCGATTCGCGTACCGATCGCGACGGGCGAGCGCTTCTCGACCCCCGCCGAGTTCCACATGCAACTTGCGGGCGGCGGTGTGCGCTATGCGCGCACGTCGGTGTGCGTGTGCGGCGGTATCACCGGTGCGAAGAAAATTGCGGCGCTCGCGGAGGCGCAGAACGTCGATATCGCGCCTCACAATCCGCTGTCGCCAATCAGTCTTGCCGCCTGCATGCAAGTCGCGGCAGCCGTGCCGAACTTCGCCATCCAGGAGTATCCGACCGGCTTCGAGAATCTCGTGCTGAAGTCGGGCCAAAAGCTGCTCGGCTCCGATCTCGTCAAGAGTCATCCGGTGCCGGAAGCCGGCTTCGTGACCGTGACGGATGCGCCGGGCATCGGCGTCGAGTTGCATGACGATGTCGAAACCCGCCGCGAGCCGCTGTTTCGACCGGTATCGATGCGCCGCACCGTCGATGGCGCGCCCATGGATCAATAACGGCCGAGACGCTCAACATGCCTCATTTGATCATCGATCATTCGCCGGGCGTTCTGGAAGACGGCGATCTCGTGCCCCTGCTCGCCGAACTCAACGAAGCGTTGGTCGCGAGCGGCGCGATCAAGGACGAAGCCGATCTGAAATCTCGCCTCTCCTGTTGCACGGCGATGCGCGTCGGTGTCGCGAACGTGCCGCGCGGATACGTGCATGCGCAGTTGCGCCTGCTGCCCGGGCGCAACGTGGAAACGCGTGCGAGGCTCGCATCGCTGATCGCGGACGTGCTGCGAGTACGTTGCCGGCGATCGCCGGACAAGGCCGTCAAGCTGAGCGTCGAGATCGTCGAAATGGATAGCGGCTCCTACGTCAAGGAAACGCTCTGACGCGTGCGGTCCGCGCTTCTCGCGGGCCGCATGTCCAAATACAACTCAACAGGAGACCGCCATGAACCACACAACTACCGAGGTCCAGGGCGTCGGCAGGAATCGTTGGCTGATCGTTTTGCCGATGACCTTTTTCGTCTACATGCTGTCGTATTTCGACCGCGTGAACATCGCGATGGCGTTGCCGCACATGTCGAAGGAGCTGAGCCTCACATCGGTGCAGGCTGGATGGATCGGCGGCGCTTTCGCCTGGGGTTATGCCTTCACGCAACTGCTTGCGGGTTGGCTTTCGCTCAAGTTCGGCGCGCGCCGCCTCGTCGCGATATGCCTCGTGCTGTTCGGCGGTGCGGCGATGCTGACGGGCTTCGCTCATTCGTTCTGGCAGATTCTGTCCGTGCGCATTCTGCTCGGCTGCGCGGAAGGCCCCGTCTATGCGGCGACCTCGATGCTGCTCGCTCAATGGTTCATGAAAGCCGAGCGCGGGCGCGCCTTCGGCATCTGGAACCTCGGCGCGCCGCTCGGCGGCTTTCTCGCTGGCCCGATTTCAGGCGCGCTGATCTCGCATTACGACTGGCGTGTGATGCTCATCGCAGAAGGCTTGCCCGCGTGGATTTTCTGCGTCGTCTGGTTCAAGGCGATCCCGCACAGTCTCGATCTTGCGCGCTGGCTCGGCGACGAAGACCGCGCGTTTATCCAGCGCGATCTGGCGGAAGAGCAAGCTGCCTACGCCAGGCCCGAAAGCGATCCGTGGTGGACCATCTTCAACGAGCCGGCCGTGTGGCTGTTGACCCTCGGCTTCGGTCTCAACACGATCCTTTTATACGGCACGACGCTATGGCTGCCGTCGGTGATGAAGTCATACGGAACGCTGAGCGAGACAACGATCGGATTTCTGGCTGGCGCTCCCTTCGTGATGTCGATGCTCGGCATCTACTACATCAGCCGCCGCTCCGACCGTCATGGCCAGGAACGCCGCTGGCACGCCGCTGTCCCGACGATGCTGACCGGTCTCCTGATGATCGCCGCTGCCTACGTGCCGGCGCCGCTCTTCTGGTTGCAAATCGTGCTCTTTATCGCGCTCGGCTTCACGTTGAAGATGCTGATGCCGCTCGTGTTCGCTCGATTGACGGAAATCTTGCCGATGCGCAAGGCGATGCCCGCTGTTGCTTTCGTGAGCGGCGTCGGCAATCTGATCGGGCAATTCCTCGGACCGCTGGTCGTGGGATACGTGCGATCGATGTCGTCGGACTACAAGTTGTCGCTGCTTGCGCTTGGCATCTCGGCGGTCGCGGGCGGCGTGGCTATCGCGCTGTCGAAGACGAAGGCGGAGCGCGTACTTGGCTATGCCGAGGCCGGCATGGGGCAAAGAGGCGAGGCCAAGTAGGAAGACGCTGCGCATAGCCCGGTCCCCTTCCCTGCATCAGGCATGAGGCATGAGGCAGCTTCCTGCAGCGCAATGGGCGATGCCCGATGAGCGCAGCGAGCGCTTTCCGAAGGAGCGGCGTGGCGGCGTCGCTTCAGACGTTATGCGAGGTTTGCGATCGACCCTTTATGAAAGACAAGATACGCAGCGCCTTACCGACGTTCCGCTGACGCCGTGCGAATCAGAATGCATGCACGATCCCGACCACCACCGCGAGCTGATTGGCCCCGGTCGCAACTACGGTTGTCGACCCTGTTGCGCTTAAAGCAGACTTCGCGCTGTTGATGACATAGGTTACGTCTGTATAGAGCGTGGTGCGCTTGGACAATAGGTAATCTGCGTTGACACCTGAACTCACAGCGTGAGCCGAAACCGTGCGAAACGCGTGATAGTAAGAAGCCGCCGACACCTGGAACGCGGGGGTGATTTTGTAGCGAAGGCCGCCGAATGCCATTGTCTGCGGCTGTGACGCGGCGAGCGTCGCGGCGATGTCGTTCAGGAGGAGCTCGTAACCAGCGTACAACGTCGCGTTCCCGATGGCCCACGATCCGCCCACGAGATAGCGCCGCTCGCTATCGCCGGACGAGGCAGCGGTCGTGCCTTGTCGTTGCTCATAGACAAAGGTCAGGTTGAACGGCCCTTGACGATATCGGGCACCGATGTCGAATTGCTTGCCGACGCGGAATTCTCCCGGCACCTGCGCCCCATTCGCAATCGTCGAATCGTAGCCAAAACTGTATAGCGCGTTGAGCTCGAACGGACCTGCGTGTCCCAGGTACTCGAGCGCGTTATCTGCACGCCCCACGAACTGCGCGTCCTGAGCCGACAAGCCATAGCTGGAGTAATTGAGCGGGTCGAGCGCCAGGAAAAATCGATACATCGGCGTCATCTGCCGGCCAGCCATCACTGCGCCCAACTTGTCGCTTTCCAGGCCGACGAACGCCTGGCGCCCGAACAGCCGGCCACCCTGCTGCAGGGTGCCGTTATTCGTCGCAAAGCCGGATTCGAGCGTGAAGATCGAGCGCAGCCCCGCTCCGAGATCTTCCTTGCCCGTGAATCCCCAACGCGAATTGATGCGATTGCCGGTGTTGAGACGAAACAGCGTGCCGGAGCCTTGTTTCGCCGCATGCGTCACGTACTCGACGCCAGAGTCGAGAATGCCGTAGAGCGTCACCGACGACTGAGCGTGAGCCGCCATGCTCGCCGACGCGCATATCGTAGCGGTGAGTGTCGTCCTTGCCAGTCGCGTAGCGTGGTTCGATTTCAAGCAATGTCTCCTTACTTTTTTTAGATATCCTACTCATTTAATGACGCCGCGACGCAAGTCGATTGTTCGACTTGCGTCCGACCGTACAGGGAATCAGATACAGGGAATCAGATCTGGGCGATGCGCTTGCTCACGAACAACATCGCGATCAAGCCGATGACCGGCCCGACGGCAAGCGTAAGAACGGCAAGCACGATCGAATGTGTCCCGCCATAGACATGGCCGACTGCGAGAGGAGATACAGCGCTACCCATTTGCCAGATGGCGTTCGTCCAGCCGGCGCTCGCCCCCGCCAGCCGCTTGCCGGATGCATCGCTCACCTGCGCCATCAGGACCGGCAGATAGCCGTATGAAAACGCACCCAGAACCGGTGCCACGATATAAAACTGCGTGACCGTCGAGCACATGCCGAACACCACCAGCGTCAGGGCAAACGCAACCAGAACCAGAATGGACATGAGGCGACGCGAAATTCCCGGCAGGTCTGAGATCCATCCGAGTGTTGGTTTCGCGATGACCGCGCCGATGCCGAACGACGCGATGATCGATCCGGCCACGACGGGAGAAATGCCGTATTGCCGCGTCATCAGCGCATTGCCCCATGCGCCGAAACCCACGGTCGCCCAAAGCCCGCCACACCCGGCGATGGACAGAAAGATCAGATTGCGGTTGCGCAAAAGGCTGAGCATTTCTTTCGCACTGTTGCGAGCGGGAGCGCGTTCGCCGCCCGGGCGATTCTTGAGAAACAGAAGGGAGACGATGCCCCAGACAAACGTTGCGACGCCCAGCATGCGAAACGCGCTGGACCAGCCGTACTGCGCCGAGATAGTTGGCACGATGGCGTTGGCAAGTACCACGGCGAGCGACGTGGCCGTGGTGTAGATGCCCATCGCCCGTCCACGGTCACGCGTGAACCACGCCGGAATCACCTTCATTCCGGCCGAATAGTCGGCGCCAGCGGCGAAGCCCATCGCCAGTTGAATCAGAATGCCCACGCTCAACGACGTCGTCTCGCCGAAGAAGAACGTGAAGACACCCAGCGGAAGCAAGGCGAGCGTCATCATGGCCCGTCCGCCGAGAAAGTCGGTCAGCATGCCTCCGATGATGTTCGCCACCACGTATCCCGCATAGAACGCCGTAACGAAGGCGCCAAGCAGCGACACCTTGATGCCGAGCGAAGCACCGACCGGCGCTGCGACCGTGCTCCATGCGACGCGGTCGACGTAGCTGAGAAGAAATGCCGCCCAGACGATGAACAGGGCGACCCAGCGGTAAGGGCTCGCCTCCGTTTCACCCTCGCTCGGCGCGGCCCAGTCCGCGCCCGGCGCGTCACTCGATGACGCCAGGTTCTTTTCCACGACTCCTCCATGCAGGGCGTGCGTATGCCGCCCTATTCTTGTTCCGTTTCGACATCCGGCACACCAGGCACGCCGGGCGGGTATTGCGGGATTGCATCACAGGTCCAGCACGAGTCTCCTTGACTTCGAGCGCGAGCAACACGGCAAGAACTGATCGTTGCGTGTCTGCTCTTCGGGGGACAGAAACAGATCGCGATGCTCCGGTTCGCCTTCGAGCACGCGCGTGACGCAGGTTCCGCAGATGCCCTGCTCGCATGAAACCGGAACGTCGACGCCGGCGTCCGCAAGCGCCTGTGTCACCGATCGGTCGGCCGGGATCCTCACGGTCTTTCCGGCGCGTGCAAGACATACTTCAAAAGCCCCGTCGGACGACGTATCGACGGCGGGCGCCGAGAAGAACTCGTAATGCAGCCGAGCCTCGGGCCATCCGTTCGCGCGCGCCGCATCGAGCACTGCGTTCATGAAGCCTTGCGGCCCGCATACATACAGATGCGTATTCGCGTCGGCGTCTTTGAGCAGTGCATCGAGACGAAGGCGTTGATCCTCGTCCTCGTCGTCGAAGTGATACTGCACGCGCTCGGCCCAGGACGCGTTCGCGAGCCGCTCCAGGAAGGCCGCGAGCGAACGCGAGCGCGCACAGTAGTGCAATTCGAAATCGCCATCGCCGCGATCGAGGTGCTGTGCCATGCAAAGCAGCGGTGTCAGGCCGATGCCCCCGGCCAGCAGCAGATGCTTCGCAGGACCGGAGGCGAGCGCGAAGTGATTGCGCGGCGTGCTCACGCGCAGTTCGTCGCCTTCCCTGATCACGTCGTGCATGCCGGCCGACCCACCGCGCGACTGCGGTTCACGCAATACGGCGATCTGATAGCGCGAGCGCTCATGCGGCGCGCTGCACAGCGAATACTGCCGCACATGTCCGGCAGGCAAATATACGTCGATGTGCGAGCCTGCATCGAAGGGCGGCAACTCACGGCCATCCAGACTTGCGAGTTCGAAACTCACGATGCCTTCGGCCTCGATACTGCGCCGCGCGACGCGCACGGTCATTGTGGAATCGTTCATGGCCACCACCCTCACATGATCGAGAGGCCGCCGTCGACCATCAGCGTGACGCCGGTGATGAACGATGCCTCGTCGCTCGCGAGCCAGAGGATCGGCCATGCGACTTCTTCGGGAGACGCCCATCGCCCGATCAACGACGTGTCCTGCCTCTGCGTCTTGAGCGCCTCCACGCTCTTTCCGGCTGCCTGTGCGCGATTGACGTGGAAATCGGTCAGCGTCGAGCCCGGGCAGATCGCGTTGGCGCGCACGCCGTGTGCCGCTTCTTCGAAGGCGAGCGTGCGCGTCATGGCGAGCATGCCTGCCTTGGTCGCATCGTAGAGGCCCATGCCTTTGCGGCCGGTCACCGCGTAGCAGGACGATACGTTGACGATGCTCGCCGATTCCGCCTTGCGCAAGAACGGCAAAGCCGCCTTGCAGTAGTTCGATGTGCCCACCAGGTTCACCGACACCATGCTCTGCCATTCCTCCGGCGTCGCGTCGGCGAGCGTGCTGTAGTTGCGCATCGCGGCATTGTTGACGAGTACGTCGAGCTTTCCGAACGCATGCACCGCCAACTCGACCGCCGCCGTCGCCTGATCGGGATTCGCGACGTCGGCCACGTGGGTTTGCACTTTCGCCGCGGGGTCACGGCTCTTCAATGCGTCGGCGACGTTCGCGAGGGCTTGTGGATTGGCGTCGACGAGAATGACTGCCGCGCCTTCGTCGCAGAATACGCGCGCGGTTGCGGCGCCGATGCCGCCTCCGCCGCCCGTGATCAGCGCGACTTTGTCTCTTAGTCTTGAACCTTGCATCTCACGCCGGCGCGGTGCCGGCCTCCTTGTACAGAGATGAACGATGAGCGTCGAGCTCGCTCAGATGGAGTAAATCGGCTGGCCCTTGCCGTCCGACAGATGGATGACAGCCCACTCTTGCGGTTTCTGGTCGCGCGGAAGCAAGGCGCCGGCTGCGCGCACGCGCTGCTGGTTCGCATCGATCGCGGGCGGATCGGTGTCGATCTGCAAGGCGGTGGCTGCCTCATAAAGCATGCGTCGAGCCATCACGATGGCGCGGTCCGTCGGCAGCAGCTTCTCTTTGCTGTGATCCTGAATGGAGCCCATGCTTTCCTGCAGCGACGCGTCCTGCATCGCGAAGCCGAACACGCCTGAATATGCGCGCTTGTCCTTCTGGGCCTGACGGTCGATCAGATAGTCGTTGTCCTTGTTCGCCTTCGGACGGAACGTGCCGGGCTCGTATTCGCAGTGAATGCCCTTGCCGGCGTTCAGGTCGTTCATCTCTTCCTCGGACAACGGACGGTCGGGACGGAAGTTGATGCTCCATGCCCAGCACGTGTGATCGTCGATCGGCACCCAGACGTGGCCTGCCAGCGAGTGATCGCCGAACGGGGGAATGAGCGTGTACCACGGGAAAAGGTACTGCGTGATGCGCCAATAATAAGAATCCGGCTCGCCGTTGCGACGCCCGAAGAGCGTGAGCCCGAACGGCTGTTTCTCGATTTCAAAGATGACGTTGCCGTCCGCCTTGATGTATTCGAGCGCCTTGGTGCCCTGGTGCATCGGGTCTTCATCGACTTCGTAACGATGCACGTACGAGACGTGGCTGGTATCGATGCCGCCTTCCATCGCCTGCAGATAGTTTGACTCCTGCAGACGCTTGGACACGAACACGTGGTCGGCCGGCAGGTTGCACCATTCGAGGTCCGGCGGCGCCGGTTGCTTGTCCTTCGGTCCCATGTAAGCCCAGACGATTCCCGCGCGCTCGATGCACGGATACGCCGTGATGCTCATGTGCTTGCATGCCTGCGGCGCCGACGGCACTTCGACGCAGTTGCCGTTGCGGTCGAATTTGAGGCCGTGATACGAGCAGCGGATGCCGTTTTCTTCGTTCCGCCCGAAATAGAGCGATACGCCGCGATGCGAACAGAACTCGTCGATCAGCGCCCCATTCCCGTCCGAGTCCCGAAATGCCAACAGCTTTTCTCCGAGGATCTGCACGCGCACCGGCGGGCAGTCCGGTTCGGCGATTTCGCTCGCCAGCAGGATCGGCACCCAGTAGCGCCGCATGAGATTGCCCATTGCGGTGCCGGGACCGGTGCGCACCAGCGTTTCCGACATGTTCTTGTCCATGCTCAAACTCCAATTCGTGTGTGAGGTTGTCCGCCTGATGAAACTGTGATTTCATTCTACGGACACGCGGCGCGAAGTTCAAGCATTCGGGCATAGGGGATTTCTCTACAATGGCGCTGGCGGCACGGCCGAGGGATAAAAAGGGACAGGAAAAAATGGAAGAGAAGAAGGCGCACGAAAGCGTTCGTGCGGTTGAGCGGGCGCTGGAAATACTTCTGGCGTTCAGACCGGGAGATAAAGCCCTGACCGTCGCGGAGCTGGTCACGCGAGTGAATCTGAGCCGCCCGACGTTGTATCGGCTGTTGAATACCCTGGAGCAGTCGGGCTTTCTCGCGTCGTCGGGAGAACCGCAGCGCTTCCATCTCGGAAGCTCGGTCGCCCAGTTGGCTCATGTCTGGCTGAGCGACCATAGAATCGCCGAGCTCGCGCAGCCGGTGCTGCGGAGCCTCTGGGAAGCCACGTCCGAAACCGTCGCGCTCTTCGTCCCCGACGACACTTACCGGCTTTGCGTCGCGGAGCTGGAAAGCAATCAGCCGCTCAGCTTTCGACGCGGCATCGGCTATCGCGAGAAGCTCGTGCGCGGCGCGAGCGGCCGCACCATCCTTTCGCAGATGCGGCTCACGCCCGAGGAATTGCGGCGTTATCTCGTCGATCCCGAACAGGACGTGGAGGCGGTGATGAACGACATCGAACGAATTCGCGCCAAGGGATTTGGCACGAGTCATCACGAATTGATCGAGGGTGCCGTGGCCGTCGCAGCGCCATTCTTCAACGGCGCGAATCAGGTAGCGGGTTCGTTATGCATTTTTGGCCCGAGCGTCCGGGTTACGGAACAGCGAGTTGAACAGTTTGCGGAACTGCTCAAAGAGGCCTCCGCAAAACTATCTCGTCTGCTCGGCCAACAAGCTTCGTAGTCGCACGTTAGCCCATGTGTGAGTGCAGTGATCCTGGCGCGGCTATCGTGTCGCGATTACACGTACCCAACTCATCCAACTGGACGGCAACATTCGCTTGCCGTCCGACACACCCACATACCACCCTGAAGCAGCAGTTGCCCGAAGCGCGCGAGTCGTTCGCGATCGCACACATGAAGGACGCACCGACGAGCATGACAGCGGGAAGCTCGGCGTATCGGAGAGCGGAGCGCACAAGGCACTCACGGTACGCCCGCGTGGATTGACTGCCCTACTGTGCGGTTTCGCAAAAGCTAGCGGGCACTGGAAACAGGATCGCGTACAGTTGCGTCCCATGAACTCGGCGAGATGTTCATATTGAGGCGGTTTGCGGCCATCCACACATCCGAGTCAGCTAGCAAATCGTTGCCCATAACTGTTATTCGCGGTTTGGGGAAATCAATTCCTCCACCGTTGGTATTCAAAAGCCTTCGTGGCGGTCTTGTGTCACTGGCTGTGGGGATCGATGGGGATCAGGGCCTCGCTCTTCGTGTATAAATGACGCAACGCAAGACAAACGGAGGCCACCGTGGCCGAAACCCCATCGTCCAACACAAAGCCAACCGCCAAAGGCGAGCGCACTTCGGTCTCGCGTCGTGCCAGGCTTTGGGCGCGCTGTGTTGGCATCGGCCTTTTGCTCGCGAGCCTCTTCGTGGTCTTCAGCCCCTTTCGCGAAAAGCTGAATGAACGGGCGCTGAGCGACCTGGGATTTTTCATAGGCGCCTGCAATGACCGTGGCGATGCAGTTGCCGCACCCGAGCCGGGATGCCGGGCATTGCGGGCAAAGCCGACATTGACGACGTCCCAGCTCGCCGCCGCGATCCCGCATCTAGAGAAGCTTCACCTCAAGCTCGAATTAAGTCTGGCCGACACCGCAGTGGATGACGTCGATTCGCTGAAGGAACTGGACGATGTGGAATCGCTCGACCTCACGGGAACGCCGGTCTGGAACATCGACGCGCTAAAGGGAATGGGTTCCCTGAATAGACTCGTGGTACACCGCACCCAGATCGAGAACATCGATGCGCTTAAAGCATTGACTCGTCTGAAGTCACTCAATCTCTGGGACACCCGCGTCTCGAATCTCGATGCGCTGAAGGACTTGACCGAACTGCGGCAACTCGATCTTCGGGATACGCAGGTTCGGGACCTCGATGCCTTGGCGAAACTGCCTCACCTGGAAACACTCAAGCTGGGTGGCGCGAGGAATGTCAGGGACATCAAGCCGCTCGGCCAGCTGACCACGTTGAAAACGCTCGATCTCAACGAGACGCAAGTCGAGCGCCTCGATCCTTTGAAGAAGCTGCACGAACTTCAGGCGCTCTATCTCGCGAACACTCCAGTCCGCGAGATCGACGCGTTGACGGACATGCCCGAGCTGAAGACACTCGTGCTCGACGGCTCCAAAGTCGAGAATATCGATGCGACGCGGGGATTGCTCAAGTTGGAAACACTCGTTCTTGCCCGCACGCAAGTCACGAATATCGATGCGCTGAAGGGCCTGACGGGCCTGCAACGGCTCAATATCTCCGATACCAGCGTCAAGAACATCGATGCACTGAGCAATCTCAAGGGCCTTCGAACGCTCAATCTCTTTCGCACCGAGGTTCAAGACATCGGCGCGTTGAAGGGGTTGAAGGGTCTGCAAGAACTCTATCTCGCGAACACGCCGGTCAAGGACGTCGACGTATTGAAAGGCCTGACTGGGCTGCGGGAACTCGTTCTCTACGGCACCTTGGTCAGGAACGTGGATGAGCTCAAAGCAGCGTTACCAAACACTCGAGTTGTTTGGTGATCACCCCGGTTCGCCCCGACCTGTCACTGGCAATTACCAATCTGGTTTAGGGGAACTTCAGGGTAGCGGGACCGCGAGAAAAGCGAAACCCGGAAATGACGCCGGGCTCGTACCTGCTGTGCGCGTAACGGGACGAGGAGCCTGCTTAGCATTCGCCTTTCTTGGCGTGTCCGGGCGGGCAGTGCCAGCCCTTATCGTGATGATGGTGTTTTTCCCAGTCGTCGCGGCCCCAGTAGCGATGGCCATCCCAATAGCGGTCGCCATGCCAGCCCGGCGTAACGACGATGGCGGCAGTAGGCGGCGCGACCACAACAGGGGTACCCACGTTAATGCCTACGTTGACATCGGTCGCGTGTACCGCGCTGGTCAGGCCGATTGCAGCGGCAGCGAGTGCCAACTGTGCGAGTGCTGGTTTCTTCATGGAACAGTCCCCAAATTCAACGCGTGCTCTTCGGAGTTCGCTGGACAACAAAAAACCCACTCGAAGGCGGGTTTATTGGCACGGCGGATTCGCGCAGGGTTTGCCCAACTGTTGCCCAAAATCGGGAAGGGAAGGCATTCCCTAAAACTCCTGGAATCGCGGAAAGCCTTAGCGGGCTTTGGTTGCGGGGACAGGATTTGAACCTGTGACCTTCGGGTTATGAGCCCGACGAGCTGCCAGACTGCTCCACCCCGCGGCGCGGAGTGTACCCGCACCACTGCGGCGCGTCAATCATTGGAGCTCGGCGCGGGACTAGCACAACGCGCTCTCGTGGCACTCCTCGAAGAAATACAGCTGAGGTAGATGCTGCACGTGCAAGGTTCCACAACATAGAGGCGCCATTCCACTTCTGGCGCATCTAAACATAAGGATTGCATAGAGAAAGTTCGATAATCTGATAGACCACCGTGCAACATCGGGCCCGATTCACCATAACTATTCATATCAGAGCCGCACAGACCTCTCGCTGAATAGCGGGAGCTCTCCGTCATCTCGCAACGGCATTCCCCAACCGGTAGAGTTTTCGTAACGTCGTCGCTATCCGGATATACCGGCGCCCGCCGCCACTCACCCAGCAACGGACTTTACATGTTGTTACCGTCGCGCGGCGCACGTCCGGGCGGGCTTTCCGTATACTGCCGCGCAACCGACTTCCTCTTCGCGCTTGCCATGCCCGGCGCTGCAGCAATGCAAACCATACCGTGATGCCCATGCTCTCTACCAGGTCCGCTCTCACCGCCGCGCTTGTCGCTGCAGCAAGTCTTTCGTTGTCGGCATGCGTTGCCCCGGGCTACACCCCGTACGGCGCGCAGCAAGGCTACCAAGGCCAGTACGCAGCGCCCGCGTATAGCCAGCCCGCCTACGCGCAACCGGGCGCCGTGCAGCAATACGCCTACGCGACGCCTGCGCCGCAACAGCCCTATGACACGCAAAACAACGGCCAGTACGGTCCGCAGTACAACTCGCAATACGGCACCCAAAATGGCACTCAGTACGGCACGATTTCAAACATCCGGTCCTTGAGTAGCGCCACGGGTACTTCGGGTATCGCCGGAACCGTGGTCGGTGCGCTGCTTGGCGGTGTTCTGGGGAATCAGATCGGAGGTGGCCACGGTCGCGACGCCGCGACCGTCATCGGCGCGCTCGGCGGAGCCTACGCAGGAAATCAGATTGGCCAACAGATGGGCCAGCCCGCAGGATTCCAGATTGACGTGCAACTGAGCGACGGCTCAGTGCGCGCGTTCAACGTGCCGACGCCCGGCGACCTGCGCCCAGGCGACCGCGTGCAGGTCAACGGCAGCCAGCTCGCGCGCTACTGATTCCGGATGCTGTCGAAGAGCGAAAGCGACGAGACCTCTTGACGACGAAGCCCGCGCCGAACTGCTGTGCTACCTCACAGTCGGCCAGTTCTTTGCCTTCGGCCCCGAGGGCGTGTGGCTGCGCACCGATTACTTGATCGAATTGGCGCAGATCTGGCTGGCGTCGAACGTAGCGGAAGGTATCGGGCTAGCGCGCGCCCGACTGTTGGCGGCATCCCGTGCGATTGCTGGGGTGGAGAGCGGGCCGCCCTTTTCGAAGGAAGACGCAGATCTCCACCGGCGTTTCAACCTGCGCACCATTTGGCTTCTTGACTACCGGTCACCGGCCGTAGAACGCATCATTCGCACCGCGCGCTCTGGCCGATAGAAACGTTGCGCGCAGGCACTCGGAGTTTAAAGGGGCGAACAACGATTCAAGCCGTGCGCGCTCAAATAGCACAGCTTGAGTATCCCAGCCCGCGAGTCTCCCCATAGCACGTCTATGAAGTCGTTTCGACTACGGGCGTCGATTTTGCCGTTGATCGGGGCGCATGCTCCGCAATCTGTCCTCGCAGCTTGATGAGCGCCAGTACCGTATCGATTGTTGGCGTCGCTTGCCCGACAAGACGCCCCATTTCCTGGACGACAGTGAGGAGCGGATCGATCTCCATCGGCCTGTTTGCCTCGAGATCCTGGAGCATCGACGTCTTATGAGCGCCGACTGCCCCCGCACCGTCGATACGCCTTTCGACGTCGACACGAAAATGCACGCCAAAGCGATCGGCAATTGCTTTCGCTTCCAACATCATGGCCTTTGACACGGCTCGCGTAGCCGGATTACTCGTAATGACATCGAGCGTTGCATGGGTCAATGCGCTGATGGGGTTGAAGCAGAGATTACCCCAAAGCTTCAGCCAGATTTCATCACGGATAGACTCTCGGATGGGCGCATCCAGATCCGCCGCGCTCATGATTTCATGCAACTTTTGAATGCGATCGCTGCGCTCTCCATTGGGTTCGCCGATGGGGAATTTCTTGCCATATACATGGCGGATCACACCCGGTGCCACGACTTCCGCCGCCGGGTACACCACACAACCAATCGCACGCTCAGGTCCGAGCGCATTCCATTGCTTTCCCCCGGGATCAACGCTATCGAGCGTGGAACCTTCCAGATCGCCTCCGTGCTTGTAGAAGTACCAATAGGGAATCCCGTTGACCGCCGTGACGATTGCCGTTTCCGGCCCGAGCAAAGTCTGGATCTGACCTACGACACCAGGCACTGAATGCGCTTTCAATGCGATGATCACGTAATCCTGCGGACCTAGCTCTCGCGGATCCGACGCGCATCGGACCTTGACGACACGTTCCTCGCCATCGATTTGCAACCGTACGCCATTCTCCTGCATCGCTGCGAGGTGCGGACCACGCGCAACGAAGCTCACGTCAGCGCCAGCAGACGCTAGCTGTGCGCCAAGATATGCACCGATTGCACCGGCGCCATAGACACAGATCTTCATCGTTACTCCCGTCCCACGTCAAGAATGCTGAGAGCTGAAACACCTTTTCGTTTCAGCCGCCAAGGCCAAGCCGTTCCTATATGCAGTGCTCCGTCCGCGCAATCGACCAGTCTCAAGCGCCAAGATGACTGAGCAACGCATCGACACTGCCCTTCGCATCGCCGAAGAGCATCCGCGTGTTTTCTTTATAGAAAAGAGGGTTGTCGACACCAGCGTAGCCTGCTGCCATGCTTCGTTTGGACACGACTACGGTGCGCGCCTTCCACACTTCGAGCACAGGCATGCCGGCGATCGGACTGCCCGGGTCCTCGAGCGCGCCAGGGTTCACGATGTCGTTTGCGCCGATCACGAGCACGACATCCGTGTTGGAAAAGTCGTCGTTGATCTCCTCCATCTCGAGGACGATGTCATAGGGCACCTTCGCCTCTGCCAGCAGTACGTTCATGTGCCCTGGCAAGCGGCCCGCCACCGGATGAATGCCGAATCGCACGTTCACGCCTTTGCTGCGCAGCTTCTTCGTGATCTCGCTGATCGTCGCCTGTGCCTGCGCCACCGCCATGCCGTAGCCGGGCACGATGACGACCTCCGACGCATCGCGCAGCAGCGAGCCGACTTCGTCGACAGTGACCGGCGCGACTTCCCCCTCGATTGCCTTCGCTCCGGTTGATGTCGCCGTGCCGAACCCGCCCAGAATCACGGCGAGGAATTTGCGGTTCATCGCGCGGCACATGATGTAGCTCAGAATCGCCCCGCTCGATCCGACCAGCGCTCCGGTCACGATCAACAGATCGTTGCTGAGCATGAAGCCGGTCGCAGCTGCGGCCCAGCCCGAGTAGCTGTTCAGCATCGACACGACCACCGGCATGTCCGCGCCGCCGATCGCCATCACCAGATGCACGCCGATCAGCGCGGCGATCGCGGTCATCGTAAGCAGCGAGCTGATGCCCACTTCCGCGTCGGGCGCTGTGAGGAACACATAGCCAAGCGCAATGCACGCGAACACGCCCACGAGATTCAGCGTGTGCCGCATCGGCAGCAACAGCGGCTTGCCTCCCACCACACCCTGCAACTTCAGGAACGCAGCGATAGACCCCGTGAACGTCACCGCGCCGATAAACACGCCGAGATAAATCTCGACATTGTGGACCGATTGCGCCACGCCATCCGACTCCCCTCCGACTGCCGGCGACAGGTAGCTCGCAATGGCGACCAGCACGGCCGCCAGGCCCACGAAACTATGCAACGCCGCGACGAGTTGCGGCATCTGTGTCATCTCCACGCGCCGTGCAAGTATTGCGCCGCCCGCTATGCCCACCGTCATCAGCACGACTACGACGGGCAACGCGGCCCCGCCGTTGAGCCACAGCGTGGTGACGATTGCGATAGCCATGCCGACGACGCCATAGAGGTTGCCGCGCCGCGCGGTCGATGGATGGCTGAGCCCGCGCAGGCTCAGGATGAACAGCACGCTCGCCGCCAGATAGGCGATGCTTCCGATTCCATTCTGCATGTCGATCTCCTTTAGCGCTGGAACATGTTCAACATGCGTTGAGTGACGAGAAATCCACCAGCGATATTGATCGTCGCGACCAATATCGCGAGGCCGGCGAGAATCGCGACCAGATGATCCGGCGTGCCGACCTGCAGCAGCGCGCCCGTCACGATGATTCCACTGACCGCGTTTGTCACGCTCATCAGCGGCGTGTGCAATGCGGGCGTCACGTTCCACACGACCTGGAAGCCTACGAAGATCGCCAGCACGAACACGGTGAAATGCGCGACGAACGCAGGCGGAGCAACGGCGCCCAGCGCCGCAAGCAATGCAGCTGAAATAACGAGCCCGGCCACGCCGATCCATCCCGCGCGGCGCTTCTGTTCAATGGTCACGGCAATCGTTGCTGCGGGCTTTGCGGCAGCGGGCGGGGCAACCGCGGGCGCGGGCTTCTTGGGCGGCGGCCACTTCACCTCGCCGCGTAGGACAACCGTCACACCGCCGATCACCTCGTCATCGGTATCGAGCATGATCTCGCCGTTCTTCTGGGGCGTCAGATCGGTCAGAAGATGCCGCAGATTCGTGCCGTACAGCTGGCTCGATTGCGTTGCCATGCGCGACGGGAGATCCGTATAGCCAACGATCGTGACGCCCTCCACGGATGCCGCCTCGCCCGGTCGCGTCAGTTCGCAGTTGCCGCCCTGCTCTGCCGCCATGTCGACGATTACGCTGCCCTGGCGCATGCTGCGCACCATATCTGCGGTAATCAGTTTCGGCGCGGGCTTGCCCGGAATCAGCGCAGTCGTCACGATGATGTCGACATCCTTCGCCTGCGCGGCGAACAGCGCCATTTCGGCAGCGATGAATTCGGGGCTCATCTCTTTCGCGTAGCCGCCGCCGCCGCTGCCGTCCTCGACGTAGTCGAGCTCGAGGAACTCGGCGCCCATGCTCTCGACCTGCTGCCGCACTTCGGGCCGCGTATCGAAAGCACGGACGATCGCGCCAAGACTGCGCGCCGCGCCGATCGTCGCCAGTCCCGCCACGCCGGCGCCAATCACCATCACTTTCGCCGGCGCGATCTTGCCTGCCGCCGTGATCTGGCCCATGAAGCCACGGCCGAACTGGTGCGCAGCTTCGATGACCGCGCGATAGCCCGCCATATTGGCCATCGAACTCAATGCATCGAGCTTTTGCGCGCGCGAGATACGCGGCACGCAGTCCATCGCGAGCACGGTGACGTTGCGCGCGCTCAAGCGCGTCAATAGCGCCGCGTTCTGCGCCGGCCAGACAAAGCTGATCAGCGTCGATCCTTCGCGCAGCCACTCGACTTCATCGCCCACAGGTGCAATGGAAGGCGCGCGCACCCTGACGACGATGTCCGCGCCGGAATAAAGCGATGCCGCGTCCTGTGCAATATGCGCGCCCGCGGCGCGATATGCGTCGTCGGCGAATGCGGCAAGTTCACCCGCGCCGGACTCGACGGTAACCTCAAAACCGAGCTTCAGCAGATGTCCGACTACTTCTGGCGTCAACGCGACGCGACGCTCCCCGGGATAGCGCTCCCGTGGCACAGCAATCATCATTGGCATGACTGTGTTCCCAATCGACGGTTTGTATTCTTGAGTGGCGCACGCCTGCATGCGCCTGACAAGCCTTATCGTGCTTCAGCCGTCGCGAGGACTTCCGACACGTGGTTCGTCAATGTACCGATGCCTTCGATCGAGACCTCGACCGTCGCGCCATCGCGCATCGAACCCACGCCCAGCGAAGTGCCGCATGCGATGACGTCGCCTGGCAGCAAGGTCATATCGCGGGAAATGCGGCTCACCTGTTCCAGTGGCGAAAACGCCATATCGGCAAGTGGGTAGTTCTGTCGTTCGACGCCGTCTAGCGTAGTCACGACATGGGCGTTTTGCCAGTCGAGTCCGGTTGCGATCGCAGGGCCGATGCAACCGAAGGTGTCGTAGCCTTTCGCGCGGCACCATTGCGGAAAATTTGCATCTTCGAATAGCAGCTCGGCGGCTGTGACGTCGTTCACGCACGTATAGCCGAACACGTAATCGGCCGCTTCATCAATGCTCACATTGCTGCAGCGCTTTCCTATCACGATGCCGAGCTCGCCTTCATAGACGATCTTGCCGCCGTATCCCGCGGGGCGCTGAATCGTGTCGCCGGGTCCTGCGAGGGACGTCGAAGGCTTGATCAGAAACAGCGGGTGTGTGGGCAGCGCCTTGCCCAGCTTCGCGGAAAGCGCATGAAAGTTGTTCCATAACGCGACGATCCGGCTTGGCACGCACGGACTCGTCAGCGAAATCTCTTCGAGGTCGAACACCTGCCCTGTCCGACGCGGCGAAGCGAACATGTCTCCTTCGTATTCGATCACGCGCCCGTCCTCGAGCAAGCCAAAACCAGTGCGGCCGTCACCCTTGGCCGTCGCGCGCGTATAGCGGATCCACAAGCTCATAATCGTTTTTTCCCGATGTCGCAAAACCTTTCGCGCTGATGCGGCGATGTCATATGCACGCACGCAGCCGCTTGCGCCTCGCATCAGCGCAAAGCTGGCGCGAGGTACGAATAGTGGTCAGTTTCCTGGTCGGTCAGCCGCGAATACGGGCATCGAGTGAAGCGGCCGGTGGGATGAGTGGCCGCTTCCTTACTCAGCTACGTCCGTGCGCATTTTTTGGTGCGCGGAGGTGAGCTGTATTCTCCTGGTTGCTTTTTGGTTCTCGGAATCAGTGCATGCTCATGCGTTGGCGTTTGCCTCCAGCTCGGCGATACGCTTGCGCAGCGCACGATCTTCCTGAAACCGTGCAGTTTCATCGCGGATGATCGCGACGATGCCGTTCAATTCGCCTTGCGGCGAATGCAGCAGCGCGACGGTGAACGCAATCGACATGGCGCGTCCGGCTTTATCGACGGCGGGCACCTTGAGCAGATCGTGTCCGTAACGCGTCTCGCCAGTCGCCATCGTCTTGTGATAGCCGTCCCAATGACGACCGCGCAGGCGTTCCGGAATGATCAGATCCAGCGACTGACCCAATGCTTCGCTTTGGGTGAAGCCGAACATGCGTTCCGCCGCCGGATTCCATAGTGTGATCGCTCCGCTTGCATCCGAAATGATTACGGCGTCGCCGATCGCATTGACGAGTTGTTCGTAGTCGATGGTGTGGGTCATGGTGCCATCCGGATCGTGGGGTATCGATTGAAGCTCGGGCTCGAATCGATCCAGTCTATTTGAAGGGGCGCTGCCGTTCTTTCACCTTTGCTTTTTTGCCCACTGCCGCGAAAAAGAAAGATAGTAGAAGGCAGCGCTCACCTTTACCTGCCAGGACGACTACGTCAAACGGCGCCCGTGTTCTGCATGTGCGCAACCTGCTCCGTGCTATAGCCAAGCTCGCGCAGCACTTCTTCGGTGTGCTCGCCGAGGAGCGGCGAGCTCTTGATTTCCGGCTTCAGGTCCGAGAACTTGATCGGGCTGCCGACCGTGAGGTACTTGCCGCGCACCTTGTGATCCACTTCGACGATGGAACCGCTCTTGCGCAACGATTCGTCGTTCGCGAGTTCCTTCATCGTCAGTACCGGCGCGCACGGAATATCGAACTTGCGCAGGATATCGACTGCTTCGTACTTGGTCTTGTCGGCGAGCCATTCTTCGATCTTGCCGAAGATATCGAAGATGTGCGGCTGACGTGCTTCGGCCGTGTTGTAGTCCGGGTCGTCGATCCATTGCTCCTTGCCGATTGCGCGGCAGATCGGCGCCCATGCGTGGCCCTGAATCGTGAAATAGATGTAGGCGTTCGGATCGGTTTCCCAGCCCTTGCACTTGAGCACCCAGCCTGGCTGCCCGCCGCCGCCCGCATTGCCGCCACGCGGAACGACGTCGCTGAACGTGCCGTGCGGATATTGCGGATATTCCTCGAGATAGCCGATGCGATCCAGACGTTGCTGATCGCGCAGCTTCACGCGGCACAGATTGAGCACGCTGTCCTGCATCGACACGGCGACCTTCTGCCCCTTGCCCGTTTGCTGACGGCCGATGATCGCCGTCAGAATGCCGATCGCGAGGTGCATGCCGGTGTTGCTGTCGCCGAGCGCCGCCGCGCTGATGGTCGGCGGGCCGTCCCAGAAGCCCGTCGTCGACGCCGCGCCGCCCGCGCATTGCGCGACGTTTTCGTAGACTTTCAGGTCGTCGTAGTGGTGGCCGTCGCTGAAGCCCTTGACGGACGCCACGATCATCTTCGGATTCAACTCCTTGATGTTCTCCCAGGAGAAACCCATCCGGTCCAGCGCGCCCGGCCCGAAATTCTCGACCAGCACGTCCGATTCCTTGATCAGCTTGGTGAGCACTTCCTTGCCTTCGGGCTTCTTCGTATCGAGCGTCAACGAGCGCTTGTTGCTGTTGAGCATCGTGAAGTACAGCGCATCCGCGTCGGGAATGTCGCGCAACTGGTTACGCGTGACGTCGCCCGATCCGGGACGCTCGACCTTGATCACGTCCGCGCCGAACCATGCCAGCATCTGGGTACATGCGGGACCGGCCTGCACGTGCGTGAAGTCGATGATCTTGATGCCTTCGAGGGGTTTGTTGCTCAAGGGAGTTCTCCTGGGTAGCTCGTCTTGGTTACTTTTTCGATGCTGCGCTTTGCGGGTTCAGATTCGTCAGGCGACCGCTCTCCGTGCCGGCCGTTTCGTCGATCACTGCGTTGATCAGCGTCGGCTTGCCGGATTTGATCGCTTCTTCCAGTGCATGCGTGAGCTCTTCCGGCGTCGTCGCGTTGAAGCCGATGCCGCCGAATGCCTCGATCATCTTGTCGTAGCGTGCGTTCTTCACGAACACGGTCGGCGCGACATCCTTGCCGCCGGTGGGATTCACATCGGTGCCGCGATACACGCCGTTGTTGTTGAACACGATGGTGCAGACCGGCAAGTCGTATCGGCAGATGGTTTCGAGTTCCATGCCGCTGAAGCCGAACGCGCTGTCGCCTTCGATCGCGACGACCTGCTTGCCGCTCGTCACCGCCGCGCCGATCGAGAAGCCCATGCCGATGCCCATGATTCCCCACGTGCCCGAATCGAAACGCTTGCGCGGCTCATACATGTCGATGATGCTGCGCGCATAGTCGAGCGTGTTCGCGCCTTCGTTCACGACGTTGATGTCCGGGCGCGTCTTCAATACGTCGCGGATAGCGCGCAGCGCGCTGTGGAAGTTCATCGGCGACGGATTCTTCGCGAGTGTCGCCGCCATCTTTTCGAGGTTCTTGTTCTTGCGCTCGTTGATCGCGCCGGTCCATTCGCTCGACGGCTTCGGAAAGCCCGCGCCGATGCCCTCGACGAGCGCCGACACGCACGAGCCGATATCACCGATCACCGGTGCGGCGATCGCGACGTTGCTGTCGATTTCGGTCGGCGAGATATCGATCTGCACGAACTGCTTGGGCGCCGAGCCCCAGGTCTTGCCCTTGCCGTGCGCGAGCAGCCAGTTCAGACGCGCGCCGATCAGCACGACACAGTCCGCTTCCTGCAGCACGAACGAACGCGCTGCCGACGCCGATTGCGCATGCGTGTCCGGCAGCAGGCCCTTGGCCATCGACATCGGCAGATACGGAATGCCGCTCTTCTCCACCAGCTCGCGAATCTGCGCGTCGGCCTGCGCGTAGGCTGCGCCCTTGCCCAGCAGGATCAGCGGACGCTTCGCGCTCTTGATCACATCGAGGGCGCGCTTCACCGAATCCGGCGACGGCAACTGACGCGGCGCGGCATCGACGACCTTGATGAGCGATTGCTGGCCCTTGAGCGCGTCCATCGTCTGTGACAGCAGCTTGGCGGGCAGGTCGAGATACACGCCGCCCGGACGGCCCGACACGGCTGCACGGATCGCACGCGCGATGCCAATACCGATGTCCTCCGCATGCAGCACGCGGTAGGCAGCCTTTGCATACGGCTTCGCCGCGTTCAGCTGGTCCATCTCTTCGTAGTCGCCCTGCTGCAGGTCGACGATCTCCCGCTCGCTCGAGCCGCTGATGAGGATCATCGGGAAGCAGTTGGTGGTCGCGTTGGCGAGCGCGGTCAGGCCGTTCAGGAAGCCCGGCGCCGACACGGTCAGGCAGATGCCCGGCTTCTGCGTCATGTAGCCGGCGATCGCGGCCGCGTTGCCCGCATGCTGCTCATGGCGAAAACCAATGAAGCGCATGCCTTCCGCCTGAGCGAGTCGCGCAAGGTCGGTGATAGGAATCCCGACGAGGCCGAAGATCGTGTCGATGTCGTTCAGCTTCAGGGCATCGATGACGAGATGGAAACCGTCGGTCAATTGCGGCGCCTTCACTTCAGCGGCTTCCTGTGTTCTTGCCTCGAGTACGTCTGCCATTTGTCTCCCCCAGAGGGCCGGTTATGTTGGTGATATACTAGATACCAGATACGGTATTTGTCAAAGCTTTATTGTCTGTTTGGGATAGGGATGAACCATTAGAGGGGGTGTCCAGGAGGCGGCGTGCGGAGTGATTCGGTCGCAAGACACTTGGGGACCTGCCAACGAGCCGCAGAGCCGTGGGGGCACGGTTAGGTATGTCTTTTGCCAGCGAAGATCTGCGCGACGCATGACAAGGCCGCGGACACCTGTCACGCGGCCTTTCCTGTCCCGGGCGAACGCGTACCTCAATCAAGAAAATCGCAATTTGCTTCGACGAACGCGGCAAGGTCGAGAGAGTGATGCTTCACGAGCCGCTCGGCCAGTTCCGTATCTCGGGACTCGAGCGCCTCGATGATCCGTATGTGATCGACGATCGAACGCGACGCGCGGTCGCTCTGTGGGAGCGTCATCTTCCGAATGGCGCGCACGTGCGCGAAGATATTCTTGATCGTGTCGAAGATGACTTCCGACTTCGAAAGCCTCACGACGGCCGAATGGAACGCGATGTTCGCTTCCGAATACTCCTCGATATTCTCGGCAGGCGTCGAATCGCGGAAATCGTCGAACATCTGGCGAAGCTGAGCGATTTCCTCGTCGGTCGCACGCTGGATCGCGAGTTGCGCTGCGGCACTCTCGAGTGCGGCCCACATGTGAATCATCTCGACGATCTCGCGCTTGGTTTTGCGAAGGATGTACACACCGCGGCGGGATCCGGTGCGCAGAAAACCTTCCTGCTGGAGCAGCGCCATGGCTTCGCGGATCGGTGTACGCGACACCCCGAGCGCTTCCGTCAGCTCTCTTTCGTCAAGGCGAATTTCACTTCGCGAATGGTAGATATCTGCTTCGTCAATCACTTGGCGTAGTTTCACGTAAGCCTGATCGCGAAGTGAGACGGTTGCGCTGATAGGCTCCAGCGACAGCGTCAATCCGCCGAAGCAAGTCTCGGCCCCTTCCGGGGCTTGCGTTTCAGATCGCATGGATTGCTTGATTCCCAATTGCGCACATGCCCTGATTGATGGGTGTGCATCGACCGCTTGTTGGATCTCCCCGTGCGGCGGAGCATGTCCTGCTGCTCCTATCACTGTCCGCGACGGCACTTGAACAGCTTTTAGTCAGGGCTTTTCACGCACATGCGGCTGAGGCGCCCTCTTTTTCGTTCAGTACAGGCTGATCCGCATACCAGGTTCACCTAGGAAACGATTCGAATACAGCACCGTGATATACAACATACTACATTTAACATTTGTTCGAAACAAAAAGCGCTTCGGATGTCCGGCTTCAATGCTGGACGGGACGTCAGACGGCCGTTTTGCTCAGGCGTGACCACAGCGCGCCTGACACGCAGGAACGTGCAGCCACGCCAACGCGCGCGAAGTGCGAAGCTTCGGTGTGAGTTAGAGGGGAGCGCACAGAGAAGTCACACTGGCGGAGCGCATGCCTGCGTCGGCGATTGCGCACGCCAGATCTCGCTTGTCATCGACGCCTCGTCGAGGCCTCGATGACAGTGAGATTGACGGTGAGGTTATGCGGCATGACAGCCGAACGGCACTGTTGCCAGAGGATGCGCTGCCCGCGCGATGTGCGCGGGCAGCGTCCGCCATCGGTCAGTGCCTGACGCATGATGCGATTGAACGGCGTTGGCGAACGATTACCAGGTTCATTGCCCGCTCGCATGAAGCCGCGATGCTGCGCCGACGTTACAAGCAACGTCAACGGCTACGACCAAGCACACGCGTGCGGGGCGCCTTCATCGAGTTGACGACTTGCTCGGCGCATCCGTCCAGTCGGACTGAAAAGGCAAGTCGATATATGGCTGCGACGAAGTCTGCGTGACCGTGTTCTCTATCCAGCGGCGGCGCATTGGTGCGAGTACGAACTTCGCGCACACGCCCGCCGCGATCGACGTGATCGCGGTAGTGATAAACACGGTGTTCCACGAGCCGAGCGACGCCAGCACCGAAGCGATCGGCACTAGCATCGAAGCCGTCCCCTTGGCTGTGTACAGCGTACCTGCGTTGGCGGCGGCGTACTTGCTTCCGAACGTGTCCGCGCAGGTTGCCGGGAAGATCGAGAAAATCTCGCCCCAGCACAGGAACGTCAGCGCAGCGAACAGCATGAACAGGTAGGGACTCTGTCCGAACTGCATCAAGCCGAGTAGCGCGACGCCCTCGCCCAGAAAGATGATGAACATGGTGTTCTCGCGGCCGATCTTGTCCGAGATGAAACCGCACAGCGGGCGCGTGAAGCCGTTGCACAGGTTATCGATGGACAGCGTCATCGCGAGCAGCGGCAAGGTCGCGCCGAAAAGGCTGACTGGCAAGCTTGCGAAGCCGTATTCCTTGGCGATCGGCCCGAACTGCGCAGTGGCGATCACACCGCCCGCCGCCACCGCGACGAACATCAGATATAGCACCCAGAAGATGGGCGCTCGCACCATCTGCCCGGTCGTATAGTCGATTTTGGTCGCCACGATGCGCTTGGCCGGCACAATGTTCGCAGGCGGATTCGGCCGCACGAGCAACAGCGCCAGCACGAAAATGACGGCGCCTTGCAGAATGCCGAAGAACATGAACGCGCTTTCGTAGCCGGAGTTCTGGATCATGTTGGAGATCGGAATCACGGTCACGGCTGCGCCCGCGCCGAAGCCCGCCGCCGTCAGACCGGCCGCGAGACCACGCTTGTCCGGAAACCACTTCAGCGCCGTGCCGACGCACGTGCCGTACACGCAACCCGCACCGATACCTGCGACCACCGCGGCGATGTATAAATGCATGAGCGTGGTGGCATGGGCGTCGATGATCCAGCCAATCGCAGCGCAGATCGCGCCACCCATCACCACCGGGCGCGGTCCGAATTTATCGACGAGCCAGCCCTCGACCGGCACGAGCCACGTCTCCGTGACGATGAAGATCGTGAAGGCGGTTTGAATCGCCGCCTGCCCCCAATGGTGCTTTGCATCCATCGGCATGACGAACAACGTCCACGCGTACTGGAAATTGGCAACCAGCCCCATGCAGATGATACCGATCACCAACTGCACCCACCTGTTTTGACGCCGCCCGAGCGGCTGCCCGGCTACCGTCGTATCTGCGCTCACCATGTCTGTCTCCGTTATGTGTCATTGCGCTCGTTCGGCGCTTGATGTGGTGCTGAAAAACCGGTGCGTTACGTCGCTCGCGAGATGGTCGTGCAGGGGAAAGCCCAGTCGCCGCGCGCGAGTGCTGAGCCAGCGAGGCACCGATTTCTCTCAACGGGCAATGCGCCACTGTCGTGCCTTGCTCCCTCACGTGCACTCTTCCAGGCATTACCGATAGGGAAGATGGGAGCATCGTGCGGGAGAAAAGGTATAAGGGAAAATTATAAAAAATTACGGTTTGAATTCACTATCGTGAATGGATGATGGCTTTTCCGGGTACAGCACGACCTCTTTATTGCCGCCGAGGCGCCTATTTCTCGGATCAACTCGCTGTCCGAAGCGCCTCATTTCGGCGCGGCTATTGATGAGTTGTTTCTTATAGCTGGAGCGCATTCAAAATTGTGCATCGCACAATGAATTTTGCCGATACCACGCCTTTCTTGTCCCCGAAACCGCTTTCCCCCCATGGCCGCAGACTATCTTGTACCTCCTTAGGGCACAAAACTCGGCTTGACAGACGCTCTTACGATATATATCTTTAGATATGTTTTACGACATATCTGGAGTGCACCTATGAAATCTCGTTGCTTTCAACGCGCGCGTGAAGCCGGTTTCCGCGCATTCGGTTTCGATTCCCCCTTCGGCGCCCCCGAGTGGGCCGAACGCTTCGCCTTCGAACGTTGGGGCATGGTCGGCCGTCATCGCCACGGCGGCGGCGGACGCTTCGGCGGTGGACCCGGGGGAATGGGCGGCATGGGCGGCTTCGGCGGCGAAGACGGCATGCCGCGCGGCCGCAAGTTCTCGTCGGACGATCTGCAGCTGCTGCTGCTCGCGATGCTCGCCGAAGCACCACGTCACGGCTATGAACTCATCAAGGCGCTCGAAGACCGCTCGAACGGCTTCTACGCGCCGAGCCCGGGCATGGTCTATCCGGCGCTCACCTATCTCGAAGAGCTGGGCTATACGACCGTGGAACTGGAAGGCAATCGCAAGCGCTATGCGCTGTCCGATGCCGGCCGCGAATATCTCGCGTCGAATCGCGAGCGCGTGGACATCATGCTCGCAAAGCTCACCCACTTCGCCCGCAAGATGGATCTCGTGCGCCGTGCCTACATGGGCGAGGAAGCCGATGACACATCAGGCGACACCGGCTGGGTGCCCGAGCTGATCGCCGCGCGCCGCGCCCTGAAGAAGGCGCTGCTGTTGCGCACCGATGCATCGCAGGATGAGCAACGCCGCATCGCCGCGATCCTGGCCCGCGCGACGGCGGAAATCGAACAGAATCCGGCGCCCGGACAGGCGTAAGAAGGAGCCATACACGATGACAGATTCCATCCTGCAAGACCGGCCCGATCTCGAAGTCACGCGCGTGCGCCATGCGCTCAGGTTCCGGCTGCTGCAAGTCACGCGCGTCGAGGCGCTCAACCCGCATCTCGTGCGCGTGACCTTCACCGGCGATGCGCTCGAAGATTTCGTGAGCGCATCGTTCGACGATCACATCAAGGTGTTTTTCCCGCAACCGGGCGAGTCGATGCCCGCGATTCCGCAAGCCGGCCCCGACGGCCCCGTGTTCGATCCGTCGAAGCCGCGTCCCATCGCGCGCGATTTCACGCCGCGCCGTTTCGATCCTGCGGCGAGAGAGCTCGATATCGAATTCGCGCTGCACGAAGCCGGCCCCGCGACGGCATGGGCCGCGCAGGCCGTGCCGGGCCAGCATCTCGGCATAGGCGGGCCGCGCGGCTCGTTCGTGATTCCCACGCAGTTCGACTGGCATCTCATGATCGGCGATGAAACCGCGCTGCCCGCTATCGCGCGGCGTCTCGAAGAGCTACCGGAAGGCACGCGCGTCGCGACGCTGATCGAAGTGGCGGATCAATCGGCGCGCATCGAATTCGATACGCGCGCCGATCTCTACGCGCAATGGCGCTATCGCAACGAAAGCGAGCATCCGGGCGGCGCGCTGTTGCTCGCGTTGCGCGAAACCTATTTGCCCGATGGCGAAGGCTACGTGTGGGCCGCGGGCGAAGCCACGCTGATGCGCGCGGTGCGCAAGCTGCTATGCGAAGAGCGCGGCATCGACAAGAAGCGCATTCGCGCGTCCGCGTACTGGAAGCGCGGCGAGCAAGGCGTGCACGAGACGATCGACGGCTGATGCATCGTCGCTCAGCTCATGATGCCGATTTGCCAGGGCACGAACTCGTGATCGCCGAGACCGAGCAATTCGCTCTTCGTGCGCTGGCCTGAGGCTGACGCGAGCATCGCATCGAAGATCGCGCGGCCGGTGCTCTCGACGGATGCGACGCCATCGAGGATGCCGCCGCAATTCAGGTCCATGTCTTCGATGAGCCGCTCGTACATCGGCGTGTTGGTCGCGAGCTTGAGCGACGGCACCGGCTTCGCGCCGAACATCGAGCCGCGCCCCGTCGTGAACGCAATGAGATTCGCGCCGCCCGCGATCTGTCCGGTCGCGGAGACGGGATCGAAGCCGGGCGTGTCCATGAAGACGAGCCCGCGCTGCTTCACCGGCTCGGCATAGCGATAGACTTGCATCAACGGCCCCGTGCCGCCCTTCATCGACGAGCCGATCGACTTCTCGAAGATGTTCGCGAGCCCGCCCACCTGGTTGCCCGGACTGACCTTGCCGTTGATCTGCACGTCGCGTCCGACCGAATACTCTTCCTTCCACCAGCGAATGCGCTCGAGCAGCTTCTCGCCGACTTCGCGGCTCACCGCGCGTCGTGTCAGCGTATGTTCGACGCCATAGATCTCAGGCGTTTCGGAGAGGATCGCGGTGCCTCCATGCCGCACGAGCAGATCGACGGCGGCGCCGAGCGCGGGGTTCGCCGTGATCGAGGAAAAGCCGTCCGAGCCGCCGCATTGCAAACCGATCTTCAGATGACTCGCGCTGACCGTCGTGCGCTGCACGCGGTTCGCGTCGGGCAACAAGGCGCGCACGGCGTCGATGCCCGCCTCGATCGTCCTGCGCGTGCCGCCGCTCTCCTGCATGATGAAGGTATGCAGACGCGAACCCGCGCGCAAGCCTTCCTGCTCCATCAACCCGGCCAGTTGATTGCGTTCGCAACCCAGTCCGATGACAAGCGCCGCCGCGAGATTCGGATGCCGCGCATAGCCTGCCATCGTGCGGCGTAAAAGCGCCATCGGTTCGCCGCTCATCTCCATGCCGCAGCCGATGCCATGCGTGAACGCGACCACGCCATCGACGTTCGGATACTCGGCGAGCCGCTCAGGCGTGAACCATTCGGCGATCTTGTGCGCGACGGTGGCCGAGCAATTCACCGTCGACAAGATGCCGATGTAATTGCGCGTCGCGACTTCGCCGTTCTCGCGCACGATCCCTTCGAAGGTTGCGCGGTCCCGCTCCGCGATCATGTCCACCGCGCGATAGTCCACGCAGAACGCATGATCGCGATCGAACTCGCGGAACTCGACGTTATGGCTATGCACCATCGTGCCCGGCGCGATATCGGCGTTCGCAAAGCCGATCGTCACGTTGTACTTGCGCACGGCATCGCCTTTCCTTATCGCACGCGCGGCGATCTTGTAGCCCGCCGTGACCTGGCTTCTGCATACGAAGTCTTCGGATGGAACCGCGGTGCCGATCGCGACATCGGTGCGCGCTATCACGACGTTATCTTCGGGATGCAGGCGAATAACCGGTCCCGCGATTACTTTGTTCACTGTATCTGACATGGCTCGAACTCAGGCGACGCGTTTCCATTGACCATACTTGGCGACTTCCTTTTCGTCGAACGAGAAGCCGAGACCGGGCGCGTCGTGCAATTGCACGCGGCCATCGCGATGCGAAAGCTGCCGGTCGATCAGCCTGCGGAAGTTGAGCACCTGATCGTCCCAGAAGAACTCGACGTAGCGCGCATTGGGCGTTGCGGCGACGAGCGGCGCGTGCAGATCGTGGAACCAGTGCGGACACATCACGACGCCATGACTCGCCGCGGTCGCCGCGATCTTGCGCCATTCGGTGATGCCGCCGCATACGGCCGCATCGGTTTGCAGAATCGCGGCCGCGCCCTTGTCGAGCAGTTCCTTGTGATACCAGCGGCCGTAGCCGATCTCGCCGGTCGCGATCGGAATGCGCGTTGCTTTCGCGAGCCGTGCGTGATTCTCGACATCGTCGGGAGAGAAAGGCTCTTCGATGAAGTACGGGTCGAATTGCTCGAAACGCCTCACGTGCTGCAGCGCCTGCGTGACATCGGTCCAGCCGTTGTTCATGTCGATCATGAGTTCGACGTTCGGCCCCACCGCTTCACGCGCGGCCTTCACACGACGCTCCTCTTCCTGCGGCGACAGCCTGCCGCCCTTCATCTTCACCGCGCGAAAGCCCTTATCGACATAGCTTGCCATTTCTTCGCCGAGTTTCTCCGGCGTCTTTCCATCGAGGTAATAACCGCCGCTCGCATAAGCAGGCACAGACTCGAGTTCATTCGCGCCGAGATACTTATGCAGCGGCAGCTTATGCGTGCGCGCATTCAGATCCCATAGCGCGACATCGAGAATGCTCAATGCGCGCATCACGGTGCCCGCGCGTCCCTGAAGCAGTGCTTCGTTGTACATGGCCTGCCATAGCCCTTCCACCGCATACGAATCCTTGCCGATCAAGACCGGCGCGAGCAATTGCTCGACCGCGACCGTGAGCAGGTCGCCCGCCGCGCTGCCGATATAGCAAAAGCCGATGCCTTCCACGCCATCCGTCGAGCGGACCTTGACGAGCCCATAGTGACGCGTGGAAACCGTGCGCGTGGAAAACGATGTGACGCGATCGAGCGGCACCGCCGCCGCGCAAACCGCGATCGATTCGATGATGGGCATGAGGTCGTCTCCGTTGATATTCATTCATTGCGAATGCAATCAGTTTGATGGCGCGAGTGCGCAAGAGGAAGTATCCTTTGGCTTCTTCAAACCCAAAAATTTTTATCGATGGACTCGCGCTATCTGCAGAGCTTCGTGTTCGTCGTCGAGCTTGGCTCCATTGCCGAAGCCGCGCGCAGACTGGATCTCACGCCCGCCGCCGTGGCGCAGAGGGTGAAGATGCTGGAGGCCGAACTGGGCGCGACGCTCGTGCGGCGCTCGGGCCGCACGGTCGGTGCGACCGAAGCCGGCGAGCGCATCCTGGCGCGTGCGCGCGCCGTGCTGCACGACATTCGCGATCTGCGCGCGGATATCGACGATACGGATCAACTCGGCGGCCAGTTGCGCCTCGGCGGCATGGCAACCATGATGGCCAGCCTCATCCCGGACGCGCTCGCGGTCCTTCTGAATCGTTATCCGCAAATGGATTTCTATCTGGAGCCGGGCACCTCGCTCGATCTCTATCGCAAGGTGATAAGCGGCGATCTCGATGCCGCCGTGATCGCGCAGCCGCTCTTCAATCTGCCGAAGAGTTGCGACTGGCATACGTTCAGAAAGGAATCCCTCGTTCTACTGACGCCCGCTTCGATGCACGTCACGGATGTGCACGCCACCCTGCAAACCGAGCCGTTCGTGCGTTATGACCGCAATGTCGTCGGCGGGCAGCTTGCGGATGCCTATCTGCGGCAACACGGCATCAAGCCGCATCAGCGTTGCGAGCTCGATGGTCTCGCGGCCATCGCGACGCTCGTCGATCGCGGCCTCGGCGTGTCGCTCATACCGGACTGGGCGTCGCAGGAATTGAGCGGTCTCTCGCTGAAGAGATGGGCGTTGCCACATGCCGCGCCCAAGCGCCTGGTCGGCTTGCTGTGGGGACGTTCGTCCGCGCGGCTTCGTCTGGTGCAGGCCTTCCTCGCCGCCGCGGAATCCGTCGGACGAAATTGATATAGCGACGACCCATTAGCGTTACTCCCTTCCGGAAGCAAAAATCTCTATCGTTTGAAGCAAGCGGCGAGCGCGCTCAAAGTTATCGCAAAGCCGCGATAATCAAGGCACGGAGACATTCAACGCTCATCGGACGACAGTGCAACCATGACCGACACATTCAAGAAAAAGCCCAGCGACGGTTCCACCCAACCGAGCGGCCTGCGCAAGTCGCTGACAAGCTACGGAGACAACGGCTTCTCCCTCTTTCTGCGCAAGGCGTTCATCAAGGGCGCGGGTTATACCGACAGCGCGCTCGATCGCCCCGTAATCGGCATCGTCAACACGGGCAGCGCGTATAACCCGTGTCACGGCAACGCGCCGCAACTCATCGAAGCCGTGAAGCGCGGCGTGATGCTCGCGGGCGGCCTGCCGATGGACTTCCCAACGATCTCGATCGCCGAATCGTTCTCGCAGCCCACGAGCATGTACCTGCGCAATCTGATGTCGATCGATACGGAAGAGATGATCCGCGCGCAGCCCATGGACGCCGTCGTGCTGATCGGCGGATGCGACAAGACCGTGCCCGCGCAACTGATGGGCGCGGCATCGGCGGGCATTCCCGCGATTCAACTCATCACGGGTTCGATGCTCACGGGCTCGCATCGTGGCGAGCGCGTGGGCGCGTGCACCGACTGCCGCCGCTATTGGGGCCGATTTCGCGCAGAGGAGATCGACGAAGCGGAAATCGCCGCGGTCAACAATCAGCTCGTCGCGAGCGTCGGCACATGCTCGGTGATGGGCACGGCGAGCACGATGGCGTGCATCGCCGAAGCGCTCGGCATGACGGTGCCGGGCGGCGCATCGCCGCCGGCGGTGACATCGGATCGCATGCGCATCGCCGAGATGACCGGCACGCAAGCCGTGCAGATGGCGCGCGATAACCTCACCATCGACAAGATCCTCACCGCCGAAGCATTCGAAAACGCGATGCGCGTGCTGCTCGCCATCGGCGGCTCGACGAACGGCATCGTGCATCTGACTGCTATCGCCGGACGCATGGGTTATGACGTCGATCTGAAAGCGCTCGATCGCATGGGACGCGAGACGCCCGTGCTCCTCGATCTGAAGCCTTCCGGCGCGCATTACATGGAGGACTTCCACAAGGCCGGCGGCATGGCCACGTTGCTGCGCGAATTGAAACCGCTCCTGAACCTGAACACGCTCACGGTCACCGGGCGCACGCTCGGCGAAGAAATCGAAGCTGCCGGACCCGCGTTCGTGCAGGACGTCGTGCGCCCGTTCGACAAGCCGATCTACCCGCAAGGCGGGATCGCCGTGCTCGAAGGCAATCTCGCGCCGGGCGGCGCGATCATCAAGCAATCCGCGGCGAACGCAAAGCTGATGGAGCATGAAGGCCGCGCGGTCGTCTTCGAGAACGGCGCTGATCTGGCGGCGCGCATCGATTCCGAAGACCTCGACGTCACGCCCGACGATATTCTCGTGCTGAAGAACATCGGGCCCAAGGGCGCGCCGGGCATGCCCGAGGCGGGCTATATCCCGATTCCGCGCAAGCTCGCGGTGAAGGGGGTGAAAGATATCGTACGCGTCTCGGATGGACGCATGAGCGGCACGGCGTTCGGCACCATCGTACTGCATGTGACACCGGAGGCGGCGGTGGGCGGTCCGCTCGCGCACGTTCGATCAGGCGACCGCATTCGGCTCAGCGTGTCGAAACGCGAGATCAGCTTGCTGATCAGCGATGAAGAGCTTGCCGCGCGCGCGAAAGCATCGCCGGTCAGCGTGCCGAGTGCCGACCGCGGTTATCGCAAGCTGTTCTATGACACGGTGACGCAAGCGGACAAGGGCGTCGATTTCGATTTCCTGCGCGCAACGCAGATTCGAGGCGTGACACCGCGCCGATGAACGCGCTTTGCCAGGCACACCGTCAAGGCCACTTTCGAGTGGCCTTTTTTTCGTCCATCGCCATCCAAACACAAGACATAAAAAATTTTTGAGTTTGAAGCAAGCGGGCCCCTGTTCTTCCATCTTTTGCGCGCGGCGATACTGGCCTCCATCGCAAAGAACCTGAAAGGAGACGCTTCATCATGACCTCGCCGCATGGCTTTCACGGCGCATTGTCGCCAGTGCTCACGCCGTTCAACGAAGACGGCTCGCCTTCGGCCGAGCGCTTCATTCGGCACTGCCGCGCGCTGCTGAATGACGACGTCGGCCTCGCGGTCTTCGGCACCAATTCGGAAGCGAATTCATTGAATGTCGCGGAGAAGCGCGGCCTGCTCGATGCGCTCCTCGAAGCAGGCTTGCCCGCCGCACGCATGATGCCGGGCACGGGCGCATGCGCGCTGCCCGATACGATCGAACTGACGCGCCACGCGGTAGCGAACGGATGTGCGGGCGTGCTGATGCTGCCGCCGTTCTACTACAAAGGCGTGAGCGACGAAGGACTCTTTCGCGCGTATGCGAGCGTAATCGAAGCAATCGGCGATGCGCGCCTGAAGATCTATCTCTATCACATTCCGCCTGTCGCGCAGGTCGGCCTGAGTCTTGCCCTGATCGAGCGCCTGCTCAAGGCGTATCCCGGCGCGATCGCGGGCATCAAGGACAGCTCGGGCGACTGGAGCAATACGGCCGCGCTGATCGATGCGTTCTCCGCATCCGGCTTCGAAGTCTTCGCGGGCAGCGAGACCTTCCTCTTGCGCACGTTGCAGGCAGGCGGCGCGGGCTGCATCACCGCGACGGGCAATGTGAACGCCGCGGCTATCTCCCGTCTCGCGCGGGACTGGCAAGCCGTCGATGCACCCGCGCAGCAGCGCCGCCTCGACGAAACACGCGCAGTGTTCCAGCGCTTCCCGATGATCGCCGCGATGAAGTCCGCGATCGCGTGGCAATCCGGCGACGAAGGCTGGGCCACGTTGCGTGCCCCGCTCGTGGAACTGGATGCATCGCAACGCATGCAACTGGAAAGCGCGCTGACGGCGATCGGCTTTCGCATTCCGCATGCGGCGGAACTCGCGATATCGACCGAAGCCGCGCACTGAAGGCGCACACAAGCGAGCACATAAACAAAACAACGCTCTGCCCCAATCAGGAGACAAACTTGTATAACAGTACATCCCTGCCCGCGTCGATCGAAACGAACGATGCCGATTCGATCTTCAAGCGCGTCGCGTTACGCTTCATGCCGCTGCTGTTCGTCGGCTACGTGGTCGCGTATCTGGATCGCGTGAATGTCGGCTTCGCGAAGCTGCAAATGCTCAATACGTTGCATTTGAGCGAAGCGGTGTATGGCCTCGGCGCTGGCCTCTTCTTCGTAGGCTATTTCTTCTTCGAGGTGCCGAGCAATCTGCTCTTGCATCGCATCGGCGCGCGACGCTGGATAGCGCGGATCATGGTCACATGGGCCCTGCTTTCGATGGCCACCGCATGGGTCTCCACGCCGATGCAGTTCTATGCCGTGCGCTTTCTGCTCGGCGTCGCGGAAGCGGGCTTCTTTCCCGGCATGGTGCTCTATCTGACGTACTGGTTTCCATCGCATCGGCGCGGGAAGATGGTCGCGCTGCTGATGGCGGGCAATCCGGTGTCGGGACTCATCGGCGGCCCGGTGTCTGGCTACATCATGCATGCGATGCAGGGCACGTGGGGCTTGGCGGGCTGGCAGTGGCTCTTTATCATCGAAGCGCTGCCCTCGATCGTGCTGGGCTTCGTGATCCTGCGTCATCTCGACGATCGCGTAGCCGACGCAACGTGGCTCTCCGAACGCGAAAAGAGCGTGATCCTCGATGAAATCGCCGCCGACACCGCCACGCACACGCATGGCTCGGTGCGCGCCGTGTTCACGTCGGGCCGCGTGTACCTGATGTGCCTGATCCTCTTCGGCATCGTGATGGGCTCGTATGCGATCGGCTTCTGGCAGCCGACCATCCTGCGCTCGACGGGCATCGAGGACGCATTCATCATCGGTCTGCTCACGATGATTCCCTACTCCGTCGCGCTCGTTTCGATGATCGTGACAGGCAGGCACGCCGATCACACGCGCGAGCGGCGCTGGCATGTGGCAATACCCGCGCTCATCGCAGGATCGGGCTTCGTGTTGTGCGCGCTGTTCGGTTCGTCGTCCGCGATCTCGGTGCTCGGGCTCACGCTTGCGACGGCGGGCGTCATCACCGCCTTGCCGATGTTCTGGGCGCTGCCCACCGCGTTTCTAGGCGGCACGGGCGCGGCCGCGGGGATCGCGCTCATCAATTGCACGGGCAATCTCGCGGGCTTCATCAGCCCTGCTGTGATCGGCTGGCTCAAGACGGTCACGCATTCGCTATCATCGGGACTCTTCGTCGTCGCGGCATCGCTTGTGGTGTCGGCGCTCCTGATCCTGGTGTTCGTGCCCGCGCGGCTCGTCAATAAATGAGGCATCGATGTCTGATTGCATCGACATGAAAGTGAGCTTGCCGCCGGTGCTGCGCATCGGCGATTTTCCGGCGAACGCGCATGCACTGCTGCAAGCGCGCTTCGCGCCCGTCTCGCTCGCGGCTATCGACGCGGATGACGCGTTGCGCGAGCGCGTCGGCGCGATCGTCACACGCTCGAACTACGACATCGACATCGCGTTGATCGAGCGGCTGCCTTCGCTGAAGATCATCGCGACGAGCGGTGTGGGCTTCGATCGCATTCCCGTCGAGTTCGCGCGTGAGCGTGGCATCGTGGTTGCGAACACGCCGGATCTGCTCAACGCGGCAGTTGCCGAGCTGACCATCGGGCTCATGCTCGCACTGTTGCGGCAATTGCCGCAGGCCGATCGCTTCGTGCGCTCGGGCGCGTGGTCGAAGGGGGCGTTTCCTCTCGGGTCGAGCCTTGCGGGCAAGCGTGTCGGCATCTTAGGCATGGGACGCATCGGCAAGGAGATAGCGCGGCGGCTCGCGCCCTTCGATGTCGATATCGCGTACTACGGACGCACGAAGCAGGCGCTAGCGCATGAATGGTTCGCGCATCCGAATGAACTCGCGCGCTGGTCAGACATTCTCATCGCGGCGTGTCCCGGCGGCAGTGAGACGCGGCATCTCGTCGATGCCGCCGTGCTCGACGCACTCGGCGCGAAGGGCATGCTCGTGAACATCGCGCGCGGTTCCGTCGTCGATGAAGCCGCGCTCGTGCAAGCGCTGGAACGCAAAGCCATAGCGGGCGCGGCGCTCGATGTGTTCGAATGCGAGCCGCTCGAAGCGTCGGCGCTATGCGCTTTCGATAACGTCGTGCTGAGTCCGCATATCGGCAGCGCGACGCACGAAACGCGGCTCGCGATGGCGCAACTCACCATCGATAACATCGTGTCCTTCTTTGCAAGCGGAAAGGCCATTACGCCCGTTGTATCGGCTTGACGCGAGTGACCGTGCGTCGAGAGGCGTTACCATGCGATAAATCAAACTGATAGCTATCGCATTCACGCGCCCTTCGCACATGGACAATCGAGAACTGCTCAACCTCGCCTACCTGCGCGCATTCCGCCTCGTCGCGCAGACGGGCAGCGCCACGCGCGCCGCCGCCGCGCTGTTCCGTGCGCAATCGGCGGTCACGCGTTCGCTGCAGGAACTCGAAGCGGCGGTCGGCGAGACCTTGCTGGAGCGGCGTTCATCGGGCATGTTGCCCACACCCGCGGGCCGCGCGGTGCTGTCGAGATGCGAGCGCATCTTCGGAGAACTCGAGGAACTGGCGCAATGGTGCGCAACGCGGCAGTCGCGCCGCCGCAGCGCAGCGGGCGGCACGCTTCCCGCCTTTCTGCTCAATACGCGGCGTCTGCAACTGTTCTCCGCGCTCGCGCGCCATCGTCATATGCCGAGCGCCGCGCAGACCTTGGGTCTCAGTCAACCCGCGGTATCCAGCGCCATTCGCATCATGGAAACGGGCGCGGGCATGCAACTGTTCTACCGCAGCCCGCGCGGACTGCTGCTCACGAGCGAAGGCGAAACCCTCCTCCTGCATGTGCGTCGCGCGCTGAACGAACTGCGCCACATTCCCGACGATCTCGCGGCCCTGCGCGGCACGATTCAAGGTTATGTCACGGTGGGCGCGCTGCCGCTCGGACGAACGCTGATTCTGCCGGGCGCAATCGCGCGCGTGGCCGCGCAATATCCGGGCGTGCGCATCGTGACGGACGAGAGTTCATATGAAACGCTCGTCGCGGGACTGCGTGCGGGCGATATCGACTTCGTGCTCGGCGCGCTGCGTCAGAACGATGCATCGAGCGGGCTCGTCAACGAACGGTTGATGTCGGAGGACATCGTCGTGATCGCGCGGCGCGGGCATCCGCTTGCTGGCGCGAGCGGCTCGACGCTCAAGGATCTCATTGACGCGCAATGGATCTTGCCGCGCAGTCAGGCGCCCGCGCGCGGCATGTTCGAGGCGCAGTTCAAACGCTGGAAGCTCAAGCCGCCCATGCCCAGCGTCGAAACGGCGGATCTCGCGGTCATTCGCGGTCTTTTGATGCACACGGATATGCTCGCCGCCGTGTCCGCGCAGCAGTTGCACTACGAGTGCGAAGCGGGCCAGCTCGTGGTGATGGACATTCCCCTGCAAAACACGCAACGCGAGATCGGCCTCACGATGCGCGCGGGCGGCACGCCGTCGCCGGCAGCACGCGCATTGATCGATGCGATACGTCTGACCGTCGATCAGCTCGGCCATGACATGCGCCGCGGATCATCCGTGGTGTCCAAAACCGCTATCGGACGCGCCGAACAGAAGAGTTTATGACACTGAATGTGTCACCCCGATTGCGAAGTACTTACGAGGCCATCTAAATCATTTATCGCAGCAACGGCCCTTATTCGTGCTGTATCGTGTCGTTGACGCGACCACGGCAACGGCGAGGAGATGCGATGAACGAGCAGCAATGGATTGCGATGGACGAGTACTTGTGCAAGCAGACACAAACTCCCGACGAATCGCTCGAAGCAGCCTTGAAGTCCAGCGCGGAAGCGGGCTTGCCCGCGATCAACGTCGCGCCGAATCAGGGCAAGCTGCTGCAGATGCTCGCTGGCCTGTGCGGCGCACGGCGCATTCTCGAACTCGGCACGCTCGGCGGCTACAGCACGATCTGGCTCGCGCGCGCCCTGCCCGCCGACGGCACGCTGCTCACGCTCGAAGCCGACGCGCATCATGCGGATGTCGCGCGTAAAAATATCGAGCGTGCGGGCTTGTCGGGCGTCGTGTCGGTGATCGTCGGCGATGCCGCCGACACGCTCGAAGACTTCGCGCGCGACGGCATTCCGCCTTTCGATTTCATCTTCCTCGATGCCGACAAGCAAAGCTATCCCGAGTACCTGCGCCTCGTTTTGCGCCTCAGCCGTCCAGGCACGGTGATCGTTGCCGACAACGTAATACGCGGCGGCCGCGTCGCGGACGCCGGCAGCGCCGATCCGGACGTCATCGGCGTGCGCCAGTTCTTCGATATGCTGGCCAAGGATTCCCACGTGTCGTCCACGGCGATTCAGACAGTCGGCAGCAAGGGATGGGACGGATTCTCGATCTCGATCGTCTCCTGAGCGGCGTCTACAACGATTTGCGTTCAGCGACAATAAAAAATAATTCCCGGGCGGTTCCGGACTTTTTTTTCGCCCGAGAAAATAAATCGGATCGCCGATGGAATAAAACGCTCGTCCTGAAGGTTAGCGCATCGAGAGCTTATGAACATCGATGCCCAACATGGACGACCCGCTGACCTTCTCCGATAACGGCCTTTCGCCGGGCAGGTGCCTGAGAAGTGTCCTGCGGCACGTGTTCATCGGCACATGCGCTGCGATCGCCGTTGCAGGCTGGTGCACGCCAACTCACGTATCCGCCGATATGCTCGATGCCGCCGCCGTGATGGCGCTGATGGAAACCTCGAGCCAGCGCGGCACGAACGTGCGGCCGCTGGTATCGCACGATCCGCATTTCGTCGAACTGACGCCCGTCGGCCTCGAACCGATTGCGACCAGGGCGCGGCGTGCAGGCGAACTCACGCATATCGACGAACTCGACTACCGCAACGCGGCGGGCGATGCCGTGATCCTCCTGATCGCGTCCGCGCCATTCGCGAGCGACGAGCCGCAATGGAGCGCGCAGCGCGTGGGTGATATCCGTCTGCTTTCGTGGACCACGCAAGGTAAGCGCCACGTGCTCGCAGGGCGCGCGGACACGCGCGGACTCATGCGCGCCGCCGACGCGTTGACATTCGCGGCCCGGCAGGCGGAATAAAATGCGCTCGGTCTTGTTCATATATCCATAGGCGCGGCGGCGAATGCTCGCGCCATTCGATAGATGACGGATAAAACGATGGACATCCGCGACGAATTGATGGACCACGTTCCGAGATTGCGCCGCTATGCGCGCGCGCTCCTGACCAACCGGGATCTCGCGGACGACCTCGTGCAGGACACGATCGAGCGCGCTCTGTCACACACGAAGAGGTTCGAAGCGGGCACCGATCTGCGCGCGTGGCTATTCACCATCATGCATAACGTATTCGTGAATCAGGTGCGCAAGGCGTCGGCGCGCGCGATGCATGTTTCCATCGACGACGATGATGAGATAAGCGAACGCGAGTTCGCCGCGCCGGGCAACCAGATCCGCTCGCTCGAGGTGCGCGATCTCGACTACGCGTTGCAGCGTCTGCCCGCCGAGCAGCGTGAAGTCGTTCTGCTCGTCGGGCTGGAAGAGATGAGTTATGCGGAAGTGGCGAACGCGCTCGATATTCCCATCGGCACCGTGATGTCACGGTTATCGCGCGGACGCGAGCGCCTGCGCGCGTTGATGGCGGGCACGCAGCCCAGTGCGAAACTGAAGGTGGTGCGATGAGCGATCGACAAACCCCGATCAGCGAAGAAGATCTCCACGCGTATGTCGATGGCGCGCTTTCGGCCGAGCGCCGCGAACAGGTCGAGCGCGCGATCGAACTCAATCCCGCGTTGGCCGCGCGCGTGAGCGATTACTTCTCGCTCAACAACATGTTCCATGAGCGCTACGACCGCGTGCTCAACGAACCCATGCCCGCGCGCTTGCGCACGTTGAAGAAGCGGCCCGTACTGAGCGCGCCGAACTGGCCGCAATTCGCGGGCATGGCGGCGGCGCTCGTGCTGGGCATCGGCATTGGCATCGGCACGAACATGGCGCGCGATCCGGCGCCGCTGTCCGGCGTGAATGCATCGAACACGCGTAACGTGAGCGCCGAGGGCATGGAAAGCATGGCGCGTCAGGCCGCGATCGCGCATGTCGTGTACATGCCTGCTGTCGACCGTCCGGACGATATCGGCAAGGACCGCGATCAGGACTTCGTTCAGTATCTGTCGAACAAGCTCGGCACCGACGTGCATCCGCCTCTGCTCACGAAGAGCGGTTTCGAATTGATGGGCGGGCGCATTCTTCCCGACGAAAACGGCCCGACCGCGCAGTTCATGTATCGCGATGCCAAGGGCGAACGCGTGACGCTCTGCATCTCGCATCGCAAGACGCGCACGAACACCACAGCGTTCAAGCTGTATCAGGACGGGCCCGTGAACGTCTTTTACTGGATCGATGGCGATTTCGGTTATGCGGTGTCGGGCGGCATCGATCGCAAGGTGATGCTCGAGCTCGCGCACGATGTCTATGCCCAACTAACGCCATCGACGCCGGGTTGATCTCGCGCGCTCGCCTACTCGGATGTCATGCCTTGCCTCGTCAGTCCGAGCCATCGTCCGCGCACGGCAGGCATGCCCGCTTGCGACTGCGCACGCGGCAGCTTCCTGCATTCGACATGCATGCCGCGCGAAGGCGCCGCCGCCACGAACTTTTCGATCTCCTCGCGCACGTCGGGATCGATATAGTCCGCGCGCGATGCATCGAAGATCACCGTCGCGCCATCGGGAATTGCGCGCAGATGATGCTTGAGCGTCACCTTCGCGAGAAACGACACGTCCTTGCGGAACGAGAGCAGGTAGTGATCGTCATGCTGCGCAATCGTGATCGGACGCTTCAGATTCGCGCTGATCGCGAGCAGGAGACTGCACGCGATGCCGAGCAGAATACCCATCAGCAAATCCGTCAGCAATACGCCGGCAATGGTCACGATGAACGGCGCAAAACGTTCGATGCCTTGCTTCGCGACCGCCGCGAACAACGAAGGCTTGGCGAGCTTCAGCCCCGTGAAGATCAGGATGGCCGCGAGACAGGCGAGCGGAATCAGGTTGATCACGCTCGTGAGCGCGAACACGCTCACGAGCAGCAGCGCCCCATGCACGAAGGACGACCAGCGGCTCTGCGCGCCCGCATGCACGTTTGCCGAACTGCGCACGATGACCGACGTGATCGGCAACGCGCCGATCGCACCGGCCATCATGTTGCCGATGCCTTGCGCCTTCAGTTCACGGTCCGGATGCGCCGCGCGCTTCTTCGGATCGAGTTGCTCCACGGCTTCGAGGCTCAACAGCGTTTCGAGACTCGCGACGATAGCGAGCGTCAACGCAAGCCGCCACACATCGGGATTCACGAACTGCGAGAAGTTCGGCAATGCGAGCGCATGCGTGAACGCGGCGAACGACTCGAGCGACGGCAGCGCGACGCGATGTTGCGCGGGCGGTGCGAAGCCCGGCGCGAGCAGATCGAGCAGCAGCGTCACGCCGATGCCGAACGCGACCACCGCGAGCGGCGCGGGCACGGCACGCACGAGCGCGAAACGGCGCATCGCGCGTGTTTCCCAGCCTGCCAGCATCGCGAGCGATACGACGGCCACCATGCACGCCGCCATCGATATCGGGCCGAAGGGCGTGCCGAACATGCCGGGACCGCTCGCGGCCGGCGCGCCGTGATTCGCGAATCCGGCGGCCAGCGGAATCTGCTTGATGACGAGCAAGAGGCCGATCGCGGCGAGCATGCCCTTGATCACCGACGAAGGCACATAGGCAGCAAAGCGCCCTGCCTTCAGCATGCCGAAGCCGAACTGGATCGCGCCTGACAGCAGCACGGCGAGCAGAAACGCGGAAAAGCTGCCGAGTCCCGCGATGCCGTCGACGACGATCACGATGAGACCCGCGGCCGGGCCGCTCACGCTGAGTTGCGAACCGCTCAGCAGTGCGACGACGAGGCCGCCGATGATGCCGGACAGCAGCCCGGCGAACGGCGCGACGCCCGATGCATTGGCGATGCCTAAGCATAGCGGCATGGCGACGAGAAACACGACAGTGCCCGCGAATACATCGCGCGGGAAAGTGGCTAGACGGTTACTTGAGTTCATGATTTTTTCGAACGAGTTGGGGCCTGCGAAGGTCGCGAAAGCGACATCGCATCAGGAAGCGATCGATTGGATTGAGCCGCTCTAAGCGGCCTGAAGCGACGAGACCTGCACGCGTTCGGCGTCTTGCGTTTCGCCTTCTTCCGAGTAGCCGGAAGCGAGCACTTTGATGAGGCCGTCATGAAGGCCGAAGATCCATCCGTGAACGAGCGGCGGCTCGTCGCGGTCGCACACGACGGCGTGCTGCCGCAACAGACGCACCTGCTCGAGCACGTTCAGCTCGGCGAGACGATTCGCGCGTGCATCGAGCTCCGAGAATGCATCGAGCTCGTTGCGATGCCGCTCGCCCAATGCGCATAGCGGCGCGATACGGCGATTCACGTGCGGCAAGTCGCTCGATTGCGGCAGGAGCGAGGCGCGCACGCCGCCGCATCCGTAATGGCCGCATACGATCACGTGATCGACTTTCAGCACGCGCACCGCGTATTCCAGCACGCTCATCGTGTTGTCATCCGAAGGAGAAAACAGGTTCGCGATGTTGCGATGAACGAACAGATCGCCGGGATTGGCGTTCGTCACCGTTTCGGCCGGCACGCGGCTATCCGCGCAGCCGATCCACAACACCTTGGGACTCTGCCCTTGCGCTAGACGCGGAAAGAATTGCGCATCGGCATGCGCGGTCTCGCGTGCCCAGGCAATGTTTTCCAATAGCATTCGTTTCGGTCTATTCATGCATTTCTCTCCGGGATCAAAAAGGGCCGCATCTGCGTTGCAGCGCGGCGAGTTCCTTACGAATCACTTTCGCAGAAAAAGTTCGGCGGCGTCCAGAGAAAAAAATCAGTCGAATGGATCGCGCTTTTTCAGTTGAACCGATCAGCATTTCGTGGCATGCCTGACATCGAAAATGATGCATTCGATGGTCGGGTTTTATCGCTCTTTGGATTGAGCGTGCACCGCGTCTGTTAATCTCTATCGCTCCATGCTCAGCCCGCACGCAACATGAACAATCCAGCAGCAAGCAGCGACACGACACGGTTCGTCGAATTGAATGACGGCGCCAGTGCGCTGCGCATCGAGTATCAGTGGCTGAATGCCGAACGCGCCGATGCGCCCGTCGCACTATTCCTGCATGAAGGACTGGGATCGATCGCGCTGTGGAAAGACTGGCCGCAAATGCTGTGCGATCGCCTGAAGTGCCGGGGTCTTGTTTATTCGAGACCCGGCTATGGGCGTTCGACGCCGCGACAGCAGGGCGAAAAATGGCCGGTCGAGTTCCTGCATCTGCAGGCACATGATGTTCTGCCCGCACTGCTCGATGCGCTCGATATCAGCGCCGAAGAACGCTCGCGCATGTGGCTCATCGCGCATAGCGATGGCGGCACGATCGCGCTGCTCTATGCAAGCGCCTTTCCTGAAGCGCTAGCCGGTCTCGCCGTCATGGCGCCGCATGTGTTCGTCGAGCCGATGACAGTCGAGGGCATCGAAAAAGCCCGCGTCACCTATGAGACGACTTCGTTCCGAGAGAAGTTGAAGGCTTACCACTGCGACGTGGATTCAGCCTTTTATGGATGGAACGATGCGTGGTTGAATCCCGCGTTCCTGCATTGGGACATCACGGACGAGATAGCATCGATCAGCCGTCCCTTGCTCGCCATTCAAGGTTACGACGACGAATACGCATCGATGCTGCAACTCGACAAGATCAAAGCGGCGGTCGATCATGCGCAACTCGTGAAGCTCGCGCAGTGCCGCCACTCGCCGCATCGCGATGCGACCGATGCGGTGAACGATGCGATTGCCGCTTTCGTGCAGTCGCATCGCCGTTGAATCAACGCTTCATGCTTAGATAAGCGCGGCTGATCGCGGGCCGCGTATGCACCCATAAGCGCGACGCCAGCCATGACGCCGGCCGATCGCGCACTTCCAGTCGCTTGATGCTGTGCTCGGCATCGGAGGATGCGGAGCGATCCAGCGGATTCGCTCCGACATTCGTGCCGGTATGGCAGGTATAGAAGTGCCTGAAGCCCGCGTTCAATGCGACTTCGCGATAGTCGTCGTCGTAATAGCCTTGCGGCCAGCACAGATGATCGGATACTTCTCCGAGACGCGTGCGCAATGCGGCACGCGCCGCGCTCAGATCTTCATGCAAGCGCTCGCGTTTCTCGCCTGACGTGCCCGTGACCTGATCCCATCGCACATGCGTGTGCGTGTGGCTATGAAACTCGAAAGTGCCGGCTTCGCGCATCGCTTCGATTTCGGACCAGCGCAGAATGACATCGTCGGCGCGGCCGTTTTCTATGGCGCGTTCGCCCGCGTGATGATCGAGCAATGGCGGAAGCCCCGAACTACCATTCGTTGCATTCGGACGCACACCGCCTTCGCCGGGCCAACTGCTCACGAGAAAGCACAGCGCGGTGAAGCCGTGGCGCTTCAATACCGGATGCGCATGCACCCAGTTGTCGAGATAGCCATCGTCGAATGTTATGACAATGGATTTTGCGGGCACGTCCTCGCCGCTCAGGAAAGCCGCGAGCTCGGCCGAGCCGATCGTGCGATAGCCCGCGCTCGCAAGGTAATCCATTTGCGCCGCGAAATTCGCGGGCGTCACGGTGATCATGCCGGGCGACGTGCTGACGTGGTGATACATCAACACGGGCACGGCGCGCGCCTGCCTTTTGCTCATCGGCGATGTCCTCGCTCCTGCAACGCGCGCCGATAAAACAGCGCCGTTTCATACGCCATGTCACCGACAGTGAAGCCGCGCTCGGTGATGCGCAGACCTTCACGCTGAAGGCGCTGCCGCAACACGGGATCGTCGATCATGCGAGCGATAGCCGCGCGCAATGCAGCCGGATCATGAGGCGGAACGAGCAGCCCGTTCACGTTGTCTTCGATGAGTTCCGGCACGCCATCGACATGCGTGCCGATGACCGGCAAGCCCGCCGCCATCGCTTCGATGAAAGCCTGGCCCAGCGCTTCCTGATGCGTGGGCAGCACGAAAAGATCGGAGCCGCGGAAAATGTTGGGCACGTCGGTGCGAAAGCCCAGTACGTGAATGCGCTGCGCGAGCCCGAGGCTATCGACCATGCCCTTGATGCGCCCGAAGAGCGGACCATCGCCAGCCATCACGATATGCAGGTTCGGATGCGTGTCGAGCAGCGGGCGCACCGCGGCGATCAGATCTTCATGACCTTTCTTGTCGCGCATGATCGCAACCATGCATGCGATGAACGCGTCCCGCCCGAGGCCGAGTTCCTCGCGCAAGGTCGAATGCGCGACCGGCTGCGGCTTGGGTATGCCGTCATAGATCGTTTGCACGCGCTTCTCCGCGACGCCCGCGGAAATCAGATAGCGGCGGACGTAGTGGCTCACCGCGATCACACGATGCGGGATCCACGTATAAGTCGCAAGCGAGGAAATAGGCAATGCGAGATGACGTGTGCGCACGATGAGCGGTGTTCGCGCGAGACGCGCCGCCGTGCCGGCGACGAGACTGTCGTGACCGCTATGCGTATTGAGCACGTCGAATGCGCCGCGCCGCAGGAGCGCTTTGACGCGCAGCATCGACTGCATGTCGCCGCCGCCGCGCATGCGTGCGTGATGAACCGCGAAACCGAGTTCCGAGCATCGCTGTCCGAGCCGCGCGTCGCTCGGGCAAATCAGTTCGACGGTATTACCGCTTTCGCGCAAAGCCACCATCTCCTTCAGGGTGCGGATCTCCTGACCGCCCCATCCCGTCGACGACTCGCTATGTAAGATCTTCAAATGCCCGGTCTCCACACTCCGGCAGCAATATGCCGGAAATTTTTGGTAATAATTCGAATGCCTTTCTGCCCTTAGCCGTTCGTAAAGAAAAAGCAAGGGATTTGATAAACCTTGAAGAAGGTTTATCGATAGGGACGCCAGATTTGCAAGCTTGGTGAAAGCGCGTAGCCGGCAATGCTCGACAAGACCAATCGATATTTCTCTTGAGGTCGATTGGCGTGGTCCGCAAGCGACCGGATGACCTGACGAGCTAACGGCTAAGGAAAGAGATTGGTTGACGCGTAACTGGCGGTTTTGTCAGTTTCGGTCATTGTGATCTTATCGTGAAAGCGGGTTAGGCGAGCGTCTAATCCCTGCCAAGCGCGGGCCCTTAAGCCGGTGATAAGAAATGCGAAAGATGCGCAAACGTTTGTGCCTTGCTTCACTAAGAACTTGTTCGTAGCGGCGCCATGATACATGCCAATGACGGACGCACTTCCTCAATATTTCGAGTAAGGCTTACCACTGATTTCCCCGAGGCAAGAATTTGCTTCGCGGTGCCGAAGCGATTCATCGGTCAACTTTTCCCGGCAGCAAGCTGCGGCTCTAGCGTGATAACTTGTATCGATGTCCATGGAGAAAACTCATGCTGCTCTCCGATGAAGAACTGGCTCGCCTGCAATCCGTTGCGCCCTTCCTGCGAAACGAAGCGCATGCGGCGCTGCAGGCGGAAGCAAACTATGACGTGACGATGGAACTCGAATCGCATCTGCAACCGGGCCTGCGCATTCGCGCGCCGGATTCGCCGCAAACGATCGCTGACGTCGATGCGCCGCCGTATGCACTCGATCTGTTCGTCGGCTTGCCATTGCGTGAATTGCGCGCACTCGCCCATGCCGACGACGCTGCGCGCGAAGCGGAGCTTGCGCGATTCGGCGCGCGCTTTTCCCCGCGTCTCTTACGTGCGATCGCCAAGATGACGCCGCATGAAATCGATCTCGTTGCTGGCGTGCAGAGCGCAGCGGGCACGCTGTCCGTCATGCTCGACGAAGACTAGACAGTCTGCGTTTCGATTAGGTTTTGCGGCCAGACGGCAACCCTCAGACAGCGTCCTGCGCTTTCGCCGACGCTTCTTGCGCACGCCGCAAGCGCTCGCGGCTGTTCGACAGATGCATGCGCATCGCCGCGCGGGCCGCTTCGGGATCGCGACGCTCGATCGCATCGTAGATATCTTCGTGCTCGCGGTTCACCCGGTCCAGATAGCTGCCCGGATCGTTATGCGCGAGCGCCGCCGAATTGACGCGCGTGCGCGGAATGATCGTATTGCCGAGCTGGCTCAGGATGCTGTGGAAATAGCGGTTGCCGGTGGCCTTCGCCAGCTCGAGATGGAACGCGACATCGGCGGCAACCGCATTGCCCTCGCCCGCTTCGACTAGCCGCTCGAAATCGTCGAGCGCGCGGCGCATCTGCGCGAGGTTTTCATCGGTGCGGCGCATGGCGGCGAGACCGGCAGCCTCCGCTTCGAGGCTGATGCGCAGCTCGAGAATAGCCATCACGTCGCGCACGGTGAGGTCGCCCGCGGAATCGATCTGGAAGCGGTCCTGATCGCCCGCTTCGAGCACGAAGGTGCCGATGCCATGCCGCGTTTGCACGAGACGCGCCGCCTGCAGCCGGGAGATCGATTCGCGCACGACCGTGCGGCTCACCCCGAGCTGCGCCATGATCTCCGATTCCGTCGGCAGCTTGTCGCCGGGCTGCAGCGCGCCGCTGCGAATCCGCTCCGACAACTCGGCGACCACTTCCTCGGTGAGATTACGGGAACGGCGAAGCGCGCCGGACGCGAGTGCTTGGGACATTGGAAGGCCGATCTTTGTATGCTCGATGGCCCATTATAGGGCGCGCGGCAGCTTGTACGATGACTATTGACCCGGCCGGTATTTTGAATGCCAGATTCTCGGCCCGTTTTGCGATCTTTAGAATCTGCACTCGCTCCAATCCAGCGATGACGACACGCCAATCTTCAGTCGTCGAAACATGCTTGAAAATCATTGGATTGGGGCCAAAACAAACCGTTGATAATCCGTTTGTTGGGGCGTAAAGTTCAAGTACCGCATGAAGTGAAGACGCGCAAGCCAGACGGCATCAGCCTGCATCCGGCGGTGCCTGTTCGTCTGGAAGAAGCGCAGTTCGCTTTATCGTCCGGCTCGCGAATCCATGCCGCATCCGTTGGATTCGCCATCATCTCGCGCAGTCGCGGGCCTGAGCGCAGCGGTTCACCGGCTCGTCGCCGCGCGTGTCTATGCGCTCGATCACGTAATTCGGCGCGCGCATCGCGCTCACTCGTCATTCAGGCGGCAGCCGGGGCAGACCCGGCTTCACATTCGTCGGATTCACGGCGATACTGAGGCGCGGCATCGAGGGTTGCAGGCAAGGAGACGAGCAAATGATGCGTGAAGTCAGCGGAGCGTTCTTTGGCTCCCGTAAGCTGGATGAAGCACTGGAAGATCTACGCGCGGAAGGCATCGCGGGCGACCGGGTCCGCCTGGCGAGCATGAGCGGTTTCGCCGATTTCCATTCCTCGCAATCACAGAATGCCAGCTCGCAGACGCAGTGGATCGCGGCGGAGTACGCCGGCCACGGAGAGCATCTCGGGGTGGTCGATACGCACGAATATCCATTCGGCCTCGACGTTTCCGGCGACGACATCCTCCCGTCATTCGGCGCGGACGTGGGCGATCCCGACGCGGGTTGCAGCATTACACGCGTGATCGTCAGCATTCGCGACGAAGCCGAGATGCGCGCGGTCTGCGACATCTTCTCCCGCCTCGGCACCGACGATATCGACGTGGAAGGCGCCCCGGCCTGATCGGCGATATACGAAGTCCACACGATGGCGCTCGCGCGCCATCGTCTCAGCGCGTCATTGCGCAGGCGATGCGGGCTTCACCTTCTTCTTGTGCTTGAAGTGAAAGCCGCCCTTGTGCGTGCTGCCGGGTGCGGACGTGTTATCGCCACCCACGGTGGGCCCGGCCGTCGCCGCTCCGTGCGCGTTGCCGCCTCCCGAGCCGCCATTGCCGTTGCCGCCCGATTGCGCCATCGCCACGCCCGCCGTGCCCGACACGCCTATCGTCGCGCCCGCCGTCAGCGCGAGTACGAGCCTCCATCCAGCTGTCCTCATTTTTTCCCTCATCGATCGGTTGATCACGTCCGCGTGCATTTCGAATGCAAGATGCATAACGCAAAATGCCATCTGGTATCTGGCATGCTGCATGCACGCCCTCATCTCCGTCGCCGCACGCGGCCCTTTCGAACCGCTACTCACCCTGCCCATGGATGTCCGCAAAGCCCGATCACAGTCCGTCGCACGCGACGATGCCGCACCCGCATCGCGAGCAGGTTTCGTGCGCGTTCGCGGCGCGCGCGAGCACAACCTGAAGAACGTCGATGTCGACGTGCCGCGCGACGCGCTCGTCGTATTCACCGGCGTGTCGGGTTCGGGCAAGTCGTCGCTGGCGTTCGGCACGCTCTACGCCGAGGCGCAGCGGCGCTACTTCGAGTCGGTCGCGCCGTATGCGCGGCGGCTCATTGAACAGGTCGGCGTGCCGCAGGTCGATTCGATCGAAGGTTTGCCGCCCGCTGTCGCGCTCCAACAGCAGCGCGGCGCGCCGAATGCGCGTTCGTCGGTCGGCAGCGTGACGACGTTGTCGAGCCTCGTGCGCATGCTGTATTCGCGCACCGGCAGCTATCCGCCAAAGCAGCCGATGCTCTATGCGGAGGATTTCTCGCCGAACACGGTTCAGGGCGCGTGCCCCGTGTGTCACGGCCTCGGGCGCGTCTACGGAGTCACGGAAAAGTCGATGGTGCCGGACGACTCGCTCACGATCCGCGAGCGCGCCGTCGCAGCCTGGCCGCCCGCGTGGCACGGACAGAATCTGCGCGACATCCTCGTGACGCTCGGCTACGACGTCGATACGCCCTGGCGCGACTTGCCGAAGAAGGACCGCGACTGGATCCTCTTCACCGAGGAACAGCCGACGGTGCCCGTCTATGCGGGCCTCACGCCTAAGGAAACGCAAGCCGCCTTGAAGCGCGGCGCCGAGCCGAGTTACCAAGGCACGTTCACCGGCGCGCGCCGCTACGTGCTGCATACCTTCGCGCACACTCAAAGCGCGCTCATGAAAAAGCGCGTGTCGCGCTTCATGATCGGCAGCGATTGCTCCGCTTGTCACGGCAAGCGGCTCAAGAAAGAAGCGCTGTCCGTGACGTTCGAAGGACTCGATATCGCCGAGTTCGCGCGGCTGCCGATGAACCGCCTCGCCGATCTGCTCGCGCCAATCGCACGCGGCGAATGGCCGGCCCAAGACGACGCTCCGGGCGCGGCGCTCGCGAAGAAGCATCGCATCGCGGCGACAGCGAAGCGCGTCGCGGCAGGCGGCTCGGCGCACAAGGCCGCGCCGGACGTGCGCCGCACGGCCAATCTCTCCGATGAGAAACGCGCGGCCGCCGAGCGCATCGCCGCCGATTTGCTGGAGCGGCTCGCCACGCTGATCGATCTCGGTCTCGGCTATCTTTCGCTCGATCGCGCGACGCCCACGCTATCCTCCGGCGAACTGCAGCGGCTGCGGCTCGCGACGCAGCTCGCGTCGCAGCTCTTCGGCGTCGTGTACGTGCTCGACGAGCCATCGGCAGGCCTGCATCCCGCCGATAGCGAAGCGCTCTTCGCCGCGTTGCAGCGCCTGAAGGCCGCGGGCAACTCGCTCTTCGTCATCGAGCACGACCTGAACACGATGCGGCGCGCGGACTGGCTCGTCGATGTCGGTCCGGCTGCCGGCGAACGGGGCGGCCATGTGCTCTACAGCGGGCCGCCGGAAGGACTTGCATCGGTGGAAGAATCGCAAACGCGCAAGCATCTGTTCGCGCCGATGCGTACTATCGACCGTGCCGCGCGCGCGCCGCGCGGCTGGCTGCGGATCGAAGGCATCACGCGCAACAACCTGCATGGCATCGACGCGGCATTTCCGCTCGGCGCCTTCACCACGGTCACCGGTATCTCGGGCTCGGGCAAGTCGAGCCTCGTCAGTCAGGCGTTGCCCGAACTCGTCGCGCAACGGCTCGGGCGCGCGCTGGATGACCCGGAAGAAGACGAGCAGGACCCCCTCTTTGCCCAGGCCGATGCATCGGCGGGCGGACGCATCGTCGAAGGCATGGAGACGATCCGGCGGCTCGTGCGTGTCGATCAGAAACCGATCGGCCGCACGCCGCGTTCGAACCTCGCAACCTACACCGGCCTCTTCGATCACGTGCGCAAGCTGTTCGCCGACACGCCCGCCGCACGCAGACACCGCTACGGCGCGGGGCGCTTTTCGTTCAACGTCGCGCAAGGGCGTTGCCCGACTTGCGAGGGCGAAGGTTTCGTGAGCGTCGAATTGCTGTTTCTGCCGAGCGTCTATACGTCTTGCGCGACGTGTCACGGCTCGCGTTACAACCCGCAGACGCTCGAGATCGAATGGCACGGCAAGAACATCGCGGACGTGCTCGGCATGAGCGTCGACACGGCATGCGAGTTCTTCGCCGACGAGCCGAACGTCATGCGCGCGCTCACCGTGCTGCGCGACATCGGCCTCGGCTATTTGCGGCTCGGACAGCCCGCGACGGAGCTCTCGGGCGGCGAAGCGCAGCGCATCAAGCTCGCGACGGAGCTGCAACGCGCGCATCGCGGCGACACGCTCTATATCCTCGACGAACCAACGACCGGCCTTCATCCCGCCGATGTGGACCGGCTGATGGCGCAACTGCAAGGGCTCGTCGATGCGGGCAATACGGTGGTCGTCGTGGAGCACGACATGCGCGTGGCATCGCTCTCCGACTGGGTGATCGATATCGGCCCCGGCGCGGGCGAGGATGGCGGGCGGATCGTCGTGGCGGGCACGCCGCAATGCATCGCGGATCATGCCGCGAGCCGCACGGCGCGTTACCTGAAGGAAGCGCTGGATTCAGGCCGCGCGCTCTGACGGCGCGCCTTGCCGATACGCGTCGTCGAACACGGCTTCGAGGCCCGCATGCGCGCCTCGCAGTTCATCGATGACGCGCTTCGCCCAGTCGAAGTACTCACGCTTTCTTTGCTCGCTCCAGTCCGAAGGCGGCATCGCGAGAATGTCGCGCAGATTGCAGATCTTGTCCGCGAGCTTCACGAGTTGCGCGGACCGACTGATATGCGCCGCATGCTCGATCTGCAGGCGCTTTCGCTCCGCCTTCGGCAAGGACTTGTCGTCCGTCACTTCATCGACGATGCGCGCGACGTCCTCTCCGAACCATTGCACGAGTTCATCGCGCGATGTGTCGGTATCCTCGATCGTGTCGTGCAGCACTGCCGCGAGCAGCACGCGCTCGTCGTCGATGCCGCCTTCGTTGGCGAGCACGTTCGCCAGCGCGATCGGATGATTGATGTAAGGCGACGCCTCCGCGTCCTTGCGGCGTTGATTGCGATGCTTGTCCGCGGCGAACGCGATGGCCCGGATCAGCTGATTCATCGGATGGTCTCTCGTGTGGAATACACGAAGTATATGTCCCGCCCCGACGGCTCAGTCTCAATACAAGCCGATCCATCGCCACACATGAAAGCGCATGATCCCGACCAGTTCATGCAAGGCATTGCTCGAATCGAACCAGCCTCTCAGACGCGGCACCCACCACGTTCTCGCCTGGCGTACGGTCGCGACCGCCGGCTGCGGATGCAGATCGAAAGCATCGAACGCGAGCAGCGCGCGGCGCATATGCAGCGACGATGTTACGAGCACCGAAGTGTCGTATTGCCGCGACCGTAGTAGCTTCTCCGTATTGCGTGCGTTTTCGTATGTGTCGAGACTCGTATTCTCGATGATCAGATCCGAGCGCCTGACGCCGGCATCCACGAGCAAACCTCCATACAAATCCGCTTCGCTTTGTTCATGATGCTGAGGATTGCCTCCGCTCATGATAACGAAGCACGCCTTCTCCGTCTGAACGCAGCGCTTATAAAGCGATGCCGCGAGATCGATGCGCGTCATGGAATCGCCCTTGGGCACGAGACGCCGGTCACGGTCGTAACCGGTTCCACCGCCAAGCACGATGATCGCCGTGCGCGTTTCGAAGCGCGGCTCGTTCATCGAGTCGTAGCCCCGGCTCGCGAGCTGCACGAGCGGTCCCGCGAGCAAACTTCCGAGCAGCCAGAACACCGTGCCCGCGACGAGAACGATTGCGATGCGGCGCTTCTTCCAGACGACGAAGAACGCGAAAAATATCACCAGCAAAGCGATCAATACCAATTACCACACTCCATTCGACAAGGTTTCAAAACGCTTTCATTTAAGCATAGTTTTTGCAAGGTGTATCGCAGGCACAGGCATAAGTTACCTGCATGGCCGGACATGCCACGGCAGGCGTGAGTTTGAACGATTGCAGCGAATCGATGCGTGCTCGATAGCGCACAAAAAGCCGCATCGCTCATCGGAGCACACCGTGCGCCATCGCACGGACGTGTAGCCCTCGTAATCCGTTAAATACGATCAAACAAAAAAGAACGTCAGCGAGTGCGAGGACTTTCGTGAAATGGTCTTCACGAATAGAAGAACACCGCTGTCAATTCGCCCCGGAGCAATGCGACATTCGACAAAAACTCTTCGTCGTGCTCCGGATCAATCGCACCGCTGGCCGGGTACAAGGGAAAACACAGACAATGAAAACTGAATTGCGCCGCATCCTCGCTGAGTCCGCTCGTCTCGACGTGCCCATCGACACGCTTGCCGACGGCGATGATCTCTACGCCGCGGGTCTTTCCTCGCTCGCCACGGTTCACGTGATGCTTGCGATCGAAGACGAGTTCGGCATCGAGATTCCCGATCACATGCTCACGCGCCGCCTGTTCTCGAGCGTCGATTCGCTCGCGTCGGCTGTCGACGAACTGCGTCGCACGCAGGCGGCAGCATGAACGCGCCCGCACAGGAGCTGGAAATCGCCGAGCTCGCGCAAAGCGTGAGCGCGCGCAGCGAAAGCGAGTTGATCGAAGCCGCGAAGCGTGTCGCCGCCATCGCCGCGAAGCACGCCGATGCGGTCGACAGGGAAGCGCGCTTTCCCGCTGAAGCGGTCGCCGCGATGCGCGAGGAGCGGCTCTTCTCCGCGATGATCCCGAAGATTCACGGCGGCGACGGCCTTTCGCTCACCAGCGTCGCGCGCCTGTGCGAGGCGATGGCGCACGGTTGCGCGTCTTCCGCGATGATCTATGCGATGCATCAGAGCCAGGTCGTGTGCATCGTCGATCATGGCGTGAACGTGCCGTGGCAGCGCGACTTTCTCACACGCATGGTGAACGAGCAACTGCTGCTCGCATCGGCTACTTCGGAAGAGAACATTGGCGGCAACATGCGCACGAGCGCCTGCGCGGTCGATCTCGTCGACAACGCGTTCCGCATCGAAAAGCTCGCGCCGACCATTTCATACGGCAAGTATTCGGATGCGATTCTCGTGACGGCGCGCCGTCATCCGGATGCGCCGCCTTCGGATCAGGTCCTCATCGTCGCGCCGCGCGACACGTTCACGCTGGAGCAGCGCGGCACGTGGGACACGCTCGGCATGCGCGGCACGTGCAGTGAAGGGCATCGGCTCGTGGCGAGCGGCGTGGCCGAACAGATCCTGCCCACGCCGTTCTCGAAGATCGCCGACGAAAGCATGCTGCCCGTATCGCATACCTTGTGGTCAGCGGTATGGTGCGGCATCGCAAGCGACGCCGCGAATCGCGCGCATCAGTTCTTCCGCAATCAGGCGCGAGGCAAGCCCGCGTTGCCGCCTTCGGCCGCACGGCTCTCGCAAGTGCTCACGCTCATCAAGATGATGCAGGCGCGCCTGCGCGAATCGCTCGCCAATGTCGAGGCGGCGAGCGCGGCACGCAAGGCGAGCCAGAGCAATGACGACGACGCGCCGCTCGCGGCGTCGATCGGCATCAACGCTGACCTCAACATGCTCAAGCTGGCGATCTCGCAGTCGGCCGTGCATGTCGTGCAAGAGACGCTGATGATCTGCGGCATGGCGGGCTACAAGAACGACACGCCGTTCAGCGTGGGACGCCATCTGCGCGATCTGCATTCGGCGCCTCTCATGATCAGCAATGACCGCATCGAATTGAACACGGCGAATCTGCTGCTTGCGCAGCGCGCCGCAACGGGGACCCTTTGACGCTATGAACATGCCGACAGAACAGGCCGCCATCATGCAGGCCGACGAACAAGCACAATCACAAGAGACTCGGGCACCGTACGACAAATCGGACGTGACGTTGCGCGATCGCCTCATCGAGGCGGGCATTCTGCTCGACACGGGCGAAGACGGTCTCTATGGCCGCAGCGAAGTATTCGAGGATGTCGTCGAGCGTCTGAATCAGGCGATCACGATGCTCGGCGCCGACCAGCACGCGGAAGTGCTGCGCTTTCCGCCCGCGATGCGCCGCCGCGATTTCGAGGACAGCGAGTACCTGAAGAGCTTCCCGAATCTCGCGGGCACGATCCATTCGTTCCAGGGCAACGATCGCGGGCATCATCGCCTGCTCGAAGCGCTCGACAAGATCGTGCATATCGGCGAGGAAGAAGAGCGTTCCGACGACTGGATGGATCAGCAAAAGCCCACGCGCCTCGTGCTGACGCCGGCCGCATGCTATCCGATCTATCCGCTGGTCGCGAAGCGCGGCAAGCTCGCGGAAGAAGGCGCGATCTTCGACGCGTTCTCGTACTGCTTCCGTCACGAGCCGTCCATCGATCCGGGCCGCATGCAGATGTTCCGCATGCGCGAGTACATTCGCGTCGGCAGCCCCGAGCAGGTGATGGCGTTCCGTCAGAAGTGGATCGAGCGCGGCTCGCTGCTCGTGAATCTGCTCCAGTTGCCCTTCGAGATCGATCTGGCCAACGATCCGTTCTTCGGGCGCGGCGGCATGATCGTCGCGGACAGCCAGCGCGCGCAGCAGTTGAAGTTCGAACTGCTCGTGCCCGTCGCGACGCCCGATCGCCCGACCGCGTGCCTCTCGTTCAACTATCACCAGGATCACTTCGGCGAGCTCTGGCATATCAATCAGGCGGACGATCAGGTGGCGCATACGGCGTGTGTCGGCTTCGGCATGGAGCGCACGACGCTTGCCCTCTTCCGTCATCATGGTCTCGATGTCAAGGCGTGGCCCGAGCAAGTTCGCCAGTTGCTCTGGGGCGACAAGGCGCCGCTCATCGAAGCAGGCCTCGCGAACCTGGGAAACAACGCATGAACGCGCGATCGCCGGCGGAAGCCATGACGGAAACGCCCGCGCCTCTCGACAACGCATCGCGCCAGCACGCGCTGCATCGCGAAGAGCGCGTGTGGCTGGAGACGAACTGCTACGTCGATCTGTGGATCGAGCTGCTGCATCACTACGGCTGCGATCCGCGTGCGGCGCTCAGCTTCACCGTGACGCAGGCGTTCGAGGGCGATCAGTTCACGTTCCCGAAGTTCTCGCTCGACGATATCGCGCGGCTCTACGGCCTGCAGGCGCAAGAGCTCGCGATCTACGACACGGTGGAAGCGCACGTGCGCGAGCAGACGCGGCGCGGGCAGATGGTGGTGGTCGAAGTGGATTCGTACTATCTGCCCGATACGCGCGCAACCGCGTACAGGCAGACGCATACGAAGACGACCATCGCCATCGACAGGATCGACACCGACGCGAAGCGCATCACGTACTTCCATAACGCGGGCTACTTCGCGTTGTCGGGCGAGGACTACGACGGCATCTTCCGTCTCATGCCGAACCTCGCGGGCGATGTGCTGGCGCTCTTCCCGTACGTGGAGTTCGTGAAGCGCGCGCGTGCTCCGCTCGAAGGCGATGCGCTCGTGCAACGCTCGGTCGAGCTGCTCGCGCTGCGGCTCGTGGATCGTCCGGCGACCAACCCGGTCGCGCAATGGCGCGCGGCGTTTCCCGAGCACTTGAGCGCGTTGCTCGAACGCGACCCCGCGTACTATCACCTCTACACGTTCAACGTGATGCGTCAGCTCGGCTCGAACTTCGAGTTGCTGTCGAAGTATCTCGGCTGGCTGAACTGTCATGGTGTGGAGGTGCCGAGCGAGATTCAAACGAGCGCGCAGGCTATCGCGAGCGAAGCGATGGTCATGCAGTTCCGTCTCGCTCGCGCCCGCATGCGTTCGCGCACCGATCCGTGCGACGATTGCCTCGAATCGATGCAGGCTTCGTACGACAAGGTCATCGAGCCGCTCGCCGCGCGCTTTCTCTGAACGCCGAAGCCGCGCATTCGATGCGCGGCTTTGGCGTCTCTCTTCCGAATTCATCGACAAGGAAGTCTCATGCACGTCCTGACCGCGCACGCGCCGCGGCGTCTCGCCGAAGGCTGGCAGTGCGTGAGCACACCCGCGGGCGCATGCGCGACGCCCTCATCGCTCGATACCTTCACGCAGTGGATCGACGCGCCCGTGCCGGGCACGATCGCATCGGCCTTGCGCGCGTCGGGTGTCGGCGATGAAGCGCTCGCGCAGCCGTTCGCGCAAGCGGATCACTGGTATCGCGTGAGGCTATCCGGGAAGGGGAAGCGGCGCTTGCGCTTCAATGGGCTCGCGACCATCGCAGAGATATGGCTCGACGATCGCAAGCTGCTCGATACGGACTCCATGTTCATCGCGCATGATCTCGACGTCGATCTCGATGGCGAACATACGCTTCATCTGTGCTTTCGTTCCATTGCGCCCGCGCTCGCCGCGAAACGCGGACGTGCGCGCTGGCGTCCGAAGCTCGCACAACCGGCGACGTTGCGCAACGTGCGCACGACCCTGCTCGGGCATATGTCCGGCTGGTGCCCGACGATACAGCCAGCGGGACCGTGGCGCGCGGTGGAGCTGATCGGCGAGTCGCGTGCGTGCATCGACAATATCGACATGCGCACGAGCGTCGATGGCAGCGACGGCATGCTCGATGTCACCGTGCGCTTCTATCATGCGCAAGAGCCAACGGCGCTCACGCTCGAATGCGGTGGCGCACAGAGCGCGATGCAATGGCAGGACACACATACATTGCAGGGCCGCGTGCGCGTGCCGGACGTGCGCCTGTGGTATCCGCACACGCATGGCGAGCCATCGCTTCATGCGGCGAAGCTCGGCGATATCGACCTCGGCGAAGTAGGCTTTCGCACGGTCGCAGTCGATCGCGGCGCTGACGGCAAGGGCTTTCAGATCGTCGTGAACGGCGTGCCGGTGTTCGCGCGCGGCGCATGCTGGACTTCGGCGGATATCGTCGCACTCGATGCGCCTCGCGAGAAGCTCGACGCCATCTTCGCGCTGATCCGCGAAGCGGGCCTCAACATCGTTCGCGTGAGCGGCATCACGCTCTATGAATCCGACACATTCTACGAACTCGCCGATAAGCACGGCGTGCTCGTGTGGCAAGACTTCGCATTCGCCAACTTCGACTATCCCGACGACGAAGCCTTCCGCGGCAGCGTGCAACGCGAAGCCGGACAATTCCTCGCACGCACGCGCCGCTTCGCATCGCTTGCGGTGATGTGCGGCGGAAGCGAAGTGCATCAACAGGCGGCGATGCTCGGCCTGCCCTTCGACGCTTATCAGCAAAGCCTCTTCACCGAGCTATTGCCGGGCGCAGTCGCGGCGCAACGTCCCGATGTCGCGTACGTGGTGAACTCGCCGAGCGCCGCGCCCGGCGATACCGAATCGATGCCCTTCGGCACGCGCGGCGGCATCACGCATTACTACGGCGTGCCCGCGTATCAGCGTTCGTTCGACGATGTGCGCCGCGCGCAGGTGCGTTTCGCATCGGAATGCCTCGCGTTCGCCAACGTGCCCGACAATGTCGCATTGCGCGCGTTGCCGAATGCGCGTGCGCATGAACCGCGCTGGAAAGCGGGCGTGCCGCGCGATCCCGGCTCCGCGTGGGACTTCGACGATGTGCGCGAGCACTACATGCAATCGCTCTATCGCGTGGATGTGCCGCGCCTGCGCTATGAAAACCCCGAGCGCTATCTGGAGCTATCGCGCGCCGTCGTCGTAGATGTGATCGGCGCGGTGTTCTCCGAATGGCGCCGCGAAGGATCGACATGCGCGGGCGGCATCGTATGGAATCTGCTCGATGTGCGGCTGGGCGCGGGCTGGGGTGTCATCGATGTACTCGGTGCGCCGAAGAGCGCGCTGCATGGACTCGCGCGCGTGCTGCAACCGGTGCAGGCATTGATACTCGATGAAGGACTCGATGGCCTCGACGTGCATCTCGTCAACGACACCGCGCAAGAGATTCGCGCGCGCGTCGAGCTGGCGTGTCTGCGTGAAGGCTCGGTCAAGGTCGCGGGCGGTTCACGCGATGTCGTGTTGCGGCCGCGCAGCGTGCAACGTGTGTCGTCGAATGCGCTGATCGGCGCGTTCTTCGATATCGCCTATGCGTACCGCTTCGGTCCGCGCGCGCATGATGCGACGCATGTCGTGCTGCGCGATGCCGATACCGGCGACGTGCTCTCGGAAGCGTTCCACTTCCCCGATCCGTCGCCAGGCGAGCGCCGCGATATCGGCTTGAACGTGTCTGTCGAACGGGATGATCAAGGCTGGAGTCTCATCGTGGAGACGGCGCAGCTCGCGCGCTGGGTGCATGTGGACGATCCCAACTACTACGCGCGCACCGACTGGTTTCATCTCGCGCCGGGCAGAGCGCGACGCATTCCGCTCGTCGCGCGGCACGCTGACGTGCGAGCCGCGCCCGAGGGCGATGTATGCGCGGTCAACGCATCGCGCAGCGCGGCATACCGCGCTTCGTGAAAGCGCCCGTCACACCGCGCGCTTGCTGCGCCGGAACTGATCGAACAGCACCGCGAGCAGCAGGATGCCGCCGCGAATCAGATATTGATAGAACGTCGGCACGTTGAGCAGGCTCATCGCGTCCTGCACGGCGCCCATGATGAGCACGCCAACGAGCACGCCGGAAATCGTCGCGACGCCACCCGTCAACGATACGCCGCCGAGCACGCACGCCGAAATCACGCCGAGCTCGAGACCGACCGACGTCTTCGGATCGCCGAGACTCATGCGCGATGCGAGCATCACGCCCGCGAACCCCGTGACGAGCCCCTGCAGCACGAACACGGTGATCTTGATGCGCGTGACGGGCAGGCCCGCGAGCGTGGCCGCTTCGCTATTGCCGCCCACGGCCAGCACGTTCTTGCCGAACACGGTCTTCTTCAGCAGAAAGCCGAACACGACGAAGCCGATGATGTTGCTCCAGATCGGAAACGAGATGCCGAGGAACGAGCCGCCGCCGAGGTCGAAGAAGCTTTCCTCGGAGATCATCACGGCATCGCCGTTCGATGTGAGGAACGCAAGGCCGCGCACCGCTTCCATCATCGCGAGCGTCGCGATCAGCGAGTTGATCTTGAAGCGCGCGATCAGCACGCCATTGACCAACCCCACCGCGCCGCCCGCGAGCACGCCCGCCGCGATGCCGAGCGTCACGCTGTGTGTCGCCGTGATGACCGTCGATGCCATCACGCCCGCGAACGCGACGATCGACGCCACGGACAGATCCACCTCGCCCAGCGCGAGCACGAACATCATTGTCACGGCGATGGAGCCGATCAAGGTCACCGAGAGCAGCAAGCCTTGAATGTTTCGCGGCGTGAGAAAGCCCGGCACCGTCACGGACAGCACCGCGAACAGCACGAGGAACACCACCACGATGCCCGACTTGTTGATGAGATCCCACATGCGCGCCTGCGAAGGCGTGATCGGGGCGGCGCTATCGCTCGCGGAAGAAGTGCCTGGAGTTTGCATGAGTTGACTCATATCGTGTTCATCCTTCTGTGCGCGGCCGTCAACGCGGCAGCGCGAGCTTGATCAGTTCGTCGGGGGTCGCGTCGGTCTTGGGCAATGCACCGGCAATGCGCCCTTCCTTCATCACGATGATGCGATCCGCCACGCCGATGACTTCAGCCAGATCGCTCGACACCATGATCACCGTGCGCCCTGCTTCGGCGAGCTCGTACAGCAGGTTGTAGATTTCGGCACGCGCGCCCACATCGATGCCGCGCGTGGGCTCGTCCATCAGAAAGACGTCGATGCGCTCGGCGAGCCAGCGCGACAGAATCACCTTCTGCTGATTGCCGCCCGATAACGTGCCGATAGCCGTCTCGCCGCTCCTCGTCTTGATCGCGAGCTTCGCAATGTATTCCTGCGCGAGCGCGCGTTCACGCCGTGCATCGAGCAGAAAGCGGGCGGGACTGAAATGACGCCGCGCGCTGATGTTGAGGTTATCCGCCACCGATGCGATCGCGACGATGCCTTCCTGCTTGCGATCTTCCGGGCACAGCGCGATGCCGGCGCGCACCGCGTCGCGCGGACTCGCAAAGGCCACGCGCTTGCCCTTGAGTTCGACATGTCCCGCGCTCGGCTTCGTCGCGCCGTAGATGAGCTTCATCAGCTCGGAGCGGCCCGCGCCGACAAGCCCGAAGAAGCCGAGAATCTCGCCGCGCCGCGCCTTGAACGAAACCGGCTCCGACAGTCCCGGCCCGAGCAGTCCCTTCGCTTCGATCATCACATCACCCGCTTCACGCGGACGATAGCCGTAGACATCCGTGATCGAGCGGCCCACCATGCAGCCGATCAGGCGATCGCGATCGAGATCCGCGACGGACTCGAACGTCTCGATGCGCTTGCCATCGCGAAACACCGTCACGCGATCGCATAGCTCATACACTTCGTCCATGCGATGCGTGACGTAGATGATCGCGCGGCCATCGGCACGCAGCGCATCGATGATGCGAAAGAGCTGCGCTGTCTCACGTGCCGATAGCGAAGACGTCGGTTCATCGAACGCGATCACGCGCGCATCGCGCATCAGCGCCTTGCCGATCTCGATCATCTGACGCTGGCCGATGGAGAGGTTCTTTACCGGCGTGCGCGGATCGATGCGTTCTCCGAGCCGCTCCAGCTCCTTCATCGCGCGTTGCACGAGCGCGCGTTCATCGAGCACGCCGCCGCGATTCGGCAACTGCCCGAGCATCAGGTTCTCCGCGACCGTCAGCTCGGGCACGAGATGCAACTCCTGATAGATGATCGCGATGCCCGCTGCGATCGCCTCGCGCGTCGACGTGAAGCGCTGCTCGATGCCGTTCAGCATGAGCGTGCCCGAGAGGGGCTTGTTCACGCCGGATAGCACTTTGAGCAGCGTCGATTTGCCGGCGCCGTTCTCGCCCATCAAGCCGTGCACTTCGCCCGCGCGCACCGACAGCGATACGCCGTCGAGCGCGCGCACGCCGGGAAAGCTCACCGTGATGCCGTCGAGTTCGAGATAGCCGGCGGATGTCGCCGGCGCGCGCGTTTCATCAAGCGTCGTCGTATCCATGACGCCTTAGATGCCGAGTTCGGTTCGCACCGACTTCCAGTTTTCGCGCGTCATCAGCTTGCCGGTGGTTTGCGTGTCGGCGGCCGGCTGCTTGCCGTTGCGAATCCATTCGACGAGGTTCTGCGCGCTGTCCTTGCCGTGATTCGTCGAACTGACAGCGATCGTGCCGAAAAAGCCCGTCTGCTCCTTCTTCTGGAACTCCGCGAACGCTTCTCCCGCACCGTTGATGCCGACGCCGATCACATCCGCCGAGGGAATATGCAGTTGTTCGGTGGCGCGCACGCCGCCCAGCACGCTTTCTTCGTTCAGCGCGAAGATCACCCACTTCTTGATGTTCGGATGCTGTGCAAGCACCGGCGATGCCGCGTTGAAACCGCCTTCGTCGTCCGTGGTCTTCTGCGGCGCATCGAAGATGTTCTCCTTCTTGAAGCCGCCCGCGATGAGCGATTGCGTCGCGCCATCGGTGCGCAGTTTCGCGGTCGGCAATTCATAGTCGGTGATGCGCAATGCGCCCACTTCTTCCGGCTTCCAGCCGCGGCGTTTCATTTCGCCCGCGATCGCATCGCCGACCTGATTGCCGATCTTGAATGCCGACATGCCGAGATGCGGCACATTCGAAAGCGGCTTGCCCGACGAATCGACGAGCTGATCGTCCACGGACACGAACTTCATGTTGTAACGCTTCGCGCGCGCCTGAATCGCCGGTCCGAGACGCACGTCGGGCGCGCAGATCACGAAGCCCTGCGCACCTTGCGCGCCGAGGTTATCGATTGCGGCCAGCACTTTCTCGCCGTCCGGCGTGCCGATGTTCACCGACGTGAAGTTCTCCTTCTTGCCGAGCGCGGAAGCGGCCTTCTGCTCGTTGATGAACCATGCCTGCTCGGGCATCTTCACGAGAAAGCCTATCTTGAGCGGCTCGTCGGCTTGCGCGGCGCCGTGCATCGCGAACGGCGCGGCGAACATCGCGGCCATCATGGCGCGCAGGGTCAGGCGGCGGAAAGTGCTGGTCATGTCGTATGTCTCCTTCTATGCTGGATTTTGTGGTGGCGATAGTTGCATTGCTAACGGCCGAACGCCTCGGTTTCGACGAGACGCCCCGTGAGGAACGCATCGGCGACGAGACGCAGCGGCCGGACATCGACGTCGCTCTGCTTCGTTTCGATGAGTTCGTGAAAGTGCTCATACAGCGCGGGATATTCGCGTTCGGGGCCGAGCGCGATGTCCTTTCCCACGATGGCCAAACGCTTGCCGCCTTCGCGAATCGAGAGGCGGCCCGCATCCGTATCGACATCGATAGCCCATTCCTCGACGGGGCCATGACGCCAGTCGAACACGGCACGCACCGGCGCGCCGTTCGTCGCGATGCAATCGAGTTCCGCTGCGATGGGCGTGGACGTATCGCTCGGCGTGGTGAGCGTCGCCGCGCGCAACGCGATTTCGTGCGGCAGGATGCGCGTGACGATCGACAACGCGTTGATGCCCGGATCGAACACACCAAGACCGCCCGGCTCCCAGATCCATTGCTGTCCCGGATGCCAGCGGCGCACGTCCTCTTTCCAGCGCACTTCGACCGAGCGGATCGCGCCTGCATCCTTCGATGCGAGCCATGCGCGCGCAGGCTCGACGGCGCTGGCCGCGCGCGAATGCCATGAAGCGAAGAGCGTGCAGCCGCGCGAGCGCGCGATATCGTGCAAGGCATCCACTTCGCTCACGCTCGCGCCGGGAGGCTTTTCGAGCATGACGTGCTTGCCTGCTTCGAGCGCGGCGAGCGCCTGCGCATAACGCACTTGCGGCGGCGCGCACAGCGAGATCGCATCGAGCGAAGGCTCGGCGGCGAGCAGCGCATCGATATCCTGATAGTTGCGCACGCCTTCGACGCTCGCGTTGCGGCTTGCGCATGCGACGAGTTCGAATCCTGGCTGCGCGGCGATGGCGGGCAGATGCTGATCTCGCGCGATCTTGCCGATGCCGACGACGCCGAGCTTATAGACGGGTTTCATGCGATGCCTCCTTTTGGCCCAAGGACCTTCTTGTTCGAGCGAGAGCGTCAGGTTCCTGCGCCGTCACGCCGAAACAGCTTGGCCCAGTCTCCTTTAGGTTCATGCTTCGTTGTTTCCACAAACAAGCCGTCCAGGCGAATTTGTGTCAAGCGATTTTCTGACCCTACGCCTAGTGCCAGGCGCGGAGCAACCGCACACCAGGTTGATGTATTGCCCCACGAGAGATAAAACGTGCCGCGTCGAGGCTCGTAGAACACATCCGGATCCATCATCGTCGCGGCGTGTCCGTTTTCATCGAATATCGCTTCGATGTGCGGCGTTCCTGGAACGGCATCGATAAATGGAAATGCACATTCGACCCATTTCTCGGGATTGGTATAGAGATCGAACTCCTTGAGTCGCCTCTCCGAGTCAAGCAGCATCGATAACGTTCCTGCGGTAATAACGTACGTGCGAGGAACGATGTCGAAACGCCGCTCGAGTTCTTCACTGAGGTTCCGTCCCGTTTCAGTGGAAGGCGCAGACGCAACGTATTCGACCGCGCAACGAACGGTAAAGCTCTCGCTGTCCCATTGCACCGTCTGTCGGGAATCGACATGTGCCGAGGTATAAACGGTCGGAAGCGTCATTCGATGCTCTTATAAGCGAAGTGAAGCACTGTGTAATCACGTTCTCGAACAACCACATCAAGCATATACCGGGTGCCGTTAAGTATCATTGGACAGGTATATTGCAAAATTCCCGAGTTGAAGTGACGAACAGAATACTTCGCTTTCCGAACTAGAATTGTCATAGAGAGTCAATCCGACGGATCATTAGGAAAGGATCTCCGCGCGCTCGCTTTTCCATGCTTCGCCATGAGCTCCCCCCATCACCCCCAACGCAACACCATCGCATCGAGACGCCGTGCAATCGCAATCAACTCCTCCCGCGTCTCCCGCCCCATCGCAGGCAGCGGATGACGCGGCAACTCGCATGCGATAACACCGCCCTCTTTCATCAGTGCCTTTGCCGCGAGCAGTCCCGCCTGCCGGTTCTCGTGATTGATGAGCGGAAGCCAGCGCTGATACAGATCGAATGCATCATCCATGCGCCCGTTGCGATGCGCCTCGATGATCGGCCGAATGCCATCAGGAAAGCCGCCGCCCGTCATCGAGCCGGTCGCGCCCGCGTTGAGATCGGCGAGCAGCGTAATTGCTTCTTCACCGTCCCATGGCCCTTCTATTGCATCGCCTCCGAGCCTGATCAACTCGCGCAGCTTGTTCGCCGCGCCCGGCGTTTCGATCTTGAAGTACGACACCTGTTCGATCTCGCGAGCCATGCGCGCGAGAAACGCCGCCGACAGCGGCGTGCCCGCGGCCGGCGCGTCCTGAATCATGATGGGGATCGTCAACGCATCCGAAAGGCGCGCATAGAACTCGTGAATCGATGCCTCCGGCACGCGGAACGTCGCGCCGTGATACGGCGGCATCGCCATGATCATCGCGGCGCCGAGTTCCTGCGCACGCCGGCTGCGCTCGATGCATACGCGCGTGCCGTAATGCGATGTCGTGACGATCACCGGCACGCGGCCTGCCACATGTTCGAGGATCGTGCGCGTGAGCGTGTCGCGTTCGTCGTCGGCGAGCGAGAACTGCTCGGAGAAGTTGGCGAGGATCGCGAGGCCATCGGAACCTGCATCGATCATGAAATCGACCGCGCGCTTCTGGCTGTCGAGATCGAGTTCGCCCGATTCGGTGAAGGTCGTCGGCACGACCGGGAAGATACCGCGATAGCGTGGATTGGCGAGACTGGTCATGCTGTCGTCCGGAGTGAATTGAATCGAAGGCTCATGCTCAGTGCGAATGTCTCGGCACCGCCGCGCCGCGCTTGCCGACGAGAAAGTCCAGATCGCAACCTTCATCGGCCTGCAATACGTGATCGACATAAAGCCGCTGATAACCGCCTTCGCCATGCTTGCGCGGCGGCTCTCGATCGCTCATGCGGCGCGCGAGCTCTTCGTCGCCGATGTCGAGATGCAAGGTGCCCGCGTCGCAATCGAGCTCGATCCAGTCGCCGTCGCGCACCGCGGCAAGCGGCCCGCCCGCCGCCGCTTCCGGCGCGACGTGGAGCACCACCGTGCCGTATGCGGTGCCGCTCATGCGCGCGTCCGAGATACGCACCATGTCCTTCACGCCCTGACGCAGCAGCTTTGGCGGCAAGCCCATGTTGCCGACTTCGGCCATGCCCGGATAACCTTTCGGCCCGCAGTTCTTCAGCACGAGCACGGAGTCCTTGTCGACATCGAGTGATTCATCGACGATGCGCTCCTTGTAATGCTCGAGGTTCTCGAACACGACCGCGCGGCCGCGATGCTTCAACAGCTCGGGACTCGCCGCCGATGGCTTGAGCACCGCGCCGCGCGGCGCGAGATTGCCGCGCAGGATGCGAATGCCGCCATCGTCGATGAGCGGATTGCTTAGCTTGCGAATTACTTCGTCGTCGGTGATGGGCGCGGTCTTCACGTTCTCCCACAGCGACTTCCCGTTCACCGTCAGTGCATCGGGATGCGGAATCAGATTCGCTTCACCGAGACGCCGCAACACCGCAGGGAGCCCGCCCGCGTAATAGAACTCTTCCATCAGGAAGCGGCCCGAGGGCATCAGATCGACGATGGTCGGCGTATCGCGGCCGATGCGCGTCCAGTCCTCCAGCTCCAGCGGCACGCCGATGCGCCCCGCGATCGCTTTCAGATGGATGACCGCATTGGTCGAACCGCCGATGGCGGCATTCGTTCGGATCGCGTTTTCGAAGGCCTCGCGCGTGAGAATCTTCGAGAGCGTCAGACCTTCGAGCGCCATCTCCACGATGCGAATGCCCGACATATGGGCAAGCACGTAACGGCGCGCATCGACGGCGGGAATCGCGGCGTTATGCGGCAACGACGTGCCGAGCGCTTCGGCCATGCAGGCCATCGTCGATGCGGTGCCCATCGTGTTGCACGTGCCCGCCGAGCGCGACATGCCGGCTTCGGCCGAAAGAAACTGATGCAGATCGATCTCGCCGGCCTTGAGCGATTCATGCAGTTGCCAAACCGCCGTGCCCGAGCCGATGTTCTTGCCGTCGAGCTTGCCGTTCAGCATTGGGCCGCCCGTGACGACGATCGCGGGCACATCGCAGCTCGCCGCGCCCATCAGGAGCGCGGGCGTGGTCTTGTCGCATCCGGTGAGCAGCACGACGGCATCGATGGGATTGCCGCGTATCGCTTCTTCGACATCCATCGCCGCGAGATTGCGCGTGAGCATCGCGGTCGGACGCAGGTTCGATTCGCCGTTCGAGAACACCGGAAACTCGACGGGAAAGCCGCCCGCCTCATACACGCCGCGTTTCACGTGCTCCGCTATCTTGCGAAAGTGCGCGTTGCAGGGTGTGAGCTCCGACCACGTATTGCAGATGCCGATGATCGGCCTGCCGTCGAACTCGTGATCCGGAATGCCTTGGTTCTTCATCCAGCTTCGATACATGAAGCCGTTCTTGTCGTTAGTGCCGAACCACTGCGAAGAGCGCAGCCTGGGCTTCGATGCGGACATCGTTCTCATCCCCGTCAAATTCGATTTGGCGAAGTCTAAAAGCCCGCGCGATAATCGACCAATGAAAAGTTGGACGTTATCGATATACAAACCAGCATTCGTATAAACCCTTAAATGCTGAATCCAAGCCCTTGGTATGTGCGCAATCGCCTGAAGACACGGCAGCTTCTGCTCGTCGTGGCGCTTGCGGAAGAAGGCAATGTTCATCGCGCGGCGGCGGTGCTGAACATGACGCAGCCCGCCGCATCGAAGCTATTGCGCGAACTGGAAGAGACGCTCGGCGTCACGCTGTTCGAGCGCGAGCCGCGCGGCGTGAGGCCCACGCTGTATGGCGACGCGATCATCCGTCATGCGCGCGCGGTGCTCGGCAGTCTCGATCAGGCGCAGGAAGAACTCGTCGCGCTCGCGTCGGGGCGGCTCGGGCATGTGGCGATGGGCGCGATCACGTCCCCCGGCGTGCGGCTATTGCCCGCTGCGGTCGCGGCGGTGAAACGCGCGCATGCGGATATCCGTATTTCCGTCGAGATCGATACGAGCAATGTGCTGCTCGAAAAGCTCGCACAAGAGAAGCTCGATATCGTGATCGGCCGTCTTTCAGCCGAGCATGACAAGGTGCGGTTGCGTTACGAACAGCTTGCGGGCGAGCCGGTGCGCGCGGTCGTGCGCGCGGGGCATCCGTTGCTGAAGGAGAAAGCGCTCACATTGAGCGATGTGCGCGATGCCGCGTGGCTCGTGCCGCCTGCGGGCAGCGTGCTGCGGCATCGCTTCGAGCTGATGTTTCAGCGCGCGAGCCTCGCGCCGCCGTCCAACGTCGTCGAGACGGCGGCGATTCTCTTCGTCACGCAATTGCTGGAACAGAGCGACATGATCGCGGTGGTCGCGGAAGATGTCGCGCTGTATTACGCGCGGCATGGCATCGTCGCGATGCTGCCGCTGCCGATGGATTGCCAGATGGACGACTTCGGCATCGTCACGCGGGCGGACCGGCTCTTCACGCCCGCGACCGAAGTCATGGTCGATGCGTTACGCGCCGCCGCCCGCGATGTGTACGGCGCTCAGGCCGTCGCCGCCACTTCCACCGGCGCGCGATAACGCTCGATCAGACGCTCGCGCTTCTTCGCCGCCGCCGCCATGTTGCGCTCCTTCACGTGGCCGAAGCCGCGAATTTCGTCGGGCAGCTTGGCGAGTTGCAACGCGGTGTCGAGGCGGTCCGCGTCGAGCGTGGCGCAGAATTCATCGACGAGCGCGCGGTAATCCGCGATCATCTGGCGTTCGGTGCGGCGCTCTTCCGTCTTGCCGAACACATCGAGCGACGTGCCGCGCAAGCCCTTCATCTTCGCGAGCATGCGGAACGCGGGCAGCATCCATGCGCCGAAGCGCTGCTTCACGAGATGACCGTGCTCGTCGCGCTTGGCGAAGAGCGGCGGCGCGAGATGGAACATCAGCTTGTAATCACGGCCCGGCTCGCCTTCGAATTGCCCACGCAGCTTGTCGAGATACGCGGGATCGGCATAAAGGCGCGCGACTTCGTACTCGTCCTTATACGCCATGAGCTTCGCGAGATTCACGGCGACCGCGCGCGTCAGCGGCAGTTTCGCATTCAACGGCTTTTCCTTCTCGCGCATGCGCTCGATCACGCTGCGGTACGAACGCGCATACGCTTCGCTTTGATACGCGGTCAACAGCGCTTCGCGCGTTGCGATCACGTTTTCCAGCGACTCGGGCATCTTCATCACGATCGCATGCTGCGCGGGCTTGATCAGATCGCCGACGCCATGCTGCGCAACGTACCGTCCCCAGTCGAACGCGAGCAGGTTCTTCTCCACCGCCACGCCGTTCAGTTCGATCGCGCGCCTCAGGCTCGCCAGTTCGAGCGGCAGCCAGCCCTTCTGCCATGCGAAGCCGAGCAGGAGCGGATTCGAATAGATCGTATCGCCGAGCAGCTTCAATGCGAGCGCATTGGCGTCGATGAATGCGCAGCCCGCGCCGATGCTATCCGTCAGCGCCTGCTCCGTCTGCTTCGCGGGGAAGGTCCATTGCGCATTGGTGACGAACTCGGCGGTCGGCGTCGCGCCGCTATTGATCGCCGCCTGCGTGATGCCATTGCGCGTGCGAGACAGCACATCGTTCGATGCCGACACGATCGCATCGCAGCCGATCACGAGCCGCGCTTCGCCTGTTGCGATGCGGGTCGCATGCAAGGCTTGCGGCTCGGGTGCGATCTGCACGTGGCTCAACACCGCGCCGCCCTTTTGCGCGAGACCGGCCATGTCGAGCACGGTCACGCCTTTGCGTTCGATGTGCGCGGCCATGCCGATCAAGCCGCCAATCGTCACGACGCCCGTACCGCCGACACCCGTGACCAGAATGCCGTAAGGTTTCGACAGCACGGGCAAAGAAGGCAAAGGCAGGTTATCGAAATCGGGCTTCGCGCCGCCTGCCGCTTTCGGCTTGCGAACCTGCGCGCCTTCGGCAGTGACGAAGCTCGGGCAAAAACCCTTCACGCACGAGAAGTCCTTGTTGCAAGACGACTGATTGATCTTGCGCTTCGTGCCGAGCGGCGTGTCCATCGGCTCGACTGACAAACAATTCGATTGCACCGAGCAATCGCCGCAGCCTTCGCACACAGCATCGTTGATGAACGCGCGGCGCGCCGGATCGGGATACGTGCCGCGCTTGCGGCGGCGGCGCTTTTCGGTCGCGCAGGTCTGATCGTAGATGAGGATGGTCGTGCCTTGCGTATCGCGCAGCTCGCGTTGAATGCGGTCGAGCTCATCGCGATGATGCACCTTCACGCCCTGAGGCAATACGATATTCGCGTCGTATTTCTGCGGCTCATCGGTCACGATGACGATGCGCTTCGCCCCTTCCGCAAACACCTGATGCGCGATCTGCGGCACCGTCAGCACGCCGTCGACGGGCTGGCCGCCGGTCATCGCGACCGCATCGTTATAAAGAATCTTGTACGTGATGTTCGCGTTGGCCGCGATGGCCGCGCGCACCGCGAGCAGGCCCGAATGGAAGTACGTGCCGTCGCCGAGATTGACAAACATGTGCTTGTCGCCCGAGAAGTGCATCTGGCCGATCCAGGCGACGCCTTCGCCGCCCATCTGGCTGAAGGTCTCGGTCTTGCGATCCATCCACATCGACATGTAATGGCAGCCGATGCCCGCGAGCGCGCGCGATCCTTCCGGCACGCGCGTCGAGGTGTTGTGCGGACAACCCGAGCAAAACCACGGCTTGCGTTCCACATCCACACGCGGCTTCGCGGCCTCGCGCTCCTTCGCTTCGATCGTTTCGACGCGCGCAAGCATGCGTGCGCGGACGTCTTCAGGAAGATCCGCACGCGCGAGACGCCGCGCGATGGCTTTCGCGATCAGCGCGGGCGATAGCTCGTAATGCGCGGGCAGAAGCCAGTTTCCGCGCGGCACGGACCATTCGCCGCCTTCGTTGTCGCGTTCGTCGAACTTGCCGTAGATGCGCGGGCGCACGTCCTCGCGCCAGTTGTAGAGTTCTTCCTTCAGCGCGTATTCGAGAATCTGCCGCTTTTCTTCGACGACGAGAATCTCTTCGAGACCCGTTGCGAAGGCGCGGGCGTCTTGCGCGTCGAGCGGCCACACGCAGCCCACTTTCAGCACGCGCAAGCCGATCTGCGCGCAGGTTTCATCGTCGAGACCGAGATCGACGAGTGCCTGACGCACATCCAGATACGCCTTGCCCGCCGTGATGATGCCGAAGCGCGGCTTGTCCGAATCGATCACCACGCGGTTCAGCTTGTTCGCGCGCACGTAGGCCAACGCGGCGTACCACTTCTCGTCGAGCAGACGCGCTTCCTGCGCGAGCGGCGAATCCGGCCAGCGAATGTTGAGGCCGCTTTCGGGCATCGCGTAATCGGTGGGCGTGACGATCTCCACGCGGTCCGGATCGAGATCGATCGACGCGGTGGATTCGACCACGTCGGTCACGCATTTCATCGCGACCCACAGGCCGGAGTAGCGGCTCATCGCCCAGCCATGCAGGCCGTAGTCGAGATATTCCTGCACGTTCGACGGATACAGCACCGGAATGCCCGCCGCGATGAACGCATGATCCGACTGATGCGCCACCGACGACGATTTTGCCGCGTGATCGTCGCCCGCGAGCACCAGCACGCCGCCGTGCTTGTCGGTGCCCGCTGAATTCGCGTGCTTGAACACATCGCCGGTGCGGTCCACGCCCGGCCCCTTGCCGTACCACATGCCGAACACGCCATCGCGCGTCGCGCCCGGCCATAGATTCACTTGCTGCGTGCCCCAGATCGACGTCGCAGCGAGATCTTCGTTCACGCCCGGCTGGAACACGATGTCGTTGTCTTTCAGATGCTGCTTCGCCTTCCACAGCGACTGATCGAGCGCGCCGAGCGGCGAGCCGCGATAGCCCGATATGAAGCCCGCAGTGTTCAGCCCCGCCTTGCGGTCGCGCGCCTTTTGCAGCATCGGCAGACGCACGAGCGCCTGCGTGCCGCTGATATAGACGCGGCCTTTCTCCAGTGTGTACTTGTCGTCGAGCGAAACGTCTGCGGCGGATAGCGCGGCGCGATCGGGTGCATTCATGAGGGGCATGTCTCCAGGATTCGGAAATTGTTTTTTGCCGAGTATAGGAAGCCGATTTGCTATCGTAAAATCATGAATAAACAACTCTGGTATTCGAAAATCAGATGGCCTTCGATCTCACGCTCCGGCAATTGCGCTATTTCGTGGCCGCCGCGCAAACCGGCCAGTTCTCGATGGCGGCGGCGAACGAGCACGTTTCGCAATCGGCGATCACGAATGCGGTTCTGGCACTCGAAAGCGCGCTCGGCACGAAGTTGTTCGAGCGCCTGCCGCAAGGCGTCGCGCTCACGCCCGATGGTCAGGATTTTCATAACCACGCGCGCCGCGTGCTCGACGCCGCCCGTGACGCGATGCACATGCCGCCGTTTCGCGCACACGATATGCGCGGCGTCGCTCGCATCGCGGCGTCTTACACGGTGCTCGGGTATTTTTTGCCGGAACTGCTCGCGCGCTTTCGTGCGACGTATCCGTTCATCGATTTCGATCTGCGCGATATGGAACGGCCGCAGATCGAGGAAGCTGTCGCGAATGGGGATGTGGATATCGGCGTCGTGCTGCTATCGAATCTGCAGCGCCCGCAGCGTTTCGACAGTCAGGTCTTGATGCGCTCGCGGCGGCAATTGTGGGTTGCGCCTTCGCATCCGCTCGCGCAGCAGCATGCGGTGTCGCTGAAGGATATCGCCGCGCATCCCTACATTCTGATTACCGTCGACGAAGGCGAGCAATCCACGATGCGCTATTGGCACAAGAAGCGCCTCGAACCGAACATCGCATTTCGCACGAGTTCGATGGAGGCGCTGCGTGGACTGGTGGCGCACGGCTTCGGCGTCACCGTGCTATCGGATATGGTGTTTCGGCCGTGGTCGCTCGAAGGCAAGCGAATCGAGGCGCGGCCCGTCAACGATGCCATTCCTCATATGGAAGCGGGCATGATCTGGCGCAAGGGCGCCGTGCTGGACGCCCCCGCCACTGCCGTGCAGCAATTCCTGATTCACGCCTGCGGCGCTTAGGTCAATGAGAAATGCTTTCGAGCGATCTGCCGAGCGTGCGCGGACCCATCAAACCGATGGACAGCATCACGAGCAGCATCGCGCCCGCGATGAAGCCGAACACGCCGGTCACGCCCGCCTCCTTCAGCACGAACGCGATCACGAATGAACTGAACACCGCGGACAAGCGGCTCCATGAATACACGAAGCCCACTGCGCGCGCGCGTATCGACGTCGGATAAAGCTCCTGCTGATACGTGTGATACGTGAACGAAATGATGTTGCCCGCGAGCGTGAGCGTGATGCCGAGCACGACGATCATCGCGGCCGCCGACGCCTGACTGAACAGCAGGCCCGCGACGATATTCACGCCCGCCATGAACACGATCACATGCTTGCGTTCGAAACGATCGGCGATCCAGTAGCCGAGCAAGGGCCCGATGGGCGCTGCCAGCCCGATGACGGTCGTATAGAGCAGGCTCGACGTCACCGTCACGCCCTGCTTGACTAGCAAGGTCGGCACCCAGTTCGCGAAGCCGTAGAAGCCCACCGTCTGGAAGATATGGAAGATGATCAGCATTACCGTGCGCTTGCGATACGGCGGCTTCCACATATCGGCGAAACCGGCTTTCCTCGCGATGGGATCGGACGGCCCCGGCGCGGGCAGCGGCTTGCCGTATTGAAGCGCAACCTTGTCTTCGAGCTTGCGCAGGACCGCATCGGCTTCATCGACGCGGCCCTTGCTCGCGAGCCAGCGCGGGCTTTCCGGCAGATTGCGGCGGAAATACCAGACGAATAGCGCGCTCACGCCGCCCGCCAGCGCGACCCAGCGCCAGCCGTCGAAACCGAACGGCGCGCGCGGCACGAGCAGATAGGAAAGGAACGCGACCACGGGCACGGCGGAGAAGCCGATGGCCTGACACACCGCGAACGCCCTGCCGCGCAGATGCTTTGGCGCGAGTTCCGACATGTACGTGCCGATGGTCACGAGCTCCACGCCAATGCCCAGCCCCGAGACGAAGCGCCAGAAGTTGAGCCAGTGCGCGGTGTCCTGAAACGCCATCACCGTATTCGCGGCGACATACCAGAGCAGCGAATACGTGAAGATCGCGCGGCGTCCATAGCGGTCCGCAAGAAAGCCGCACGCGATCGTGCCGATGAACAGCCCGCAGAACAACGCGGCGATGAAGCTCGCGACGCCGGTCGTGCCGAACAGGCCCGCTGTCGTCGAGGTGAGAATGCCGCTCTTCACGAGCCCCGGCGCGATATAGCCTGTGAAGAGCAGATCGTAGAGCTCGAAGAAGAATCCGAGGCTCAAGAGAAACACGAGCTTCCACACCGCGCGCGTCGCGGGAAGCCGGTCGAGCCGTGCCGAGATTCCTGCCGTATCCGCGATGGCGGGCGCATCCGTTAGCGCGCGGCCGGCTGCGTCGTGCAGACGCGAAGTGCCCTGCATGATGGCCATTGCTGTCTCCTGTATGTATTTTGATGCCGCATCGATGGCGGCTCGATCGTGCTTAATTCATGAAGCGCTGCTGCAGTTCCTCGAACGATGCGATGCTGCCCAAAAGCGCGCTCGCCGCGACCGTGGGCGGGCTCGCGAGCCACACTTTCCCCGGCCCCGAGCGGCCCGGAAAATTTCGATTGATCGCGCTGATGGTGATCTGCTCCGCGTCCGTCGATGACCCCGGCCCGCAGTTCGCGCACGCACCGCACGAAGGCTGAAGCAGGATCGCGCCGACGCGCTCGAAGGCATCGACATAGCCTTGCGCGATGCAATAGTCGCGCACGTCCTGCGTGCCGAATTGCAGATACAGCTTCACGTGATCCGGCACGCGCAGGCCGCGCGCGGCGGCCCACGAAAGCACGTCATGATAGTGATCGAAGTCCTCGCGCTTGCCCGCCGTGCATGAGCCGCCGTACGCGATATCGATGCGCGGCCGGTCATCGAGCGACTGAAGCGCGATGCCGTTGCCCGGATCGCCGGGCGCCGCGAGCATCGGCGTGAGACGCGCGCAATCGATCTCGATCACATCGGCGTAGCGCGCGCCTTCGTCGCTGCGCATCCACGGCTCGACCGTGAAGTCGATGCCGCGACGTTCCTTCAGGAAGCGCACGGTTTCATCGTCTGGCGCGACGATGCCCGTGAAGCCGCCGAGTTCCGCTGTCATGTTGGTGAGCGTCGTGCGCTCGTCGGTCGAAAGGCGTGCGATGGCCGTGCCCGCGAACTCGAACACCTTGCCCACGCCCGCGCCGGCGCGAATGCGCGCATCGGCCAGAAGATGCAGCACGATGTCCTTTGCCGTCACGCCCGCGGGAATGGGCCCATGCAACTCGATACGCAAGGACTGCGGCACCGTCATGCGCACCGCACCGGTGACGAACGCATTCGCCATGTCCGTCGTGCCGACGCCGAACGCGACGCATCCCAGCGCGCCGCTATGCGGCGTATGCGAATCCGTTCCGGCGACGACCTGCCCCGGCAACGCGTAACGCTCGGCCATCATTGCGTGCGAGATGCCTTCCGAGCCTTCGTCGATCGTGCTTTCGGTCTCGTTCAGATAGCCGTGATTGCGCACGTCGTAGTCGCGCGCGAATGCGCGATGCGCCTCCGACAACTCGCGCACGTTCGGCAGCAGGCCGTTCCTGATATGCAGTTCGCTGCGATGCGAATACGAAAGATGATCCTCGAACGCGAGCATGCGGCGCGGCTCGTGCAGCGTCAAAGGACGGCCGAAGGTCGCGTGCAGCATATGCGCCGCCATGCCGGTGTAATACTCGTGGACGAAGCGCCAGTCCGCGCGCACGAAGATGCCGTTGCCCGGCTCCAGCGATGCGTTCGTCACATCGGTCGTCAATGCATGGCGCGCGAGAATCTTTTCGACGAGCGTGCGCGGCGTGTCATCGTTCGATGCTTGGCCGACATTCACTCGCTGCATATGCAACTTGCCGTAGCGAAGCAGGCCGCCGCTCTTCAGGATCGCGGCGGCCAGCGGATCGCGGCCCGCGACGAGCTCATCGATATCGATCGCCTCGCCGCGCCGGATGCGCGCGATCAAACCGAAATCCGTCGATGTGAACAGCCCGAGATTGTCCGCGTTCTGCCGATAGATGCGCTCGAAGCTGCGCGCGATCACGAGACGAATGCCCGCGTGATATTCGGCGAGCGGACTATGTTCGCGCGACGAACCCTTGCCGTAGCGATTGCCCGCGACGGTCACCTGAAAGCCGCCCGCGCGCACCGCGTCATGGCCGATGGGGTTGCGCCCGCCCGCATGAAAGCCCACATACGGACACTGGCCGAGCCGCTCGTCGAAGCGCGTGAGCACGCTGATCGGCGTGATCTCGTCAGTGGAAACGTCATCGCGCAGCGCGCCCGCTTCGTCGAGCCTCAGGTCTTCGCCCGCGAGCTGACGCTCGACTTTCGCCGGGTCGGCGCACAGAAACAGGATTCGCCCGCTCACATCCAGATTGGCCATCGCATTCTCCTTCGATGTCAATCTAGACGCACACCCGCGCGTGCACGAAGTGTTGCTTCGACACGGGGGGCATCGCGAGACGCGATGTCCGCGTTAACCCTCGCTATCGATAGGGGGATCGATAAGGGTATCGATCAGCGCCTGCACCGCCTTCAGACGCGAGGACTTGCGCGGCGCATGCACATGCAGGCATCGGCCGCTGCCCCACGTCTCGCGCAAGGGAACGCGCACGAAGCTGCGCGAGCCCGCGAACGCGGAAGCCGCGCTTGTCGGCACGATGCCGATGCCGAGACCCGCCTCCACCATGCGGCACTGCGCGTCGAAGCTGTTGACGGTGACCGTCACGTTGAGCGGCAGGCGCGCGGCATCGGCGTGTTCCTTCAAAGTCTGATCGAGCGAGCCGCCAGCCTGCAACGCGACGAGTGGAAAGCGCGTGACTTCCGCGAAGCTCAACGCATCGGCTTGCGCCAGTTCATGGCCGGGCGGCAGGACGACCATCAGCGGGTCGTCGGCGAAATGCCATGTATCCAGGCCCGCGGGGGTCTTGCTGCTCGCCGATATGCCAACGTCCGCGCGATCGTCGAGACAGGCGCGGATCACTTCATCGCTGATCTGCTCGGTCAGCGCGATCTCGACGAGCGGATAACGCGCCTTGAACAACGTCAGCCGCTCGGGCAAGAAGCCCACGATAGCCGAAGCGTTCGCATGCAGGCGCACGACACCCGCGATCTGCCCGCTCATCGACTGAACTTCACGCGCCATGCTTTCGAGCTGGCCGTGAATGGAACGCGCGCTCGCATACGCATGCTGTCCCGCTTCGGTCAGTTGCACGCCCGAAGGCGAGCGAATGAGAAGCGCGACGCCGATGGCCGCTTCGAGATCGGCGATGCGCCTGCTCAACGCCGAAGGCGCAATATGGCTGCGGCTCGCGGCGCGCGCGATCGATCCCTCCTCGACGACCGAGATGAAAAGTTCGAGACTGTAGGGATCGATTCTCATCGCGCGTTATCTATCGCGCGCCGGCCAGCGACGTGATGATCGCGTACGCGGCCTGCACGCGCGCCTCGTTCGGGATATTGCGATTCGCCAGCATCACGATGCCCACGCGCTGCTTCGGCACGAACGCGACATACGCGCCGAAGCCGTTGGTCGAGCCGGTCTTGTTGATCCACACGTCATCGCGCGGGGCTTGCGGCGGATCGATCCGGGTGACGGGCGTCGCGTTCAGGATCATCGACGCAGAGTTTCCATCCAGCAGCGACTGCAACGCGACGGGATACGGATACTGCTCCCAGATCAGGTCCTGCGTCAGCGGACCGGCCTTGAAATAGCCGGTATGCGTGGCATCGACAGCGCGCTGGAACACCGGATCGATGCGGACCATGTGCATATTGATTTGCAGAAAGCGCGTCATGTCGGCGGCCGTCGAGCGCACGCCGTAGGCCTCCGAGGACAGCACGCCGCCTTTCATGCGAATCGGCGCATCGTCCTTCGCGTAACCCTGCGCATAGTCGCGCTGCTTCGACGCGGGCACGTGCATATAGCTGCGCTTCAGGCCTAGCGCGGGGAAGAGACGCGTCTCCATCAGCGCGTCGAAGTCCTGCCGCATGCTCTTCGCCGTGATCAAACCGAGCGTGCCGATACCGGGATTCGCATACGTGCGGATCGTGCCGGGCGGTTGCGCCGCGCGCCACGTTTTGAAGTACCGCATCAGCTCGTCTTCGTTATGGACATCATCGGGCACCTGCAACGGCAGACCGCCCGGCGTGTGCGTGCCGAGATCGAGCAGCGTCACCTTGCCGAAATCGCTTCCCGCAAGTGCCGGAAGATGTTTGCCCACCGGATCGCTCAGCGAGAGATCGCCCTTTATTTGCGCATAGGACGCGAGCGTCGCGGTGAAGGTCTTGCTGATCGAGCCGAGCTCGAAGAGCGTATCGCGCATGACGGGCTGCTTCGCCGCCTTCGACGCCACGCCGTAATCGAACACATAAGGCTCGCCGTTCACGACGACGCCCACGGCCATGCCCGCGATATTGTGCTGCGCCATCAGCGGCTTGATAGTCTGATCGACGGTCGCCCTGATCGCCGTTGCATCTTCTGCATGAGCGGCGCCGGACATGACGCCAAAAGAAAAAATGGCTGCCGCCAAAAGAATCGGCGCACGAGACTTCATCGAATCGATCCTTCGCTTCTGATTGGTTTGATTGGAAGGAGACCGGCAGCTACTGCCGCGCGCGACGCCTGCCCGCGGCGAGATCGTCCGCGAGCGGCACGGACGAGAACAGCAGGAGCAGCGCGGCGAGCGGCACGGTGGTCGCGAAACCCAGGTGCGCGAAGCCGATCGCGCCCGCGAAGCCGCCGAGGATGAACATCGCGAAGAGCGAGCTCAGCAGCGCGAGACGCGCGTGATTGGCGCGCACATAAGCGGCGTCATCGCGCGCGATGCCACGGTTCCAGTAAAGACTCTTGCCGATCTCGATGCCGATATCCGTGACGAGCCCCGTCACGTGCGTCGTTCGGATCTCGGCCTTCGAGATCTTCGTGATCATCGCGTTCTGCAGGCCCATCACGAAGCACAGCAGTGCGACGGTCAGCGGCACGTCCCACACGCGATGCGCCTCCAGATTCGCGCCGAGGACGCCGAATACGAGCAGAAGCAGCGCTTCGAGAAGAAGCGGCGTGGCGAAAACGCTATGCGCGCGCCGCTGCCGTCCCCAGTTGATGAGCATCGCGGAAGTCGCCGCGCCGCAGAGAAATGCGCCGACCGCGCCGATCGCGGAGAAGACGAACGCCATCTGGCCGAGCACGAGGTTATCGGCGATCGACGAGACGAGCCCCGACATGTGCGACGTATATTGGCCCACCGCGAGAAAGCCGCCCGCGTTGGCCGCGCCCGCGACGAAAGCAAGCGCGCAGCCCAGGCGCCGGTTGGCGGAATCGGTGCGGCTCGGCGAGGTCAGTCCTCGAAGATAGGTGATCGGCATGGCGGCGCGTGCGGAAGGGTCCAGCCGAAAAGATAGCACGACAATTCGCGTACCCGGCCGCCTGTAACGTACGCAATCTGAAAGAAAAATCATAGGTCGATAGGATGCTAACGAATAAGCTTCTCGTTATAATCCGGCCGCATGACCCATCTCGACATACTGCGCCGCTCCGTGAGCAGCACGCTCGTGCTGGCCGCGCGACGCTGGCGCCGCACGAGCCACGGCGTGCTCGCCTCTTACGGCGTGTCGGAAGCATGCGCCGTGCCATTGCTCACGGCCAACCGGCTCGGCGAGGCGGTGCGTCAGGTGACGCTCGCGGAGCATGTCGGCATCGAAGGGCCGTCGCTCGTGCGGCTGCTCGATCAGCTTTGCGCGGCCGGCCTCGTGCGCCGCGACGAAGATCCCGAAGACAAGCGCGCCAAGACCATCACGCTCACCGATGAAGGCCGCGCCGTCACGGCGCGCATGGAAGAGCGCCTCGTCACGCTGCGCGCGCGGCTCCTGAAGGGCGTGTCACGCGAAGATCTGGAAACGACGCTGCGCGTGCTCAACGCGTTCAGCGCGTCGCCGGATGCGAAACTGCTCGCCGCCCTCGAAGCGGTCGACGAATCCGCGAAGCCGGTCCGGTCCGCCGGAAAGCGCGGAGCATAGCGCCATGTCCTTCCCTTCCGCGCGCGAGTGGCTCTTTTCCGCCAAGACCTTCGCCGCCGCGATGATCGCGCTCTATATTGCGCTCGCGCTCGAATTGCCGCGTCCCTACTGGGCCATGGCGACCGTCTATATCGTCTCGAATCCGTTCGTCGGCGCGACGCGCTCGAAGGCGCTCTATCGCGCGCTCGGCACGATGATCGGCGCGGCGGGCGCCGTGCTCATCGTGCCGCCTTTCGTCGAGTCGCCGTTTCTGTTCAGTGTGATCGTCGCGCTGTGGACGGGCACGCTGCTCTATCTCTCGATGTTCGATCGCACCGCGCGCAGCTACGTGTTTCTGCTGGCGGGCTACACGCTGCCGCTGATCGCGCTGCCCACCGTGACCAATCCGGCGAGCGTGTTCGATCTCGCGATCACGCGCACCGAGGAGATTCTGCTCGGCATCATGGTGGCGAGCATCGTTGGCAGCGTGGTGTTTCCGAGCCGCCTCGCGCCCACGCTCATCGCACGAACGGACGCGTGGTTCCGCGACGCCTCGTTTTACGCGAGCGAGACGCTTTCGGGGCATATCGCGGGCGCATCGATCTCGGCGGCGCGCCAGCGGCTCGCGGCGACCGTCAACGGTCTGGAGCTTCTGCTGAGCCAGCTGACCTACGATCACACGCGGCCCGATATCGTGCGGCGCGCGCGTGCGTTGCAGGGCCGCATGCAGATCTTCCTGCCGCTGATTTCGTCGATGGCGGATCCCCTGATCGAACTGATCGACAAGCACGGCAAGCATCCGGAAGGTCTGGAGGCGCTGCTCAAGGATGTCGCGGCATGGGTGAGCGCGCCCGTGCCGCGCAGTGAAGTCGACGTGCAGAACGCACCCGAACCGGACGCGCTGCGTGAGCGCATCGCGGCGATGCGGCCATCGGTCGAAGCGCTCGCGACCATGGACGGTGCGCTGCTGTCGAATGCGCTGTGGCGTCTCGGTCAGGTTGTCGACGTATGGCAGGACATTCGCGCGCTGCGCGCGGCCATTCTCAACGAGTCGAGCGAATGGCGTCCGCACTTTCGGCACTGGCGTCTCGGCGGCACGGCGCGCTTCTTCGATCGCGGCATGATGCTGTTTTCGACGGCCGTCGCGGTGAGCGCGATCATCGTCGCGTGCGGGCTTTGGATCGAGTCGGGCTGGAACGACGGCGCCTCCGCCGTGGCGCTCGCCGCCGTGTCCTGCTGCTTCTTCGCCGCGCTCGACGAACCGGCGCCGCAGCTCTTCAAGTTCTTCGTGGCAACGTGCATGAGCGTGGTGCTCGCCGGGCTCTACGTGTTCGTCGTGCTGCCGAACGTGCATGACTTCGCGATGCTCGTCGTGATTTTCGCGGGACCGTTCCTCGTCATCGGCACGCTGACCACGAACCCGCGCTTCAGTCTCGTCACGATGCTCGTCGCGGTGAACACGGCCACGTTCATCAGCATTCAGAGCGCGTACGAAGCGAACTTCTTCGTGTTTCTCAACAGCAACCTCGCGGGCGTCGCGGGCCTGCTCTTCGCTTATCTGTGGACGCGCACAACGCGTCCCTTCGGCGCGGAACTCGCCGCCGAGCGGCTCACGCGTTCGGCGTGGGCGGATATCGTGCTGAGCGCGTCGTCGTCGGTCGTGATCGAGGATCAGCGCAATCTCTATGCGCGCATGCTCGACCGTCTGATGCAATTGCTGCCGCGTCATGCGGCGACGGACTCGCATCGTCATCCGTCGATCGAAAGCTTCCGCGATTTCCGCGTCGCGTTGAATGCGCTCGATCTGCGCCGCACGCGCTCCAAGCTTCCCGCGGAATTGCAGACTTCTATCGACGATGTGCTCGACGCGTTGCGCCGCTACTTCGAGCAATGCATCGCGCGACGCACGCGCCAACCCGTGCCGCCCGAACTGATCCGCCGCATCGACGCGACGAGCGCCCAGGTCACGTCACGCGCGATCGCGCAATCGCCGAGCGCCGATGTCGTCGCGCAGAAGTGGCTGCGCGATACGCTGCATGCGCTCGTCGGCATGCGTCTGTCGCTGCATCCGCCCGCGACGCAAGCGCAGCCGGACACCGCCAACGGAACGCCACCGCGCGCGGAGCCGGCATGATGCTCGTCTCTCTTCATTCATCGGAACGCCACACATGATCGGCGAAATCGACATTCTCGGCGTGTTCGTGCCCGCCGTGCTCGTACTGATGTTCATTGCCTATCTCGTGAATCTGGCGATCCGCACCGTGCTCGCGCGCGTCGGCTTTTATCGTTTCGTGTGGCACCGTTCCATTTTCGATCTCGGCATCTATGTTCTGGTGCTGGGCGTTGTCGTCATCGTTTCGCAGCGGCTCATCTCGTGAAAAAAACCTGGTTCTCTCTCGGGCAGATATTGCTTACGCTCATCGTCGTCGCGATCGCGGCGGTCGTGTTGTGGAAGCTCGTCGACTACTACATGTTCGCGCCGTGGACGCGCGACGGCCACGTGCGCGCCGATGTGATCCAGGTCGCGCCCGACGTATCCGGTCTCATCACCGAGGTGAAGGTCGTCGACAATCAGCAGGTCAAAAAAGGCGATGTGCTCTTCGTGATCGATCCGGCACGCTATGCGCTCACGTTGCGCAACGCGCAGGCCACCGCGCAGCAACGCCGCGCGACGCTCGATCAGGCGCGCCGCGAAGATGCGCGCAATCGCGCGCTCGGCAATCTCGTCGCGCGTGAAGTCGTCGAAGAAACGCATTCGCGCGTCGAGCAGGCGACGGCCGCGCTCGCCGATGCCGAAGTCGCGATCGATACCGCGCGCCTCAATCTGCAACGCACGGAGATACTCAGTCCCGTCGATGGTTATCTGAACGATCGCGCGCCGCGCGCCGGCGAATACGTCGCGGCGGGACGCGCGGTGCTCTCGGTCGTCGACATGCATTCGTTCCGGGTGGATGGCTATTTCGAGGAAACGAAGCTGCGCGGCATCGATATCGGCCAGCCCGTCGATATCCAGGTCATGGGCGAGCCGAACATCCTGCGCGGTCATGTGCAGAGCATCGTCGCGGCAATCGAGGACCGCGACCGTCAGCAAAGCCCGAGTCTCCTGCCGAACGTGAACCCCGCGTTCAGTTGGGTGCGTCTCGCGCAGCGCATTCCCGTGCGCGTGACGCTCGATGAAATTCCGGCGGACTTCCGCATGATCGCGGGCCGCACGGCGACGGTGTCGGTGCGCGGCATCGGGCCGAAGATCGGCAGGCGCGCGGCGTCGGAGACGTCTCCCGCGTCCGCGCCCGCGCCGACTTCCAGCGTGTCGGGCGTACGGGGCGCATCGCAATGAACGGCCTGCGCGTCATGAAAGCGATCGCCATCGCGGCGTCATCGGCGTTCGCGCTCTTCGGCTGCACGACCGTCGGCCCCGACTACAAGCTGCCCGACAGCGCCGCCGCCAACGCGCCGTATGCGAACGCGGCCATCGACGGCGTCGATCAGGCACCCGTCACGCAAGGCGCGGTGCCCGCGAAATGGTGGCGTCTGTATGACGATCCCGTCGTCGATCAGCTCGTGACGCAGGCGCTCGCATCGAACACGGATCTGCGCGTCGCGGCGGCGAATCTCGCGCGCTCGCGCGCCGAAGTCGAGTTCGCGAACAAGCAGGGCGGATTCTCCGGCAAGGCATCGGCTGCGTTTCAGCGCGCGCAGGAATCGGCGGAACAATATCTGTTGACGGAGAAGCTTCCCGTCGTCAACGAAGGCGCGCTCGATCTCTCCATCTCGTATGAGATCGATCTCTTCGGCAAGCTCAGGCGCGGCGTGGAAGCGGCGAACGCGGACGATGAAGCCGTCGAGGCAGCGCAGGATCTCGCGCGTGTCACGGTGGTCGCGGATGTCGTGCACGCGTATGTCGAATCGTGCTCGGCGGCGGAAGAGCTCGAGATCGCGCGGAAGTCGCTCGCGTTGCAGAAGGAGCGCGTGAAGCTCACGCAGCGTCTGCGCGATGCGGGCCGCGGCAATCAATCGGAAGTCACGCGCGGACAGACGCAAGCCGATACGCTCGCCGCCGATATCCCGCGCTTCGTCGCGCGCCGGCGTGTCGCGCAATACCGGCTCGCGATGCTGCTCGCAAGTGCGCCATCGGACTTGCCCAAAGCCGCCCTCGCCTGCCAGAAGCTGCCGAAGCTGCGCGCGCCCATTCCCGTCGGCGATGGCGCCGCGCTGCTCAAGCGCCGCCCCGATGTGCGGCAGGCCGAGCGCCAGCTCGCGTCGTCGACGGCGCGCATCGGCGTTGCGACAGCGGCGTTGTATCCATCGGTGAGCATCGGCGCATCGGTGGGATCGGTCGGTATCGCGGAGGACCTGTTCGGCGCGAATACGAACCGCTGGGCATTCGGGCCCCTCATCAGCTGGACCTTTCCGATCAACGGTCAGCGCGCGCGCGTGCATCAGGCCGAAGCGGCGACGAGCGGCGCGCTCGCGCGCTTCGACGGCGTCGTGCTGAAGGCATTGCAGGAAACGCAGAGCAGCCTCGCGGTCTACGCATCCGACACCACGCGCGCCGATGCATTGCGCACCGCGTACAAGTCGGCGATCCAATCGGCCGATGAAACGAACCGGCTGTATCGCGCGGGACGCGAGTCCTTCCTCAACGATCTCGATGCGACGCGCACGCTCACCGGCGTCGCGGCGCAAGTCGCGGCCGCCGAAGGACAAGTCGCCGTGGATCAGGTGAATCTCTTCCGCGCGTTGGGCGGCGGCTGGGAAACCGACGAAGCCATCGCACAGAACTCGAAGACGAAATAAGCGATCGGGAGGCGATCGTGCGCGCGAGCGAATATCGATTCGTTACCGTCTGGAAGATCGAAGCCCCGCTTCACGAAGTATGGGACGCCATTCACGATCCGGCCGCATGGCCGCAATGGTGGACGTGTGTCGAGCGCGTGATCGAAGTGGAGAGCGGCGCGGACGATGGCGTCGGCGCGTTGCATCGTTATACGTGGAAGGGGCGCTTGCCGTATCGCGTGCGCTTCGACATGCGTGTCACGCGCGTCGAGCCGCTCGTGCTGCTCGAAGGCGAAGCGAGCGGCGATGTGCAAGGCTCGGGGCGCTGGCGGTTTTCATCGCGCGATGAGGTCACCATCGTGCGATACGAGTGGCGCGTGCGCACCGGACGCGGCTGGATGAACCTGCTTGCGCCCGTCGCGCGTCCACTCTTCAGATGGAACCACGACTACGTGATGCAGCAAGGCGGCGAGGCGCTGGCGAAGCGGCTTGGCGCGCGGCTCGTGGGCGTCGATCATCGTGAACCGAATAGCTGAGACACCACGCCGCGCAGCCAGCGATTGCCTGCTTCATGGTGATAGCGCGCGTGCCAGTGCTGACGCACGGCGAAGCTATCGACGGGAATCGGACAAGTGTGCACGGCGAGATCGTTCGCGCGCGCGAGCGTTTCGCCGATATGGCGCGGCAATGTGGCGATCAGATCCGTCGTCTGGATGATTGCGCCCAATCCAAGAAACCCCGGCAATTCCAGCACGACGCGCCGCTCGACGTGCTCCCGCGCGAGCGCCTGATCGAGCAGTTGCGCGCCCGTTCCCGCCGCGATGCCCACATGCCCTTCCGCGCGATATTGCTTCGCGCTCAATCTCGCGCGCAGCCGCGGATGATGCCGGTTCGTCAGGCACACCCAGTCCTGCTCATACAACTGCTGCTGATAGATGCCGCCGGAAAGCCACGGCACATAGCCGATGGCGAGATCCGCCTCGCCCGATTCCAGCGCGCGCTCGGTGTTGCCGTCGATGCGCGCGGCTTCCAGACGAATGCCCGGCGCCTGCGCGCGCATGTGCGCGAGCAGACGCGGCAATAGCGTGACGTGGCTCGCATCGGTCATGCAAATGCGGAAGCGCCTCTGTGCGGTGGCTGAGTCGAAGGCGATTTCCCACGCCGTGAAGCGCCGCAGCGATTCGAGAATTTCGCGGCACGTGCCGATGAGCGCATCGGCTTGCGGCGTCGGCGCCATGCCGCCCGGCGTGCGGATGAAGAGCGGGTCCTGCAAGTGCTCACGCAGCCTGCCGAGCCAGATGCTGATGGTCGGCTGGCTCTGGCCGAGCTGCTCCGCCACGCGGGTGACGCTGCGCACGTCGTAGAGAAGATCGAAGAGCTGCAGAAGCTTGATATCGGGGAGTTCTGTCGTATCCACGGCGCTTTCTCATTATTGCGTATGGCAATGACGCCATTGTAGCCATTGCATTGCCGGAATGATGCCACGCCCGTATCGTGATCTTCATCTCAAGGAGACGCCATTGAAGATCGCAATATTGGGAGCAGGCGCGCTGGGTTGCGCCATCGGCGCCGCGCTGACCGAAGCCGGAAACGAAACCTGGCTGCTGAACCGCGATGCGGAGCACGTGAACGCAATGCGCCGCGAAGGTCTGCGAGTCGACGACGCCAACGGTTCGCGAACCATCGCCGTGCGTGCAACGACGCGCGCCGAGGAAGCCGGACCTGTCGATGTCGTCGTCGTGCTGGTCAAGTCCTTTCACACCGAATCGGCGATGCGCGGCGCGCTCGCGCTCGTCGGTCCTGAAACGGTCGTGCTTTCGCTGCAGAACGGACTGGGGCACGAGGACGTGCTCGCCGATATCGTCGGACGTGAACGCGTGATGGCGGGCAAGACTTATGTCGGCGGCGTGCTGCTGGGCGCGGGGCATATTCAGTCGGGCGTCGCGGGCAAAGCGACCTACATAGGCGAACTCGATGGCCGCGTCTCGCAGCGCGCGAACGCTATCGCGCGCGTCTTCAACGATGCCGGGCTCATCACCACGGTCAGCGACAACATCGTCGGCACGATGTGGGACAAGCTGCTCGTCAATGTCGCGACCGGCGCGCTGACGGGACTCACCGGTCTCACATACGGACAGCTCTATCGCGAGCCGCTGCTCAAGGCGACCGCGCTCGCCGCGGTCGAAGAAGCGATGACGGTCGCGAAATCCGCCGGCGTCACGCTCGCGACGCGTGCCCCCGAAGACGCATGGACGCTCGCCGCCGATGGCCTGCCGTCCTCGTTCAAGACCTCCATGCTGCAGAGCCTCGAACGCGGCTCGATCACGGAAATCGACTTCATCAACGGCTCGGTCGTGCGCTGGGGGCAGCGTCACGGCGTGCCGACGCCTGTCAACGCGACGCTCGTGTCGTGCATCAAGGGCGTCGAGCGCGCGATGGCCGATAGACAACAACAGGAGACAGCGGCATGAACGCGCCGAAGGCTTATCTGGAACACGTCGCGATCTGGGTGAAGGACATTCACTGGCACATCCGTTTCTTCGAGGACGTGCTCGGCATGACGATGCGCGAAGTCGACGGCACGCGCGAAGCGCCGCGTCAGTACTGGACGCTCGGCGGCATGCAATTCATTCACGACCCGCAATACACGGCGCCCGAAGGACGCCTCGCGCATCTCGGCGTGATGTGCGAAGACCTCGAAGCCGCACTGAGCGCCGCGCATCGATACGCCGTGAGCGAGATGCCGCAAGGACGCAACTGGCTGCGTCTTCCCGATGGCCTTGCCATCGAATTCATTCAGGCCAGACCTGCCGCGTGTGTCGCGCGGGCACTGGCCATCGACCCGCGCGCGGAGGCGTGAACGTGACGATCATCGAAAAGTACTGGGACGACGCCACCGAAGGCGACGTGTGCGTGAGCCCGACCTACACCGTAACGAAGGCGCGCATTCTCGCGTATGCCGAGCTGACCGGCGACCACACGCCGGTTCACGTCGACGAGGACTATGCCAATGCGAGTCACTTCGGTTGCATCGTCGCGCATGGCTTGTTCGGTCTTTCCATCGCCGATGGGCTCAAGACGCAGAGCGATTATCGCTTTCTGCCGGGCATGTCGCTCGGCTGGACGTGGGACTTTCTTCTGCCGATCAAGGTGAACGACGTGCTGCATGTGAAGTTTCGCGTCGGCGCAATGCGCGCGAGCAAGAGCCGTCCTGGCTGGGGCATCGTCGTGCTGCCGTCGGAGCTGATCAATCAGAACGGCGAGACCGTTCAACGTGGCGAACATCGTCTGATGGTGCCGCGCCGTCCGGGAGCGCTCTGATGCAGGCACGTCCACTCGAAGGCATTCGCGTCGTCGACTACAGCCACTTTCTCGCGGGTCCGTATGTGGGCCGCTGTCTCGCCGCGCTCGGCGCGGAAGTGATCAAGGTCGAGCGTCCCGGCAGCGGCGATGCGGGACGCCAGCACGCCACCGTGCTCGATGACGAACAAAGCGGCTACTTCCTCCAGCTCAACATGGGCAAGCGCGGCGTGAGCGTCGACATGAAAGACCCACGCGGCAAGGCGTTCATGCAGCGTCTGTGCGATTCTGCGGATGTGTTCATAGAAAACTACCGGCCGGGCGCGCTGAAGAAGCTCGGGCTCGGTTATGAAGAACTGTCCGCGCGCAACCCGAAGCTCGTCTATTGCTCGATCTCGGCTTATGGACATACCGGCCCGGACGCGCATCGCGCGGGCTTCGGCCTCATCGCGGAGGCAAAGAGCGGCATCATGCAGATGATCGGCACGCCGGGCGAACGTCCGCCGCTGCTGCGCATTTCGCTCGGCGATATGTACACCGGCATTCACGCGGTCGCGGCCATCAATGCGGCGCTGCTCGGCCGCGAGAGGAGCGGCCGCGGTCAGCATATCGACATGGCGCTCTACGACACGCTCGTGTCGATGCACGAATACGCGGTGCAGTGCTACACGCTGCAAGGCGTGTTGCCCGAGCAGACGGGTCACGACATGCCAACATCCACGCTCTACGGCGTGTTCCGCGCAGCCGATGGGGATCTCGTGATCGCCGCGCAAGTGGACGATGCATGGAAGCGCTTTGCCGCATTGATCGAAACGTATGGCGGACCGAAAGGCTTCGGCGCGGATACGCGTTTGCATCATCTCGATGGCCGCAATACGAATCGCAAGGAGATTCTCTCGGTCGTCGAACCGTGGGTCGCAGGCCGTTCGGTAGCGCAAGTGCTCGAGTTGCTCGATGGCATCGACGTGCCATGCGCGAAGGTGCAACGCATCGACGAAGTGATCAACGACCCGCAGATTGCCGCGCGCGGGATGGTGATCGAGCAGGAGCATCCGCGATACGGCAAGCTGCGCATGCCCAACCTGCCGTTCCGTTTCTCCGACTGCGACACGACGATTCGCGATGTCGCGCCCGACCTCGGTCAACACAACGCCGAGATCGCGCGCACGCTCGGTTTCAGCGAGGCCGATATCGACGCGATGCAGACCGAAGGCGTGCTTTATTCGAAGCGAGGCCAATCATGACTGACCGCTATGCCGTGATAGGCAATCCGATCGGACATACGAAATCTCCCCTGATTCATGGGCTTTTCGCGGAGGTTACGCAACAGGATATCGCGTACGAAGCAATCGAAGCGCCGCGCGACGGCTTCGGCGACACCGTGCGCGCGTTCATCGCGAGCGGCGCGAAAGGCATCAACATCACCGCGCCCTTCAAGCTCGAAGCCTTTGCTATGTCCGATGAACGCAGCGAACGCGCGACGCTCGCGGGCGCGGCGAATGCGCTCAAGTTCGAGAACGGGCGCATCGTCGCGGAGAACTTCGACGGCGTGGGGCTGCTGCGCGATATCGAAGTGAATCTGAACATGCCGCTCGCCGGCAAGCGCGTGCTGCTGCTCGGCGCGGGCGGCGCGGCGCGCGGCGCATTGCTGCCGTTTCTGTCAGCGGGTCCGAAGGAGCTGGTCATCGCGAATCGCGACTACGGCAAGGCGAAGCGCCTCGTGTCGCAAGTCGGCGCGAACGTGCCGCTGCGCGCCTGCGGCTACAACGAACTCGAAGCCATGGGCAGTTTTGATCTCGTCGTCAACGCGACTTCGGCGAGTCTCACGGGCGAGCTTCCGCCGGTCGCTCCGAGCGTGTTCAGTCCACGCGGCACGGCGTACGAACTCGCTTACGGCAAGCGGCTCACGCCGTTCCTGCGCCTCGCGCGCAATGCGGGTGTGCTCGGCATCGCCGATGGCGTCGGCATGCTGGTCGAGCAGGCCGCCGAAGCGTTTGCATGGTGGCGCGGCGTGCGGCCCGAGACGCGATCCGTGATCGACCGTCTCACCGTGCCGCTCGAATAAGTATCCGAGGAACACACAGATGAAAAAAGTCCTGATGCTTCACGGCGTCAATCACAACATGTTCGGCAAGCGCGATCCCGTGCAATACGGCACGATCACGCTCGGACAGATAGATGAGCGTTTGCAAGCGCTTGCGGCCGAACTCGGCGTAACGATCGAATCTTTTCAGACCAACAGCGAAGGCGCAATGTGCGAGCGCATTCATCGCGCGTTCGAAGAGCAGCAAGACGCGGTGCTGATCAATGCGGGCGCGTGGACGCATTACAGCTACGGCATCCGCGATGCGCTCGCCATACTCGAGTGTCCCGTTGTCGAGATCCATATGTCGAACATTCATGCGCGCGAGCCGTTCAGGCATCACTCCGTCTTCGCGGAAGTCGTGAAGGGGCAGATTTGCGGGTTCGGCGTGGAAAGCTATCTGTTGGGTCTGCGCGCGGCGATCGCGTTGTGCTAAGTCTCGCATAAGGTTCGCCCGCTACGATTGCCCCATCCTTCGTAGCCCGCGAACCTGCCGCATGAATACACTCGAAGCGCTGAACCAGGCGTGGTTTCTCTCGATCAACGCGACGCCCGATACGCCGCAATGGCAGATCGATATCGCGCTGGCCATCGCCAACGACTTCCTTTATCTGATCCCGGTGCTGCTCGTGCTGCTGTGGCTGCTCGGCGATCGCCATCAGCGAAGCGCCGCCGTTCGCGCATGTTGCGTCGCGCTCCTCGCGCTCGGGTTCAATCAGCTGATCGGCCTGGTGTGGATGCATCCACGGCCGTTCATGATCGGTCTTGGCCATACGTTCATCGAACACGCGCCGGATTCGTCGTTTCCGAGCGACCATGCGACCTTGTTCGCGAGCGTCGCGCTGACATTTCTGCTTGGCGGACTGTGGCGTTGCGGTCTGCTGGTCACGCTCGCGGGCGTGGCAATCGCATGGGCGCGTGTGCGTATCGGCGTGCATTTTCCGCTCGATATGCTGGGCGCGGTAGGCGCCGCGTGCGTGGCCTATGCGTTCATTGCGCCGCTCTGGGCACGTGCGGGCGATGCGTTGATGCGCCTGCTGATCGCGCTTTATCGCAAGCTGCTGTCGTGGCCGATCCGGCGCGGCTGGCTCGCGCCGTAATAGACGACGGAGCCGACGCAGCCGACACAGCCGACGTCTTCAGGCCCAGCCTTCCAGCCGCAATGTCGAGCGCACGAGCCGTTCTTCCTCGCGCTCGATCTCCGCGAGACTCTCGCGCACGCTCTTGACATGCTGGCTCGCTGCACGGCGCGCCTGCTCCGGCAGCTTGCCCGTCACCGCGTTGTAGAGCCGCGCATGCTGACGATCGATCAGCCGCTTCTGCGGCTCGCGGTGATATAGATTGTTCACCGACGCGAAGACCGCGCTCAGCATCAGATCGTTCAACATGCCGAGCGTATGCACGAGCACCGCATTGTGCGACGCCTCGCAGATCGCCAGATGAAACGCGTGATCGAGCCGCGCGTGCGTCGATGCATCCGTGTCGTGCGTATCCGCCGCGACGAGTTCTTCATAGCGCCGCCGGATCATGATGTGATCGGCCTGCGTGCCGCGCAGCGCGGCGAGGCGCGCCGCCTCCGCTTCCAGCATCTCGCGCACTTCCAGCAGATCGTAGAGCGTGCGCGGCTGCGATCCGAGCAGATGCATCATCGGTGTCTGCGCGGGCTCCGCCGTCAGCCTGGCGACGAACGAGCCCTTGCCCTGCGACGTTTCGATCAATCCTCTCGCTCGCAGTATCTTCAGACCTTCGCGTAGCGCGGTGCGGGACACGCCGAGCTTTTCCGTCAGCCGCCGCTCAGACGGCAGCGTCTGTCCCACCTTCAGCACGCCGTCGACGATCAACGCCTCGATACGCTCCACGACCACATCCGCCAGTTTTCGTTTGCTCTCATCCGCTTCGTTCATGGTGCTCACCACTGGTATTACCAGCTTTAAATGCTAGCACGAGAGGCGCGAATTTTCTTTCTCCACGCCCAACAGCACGGACGATTCCACCGTATCTCGCAATTTGGACGCAACACAAAAACTGGTAATACCAGTGCGAAAATCATCGACATCCCGTCTACGAGCCGGAAGAATCGCCAAAAAGCACACGTGGGCACGAACCCGCGCCCCACCGGAGACACCGCATGACCTACGCCTACGACGAAAGGCTCGACGGGCCGCTCGCCGATCACGACAAAGCCGCCATCGTGCGCGATCTGATAGCGCTGCTTCCCAATCTGCAACTGCTGCATTCGAAAGAAGACCTGCGTCCCTTCGAATGCGACGGCCTCTCCGCGTATCGCATCACGCCGATGCTCGTCGCGCTGCCGGGCACTATCGACGAGGTTCAGGCGCTCCTGAAGTACGCGCACGCGCATGGAGTGCCGGTCGTCGCGCGCGGCGCGGGCACGGGGCTGTCGGGCGGCGCGTTGCCGCTGGAAAAAGGCATCCTGCTCGTGATGTCGCGCTTCAACCGAATCCTCGAAATCGATCCCGAAGCCTGCATCGCGCGCGTGCAGCCGGGCGTGCGCAATCTCGCGATTTCACAGGCCGCCGCGCCGCATGGTCTCTATTACGCGCCCGATCCTTCCTCGCAGATCGCGTGCTCGATCGGCGGCAATGTCGCGGAAAACGCGGGCGGCGTGCACTGCCTCAAGTACGGGCTCACGGTCCATAACATTCTTCGCGTGGAGATCATCACGATCGACGGCGAACGTCTCACGCTCGGCGCCGAAGCGCTCGATGCGCCCGGCTTCGATCTGCTCGCGCTCATCACCGGATCGGAAGGCATGCTCGGCGTGGTGGTGGAAGTGACGGTCAAGCTGCTCACGAAGCCGCAGAGTGCGAAGGTGCTGCTCGCGAGCTTCGACGACATCGAGAAAGCCGGCGACGCCGTCGCGCAGATCATCGCGGCAGGCGTGATTCCCGGCGGCCTCGAAATGATGGACAACCTCGCGATCCGCGCCGCAGAGGACTTCATTCACGCGGGCTATCCCGTCGATGCGAAAGCGCTGTTGCTCTGCGAAGTCGATGGCGCGGAATCGGACGTTGAGGAAGATTGCGCGCGCGTCGAAGCGCTGCTGCGCGCAGCCGGCGCGACGGACATTCGCCTCGCCGCGAACGAGGCGGAACGCCAGCGCTTCTGGGCGGGCCGCAAGAACGCGTTTCCGGCGGTGGGCCGCATTTCGCCCGATTACTACTGCATGGACGGCACGATTCCGCGCCGTGAACTGTCGCGCGTGCTGCGCGGCATCGCGGACTTGTCGGCGCAATACGGGCTGCGCGTGGCGAACGTATTTCACGCGGGCGACGGCAACATGCATCCGCTCATTCTTTTCGATGCCAACGCGCCCGGCGAAATGGATCGCGCCGAAGCCATCGGCGCGCGCATCCTCGAATTGTGCGTCGAAGTGGGCGGCAGCATTACGGGCGAACATGGCGTGGGCCGCGAGAAGATCAATCAGATGTGCGCGCAATTCAACGGCGACGAGCTCACGTTCTTTCATGCCGTCAAGGCCGCTTTCGATCCCGCCGGGCTGCTGAACCCCGGCAAGAACGTGCCGACACTGCATCGCTGCGCGGAGTTCGGCGCAATGCACGTGCATCACGGCGCGTTGCCTCATCCCGAACTGGAGCGCTTCTGATGCGACGCGACCTCATCTCCATCGACGACAGCGAACGCCTCGTCGACAAAGTGCAACGCGCAATCGCACGCAAGCAGCCGCTGCGCATTCGCGGCGGCGACAGCAAGGCGTTTCTCGGCAGAAGCGTCGAAGGCGAAGACATCGACACGCGAGCGCATCGCGGCATCGTGAGCTATGAGCCGAGCGAACTCGTGATCACCGCGCGCGCGGGCACGCCGCTCGCCGAATTGAACGCGATCCTCGACGAAGCCGGTCAAATGCTGCCGTGCGAGCCACCCGCGTTCGGTGACGCCGCAACGATCGGCGGCGTGGTGGCCACGGGGCTGTCCGGGCCGCGCCGTCCGTGGGCCGGCTCGGTGCGCGACTTCGTGCTCGGCTGCCGCATCGTCACGGGCGAAGGCAAGCATCTGCGATTCGGCGGGCAAGTGATGAAAAACGTCGCCGGTTACGACGTATCGCGTTTGATGAGCGGCAGCTTCGGCTGTCTCGGCCTCATCACGGAAGTCTCGATGAAAGTGCTGCCGAAGCCGCGCGAAACGCGGTGCCTTTCGCTCGCACTCGAAGCAGGCGAAGCCATGCGCGAACTTGCATCATGGCGCAAGGCCGCATTGCCGGTGAGCGGCGCATGTCATGTGGATGGCCGTCTGCATGTGCGTCTGGAAGGCGGCACGGGCTCGGTGCGCGCTGCGGTGGACCGCATCGGCGGGGCGCATCTCGAAGCGCAGTTCTGGTCCGATCTGCGCGAGCAGCGTCTCCCTTTCTTCAGGGATGAACGCCCGTTGTGGCGACTGTCCCTGCCGAACGCTACGCCGCTTATCGATATGCCCGGCGATGTCATGCTCGATTGGGGCGGCGCGCAGCGCTGGCTCAAAAGCGATGCGAGCGCCGATGTCATTCGCGGCATCGCGAGCGCGGCGGGCGGACACGCGACATGCTTCACGCCATGCCGCGCAGCCGATCCGTTTCATCCGCTCGCGGCACCGCTCGTGCGCTTTCACCGGCAACTGAAGCAGCGCCTCGATCCGCACGGCGTGTTCAATCCAGGCCGGATGTACGCCGACTACTGACGCTATCGACAGGCACCGCCATGCAAACGAATCTCAGCGACGAAGCCAGAACGCTCGCACGCGCGAAGGAAGCCGAAGACATCCTGCGCTCATGCGTGCATTGCGGCTTCTGCAATGCCACCTGCCCCACGTACCAGTTGTTGGGCAACGAGCTGGATGGTCCGCGCGGACGCATCTATCTCATCAAGCAGATGCTCGAAGGCGAGCCGGTCACCGACAAGACGCAACTGCATCTCGACCGCTGCCTCACGTGCCGCAATTGCGAAACGACATGTCCTTCGGGTGTCACGTATCACGCGCTGCTCGATATTGGCCGCGCGGAGCTGGAACGCCGCGTGCCGCGCCCCGTGCGCGAGCGCGTGTTGCGCAACGGCTTGCGTCACGTGATCCCGCGCCCCGCCGTGTTCGATGCGCTGCTTACGGCCGGACGCATCGCGCGTCCGTTGATGCCGGCATCGCTCAGGCAAAAGATTCCGGCGCGCACCGTCGCGGCGAAAGCGAGACCGGCCGTTCGTCATGCGCGCCGCGTGCTGATGCTCGAAGGCTGCGTGCAACCGTCGCTGTCGCCCAATACGAATGCGGCGGCCGCGCGCGTGCTCGATCGTCTCGGCATCAGCGTGATCGGAGCGCCTCGCGCGGGCTGCTGCGGCGCGACCGACTATCACCTCAACGCACAGGAAGCGGGTCTGATGCGCGCGCGGCGCAATATCGATGCATGGTGGCCCGCGATCGAAGCCGGCGCGGAAGCGATCGTGCAGACCGCGAGCGGCTGCGGCGCATTCATCAAGGAATACGGGCACTTGCTGCGCGACGATCCGCACTACGCCGCGAAGGCGGCGCGCGTTTCCGAGCTGGCGCGCGATCTCGTCGAGGTGCTCGGCGCGGAACCGCTCGATGCGCTCAAGTCCGCCGATAGAACGCGTATCGCGTTTCATTGTCCGTGCACGCTGCAGCATGCGCAGAAGCTCGGCGGCGCGGTTGAAGCGATCTTGACGCGTCTCGGCTACGACCTCACCGCGGTGCCCGATGCGCATCTGTGCTGCGGCTCGGCGGGCACCTATTCGATCACGCAGCCCGAACTGTCGACGCAACTGCGCGACCGCAAGATGGACGCGCTCGAAAGCGGCGCGCCCGAGATGATCGTCACGGCGAACATCGGCTGTCAGACGCATCTCGCGGGCGCGGGACGCACCGGCGTGCGTCACTGGATCGAACTGGTGGAAGACGCGGTGCGCTGAGGTTCACGTCTGGAATCGCGCGTCGCGATCGAGCAGCACGCTGCGCATGAAATGCAGACGCGCAAGCATCCGCCGCATGGGCACGCGCTCATGCGGCGACCCGCGTATGTCATCGATGATATGGATGGCCTTTGCGGTGCGGGCGTCGTGGCAATCGTGCTCGCACATGCATCGCTTGCAGACGCGAGGGCCAAGCGCAATAACGTCGATGGCACCGCGCGGGATCTGCGAAGAGACGCGCGCCGTGCCCGGCTTGCATTTCGTGTCCGCATGATGTGCTCCTTGCATCGCGGGACAAGGAAATCGCACGCCAGGCCCCGCCGATGCCCCGGCGGGGGCCGCATCGCCCAGCACTGTCACGCGCGCTTGAGACGTCCGTACGTGATGCTTCCGCTAAGCAGCGAATTGCGGGCGGACAGGTCGCTCAGTATGTCCACCTTTGCCGCATAGCCTAGATAGCCGTGAAGATCGCGGCCCGCGAAGTCCAGCGTGATGTAGGACTTGAACAGGATATCGGCGGACTGCGTTCTCGCCGGCCCGGAAAACGACTCCACCGAATAGAACCTGTGGTCGTGGAACGTGAAGGGATCGGACCAGTTGGAGACGGGAATGCGGGTCTTCTCCGGGGGCTCGTCCTCGTTGACGAGCGTGAGCAGAAAATCGGTGATGCGGTCGCCGAGCATCTTGCGGACCGAACCGTCCGAGCCCGTCATCTCGGCGATCGTCTGATCCACTTCGGTCTGCAACTCCTGCACCTGAATCAGCGCCGCCTGTATCTGCGCGCGATACTGCGCGGCGCTCGGTTTCTGCAACGCGTTCCTGAGCGCCTTTTCCAGTTTCGCGAGGTAGCGGCGAATGCCGATCACATACATGACCGGCTTGAGGACGCTGCCCAGGTCCTTCTTGTGCGTGTCGCCTTCGTACTTGTAGACGGCAGTGAGATTGCGATGATCCTTGAACTCGAAGAGCATCGCGACATCGTCCGTGATCACGAATTCGGTGACGAACGTAAGCATCCTGAGTTCCGGAATTTCATTGGTCAGCTCCGTGATCTGAGACATGAGCTTCTTTTTCAGCTTGCCGATGATTAGCTTGATCGCGAACTTCGCGGTCGCCGTCCCGAAATTGCCGACTGAATGTTCGATCTCGTCGAGCTTCTGCTCCAGCAGATTGCCGGGAACCTTATCTTTCTTGAGGCCGAGCTCATAGAGCTCACGGCATTGATAGCTGAAGTATTCGGGCGTGATTTTCTCGGAGACGCGCAACGGAAGCCACACCGAGCGGAAGCCGCCCTGGAAGTTTTCGACATCCGCATCTGAATATGTCTTTCTCGCCTCCGCCTCCGCCTTCTCGCGAACCGTCTTGGCGAACGTGTAGCCGTTGCCGTGGGGCAGCTTGACGACGCCGAAGTCCCGGAGGAGCGCGCTCTTCGTCTTCTGTTCGTTGAACGCGCGCTCCACGACATCGCAGACGGCCTGCGCGCGCTGCAGGGACAGTACGTCGTTGTGGGGCTTGCTTCCCGTCGCGCTGGCCCACCCGAAGGCTTTGACCTCCAACGCCACGAGGTTCTGATCGTTGAACGATTCGAGGCACTTGATGTAATGCGGCACGACGAAGTTTCTGATGAAGTCGATATGCTCCTGTCTCGGCTTGCTCACGTCGATGCGAAAATCATTCAGTAAGACGAACTGCTCGTCCCCGGAGACGGCGCAATGGGGCGTCGGAATAAAAAAGAAGGGAATCTGCGGAATGATGCCGTTGGCCATTTGCCTCGCTCCTCGGTGAAGATGCCGTCCATTCGGGATGGCTCGCGCAAAGAACGGGCGAGCGGGCGGATTTTTCAACGTCGCGGCACGCGCGCCGCGCCCCGCTTCACTCCGCCGCGTCCTCTTGCCCGATGCGCCGCTCGAGCCGCCGCGTCAGCTCCATGATCGAGACCGGCTCTGCTCCGGTCACGTCGCCGAGCGGCATGTAGCGCGCGGGCGTATGCAGCAGATAAGCCTGCATCTCGTCGATCGCGATGCTGTCGCGCGCGTCGTAGCCCAGGTCCCGCAACTGCCGCGTCAGCGCCGCGCGCTGGCCGAGCGTCAGGTCGCGCCACCAGAACTGCCGGCATGCGCCGGCGTACGCGGGATCCGAGAAGTACCGCCAGTGTCCGAGCTCGTGACTGAGAATGGCGGCGCGCAGCGGCGCATCGACGGCGTGGCGCGCAGGCTCGCCGCCGAGTCCCGGCAAGGTGATCAGGAAGTCGGCTTCGTCGGATGCGCGCCACGCGCTGCCGTCGTGGCGCAATATCTTCCACGCGACCAGCAGCATCAGCAGGCTGCGCTCCGGCTCCGTCAGAACGATGCGCTGACGCCGGCCCAGATCGAAGAAGCGCGCGAGTTCGATCGCGCTGAAGTTGTTGCCCGCCGTGAACGCGTCCGCATCGACACCCATGCGCCGCGCCTGCGCGAGCAGTTCGGTCTGGCTCAGCACCGCGTCGCGCGGCATGTCGCGCTGCTCGAACAGCGCGACGATGCGCGCGAACATGCGCCCCTGCTCGGCGATGCTGCGCGTTTGCAGCACGTGCAGCCCCGGCTGATCGACGACATCGATCAAGCGCTGCGTGCCATCGTCGGGCAGCGCCTCGGGCAGGCGCGCAAGCGATACGCGCACGACCGCCGGCGGCGTTTCGGCATCGATGTCGATGTCGGCATCGATGCCGGTGTCGTCCTGCAGGAGTGCCAGCCCGGCGCGCGCGGTCACGAGCCGCCCCGCGAGCCCCGCCGCCATGCCGAAGAAAGCGAGCCTGCGCAACGCGTCGCGACGCCGGATGCGCATGATGCGATTCTCCCGGCGCACGAACGCCTAGTCCCTGAGCGTCACGATCGTGACGCGGCGATTTTCGGGCGCGGCCGGATTGCGCAGATTGAGCGGCTCCGAAGCCCCCCTGCCCACCGAACTGAGCCGCTCCGCCGCGATCCCGTGGCTCGTCAGATACGCGACGACCGCCGCCGCGCGTTGCGCCGAAAGCTTGAGGTTGACGTCCTGCGCGCCGCGCGGATCGGCATGCCCTTCCACGCGGAAGCGATACGCCGCGAGCTGATCGGATTGCAGCGCGCGCTCCACCTTGTCGAGCGCCGCCATCGCGCTCGGCGTCAGCACGGCGGAGCTGCTCGCGAACGTGATCAGCATCGAGGCCGATGCGCGCCGCGGCGCGGCCTGCGGCGCGCCGAAACCGGCCTGCTCCTTGAACACGAAGCCGCGTTGGATGTCGTGGTCTTCGGGCGTGAGCGCCTGCTCGATCGCGATTTCGTCGACCTGCTGTTCGGTCATTACGGTCTCGGCGCGCGCCATCGGCGCATGCGGGCCGCAGGCCGCGGCGGCGCACAGCGCGAGGCGCACGGCGAGTTTCACAGGGAGGCGCATGGCCGTGTGGTCGATCGGTAGCGTGAGCATCGCGCATCTCCTGTTTCCGGTTCATCAGGATGACGAATGAGCACGCGCCCGTTTGAACGTTCAAGGCACGGACGCATCGACGATGAGCGGGAGCCATGCGGCGCCATGGGCGGGCGCGGCGCCATCGAGCATCGGCGCGAAACGGCCGGCGTCCGGCAAGCCATCCGCGCGGAATGCCACGGCGGGACGACGCGCCGAGCCCTGCGTCCACCACGCGCTCTCGCCGCGCGCGACGGACGCCGTCAGCCAGCCAGCGAAGCACGCGCCGTCGGCGGGACGCACGCGGTACGCGCGCGCATCGGGCGCGAAGGGCAGCGCGGTGAGCGCCGCGTCGAAGGCGCCGAAGGCGTCGCGGCGGCTCTCGCCGGCCAGTGTCGAGAGCGCGAGCGCGGCTGCGTCGTCGTACCAGCGCTGGGCGGCGCACAGCCAGGCGCAATCGTCGATGCGCGCCGCCACCGTGAGCGGAAAGAGCCGCCCGACGCGGTCCACGCCCGGCATCAGCACGCCCGCCCACGCCGGTTCGCCGCATACGCCCGCGCCGAGCGCGAACATCCACACGGGCGCGGTCAGATAGGCGTCGAGCCAGCGTCCGTCGAGCGTGTCGCGCGCGTGCAGCATGCCGCGCTGGATGCACGCGTCCCACGGTTCGATGAACTCGGCCGGCAAGCGCCGCGTGACGAAATCGCCATGCGTGCGCAGCTTGCCGAAGAAGCCCGCGGGCGCGCTCATCGCGGGTCCGTCACAGGTGATCCGGGCAGCGGAACTGCTCCGCCAGGCCCGGCGTGAAGGGGTTGTTCACGCTGCTCGCGCTCAGCTCCAGCACGGCCCTGCGCCCTTGCTCGCCGAACGTGACGCGGAACCGGTCCATTTGTCCGGCGGGCTTCAGATGCGCGCCATCGAGCAGTCTCAAAAGCGCCCACGGACCCTGCGCGCTCGCGCCGCCCGCGTCCTGCTGCGGCAGGAACTCGACATGCGCCTGCCCGGTGCCGCGTCCGCTCGGCCACTGGAAGTCCATCCAGCGCGCCTGCGCGGGCGTGGCCACGAACTGTTGTCCGTCGATGTCGAGCGTGAGCTGGTCGATCGCCGGGTCCATCGACACGGCACGCACCGCGAAGCGCACCGACACTTCGCGGCCGCCCGCGTGGAAGAAGGCGTCGCGGATCTGCGCGGCGCGCTGGAACTGCGCCAGCACGCCCTCGCCGATGCCGAGCGGCGCCACGCCCAAACGCCAGCGCCACTTCGCGCCGGACATGTCGGCGTAGGCGGCGAGGTTCTTCTGGAAGAAATCGTCGATCAGGCCGCCGGGCGCGAGGAGGCGCCCGAAGTCGTCGGGCGCGGCGTCGCGCACCGACGTGCGCACGAACGGATAACGGCCGTCCAGCGCCTGCCTGCACAAGCGGCCGACGTTCGCCTGCCAGAGCGCGTCGAGCCGCGCGTGCTCGCCGCCCGCAAGCAGCGCCGATGCGTCGCCGGCGAGGCGCGTGCCGATCGCGCTGAACGGCGGCGGCGCGTTTTGCGCGGCGGTCGTGAGGCGCGCGAGGGCGTCGCCGGGCGGCGCGGGCTGCCCCTGGCGGCGTGCGGCGTCGGCGGCGTTCAGATACGCGGCCGCGTCGCGCAGTACCGCCAACTGGGCTTCGAGCGCGGGTGCGCCGCCCGCGCCCGGCTCCGCGCCCGAGTCGGCGCCTTTGGCCGCGCCAGTCCATTCGTGCAGCGCCTGAAAGTGTGCGTCCACCGGATTGACCTGCGGCGGCGCGGGATCGGGCGCGGGGTCGGCTGGCGCATCGCCGAGCCCGCGCGCCACACGCTGCCTGAGCGCGTCGAACTGCTTGCCGAGCCCCGCCGCCTGCGAAGACGCCGCTTCGCCTACACTCGCGCCCACACTCGCGCCCGCCGTGCCGAGCGTCGTCTCGGCCGCCGCGCGCCGCATCAGCGCGCGCAGCGGCGAATCCGTCCCGGACAGCACGCTCGCCGTGCGCGCGGCGCGCTCGACGCTGTCCGGCGCGACGATGGTCAAGTCCGCGAGGAAGTCGTCCCAGCGGCGGATGTAGTCGTCCTCATAGAGACGCGTGACGGACGCGCGCAGATCGTCGGGGCCGCCGCGCGTTTCTACGGACTCCTGGCGCGCCAGCACCCAGTCGTCCTGCACGATGGCGCGCACGGCCGCATCGCGCAGTGCGGCGAAACGGCGCCAGCCCTCGCGCGTCCACGCGCCCGGCACGCCACGCGTGAGCGGCTGGCCGCTCACGCGCGCGAACACCAGCGGCGCGCTGCGGCCGCCCGCATCGACCACGCTCAGTTCCGCGAGACCCATCTGATCGAGATCGCGCCGCACATGGCTGTAGGCGCGCTGCGCGAGCGGCAGGCGCGCGAGCGTGGCCCGCGCGCGTGCGACCAGCTCGCGGTCCAGCGGCAAGTCCGGCTGGAACAGCGCGGGCGAGAACAACGCGGCGAGATGCGCGTCGAGGGAGGCGCGCTGCGCATCGGACGCATCCGCGAGCGGGCCGCGCCGCCAGTCGGCGTTCGCCCACTGGCGCACCGCGCCGGCGTCGAAGTGAGCCGGATCGCCGAGCATCAGATATGCGCGCAGCACGCCGTACTGATAGTCGAGCGCGTTGGCGTCGCCGCGGCGCAACTCGTCGGTCATGCGGCCCACGACGAGCGGCAGCAGCGTCGCTTGCAGCAGACGCCGATACACCGCCTGCGCCTCCATGCCGAGCTTGTCGCCCTGAAAAAGACCGAGGCGCTCGAGCCAGGGCACCGGCTCGTCGCGCTGCGCGTAGCCGCGCGGCAGATTGCGCGCGGCGTCGAGCAGCGGCAGGACGGAGCGAGGATCGTCGCTGGGGTTGACGGTCTTCGCCAGCGCCTGCACGCGGGCCGCCTGCTGGCGCGCATCGTCGATCAATGCCTGATTGCGCTGATAGCTGATCGCGAAGCCCGTGAGCGCCAGCGCGAACCCGGCGCCGATCGCCGCTATCGATGCGCGCTTCAGCCACGCATGACGGCGCTCCTGCCGCGGACTCGCCCCGACCAGCCCGGCTTCGCGGAACACCACCTCGCGCATGAGGCGCGTGATGAAGTACGAACGCCCTTGCGCGCGTCCCGGCACGACGACCCGCCGCTCCATGCCGAGCGCCAGTGCGATCGCGCTCAACATGCGGTCGATGGGCCGGCCTTCCTGCGTGCCGCTCGTGAAATACACGCCGCGCACGAGCGCGGGCCGGTCGAAGCGCGACGCGCCGAACGCTTCGGCGAGAAACCCCGTGAGCGCGCTGCGCAACCCGGCGAACTGTTGCGGAAAGGCATGAATGAGCGCGCGGCGCTGAACGTCCGGCTCCTGCTGCAAGCGCCGCAGCAAGTTGGCCTGCAACTGCTGCTCGAGCGCATCGAACTCGGCGGGAAAGCGCGCGATGGCGTCGTCGGCCCCGACGGGAAAGGTGGCGCCCCAGACCTGCTCGCGCTCGTCGCTGCCCAGATCGGCGAAATATTCCGTGAAGCCCGCCAGCAGGTCGCACTTGGTCACCATCACGTAGACGGGCAGGCCCGTGCCCAGCTCCGTCTGCAACTCGTTGATACGATCGCGCACCGAACTCGCGTGCCGGATCCGCGCGGGCTCGTCGAGACACAGCAGATCCGGCACCGACAGCGCGGCGATCACGCCATTGAGCGGCCGCCGCGGCCGGTACTTGCGCAAGAGCCGCAGAAAGCCGGACCACGCGGCGCGGTCGGCGGGGGCGTTGCTGTCCTGCGTCGTGAAGCGGCCGGCGGTGTCGAGCAGCACGGCTTCGTCGGTGAACCACCAGTCGCAGTTGCGCGTGCCGCCGACGCCGCCGATCGCCGCGCGCGCCGCCTGCCCGAGCCGTTCGGCGAGCGGAAAGCGCAGGCCCGAATGCTCGAGCGCGGTGGTCTTGCCGGTGCCCGGCGCGCCGACGAACATGTACCACGGCAACTCGTACAGATACTGCCGGCCGAAGCGTCCTTTCACGCGCGCGGCGCGCAGTACGCCCAGCGCTTCCTCGAAGCGCTGCTTGAGCGCGGCGAGATCGGCCTGCGATTCCTTCTGGCCGGCTGGCGGCTCCGGCATGTCCTCGACCGCGCGCACGAAGCGCACGTTGGCGAAGCGCCTCGCGACGCGGCGCGTGATCCAGTAAAGCGCCCAGACCAGCGCGAGCGCGAGCGCGACGCAGAGGCGGCTCTTGCGCGAGGCGAGCGGCTCGGCGCCGCCGAACGCGAGCATCGGCCCTTCGATCCAGACGATCGCCGCGAGCGCGAGCACGCCGACGAGCGACAGGATGACGGGGCGGCACAGCCAGCGGATGAGTTTCATGAGCCACCTGCTTCCAAGGAAAGATGTGGTGTCAGGGCGCGGCGCCCGGCGCGAGCAGCACGATCTCCACGCGCCGGTTGCGCGCCCGGCCCTCGGGCGTGTCGTTCGACGCGGCCGGCTCGGTGTCGCCGCGCCCCTCGGCGGAGAAGCGCTGCGGCGTGCCGGTGCGCGCGGCGAGCAGGGCCGCGACCGCCTCGGCGCGCGCCTGCGACAGATGCCAGTTCGAAGGAAAGCGCGCCGACAACATGCGCTGGTTGTCCGTATGACCGGCGACGATCACCCTGCCCCGCGCCTGCTTGAGCGCATCGCCGATACGCGCCATCAGCTCGCCGAGCGCGGCGTCGGGCTGCGCGCTGCCCGACGCGAACAGGCCGTCGCCGTTGATCAGCACCGTCGTGCGGCCGGGCGCCGCGCTCACGCGCACGAGCCCGCGCGCGATCTCCGGCGCGAGAAAGCGCGCCAGCTCCGGCGCGCCCGGGCTCGCCTGCGTCGGCGCCTGCGCCGGCGCCGGCGTCGATGCGAGCCGCGACGGCGCCCGCGGCGCGAGCCGGATCGCGTGGAGCGCATCGAAGACGGGATCCGACGCGGCATTGAGGCGCAAGCTCAGACCCAGGTCCAGCGCGACCAGCGCCACCGCCGCGAGCGCGCCGCCCACCCATACCGGCAGCAAATGCGTGAGCGCCTTCTGTTCGCGCGCCTGCGGCTGCCAGTGCGGCGACAGCGCGCGTTCGGGTGCGCCGCGTTCCTGGCGGATGAGATCGGCGAGCCGTTCGCGCACGCTCGCGAGCTGCGCGCGCCCGTCGCCGAGCAGCCGGTAGCGCCCTTCGAAGCCGAGACTGAGCATCACGTAGAGTTGCTCGAGCAAGTCCGCATGCGCGCGCGGATGGCGGGCGAAGCGCTGCAGGATCAGAAAGAAGCGGTCGCCGCCCGCCGTGTCGTTGTGAAAGAGCACGAGCAGGCTCTTCGCGCCCCACACGCCCGCGCCCCACGGCGTGCTCGCCACGGCCTCATCGACGAACGTGCACAGGCAATAGCGCGATGCGCCGAGCGTCTCGTCGTCGTAGCCGCTCGCGCCGGCCTGCGTCTCGAACGCGCGCACCATTTGGATAAGCTGCGTGCGCAGATCCTCGACATCCGGATGCGTCGGCAGCGCGCGCAGCATCAGCGCGACTTCGAGCAGCGGGTTCGACGCGCGCAAAAGCGGATTGAGCCCGCTCGCGAACGCCGCGAGCGGCGGCGCGCCCGGCGAACTTCCGGCGCCCGGCGCGGCGCTCGCGAAGCCGGCCGCGCGCGCCGCGCCCGGCCTCGGCACGAGGATGGTCGGACCGGAATCGGAATCGGGATCGAAACCGGCGGGCGCCGCCGCGAAGTCTTCAGTGCTCACGATCAGGCTTCCTCATCGAGCTTCCTCATTAGCCGCTGCGCGGCTTCCGTGACGAGCGGGCCCGCGCGCCGTCAGTTGCGGATCGCCCACATCTGCATGGCGAGCCCCGGAAAATCGCCCGCGACGAACAGCGCGAGCCCCGCCGACGCGGGCAGTTGCTTCCACAGTTCGCTACCGCCGTCGAGCGCGAAATAGGTGTACCCCGCGTGAAACGGCAGCTCGCGCGGCGCGACCGGCAGCGCGCGCAAGCCGATGCCCGGCAGATGCAGATTCACCAGATCGCGGATGCGCTCGATCGGCCCGATCTGCACCTGCGGCGCGAAGCCGCTCAGCATCGCTTCGGCCGGCACGTGCGCGTGCACGGCCAGCACGAAAGACGCGTTCGCGTACAGCGTCTTGTCGGCGACATCCGCGACGCGCACACCGTACTTGCGCTGCTCGAGCGGAATCGCCACCGCGCGCGCGTCCTCGGCCATGCGCAGCGACAAGCGCAGGTCGTCGATCACGGGCGCGAAGGTCTCTTGCAGATGGTCGTGGCGATACACCGGATAAGACGGCGGACGCCTGGCGGTTTTGGAAAACGTCGACAGATCGCCCGCCAGCTGGACGAACACGCGATACAGCAGCTCGGGATGAGTCGGCGCCGTCCGCGCGAGATGCGCGACGAGCGGCTCCGCGCGGTTGATCGCCTGCAGGAACAGCAGCTCCGCCACCTCGGCCGCGGCGGTCGTTCCGGGCTGCGCGAGGCGACCGGCGAGCGCCTCGGCGCGCTGATGCAGCATGCCGGCGAGATCGTCGGCGAAGGCGGCCAGGCGCGGTGCGACATGAAAGCCGAGACACGGCGGCGCGTAGTCGTCGTCGAGGAGCACGCGGTTGTCCGCGAGGCGCTCCGTCACCTTCGCGACGCCGAGCGACGTGTAGGCGTTCGCCACGTCCGGCGCCAGCGCGAGCCGCACGCGCAGCCGGCCGACGCGCAACAGCGCCGCGCCGCCATCGACGGCGCTGCTGTCGCGCACCTCCAGATCGAGGCCGTGATGCCGCGCGAAGCTGTCCGCGAGCGGCGCCTCCTCGCTCTCGGGCACGTCGGGGCGCGCGAGCGGCAGGGCGAGCACCACGAGCGCGTCGCGGGCGGTTTCGGGAATGTCGAGCGGCTCGGGCAGGCTGTCGTCGGCGGGCATGTCGAATGGCGTGCCGTCGGGCAGCACGCCGGACGCCGAGCGCAGCGCGAGCTTGCCCAGCGCGAGCAGCGGCGCATCGATTTCGAGCGACGTGAAGCCCCAGCCGAACGGCCGCAGCCCCACGCAACGCGCGGCCATCTGCGCGCGCAGATAACGGTCCTGCTGCTGCAGATGCTGCGGCTGAAGGAACATGCCTTCGGACCAGATCACCTTGTTGTTGAGCGACATATGCGGATTCATCCTTGCGGGTTGCGGGCGTGGCCGCGGCCCGACAGCGCGGCGATCTGCTGCTGATAGCCCTCGTTGAACGCCTGCTCGAGCAGGGTCTCGCCGCGCTGCGCGCCGTCGCGCCCGTTGCGCGCGTACAGCGCGACGTAGAGGTCCCACAGGCGCGCCTTGCGCCCCGGCAGCAAGCGCCGCGTGCGCGCGCCGCCGGCCTGCGCCTCGATGCGCGCGGGACTGAAGCGCGCCTCTGTGTCGTCGAGCGCGGCGCGCATGCCGGCCATCACCGCCAGTTCGTGCGCGGCGAGATCGGCGAAGGCCTGGCGCACCGCCTCGCCCGGCGGCAGATAGCCCGACGCGCGCCCGGAGAACATCTGCATGAGCACGCTGTCGACGTCGGGGAAAAACTTGAGCGGGTTGTTGCTGTGCGGCGCGATGACGGTCGGGTCGAGCCGCGCCTCGCGCTTGGTGCTGGTGCGCGAGCGCAGCGCCGTCATCGCGCCCGCGAGCGCTTCGCGCAGCATTTCGCCCGCGAGCCGCGCGAAGGCTTCGGCGCCCGATGCGAGCGCGCGGCTCGCGTCGAGGCCGAGGCCCTCGAGCAATGCGGCGAGCACCGCGTCGCCGCTGGCGGGGTGCGGCGCGCGCAGCGATGCGTCGCGCTCCGGCGGGCGCGCAGGCGCATCGGCGCGGAACTCGCCGCGTTCGGGCGCACCGATGTCGCCGATGTCGCCGATATCGCCGATATCGCCGATGTCACCGATGTCGTCCGGCAGCCCGCGCGGACCGCCCGGCGCGAGCTTCGGCAGCAGCACGTCGGCATCGTCCGGGGGCGCGGCGGGTTCGTCGGCGAGCGGATCGAAGGCCTCCGGCAGCAGCGCGCGCGGCGCGGCGGCGCGCACGAGCCGCGCCCCGAAGGACGGCGGCAACGCGTGCGAGCCGGGCGGCGCGTGATCGCTCATCGAACCGCCAGGTCCCGAAGACACATCGGCGGGCGCGCGGCCGAACAGATCGGCGCCGAAGAGCGGCGCGTACGCGGCGGCAGCGGCATCCGCGCGGGCATCGCCGTAAGCATCCCCGTGGGGCTGCGCGCCCGCGCGCCACGCGTCCTGGGCGCCGGGCACGCCGCGCCGCGCGCCCGGATCGTCACGCTCGGCGACGTCCGCGACCAGCGCGTACGCGCCGATCCGGATGCGGTCGCCCGGCGAAAGGCGCGCCTCCCGCGTGCCGCCGAGCGCGCGCTCGTTAAGGAGGCTCGGATTGCCGCCGAGATCGCAGAACAGGAACGCATCGCCGCGCCATTCGATGCGCGCCTGCTCGCGCGAAATCATCTTGTCGGGATCGGGCAGCACCAGCGCGCAGTGACTCGCCCGCCCGATGATGCCGCCCGCCGGCCCGAACTCGACGGCGATCGGGTCCGCGACCGGCTGGCCCTTCGAGGTCAGAACACGCAGCGAAAGGATGGTCTGGCTCATGATGGTTCTCTACGCGAATGGCGCGGCCGCGGTGGCATCAGGAACGCAGCCGCTTCGTGCCGTCGTCGGCGTCCTTCGGCGCGGTGGGCGCGGCCGGCGACGCGCCTTCCGCCGATTGCGCCGCGCCGCCCGAATTGAGCAGGATCGGCGTGCCCGACACCGCGACGCTCGCCGGGCCGATCACCACGAAGCCGCCGCCCGCCTTGAGCGTGATGCTCACGCCCGCCTCGATCACCACGTTCATGCCCGCCTTGATGTGCACGTTCATGCCCGCGTCGATGACGTGATCGGTGCCGATCTTCTGCTGCATCTTCTGCGCGACCTTCAGCGACGCCGCGCCGTCCACCTGCGCGTTGCTGTCGCCGCCGACGGCGTCGTGGCGCGTGCCCGTCACGGCGAAAAACTCGTCGCCGCTGACCTTCATGTGCCGGTCGCCGCCGATGTTCGCGAGCGCGTCGTGCCCGATCCACGTCTCCTCGTCCTTCTCGGCGTGGAAGAACATCTGCTCGGCGCCCTTGGTGTCGTCGAAGCGCAGCTCGTTGTAGCCGTCGCCGCCGCGCGTCGAATTGCTCTTGAGCGTGGAGATGGCGGCGTTGGCGGGCAGCTTGTACGGCGGCATCGTGTTGGCGTTGTAGACGCAGCCCGTCACGAGCGGCCGGTCCGGGTCGCCCTCGATGCACTCGACCAGCACTTCCTGGCCGATGCGCGGCAGAAAGAAGCTGCCCCAGCGCTTGCCCGCCCAGCCCTGCGCCACGCGCACCCAGCAGCGCCGTGTGCGGGCGGCGGCATCGGCGGGCGGGTCGAACTGCTCCCAGTGGAACTGGACCTTCACGCGGCCATACTTGTCGGTGAGAATTTCCTCGCCGTCCGGACCGACGACGACGGCCGTCTGCGGCCCCGCGACGAGCGCGCGCGGCGTGCTGCGCTCGCTGCGAAAGCAATATTCCTTGCGCAGCGCCGTGAACGCGCAATCGAAGAACGGCCGCACGGGCGCGCCGGCGGACGTCGAGGCGTTCTCGTCTGAATGGATCTCGTAGGTCGTGCCCGTCACGAGATATTCGCGGTTGAACGCATCGCACGGATGGCCGCGCAGCTTGAAGAAGCCGCCCGGCACGATGCCGCGCGCGCTCGAGCGCGCATCGATGCTGTCGTTGCGCGCCTGCGCGATCTCCATGCCGATGCGCGCATGACGTTCGCCGTCGCCCGGCTGAGCGTGGCCCGCGAGATGCTCCTGCATCGCGTAGACGGGCGGATCGTGCGCGGTGCTGCGCGTCGCGCGCGACACGAGACCCTGTTGCGCGCTGGCCGAGGGCTTTTCGAAGTCGTAGTCGTTGACTTCGTAGGTGCCGGTCTGCAACTGCCCGCCACAGGACCATTCGTACACGCATTCCTTTTCTTCGCCCGACGCGTGCCACGGATCGTAGGCAATCGCCGGGTAGCGCGCGAGCGGCGCGTGGACGTCGGCGGAATCGGCGAGCACGAGGAGGTGCCTGCCCTCGGCGTGCTCGAAGAAATAGAAGATGCCCTCGCGTTCGAGCAGCCGGCTCACGAAGTCGAAATCGCTTTCGCGGTATTGCGCGCAATGCTCGAGCGCCGGATAGGATGCCGTGCACCGGTCGACGAAATCGATCTGATAGTCCTGCAACAGCTTGCAGACGATCTGCGGCACGCTTTCGCCGGCAAAGAAGCGGCTGTGCGACGCGCGCGTGAGCAGCCACAGGCGCGGATGCACGTGCGCCTCGTAACGCGCGGGCCGGTTCTTCGTGCGATCGCCGGGCGCAGCGAGCCGCCACGCGGTGACGATGCCGTTCATCTGCCGCTCGCCGCCCGCGGGCAGATCCACGGCGACGGAGATATCGCGGCCGAGCATGTCCGCGGCGGCGATATCGGCGCTCGTGCTGTACAGCTCGATCCGGTACTCGCTCAGGCGGCCGAGCGCCTCCCGCCCCGACAGGCTCGCGAGGCTGACGGGCTTGCCCGCGCAGCGGACGGCGACATGGCGATGTGCGTCGATGGTCGTCATGGCGGGCTCACGGAATCATGGTCTGCATGGTCGCCGGATTCAGCACCGACACCACGCCGCCCCAGTTGCACATGCACTTCGACACGTTGTCGAGCGACGGCATGCCGTCGAGCAACACGGTCGGCGCGCCGGGCATCCAGGGCGTCATCGTCGCGGGGATGCACGGCATCGGCGTGAGCACGCCCAGCGCGGCGGCCGTCGCTGACGCCACCACCGGATTCGCCGGCGACGTGCACATGCCGAACGGCAGGATATTGACCATCGGCTGATGGTCGCCGATGTTCGCGGCGGGCGGCCCTTCGGCCATCACGCGATGAACAGGCAGCACGGCGAGGCTCGAGGGCGCGAGTCCGAACGAGCATTGCAGCATCGCGCCCATGGTGACTTGCTGAGGCATCGTGAGATCTCCGTCTGGCGGTCGTGGAACGGAAGCGGCGCGCGGGCTCAGTCGAACGCATAGCTGAACTCGCCGTCCTGCACGCCGATCTCCACGCGCGTGAGCGGGCGCTTGTCGATCATGCGGGTGAGGAACTCGGCGCTGATGCGCGGCAACAGCGTGTTGGTGACGATCGCGTCGATCATGCGGCCGCCGCTTTCCAGCTCGGTGCAGCGGCTCGTGATGAGCCGCACGACCTCGTCGCCATAGAGGAACGGCACGCCGTGGGCCTCGCGCACGCGCTTCTCGATGCGTCCGAGCTGGAGCCGGACGATCGCGCCGAGCATCGCGTCGGACAGCGGAAAGTACGGCACCACGACGAGCCGCCCGAGCAGCGCGGCGGGAAACGCGTCGAGGAGCGGCGTGCGCAGCGCGCGTGCGAGCGCGTCGGGTTCGGGCACGCGTTCCGCGTCCCGACACAGATGCGCGATCAGTTCGCTGCCGGCGTTCGTGGTGAGCAGGATCAGCGTGTTGCGAAAGTCGATCACACGGCCTTCGCCGTCTTCCATCCAGCCCTTGTCGAACACCTGAAAGAAAATCTCGTGGACGTCCGGATGCGCCTTTTCGACTTCGTCGAGCAGCACGACGCTGTAGGGGCGCCGCCGCACGGCCTCGGTCAGCACACCGCCCTCGCCGTAACCGACATAGCCCGGCGGCGCGCCCTTGAGCGAGGACACGGTGTGCGCCTCCTGGTACTCGCTCATGTTGATGGTGATGACGTTCTGCTCGCCGCCATAGAGCGCCTCGGCGAGCGCGAGCGCAGTCTCGGTCTTGCCGACGCCCGAAGTGCCCGCGAGCATGAACACGCCGACCGGCTTGCCCGGATTGTCGAGCCCGGCGCGCGAGGTCTGGATGCGCCGCGCGATGGTCCGCATCGCATGATCCTGCCCGATGATGCGCCGGCCGAGCGTATCCGCGAGCTGCAGCACGCTGGCGATCTCGTCGCGCACCATGCGGCCGACGGGAATGCCAGTCCAGTCCTGCACCACGGCGGCCACGGCCTGACGGTCCACGCCGGGCAGGATCAGCGGGTCTTCGCCCTGCGCCTCGTCGAGTTGCGCGTGAAGCGCGCGCAGCTCGGCGCGCGTGCAGTCGTCGGCGGTGCGGTCGTTCTCCGGTTCGACGGTCTGATCGCCGGTCTGGTCGTCGTGCAGGCGCGCGCGCAGCGCCAGGATGTCCTTCACGAGCGACTTCTCGCGGGCCCAGCGCGTCTCGAGTTCCGCGAGCCGCGTCCGTTCGGCATCGATGAGCGCGCGGGCCTGCGTCTCGCGCGCCGCCGCATCGACGCCGAGCGCCGTCTCGCGCGCGATGATCGCCAGCTCGGTTTCGAGCGCCGCGATGCGCTTGCGTGCATCGTCGACGCGCGCGGGCGTCGCGTGCTGGCTCACGGCCACGCGCGCGCAGGCCGTGTCGAGCAGGCTCACCGATTTGTCCGGCAACTGCCGCGCCGGAATATAGCGATGCGACAGCCGCACGGCGGCCTCGATCGCTTCGTCGAGCACCTGCACGCGATGATGCCGCGCGAGCGTCGCGGCGATGCCGCGCATCATCGTCACGGCGCGCCCCTCGTCCGGCTCGCCGATCTGCACGACCTGGAAGCGCCGCGTGAGCGCCGGGTCCTTCTCGATATGCTTCTTGTACTCGGCCCAGGTGGTCGCCGCCACGGTGCGCAGCGTGCCGCGCGCGAGCGCGGGCTTGAGCAGGTTGGCCGCGTCGCCGGTGCCGGCGGGACCGCCCGCGCCGACCAGCGTGTGCGCCTCGTCGATGAACAAAACCACCGGCTTCTCGGAGCGCTGCACTTCCTCGATCACCTGCCGCAGGCGGCTTTCGAATTCGCCCTTCACGCCCGCGCCCGCCTGCAAAAGCCCGACATCGAGCGTGCGCAGCGCGACGTTCGCGAGCGCCGGCGGCACGTCGCCGGCCACGATGCGCTGCGCGAGCCCTTCGACCACAGCCGTCTTGCCGACGCCCGCCTCGCCCGCGAGCAGCGGATTGTTCTGCCGGCGGCGCATGAGGATATCGACGACCTGGCGGATCTCCTCATCGCGCCCGACGATGGGATCGAGCCTGCCGTTGCGCGCTTCCTCGGTGAGATCGACGGTGAAGCGCCTGAGCGCCTCGCCCTGCCCCAGCACGGCGGGCGGCATCGCGTCGTGGCCGCCGTCCGCGGGCTGCCGCGCGGCGCTCGCGCTCATCGCCGTTTCGGGCGAGGCGGCGAGCAGCGTGCCGAAGCGTTCCGCGAGCTCGTCGAGGCGCACGCGCTCGAACTGGCGCGAGATGCCGCGCAGACTGTTGCGCAGCGACGGCGTCTTCAGCGCGCCGACGATCAGATGGCCGGTGCGCACGCGCGTCTCGCCGAACAGCAGCGAGCCGTACACCCAGCCGCGCTCGACGGCTTCCTCCAGTTGCGGCGCGATATCGATGACCGACGCGCCCCCACGCGGCAGCGCATCGAGCGCGCCGGTGAGATCGCGGGCGAGCGCGGCGGGCTCGATGTCGAAATGCGCGACGATGCGGTGCAGGTCCGAGTCCTGCAGCTTGAGCACCTGATGCAGCCAGTGCGCGACTTCGATATACGGATTGCCGCGCAGCTTGCAGAACAGCGATGCGCTTTCCATCGCGCGATAGCTGAGCGGGTTGAGCTTGCCGAACAATGCGGCCCGGCTGATTTCGGCCATGAGCGTGTCTCCTTTGAATGCAAACCTGGGTTTCAGCCGCCCGGCGAGGGATCGGGCGCGAAGACGAGATCGTCCGCGTCGCGCCGCGCCGGGCCGCTCCCGATCCATGTCGTGTGACCGAGCCGCGCCTGCCGCCCGAGCGCGAGAGGCGGCACCTCCGCGCGCTTCAGGACGAGGCGCACGTCCCAGTCGAGCGGATCGCGCAGATAGCCGCGCACCCATTGCACGAGCCGCGCGAGGCTCGCGCCGCCCGGCAGAAAGCGCAGATAGTCGGCGAGGCCGAGCGGCCCGATCACGATGCGGAACTTGTGCTGCCGGTCCCACGCGCGCGCGCCGAGCACCGTGGAGCGGCCGAGCAGGCATGCGCCGTCGGGCAGTCCCAGGCGCGAGCGTGCCGTGTGCGGCAGGCGCATCCAGTGCCCGACGCATTCGTCGATACGCACCGGCGCGTCGAAGAAGCGCGCGAGCACCTGCTGCAATCCGGCGGCGGGACGCGTCGGCAGCGCGAGGAGGCCGGCGAAGTGGAGCCGCGCGAAGTCGGGAACCGCGCCTTCGTTCGCGCCCGCAGCGGCGTGCGGCACGAGGCCGAACGTGCTGCCGACATACACGGAAAAGCGGTCGTGGCCCGCGCGGTCGAGCGACACGGCGGGCTGAGCCTGCGCCCACGCGCGATAGAACAGCGCCACCATGCGGTGATGAAACACATCGAGATAGCGGGCGAAAGCGGCGTCGCCCGCGAACCGGGCGCGCTCGCGCGCATATTCGGTGAGATGGATCGGCAGCGGACCGTTCGGCCCGAACAGCCCCATGAAGTTGACGAGGAGACGGCCGCTGCCGGGCGCGGGGCCCGCGCGAAAGCCGCCGAGCGTCGTCGGCGCGAAGCATAGTTCGGGTTCCTGAGCGAAGCGCACGAAGTCGTCGCGCGGATGCGGCGATTCGCCCACGCGCGGCTTCGGCGCGTGCGCGCATTCGAGCAGCCGCACCGCCTGGAAGAAGTCGAAGCGCGGCGCGGCGGCTTCGAGCACGCGGCCGATTTCTAGAGCGTCCGGCATCCGCCTCTCCTCGCGGGCCACCGCATGATCTCGCCGCGCCCCGATGTCTTCACGACGGTTTCGGCGAAGGAATTGAGCGACACGTACTGCGCGAAGAACCGCGCGAGCACCGCGCCGAGCAGGAAGGCGCCCGAAGCGCCGCCGCTTTCGTCGAACAGCAGCGTGACATCGATGCCGCGCCCGAACGCGATCGCCCGCGCATCGGGCAGCCGCCGCGTGACGGCGCGCGAGCCGACCGCGCGCAGCGCGTCGATCTGCCTGCGCGCGGCCGCGTGATTCGCGGGGCAATAGAGCGTGAGCAGCTCGCGCAGCGGCCGCGCGCTGTCCGGCTCGTCCGGATCGCCCGGATCGACCAGCGATGCATAGTTGAGTGCGAGATGCCCGAGCAGGCGCCACGCCACGGCGCCATCGGCGAGCGAGGGCTGCGGCTCGCCGGGCCCTTCGAGGCAGCGCACGCTTTCGACAGGCGCTTCCGCGTCGAGCGTGAAATCGGTCGCGCCGCGGCCGTGGGCGATCATGACCGGCAGGTCGCGATTGGTGCAGCGGACCGTGACGCCCAACTGGCGCAGATCGCTGCGGTACGGCGCGTTGCGCGTGTCGACCAGCGCGATGAACGTCTCGCTGCCGAGATAGCTGCTGCGCGCGCCGCGCTCGCGCTGGCTCGCCGACGGCAGGCGCTTCTCGCGGCGCACCTGATACCACGCGCCGCCTTCGTGCGCGTCGCCGAGATCGCGCGCGCGATAGAACGGCTCGAAGTGCTGCTCCGCCTCTGCATTCGACCGGTAGCCCGTCACCTGCATCACCTGATGCACTTCGAAGTCCATCGGCCGCGCGCGGTCGGGCAGGACGTGATATTCGAACTGCTCGCCGGTTACCGCGATGCGGTCGGCGCGCCGCTCGAACAGGTTGATCACCGGCGTGCAGTGCAGCGCGAAGTTCGATACATCGACGATCCGTTCGAGCGCGTCGTCGGAACCGGACAGCAGCACGACGACATCGATTTCCTTCGCCGCCGCGCGCCGCAGCGCGGGCTGCAGCCCGTCGATGGCGAAGAACAGGAAACGCTGCGGAAAGGCGAAGTATTCCTGCAGCAGCCGGTAGCCGGGGAACGACTGCGCGCTCACCGGCAGCAACGCCTCGTTCTCCTCGAAGCCGACGGTCGCGAGCGCCGAAGCCGGCAGCAGGACGCGCGTGCCCGGCTCGCCCGGGCGCTCGACCGACACGCCCGCCACGCTGCCGAACAGACGCTCGTGGATGCGCCGGGGGAGATCGTCGGCGCCGCGCAGAAACACGACGAGCCGCCCGAGCGTGATCTGGTCCAGGGTCAGCCCGGCGGTTGCGCGCAAGCGCAGGCGCAGCCCGCCTTTCACTTCGCTCGCACGCCCGACACCCGGCTGCATGCCCGCCGCGTCGCGCGAGCCGCTCAGCGTGAAGAAGCGCGCCTCGGCGATCTCGAGAGGCGAAAGCGTGAGCTCGTGCGCGGTGCGGTATTCGCAGCGTGTGGAGCCGGCCTTGTCGAGCACGCTGAAGAGCGCCGCGCCGCGCTCGACCTTCACGCCCGGCGCGAGCGCCGGATTGGCCAGATCGGGCTGGATCTGCACGACGGCCATCGACGGCGTCGGCGCGAGATAGTGCGGATACACCAGCTCCGCGAGATGCTGCGTGAAGCGCGGGAACTCCGCGTCGAGCTTCACCTGCACGCGCGCGGCGAGAAAGCTGAAGCCTTCGAGCAGGCGTTCGACATACGGGTCCGCGCATTCGAAGCCGTCGAGGCCGAGCCGGGCCGCGACGTTCGGGAAGTCGCGCGCGAATTCCGCGCCCATCTCGCGCACGTGCCGCAGTTCCTGACTGTAGTGGCGCAGCAGATCGGGCGTCATGGCGTGGCGCGCGCAAGTTCGTCCGAGATGCGCACTTCGCCGGATTCGAGATCCAGATCGGTGCGCAAATACAGGCGCTCGGGAAACGGCTGTCCCCACAGATCGCCTTCCAGCAGGAACGACAGGGTGTTCTGCCGCGCCGGCCGGTCGCGGCCGAGCGCCGTGACCCGCAGCGTGTCCGGGACGATGCGCGGCTCGAAGACCCGCACGAGCCTGTGGATCGCCTCTTCGAGCGCGGCGGCGTCGATGCCGTCCGCCGTCTTGCCCGCGATGTCCGGAAAGCCGAAGTTCAGCACCGAATCCGCGACGTGCGGATAGCCCGCCACGTCCTGCGCCGAACACAGCGCGCTCGCGTTGAAGAGCCACGCGAGGTCGCGCTCCACGCTGCGGCGCAGCGCGCGCATCGACAGCGGGCGAGGTTCGCGCGCCCCCGGCTTTCCGGCGGAATCGGGCTCGGTCAGGCGGTCGAGCAGCGACGGCAGCAGCCGGTCCTTTCTGGCGACTTCACTCATGGCGAGGTTCCGTTCGACGATGATCCGGCGCAGGCGCGCGGGCAGTTGCGGCGTGCCCGCGCGCCCCGGCCGCTTCAGCTTTGCGCGTTGGCGGGGATGTTCCAGGTGGCGTGCACGGGGCCGCCCTCCTTCGCTCCCTTGGCGTTCTGCGGCTGATACATCACCTTGAACTTGGCGAAGTTGAGCGTGACGTTCTCGGTGAAGCGCTCCTCGCCGCCCGAGCCGCCCGTCGAAAAAGAACTGACGAGCACGTCTTCGAGCGTGACGGTGTAGTACTCGAGCGCATCGCCGCCGGCCTTGCGCACCGTCAGCACGGCCTTGTCCATATGGTCGCCCTTGGTGCAGAACTGCATGATGGTGGGACTCGCCTTGTCCGCGTACTTCGTGAACGACAGGTCCTGGACCGTCACCTTGCCGGTGCCGCCGCCGGAGCCCATGTGCATCGTTCCGGTCTGATGCAGGCCCCAGTTCCACGCCAGCACTTCGATCTCGCCCTTGTGCTTCGTGTCCTGCGCTTCGCCCGAGATGTCGCCGAGCTTCATGAACATGTCGATTGCCATGACTTTCTCCGATTGATGAGTAGCGTTGATTCAGTGAGACCAACCATCAGGCCGCATTGCCTGACGGAAGCTTCGACACCAGCCGAAGCGACACCGTGAGTCCTTCGAGCTGATAATGCGGACGCAGATAGAACTTCGATGCGTAGTAGCCGGGATTGCCCTCGACTTCCTCCACCACGACCTTCGCCGCCGCGAGCGGCAGGCGCGCCTTCACTTCCTCGGGCGAGTGCAGCGGATCGCCGTCGACGTACTGGAGAATCCAGTTGTGGAGCCAGCGCTCCATCGCTTCCTTGCTCTTGAACGAGCCGACCTTGTCGCGCACGATGCACTTCAGGTAATGCGCGAAGCGGCTGCACGCGAACAGATACGGCAGGCGCGCGGCCAGGTTCGCGTTGGCGGTGGCCTCGGGGTCTTCGTAGACGGCGGGCTTGTGCAGCGATTGCGCGCCGATGAACGCCGCGAAGTCCGAGTTCTTCTTGTGCACGAGCGGCATGAAGCCGTTCTTCGCCAACTCCGCCTCGCGCCGGTCGCTGATGGCGATCTCCGTCGGGCATTTCATGTCGACGCCACCGTCGTCGGTGGGAAACGCGTGCACCGGCAGGTCGGGCACCGCGCCGCCCGATTCGATGCCGCGAATCCGCGAGAGCCAGCCGAATTCCTTGAACGAGCGGTTGATGTTCACCGCCATCGCATAGGCGGCGTTCGCCCAGGTGTACTTGCTGCTGTCCGCGCCCGCCGTGTCTTCCTCGAAGTCGAAACCTTCGACCGGGTTGGTCTTCGCGCCGTAGGGCGCGCGCGCGAGAAAGCGCGGCATCGCGAGACCGACGTAGCGCGAGTCCTCGGATTCGCGCAGCGAGCGCCACGCGGCATGCTGCGGCGTCTGGAAGATGTTGGTCAGATCGGTCGGATTGGAAAGCTCCTGCCACGAATCCATCAGCATGACGGCCGGGTCCGCGCTCGCGATGAACGGCGAGTGCGCCGCCGCCGCAATGCGGCTGATCTGCGTGAGCAGATCGACGTCGGGACCGCTGTTGTCGAAGTAGTAATCGGCGACAAGCGTGCCGTACGGCTCGCCGCCGAACTGGCCGTATTCCTCTTCATAGAGCTTCTTGAAGATCGGGCTCTGGTCCCAGATGGCGCCCTTGTACTTTCTGAGCGACTTGTGCAGATCGGCCTTCGAGATGTTCATCACGCGGATCTTGAGCAGCTCGTCGCTCTCCGTGTTGCTGACGAGATAGTGCAGGCCGCGCCACGCGCTTTCGACTGCCTGGAACTGCTCCGCATGGATGATCTCGTTGACCTGATCGGTGAGCATCCTGTCGATGCCCGCGATGAGCTTCTCGATGGTGCCCAGCACGTCGCCCGAGATCGTGTCGCTGTCGCGCAACGCCTGTTCCGCGAGCGTGCGCACCGCCGTTTCGACGGCTTCCTTCGCCTTGTCGCTGCGCGGCTTGAATTCCTTTTGCAGAAGCGATTCGAACTCGTTCGCCGCGAGCGTGCTGCTTTCGGCCCGATCCGCCTCTTCCGCGACCTGCTCCGCCATTTGCTCTGACATAGTGAATGTCTCCGGTTTGTCCACTCATGCGCCGTTCGATGACGCCGCGCCGTCCGCGCCGTCCGCGTTGCCCTCTGCCCCGTCCGGCGCGTCGCCGGCCGGCTTCGGCGCGCTGGCGAGCGCCTGGAGCAGCGCGGGATCGTTCAGGAGGCGCGCGATCAGCTCCTCGGCGCCGGTCTTGCCGTCCATGTAGGTGAGCAGGTTCTTGAGCTGGCCGCGCGCCTCCAGCAGCTTCGCGAGCGGCGCGACCTTGCGCGCGACGGCGTCGGGCGAGAAGTCGTCCATGCTCTCGAAGGTGATGTCGACGGCGAGATTGCCCTTGTCCGTCAGGCGGTTCGGCACCTGCATGGCGGCGCGCGGCTTCATCGACTTGAGGCGCTCGTCGAAGTTGCCGTTGTCGATCTCGAGAAACTTGCGGTCGGCGACGGGCGCGAGCGGCGCGGTCGCCTGCCCGCTCAGGTCGGCCATCACGCCCATCACGAAGGGCAGATTGACCTTCTTCTCGGAGCCGTTGACCTCCACGTCGTATTCGATCTGCACGCGCGGCGCGCGATTGTTCCTGAAGAACTTCTGGCTGCTTGGTTTGCTCACGGCCATTCCCCTTCTCAAAGTGTCTGCACGACGAAAATTCGCTACTCCTGCACTTCCCCGCTCACTTGCCGGGCCTGTCCGACGCCATCGGGCGCGAGGTCCAGCAGGATCTCCATGAAGCCTTTGTCGACGAGACGCCGGGCACGATGCAGGAGCAGCGGCACCGGGCTCGACGGTTCGTGTCTGCGGTAATAGGCGCAGATGCGCTCGATCGCCGCGACCACGTCCTTGCGGCTTTCGACCTCGCCCGGCGCCGCCGCGCGCGCGGCGCGCGCCGCGTCCGCGGCGGGCTCGCCGTCGGGCCCGGATTCGGGCGGCGCGGCGTGCGCGTCCGGCAGGCGCTCGCGGATGAACGCGGCCGCCTGGCGCAGCGGCGCGGCGAGCGCCGAAAGATCGAGCGCATACGCGGCGCCCGCGTGCGCCGTGAGCGCCGCTTCGATGCGCCTCACGTTCGCGGCGGCGGCATCGAGCGCGGCGAGCGTGGCGGCGGCGGCTTCGGCGTCGTCGGCGAGCGCCGCCTCCATCGATGCGATCGGGACCGGCTGCGCGTCGGCGGGCGGCGCGACGCCGGCCGCGCATTGCACGTCGCGCAGGCAGAAGCGGCCGTGGCGGCGCGAATCGGCGAGCGGCGCGTCGCGCAGATCCTTTAGCAATCCGAGCGGATCGGCGAGCAGCGCGAGCGCGCTGACACGCGCGGTCGGATCGTCGCCGTCGTCGGGATCGAGCCGCGGATACAACGCGCTCCAGCTTCGTTCGATCAGTCCCGCGATGATCGCAAGGCCATCCGCCAGCCCTTGTGCACGATGCCGCGCGAGCAGCGCGCGCGTCAGATGCACGGCCACGCGCAGATCGCGGCTCTTCGCCAGCAGCTCGCTTGCGAGCGCCAGCGCGGCGCGCCAGTCGGGCGGCGTCGGGGGCACTTTCGTGTCGCCGTATTCCGCTTCGGGCTTGCCGTCGACGGCGTCCTCCAGCGCGCGGAACGCCGGGTCGTACTCCACGTCGTCGCCGCACGGCGCGTCCGGCGAGATGTCTGCGGTGAAGGCGTCGATGTCGAGCGTGGTCATGGCGGGTTCGTGGCAAGCGGATCGATGGCCGCGGGCGCTTTGCAACGGCATCGGGCGATGCGCGGCGATGCGCCCGGCTTCGACAGAACGAAGCTGCCGCGCCTTTTTTAAAAGCGCTGCGCGTTTTTCGGCGCGCGCGTTTCAGCCGCGGCGGACGACGCCCGTCTTATGGACAGCGCCCGCGTGCGTGAACGCGCGGCCGGCGGAAGATCAGAGGCATAAGGAGGCCAGCGTGCAACTCGAAAGTGCCAGTCTCACCGAGCAGGGCGGCCGCGCGCGCAACGAGGATGCGCTCGGCGAATGGATCAGCGAGCGCCTCTACTACTGCGTGCTCGCCGACGGCGCGGGCGGTCACGGCGCGGGCGATATCGCCGCGCGCATCGTGATCGACACGACGCTCGCCGATCTGCGCTTTCTCACGGTGGCCGAATTGCCGCCCGACGGCGAGCGCCTGAGGCGCGCGCTGCTGCACGCGCACGCGAACATCGTCGAGGAGCAGGCGCGCGGCGGCGAACTCGCGGACATGTGCTCGACGGGCCTCGTGCTCGCCATCGACCGCGAGAGGCGCACGGCGGCGTGGGCGCATAGCGGCGACACGCGGCTCTACTGGTTTCGCGGCGGCGCTATCGGCGCGCGCACGCGCGATCACAGTCTCGCGCAGGAGCTGATGGACGCGAGCCTTGTGCCGTTCGGCGACGCGCGCCGCGCGCCGCATCGCAATGTGCTGGTGGCATCGCTCGGCACGCGCGACGGCGCCCGCATCGACTGCGTCGAGGGCACGCGCCGCGTGCTGGCGCGCGACGCCGTGCTGCTCTGCACGGACGGCCTGTGGACCTACGTCGACGACGCCTTCATGCTCGAAGCGCTGCGCGACGCGGATTCGCCGGCGCAATGGATCGGTCGCATGTCGGCGCGGGTGCGGGCAAGCGCGCCCGCGCGTCACGACAATTACTCGGCGCTCGCCGTATGGATCGGCGGCGAAAAGAGCGCGGCAATGAGCACGGAAGCGGGCACGGAAGCGGGCACGGAAGCGCGCGGCGGATCATGACGAGCGAGGACGAGGACAAGACGCTCATCGTCGGGCACATGCCCCGCGAGCGCGCGGACGCAGCGAGCGGCAACGCATTGCCGCCCGGCACGCAGCTCGCCGAGTTCACGATTCTCGATCTGATTGGCGCGGGCGGCTTCGGCATTGTCTATCGCGCGTGGGATACGCGGCTCGAGCGCACCGTCGCGGTGAAGGAATACTTTCCGGGCTCGCTCGCGGCGCGCGGCGGCGCGGGACGCATGACGGTGCGCTCCACGCGCCTCGAAGAGACGCTGGCCGCCGGCCTCGCGTGCTTCATCAAGGAGGCGCGGCTGCTCGCGAAGTTCAATCATCCGTCGCTCGTCAACGTGTTCCGCTACTGGGAAGCGAACGGCACGGCCTATATGGCGATGCCCTTCTACGAAGGCCTCACGCTCAGGGACACGCTGCGCGACCTGACCGAGCCGCCTTCGCAGGCCTGGCTGCTCGCGCTGCTCGGGCCGGTGCTGGAAGCGCTCGGCGTGCTGCACGGCGCGGGCTGCTGTCATCGCGACATCGCGCCCGACAATATTCTGCTGCGGGCCGGCAACGGCAGGCCGGTGCTGCTCGATTTCGGCGCGGCGCGGCGCGTCATCAACGACATGGGACAGGCGCCGACGGTGATTTACAAGCCGGGCTTCGCGCCGCTCGAACAGTTCGACACCGTCGCGACGATGCAGCAGGGACCGTGGACCGATCTCTATGCGCTCGCCGCCGTGGTGCACTGGGCGATTCGCGGTACGACGCCGCCGAGCCCGGTCGGACGGATGATGCACGACAGTCATGTGCCGCTCGCGCGGACCTTGGCGGGACGTTACTCCGAGGCCTTTCTGCGCGCGATCGATCATGCGCTCGCGGTGCGCCCTGAGCACCGGCCGCAGAGCGTCGAGGCGTTCGCGAGCGAGCTCGGCCTGAGTCTCGAAGCGCAGCGCACGCACGGACCGACGGTCGATATGCGCACGGGCGCCGCGTCGAGCGGCGCGTTGCCGTCGCGCCTCGCTCACGTCCGCCCGATGCGCTCGCGCGCGCCTTTGCTCGCGTCGGTCGCGATTGCGGTCGCGGCGCTAGCCGGCGGCGCGGCGTGGCATGCGCTGCGGCCCGCGCCGACGCCGCCCGCGAGCGGGCCGCTCAAGCCGGCCGAGCCGGAAAAGCCGCTTCAACCGGTCGAGCCGAAGAAGCCCGCGCCCGATATCGCGACGAGCGCGAGCGCAAGCGACACGACGCCGGCGTCTTCGATCGAGCCGCCGCCCGGCCCGGCTGCGTCGGCGTCGGCTTCGGCATTGGCGTCGGCATCGGCTTCAGCTTCGGCGTCGGCGTCGACTTCAGCTTCGGCGACGAACATCGCGCCGCCCCTCGCCGACTACACCGCCGCGGACGAGCTCGCGCGCATCGTCGCGCTGTCCGATCCATCGATCGCCGTCGTCGCGACGCCGCTGCGGGCATCGGTCGAAAGCGGCGAAGATCTCCAGTTCGAAGTGCGCAGCGCGATGGCGGGCTATCTCTATATCTTCAGCGTCGATCCGCTCGGGGAGTATCAGTTGCTTTTTCCCAACCGGCATCATCGCGGCAACCGGATCGAGGCGGGCAAGACGCTGCTGCTGCCGCATACCGACTGGCCGATGGTAGCCGACCATACGCCCGGCCGCGTGCGCTTCCTCGCGCTCGTCTCGCTCGCGCCGCGCAGTTTCGCGCGCGCGGGGCTGCGGCAGGGAAAGGATGTCGACACCTTCCCGAAGGATGCGCAAAAGCGAGCCGCATTGCTTCGGATGCCGGATTATTCACCCTTCGCGGGAGATGCGCGGTGCAAGCCGGGCGCGAACGCCTGTCCGGGCGCGTTCGGCGCGGCTGAATTCGGCATCGACGTGACCGTGCACTAACGCGCTTTCGGCGCCATGTCGCCGAAAGCGCGGCGGCCCCCGTCCGTTCAGAAATCGTCGCAGCCGTGCTTGCGCGTCACGCTGATGCAGTGATTGAGGTTCGGCTGCGCGCGCACCCGCTTCCACTCGAGCGCCAGCGGATCGGCCTTTTCGCCGGGCGCGTTGGTGAAGAACTCCGGCTGGTTCGAGCCGATGCAGATTTCCGCCTGGCCCTGGAGATTGTTCTCGTAGACGAAGGTTTCCTCGCGCGAGGAAAAAAGCGTCTGCAATCCGGCCAGGGCGGAGGGCCGGCTCGGGTCTGTGTCCGGGTCCGTCCTCGGCAGTGGGTCCCGGTCCGGAGGCGGGAAGCTCGGCTCGCGTTTCGGACGGATGGCCGGCGGATCGGACTCTTTCGCCTTGTCCACGTGCAAAGCGCCCGGCTTCGCCTCGATCTTGTACCCCACCTGCGACGTATAAGCCGGCGTGATCGTGTATGCGCCCACGGCCGACTGCTCCGTCGCGTTGGTCGTGAATCCCCGCGTGAGCGCGCCGGCTTCCGTGTCGCCGTTGACGAGCCCGCTCACCGTCGCCGTGAACGGCGGATTCTGCTCGCCCACGAGGCGCGTCTTGTCGTCGGCGGTGACGGTGATGGTCGGCTGCTGGGCGTAGACGAAGTGATTGCCCGTCGCCGGCACCGTGCCGCCCCACGAGCATCCGCCGCCGAGCGTGCAGCCATAGAGGTTGGGCTTGTCCGGCCCCGGCCGCACGGCGCCGCGCACCTCGCCTTGGCTGTTGAGCGCGTAGATGCGCCACGCATCGTCGGACGCGATCGTGCCCGTGCCGGCGTTGCGGAACTGGCCGCTCTCCATCGCCAGTTCAATGGTCCCTTTCGCGCGCAGGCTGGTGTTCGCCGATCCGTTGGCCGAACCGTTTTGCGCGCCGGCGCCGCCGCCCAGCGTAATGCCGCCCTGCTCCGCGACCGCCCGCAGCCTTCCGGTGAGCGTCGAGTCGGCCGCGTTCAGGGCGACGAAGCGGCCCGACGCGGGATCGAAGATGCGCGACGTCATCGAGCCGATGGTGAAGCCGTGCGCGTCGGTGAACGTCACGTTGCCCGCACCGGCGAACGACACCACGTTGACGTCGTTGGCCCGGTCGTCGAGCGTGAAGGTGCCCGGCCCGCCGAGCATGAGCCCGTTGGCCGCGATGCCGCCCGGATCGGTGACGCTGCCCGCCGATTGCAGCGTCAGCGTCTTGCCCGGCGTCGCGAGACCGGAGCCGAGCTGGATGCCCTGGCTGCCCGCGCCCGGATTGGCGAGCGTCAGGTTATTGGACAGCGAAGGCCGGCACGCCGGTCCGCCGCCCGGGCAGTCGCGGTTCACGGTGATGCGCCCGGTCTGTGTCGGGCTGCCGATCGCAATGGTGTCGAAACCCGCGAAGGTCTGCTTGAGCGTCGTGGCGTCCAGGCTCAGGCCCGATCCCATGCTGAAGAGATTGATCGGCGTGGCGTCGGCACGCGTGAGCCCGAACTTGTCGTCGATGCCGCCCGGCAGGATCGCCAGCGCGCCGTTCGCGCCGGTGGTGAACTTCACGTCGCCGAAGAACGCAACGCTGTTGCTCGTGCCGTTGTTGAGCGCGCGCAGCACGACGGTGCCGTTCCTGCCGGTCGCGATGGTCGGGCCGCCGCTCTGCACGCCGTCGAGAAAGCTGCTGAACAGCAGGCCGTAGTCGTCGTTGCTTGCCGCGCCGGTCAGGGAAATGGTCGCGCCGTCGCCGGTCGCGCGCAGCGTCGCCGCGTCGAGCGCGAGGCCGCGGTCCGCGAAGGGTGTCGGCGTACCGGCGGGGCGCGCGAGGCTGCCGCGAATATCGATGGAATTCGTGTCCGACTGCACCGTCGTCTCGCTCATGACGCGCACGCCGGCGATCTCGATCTTCGCCGTGCCGGTGGGGTCGGTGCCGATGCCATAGATGCGCACCGGCCCCGACACGCTGCGCACGAGCGAGCGCCGCGCGTCGGCGGGAAGCGGGCCCGGCGCCTGCGCCCGCAGCGCGCCGATCACCACGCCGCTCGTCGGCGCCGAGGTGCCGCCGCCGGGCGAGCCCTCGATCTCGATCGCGCCGCTGGACGTGCGCAGCGTCGAGCCGAGCAGCCTCACCGCCGCCGGTCCGCGCGAGTCGTTGGGCCCGGACGAGCCGAGCGTCGCGCCCGCGCCCTGGCCGTGAATCGTGATCGCGCCGCTCTTCTCGATATCGGAGCCGGTCGCGGGATTGGCCGAGCCGCCCACGCGCGTATCGATGATCGAATTCGCGATTTCCACCGCCACGCGCTGCTGCCCGGGCCGCGTGTTGATGCGCACGTCGCCCCCGTTGCTGAAGATGTTGGCCGATGTCTCCTGCGTGCCGAGGCGAATCGACTGCGGCGTGCCGAGATCCTCCACATTGGCGTCGAGCACGACATCGAGCTTGCCGCCGGTCGCGCCGATGGCCGCCGCGCCGTCGCGGATCGAGCCGGCGGCCTGTAGCTGCAAGGTGGCGTCTGCGCTGCCGTCCTTCGCGATCGGCGCATTCACGTTGATGTCGCCGGGCGTGCCGCGGCCTCCCTGCGTCCAGCCGCTCGTCGAGACCGTGACGGACGTGCCCCGGCTCAACTGCTCGCCGATCTTCGTGCCAGCCAGCAGGCTCGTCGCGGGCCCGGCCGAGAAATCGGGCGGCGTGCCAAGCGGCGGCGCGCTCGTGCCCGGCGTGCCCGACGCCACGATATCGATCGCCGCCGCATTGATGCGCCATGTGCCGCTCTTTCCGTCGCCCATCGCGCCCAGATTGACCCGCGCGCTCGATGCGTCGAGATAATGCGCCGATGTGTAAAGCGCGCCGCCGTTGCCGCCGCCCTCCGCCGCCGTCGCATCGAAACTGCCGTACAGGCGCGCCGCGTTGCCCGCGTTCACGAAAATCTGTCCGCCGTCGCCGCGTCCGCCGAACGAGCCCAGCCCGTACGCATCGACGAACGCGCCGGGCGCCATCCACACGGCGTTCGAGCCGCTCACGTTCACCACGCCGCCCGAGGTGCCGCGCGCGTTCACGCGGCTGCCCGTGAGCAGCGCGACGTCGCGCCCCTGTACGTCGATGCGCCCGCCGGGCTGAAACGAGCCGCCGCTCGCATCGACCTGGCCGGCGATCTGCGTGACGCCGTTGGCGCCGCCGTCGAGCAGCACGCGGCCGTTGCGCTCCTGAATGCTCAGTGCGCTGATGTAGCCCTGCTGGTTCAGCACCGCGCCCGTGAACGCCTCGGCGTCGTGCGCGCTCATCACGATCTGGCCGCCTTCGGCGAGCAAGCGCCCGGCCGGGCCGTTGGTCGCGAGCGCGCGCGCGACGCCTTCGCTCACGGTGATCTTCGTGAGCCCGTCGCCCGCGAAGTCGAGCGTGACCGCGTTGCCCGACGCGAGCGCCACCGTGCCCAGGCGCGCGCTGATCGTGCCGTCGTTGCGCACCTGGCCGCCGAGCAGCGCGATCGTGCCGCCCTGCGCCGCCGTCAGCACGCCCGCGTTGGTGACGGCGGCGCCGTTCTTGCCGGAGAAGGTGAAGCCCGTTTTCGCCGACATGAAGGTGTCCGGGTCGATGTCGAGCGACGAGGCGACCATCGAGCCGACGTTCACCGAGGCCGTGCGCGTGAAGGCCACGCCCGCCGGATTCACGAGGATGAAGCCGCCGGTCGCCTGCAGGCTGCCGGCGATCGTGCTCACCACCGGATCGAGGTTGACGACCCGTCCGAGCAGCATCGACGACTTGCCGGGCTGCACGATCCGCACGCTCTCCCCCTGGCCGATCGAGAAGGTGTCGAACTGCATCGCCGCGCGGTCGCTGCGCTGGTTGATCACCATATTCGACGTGTTCGCGCCCGAGACGCTGACGTCGCCCCGCACCGCCACGCCGCCCGACGGATTGCCGATGGCGTCCGAAATGAATGTGATGGCGCCGGCAAAGAGGCCGGCCGCCGCGAAGATCGCGTGGCGCAGCGTGCCGCTGCGTCTTCTGCGTGACGTGGTGCGCATCGTCGCCTCCTGTCCGATGGCGTTGCTCAGAATGCTTTCGAAACCTGCACGTAGAAGCGCGGGCGGTGATCGTTGCCGGTCGTGTCCGGCGACGACGTGCGCCACGCGAGCGTGCCCTGCACGGTGATGCCGCCCGGCGCGGCCCAGAACGCGCCGATGCCCGCCCCGCTTCTCGTGATGCTGTTGACCTGCTGGCCCGGGATCGGCTGCGCGTTGTACCAGCCGCGGCCGATGTCGTAGAAGGCGAACACCGTGAAGCCCGGCGTGACCGCGTAGCGCCCTTCCACCGTGGCGATGAAGCCTTCGTCCACCAGCGCCTCGTCCGGCGAATAGGCGCGCACGGCCTGCGGGCCGCCGAGCAGGAGCCGCGACGAGTTGTCGAGATTGCTGTTGGCCCACTGCCCGGACACGCCGACGAACAGATTGACGTGATCCGTGATCCGGTTGAGCCGGTTCGCGCTGAAGACGGCGTGCAGATTCGTGCCCTGCGTGTGCCGTCCGACGGGACTTTGATCGAGCGCCTTGGCCTCGCCCGAGCGGATATTGAGCGTGCCGAACACGAGGCTCGCGGACGCGCTGTTGAAGCCGCCGCCGAACAGCCCGTCGCGGCTTTCCCATGCGAGCCCGGCGCTCACGTCGGTGAGCGACTTCGGCGTGTCGAGGCCGAGCGAGCCGATCTTGTCGACGAGATTGCGATACTCGATCCCGCCGCGCAGCAGCAGCGTCTGATTGCGCGCGCGGATCAGCGGATGCGACACCGCCAGATCGATGACATCCGCCTCGCCGTGCGCGCCGAGCGCGCTGAAGTTCTGCCCGACGTTGTAGTAGAGATGCGCGTAGCCCACGCCGAGGCGCGTGCCGTACGCGTTGATCGGCGCGTCGTAGCCGATGCGCCCGTACATCGTGTCGAGCCGCTGCGTGCCGAGCAGCCGCAGGTCGAGGTTGTCGCCGATGCCGAATGGCGAGTTCAGCCGCGCGATCATGCCGAGACGCCCGGTGCCGGTGGACGGCGCGCCGTAGTTGTCGCCGCTGATCGCGAAGTCCCAGCGGCGCGCGGGAGCCACGTCGACATCGAGAATCACGCTGCCCGGCTCGTTGCCCGGCTCGAGCGCCGAGCCGACCTTGATGCCGGGAAGATCCGAAAGCAGCAGCATCGCGCGTTCGAGATCCTGCTCGCGCAACGCGCGGCCCTTTTCGATCGACGCGAGCCGGGCGCGCACGCTCGCCTCCGGCAGCGGCGTGCCCGGCGCCATGTTCACCTGGATGCGCTCGACGCGTCCTTCGATCGCCGTGAAGGAGACGTACCCGTCGGTCGCGTCCTGCGGCGGCACGATCACCTGCGCGAGCGGATAGCCGCGCCGGCGATACAGCGCGGTCATGCGCCGCGCGATGTCGTTCAGGTCCGCGAGCGTCGCCGGCTTGCCGATGCGGTCCTGCGCCAGCGCGGCGAGCTCGTCGGCGGGAATCGAATCGTTGCCGACGAGGCGAACGCCTCGCAGATCGACGGTCGCGGCGCTCGCCGCCGCCACGCCGGCCTCAGCCGGCGCGGATGACGGCAGCGCCGGCAGCGCGGTCGGCGGCGGCGGCTCGGACGGCCGGTTCTCGCGCGGTTCGACCTGATTGAGCACGGCGCCCGCGTTCGGCGCCTGATTCAGGCCGCCGCCGATGCCCGCGCCGGGAACCGGCTGCGTCTGTGCGGCGGCGCCGCCCGCAGCCAGCGATGTGACGGCGCAGAGCGCGGCGGCGACCGCGCGGCGCGGCGTGCGAAGGCGAAGCGCGCGGGGAGCGTGTAGCGCGTTCATTGCGGCACCGTCGCGCTTGCGATGCTGAGCCGCCAGTTGCCCATCAGGTCGAAGGGCGCCCAGTAGAACGGATGCGCGAAGCGCGGCGTGCGCAGCGCGGCGAGCTGCGCGTCGCGCATCGCGTCGGCGGCCTGCGCGCCCTGCGTGAGCTGCTTGTAGAAGGTGCGCATCATCAGCGAGGTCGAAGCGTCCGAGACCGGCCACATCGACACGATCAGGCTCGATGCCCCCGCCGAAAAGAACGCCCGCGTGAAGCCGGTGATCTCGTCGCCGCGCTCCACGCGCCCGAGCCCGGTCTCGCACGCCGACAACGTGACGAGCGCGGTGCGGTCGAGGCGCAGGTTGTAGATGTCCTTCGCGAGCAGCGAGGACGGACCGTCGGCGGGTTGCAGCGACGGCGCGAGCAGGATCCGCGAGTGCAGCGGATCGATGGCGTCGGCCTGCGCGTGCGTCGCGACGTGCAGCACGCGGCCGGCATCGGCGCTGCCGGTGAAGTTGTCGCGCGTCGCCTGGGTGCGCAGGAACACGGACTTGTCGGCGAAAAGCGGCGCGATCGTGCTGACTTCGGCCTCCGCGCCCGGCAGCGCGAAACCCCGCCCGATCTGCGGATTGCCGAACGCCACGAGACTGCTGCCCACGTCCCGCCCGCGCCCCGCGAGCTGCACCGCGATGCCCGCCGACGGCTCGATCGCCACCGCGTGCGTCTCGATGAGAAAGCGCCCGTCCTCGCGCAGCGCCTGGAACGGCAGATAGTGCAACGCATCGTGCGGCACGATGATGAGCCTTTCGCCGGGGCGCAGCGCAAGCGGCTGCAGCAGTTGCGCATGCAGGTCGCCTGCGAGCGCGAGCGCCGTGGGATTGCGCGCGACGATCGCATCGCGCAGCGCGCTGACCGCCTGCTGCAAGCCGGCCCGCGCGAGCGGGAGCGTGTAGCCCTTCAGGCCATCGGTGCGGATCACCCAGACGATCAGGCGATCCTGGAGGCTCTGAAACTCGATCAGCGCGTCGTCCGCCGCGAGCACGCCGCGCACTTCGTCGAGAGCCGGCGCGCGGCCCGCGAGCGCCGCCGCATCCGTGCCCGTGGCGACGCGGCCGCGCACCGTGTCGAGCAGCGCCCGGGCGCGGCCGCGCTCGGAGAGATGCCACGCTTCTTCGTAATCTCCCGACGCGGCCGCGAGCGAGATCGCCTGCTCGAAGACCGTCTGGATATTGCCGAACAGACCGGTCTTGAACTCGTCGCTGCGAAAGCGCGCGCGAATCCGTTCGGAGTCCTCGATGGCGGCCAGATAAGCCTTGCGCGCCGCCGCCGGTTCGCCCGCGGCCAGCGCCGCGCGGCCCAGGCCGTCATGCGCCCACAGACGGTCGTAGCTCGCGTCTTCCGCCGATGCCTGCGCGAGCGCCGCCTCGAAGGTGCGCGCGGCGTCCTGCGGCTTGCCCTGCGCGAGCAGCAGATTGCCCTCGATGCGCCGGACCATCGGCTGCAGCGAGGGCGCGGGCGTGCCGGCCTGCGCGAGCGCGTCGCGCGCGCCGTCGGTGTCCCCGGCGGCGATGCGCGCGTTCGCGAGCGACAGCAAAACGAGCGGCCGGAAGCGCTCCGATGCCGTGTCGAGCGCGCGCGCGTAGGCCGCGGCGGCCTCGTCGGATTTGCCGCGCCGCGCCGCGACGTCGCCCAGCACCTTGTTCGACGGCGCGTACACCTGCTCGGGATGACGCGGCTTCGCATCGAGCGCCTCGCGGGCGTAGCGCTCGGCGTCGTCCAGATCGCCCGCGTAGCTGTAGGCGATCGCGAGATCGCGCTTGGACAGCGCGACGAGATCCTGATTGTCGTTTTGCTGCGCGAGCACGAGCGCGCGCGACGCGGCCTCGATGCTGTCGCGGAAATCGCCGCGTTCGGCCGCCGCGACGCTCAGGCTGCAGTACTGATATTCCGGCAGCTTCACGCGGTCGCGTCCCAGCAGGAGGCGGCCTTCCGCCGTCAGCGACTTGAGCGATTCGGCATCGCGCTGGAATTCCTGCGCGGCGTGGAACGCTTCGTAGGAATCGGGGGCGGCGCTCGCGCCTTGCGCGCGCACGGCCAGCGGCGCGGCGAGGCTCGCGCAGCAGGCCAGCGCGAGCGTCCAGCGCGTCAGCGTGGTGGTTCTTTCGAGGTGAAGACGGCGGATGCTCACGTGACCTCCCGTTGCGGATCAGCGCCGGCGGCGGGACGCGTCATGGTCTATCCGGCGGCACCGGCAAAACGAGCGGTACGGCGCGTTTTTGAACGCATTGGCGTGGCGCGGGCGCGTGTGCATCGGCGTTCATCGGCGTTCGGCGCGGCCGGTTTCAGTTTCGCCGGCGCATGATCGTCTCAGTGACAGCGACCGGATCGATAAGGAGCCGCTCATGAGCACGCTGTCGGCATCGGTGGGATGGCAAGGCAGGAACCTCGCGCCGGACGTCGTCACGGTGCAGGATCTGCTGCGCGCTAAAGGCTACGATCCCGGCGCGCTGCGCGGCGTGTGCGGGCCCGAGACGATCGACGCGATACGGCGCTTTCAGGCGAGCTTTCTGCCGGTGCCCGATGGCCGCATCGATCCCGGGCACGCGAGCTGGCGCAAGTTGAGCGGCGCCGCGGCCGCCGCGCCCGGGGCCGCGGCGCAATGGAGCGGCGACAGTTCGCAATGGCCGCTCGAAAAGAAACTGCAAAGCCTGACGCCCGCGCTGCGCCCCAAGGTGCGCAACCTGCTGGCGGCGCTCGGGCAGCGCGGCTATCAGCCGAAGGTCTTTTACGGGTGGCGCTCGGTGCAGGTGCAGGAGCGGCTCTTTCGCGATGGCAATAGCAAGGTGAAGTTCAGCTTTCACAACGTGCAGCATCCCGATGGCACGCCCGACGCCTATGCCGCCGATATCATCGACAGCCGCTACGGCTGGAGCGCCCTCGCCGCGCAATCCGGCTTCTGGCGCGCGCTCGGCGAGGAAGCGAAGAAGCAGGGCCTTTTCTGGGGCGGCGACTGGTCGAGCTTTCGCGACTGGGCGCATGTGCAGCTCGTCGCGAATTCGCAGCTCGCGCGCGTGAAGCGGGAGAGCGGCTTGTGAGGCGCGCGCGCGTTCGCGGGACCGTCTGCGGGATCGCCGCGATGGCGGCGTGCTCGATGACTTGCGCCGCGCCGCTCTGGCTCGTGGTCGGCGCGAGCGATGCTTCGCCGGCCGGCATCGCGCGGCAGGGCGCGGCGCTGTCGGCGCGCTTTCCCGGCGGACTCATCGTGAACACGGCCGAGTGCGGCGACGCGCCCGGCCGCTTCGTCTGGGCCGCTGCCGTCGACGCTTCGCGGCGCGCGGCGCTCGCCCTGCGCTCGCGCATCGGCGAGCACCTCGCCCAGGCGTACGTGAAGCGCTGCGATGCGCGGCCGGACTCGCTCGCGGCATGGCGCATCGATGCCGTCGACCCTTCGATCGCGCGCGTGCCGGACGATGCCGTCAACTGGTCCGACGCGGATCGCGTGTCGCAAGTCGAGCGCATCGGCGACGGACGCGGCATCGTGCTCGCGCGCCGCTACGCGCCCGAGCCCGGCGATCCGCTCGAAGGCCGGCGCACGCGCGTGACGCTGATCGCGAACGGCGCGCGCACGGTGCTGAGCGAAGACTGCACGGATGCGTCGGGGTTCGGCGTGGCGGGCGCGCGTCTCGCGTTCCAGTGCGCACGCGAACAGGCCGGCGATCACGTGTTGCACGACGTTCTGGTGTTCGATGCGGGCCGCGCGGGCGCGACACTGCATCGCTGCCGCGATCCGCGCTGGATCGGACAGCGCGTGATCGCGTGCGACGCGGAATCGGTGGATGCCTCAGGAAGGCTCGTCCTGCGCGAAACGCGCGTGGAGCCGGGCGGCGCGCCGGCGGCGAAGTAGCGCGGCCGTTTCATTCGGGCCGGCCGAACTTGTCCTCGATTCGTCCGCCCGCGCCCAGCCTGATGATGCTCCTGCACTTCCCGCAGATGTACGAGCACGAGCCGGCGTCGCGCGGCCTGAACTTGCCGACCACCGCGCAACTCCACCGCAGTGCGCGTCCGCCGACGGCATTCAGATAGATCACCATGTTTTCCTCGGCGTGCAGATCGCCGCCGTTCTCCCGCCTGATCTGCCCGCTGAACAGCGACGGCACCGGCGTGACGTTCCAGGCGTGCAGCATCTCGCGCTGCCGGCGCGTCCATTGCGACGACGAGTTGATGCCAGCGAGAAGGAACACGCGCCCCTTCACCTCCACCTGCGCGATGTTGACCGTGGCGCCCGCCTGCCGCCCCGCGCCCTTCAACTGATTCGCCCAGTACGTCAGGCCCTGGGGATGGCCGAGGAAGTTATCGAGAAAGCTCGCCATGCCGCGTCTCCCGTCGCGATTCGCTGTCGCGCGGGACGTCCGCGCAGCGGGTTCATCGACAAGACGAGCGGCGCCGCCCGCGATTGCACGAACGCACGGCCCGACGCGCGCCGATGACAAACGCGCGCCGCCGGTTCGTCTCTTTACTGACGCTCTCCTGGCGTGTTCCTCCTCCCTACGACTTTCGATGTAGATCGTTCGGCCGATGTTGCAGCGCCGGCGCATTCCCTACCTTTGAATCACGGACCCGCCGCGCATCGCGCAACCGGCTCCGACGACTCGCGACAAGCCGCGCCGGGCCGCGAGCCGGATCGATCACCGGCGCTTCCTTCACTGAATCAAAGGCCGTGGAGGCGCCATGTCGACGTCCGCCGAAGTTCTTCGCTCCGTCCGGCCCGAAGAGGCCGAGCCCGCCCCCGGCGCGCCCGGGCAGGAGGCGCCGCCCCGCTCCGTCTTGCCGATGGCGCTCGTCATGCGCGCCATTGCGCGGCATCACAACGTGTCGCGCGCTCTCAGGATGCCATCATGGACGCGCTGAATCTCGCCGGCGCGGCCCTCATGCCCGACACCCCGTCGCTGCCCGACCTGTGGCACCGGCGGGCGAGCCTCAGCCGCATCGAGATGGAACGCATCTACGTGCTCGTGCGGGCGGCGCTGCACGGCTACCATCCGACCGAGCTGCGCGCGCTGCACGAAGACAAGGAAGAGCTGATCGCGCAGTTCATCTTTTCGCGCGTGCTGCGGCTCGAGCCCGAGCGCGCCGTGTCGCACGCCTGCCCGGAAAGCGCGCCGTCGAGCGGCTTCGCGCTGTGCGCGTATTTCCGCCGCTATCTGATCGATTGCCTGCGCAGCGCGAGCCATCAGCGCAATGTGTCGCTCGAAGTCGACGGCATGGCCGATCAGATCGATACGCAGGCACATTCGATCGACGATCCGGTCGAATGCCCGCTCGCGGAGCACGGGCTGAGCGAAGCCGCGGTGCGCGTGGCGGCGCGCGTGTTCGTCGCATCGCTCGACGACGCCGATCGCGTGATTCTCGCCGGCACGCTCGGCGCATACCGCGACCGCGACGGCGGCCTGAAGGGCGTCGCGGACGAACACGGCGTGCCGTCGTATCACTATCGCGCCCGCAAGCTCGGCGTGACGATGAAGAAAACCGCGACGCCCGCCGATTTCGCCCGCACGAAGATCGGCGGCTGGATCGAGGCCGCGCTCGGTATCGAGATCGCGCCGGACAACAGCGACGTCATCCTGGTCGTGCTGAACCTGCTCGCGCTCGAAGCAAACGTCTGACGTCGCTGCACCTCGCTCACGGCGGCGGCGGCGGGGGCGGAACGTTGCCCGCGCCGACGTTCGCCTCACTTGTGCGGCGCAGGATTTCATAGAGGTCGAAGGTGCGCCAGCGCAGCGCGGTCGTGCCGGGGATATACACCGCGCCCTGCTTCGTCGCGTAGCTGCGTACGGACAGGCGCGCGGGTGAAGTCGGCATCGGGAAAACAGGCGCGGCGGGCACGGCGGCGGTGAACGGCGCGGCGAGACGGCGCACCGCCTGAGGCGCGGCGGAACTCGTGCCGAGGACCGGGATCGTGCTGCCGCTGCGGGTGCCCGTTGCCAGCACGCCGGTCTGCACGGCGGAGCGGTCCGTGACCGCCGCCGCATCCGGCCCCGCGCGCCTGGGCATGCCAAACGTCACCATGTCGATGCCGGTATTGGAGTAGCGCGCCGTCGCGTAGTCGCTGCCGCGGTATCCGGCGATGACCGCCGGGCCGGAGCCGGTGCCGATCGAATTGATCGTATCGCCGCGCATGATCCAGGAGTTGCCGGGCTTGTCGACGTCCTGCTCCTCGGTGAAGGTGTTGAAACGCTGGTAGGGGACGTCGTCGAAGCGCGATTGCCGGCCGCGCGGCGGCAGGCCGTCGGGCGTCTCGTTGCGCTGAACCCAGGCTTTCGCCAGCAGGTGCGACGCGCCCTTGTTCTTCAGCCGGATGATCCAGTTGCCGTTCGGCGCGAGCTGGCGCGTGCCGCCGCGCGCGGCGGTCGGCGCGAGCGCGACAAGGATCATCGGCCCGCTGCCGCGCGCGCCGCGGCCGCGATGCACCACCGTGCAGAGCGTGTCGCCCGCGCGGGTCCAGGTCGCCACGTTGCCGACGGCGACCGGCGGGCTCTTCGCGCCGCCGGGCAACTCCAGCGTCAGTTCGACGTCCGGGTCCTTGCCGTCGTCCGTCGAGAGCCAGATTTCGACGAAGCTCGGCGTGTGGCAATCGGGAAAGACGCGCCAGAGCATCGTCTCCGCGTGTCCGGCCGCGATGAGCCGCCGGCCGTGGCAGCGAGCGAGATTGCTGTTGCCGGCCGGCACCACGATCGAGCACGCATCGGTGTCGACGAGCTCGTCCATCGCCGCCTCGATGAGCGAGCTGCCGTCGTGCGGACCCGCGATATAGCCATAGCTCAGATTGATGAACAGCCGGCAGTCCGCCCCGGCGATGCCTTGCGCGCGATCGACCACATAGCGGAAGGCGTCGAGCGCCTGCGCGTCGAGCCACAGCCCGGACGTGTCGCGGATATTGCGCCCCGGCAGCCGGAACTGCACGCCGATCAGCGCGGCCACCGAGGGCACGTCCTGCTCCATCTTGCGCGGATTGACCGGATGCACGCCGGCGGCGAGATCCAGCATGGACGTGCCATGCGCCCAGTAGGCGCCGACGTTCGCGTATTTGGCCTCCCGATAGACACGGTTCTCGTCGAAGCCGCCGCCGCCCCGCGCCGCCTGCATCAATGCGTCCATGTCGGCTTCCAGCAACTCGCTGCCATAACCGATGCCCGCCGCCGGCGTCGACGGGTCGTCGTCCTGATTCCAGAAGCAGCGCACGCGCGTTTTCGCGTGCGTGGCGTCCTCGTGAAAACGCTGATTCGCGAACGCGATGCCGTCGTCACACACGGCGACGACCGTACTGCCCATGCCGCTGCCCGGCGTGATCGGCGTGAGCCCGCCCGGCGCCGGTTTGGGCGCCTGATTGCGCGGCGCCCAGCCGGAGACGACCGGCAGCGCGAGCGTGAAGCGCTCGATCCGCGCCCGCACCGCCGGGTCGAGATGCTTGATGAAGTCGAGCTTCACGTGCGCGGTGCAAAAGCGCGTCTGCGCGAGCCCGGACGGCGGCGATCGGTAGAACGCCGACATCCAGATGAAGCTTTCGTTCTTGATCGCCTCGGCCAGTTCCTGCGCGGTCGCCGGGTCGCCGGGATTCGTCGCGGCGTCCCTCTTTTTGACTTCGATCGCGATCGGCACGAAGCCGTCCTTTCCGGGCACCTTGCCGAGGTCCGCGAAGCGCGTCGCGGCGGCCCAGATCAGATACGGATCGAGGCGCGCGAAACTGTTTTCGTCGAGTCCTTCGAAGATGCCGATCCATGCTTGCGTCGGGTGGACGTCCCACACGCCGGCGGTGGCCGCGCTCGCGGCCGTCGTGGTGCTCATGCGCGGTCTCCTTCAAATGCGGCTTCCCTTCAGCGCTTCGCCGTTCCATTCGTTTTTCGCCTGCTTCCACATCCACGCGAGGATGGGCGAGCGCACGACGCTCGTCACCTCCGGCTTCAGCACGACGTGCGGCGGAATCGTACCCGGGGTCGGCGGCGGCGGCTCATAGACCGGATCGAGTCGTTCGTTTGGATCGAAGTCGTTGTCGCCGACGAACAAGTCGCCCTGGAACACGCGCGGCATGTAGGCCGCGGGCTCCGGCAGTCCAGGCGCGCCGCCGATGCAGCGCGCGACGAAGTACTCGCCGAGCGTCGTGCCGAGCAGGTGTCCCGCCGCGCTGTCCACCGGAAAATGCACGCCCGCGATGGTGCGGTTGATCGCGACGCGGCTCGCCTGATAGAGCAGTTGATTGCGCAGCGTGAGCGACACCTGCGGCACCCCTGCCGCCGCCGGGCTCGGCGGCTCCTGCAGCAGGTCGCTGAAAAACGCCCACATGACCTCGGCGACGATGTACGCCTGCGTCGAATGCCCGCTCGGCAGCGTGCCGTGGCCGGGCGTGGCGATCATCGGCTGCACCTGCGGCGAGTAGTCGACGGCGCGCGTGCACGCGAGCGCGTGCTTGAAACGCATTTCCACGAAGATCGCGAAGCGGATCACGGTGGCGAGCATTTCGAGCGTTTTCGGCGTGCGTATCGGGCTCAGGTTGACGATCGATGCCCAGAACGCCGTCTGCGGCCCCATCTGGACGAGCGTCTCGTTGGCGCGCTCGGCCCGCAGGTCCGAATAGCGGTCCATGAAGGCGAGCTGCTTGACGAAGGTCTCCGTGCCGGGACGGTACATCTCCGCGATCGGCTCGATAGCGGGCGCCGCTGCGGCGGCCGGATCGAACGGCCGATGCCACAGCGAGACACCTCCGAGCTTCTTGGCCTCGGTGCCGGGCGTGCGCGCGAAGGCGAGATTCGTTGCGAGCTCGAAATCGTAGACCGACGCGCGCACCCAGTCGTCCCAGCGCCACATCTGCCCTTCGTCCTCGATGTGGTTGTTATCGTCCTGCTGCGCCTGAAGGATGAAATGCTTGTCCAGCCACGGCCCGACGATGCCATCGCGATGCACGATCAACGCCTGCGTGAGCAATTCGGTATCGCCGAGCACGCTGGGCTCCGTGCCGGCCACCCCCGCGCCCCCTGCCCCGCCTGCGCCTCCGGCCCCGCCCGCGCCACCCGCACCACCAGCGCCACCCGCGCCGCCCGCCCCACCCAATGCACTCATGTTGTTCTCCCCGCAAGAAGGCCGCCGATGCACGCCGCATCGGGCTTACGCCGATTCGAACGCATTCCAGGCAAGGCGCGCCGCCGCCGCACGCGGCAGGAACGCCCACGTCAACGCGCCGGCAGTCCGGCGCGCCGCAACGCCTCCGACCAGATCCGGCCGGTTTCGTAGCCTGCGCACGGCGAGCGCTCCAGATAGCGCTTCACCGTGAGATTCGGCTCGATCTCGAGCACGCGCGCCACCGTCGCGCGGGCGGCATCGAGCAGACCCAGTTCGGACTGGGCGATCGCCATCGCGCGCAAGGTCGACGTGTTGTTCGGCCCGCCCCTGAGCGAGCGCCGCGCAAGCTCGATCGCGCTGCGCCATTCCTGCGCCGACAAGGCGGCCGTCGCGGCGAGCGAATCGAAGAAGTTGCGCATCGGATCGAGCGGCGAGAGCGACAACGCGTAGCCCGTCGCCGCGACGGCTTCGTCGCCCTCGCCCTTGAACGCGTGCAGCGCTCCCTTGAGCAGCCACGCGAGCGAGTCGTTCGGATTCACTTCGAGCGCGCGCGCATAGCGTTCCTCGCCGATATCGAGCCGCTTGAGCAGATTCGTCTGCACAAAGCCTTCGACCGCGAGTGCGATGGATGACTGGGAATCGTTGTCGAGCGCGGCCTTCGCGCAATCGAGCGCCGCCTGGGCTTCGCCGAGCCGGTCGGTGGTCCAGCCGCGGTTGTAGCGGAGCACGTGCCATTTGCCGAGCCACGCGTGCGGAGTCGACTGCCGCCGCGCGCGCTCGGCGAGCACCTCGAGCATCTGGCCCGCGCGCTCGAACTCGTCGTAGACGCCGCGATGCATCAGCGCGATCGCATTGAGCAGCAGCGTCGAGCTTTCGAGCGTCGGCAGCGATTGCGAGCGGGCGCGCTCGAGTTCATGCGAGACGATCGCCGTGCCGACGCCCTGCCTCAGTTGCACGGCGAGATCGCTCTCGCCCAGCACGATCGCGCTGATGGCTTCGCTCAGGGTTTGCGCCCAGACGACGCGGTCTTCCTTGGCATCGGCGAGCTCGACCGTGAGCAGCAGCCGCTCGCGGCTCGTGCGATACGCGCCCGAGAGCACGTAGCGCGCGTCGAGCAGCGCGCTTGTTTCGCGCGCGTTCAGCCCGCGCTCGCGCAGCGCACTCGTCGACAGGCGCGAGATGACCTGAAGCCGGTCGGAACGCGACAGCGCGCCGATGATCTCGTCGGCGAGAATCTCCCCCAGCGCTTCGTGACCCGGCTCGACCACGCGCGCCGCGAAGGGAATCACCGCGATCGAGGACCGCAGCGTCTGAGCGTTAGCCGCCGCGCCCGGCGCGATCAACGGACGCGGGCCGGGGCCGCCGAGACGATACGCGCGCACCGGTTTCGCAAGATGCCGCAGATGGCATTCGCCGAGGTCTTCCATCTGCTCGTCGTAGCTGCCCGCGAGCCGCGCATGAATGCGCTCGGAGATGACGATCTCGCCGGGGCCGGCCAGATTGTAGAGACGCGCGGCCAGATTCACGCCGCAGCCGTAGACGTCGCGCTGATCGGCGAGCAGATCGGTTTCGTGCAGGCTCTCGCGCAGCATCAGCGGCTCGGCGCCGCCCTGCGCGGGCGTGGTGAGCCGGCACATGCGCTGAATGTCGAGCGCGCAGTGCGCGGCCGCGAGCGAATCTTCGAAGACGATCATGAGGCCGTCGCCCTCGGTGCGGATGAGCCTGCCGCGATGTCCCGGCACGATGCGCGTCTCGATCGCCATGCGCAGCCCGCGCCAGCGCGATACCGTGCCTTCCTCGTCTGCTTCGGCGAGGCGGCACGATTCCACCAGATCGGCGAAGAGAATCGTGCGCGTCACGCGTTGCAGATCGCTGGCCGTGGCGGCAATTTCCGTGTCCATGTCCTTGCACCGTGGCGACGACTACGGCGCGCCAGCACGCGCACGTCCGTTTCGACAAGAGAATAGTGCTGAAGAATATATAAGGATATCGAAGAATTATGGCCGTTTTTCTATTGATCCATTTTGACGGACAGATTCTTCAGGGCCCCGCGTTCCGACGCCGTTCAGATGCTTCGGGAAGCGAAATGACTCGTGTATGGCCTGGGCCGCATCTAATAACGTACTCACTGGCGCGGAGAATAGCAAGCAGTTTGCAGCGCGGGAATCAGGCGCGGCGCGCCTTGTCTGCCTGCAAGCGGCTCGCGAGCAACTGGATCAGATACAGCGCGAATTCAGGCTCCTGATAATAAAGCCGGATGGCATCGGCGGCCGAAACGGTGCGCAATTCGCAATCGGTCTTGCAGACCGCCGTCGACGTGCGCCTGTGCTCCGGCGAGAACAGCCCGATCTCGCCCAGCACGGCGCCCGCGCCGAGCTCGATGCCGAGATCGGAGAGCCGTATCGTGCCGTGCTCGACATAGAACAGCGCGCCACCCGCATCGCCCTTGTGAAACAGGATCTCGCCCGGCCGGAAGCGCTGGCTCTCCATGCTCGCGAGAAAACGGCCAACCGGCGCAGCGCCGTTGACCGCCTTGCTGACCTGCGCTTCGCGGATGCTTTCGAGGCGCGCGGCGGCCGCGCTCGCCTCGCCGCGGCTCGTGACATTGAGCGCCTTGTAGATGGTCGTCAGATGCGTCTTCACCGTGGCCTCGGCCATATCGAGCTGACGCGCGATCATCTTGTTGGAGCGTCCGCGCGCGACCAGCGCAAGCACTTCGATCTGGCGCGGCGTGAGGCGCAGCGCGACATCGGGCGCGGGCGCGCCGGCTCGCGCGGCGGCCTCGGGCCCTGCGAGCGTCTCGTGCAGCCCGGCGGATACCAGCGAGCGCGGCAGGTACACGCCGCCCGCGAGCGCGAGCCGCAACGCGCCGAAGAACAACTCCGTCGAAGCCGATTTCTCCACGCATCCCGATACGCCCGTGGCCATCAGCCGGTCGACGAGCGACTGCGTCGTTTCCGCGAGCAGGACTACGACCGGCGTCGCCCGCGCGCAGGCGCGCAGCGTCTCGATCTCGGCGGCATCGTGGCGCAGCATGGCGCCGTCGATCACCACGCAGCCGGGCGCGCGATCGCCGGGCCATTGCGCGCGAAGCTCGCCGCTCACGTGGACCGCGGCATCGGGCGCGAAGTCGCGCAGCAATCGTGCGATGCCGTCGCGGCACAGTCCCGCCGGCGCTGTGAGCAATATGTCCATTCGCCATCCTTTCCTGCGACGCTGCCGCAAGGCTGTTACGTGCGATGAATCGTGCGCGCGTCGCCGATCTCATCCTATACCCGCCTCACGCGCGCGCGCACGCGTTTGCGCGCCCGATGCTTCCGCGCCACAAACGAACGTTCGACTCGCGCCGCCGCGCGCGGCGGCGCCTTGGTATGGCTAAGTTTCGGCACCTATACTGAAGCCTCGCCGAGTTGCTGCATCGGCGACGCATGCGGCCAGCGCATGCCGCTTAAGCTTCGACCTTCGAGCGATGACGACATGAACGGCCTCTTCGCGCAATGCTTTCGTGCCGGCGCCTGGAAGGCGCTGCTTCACGCGATCCTGTTGACCGGCATGCTCGCCGCCGGCCCGTGCGCCGTGGCGAAGAGTCCCGGCAAGATGCTGGTCTATTGCTCGGAAGCAAGTCCCAAGGGTTTCGACGACGCCCGATATCAGTCGAGCGTCGAGGTCACCGCCGCTGCCTATACCTTGTATGACCGCCTGGTCGAGTTGAGGCTCGACGGTTCGGATAAAACCGATCCCGGTCTCGCGGAGAGCTGGGATCGCTCGGACGACGGCCTTCAGTACACCTTCCATCTGCGGCGCGGCGTGAAATTTCATAAGACGGCCTGGTTCACGCCGACGCGCGACTTCAACGCCGACGACGTGGTCTTCACGTTCAAGCGCATGCTCGATCCCGAGAACGCGTTTCAGAAGGCTAATCGCGTCTCCATTCCATATGCCGCCGGTGTCGGCCTCGTGAAGAACGTCAGGGAAGTCGAGAAGATCGATCCGTACACGGTGCGCTTCACGCTCAACAGCATCGATGCGCCCTTCATCCAGAAAGTGGCGATGCCGTTCACGTCGATCCTCTCGAAGGAATATGCCGACGCCCTGCTCGAGAGCGGCACGGCGGACAACATCGATAAGGAGCCTATCGGCACCGGCCCGTTCGTGCTGGATGAATTCACGAAGGACGCGCAAATCACATTCCACGGCAACCCGGATTACTGGCGCTCGAATACCGTGCTCGTGAACCAGCTCAAGTTCGTCATCACGACCGATGCCAACGTGCGCCTGCAAAAGCTCAGAGCGGGCGAATGCCACGTGATGAGCTATCCGCAACCCGCAGATGTCGCGGCAATTCGCGCGGACCCGAAACTGCAGATGCCGAGCCAGGCCGGCTTCAATCTCGGTTATCTCGCCTACAACACGTCGAAGAAGCCGCTCGACGATCCCGCGGTGCGCCGCGCGCTCGACATGTCGATCGATAAGCGGGCGATTCTCGCTTCGGTGTATCAGGGCGCGGGGCAGATCGCCACCAACCCGATGCCGCCCGCGCAATGGGGCTACGACGATACGCTGAGGGATGCGCCGTTCGATCCCGCGCGCGCCAAGGCACTGCTCGCCGAAGCCGGATACCCCAACGGCTTCTCGATCAAACTCTGGGCGATGCCGGTGCAGCGCCCATACAACCCGAACGCGCGCCTCATGGCGGAAATGATTCAGGCGGACTGGCTGAAGATCGGCGTGCGGGCGGAGATCGTCACTTTCGAGTGGACGAAATACCTGAGCGGTGCGCGTGCGGGCGAGCACGAAGCGCTGCTGATCGGCTGGAGCGGAGATTACAGCGATCCCGACGACTGGCTCGGCGTGCTGCTCGGCTGCGACGCGGTGCAGGGCGGCAACTTCGCCAAGTGGTGCTACAAGCCGTTCGACGACCTGGTGAAGCAGGCGCGCGCCACCTTCGACACGCCGTTGCGCACGGCGCTGTACAAGCAGGCGCAGCAGATCTTCAAACGAGAGGTGCCGTTCACGCCGATCGCGCACGCGACCGTTTATCAACCGCTCGCGCGCAACGTACATGGTTTTCGGATCGATCCGTTCGGTCCCACGCTCTTCGGGGGCGTGTCGCTCGAATAGCGCGGCGCGTCGCTCGCCCGCCGCCGCGGCGCTTCGCGCGCATGTGGCCGGCGCTTCAAAATTCCCTCGCGGGATCGTTCTGCTCATGATGGGCGCGCGTGCCGCGCCTGCCTCTCGGGGCTTTCTGCTTCAAGCGGAGGATGTCATGAGCAAGTCCGTGATCCGCAATTTTCGTTCGTTGCGCGCGCAGGCGGAAAAGTGGCTCGCCGCGGGCAGCGACACGCCCTTGCATGTGCTGCTGTTCGGCCGAACGCCCGTCGACGGGCGGCGCTTCGTCTGCATCGAGGCGCGACAGCCCTCGGGCGCGCGCGCGCTCTTCTTCTTTCGCCATGATGACGGCGACTGGCGCGTCTTTCCTCGCCAGTCGCCACAGCCGATGATGGCGGGAGACCCGCGTCACCCGCGTTCGTGGTGACGAGCGCAGGCCGGCACGTTCCAGACGATGCGAAGTCAGCGCGCCCCTGCGCCCGGCTTGCCCGTATGGTCGCGTTGCGGGATGTCGATCGGTTTGACCTCGACGAGCGCGGTGCGGTCTTTCTTCATTTCCAGCTTCTTCGCTGTTCCCGGCGATACATCGACGATTCGATCCCGCGCGTAAGGACTGCGTGCTCGATATCGAGTTCGTCGAAGCTCATATGCATGGCATCGATGCGCTGGGACGCGATCGAGCGGCACGCCGGCCTCACGCGCGCCCGAGATCACCAACGCGGCGAACATTTATATGCGCGCCGAAAACGCGATCCTCGTGTACGGAATGAGCATCACGCAGCATTGGCGCGGCACGAAAGCCGTGCAGCAGATTGCGAATCCGGCGCTGCTGCGCGGCAATGTCGGACGGCCGGGCGCAGGCATTTGTCCGGTGCGCGGACATTCGCAGGTGCAGGGCAATCGCACGGTGGGCTTCACGCCGCCCGCAAATCATGGCAACGATGTAGCCGCCATGCGCTTCAACACGGGAACGCTCACCATGCTTGATCACATACTCGACCTGTCGCGCGTGCAGTTTGCGATGACCGCGATCTTTCACACCCTCTGGCCGATTCTCACTATCGGCCTTTGCGCCTTTCTGCTCGCGCCGGACTTCGCGGTCGGCGTCGTGAGCGGCATTCCGATGAAGTTTCAGTTCGGCACCAACCGGACGGGCTTTTCGCAATACAGCGGGCAATTCATCGGCGATATTCTCCGCTTCGCTTTAATCCCGCCACGGTGTGGGGCGTGTCGCAGTTGTGGGTCGCGGCCATCGAAACTGGCATGTTCGGGTCGCACGGCGCCGGCTGCGCGCCGGACCCGATCACACCCTCACGCCGCCCGCGAACATGGCCGGACAAACAAAGGCGACGAACACCATCGCCGGTTATTGAACTCTAAAGTTCAACGCATGTTTTATGGCCCTTGGACCCTTCACAACGACGCCGCCTGATCCAGCACCGACGCGAGAATCATCGCACCGGCATTACCCGGCACGGGCCGCGGGTTCGGTCCATACACCTGATCGCCCGGACGGATCTCACATCCGCTCATCGCGCACACGCCAGCGGTGCGCGCGCGCATCGCGCGCCACACCTGGTCGCCATAACAACAGCGCGTCGAGTCGCGCCATTCGATCGTCGCGGTCGTCGTGGACGGACGTTCGATCAGCTTCACGGCGACGCGGCGATCGCCGGCCTGAACGAAGGGACGCCTGAGCGACGGCGCCTCGAAGGTCACACCCTCACTCAACGCGGTCAATTGGAAGATCGTTTGAGCCCACGGATCGAGGGCGATTGCAGCTTCAGCCATGTTCGGCTCCTTATCGAACGAATGCGTGCGATCGATCCGCCCGGAACGCCTCGAGCGTCGTCGTTTGCCAGTGCTTCGGCGTGGCGCCGACCGGGCGTTTGAAGACCGTGGTGAAATGCGTCTGTGAGCGCAAGCCGCAGCAGAACGCCACGTCGAACATGCTGTGGTTCGATGTGGGCGAAAGCAGGTTGAGAGTCATGATCGGTCCATGGCAAACAATGAAGTTGTGCGCCGATCGAAAGACCGGCATCGCGATGACTCAAAGTTAATCAACCGCAAACACCCCGCCTAGCCGTACATACGGTTGACGACCCCGCCCAATGGTTGAGTCAACCTATATCAAGGTTTAATTCCCGCGTTCAGAGCGCGCTCGACACGCTCGCCAACGAAGCGCAAAACCAGCAACGCGCCACAGCGACAGCGGAGCTTTCTCATCGCGCGGAGATAACACCTTCGTATGAGCCTTTCAGCCACGCGCATGAGGCAGCTCATGCGCGCGTCCCATGCGACACAGCCGGACGGTCAGGCAATCGATGCGAACATCATGCGAACGTTTGGCGGATGCACCGATGGTTGGTGCCGGCACCCTCCTTCGTAGGTGTATTCGACGCGCGATCGAGCTTATACAGTGTCATCAAGGTCGCGATACGAATACGGACCAACGGCCTTAACCATGGAATTCGAAGAAGCGATTTTATTTCGGATGCCAAATTATGAAGCTATCTCAATCCACCTTGGAGTCGATCATGAACAAGTATCTCGTCAGCCTGACCCTCGTTGCCGCCACGCTCGCCGCTCCCGCTCTCGCCTTCGCGCAGTCGAACGGTCCCGTCACGCGTGCACAGGTTCGCGCCGATCTCGTCGCTGTCGAAAAGGCGGGCTACAACCCCGCGGTCGCGAGCGATCCGTACTACCCCGCCGACATTCAAGCGGCCGAAGCGAAGGTCGCCGCGCAACATGCCGATGCCGCGCAAGCCTATGGCGGCGCGCAAACGGGCACGAGCGCATCGGGTGTCTCGAAGCATGCCGCGATGAAGAACACATGCGTCGGGCCGATCGAATTCTGCCAGCCGTATTTCGGCAGCTAATGCGCGCATCCGGATCGCTGATTTCTCATTCGCATAAGCGGAGCTTTTCATGAAGCGAATCTTGCAAGCAGCTTCCGCCCTGGCGTTGTCCGCCGGTGTGTTCGCATCGACGGGCGCGATGGCTCAGGATGCCGCTCATGCGCCGGTCAGGAACATCGTTCTTGTCCATGGCGCGTGGGTCGACGGCTCGGGCTGGAAGCCGGTCTACGACATCCTGACAAGGGACGGCTATCACGTCACGATGGTGCAGGAGCCCCTGACCTCGCTCGAAGCCGATGTCGCCGCGACCAGGCGTGTGCTCGACCTGCAGAACGGCCCGGCGATTCTCGTCGGCCACAGCTACGGCGGGTCGGTCATCACGGAGGCCGGAGTGCATCCCAACGTGGCTGGCCTCGTCTATGTCGCGGCGCATGCGCCGGACGTGGGCGAGGACGAAGGCACGCTCGGCAAGAAAACGCCCAGCTTCCTCGCGAAGCAGACGGGCGCCGTGGAAAAGACGGCGGACGGCTACACGTATCTGAACCCCGCCGTCTTCCCGAAAGACTTCGCCGCGGATCTGCCGCTCCGGCAGGCCCGCTTCGAATCGCACTCGCAGATGCTCACTTCGGCGCAGGTCTTCACGACGCCGCTGACGGCCGCGGCGTGGACCTCGAAGCCGAGCTGGGGCATCGTGGCGGGCAGCGACAAGATCATCAATCCGGATCTCGAGCGCTGGTACTACGAGCGCGCGCACAGTCACATGACGGTCATTCCGGGCGCGAGCCACTCCGTGTATGAATCGAAGCCGCAGCAGGTCGCGGCGGTGATCGAAGATGCCGCGAAGCATGCGGTTCAGTAAGTGACGCATACGCGGCTGTCGTGCATCGCGCATGACGGCCGCGCACATTCGTCTGCGTAATCAAACGCGCCCGCGCTTGCCGCTTCATCCGTCAATGCCTTAAATAGTGTGTGACCGCGCATGTCCCGCTTCAGGCATCGAACGATCAGACGGAGGAAGCAATGGTTCGTCTCGTGATGATTCTCCTCGGCGTCGACTACCTGCGCAGCCGCTGGCGCTCGGTGATGACGCTCGGGCTGCTCAGCATCGCGCTCGGCGTGGTCATCTTCACCGACGCGCTCGACGGCGCGCTCTACTTCCCCATCGTGCCCTTCGCGCTCATCATGCTGCTCGAAGGTCTCGCCACGCTGGCCGTCGCGTGGACCGGCATCGGCGGACAGCGCAAGCTGCGCCACGTGAAAGGCGCGACGTTCTGCGTCTCGGCGCTGCTCGTGCTGATCGGCGGCGAGCATGGCAACTTCGTGCTGTCGCTCATCTTCGGCACGCTCTTTCTGGTCGATGGCGCATTGCAGATCGTCTCGGCGCGCGTGGTCCGCTTTCGCCGATGGCGGCTCGCGACAGCGGGCGGCGTGCTCGAAATCGCCATCGCGATCTTCTTCTATCAGCCGTATCCCGATCACTATGCGGGCACCGTCGCGTACTGCGTCGCGTTCGGGCTTTTCTTCGGCGGCTGGAACATGATCCTGCTCGCAGCGCGCGTGCGGCGCCTGGCGGCGAATCCGGCGGCGGAAGACCCGGCGGATGTGGCTGCATCGGAAGTCGCGATGCGCGCCGCATCGTCATTTTCCGGCGCCGTCTGGGACGGACCGCCCGCGCCCCATGAAGCCGCGTTGACCGTGCATGTGTGGACGCCCGTCGGCACGGCGAAGTCGCAGCCGCGCAGGCAATTGATCGTCGACCGCTATATCGCCGCGGTCGATAGAAACGGCACCATCTCCACCGGCCACGCCGCGCTGGAAACGCCCGAGGGCGTGTATATCAGCCTCTATCCCGCCGTCGAGATCGACCGTTCGCCGAACGAATTCACGCGCACGCTGCGCGCGACACGCGAGAACGATGTGCCCGGCCTCTTTCAGCCGGACTATGCGACCGAATCGAAGGCCTGGTGTCCGTCGACTGAGCAGGTCCGCATCCGCAACTATGATCCGGTACGGCTCGAACGTTTCTGGCAGGAATATCGCCGCGACGCAACGTATAACCTCACGTATCGCAACTGTTCGAGCTCGGTCGCGCGTGCGCTGGAAGCGGCGATCGAGGGCGCGTCGGCGCGCGTGTGGGGCAAGGGCGGCGGATGGAAGCCGCTCCTGCGCATCATGGCGACGCCCGAGCTGTGGGTCGCGGCGCAAGTGAGGAAGCGCGCGGCGACGATGGCCTGGACGCCCGGCCTCACGCTCGATTACGCGCGTGCGCTCAGCATGCTCGCGGACCCGCGGCATTCGGGCTGGGTGAAGATGGCGCGCATCGCGGTCGCGACGATGTATCGCTCGCGGCAACGCTGGCGCGCCGAAGAGCATGCGGCGGCGCACGCGCGGGACGCCGCTTCGGTGACGGCGGAGCAAGGTCCGGGTTGAACGGCGTCGGCCTCTGCGCGTGACGCGGCTCGCGCTGCTTACTGCTCGCTTGCCTTATCGACAGCCTTGCGCGAACGGCTGCCGCGCGAAGACGGCTTGCGCGGCGGCTTTGCCGCTTCCGCTTCGACGACCGCTTCGCCTGCGGCTTCCTGCTGCACATCGAGTGCACTCGGTTTCGGCGCCGTCTTGCGCGCGCGACGCGGCGCGGCGGCCCGTTTCCGCGCGGGCGCGGGCGCGACTTCGGCTTCGGCTTGCGGCTCGGCCATTTGCTGCTCGGGCATGTGCGGCTCGACGATCGCCGGCGCTTCTTCCATGGCGGCTACGGGCTCCGGCGCGGGCATGGGCGCCTGCTTGCGTGCGCCGCGCTTGTTGCGACGGTTTCCGTTCCCCGTCGCCTCGTGTTCTCTTGTAGCCGCCGCCTCGGCTGGCCTGACATCCACCGCCGCGACCTGCGCGGAGCGGAACACGAACGCGCCGGATTTATCGTCGCGGCCAACTTCCAAAAGGCCGCGCGATTGCGCTTCGTCGAGCAGATTGCCGAACGCGCGAAAGCCGTATTGCGTTTCGCTGAAGCCCGGCTTGCGCCGCTTGATCGCGCTTTTCAATACCGATGCCCAGATCTTGCCGCTTTCGCCGCGCTCCGATGCGAGCGCCTCGAAGGTTTCGACCGCGATCGCAATAGCCTGCGACTTGCGCGACTCCGTCTCCGGCTTCGGCTGCCGCTCTTCATCGGACGCGCGTTTCGCTTCGCGCTGCTCGCGCTTGGCGATGGCGCGTTGCTGCTCGCGCACGAGGTCGTCGTAGAAGATGAATTCGTCGCAGTTCGCGACGAGCAGATCGGACGTCGATTGCTTCACGCCCACGCCGATCACCTTCTTCGCGTTCTCGCGCAGCTTCGACACGAGCGGCGAGAAGTCGGAATCCCCGCTGATGATGACGAAGGTATCGACGTGCGACTTGGTATAGCAGAGATCGAGCGCATCGACGACGAGGCGGATATCCGCCGAATTCTTGCCCGACTGGCGCACGTGCGGAATCTCGATCATCTCGAAACTGGCCTCGTGCATCGCCGATTTGAAGCCCTTGTAGCGGTCCCAGTCGCAATAAGCTTTCTTGACGACGATGCTTCCCTTCAGCAACAGGCGTTCCAGCACGGGTTTGATATCGAACTTCTCGTACTTCGCATCGCGAACGCCGAGCGCGACGTTCTCGAAATCGCAGAACAACGCCATGCTGACGCTTTCCTGAGGTCCAGCCATATGATTCTCCAGCTCGTGCGGCATGTTTGGAATGCGCACATGATAGCTTGTCGGCGCGTGGGCGAAGGTAATGCGCGCGTCAGGGCAAGTGTCTCGCCAGCAGATCGTCGAGTGTTTCGTGCGCTTCGCGCATGAGTCGCTCGACGACTTCGCCCGCCGAGATCCGCTCATTCACCAGCGCCGACGATTCCCCCGCGAAGAGCGCCATCTTTTCCAGATCGCCGGTGGTCGAGCGCAGCGGCGAAACCGTGCTGTACTTTTCGACCGCGCCCCATTCGTCGTGCGCAACGATCTCACGCGGCAGCGCATACGGATCGTTGCCGAAGAGATGATCGCTCGACGCATCCGTCACGCTGTTGGCAAGCACGCGCACCGGCGAACCGGCAGGCCAGTTGATCGCGTAGATATCGGTGTGGACGGTGTCGCCCGCGCGCGCGTCGATCACGCGTTGCTTGTGATACTCATGCGCGTACGATTCGTGCGTCGTGAGGAAGACGGTGCCGCAATGAATGCCGCTCGCGCCCAGTGCGAGCGCCGCGACGAGTCCCGCGCCCGTCGCGATGCCGCCCGATGCCGCGACCGGCACGCGCGTGTGCGCGGCGATTTCGGGCAGCAGCGTCATGATGCCGGTCGAGCCGCGCACGTGCCCGCCCGCCTCCACGCCCTGCGCGATGATCACATCGGCGCCCGCCTTTTCCGCGCGCAGCGCGTCCTCGAGCGAGCCGACCTGATACAGCACGAGCGCGCCGCTGTCCTTCACGCGCGCAACAATATCGGGGTACACGTCCCAGAAAAAGCACAGCGCCGGCACGCGCAATTCGAGGCATGCGTCGAGTTCGGCGGCCAGCAGTCCGGGCTTCGTGCCCGCGGGAATCAGATTCACGCCGAATGGCCGATCCGTCGCGGCACGCACCGCGGCGACTTCGTTCGCGATCGTCTCCGGCGATTCGCGCACCATGCCGAGCAGGCCGAAGCCTCCCGCATTCGACACGGCCGACGCGAGCTCGGCGCGCGCGGGCCCGCCCATTCCGGCGGAGATGATCGGATAGCGGCAGCCGAGCACACGGCTCAGCTCGGTATCGAATGGCGCAGCGTTCGCGGTCATATCGGCCTCGCGCGGATGAACGGTCCGAACGCGGGTGACGGACCCTCGCCAAGCCTAGTCCCGCCGCGCCCCGCTTTCAAGGTGGCGGAAACCTTGGCCGGGCCGCGCTTGTCCATCATGCTTGCGCCGGGATGCGGGACGATTGTCCGCCCGGCACGCTTTTCGTGCATGCGCTCGCGCGTCTCAAGCATCCCGTCAGCGCGCCGATAAGCACGACAACAGCCTTTGAAGCAAGGATGCGGGCAATGAAACTGCTGGCCCTTTTGATGAGCGCACTGGCCGCGCTCGCTCTCGCGCCGCACGCGCAAGCCGCGGGCGCGCAGCTGAGCTACACGACCTCGTGGATCGGCAACACGTTCGGCAACGGCGACGGCAAATGGATGCAGCAGGACATCCAGGCGCTGCACGTCGCGCCGGACGGCACCGTCTACACCAACTCGCCGTGGGACGAAAGCGGCGCCGAGATCGCCGCGTATCGCAACGGCGACCGTATCGCGGTCGCGGGCGCGACGCATGGCTGGGGCGCGGCGGGCGGCGATGCGGTGACATCGAACGGCGCGTATCTCTATGCCGCGATGTCCATCGGCAATCAGAACGGCGGTCTCGTCGGCGCGGACTATCCGCCGAACGGCTATACATGGTTCGGCATCACGCGGCGCGCGATCGGCAATATCGCACAGGGCGCGCCGTTCACGGGCGGCGCGGGCAACAGCGCGAACGCGACGAAGAACAGCTTCCTGATCGTCGATACGGTTCCCGCGGGCACCGATGCCGGCATACGCGGTCTTGCCGCGAACGACAGCGAGCTATTCGTCTCGGACCAGTACGCGAACCGCATCATCGTGTTCGATGCCGCCACGATGCGGCGCAAGCGCGCCTTCGATGTCGCATCGCCGGGGCGCATCGAGCTCGACCGCGATGGCTCGCTCTGGGTCATCGCCGGCGCGCTGACGGGCCAGCCGCGCGTCGCGCATTATTCGGCGGCGGGCGCGCTGCTCGGCGGCGCGCCGGTTCTGCCCGCCGGCACCGTGCCCGCCGACATCGCCATGTCGGCGGCAGGCGATCTCTACATCGCCGATACCGGACCCGCGCAGCAGATCCTCACGTACAGGAAGACGGCCGCATCGGCATTGCAGGCGGGCACGCCCATCGGCACGCTGAACGGCGTGAATCACGCGCCCGCGGGCATGATCGACGCGGGACGCTTCAACTTCGTGACAGGCATCGGTTTCGATGCGGCGGGCAATCTGTATGTCGGCCAGAACGGCGAAGGCCCGCGCGGCCTGAACTCGGCTTCGGTCGGAAGCGGCGCGGTGCTGCAGGCGTTCAAGGGCGCGTCGCGGTCGCTGCTGTGGGAGCTGGACGGCCTCGTGTTCGTCGATGGCGCGGCCACCGACCCCGGCGCGCCCGACACGGTCTACACCGGCTCGAAAATCTTCACGATGGACTGGACGAAGCCGCCCGGCAAACAGTGGACCTACAGCGCCTATACGGTCGACCGCTTCACCTATCCGGATGATCCCGAACTGCACATCGGGCGCGGCGTGCGCGGCGAGCCGATGGTGCGGCGGCTCAACGGCAACCGCCCATATCTTTACACGCTCGATCCGTACTCGCACGAGTTGTACGTGCATCGCTTCGATACGGCGCACGGCAGCATCGCGATTCCGTCGGGAATGTTCGCGCAAGGCAACATCGGCGGCGGCTTTCCGGCGAATCAGCCGGGTTGGGGCGAATGGATGTGGCGCGACATCGACGGCGACGGACGCCTCGGCGACAACGAATACACCGGCAATCCATCGACGGGCAGCACGGTCGGCAACAGCTTCATGTGGGTGGATTCGGCGGGCGCCGTCTGGTTCAGCACGCCGACGAGCGGCATTCGCCAAATGCCCATTCAAAACTTCGATGCATTCGGCAATCCGGTCTATTCGTACGCCGCGTCGAAAACTTTCGCGATGCCCGCGCCCTTCACGCGCATCGGGCGCGTGCTGTACGTCGCCGAGACGGACACGATGTACGTGTCAGGCTTCACGCAGTCGATTCCGTACGACGCGGCCCGCTGGAAAGAAGCCGGCCCCACGCTCGCGCGCTACGACAACTGGAGCACGGGCGCGCCCGTGATGACGTACGCGATCGCGCTTCCGTGGGACACGGCGAGCACGCCGCCGGTGACGACAGTCGGCGTGGCCACGGCGGGCGACTATCTGTTCGTCGCCGAGCTCTTTACGCAGAAAGTGAATGTGTACGATGCGCGCACCGGCTCGGCCGTCGGTTATATGACGCCGGGCGCGAATGTTGGCGGCACGAGCGGTTATGTCGATGTGGAACTCGGCATCAGCGCGACGCGGCGCGCGAACGGCGAGTATGTCGTCCTGCTGGAAGACGACGCGCGCGCGAAGATCCTGATGTATCAGTGGACTCCGTGAGCCGTCGGTTCAGGGCTTGGCGTAACGCGCGGCGAGCGTGGCGAGGTCGCGGCGGACCCAGTCGGCATCGGCGGCGAACTTTATTTCGGTCATGCCGGGTTGACGGAACAGCGTGAGCGCCACTTCAGCGCCCGCGCCGTTCTGATAGACGCGCAATGGAACGTAGACTTCCGCGCCATCCGGCAGATACACGCGATGATCCATGATGCCGAACGCGTTATGGTCCGTGAAGCGGATCGTCACGTCGCCTTCGGGACCGTGCGCGCGCCAGTGATCGCCCATGTCTTCGAGCGTCGACCGGGCAAGCCCCGACGCCCACGTCGGAAAGACTTCAGGACGCCAGATGGCGTCATAGAGCTCGCGCCAGTCGCGATCGATCGTCACGGTGATGGTCTGCGTTTCCATGTCACATGAGCATTGTCACATGAGCGTCACGTTTCGATCTTCGACATGACCGCGGTGGCCGGATCGTAGCGATAGCCCTTCTGCGCGAGTTGCTGCGCCATCTTGTCGCCGATCACCTTTTGCTGCGCCTCGCGGAACACGAGTTCATGATCCGGCTTCAGGCGCTCCAGTTCGACCGCGAGCCTGCGCATCAGCGCGACTTCGCCGGTGCTGCGGGCATCGATGAACAGGTTCTTCTCGTTGGCCACGTCGAGGCGCTGGCGCAGGTCTTTCGCATACGTGACCCATTGCTCGGCGTTGGCGCGCAGGTCGTCGTAGGCCTTCGAATGCGCCTTGGCCTGCGCCGAGACCTGACGCTGCAACGAAGCGAGTTCCGACTCTTCGCCCTGCTCTTTCTCGACGAGACGCTTCGCGAGATCGGTCGCGTTTTTCTCCGCGGACTCGGCACGCTCGCGCAATGCGTTGATATCGTTCGATACGCGCGCGAGTTCGGCGCCTTGCTCGGCCTTTTCTTCCATCAACGTGCTGATGCGCTTGCGGGCTTCGTCCAGTTCGCCGCCGACGCGGCCTACGTGATCGCGCTGCGCCGATATTTCCGCGCTGCGCGCCGCCGCGTTTTCGCGCTCCATCTCCAGCGCGCCGCGAGCCTCGTTCAGTTCGGCTTCCAGCGCGGCCACGCGCGCGAGGCTTTCGCTCGCCTGCGCCTCGGCGGCCTGCGCGCGCGACTGCGCGGCGCTCGCATCCTGCGACCAGCGCTCGGCTTGCGCCGACTTGTCCTGCGCCGCCAGGCTCAACGCCTCGTGCTGCTGCCGCGCCTCGTCGCGCTCGCCAGCGATGCGCGCGAGTTCATCGTCCTTGCCCGACATCAGCGCGTGCAGTTCTGCGTGATCCTGACGCGCGCGGTCCCGCTCCTCTGCGATGCGCGCGAGCGCTTCGTCCTTGCCCGCGATCGATGCGTGCGCCTCTTCGTGCTGCTGACGCGCCTGCTCCAGCTCCGCCGCGACACGCGCGAGCGCTTCGTCCTTGCCCGCGATCGATGCGTGCGCCTCTTCGTGCTGCCGACGCGCCTGATCCAGGTCCGCCGTGATGCGCGCGAACTCTTCGTCCTTGCCCGACATCAACGCATGCAGTTCCGCATGCGCCTGACGCGCGTGATCGCGCTCGCCAGCGATGCCCGCGATCGACGCGTGCGCCTCTTCGTGCTGCTGGCGAGCGTGATCCAGTTCCGCCGCGATCCGCGCGAGCTCTTCATCCTTGCCCGACAGCGCCGCGTTCGACGCCTCGTTCGCATGACGCTGCTCCTCGAGCGACGCCTTCACGGCGGCAAGCTCGGACTGCTCCGCCGCCGCGCGCTGCGCCGCTTCCTCGACGCGCGTCTCGGCGGTCTGCGCGCGCGCCGTGGCCGTGCCGAGTTCGTCACGCAGGCGCGCCGCAGACTCTTCCGATGCACGCAGCGCGCTCATCGTGTCCGTCATCTGCTGACGACTCTTCGCGGCCTCGTCGCCGGTCTTCTCGAATTCGGAGAGCGCCTCGTCGCGCTCCACGAGCGCGGTCGAGAGCCGCTGGTTGAGGGCGGAAAGCCGCTGGCCGGAGAACCGTTCGGTTTCGTCGCGCGAGACCGTCCAGAGACGGCGCGCGACGTTCACGAGTGTTTCGGCGAGGTCGTCGGGAAGTCCCGTGGGCGCCTGCTGCTCGGGCACGCCCGGTTGACGCGCTTCGCGCCAGCGCTGCAGGCCGGCCGCGATGGCGACGATCGAGCCGCCTTTCGCTTCCGTCCAAACGGTGACGGGGGAAACCTTGCGGCCTTCTTCGGTCAGGCGATCGGCAATCGATGCGATCTGCTCGTCGGTGATGTTGTCTACGTCTGGGGGCATAAGCGCCTCGAAAATCAATGGCGTCGCACGCAAAAAACTGCGATACGCTGTTACATTCCGCGGAATCCGCGCATGGCGGAAAGGGATGATACCCATTTTCCGCGCTCCCACATTCGCAGCACGTCATATACCGTCAAAAATGGGCTTTTGCAGGCGAGAGTGTATCGCTTGCATGGCCATGATTTCGGGGTGCAACACGTTATTAACAAAAACGTATCGGCCATGAGCAGAGCGCCCGGACGGCCGATCCGTCCGGGCGCTCCGGGCAAGCAGGTCCGCGCGTTCAGGATTTCGCAAAAATCGGACCGAGGCCGATGACGTCGCTATCCGCCGCGCGCGTGCCGGACGAGGCGCTGCCGCTCACCGAAGCGCCGTACGCGCCGATGCCCTTCGCGGCGTTCAGGCGCGCCTCCGCGGCCTGGATGTTTTGCGGATATTGCGTCTGGTCGCTCGCGGGGTTGTAGCCGGCCTTCTGCAGTTCGACGAGTTGCGCGCGCACGTCGGCACGGGTGAGCGGCTGGTTCGCTTGCGCGAACGAGAGCGCCGGCAGCGCGACAGCAGCAGCAACGATGAGCGATCGAATGACTTTCATGATGTACCTCCAGAGAATGGGATGAGAGGCCGTTTTGACGATCCGCCGTGTGTTGCAAATCGTTCGGGCTTGGAGGTATTAAAACCAGACGACGTATCTCGCGTGTTTCGCGAAAGACGGTTTATGCAACGCCGTGTGTCGCCCGGCGATGCCGATACGTTGCGATACAAACGCCCCGCGGTGCCGCGCGCGCGGACTACAATCGGCGTGGCCGTATCGCGGCGAGAAACGATCGGGACCACAGGGAGAAGACCATGCAGACGCCGCGCCCGTCGCTCAACGCCCTGCGCGCGTTCGAAGCCGTGGCGCGCCTGCGCAGCATGACGCTCGCCGCGCAGGAGTTGTGCGTCACGCATGGCGCGATCAGCCGCCAGGTGAAGGCGCTCGAAGATACGCTCGGCCTTACGCTGCTCGTGCGCTCGGCGCAGTCGTCGGAACCGACGCCCGAAGGCCGGCGCCTCGCCGAAGGACTCACGGCCGCGTTCGGTCTCATCGACGCGAGCATCGAGCAACTGAAGCCCGAGCCGCTCACGCTGTCTTGCTCGGCGACCATCATGATGAACTGGCTCATTCCGCGCATCGCGGGGTTTCATCGGCGCTATCCGCAGACCGAGCTGAAGTTCAACATGAACTACGACCAGATCGACTTCGTGCGCGACAAAATCAGCGTCGCGATACGCGCGAGCACGATCGAGCCGCCTAAGGACGCGATCACGCGCAAGCTGATCGACGAATGGATCGGGCCGGTCTGCTCGCCGCAGTATGCGCAGTCGGCCGGTCTCGCGGCGCCCGCCGATCTCGCGCGCGCGAAGCTGCTGTCCGCGCGCACGCGCCCCGAGGCGTGGCCAGACTGGTTTCGCGCGATGCACATCGCGCCCGTCTCCGGCGCGAGCGCGGATAGCTACGATCACTTCTATCTGCTGATCCAGGCGGCCGTGTGCGGGCTCGGCATCGCGCTCGTGCCGCAGATGCTCGTCATGAACGATCTCGTCTCCGGCAAGCTCGTCGCGCCGTTCGGCTTCGCGCCGGGGCCGCGCGAACTCGTGCTGTGGGTCGCGCCGCATCTGCGCGCGCATGCCGATGTCGCGCAGCTGGAGCGCTGGCTGATCGAAGAGATGAACGAGAGCCTGAAGGAAATGGCCGCGTTCCCGCGCACGCGGGACGGCGCGGCGCTCAGGACGTGATGAGCTTGCCGTAGAGCGCGCTCGCGCGCGAGAGATGCGCGTGCATCGCGTCCGCGGCGGCGTCGCCGTCGCGCGCGGCGATCGCCTCGACAATGCGTTCGTGCTCCGCGAGCGTCAACGCTTCGGCGCCCGGCGCGCGCACCATCGGCCGATAGTACTCGGATGCCCAGTTGAAGATCGATTCCACGATCGACGGATAGATCGGATTGCCCGCGATTTGCGCGATCTCGCGATGAAACGCCATGTCGCAGGCGAGGAACGCGTCGCGGTCGTGCACGGCTTCACGCTGCGCTTCGACGCGCTGCACGAGCCTCGCGATGTCATCCTCCGACGCCTTTTCCGCCGCCATGCGCGCGGTGCCGGTTTCGAGAAAGAGCCGCGCCGCTTTCAGATGCTCCAGCATGTCCGGCTGCGTGCGCAGGAGGTGCATCGTGCCGATCGCGATCTGCGCGATGAGGCTCTGCGCCGTCGGCACGACGACGCGCGCCCGCTCGCCATGCGCGATCTCGACGATGCCGGAGCGCTCCAGGCTCTGCAACGCCTCGCGGATCGCGGGACGGCCCACGCCATACGCTTCCATCAGCTCGCGCTCGGAAGGCAACTGCGCGCCGGGCGCGATCTCGCCCGAGCGGATACGGTCCATCAACCGGTCCAGTACGTCCTGATACAGCTTGCGCCGCTGAATGATGTCAGCCATCGGAATTGCCTGTCTTCGATGATTCTTTGCGCTGACCTTATCACGAAGCGTGCCGCTCACGAAGCGCCGTCGCGCACGTTTCCGAAGAAGGACACGCCGCCGATCTGCCCGCCTTTCAGCACGATTTCCAGCCCGTCGCGCGCGGGATCGCCGGACCATGCGCGGCACAGCGGCGCGCCCGGCGCCATGCCCGCCGCGACGCTCAATGCCGTGATGCCGAGCCGGCTCGCCACTTCGCCCGAGCTGTCGCCGCCCGCGACCACGACACGGCGCAATGGCGTGCGATCGAGCAGAAGGCGCATCACGTCGGCGAGCGTTTCGCCGACGCGGCGCGCGGCTTCGGCGCGATTCAGCGCGGCCTGCGCGGCGATGTCGTCGAAGCCGAGCACGGCGGGATCGTCGGGGCCTTCGGCGCTGAAGACGAGCGGGCTTCTGCCCTCGCTCACGGCGTGCGCCGCGAGGCCGACCACGCGTTCGATCTCGGCTTCGCGCGAGCTGGCATCGAGCGCGCGGCGCAAGTCCAGGCGCTCGACGCAAAAGCCATTGTCGCGCGCCCAGCGGATCTGCCCCGCCGTCACCGGCGAGCAGCTTCCGCTGACGGCGGCGATCACATCGACGGGAGATGCCTGCGGCAAGCCCGGCGTTTCCGGCACGAGCCCGTTGGCGCGCCAGTGCGCCGCGAGCGCGTATTGCAATCCCGATGACGACGCCGTGAACACGCCCTCACCGCGCGCTTCCCAGACGAGTTTTCCCGCCGCGGCGAGCGTTTCCTCGTCGAGGACGTCGATCATGACGATGGGCGTATCGTCATTCTCCAGCGCGTTCAGGCGCTCGCGAACATCGGGCGAACGCAATTGCACGAAGTCGATCAGGCCGATGCGCCGCTCCGTCTGCCGCGCGAGATGCACGCGCAGGTCCGCCTCGTTCATCGGCGTGACGGGATGGCGCGACATCGTCGGATGCCGGTCCAGCCGATAGCCCTCGCCCTCCACCGCCGCGAACAGATTGCCGAACGCCTGATAGCGCTTGAGACGCGGCGCGCCGACGATCATCGGCGACCACGCGCCGCGCATGTGCGTGACACCGATATCGATCGCGCGTCCGATCGAGCCCGTCTGCGGCGATGAATCGAACGTCGAGCAGACCTTGTATTGCAGGATCGGCGCGCCCAGTGCGGCGAGGTTCGCGAAGGCGCGCGGCAACTCGTCGTCCATCCATTGCGGACTGCGCCCGCGCGACGATCCCGCCAGCCCCACGCAGCGCACGTCCGGAAAGCGCGCGAGCAGTTCGGGCGTGGGCGGCTGCAGGCAGAGCAGCGTCGGCACGCCGGCGGCGGTCATCGCTTCCATTGCGTCGGTAGAGCCGGTGAAGTCGTCGCCGTAGTAGGCCAGAAGAAGGCCGTCGGGCCATGCAGCCTTGTTCCCGCCGCTCATTTCCAGAACCCCAGCGCAGCCTTCAATGCGGGATTGCGTTCTGCATGACGCGCGAGCGGCACACCTTCCATAGCCGCGACCCACGCCTCGCGCAACGCCTCGACGCCCGCCGCCACGCCGCCCGGATGACCGAAGATGCCGCCGCCCGCCGTGTGGATCAGATCCGCGCAACCGGTGGCCGCATACGTGTCCGCCGCCTGCAAGCCCGCCTGGCCAGAACTGAAGACGGGCATCGCGGTCATCGGCGCGGCGTCCATTACAGGCGTCAGCACCGCGCGCGCCGCCGCGATCACGCTTTCATCGGATTCGCTGAACTTGTTGCGCAAGCCGTTCACGTGCAGATGGTCCGCGCCCGCGAGACGCCACAGCATTTGCCACGGCGCGTAATCCCAGCCGAGCGCTTCGCTGCGCGTCAGATAACCCCAGCCCGCGCGATGCGCGTGAATCGGCAACTGGCTATGCTTGCGCAGCTCGGTCATGCCGACGAGACCGATAGAATTGAGCACCGCCATCACGCAGGTGCCGCCCTGTTCGAGCACGAGATCGTGGCGGCGCTTCATCTGGTCGAGATCGCCCGTCACGTTGAACGCGACCATCACCTTCTTGCCGGTGCGCTCGGCGTGATCGTTCACGACGCGCATCACCGCGCGCACGCGTTCGTCGAACGGACAATGCGAGCCGTCCGCTTGCAGTTCGTCATCCTTGATGAAGTCGATGCCGCCCGCGACCAGCGCCTTCACCTGTTCCGCCGTTTCCTGCGGCGAAAGCCCGACGCTCGGCTTGATGATCGTGCCGATGAGCGGCCCATGCGTCACGCCCGACAGCTTGCGCGTGCCTTCGATGCCGAACGCGGGCCCCGGATACGCCGCCGCGAACGATGCGGGCAGGCGCAAGCCGGTGAGACGCAAGCCCGACACCTGCCGCAGTTCGAACAGATTGCCCGCGATCGTCGACATCAGATTCGGCAGCGATGGCCCGAAGTTCTCGATCGGCCACGAGAGTTCCAGCAGGCATTGCGTATAACACTTCGATGCGGCGCCGCCCGTCAGACTCGGCGCCTCGCCATGGCCCAGCACTTCGAGCCGCTCGACGCGCGCGCCCGAGCGCGCCTTGAGTTCGGGCGTCTCGCCGGGCAGCGCGATGAAGGTGCCGCTCGACTGCTCGCCCGCGATCGTCTCGGCGGCAGTGCGCGGGTCGACGCCGGTTTCGAGCCAGTAAGTGGCGTGGATGCGTTCGGTCACAGTCATTCCCTCAAAAGTCGATTTCAACGATTCAGCCGCGCGATGCTCACGTGATCCGGCGAATGCTCTCCGCGATTTCCTCGCGATCGAACACGTTCTTCCAGTCGTCGCGCATGAGACGCGGCTTGCCGAACTCGATGGCCTTGTTGCACGCATCGGAGAACGCGCCGGGAATCTCGTTGAAGATCACCGCGCCGAGAATGTTCATGTGGCCGAGCAGGAAGTCGCGCGCCGCCTGTTCGGGCACGCCGCGCTTGATGGTTTCGTCCATCGCTTCGCGCATCACGTAGAGCAGCGTCGCGCAGATCGTCTCTGACAGGCCGGGCTCCAGGATCGCCATCTGATCGACGGTCAGGCGGTACGAACGCAGGATCGGCGCATAGATCACCTTCGCGACGGCCTCGCCGAGATCGAACGCTTCCTCCGGGCCTTGCATCAGCGCGCTGACGATCGACTGCTTCGCATGTGCGCCCCCGAAGTGATCGTGCAGCGACTTTTCGTCGAGGTCGTAGTTGAAGATGACCGGATGGCACGGATGCGCGACGAAGTACGTCAGGTCCTTGCGGTCCGGAAGATGGCCCGCGAAAGGCGCGGCGGCATCGAGCGTCATGACCATCGTGCCGGGTTTGAGCTTCGGCGCGATGTCGTGCGACAGCTTGCCGATCAGCGTATCGGGCACGGCGAGGATGACGACTTGCGCGCCGTCGAGCGCGGCATCGGCGGACACACATTCGATGCCCAGTTCGTCCTTCAGCCGCTTCTGTCCCGCCGCGCCCGGCTCGACGTGCGCGACGCGATAGTCCGACTTCAACAGATTGCTCGAGAGGCGCACGCCCATCTTTCCGCCTGCGCCGAACAGTGCGATCTTTTCCTTCATGTCGATATCTCCGATGTGGGATGAATGTTCAATGTGCGTTCGCGGCGACGGCATCCGGCGTCCGCTCCTGACTCGTGCGTCCGATGGCGAAAGCGAGCGCGGCGGACATCAGCATCATTGCGCCGACGATCAGCATCGGCAGTTGATACGAGCCTGTCATGTCCTTCGCCATGCCGGTGACGTACGGCGCGACGAAGCCCGCGAGATTGCCGACCGTGTTGATGAGCGCGATGCCCGCAGCGGCCGCCGCGCCGGACAGGAAGCGCGCCGGCAGCGCCCAGAAGTTCGGCAGCGCGGAGAAGATCGCGCAGGCCGTCACGGTGATCACGGCGATGGTCGCGGCGGGCGAACCCATCTGCAGCGCGAGCGGCACGCTCACCGCGCCGACCAGCGCCGGCACGCCGATATGCCACGAGCGCACGCCGCGTTTTGTCGCGTCACGGCTCCACAGGAACAGCGCGATGGCGGCGGGCAGATACGGAATCGCGGTGATCAGGCCCTTCTGGAACACGTTGAAGTGCGTGCCGAAGCGCGTCTCGAAGCCGCCGATGATCGTCGGCAGGAAGAATGCGAGCGCATACAGACCGTAGATCAGGCCGAAGTACATCAGCGCGAAGAGCCACACGCGGCCGCTCATCAGCGCGGCGACGGGACTGCCGTGGCCCTTCGCCGCCGATGCGCCCTTGGCGCGGTCTTCTTCGTCGAGACGCGTCGTGAGCCAGTCGCGTTCGGCGGGCGTGAGCCATTTGGCGTCGGCGGGTGTGTCGGTCAGATAGAACCACGCGATCACGCCGACGAGAATCGCCGGAATCGCGACGCCGAAGAACATGATGCGCCAGCCGGCGAGACCGAAGAGACCATGTGCTTCGATCAGCAGCGCAGCGAGCGGCGCGCCGATGACGATCGTGAGCGGCTGCGCGAGATAGAACAACGCGAGGATATGGCTGCGATGCTTCGCGGGCACCCACATGCTGAGAAAGAGAATCGCGCCGGGAAAGAAGCCCGCTTCGGCGACGCCCAGCAAGAAGCGCAGCGTATAGAGCCCGCTCACGCTGCCGACCCACGTGAACAGCAACGCGACGATGCCCCACGTGACCCTGATGCGCGCGAGCCAGCGGCGCGCGCCGAACTTGTGGAGCGCGAGATTGCTGGGAATCTCCAGCACGATATAGCCGATGAAGAACACGCCCGCCGCGAAACCGAACTGCGCGGCGGTGAGACCGAGATCCTTGGTCATCCCGTTCGGGCCGGCGAAGGAGATCGCGGTCCGGTCGAGAAAGTTGATGAAGAACATCAGCGCGACGAACGGCACGAGCCGCCACGACACTTTTCTGATCGCCGATTGCTCGACGGACTGCGTTTCTGCAACGTTCATGTCTCCTCCAGGCGTAGCGCACGGGTGTGGTCAACTGGTGTGATGAGTAGACCACCGAGCGCGGGAGGCGAGACATAGGGGGAAACGCCGAAATCGGTCGATTTTTTCTCACAGGGGTGTGTAAGAAAATCACCGCTCGATGAATCAAATCGCCGTTTCTGCGTGCACAAATCTCACGTCATGGCGCGAAACTCGACGGCACGACCCTGATCTCATCGTGTTGATTTCCGACGCCGCCACCTGTATAGTGTTGCTATACACTATACGCCGGCCGAATGTCCAGCGGACATTTCGAAGGGCTTTCCGGCCGGACGTCGCCAACATCCCTTGGAGTGACCCAAATGGCAAATCTTTTCAGGTATCGGGAGGACCATGATCAAGTCATGGCGACACAAGGGGCTCGAGGAATTCTTTTTCAGCGGAAGTAAGGCCGGCATCAGGCCCGACCACGCGTCGAGACTAAGACGTCAACTGGCTCAACTCGACATCGCGCAGTCGGCACAGGACATGAACCTCCCAGGCTGGAAGCTTCACGGACTCGATGGCTCTCTGGCGGGCCACTACTCCGTGAGCGTGAACGGAAATTGGCGAATGACGTTCAGGTTCGAAGGCGTCGACGTCGTCCTGGTGGACTACCAGGACTATCACTGAGGCTAAGGCAATGACTCAAATGTTCAATCCGCCGCACCCGGGCGAAACCCTTCGGGAGGACGTCCTCCCGGAGCTTGGCTTGACGGTGACCCAAGCAGCCGAGCAGCTCGGCATTACGCGCGTGGCACTATCGCGCGTATTGAACGGGCGCGCCGGAATCTCGCCGGAAATGGCCCTTCGTATCGAAGGCTGGCTCGGCGTGGAGAATGGTGGGCGCGCCGATCTCTGGTTGGCCCAGCAGGCCGCTTACGACCTATGGCAAGCACGATCCAAGGGCGCGCCCAAAGTCGAGCGCGCGCACGTCTGAGATCCTGTCAAAAACATCAAAGGGCGCCGCGGCGCCCTTTGTGTTTCCTGAAGTTCGTCGCGCAGCCCCGAACCGCAAGAAAGTTCCGTCGAAAAGCGCATCACGCCGCAACCCGCATCTCCCTCGTCCCGCCCTTCCCCCGGCTCACCGCCGCCAGCGCCGCGAGGCTTATCACCGCCGTGAACATCATGTAGAAGCTCGGCGCCGCCTTGCTGCCCGTCGCGCTCAGCAGCCAGATGATGATCGCCGGCGTGAAGCCGCCGAACACCGTCACGCCGATGTTGTAGCCGATCGACATACCCGTCGCGCGCGTCGAAACCGGAAAGATCTCCGACATCAACGCAGGCAGCGCGCCGAAGTAGATCGCCTTGAGCAGCGCGAGCCACGCGACGAGCACGAACAACGCCGGCACCGACACATGCGACACGACATACGCGAACGCCGGATACCCCGTCACGAACAGCAGCAACGCGGCCGTCGACATCTGCTTCACGCGGCCGATCTTGTCCGAGAGATGACCCGCGAACGGCGTGACGAGCGTCAGCATCAAGCCGGCGACGGTGCTCGCGGCAAAGCCCGTCGACGCATCGAGATGCAGTTCGCGCATCGCGAACGTCGGCACGTACTGCAGCAGATAGTTCACCGCCGTCGATACCGTCAACGCGCCGATCGATATCAGCAGCAAGGTCTTTTGCCGCGCGAACACATCGCGCACGGGCGTCGCGGTGTGCTGCGCTTCGGTGTAATCGGCCGCGTCTTCGAGATAGCGGCGCAGGAACAATCCCGCCGGCCCGATCAGCAAGCCGAAGAAGAACGGAATGCGCCAGCCCCACGCGGCAAGTTCCGCTGCCGGCATCAGCTTGGCGAGCGCGAAGCCGAAGATCGATGCGAGCAAGGTCGCGAGCCCTTGCGTCGCGAATTGCCAGCTCGCGAGCAGGCCGCGCCGGTTGGGCGCGTGCTCGATCAGCATCGCCGTCGACGGACCGAACTCGCCGCCCGCCGAGAAGCCCTGAATCAGCCGCGCGATGAACACGCCCGCGGGCGCGATCAGCCCGATCGACGCATACGACGGAATCACCGCGATGATCGCCGTGCCGATCATCATCAGGCCGACCGACATCATCAGCGCGGCCTTGCGACCGCGCTTGTCGGCATACGCGCCGAGCACCATGCCGCCGATCGGGCGCACCAGATACGACGCGCCGAACGAGCCGAACGTGAGCAGCATGGAAGCCGTCTCGTTCGCGGCCGGAAAGAAGTTCTTCGCGATGTAGACCGCGAAGAACGCATAGATCGCGATATCGAACCATTCGAGCGCGTTGCCGACCGAAGTCGCGAGCACGATCTGCGTCAGGCTCAGGGGCTTTTTGTTCATGATGTCAGCGTGTCATGGATAGCGTTCGATTAATGCGCGTTGCGCGTGGCGACGATCGCCGCGCCCGTCTCGCCGAGATCCCACCAGAGCCCCGCCATCAGGCAGAGCGATTCGCGCATCACCGGCGCGAGCACGTGCTCGTTCGCCGCGTGCTGGTTGCATGCGGGATACGAATGCGGCACCCACAACGTAGGCAGGCCGAGCGTCTTCGCGAAGACATCGTTGGGGACGGTGCCGCCGAGATTCGGCAGCAGCGCGGGCTTCTTGCCCGTGGTCGCGCGCATCGAATCGAGCGCCCAGTGAACCCAGGGATCATCGAGATCGAGGCGCGTCGCGGGCGAGGCGCGCGTCACTTTCACGCTGACTTCCGTAAAGCCGAGCTCCGCGAAGTGCCGTTCCAGATGCGTCTGCACGTTCTCCCAGTCCGTGCCGACCACGAAGCGCAACTGGCACACGGCCTTCGCGGAAGGCGGAATTGCGTTGACGGGCGCGTCGGCATTGCCGGATTTCATCGCGAGGACTTCGAGCGCGTTCCAGCCAATCACGCGTTCGGTCGGCGTGAGGCCGGGCTCGCCCCAGGTCGGATCGATATCGGGCGAGCTATCGTCGCGGCCCAGTTCGATATCGGCGAGCGCTTCGCGCACGGCATCGGAAATGGGCGGCGGCCGCAATCCGTCGACGGCGATGCGCCCGTGTCGATCGACGAGGCTCGCGAGCGCATGCGACAGCACGACCGCCGGATTGCGCAGCACGCCGCCCCAGTTGCCCGAGTGATGCCCGCCTTCGCGCAGATTCACCGTGAGCTCGAACGGCACGCCGCCGCGCGAGCCGAGAAAGAGCGTCGGGCGCTCCGCCGATACACGCGGGCCATCCGAAGCGATGAACACGTCCGCCGCGAGCGCGTCCTGGTGCGCGGCGCAGACTTCGCTCAAACCCGGCGAGCCGATCTCCTCGCCTGTTTCGAAGATCACCTTGACGTTGTAGCCGAGCTTGCCCTTGCGCGCCTGCAACACGGCCGCGAGCGCGGCGAAGTTGACCGAGTGCTGGCCTTTGTTGTCGGCGGTGCCGCGTCCATACCACCGGTCTTCATCGACGACGATATCCCACGGCTTCAGGCCCGTGCGCCACTGCTCGTCGTAGCCGCGCACGACGTCGCCGTGGCCGTAGGTCAGCACGGTCGGCAGATCGTCCGCTTCGTGGCGCTCGGCGATCAGAAACGGCGGCCCGCCCGCGACGGCATTTTCCACGACGCGCGCCGTGAAGCCGAGGCGCGCGAGCGTGTCGCTGACTTCATCGGTGAGGTAAGCGTCCAGCGCGGGATTCGCGCCGTTCTGGCTCTCGGTGCGAAATGCGACGCGGCGCTGCAGGTCCGCGAAAAACGCGCCCGAATCGAAGGCTTTGCACGCGATGGCGATGGCGGTCTCGCGACTGTTCTGAGGTTCTTTCACGACGTCTCCGGAAGATGGCTCACTGCAATTGCGGCCAGTCTAGAAACGCCAAAAATTCGCGACAATTTCAAAATTTGCGACTAGCATTGCCAAAAAGGCAAGGCTCGAGGAAAGCACCGTGCTGCATGGCATCGCACTCAAATACTTCGTGGAGGTCGCGCGCGCGGGGTCGCTCGCGGCGGCATCGGAACAGCTTCATGTCGCGGTATCGGCGATCAGCCGGCAGATCGCGAAGCTGGAGGAACAGGCGGGAACGCCGCTATTCGAGCGCATGCCGCGCGGCATGATCCTGACCGAAGCGGGCGAACTGCTCGCGCAGCACGCGCGCCGCGCGCTGATGGATGGCGACGCGGTGCTCGACGAGATATCGGAGATGCATGCGCTCGGGCGCGGAATCGTGCGCATTGGCTGCACGGAGGGCTTCACGCGCTGCTTTCTGCCCAGCGTGATGGCGTCGCATTATCGCGAGCATCCGCGCACGCGTTTCGTGATGCGCTCGGGCACGCCCGGGCAGGTGGAACATTGGGTGGCGAGCGGCGAAATCGATGTGGGGCTCGCGTTCTCGACATCGACATCGACGGCGTTGAGTGTCGAATACAGCGTGAAGGCGCCGGTCTGCGCGCTGCTGCCACCGACACATCCACTGGCCGGCAGGACGAGCATCACGCTCGACGACGTGCTTCAGTACCCCACCGCCGTGCTCGATCGCGGGACCACCGTGCGTCAGTTGATCGACTGGTGCTGTTCGGCGCGCGGCGTGCATCTGGAGCCGGTTTTAACGAGCAACAATTCGAGCGCGATGCATCACTTCGCCGCGCTCACCGGCGCGATCACGCTCGGCAGCGCGGTCGCGCTCAAAGGCGACCCCGGGCCGCCGACGCTCGTCGCCACGCCCATCGACGAGCCTTTATTGAACGAACGTCTGCTGCAAGTGACGGTGATGCGCGAGCGGCGTCTGCCGCCCGCGGTCGATCAGTTTCTCAAGACGCTGACCAACGCGTTGCGCGAGAGTCTGGGCGCGCCGGCGATGCGCGCAAAAAGGAAAAAGCGGTAACGGGTTACTGAGTCGCGACCCACCACGTCGTGCCGGCGGCATCGCGGAAGCCGCCGCGGAAATCGTCGTCGGCGCGTTTGCGCGTTGGGGCCTGCACGCTTTGCGCGCCGTGCTGCATCGCGCGGTCGTAGACGGCCTGGGCATCGCGCACATAGACGTGGATGTGCGGCCCCGCCGATTGCTGACCGGTCGCGCCGCCGCCTATCATCACGATACTGTCGTCTATGCGCACTTCGGCATGCATCAGCGAGCCATCGGGACGGTCGAAGCGACGGACCAATACGGCCTCGAAGACGCTTTGCAGAAACGCGATGATGGCTTCGGCGTTCTCGCAAATGAGATAGGGGCTGATGGAGGGATAAGTCGCGGGTTTCCATTCGCTCATGACGTGCCTCGAATCCTCGTGACGAGATCAGCCAGAGTAAATGAATCCCGCGACGGCTTCAAACGCCTTCCACCAAATCCACATCGTCCAGCTTCTTCGACACCGCCCTCGGCATGTCCGCCGTCGCCTTAGGCGCAGGCTCATACCGATGCACATCGTGCGTGACGAACCCGAGATCGTGACTCGGAATCTCGAACCACTCCGGATGTGCGAACGAACGGCGGATATCCTCGAGCCCGCTCGCCCAGTGCTCGTCCATCGTGTCGTTGCTGAACTCGTAGTCCTTGTAGTGCCCTTCGAAGAACTTGTTCTTGTAGATGAGATGCACGACATTCACCGCGCCGCCATCCGCGATCTTCTGCGCCTCGCGCAACAACGGATGCGAGCGGCGCGTCTTCTCGGGAATATGCTCGAGCAGCTCCTTGATGAGCCGCGCATGCTTCTGGTAACTCGACGCGAAATCCGTGATCGCGCGCGTTCTGCTCGAATACTGAATGTCCTTCGTACGCTCGCTCACGTCGAGAAAATCGCCGGGCAGCGTGCCGCGTGCGCTCCACAGATCCACCTGAAACACGAGCGAGTCCTTGTGCTGGCATTCGCTGATGATCTCCGTCAACGGCGTATTCGATACGAGGCCGCCGTCCCAATAGAACTCACCATCGATCTCGACAGCCGGAAAACCTGGCGGCAGCGCGCCCGACGCCATGAAATGCTCGGGCGTGAGCCGCATCTTCGTGTTGTCGAAGTAGACGAGATTGCCCGTGCGCACATTCACCGCGCCCACCGACACGCGCATGCCGCCATCGTTGATGCGATCGAAGTCCGCGAAACGCAAAAGCGTCGCACGCAATGCCGACGTGTCGTAATAGCTCACCTCGCTCGGGCGTTTGCTCTTCGTGCCCGGTGCGAAATTCGGCACCTGCACGCGCGGCGAGAAGAAGCCCTTTTGCCCTTCGGTCAGCGCGCGCGCGGCCGCCCACATGCTCGAGAACTTGCGGCCGAGATTGGCGAAGCCGAAGGTCGCGGGCAGAAACGCGCCCACGTGCCCGATCAGATCGGCGGGCTGGCAGATCGTGTCCCAGAACCCGCGCAGCGCGGCCACGCGGTTCTCGGGCGCATTGCCCGCGATGATCGCGGTATTCAACGCGCCGATCGATATGCCCGACGTCCAGGTCGGATCGATGCCGACCTCGGCAAGCCCTTCGAACACGCCGGCCTGATACGAACCCAGCGCGCCGCCGCCTTGCAGCACGAGGCAAACGTCGTCGTAGTCCGGCAGCGCGACGTGATTCGCCTGCGTGAGTGTGTTGCGTCGACTGCGGCGCATGGATTCTCCTTATCCTTATTGCATGAACCAGCCGTGGCTCACGACGATCGACTGGCCCGTCAGCGCATTCGATTCGAAGCCCGCGAGGAACGCGACCGTATTCGCGACATCGGCGACGGTCGTGAACTCGCCGTCGACCGTTTCCTTCAGCATGACGTTCTTCACGACATCGGCTTCCGAAATGCCGAGCGCCTTCGCCTGCTCGGGAATCTGCTTCTCGACGAGCGGCGTGCGCACGAAACCGGGGCACACCACGTTGGCGCGCACGCCGCGCGGACCACCTTCCTTCGCGACGACGCGCGCAAGACCCAGCAGGCCATGCTTCGCCGTGACATACGCCGACTTAAGCTTCGACGCTTCATGCGAATGCACCGAGCCCATGTAGATGATCGAGCCGCCCTTGCCCGAGGCATACATGTGCTTGATTGCGGCCTTCGTCGTGAGGAACGCGCCGTCGAGATGGATCGCGAGCATCTTCTTCCAGTCGGCGAATGCGTATTCCTCGATCGGCGCGACGATCTGGATGCCCGCGTTGGACACGAGCACGTCGATCCCGCCGAGCTTCGCGACCGCGTCTTCGATGCCCGCGTTCACGGCGTCTTCGCTCGTCACGTCCATCGACACGGCGATCGCCTTTCCGCCCGCGGCGACGATGCTGTCCGCAACCTGCTGCGCATTCGCGAGATTCAGATCGGCGATGACGACCGCCGCGCCGTCGGCCGCGAGCTTGCGCGCCGTCTGTTCACCAATGCCGCTCGCGGCGCCCGTCACGAGCGCGACTTTTCCTTGCAGTGCCATTTGCCTGTTCCTTTGTCGAAGTTATCGAAGTTGTTGAGTTTATTGATTGACGGCGAGCTTGAGGCCGTCGGCGGGGGCGAGATAGTCGTAGGCGACTTCGCCGATATCGAGCGTGAGGTTCGCGATCACATGCCGCGCGCCCACGATCTTGCGCACCGGCAGATCCGCTACTGGCGCGAGCGCGTGCGCGTGCAGTTCCAGCGCAGCCGGGCCTTCCCATGCGCCGAGCACGGACACGTCGCGCAGGAAGAAGCGAACCAGTTCGCACACGCGCGCGGTTCCGTCGACGTGCGGCAAGACTTTCAGCAGATAGTTGGGCGTGTCGGCGAGCTTCTTGCGCTCGGCTTCGAGATCGAGCGGACGATACTTGTAGCCCATCGTGCCCGTCGCGATGCGTTGCGTGCCGTAGTCGAGCGTGCCGAGCAGCGTGTCCTTGCCATCGACGGAAAGGCGCGGCGACGCGAGCTTCTTCGGAAAGCCCCAGATCTCGCGGCCGCCTGCGATCGGGCCTTCGTCGTCGAGATACATCGCGTGCGTGTAGCCGCCCTTGTTGCCGTCCGGGTCGATGACGGAAATCACCTGGCCGCTTTCGGTGTAATCGCCGAAGCCGGATGAATCCGGCATGCGAATGAATTCGTAATGTACGAGACCGCTATCCACCTTCAGCGGCTCCGGGACCACGGCGCGCAACGCGTCGAGGTCGGTTTCATAGGAGATGATGAAGTACTCGCGATTGAGAAAACGGAACGGGGGACGCGGGTAGGCGGGATTGTGCACCGGCATGGCGAAGGCATTCCTGCGGATGTCGTCTTCTTTCATCGGGTCGTCCGTAGTTGAGAACAGGCCCGATAGTAGACGGAATCGATGACACTTGTCGTCGACGTCAGGCAGCATGGGCGCGCCTCGCGCAGCACTGCGAACCGACAAAAATGCCGATGCATCAAGGCCTTATGCACGGCCACTGACGGATTGCATTTTTTTGTGCAATATACTGTTGCTTCAGCGGCCCGCATGCGGAGAAGGGCCGTGAGGCCGTACGGCTTGCAAACACATGAACCCGATCGAGCCGGCGTTCCTCTGGTTGCACCGAAGTATCGCGTCGTGCATGTGTCGCGATGCAAAGCGGCGCCAGCGTCGCTTTGCCTTTTCAGGCCCTCTCCTCCAAGCGAGTCTCCGATGAAAACGTCCTTGAAGAAATTCCTCGTGCTTCTGGTGCTGGCGGCTTTCGCGGCGCCGACGCTGTCGTTCGCGGCGGCCGAGTACCCGGACAACAAGCCGCGTCCCGCTTACAAGAAGAAGCACAAGTCCAAGAAGTCCTCGACGACGACAACCACGCCGCCCGCCACGCAATCGCAGTAAAAACGGCGACACTCACCCGGTCATTCATTCAGGCACGCCCTTCCGCTCAGGACGCGCGTGCTTTTTGATGTGCGCCGCCCGGCGCGCGATCAGACCGCATCCATGCGCTGCGCCGCGAGACTCAGCACGCGCTCGAGCACTTCGATATCGACGGGCTTTACGAGGTGCTCGTCGAAGCCCGCTTGCGCGGTGCGCCTGCGATCCTCCGCTTGCCCCCACCCCGTGACGGCGACGAGCATCACACTGTCATGCCGGCCCGATGCGCGGATCCGGCGCGCGACCGCATAGCCATCCATCTCCGGCATGCCGATGTCGAGCAGCACGAGCGCGGGCGCGACCCGATCCATCGCGTGCAGGGCCTGCGCGCCGCCGTAGAAAACCGAAGCCTCGCAGCCGAGCAGATTCAGCACGGAGCCGAGACTGTCGGCGGCGTCGCGGTTGTCGTCGATGACCATGACCCTCAGGCCGTCGCATGCGCTGACGGCGGCGCGCCTGCCGTCCGGCTTCACGGCTTCGTCGTTCGTCACGAGCGGCAGCGAAACGGCGAACGCGCTACCCGAGCCCACGCCTTCGCTTTCGACGGAAATCGCACCGCCATGCATTTCGACGAGATGCTTCGCGAGCGCGAGCCCGACGCCCAGGCCATCGCCGATGCCGGCCGACTGCCGCAGCCGCCCGAAGAGCGTGAAGAGCCGCGCCTGATCGCCCGCCGAGATGCCGATGCCGTGATCGGTGACGCGCACGACCGCCGTGCCGCCCTCGCTGCCGAGCGAGACCTGAATGAGGCCCGGTGTCGGCGAATACTTCGCGGCGTTGTTGATGAGATTCGAGAACACTTGCGCGAGGCGCACGCCATCGCCATCGACGATCAGGCGCTCCGGCGCGAAACACACTTGCAGCGCATGGCCGCCCGCTTCGACCGCGGGACGGCTCAGTTCGAGCGCGGCCTTCAGCGCATCGGCGAGATCGAGGCGATCGCGCTGAAGCGCGAGCGCGCCGCTCGTCACACGCGCGACTTCCATCAGATCGTCGACGAGTCGCACCATGTGATCGACCTGACGATCGAGCATCGAGAGCACGCTGCCCGCCTGCTCCGCGTTCCTGCTCACGCGCAGAATCTGCAGGCCGTTGCGGATCGGCGCGAGCGGATTGCGCAGCTCGTGCGCGAGCGTCGCGAGAAAGCGGTCCTTCATGCGATCCGCTTCGATGAGCCGCGCCTCGCTCTCGCGCAGCGCGCGCTCGGCATCCTTGCGCGCGGTGACGTCGCTCGCGGCGCCGAACCATTCCGTGAGCTGCCCCGCGCTATCGAAGATCGGCACCGCCCGCGACAGTGTCCAGCCGAACGAGCCATCGGCGCGCAACACGCGATGCTCCAGCTCGAAGAGACCCTGCGATGAAATGGCCGCATCGATCGCGCGCAGCACGGCCGGCTGATCGTCGGGATGAATGTACGTGTTGAGCCATTCCTCGCTGTCGGACAGGGTATCGGCGAGAAAGCCCCGGCCATCGAGGGCGCGCATGCTGGTCCAGTCGGCGTTCATGCGATACACCGAATACGACGCCGACGTCACGAGCGCCCTGAAGCGCGACTCGCTCACGCGCAAGGCTTCTTCCTGCACGGCGCGCTCGACGAGATCGGCGGCCTGACGCGCGATCACGTCGAGCAGACGCAGCTGCGTCACATCGGGCTCGTGCACGGTACGCCAATGTGTAGAGAGCATGCCGAGCAGCACGCCGCTGCGCGAGCGCAAGGGCGTGGTCTGCACTGCGCGGATGCCGGTCTCGCGAAAGATCATGTAGTCGATCGTGCCGCGCACCAGCTCGCTTTCCTCGATGTCGGGAATCACGACACGTTCGCTCTTCGCCCATGCAGCGCCGCAACTGGTCGTCGAATCGGCGTTCACTTCGCGCCAGCGTTCGCGCGCAAGCGGCGTGAAGCCGTGTTGCGCGATCAGTTGCAGCACTTCGCTGCCGTCCTCGCGCTGGCTCAGCAATTGAAGACTGCCGAAGTCGGAGCGAAGCAGTTCCTTCGCGGCATCCACGGTGCGCTGATATAAGCCGGCGGCGTCCTGATTCACGAGCAGATGAAGACACAGCTCGTGCAAAACGCGGCTTTCGCTCAGGTCCGCTTGCAGGAGATCGATGACGTCCTGCTGCGATTCAGTCTGCGCTGCGCGCCGCGAGGACGCGAACAGCACAGATGAATCATTGGCGAGCGGCTTCATGGCTGATTCGGGGACGAAAGCTATTAGAAGGCTGGCATTCTATAGCGAATATCGTTGCCGAAAATTGCTTCATGCGGCGACAGCGTGCTTCCCTTCCAGGGATCGGCAAAATAGACCGGATCACGGTTTGTCGTTTAAGTGGAAACCCTGCACGCGCGCATGGCGAAAGCAGTATTTGCCGGCGATGAATCAAGCACGAAGCAATTATTGCGCGCCTGACAGCAGACGCGCGCGCATCGCATCTAGACGCGCGGCGTCGATGTGTCCGCGCATCGCCATTGCTTCCAGTGCCGCAAGCGCCGATGCCGGACCGCATATCGATGCGGCTTTCGCATCAGCATCGAGTTCGAAGGCGGCTGCGCGCTTCGCGCCTTGTGCTCGCCACATCTTCGAGCAAGCAATGAACGCGAACACGAAGCCGAGGCCGGGCACGCACACGCGCCACAGGTCTTCATCGGGCGAAGTCGCGAACATGAAGCATGGGATGGTTAGCAGCGCCGCGACGCAGAGACCCGTCCACGCGAAGTCGAGCAGCATCGCTTTGCGTTGCGTCGCATGACCGACTTCATGCGCGACGACGATGCGCAGCAACGGTTCAGGCAATACAAGCGTCGCGCGATCGATCTCGATGCGGTTGAACAGGGCTTCGTAGCAAGGCCCACGGGATGTGTTGACGAAGCGCACGCGTGGCGGCGCAACGTGCAGCAGCGTCGCGTCCTGGGCCACGAGGGAGAGAATGTGTTGTTGCGCGCGGAGTTGCATCACATCGGACGGGCGAATCGTTGATGCCGTTCGATCATTTTGATCGAAATGCGCGCGCGTGTCTTTCGCGTCAATGCCGCCGGCTAACGCAGCACAGGCATCCGAATGGCCCGATGATTCCGCGGCTCGAACACAACTGTCTGCTCGATGCGCGCGGCAACCAGTTTCCATCCAGTGAGTTCCTCTTCGAGCACGGCAAGCGTCAGAAGCATGCGTTCGCGGTCGTGCTTCGTGGGCGCGCGCGTCGCGCTTTCGCGCAGGGACGCGAGCGCGACCTCACGCTCCGCGATCTGCCGCGCGACTCTATTCATCAGAAGGTTGAGCGATTCGTCCATTTTCAAATGACAGGATGAGGTCGCCGACCTCTGCGCAAGACCCGCGCCCGGGCCGGCGGACCATATAACGCCGCATGCGTGCAAGCCGATGTCGCCCCCGTGCTACAAGCCTCCGCTTGCCCGTCCGTATAGTGAGCCGTCGATCCGGCGCGCAAACTTTCGAGGCGGACAGCGTGAGCACTGAAGAACTGGGCAGCATGAGTCCGGCCAACGAGCGCGAGAAGCGCGACGACGCCGGGCTTCCCTTCGGCAGCATCGTTTCGTCCATCGCCAGTCTGCTGCTCGGCTTCGCGCTGCTCGTCATGGGCAACGGCTTGCTCGGCACGCTCGTCGCGTTGCGCATGGTGCATGCGAATTTCCCCTCGTCGACGATCGGCTTCGTCCAGGCCGCCTATTACGCCGGCTTCATGCTCGGCGCGTGGCACGGCTCGGCGTTGATCGCGCGCGTCGGGCATCATCGCGCGTTCGCGGCCTTCGCGGCCCTCGCCGCTTGCAGCGCACTCGGCTATGCCGTGAGCGCGCAGCCGCTCGTCTGGATGACGCTGCGCTTCATGACGGGCGTATCGCTCGTCGGCATCTTCGCCGTGATGGAGAGCTGGCTCAACGGTGTCGCGCCGAATGCCTTTCGCGGGCGCATCTTCTCGATGTATCTCATCACCACGTATCTCTGCGTGGGCGCGGGCCAGTTTCTCATCGGCATTGCGAGTCCGAATGGCTTCGAGTTGTTCAGTCTCGTGGCCGGGCTCTTCGCGTTGTCGCTCGTGCCCGCAAGTCTCGCGCGCGTATCCGTTGCTGCCGACGAGCGCAGCACGCCCGCCGGTCCGCTCGAATCGCCGCCGAAAACGAAGCTCAACGCATTGCCGACGCTCTGGCGCGACGCGCCGCTCGCGTTATGGGGATGCTTCGCCTCGGGCCTGCTCAACAGCACGTTCTATGCGCTCTATCCGGTGTACATGCGCGGCGCGGGCTATAGCGTAGAAGAGGTATCGCGCTTCATGGGCGTGGCGTTGATCGCAGCCCTTCTGCCGCAATGGCCGGTCGCGCAACTGTCCGACAGGCTCGACCGCAAGCGCGTGATCTGCGCGATCGCATCGACGCTGATGCTCGCGAGCGCGGCGCTCTTCGTCTTTCACGGCGCAGCGCTCGTTCAGCCTGTCGCGTATCTGCATGTGAGCCTCATCTTCACGATCTACGGTGTATCGGTCGCGCACGCGAACGACTGGATCGCTTCACATCAGCGCGTAGCCGCCAGCGCCGGGCTGTTGTTGACATTCGCGCTCGGCGGCAGCATCGGCCCGATCGCCGCTTCCTTCGTGATGAGTTGCGTGGGCCCCGCCGGCATCTATCTCTTCTCGATGATCGTCACCGCCGCGCTCGTCGCCTTCGCATGGCGCAGCCTTCGCGCACGCCGCAGCGCAGCATTGCAATGACCAGAGCGTACAGTCGAACTACTTTCATAGCTCACTGATTTAAAAAGAAAAAACATGATCACGCGTACGCCATGCCGCTTTTGTGACAAACAATGTCGGGTCGATGTTAGCCCTTTGTCCCCGCTCCGCTCTATCGTTTAGGCCATGGCAGCACAAACATAAACATGGCTCTCAACGAAGAGCTCAGGAGACATAGTGGAAACCCTTGCCTTTATCTGGGACAACCTGGCGAGCATCGCCAGGATGACCGGCGAGCACATCGAGATCGTCGGAGTAGGCGTCGGACTCGCGATCTTCACCGGCGTGCCGCTCGGCATCGCCATCACGATCAACGAACGCCTCGCGAAGATAGTGTTGTACGTAGCCGCGATCATCATGACGATTCCCTCGGTCGCGCTCTTCGGCCTCATGATCCCCATCCTCTCCGTGATCGGCCAGGGCATCGGCTTTTTGCCGACGGTCATCGCCCTCTTCCTCTATTCGCAGTTGCCGATCGTGCGCAATACCTACACCGCGATCACCAACATCGATCCGGCCTTGCGCGAAGCCGCGCGCGGCATGGGCATGACGACCGGCGAGCGTTTGCGCAAGGTCGAGATTCCCATCGCGCTGCCGATCATCATGGCCGGCGTGCGCATGGCGGTGGTGATCAACGTGGGCATCGCGGCGATCGCGGCGTATATCGGCGCGGGCGGTCTCGGCAAGCTCATCAGCCGCGGCATTTCGCAATCGGATCCGCGTCAGCTGATCGCGGGCGCGATCCTCGTGAGCGTGCTCGCCATCGCCGCCGATATCGGTCTCTCGTGGGTGCAGCGCTGGCTCACGCCGAAAGGACTTCGCGCGCCTTCGCGCACCGCCAGCCTCGCGCTGCGCCTCTCCGCCATGACGGGCTTTCGCAAACAAACCGGACACGCGCAATAAATCATGATCAAGCTCTCCAACCTTACCAAGCGATATGACGGCGCGGCGAGCGCGGTCGTCGACGGCATCAACATGGAAGTCGGCGCGGGCGAAATCTGCGTGCTGCTCGGGCCATCGGGATGCGGCAAGACCACGACGCTCAAGATGATCAACCGTCTCGTGCGTCCTACGTCCGGCAAGATCTATCTCGAAGGACGCGATACCGACGAATTCGAAGTGGTCGAGTTGCGCCGCCGTATCGGTTATGTGATCCAGCAGATCGGGCTCTTTCCGAACATGACGGTCGAAGAGAACATCTGCGTGGTGCCCACGCTGCTCGGCTGGGACAAGACGAAGGCGCGCCGCCGCGCGGCGGAGTTGCTCGAGATCGTCGCGCTCGATCCGGCCACGTATCTGACGCGCTACCCGAAGGATCTGTCGGGCGGGCAGGCGCAACGCGTGGGCGTGGCGCGCGCGCTCGCCACCGATCCGCCGGTCATGCTGATGGACGAGCCCTTCGGCGCAATCGATCCGATCAACCGCGAGCTGATCCAGGATGAATTCCTGCGCATCCAGAAGCAGGTGAAGAAAACGATCATGTTCGTGAGCCACGATATCGACGAAGCCGTGAAAATGGCCGACAAGATCGCGATCTTCCGCAACGGTCATCTCGAACAGTTCGATTCACCCGACAACATTCTCGCGCGGCCCGCGACGCCGTTCATCGCGGGCTTCGTCGGCACGGACCGCGCGCTGAAGCGTCTGCGCCTGCTGCGCGCGCACGATGCGCTCTCGGCCTGCGATTGCCTCGTGCGCGTCGGCGAAGACAGCACGCGCGCCAAGGCGATGATGGAGAAGCACGGCGTCGAACAGATCGTGCTCGTCGATGCAGCGGACAAGCCGCACGGCTATCTCACGATCGACCGTCTGCTCAAGGTCGAAGGCCCGATCACCGCGGCGCATGCGATTCCCGTTCAAGCTACCGCGAGTCAGAAGGACGATCTGCGCACCGTCGTTTCAACGATGTTCGCAAGCGGCGCATCGTGGATGCCCACCGTCGATGACGATGGCCGCTTCGTCGGCTATGTGAGCCAGGAGCGCATCGTCGACATGTTGAAGCTTCCCGCAGGAGAGCACGCATGAAACGCGTCTTGTCAGTCGCGCTGCTTGCCGCATCGAGCACGCAGGCGCATGCGGATAGCTGGTGGGAAAGCATCAGCCAGTATCGCAGCGACATCGTTTATCAGGGCTTGCACATGATGATGATGGTTGCGGTGGCGGGCGTGCTCGCGATCATCGTCGCGATTCCGGCAGGCGTCTATCTGAGCCGTCCTTCGCAGAAGCGCGGCGCGGCCATCGTCATGCAGTCGCTCAATGCCGGGCAAGCCGTGCCGAAACTCGCGCTGCTCGCGCTCGCGATGAGCGTCATGGGAATCGGCGCGGTGCCCGCGATCTTCGGCCTGTGGGTCGCGACGCTTCTGCCGATCGCACTGAACACGTACGAGGGCTTGCGCGCGGTGCCGCCCGCGCTCATCGAAGCCGCGACCGGCATGGGCATGACGCCGTGGCAAATCCTCTGGCGCGTCGAGCTTCCCAATGCGCTCTACGTGATCTTCGCGGGCATTCGCACGGCATTGGCGATCACGGTCGGCACGGCGCCGCTCGCGTTTCTGATCGGCGGCGGCGGCCTAGGCGAGCTGATCTTCACGGGCATCGACCTGAACGACTTCGGCATGCTGCTCGCGGGCGCCGTTCCCACCGCGCTGCTCGCGATTTTCACCGACGCGTTCATCGGTCAAATGCAGCGCATGCTCGTTTCACGCGGCGTGAATCCACAGGCCTGATTTTTCAATCATGAGAGAGACCATGAAAAAGTTATTCGCGGTATGGTTCGGCATCCTTATTTCGATGTTCGCAAGCGTTTCCGCAAGCGCTGCATCGGTTGTGGTCGGCGGCAAGAACTTCACCGAACAGCAGTTGATGGCCGAGATGACCGCGCGCTATCTGGAAGCCAAAGGCTTCACAGTGACGAAGAAAGACGGCATGGGCAGCGCCGTGTTGCGTCAGGCTCAGGAAAACGGTCAGGTCGATGTGTACTGGGAGTACACCGGCACGTCGCTCATCACCTACAACAAGATCAATGACCGTCTTTCGGCCGAGGATACCTACAAGAAGGTCAAGGAGCTCGATGCAGCGAAGGGCCTCGTATGGCTGAATCCTTCGAAGGCGAACAACACCTATGCGTTCGCGATGAATCAGGACGAAGCGAAGAAACTCGGCATCGTCACGATGAGCGATCTCGCGAAAGCGATGAAGGGCGGCAAGACGCTCACCTTCGCGTGCAACTCCGAATTCTATGCGCGCCCTGACGGTTTGCGTCCGCTGCAGAAGCAATACGGCTTCGAGTTCAGCCAGGGCGATGTCAAGCGCATGGACACGGGCCTCACGTATCAGGCGCTGAAGGATCATCAGGTCGACGTGGCGTTGGTCTTCGCCACCGATGGCCGCGTGCCCGCGTTCAACTTCGTCTTGCTGAAGGACGACAAGGGCTACTTCCCTTCCTACGCGTTGACACCCGTGATCCGCAAGGCGACGCTCGATGCGAACCCGACGCTCGGGCCGCTGCTCAACGCGCTGTCCGCGAAGCTCGACGCGCCCACCATGGCGCGCCTCAACGCGAGCGTCGACGTGCAGAAGAAGTCGTTCTCCGATGTCGCGAATCAGTTCCTCAAAGAGTCCGGGCTGATCTGATTCACGCCTGCGCAAAACAAAGGACCGAACTCATGACCACGATCAAAGTGGCCGCCGCGCAAACCGACACGGCGTACGGCGACGTGCAGGCGAATCTCGCGCGGCATCTCCATCACATCGCAGATGCAAGGCAGCGCGGCGTGCGTCTGCTCGTCTTTCCGGAACTGTCGCTGCATGGTCATAGCGGCGGCAAGGACGCGCTGCGCCTCGCCATGACCCGCGACGATCCCGTGATCAGGCAACTCGCCGAAGCGAGCGCGGGCATGCATGTCGTGTTCGGCTTCATCGAGGAAGCGCCGGGCGGACAGTTCCACAACAGCCAGGCGACCGTCGCGAATGGCACGCTGGTTCATGTCCATCGCAAGACGATGCTGGCCACATACGGCAAGCTGCGCGACGGTCTCTACTTCGCGGCAGGCCCGAAGCCGGAAAGCTATGCAATCGACGATGAATGGCGCATCGCGACGCCCATCTGCAACGACCTGTGGAATCCGGCGGTCGTGCACGGGCTCATGTGCGACGGCGTCACGCTCCTCGCCGCGCCGATCAGCTCGGCGCGCGAGGCGGTGGGCGAAGGCTTCGATAACCCGTCGGGCTGGGACATCAACCTGCGCTTCTATGCGCTCACTTACGGCGTGCCTATCGTGATGGCGAATCGCGTCGGCACCGAGGGCATGATGACCTTCTGGGGCGGCTCGCGCATTCTCGATCCCTTCGGCAAAACCATCGCGCAGGCGGAATGCGAAGAGGAATGTCTCGTCGTCGGCGAGCTCGACTACGAAGCAATCCGCCGCGCGCGCTTTCTTCTGCCGACGGTGCGCGATGCGCGCATCCATGCGCAGCGAATCCAGTCAAACACACAAAACGACCATGCGTGATTTTCTCTTGAACGATGCGGACCGGGCCTTCCGCGCCGAAGTCCGCGACTTCCTGCATCGCGAGCTTTTGCCGCGTGCCGGCGATATCGAAGACCGTCAGGATTGGGATGCGGTCAAACATGTCGTGCGCGCGCTAGGCGCGGCAGGCTATCTGAAGCTGATGTTCCCGGACCTCTATCGAGGCAAGCTGGAGCATCCCGGTCTCACGCACGCAACCATTCTTTCCGAGGAAGCGTCGTACATCAACTACGCCTTCGAGACGACGATCGCGACGGCCCTGTCATGCGCGTATCCGCTGCATCGTCATGCAGGCGAGCGTCTGCGGGATACCTATCTCACGCCGATTCTGGAAGGCACCGCGATCGGCGCGATCTGCGTGACCGAACCGAATGTCGGCAGCGATTCGGCGGGCATGGAGACGCGCATCGACTTCGACGAGACCCGTAACGAGTGGGTCATCAACGGGTTCAAGCGCTATATCTCCAATGCTTCCGTCGCGGACGTTTATATCGTGTATGGACTGACCGGTGACGGCATGACCGCGGTCGCGGTGCCGAAGCATGCGCGCGGCATGAGCTTCCCTCGCAACTATACGTTCATGGGACGTCGCGGCTGCATCGTCGGCGAAGTCCGGTTCGACGATTGCCGCGTGAGCGCCGATCATCTTCTCGGCGAAAAAGGCGGCGGCTTTCGCATCATGCGCGGCATGTTCAACTTCGAGCGCGCGATTCTCGGCGGCTCGGGCCTCGGCGTCGCGCGCAGCGCCTTCGATATCGCCACGGCGCACGCGCAAACGCGCAAATCCTTCGGTCAGCCGCTCGGCTGCAAGCAGCTCATCTGGGACAAGATCGCGCAGATGAGCTGGCGCATCGATGCATCGGAGCTCATCACCTATCGCGCGACGAAGATGTATGACGCAGGCGCCGACGGCAAGGCGCTGATGAAGGAAGCCGCGATGGCCAAGCTCGTCGCGACCGAAACCGCGAACTATTGCGCGAACGAAACCGTGCAGATTCTCGGCGGCGACGGCATCACCAAGGAATATGGCCGCGCCGAGCAGCTCTATCGCGATGCGCGGGCGCTCACCATCGTCGGCGGCACGTCAGAGGTCGCCAAGTATCTGATCGCGGGCCGCGATCTTCCCGACATCCGGATCACCCTCTAGAGAGCAACATCACGCATCATGCTCACGATCACGTCGCTTTTCGAAAACACGGTTGCCAAGTATCCGGACCGTCCCGCGCTCACCTGCGGCGCCGTTTCACTCACGTATGCACAGTGGAGCGCGCGCGTGCGCCGTCTCGCACAGGCGCTCTTCGATCTCGGCGTGCGCCAGATGGACCGCGTCGCGATCCTGCAGAAGACCTCCGATGCGACGCCGACCGCCTATATGGCGTGCCAGTTGCTCGGCGCGATCGCGGTCCCGATGAACTTTCGCCTCTCCGCCAACGAAGCCGCGTTCATTCTGCGCGACGCGGGCGCGCGCGCATTGATCTATGACGACTCGATGCTGCCCGTCGTCGCAAAGATCGAGCAGGCGTTGCCGGACCTGCGCACGTATGTATGCGTGAACAACGGCGTGGAGATGCCGTTGCATCATCACGCGTTCGAAGCGTTGATCGAAGGTGTGGCGCAACTCGATGCCCCGCTGCCGCGCCTTCAGCCAAACGACATTTCCGCCCTCGTCTACACGTCCGGCACCACGGGCCGCCCGAAAGGCGCGATCCACACGCACGGCAACGATGTGTCCATCGCGACGAACTGCGTGATGGAGTACAGCCTCACGAGCACCGATGCCGCCTTGCATATCGCGCCGCTCTATCACGTTGGCGGCATGCAGGCGTACTTCGTGCCGCATCTGATGGTCGGCGCGCATAACGTGATCCTGCCGCGCTACGAGCCTCTGGCGACCCTGCAGGCCATCGCGCATTACGGCATCACGACGCTCTTCGCCGTGCCCACGCAGATTCAGGACATGCTGTTCCATCCGGACTTCGCGTCGATCGACACGCACAGCCTGCGCATGATCACGACCGGCGGCGCGGCGATTCCCGCGAAGACGATGCAGCGCGTGATCGACGAGTTCTGCCCGAACATCTTCAACGGTTACGGCATGACCGAAGCGAGTCTCACGCTCCTTCTCCATCCGCGCGATGCGCTCACGTATCTCGGCTCGTGCGGCAAGCCCACGCTCATCAGCACATGCCGCGTGATCCGCAACGACCCCGAGCGCGTCGTCACGCCGAACGAAACCGTCGCGGCGGGCGAAGTCGGGCAGTTGATCGTGAAGGGACCGCAACTCGCATCGGGCTACTGGAACAATCCGGTCGAGACCGACAAGAAGTTCAAGTCGGGCTGGCTCTATACCGGCGATCTCTTCAGCATCGACGAAGCAGGCTATTTCCACTTTCAGGGCCGCGCCGACGACATGATCGTGTCGGGCGGCGAGAACATTTATCCGCGCGAAATCGAGGAAGTGCTGTACCACTGCCCCGGCGTGCAGGAAGCTGCCGTGATCGGCGTGCCCGATGACAAGTGGGGGCAGGCGGTAACAGCCTTCATCGTGCGCAGCGTGTCGACGTTGACGGAAGACGACGTGGTCGCGTTCTGCAAGTCCGGCGACGATCTCGCGCCCTACAAGCGGCCCAAGAAGATCTTCTTCGTCGAGAAGCTGCCGCTGAATCCGAGCGGCAAGGTGCTGCGTCACGTACTCGCCGGACCTGTTTATCAAAGCATGCTTTCAGGAGCCTCGCAATGAACGAACCCGTACTGTACGAGCAGGACGGCCATATCGTCACGATGACGCTGAATCGTCCCGAGACGCGCAACGCCATCACCGAAAAAGAAGTTGTCGACGCAATCATCGCGTGCCTGGAGCGTGCGCAAGGCGACATGTCCGTCCGCGCGATCGTCCTGACGGGCGCGGGCCCGGCGTTCTCGTCGGGCGGCAACATCAAGCATATGCGCGATGAAGTCGGCACGTTTTCGGGCACGTCCGCGCATATCCGCGAGAACTATCGGCGCGGCATTCAGCGCATTCCGCGCGCGTTTCATGAACTCGATGTGCCGGTCATCGCCGCCGTCAACGGTCCCGCGCATGGCGCCGGCTGCGATCTCGCATTGATGTGCGATATCCGCATCGCGGGCGAAAGCGCGCTCTTTGCCGAGAGCTTCGCGAAGGTCGGCATCATTCCCGGCGATGGCGGCGCGTGGCTATTGCCGCGTGCCGTAGGGCTCTCGCGCGCGAACGAGATGATCTTCACCGGCCGCGCGATCGATGCGAAGCGCGCCGAGGAATGGGGACTCGTGTCGCGCGTCGTGCCCGATGCCGAGTTGATGGACACCGCACTCACGCTCGCACGCGAGATCGCAGGCAATGCACCGGATATCCTGCGCATGTCGAAGCGCCTGGTGCGCGAAGGTCAGCGCATGGACCTGCCGAGCCTGCTGGAGATGTCGGCGGCATTTCAGGGCATTGCGCATCGCACCGCGGATCATCGCGAAGCAATCGCCGCCACGTTCGAGCGCCGCGCGCCGGTCTATACGGGAGACTGATGGATGGGCACATCCGCCATCGCGTTCATTCATGAATTGACGTTCGATGTGCTGCCTCCGAAGATCATCGAACAGGCGAAGCTCTGCGTGCTGGATCTGCTCGGCGTCGCGCTCGCGGGAAGACAGACGGCGTTGTCGCGCATCGCGAGCGATCATGCTGCGGAGTTCTTCGCTCCGGCCACGCTGCGCTCGCGCATTCTTTTCGATGGCCGCGCCGCCAGCCCTATCGGCGCGGGTCTCGCGGGCGCCATGATGATCGACAGTTGCGATGGCCACGACGGCCACGCGCAAACCAAGGGCCATGTCGGCGTGACCGTCCTGCCCGCGCTGCTCGCGCTCGCCGATATACGGCCTGGCATGACGGGCCGCGAATTTATCGCGTGCATGGTGCTCGGCTATGAGCTCGGCACGCGTGCGGGCATTGCGCTGCACGCGAGCGCCTGCGATTATCATACGTCGGGTGCATGGAATGCTCTGGCCGCCGCGGCGCTCGCCGCGCGCGTCTTGCCGCTCGATATGCGGCAGACGCGCGAGGCGCTCGGCATCGCGGAGTATCACGGGCCGCGCAGTCAGATGATGCGCTGCATCGATCACCCGACAATGGTGAAGGACGGTTCCGGCTGGGGCTGCATGGCGGGCCTCTCCGCGGCGTTTCTCGCGCAACGCGGCTTCACGGGCGCGCCGGCCCTCACTATCGAACAGGAAGAAACCCGCGGCATCTGGAGCGATCTCGGCGAACGCTGGCGCATCATGGAGCAATATTTCAAACCGCAGCCCGTCTGCCGATGGGCGCATCCCGCCATCGACGCGGCGCTCGCGCTCAGGTCGAAGCACCGTTTCACGAGCGAGCAGATTCGCGCGGTGAAGGTGCGCACGTTTCATCATGCGACGCGCCTGGCGCACGCCGCGCCCGTATCGACCGAAGAGGCGCAATACAGTCTGCTCTTTCCCGTGGCGGTTGCATTGAAGCACGGCGCGGTTCGTTTCGATGCGCTGAACGGCGACGCCCTTCGCGATGCGGAAGTCCTTCGCCTGAGCCATCTCATCCGTACCGAGGAATGCGCGGACTACACCACGCGCTTCCCGGACCAGCGCTTCGCCGAAGTAAGCATCGATTTGTTCGACGGAAGACGTTTCGATTCGGGTCCCACGCAGGCGCTGGGCGATCCCGCCTTACCACTCGATGCAAACGCGATACGCGCCAAATTCCGCGCCTTCGCCGACGCCGCCTGTGGCGCGAACATGGCGCGTGAACTGGCGCGCACCATCGATGCACTCGACGCCAAAGACGCGAACGTGACCCCGTTGCTCGATCTCGTGCTCGAGGCCCACGCCTGACCCATGAACGCGAACGACATTCCTCCGGCCACGCGCTCGCTCAAGACCGGGCGCGCGGCCGCTTCCGTCGGCGACGAGCAAACGAAGCCCCAGCGCATGGGCTTCTTTCTCGTCCCGCATTTCTCGATGATGGCGCTCAGCTCAGTCACCGAGCCATTGCGCGCGGCCAACCGCGTGAGCGGCAAGGAGCTCTATAGCTGGCATCTGATCAGCGCCGATGGCGAGCCGGTCTCGTCGAGCTCGGGCTTTGCGCTGCTGCCCGACTTCGCGGTCACGTCGTCGCCGGAACTGAGTCATGTGTTCGTCGTCGCGAGCATCGGCGTGTCGAACTATCGCAACGCGCAGGTCTTCGAGTTCCTGCGGCGCTATGCGGCAAAGGGATCGACGCTCGGCGGCATCAGCCTCGGCACGATGATCCTCGCGCGCGCGGGCCTGCTCGACAAGCGCCGCTGCACGATTCACTGGGAAGCACTCAAGGAACTCGCCGAAGAGTTTCCGTCGCTCGACGTAAGCCGCGATCTCTACTGCATCGAAGGCGACCGCATGACATGCAGCGGCGGCACCGCCGCCATCGATATGATGCTCGATCTGATCGCGCGCCAGCACGGGCATCAGCTCGCAGCCGAAGTCGCCGATCAGTTCATCCACACGCGCATGCGCACCGCCCAGGAAAGCCAGAAGATGGCGATTCAATGGCGCTATGGCGTGGAGGACAGACGCATCGTGCATGCCGTCACGCTGATGGAACAGAACATCGAGCGCCCCATTCCGATGAAAACCATCGCCTCGCTCGCGGGCATCTCGCCGCGCACCTTCGAGCGCATGTGGATCAGGCATTTCAACGTGCGGCCATCGCAGTTCTATCTCGAACTCCGGCTAAAGGCCGCGCAAAAGCTGATTCGCGAGTCGTCGCTTTCGCTGCTCGATGTCGCGATGCAATGCGGGTTCGCGAGCGCGTCGCATCTTGGCCGCTGCTACAAGCAGTTCTTCGCGAAGACGCCCGGACAGGAGCGCGCCGCAAGCGACGCGCGCTGAGTCTTCTATCCCGCGTCGCCCGCACTGATCACCGATTGCATGCTCGTGAGGAGCTTCACGAGATAGCGCATCAGGCCGACCGTATCGCCGAATTCCATGAAGCCGGGTTTGACGCCATCGCTGAATAGCAGCGTGCCGTCGAGCGTGTGATCGACGATCAGGCCGGCGTAAGCGGCGTGCGGCATGTATTCGTCGGCGGCGATGCGAAACACGTTGCCATTCACGGCCGCATCGCGCACGCGCATGAGGAACTGGACTTCCGGCGCACGCGAAGCCGAGAAACGATGAATGTCGAAGTATTCCGCGACCGCGAGAATCGCGTTCGTGCTCGGGACGATCAACGCGAACGCGATGCGTTTCTCGGCCGTATCGAACGAAGGCCAGGACAGGTCGCCTTCGGGCGGCGGTGCTTTCATCGGCGTGCCGGCTTCGCTATGCATGTGCGCTTCCGGATGCGAACGCCTGCGCGCCAAAAGCGGCTGCGCCTTGGCGAAATCGGGCGGCGGCGCGCCGCGCTCGATCCAGTCGGACAGCAAGCTTGCGTAAGCGACGAGCGCCTTCGATTGCGCTTCGATGAAAGCGACGCCGATCCTGCAGGCGTCCGGATGTCGGCTTTCGGGCATGGCATCTCCTGTGCGTTTTGTTGTGCTCGCCGAGCAATGATCGCGCCTGTTCCGCTCGAAGGCGAGGGAAATTATTGACCGTTAGTTGCGAGACGATCCAAGACGGTGGGCAAAACGAGTCAGGCTCGTATCTCATGAGCACGCCCGCGCCCTCACCCATTAATTCGGATGCCGAATCTTATATTGCACGATGAAACCATCTCCGGCCATTCATCGCGGCACCGCGCGACTTGCACGACATTCAACTTGAGCTTGCAACAACTTCGCTTCTGGCGCGCCAATGGATGTGGCATCGTCATTCCACGCGCCAGTCACAACCCAAATGAAGGAGAGCAATCGATGTCCCCGATTCAAGCCGCACGCATCAGCAAGGAAGAACTCATCGCGCGATGCCTTCCCTTTCTCGAAGAAGTCAAGGACATGACGACGGACTCGAACGTCGAGCAATGGCTCAACACGAAATACGGCGTCGAAAGCGCGCTGTACAAGGACTTGGCCCGGCTGATCAGGCTCGGCGTCGAGGAAGGGTGGGCGGCGGATGTGGAGATATCGGGGCCGCGATATCGGCGTGCGCGACTCGTCGCGCCATGCCCGGAGACCTTCTTCTTCAGCATCACGGCCGTATTGATGGACAGCACCGGCAACCATCAGAACAATCCAGAAGGCACCTTCCGCGGCGATTACCACGGGCATCCGTACGGCGAATTCAACATGGTCGTGCCGCTCGACGAAGGCGCGGCGCTCGCGGGTCCGAACGGATGGTGCCATGGCGGGTGGACCGCGCCCGCGCCGGGCAGTCATCACTATCCGGAAGCGAAGGGCGGCGCCGTGATCGCGCTATTCTTTCTGCCCGCGGGACGGATTGCCTACGATCTCCAACCGCCCGCGCATTGAGACGCTGTGCGCTCGATGAACCACGTCGCGGGCTTTACTTGGCGGGTTCCTCGGCCTTCGGAGAGGAAGCCGAGCGCGCCGCGCGATTGGCTTCCAGATGAACCGCGCGCGCCGCATCCGCCGACGACACGGCGCCCGCGTTGCCGCCTGCGAGATCGATTCGCGGCGCGCCCTCGACGAGGGAAGTCCAATACCGGTTGCCGCGGCACCAGATTTTGATCGCGCTACGCAGCTCGCGCTCGCTCAGGCCGAGCTCTTGCGCGTGCTTCATGAGATCGTCGAATATACCGACCTTCAGCGGCACCTTGGGCGCGGGATTCTTCGGGAATGCTAGTGGAAAGCGCTTTTGCAGCTTGCCTATCGTATGCACGACAGGGTCCACCGGTTTCGCCGGTGCGGCCGGCGCAGGCGCCGGACGCCGCGCGCGCGGCGGCTTTTTCTTCGCTGCGTTGTTTGCAGCCTGTTTTGCGAGTTGCTCTTTCAGTCCGGCGAGTTGTTCGAAGCCCATCAGATCGTGCCCGTGAAATACGTTTCGGGGATTTTAACAGCCTCCGATGACGACCTCATTGCGGGCTGCGCCCGGCAGCTTGCGAAAGAGGCCGCCGGGCGCACACAGGGCGCTCATTGTCCGCCCGAATAGACGTTGCAGAACGGTTGCGGCGTGCAATTGGTTGCCGCGCCGCCGGACCACTTCGAAGCTTTCCCGCTGGCACTCTGGCCCATGGCCGTGCCGCCGTAAGCGGTCTCGCCGGAAGCTGCGGCGCCTTGCGCGTTCTGTTGCGCGGGCGCGGGGATGGACTGCAAGGTGTCCGTGTGCTCCTGTGCCTGCGTGATGCTTCCGAGCGAAAACGCGGACACGAGCGCGGCCGAAACGAGAACGGTCTTCATGTTTACCTCCTTCAACGAAGGCTTGCTACTACCTGACGAGAGAGCCGTCAGGTCAACCCGATGAATCGAGTGCGCGAAGAATCGCGCACTCTTAGACCTTATACCTAAGGCACAGCGAAGTTAATCCCTTCGCCTGGTTTTGAGCATGAACGTTCGCACGAAGCCGCTATTGCGGCTCATGCTATTGAACGCCGCGCCTCAGCGGCTTCGTACTTGCCGCGATACGTCGATGAGTTGCTGCCGGAGCCATTGCAGCCCGGGGTCTGCGTCGTTGCGTTCGTGCCAGACCGCGCGCACGCTGACATCAGGACAGGCATAAGGCGTTGCGCGCATCTGGAGCTCGCCGCCGCGTTCCAGTTCGCGGCCAAGCGACGACGGCACCAGCGCGAGCATGTCGCTATGACGCAGCAGGGCCGGAATCGCGAGCGAATGCGCGACGGCCATGCGTACACGCGGCACATCGGCGTGATCGGCGAAACCACGATCGAGCGCCTCGCGATCGAACATCTCCGATTGCCGAGCGAGTCCCCGCTCGACGATGAAGCCGCTCACCGCGCCCTCCTCCTCGCCACCCTGCGAGATGGCGACGAGCGGATAGGTCAGCAAGTCCATGCGCGTGAGCGGCCGGTTCGCGATCGCGTGCTCGCGATGCAGCAGCAGCACATCCGTCTGATCCCATACGCCGATCGAGCGAAAGCGCCGCGGCACATCCGCGAAGATGCCCACCGCGAGATCGATGCGGCCGACATCGATCTGGCCCGCGAGATCGAGACGCGTCGACGGCCTGACGACGAGATCGACGAGCGGCGCGTCCACACGCAGCCGCTGACTGAGCCGCGCGAGCAGCAGCGCCGTGATGTAGTCGTTCGCGGCCAGCACGAACGTGCGTCGCGCCACGGCCGGATCGAAATCATCGACGCCCAGCGCCGCCGCGATCTGCGCGAGTGCGCCGCGCACCGGCGTCGCCATGGCTAGCGCGCGCACGGTGGGTTCCATGCCGCGTCCGGTGCGCACGAAGAGATCGTCGCCGAGGACGTCGCGCATGCGTCCAAGCGCGTGACTGATCGCGGATTGACTGAGATTCAGGCGCTTGCCCGCGAGCACGAGATTACGGTCTTCGAAGATCGCGTCGAACACGCGCAACAGATTGAGATCGATGCGGTCCGCCGGCATGGCATCAATCCTCGTCCCGCATCGCATAGCGCCTGCAGCTCGCGCCGAACGACTCGAACAACGCGCGCGAAAGTGTGTCGCTCGCGACCATCGCTTCGGGATGCCACTGCACGCCGAGCGCGAACGCCTGGCCATCGAGACGGATCGCTTCGATGAGGCCATCCGGCGCGCGCGCCTCGACAGCAAGACGTGCTCCGAGCTTCGCCACGCCCTGACGATGCAGCGAGTTCACGCGCACACGCTGCGCCCCGCCCGCGAGCTTCGATAACGCGCCGTCATCGACGAGCTCGATTTCATGACGATAGCGATAGCGCGTGAGCAGATCTTCGCTCGGGTCTTCGAGATGATCTTTCGAATGACCCGACACATGAATGTCCGAATACAGGGTGCCGCCGAACGCGACGTTCATCTCCTGAAAGCCGCGGCATATGCCGAGCAAGGGCATGCCGCGCGCCGCCGCGCCGCGCATCAATTCCAGCGCGACATGATCGCGGTCGGGATCGACGAGCATATCGGCGTCGGCGGCAGCGCCGTATCGCATCGACTCGACATTCGAGGCGCCGCCGGGAAACAGCAGGCCGCTCACGCCATCGAGATAGTCCGTGACCGACTCGATATCACGCGACGCGGGAATCAAGACAGGACTCACGTTCGAGCACGTCATCAACGCGCGCACATAACTGTGCTTCGCGCTATGCAGGTCGTAATCGCCGACGAAGAACCGGTCGCAAACGACACCGACGAGCGGTTTCATTGCACCACTCCTTTCAAATCGAACGCTGGATCTTGCGCGTCCTGCGGCGAAATGCGTGCGCCCTTCGCAAGCAGCTTGCGCGCGAGCATATGGTCTTGCGGACGATTGATGCTGTCCACCGCCATCAGCGCATCGTCGCGAAAGTAGAAGATCGAGAACTTCCGTTCTTCCACGGAGCCGCGCAACGCCTGATGCGTGAAGCCCGCGTTGATGCCCGCCATCTGCAGCTTCAGATCGTATTGATCGGACCAGAACCACGGCACCGCGCGATATGGCTGCGGCCGCCCTGCGATCGCGAGCGCCGCCACTTTCGCCATATCGTTCGCGTTCTGCACCGATTCGATGCGGCAGGCGCGCGCGTCCTGCGCCCAATGCGGCACGAATGCAGCGCAATCGCCCGCGGCGACGATCGCCGGATCGCTCGTGCGCGCGCATTCATCGACGACGATGCCGCCCGCCACCGTCAAGCCGCACTCCGCGGCAAGCTCCGTGTTCGGTATCACGCCGATGCCGACCACGACGAGATCGCACTGCAGGTGAGTGTCGTCATCGAGCACGACGGACACCGCATCATGCAGCGGCCGCAGCGCGACGACCTTGCGCCCGAACTCGAACGCGACGCCTTTGTCGGCATGCGCGCGCTGCATGTACGCCGATATCCACGGCGACGCGACGCGCGCGAGCAGGCGCGGCTCCGTTTCCACGACCGTCACGTCGATGCCCTTCTGACGCAACGAAGCCGCCGCTTCGAGACCGATATATCCGCCGCCGATCACGACCGCGCGCCGCGCGGTGCATGCCGTTTGCGCGAGCCGCCGCGCATCGCGAAGATCGCGCAGATAGTGCACGGCATTGAGCATCGCGCCGGGGCAATCGAGCTTGCGCACGCGCGCGCCCGTCGTCAGCGCGAGATGATCGTAGGCGATACGCATGCCGTCATGCATTTCCACCTCACGACGCGTGCGATCGATATGCGTCGCGCGCATCGACGGCATCCATTCGATCTTCTCTTCGTCGAAGAAAGCTTGCGAGCGCAGAGGCAAACGCTCCTCGCTGAAACCGCCCGTGAGAAAGCCCTTCGACAAGGGCGGGCGTTGATAAGGCGCATCGGCTTCGTCGCCGACGAGCACGATGCGCCCCGCGAAACCGGAATCGCGCGCGGAGGCCGCGAGCTGAACACCCGCATACGACGCACCGACGATCACGAGCGTGTCATTCATGTCTTCACCCTTGCCTTTGCGGAATCTGCACGACGAGGCCGTTCATCGCGGCGCTCATCACGAGCTGACAACTGAGACGGCTTTCAGGACGACGCGCGGCCGCGACGCCGTCGAGCAATTCGAGTTCCGATTCGTCGGGCGATGCAAGTTCCGCCGTCGACGATGCATCGATATAAACATGACACGTCGCGCAAGACAAGCATCCGCCGCATTCGGCGTCGATGCCGCGCACGTTGTTATGAATCGCGGCTTCCATGACGCTCGTGCCGTCGGGCACCTCGATCTCGCGTCGTTCACCGTCGCGCAAAATATAAGTAACGATAGGCATGACATTTCTCCTTTGCGGGCGCACCGTCAGAACGCTTCGAAATACTCGCGGTGTTCCCACTCGGTGACCTCCAGATTGAAGCGGTCGATCTCCGCCTGCTTCAGCTTGCAGAAATAATCGATGAACGCGCTGCCGAAGCCTTCGCGCAGACACTCGTCGGCGCGCAAGGCATCGAGCGCATCGCTCAATGTGCGCGGCAGTGCGTCGGCTTGTGCTTCATAGGGTGTATCGGCTGATGGCGGCAACTCGAGCTTGCGCCGTATGCCATCGAGACCCGAGATGACCTGCGAGCCGAAATACAAATAAGGATTCGCAGTGGGCTCGCCCACACGGTTCTCGATACGGCTCGCGGGATCGTTCGCGCCACCGAGCACGCGCAGCATCACGCCGCGATTGTCGCGTCCCCAGATCGCGCGATCGGGCGCGTTCGAATAAGGCCGATATCGCCGATAGCCGTTGATGGTCGGCGTCGACAATGAAGTCGCGCCTCTGGCATGGGCAAGCAAGCCCGCGAGATAGCGTTGACCGGTGATCGACAAAGGATGCGATTCATCTTCCGGCATGAACGCGTTCCTGCCGTCGCCCACATGCACGAGCGATTGATGCAGATGCCATCCGCTCGACACCACATTCGGAATGCGCGGACGGCACATGAAGGTCGCGTGATAACCGTTGCGCTGGCAGATCTGCTTCACCGCGCTGCGAAAGAGCACCATGTCGTCGGCGCTCCTGATGCCCTTCGTCGGCGCGAACGTGAACTCGAACTGGCTCGGTCCGTATTCCACTTCGAGCGAACGCACGTCGAGGCCAAGTCCCTCGACATTGCGGCGAAGCAATTCCATCACATCGTCGACGGCGTCATAGCGCAACTCCGTCAGATATTGATAACCATGCGACAGCAGTTCGACATCGGGCGGCACACCAGGCTGTCCCGAATGCTCAGGCTTCATGTGCGGGTCCGTGACCTTGAATACGTGGAACTCCACTTCCAGACCCGAGATGAATTCATAGCCGTGATTCGAAAGCTGATCGAGCGCGCGGCGAAAGAGATGCCGCGTGCCGAACGGCACGGGCATGCCGTTGGCGAAATGCACATCGCATAGCACCCACCCCGTATGCGGCGCCCACGGCAGCACGCGGAACGTTTCGGGATCGGCGACCATCAGCGTGTCGCACGCGCCCTGCATCTCGGGCATGTCGAAGCCGCCGCCCGCCGTGAACACAGGAAACACCGTGCGATGCGACGTGTCCTTGGCAAAGAGCGTCGTCGTCAGCGTGACGCCGCTTTTCATCGCCTTGATCGCCTCGTCGACGACGAGCGTCTTGCCGCGCAGCAAGCCATGTTGATCGGGAAAGGAGAAGCGCACGACTTTCACAGCGCTTTTCTTCAGTTGCTCGATGAGTCCGGCGTACGCGGCATGCTGCGCGTCCGTCCACAAACCATGAGTTTCTACGAAAGACATATCCGTTCCGCGCGGCCGCGTGATGCGCCGCGCGCTCCATTCAGGTTGCGGGTCGGTTCGTTCAGGCCTTCGGCGCGGGCCACGGCGAACTCACGCGGCGCTTTACGTCGGACTCTTTCCAGTATTCGTCCCAGCGATCCGCTGGCCCGATGCCGTCGATCGATGCGGGACCGGTGAGATGCGCGGCGTCTTCCTGGTCGATCAGCATCAGCGTCTTCTCGCCCGCTTGCGTCTTTTCGATCGCATCGACGAGCAAGCGGCGATACGCGATGATTCCCTTGTCGGTCGTGCCGAGATGCTCGCGCGTGCGGTCCTGAATCGCGCCCTGCGATTCGACGGCCCATTGATCGTGCACGTTGATGTCGAAGCCCATGCCCGTGTAGGTCTCGCTCAACTGCTCCTTCGGATCGAAGCCGTAGTTGTTGCGCTTGTTCTTGCGCGACGTGTAATCGGGCAGCTCGTACAGTTCGAGCCGCTGCTCGCGCATCTGCGCCTTGTCGGTCGGCGCGCCGAAGCTCGTGAAAATCGCGTACCAGTAACAGTTTTCATCGTCGACAGGCACGTGCCATTGCGTGATCGTCATCTCCGAGCTCATCGGAATCACGAAGGCTTGCGGGAACACCACGTTGGTTACGCGCACATGGGTATGCGCTTCGTCGAGGGCGCGCTTCGCGATGAGACGCAGCCCGTAATCCGCCGGGCTCACGAGAATCTCAGGCGATTCGAACTCGCGCAGCACCTTGGTGATCGGCATGCTCGAATCCGCCGACGCGCCGCGAAACTGCTTGCCGTAACTCTCGCTCACATCCTCGTCCTCGAAGAAGCGATGCAGAAACGACGCGTGAGCCGGATCGATGCCCACTTCGAGCGCCTGCAGCCAGTTGCATTCGAAGAGGCCCTTGAATGCGAAGGTGTAGGCATCGGGCGCGGCGAAGCAATCGAAGTTCGGAAACGCCGGCGGCTCGTCCTTGCCGATATAGCCGAACAAAACACCGGCCTTCTCGATGACCGGATACGCCGACTGGCGCACCTTGTTGCAGAGCGTGCTGCCGACAGGTTCGCCCGGCGTCGAGAGACAACGGCCATTCACATCGAAGAGCCAGCCGTGGAAAGCGCAACGCAGGCCGCCGCCTTCGAGACGGCCCGCCGCGAGATCGGCGCCGCGATGCGGGCAATCGCGGTCCAGCATGCCGTAATGGCCTTGTTCGTCCTTGAACACGACGAAGTCCTGACCCATCAGGCGCACGGCTTTTACAGGGCGTTCGGCTGGCAATTCCTCGACGAGCGCCACGGGCTGCCAGTACCGGCGCAGCAGTTGGCCGGCGGGCGTGCCCTTGCCGACGCGGGTGATCGTTTCGTTTTGCTGCGAACTCATCATGGCTTTGTCTCCAGTTCGATTGAATTCACGCGTCGGCTTCTTGCATGCAGAGCAGCGTGTTCTTGGATTGGAGAATAGGCCTAATGAGCACATATGCACAAGCAATGTATGCAGCACGCTCGTTCAAGCTTAGTCGTTCGGCGGGATTAAATAACGCTATCTAATTGTTTTAATTATATTTTATTCAATTTATCCGGATTTACCCTAGATGCCCGGAAAGGCGGACAATCGTGGTCGTTGCATACATCGAAAAACACTAGCTCAATCAAATGTACATATCCACCGCACGGCAAGCGCCCGATCGCCTAGAATCATCCACAACGGCGAACGGAGAGAAAGCGATGGAATCCCTGCAAGAGCGCGTATTGGTGCACCTGCGCGACCTGATCCTGAAAGGCGAATTCGCACCCGGCGAGCGCCTGGGCGAAGTCGCGCTCGCCGAGCGGCTGAAAGCGTCGCGCACGCCGGTCCGGCTCGCGCTCACCACCCTGGAGCAGGAAGGGCTCGTCGAGCCGTCGCCGGGAGGCGGCTATGTGATGCGACGCATCACCGCCGCCGAAATCGCCGATGCCATTGCGGTGCGCGGCCATCTCGAAGGCATGGCGGCGCGTCTCGTCGCGGAGCATGGCGTGCCGCGCCAGTTGTCGAATGCGCTCGCGGAATGCCTGCGCGCGGGCGATCGTCTGCTTGCGAAGCCCGAGCTGGATCTCGACGACTACGCGGCCTATACCGACATGAACAACCGCTTCCACAAATTGATCGTCGAGGGATCGGGCAATGCGGCGCTGATGCGCGCCATCGATATGAACAATCGCCTGCCGTTCGCCGCCGCGAGCGCAATGCTGCCGATGCAATCGGCCATCGAGGAAGGACGCGACTGGCTCTTCATGGCGCATCAGCAGCACCATAGTCTGGTCGAAGCACTGGAGCGCGGCGAAGGCACGCGCGCGCAATCGCTCGCGACCGAGCACGTGCAGATAGCGCAGAAGAATCTGGCCTATGCGCTGGAGCGCCCCGAGGTCTGCGTGAAACTCGCGCCCGCGTTGCAACTCGTGGCGGAAGCCGTCTTATGAAGGTTTCGATGCGGCGCGTTCATAGCGTGCGAGGAACATATCGGTGGCCGCTTCCGCCACCTTCTTCTGTTCGTTCCTGGTGAGCGGCGGCTGGCCCATCGTCACTTGCGGCCAGAACGCGAAGCCTTTCACGATGCCATGCAACTGCTGTCCGGCGAAAACCGGGTCCTTGACCGCGAGCCGGCCATCCGCGGCGGCTTTCCTGATCCACACCGTCACGTCTTCCTCGCGCTCGCCGATGCGCGCGACCATGTCCCGCGCGCGTTCGGGCGAGTGAATGCCGGCCGCGATCGCCACGCGCGCGAGCGATAAGAACGCCTCGTCATTCATGAGGCGCAGCTTGCGGCTGAGCAATGCGAGCAATTGCGCGCGCAGCGGTTCATCGGCGTCATAGACAGGCGCGTCGCCCGTTTCACTCGCGTCCCACAGACGATGCAGGATCGCGGCGAACAGCGCTTCCTTGCTCTCGAAGTGGTTGTACACCGTGCGCTTCGACACGCCCGCGCGCGCGGCGATGCGGTCCATGCTGGTGGCGTCGTAGCCCGCCGCGATGAACTCCTCCACGGCCGCGTTCACGATCGCGGCGCGCTTGCGGTCGGTAAGGCGCTGGGGAATGGCGCTCATGTCGTTCGAATCCATTCCCATATTTTACACCGTCCGGTTTACTTTTTTCTCGAAATTAAACTACACTGTACAGTCTACTTTCTGCTCCGGGCTCGCCTCCCGTCACGTCCTATGACTTCGTTTGCCGATCGCATCAGCCGTGCCCTGGGTCTCGCCGCTGCAAAGCGTGGACGCGCGTTGTCGAGTGCTTCGCCGCAGCATGACGGCGAGCGCTTTCGCAACGTGAAGCCGCGTCCGGCCGAGGGCTTCGGCAAAACCCTGCGCATCATGTGGAACGTGCTTCTGAACAAGCCGCGCAACACGGTGCCCGTGCAGACGCCAATCGTCGATACGCTCACGCGCGCGCAACTCGATGCCGCGCCGGATCGCAGCCTCTATCGGCTCGGCCATTCGACGATGCTCTTCAAGCTGCGCGGCGAATACTGGCTGACCGACCCGGTCTTCGGCGAGCGCGCGTCGCCGTTCAAACGCGTCGGGCCGAAGCGCTTTCACGCGCCGCCCATCTCGCTCGGTGATCTGCCGCCGTTGCGCGGCGTGATCCTGTCGCACGATCACTATGATCATCTCGATCGCGACACCGTGCTCGCGCTCGCCGCGACGACGCAGGTCTTTCTCACTCCGCTCGGCGTCGGCGACCGGCTGATCGAATGGGGCATCGATGCTTCTCAGGTGCGTCAACTCGACTGGTGGCAAAGCGCGCAGATCAACGGTCTCTCGTTCACCGCGACGCCCGCGCAGCATTTTTCCGGCCGCAGCCTTTTCGACGGCAACAGCACGCTGTGGGCGTCGTGGGTCATCATCGACGATGATGTGCGCGTGTTCTTCAGCGGCGACACCGGTTATTTCGACGGCTTCAGGACCATTGGCGAGCGCCTCGGCCCGTTCGACATCACGCTGATCGAAACCGGCGCATACGATGCGCAATGGCCGTACGTCCACATGCAGCCCGAGGAAACCGTGCAGGCGCATATCGACTTGCGCGGACGCTGGCTCGTGCCGATTCACAATGGCACGTTCGATCTCGCGATGCATCCGTGGCAGGAGCCTTTCGAGCGCGTGACGGGCCTCGCGCTCGCGCGCGGCGTCGCGGTGGCGACACCGCGGATGGGCGAAAGGCTCGATGTGGAAGCGCCGCATCGCGGAGAACGTTGGTGGCGCGACGCGGCCGAGGTGCAGAAGGCTCCTTCGTCGTGGCGCCTGTGCGCGTCGCGCGCGTCGGGACCGCTATCGCATGACGCCTAGCGCGTGACAAGCGCGCGGATCACATCGACGAGCGGCGTCGTGCCTTTCACACTATCTTCGCGACGCCCTTCGAAATCGATCCAGCCTTCGTTGAAACCATCGAGCATGCGGATGCGCGGCGTCGGATGCTTCATGCCCTGACTCACGAACAGCGACTCCCATGATTCCCGCGGCACCGCCTGCGCACGCACGGGTTGGCCGAGCACTTCGGCGAATGCGGCGGCAATATCATTCGGGCTCGTGCGCTGCGGCCCTTCCAGTTCGACGATGCGCGTGCCGCTCCACTCTTCCTGCAAGAGCCTCGCCGCAAGCTCGCCGATATCGTCGGTGGCAATCATCGGAATCGCGCGATCGAGCGGTTGCAGGAACGATCGAACGATGCCTTCGTTGCGCGCCGAATCGACATCCCACGCGCAGTTTTCCATGAACCAGCCAGGCCGCAGGAAGGTCACCGGCACCGGTTGCTTCTTCAGTGCTTCTTCCAGCAACGTGCGCTGCGTCAGAAGATTGGTCTGCGTGGCCTGAGCGCCGATGGTCGAGAGGCACACGATCTTGCGCGGCCTGGCTCGCGTCACCGCCGCGACGATCGCATCGTTCACTTCACGCGCTTCGGGAAAGCCTGGCGCCGGATCGAACTCCGGCGGCGGCAGAATGAACACGCCTTGCGCGCCTTCGAACGCGCGTGCAAGCGCGTTGGCATCGGTCATGTCGGCGAGTGCGATCTCGCAACCGCGCGCCGCCCACGCCACGCCCTTTTTCCCGTCGCGCATGACCGCGCGCACGGGCTTGCCCGCTTCCAGCAGCACTTTCGCGAGCGCGCCGCCGACTTGTCCTGTGATTCCGGTGATGACATACATGGTCCGACTCCTATGTGCAATTCGTTGAGCTGCGATGGATTGCATGTTAGTGAACGGACCGCATCGAAAACATGGCTTACGCGTCATGAGATCGATGACGCGATGTCATCCACGGCGCAGCATTGATGCGTCACGCGACGGGCGGAAGATTCTCCTGAAGATAGATGGATATCGGTGTTTGCAGCGGCAGCCCCGAAGACGCCCCACGGTTGTAGTGCCCGAGTATGACCTCGACCGCACGCACCGCTTCAACAAACGGGCTCTGATCGAGCACCGCATCCATCACGCCTTCGACGAGCAGCGAGCGGCTGATGTCCGTGAGTTCATGGCCGATCAGCACAGTCGAATGTTCTCGTTTCATCGCCCTCAACGCGCGCGCGATGCCTTCATCGCCTACCGAAATGTTGTAGATGCCGCGCAACGCGGAATGCTTCCTGAACGCGTCGCGCGTGAGACGTTCGGTCGAATCCGCGTCTTCGCGGCTCTCCACGGTAGCCACGACTTCGCACGCGGGAAAGCGGCGGCGCAGTACCGAGCGAAACGCGCCGTCGCGTTCCTCGTGACCGAGAAACGTGCGCAGTCCTGCGATCACCATCACTTCGCCGCCCTGGTCGCCGAGAAAGCGGCCCATCAATTCACCGGCGATGCGGCCCGCGCAGCGATTGTCGATGCCGACATACGCCGTGCGGCCCGTATCGGGCAAATCGCTCGCGAGCGTCACGACAGGAATGCGGCGCGCGATGCGCGACACCGCATCGACGACGACGGGATGCTCATAAGCGACCACGATCATCCCATCGGCTTTCTGCGACGCGCGATTGATCACCGTGGCGAGCGACTTCGGCTCGAGGTCATCGAAGAACGTCAGATGACACACCACGCGATGCGTCTCGAACGACTTTTGCGCAAGCTCGAAACCCTGGCGCAGCGCGACGTAATAAGGCGAAGTGGGCTTCTGCGTGAGAATCGCGATACGCAGCCAGCGCACGGACACTTCGTCGAGCGCACGGTCGATCTTCAGCTTGCGCGCGGCTTCCAACACGCGCGATTCCTTTTCTCGCGCCACGCCGCCGCGCCCGTTCAGCACGCGCTCGACGGTCGAATAGCTCACGCCCGAGGCTTTGGCCACATCGTCCATCGTCGGCTTTCGTCGATTGTTCACCGGGCCGTCCTTTTGAAGAAAAGTCCTCAAGAAACCGTTTGAGAGCGGAAAGTCGATCAACTAAATTCTAGCCATCGAATGCGAATAGAGGCGCAAAAGAAACGACCATGCTTCGATCAACAAGGATTCAGGAGACAACCCCATGAACGTGAATCGCTTTCGTATCGCTCATCGCGTGTCCGCGCTCTTCGCGGCCATCGCGCTCGTTTCAGGTTTCGCAGCTTCATCGACGGCATCGGCGGACGAGCGCTTCGTGATGGTCAGTCATGGATCGGACTCGAACGTCTGGTGGAACACCGTGAAAAACGGCATGCGCGACGCGAGCGAGGACTTCAGCGTGCCCGTCGATTACCGCAACCCGCCTTCGGGCGATACCGGCGACATGGTCCGCATCCTCGAACAGGCTTCCGCGCGCAACTATGCTGGCGTGATCACCACGGTGCCGAACTACGAGATGATCCAGAAGGGCCTGACCGGCGTGAAGGCGAAGCACATTCCGCTCGTGACGATCAACGGCGGCCCCGAGCTCGGCATGAAGCTCGGCGCGATCATGCATATCGGACAGCCCGAATACGATGCGGGCAAAGCCGCCGGCGAGCGCGCGAAAGCAGCGGGCATCCATGACTTCCTGTGCGTGAATCATGGCGCGGACATTCAGGCCTTATGGGACCGCTGCAAAGGTTTCGCGGATGCGATCGGCGCGGACTACAAAAAATCGACGATGGATAGCGGCGAAGATCCCACCGTGATTCAAAGCAAGGTCGCGGCGTACCTGCGTTCGCATCCTGACACGAAGGCGGTTCTCGCGCTCGGGCCCGATCAGGCGAGCGGCGTGCTGCGCGGCATCAACGACGCGGGCATGACGGGCAAGATCTATGTCGCGACCTTCGATCTTTCGCCCGACATCCTCAAGGCGATTCAGGCCGGAAAGATCGCATTCGCAATCGATCAGCAGCCGTATCTGCAAGGTTATCTCTCGGTCGCCGCCATGGCCATTTCCATTCGCGACAAGACGACGGACCCGGCGCGCATCGTCGCCGCATTGAAGGACGACAAGAAGGTCGCCGCACGTCTCGCCAAGTACGACCTGAAGCCGGTCTATACAGGATCGACAGTCAGCTCTGGGCCGAGCTTCGTCACGAAGGACAACCTCGCGCCGGTGCAGAAGTATGCCGGCTCCTACCGATAATCAGCATCGCGGCGGAGTAACTCAATGAATATCGACATGAATTCGTGGCATCGCGTCGACATCGATCGCAAGGCGCTCAAGGAGCTTTCCACACGTACCGATGCGCGCGGGCTCGTGCAGGTGGGCGGCTTTCTCGCGCTCGTCGTCGCAACGGGCGTGCTTGCGTGGTTCTCGCTCGGCTCGGTCTGGATGATTCCCGCGTTTCTGCTCTACGGCACGGTGTTCGCGTTCAGCGAGGCCGCCGCGCACGAACTGGGCCACGGCACCGCGTTCAAGACGCGCTGGATGAACGAGGCCGCATACTGGATCATCTGCTTCATGTCGTGGCGCGAACAGGTCTATAGCCGCTGGCTGCATGCGAAGCATCATACGTTCACGCATATCACGGCCGCGCCTTATAAGGATCCGGAACTCGCGTTCAAGCGTCCGCATAGCTATATCAAACTCATCACAGACTTCGTGCGTGTTTCGCATGGCATCCAGTTTCTCGGCGCGATCGTTCTGCATAGCTTCGGTGTTATCACGAAGGGTGCGAAGGAAGTTGTGCCTGAAGCCGAGTACAGAAAGATGTGCGCGAATTCGCGCATACTGCTGGCGTGCTATGTCGCGATCTTCGTATGGGCGATCCTCGCGCAAAGCTGGCTGCCGGTGATGTTCCTGTTCCTGCCGCGCGCCTACGGCACCTGGCTGCATGAGCTGTGCGCCCTCACGCAACACACGGGCCTGAAGGAGAACGTGCTCGATCATCGCGTGTCGAGCCGCACGGTGAAGCTCAATCCGGCCGTGCGCTTTCTGTATTGGAACATGAACTATCACATCGAGCATCACATGTTTCCGAGCGTGCCGTTTCATGCATTGCCGAAGTTCCACACGGCCGTCGCAGAGCAGATGCCGACGCCTTATGCGGGATTGTGGCCCGCATGGCGCGAAATACTGACGATCTTCGCGAAGCAGCGGCGCGATCCCGAGTTCGTCGTCGTGCGCGATCTGCCGGCAGGCAAGCGCGGCAACGTGGTCGCATGAAGGAGCACGCGATGAACATCCTGCAATGGCATCCGGTTTGCGCGTGCGACGAGATCGACGAAGAAGACGTGCGCGAGTTCGAGCACGAAGGCAAGGTCTACGCGGTCTATCACACACTGACAGGCTTCTACGCGACCGCGGGCTTCTGCACGCATGAAACCGCACGCCTCGCCGATGGCTTCGTTTTCGGCGAGATCATCGAATGCCCGATGCACATGGGCCGCTTCGATATCCCGAGCGGCAAGGCGCAAGGCGCGCCGGTATGCGTGAATCTCGTCACCCATCCGGTGAAGACCGAGGACGGTCAGATATTCATCGGGCTGGAGGCGGCATAGCGGAAGTGCCGGGCGCCATAGCTTCATCCCATGCCCGGCACATTGAAGCTGGTAGTTCCATTCGGCGGAACATTTCCCTAAGGTCTCCCTATCCAACCCGGATTCGCTGGCTCATCCCGGCAACGGGGACGACAATGAAGCTCGACTACGATGACGCGCTCCCGCCCTTCTGGCACTGGATATTCTTCAGACCGGTCGTCAGGCAGTCGCTCATCGCCGAAGACGGTCATCCGCGCAAAGGCGGACGTCTGCGCTTTCCCGCGCCGGTGATCGTCGGCAAGAACATCACGCGCGAATCGACGGTTCTCGATATCAGTGAAAAACAGGGCCGCACGGGCAAGCTCGGCTTCGTGACGTCGGGCATCGCATGATGTGCGACGATACGGCCGCGATCGAGAAAGAGCACGATGCCGTGCATCGCGAGCGGGGCACGGCCGCTCAATGCCCCGGCCCTTTCTGCTCGATGCAACTCAGCACGAGGGTGCTGTTCGCGCCCGCCTCGGGGCTCAGCATCGCGGTATGAAATTCGCTGTCCGTGCAGCGCCAGTCGGCTTGCAGATCCTTTCTGCACACGCGCCTGGCGTCGCTGATGCGCTTTCGGTCCGGCACATACTCGCATGTGTCGCGGCCATCGCATTGACGCGTGAGATCGCGCGTCGCATTGCCGCTCACGGCGCCGCAGTTCGCGCCATACGTTCCGGATATGATCTTGATCGTCCTTGCCTCAACGCTCGAAGCGCCGGCCAACAGGACTATTCCAGCTATCGCGCAATATGTGACTCGCGCTACCGCCCTATCCTTGTACATGGCGCGCCCTCCTTCCGATACCGGCTGCGGGAAAAGCTATGCCGTACCGTTTCCGAATACCTTCGATAGTACGCTCGCCACGACCCGATCGCACTGTGCGCCGCCGAATTCGAACACATCGCGTTCGGCGAGATCGAATGCCTGCGCCAGCGATTCACGCAGCAGGCTGCGCGCGCGAAAATGCCGGCTGCGCACCGTCGCCTCGGGTATGTTCAAACACTGCGCGGTCTCCTCGACGCTCATCTCTTCGATCGAGCGCAGCACGAACACCATGCGAAAGAGTTCGGGCAATTCGTCCAGCTTGCGTTCGAGCAGCGCGCGAACTTGCGAGCGCGCGAGCGCCTCGTCAGGGGCATCATCGTCGTGCGTGGTCATTGCATCGGCATGTTCGATGTAGTCGGGCGCGTCCACGATCGGAATCACGTTCTGACGCCGCGCCGAACGCCGCATGCGCGCGAAACATTCATTCAGCACGAGCCGCGAGAGCCATGTAAAGAGTTGCGAATCCCCGCGGAACTGGCTCATCGATCTATACGCGTGCAGATACGCATCCTGCAGCGCATCCTCGGCTTCGGCGTCGTTGCGCAAGGTCGCGCGCGCCAGGCGATAAAGACGCCGGTTATGCCGACGCATCAGCAATTCGAACGCGGAGCGATCTCCCGCGACGACGCGGCGCGCAATGCTCAGATCGTCATCGGAGGCATTGGCTGTGGTGGTTTGCGCGGGCTCGCTCATTGTCGTCTCATCGAACGTTCAGAATCGCGTGCATCGTCGGATGCAGCGTGCACGAATACGCATAACTTCCCGCATCGCCCGCGATATAACTCCACGACGCATCCGGCGCGATGTCGTGCGAATCGAATGACTTCTTGTCAGCGGTCGCGGTATGAGGAAACAGGTCCTTGTTGACCCATACGACGCGATCGCCGCGCGCCACCGTCAGCGCGGGCGGCTCGAAACGCATCTGCTCGATCACGACGACATACGTCGCGGCCATTGCCTCCGCAGGCAGCGCGAGCACCCCCGCCAGCAGGAGGAGCAAGCGCCGGTCACGCACCGCTCTTTCCCAGTTCAGCCTGCACGTGCCGCGCGTGTTCCAGATGCGCGACGAATGCGGGCCGCACCTTCACGAGCAGCGCCTTCAACTCTTCGTTCTTCGCGCTTGGAATCAAGGTCTTGTCGAGCGCATCGAGCACGCTTTCATGATAAGCGACCTCGTGATCGATATACGACTTGTCGAAGCCGCCATCCGAAAGCGTCTTCAGCTTCGCGAGATTCGCGTCGCCGCCCTGCTTCAGGCTCTGGCTCGTCGGGTTGTCCTCCGGCGTCACCTTGAGCTTCTTCACGAGATCGGTCGCGGCCTTGTTAACGCCGCTATGATCCGTGACCATCTGCTGCGCGAATGCCTTCACGTCCTTCGATCTGCTCTTCGATTCCGCGAGCTTGCCCGCATCGAAATCGACCTGATTGGCCGTCACGACGATCGACGCGATCTGCGGATCCGTAGGTCCGGAATTTTGCGCGTAAGGCGCGATGCTTGCACACGCAAGCATCGCCGCCAGTGCGGTGTGGATGAGTTTCATGTGACGTCTCCCGGCATCTGGTTGCGGATACCGGCTTGGATGTCACGTCGAAAGCCTGCGTTCCCGGCGTTCCCGGCGTGCGTGCGCGGCGCTCAGCCTTGCGAGCGCTTGAGGCGCATCGACACCGAAAAGCGCTCGGCCGGATGCACCGTGACCGACACCTCGAAGGTCGCGCCGGTTGCATCGAGATAGCGGCGCACGATCTCCAGGGCCGCCGTGCCCGCTTCCACGCGCAGGCGCTTCGCCATCTCCGCCGTCACGGTAATGGCGCGCACGTCCTGCTGGATTTCATCGATACAGCGGCCATAACGCGCCTCGATCAGCGAACTGATGAGCGTATCGGGGTTCTCCTTCGCGGCCGCGGCAACATCCTCGTACTCCGGATCGATATACACGTCCGTCCAGCCGACAGGCGGGCTGTCCTTGTCGCCATCGATACGCAAGCTCGAAACGCGCAGCCACGGCGCGCCCGCCGCGCACCGCAAGGTCTTCGCCAGTTTTGCCGATGCAACGATCTGCTGCGTCGACTGCACGAGGCGCAAGTGCTCGGAGCCGAATTGCACGAGATCGTCGACGGATGCGAGCGAAGGACGGAAATCGTTGCGCGGCTGCATCGACTCGACGCGCGTGCCCGCATTCTTGCGCCGCGAGACGAGCCCGAGCTGCTGCAGCTCGTGCAGCGCGGCGCGCACCGTATGCCGGCTCGTCTGATAGTGGTCGCGCAATTCGAGTTCGGTCGGCAGATAAGAGCCGACGGGAAAGCGGCCCGACGCGATTCCCTCGGTCAGTTCGCGTGCGATATCGGCGAAATGCGGTCTGTTCATTGCTGCGTGGATGGTGGTTTTCGGTGGTCAGGGTAAATCATAGCTTGCCCGATATGTTCGAACATATTAATCTGCATATGTCCGGACATATTAAGCGTCCCGTTTCAATCAAATCTGCTTCCCAAGAGGTCGTCATGACGAGTTCCGTTTCTCCCCTGGCCAGCACCGTGTTCGATTCCGTGCTGTTCCGCGATGCGTTCGGCACCGCGAAAATGCGCGCCGTGTTCTCGGACCGCGCGCTGGTGCAGCGTTATATCGAAGTCGAAGTGGCGCTCGCGAAGGCCGAGGCGCGCACGGGCGTCATTCCGCACGAGGCGGCCGACGTGATCGCGCGCGAATCGAGCATCGAGCGCATCGACTTCGATCACATGCGCGAGGAAACGGACATCGTCGGCTATCCGATTCTTCCGCTCGTGCATCAGATGGTCGCGATGTGCGGCGACGCCGGACGTTATGTTCATTGGGGCGCGACGACTCAGGACATCATGGACACCGCCGTCGCGCTGCAAGTGCGCGATGCGCTCGATTCGATCGACGGCGATATCCGTGAACTGCGGGCGATTCTCGCGGATCTGGCGAAGAAGCATCGCGATACGCCGATGGCCGGCCGCACGCACCTGCAGCAGGCGCTGCCCGTGACGTTCGGCTACAAGGTCGCGATCTGGCTCGCGATGTTCGATCGTCATCAGGAACGCGTCGCGCAAATGCGTGAGCGCGTGGCCGTCGTCGAGTTCGCGGGCGCGGCGGGTACGCTGGCATCGCTCGGCGATAAAGGCTTCGCGGTGCAGAAGGCGCTCGCCGAAGAGCTGAAGCTCGGCGTGCCCGCGACGACATGGCATGTCGCGCGCGACGGTTTCGCAGAAGCGGTCAACCTGCTCGCGCTCGTCACGGGTTCGCTGGGCAAGATCGCAATCGACATCATGATCATGGCGTCGACCGAATTCGCGGAAGTGTACGAGCCCTTCGTGAAGGGACGCGGCGCGAGCAGCACCATGCCGCAGAAGCGCAATCCGATTTCGAGCGAACTGATGCTGGCCGCGGCGAAAGCGGTCCGCCAGCATGCGGGCCTGATGGTCGATGCGATGATCCAGGACTTCGAGCGCGCCACCGGCCCATGGCACGCCGAATGGATCGCGATTCCGGAGAGCTTCATTCTCACGTCGGGCGCGCTGCATCAGGCGAAGTTCGCGCTGGGCGGGCTTATCGTCGATGAAGCGCGCATGAAGCACAACCTCGGCATCAGCAAGGGTTTGATCGTCGCGGAAGCCGTGATGATGGGCATGGCGCCCTACACCGGGCGTCAGCAGGCGCACGACATCGTGTACGACGCATGCCGCACCGTGAACGAACAAGGCGGCACGCTCGCCGAAGCGCTTGCGGCATTGCCCGAAGTGACGAAGCACTTCGACCGCGCCGCGATCGACCGCATGACCGATCCCGCGAACTACCTCGGCCTCGCGCCGCAGATGGTCGATCGGGCCATCGCTTTGTCGAACGAGATCTGATTACCGAAAGTCATGGAGGAGCATGCGATGCATAACGAACACGCATCACACGACGACGCGACCGTCGCACCGCCGAAGAAGCTGCCGTGGTATCGCAAGCTCGGCATGCAGGTGCTGCTGTCGCTCGTGATCGGCATTGCCGTCGGTCTCGTCTTTCCGAAATTCGGCGCGCAACTCAAGGTGCTCGGCGATATCTTTCTCGCGCTCATCAAGGCCGGCGTCGCGCCGCTCGTGTTTCTCACGATCGTGCATGGCATCGCTTCGGCCGGCGATGTGAAAAGCGCGGGACGCGTCGGCTGGCGATCGATCGTCTATTTCGAAGTCGTATCGACGATCGCGCTCGCTTTCGGCCTGCTCGCGGGCAATCTGCTCCAGACCGGCAAGGCGATGACGTCCGTCACGGTCGGCGCCGTGCCCGCGACAGCCGCCAAGGCCGCGCCGCAAGGCTTCACCGAGTTCGTCATGCATATCGTGCCGGACAACTTCGTCGGCGCGTTCGCCAGGGGCGAGTTGCTGCAGGTGGTCGTGCTCGCGGTCATGGTCGGCATCGGCATTCTCGCGATTCCCGAGCGCCGCCGCGTGCGCATCAACGAAGGGCTCGATCTCATTTCCGAAGTGCTGTTCTCGTTCATCAATCTCGTGATGAAGCTTGCGCCGCTCGGCACGTTCGGCGCGGTCGCCTATTCGGTGGGAAGCAACGGCACGGCGGTGCTGATCGCGCTCGCGCAGCTGGTTCTGAGCTTCTATGCGGTGGTCGTGCTGTTCATCGTCGTGGTGATGGGCATTATCGCGAAGCTCGCGGGCTTCAGCCTGTGGCGCTTCCTGCGCTACATCAAGGACGAGATTTTCATCGTGCTCGGCACGGCTTCATCGGAAAGCGCCTTGCCGCGTCTTTTGATCAAGCTCGAGAGACTCGGCTGCGCGAAGCAGACCGTGGGGCTCGTGCTGCCGACCGGCTATGCGTTCAATCTCGACGGCACGTCGATCTTCATGTCGATGGGCGTGATGTTCATCGCGCATGCCTACGGCGTGCCGATCACGATCGATCATCAGATCGGCATCCTGCTGCTGATGCTGCTGACTTCGAAGGGCGCGGCCACCGTGTCCGGAGGATCGTTCGTGGTGTTCGCGGCGACGGTCACGTCGACTGGCATCCTTCCGGTCGAAGGCCTCGCGCTCATCTTCGGCGTGTATCGCTTCATGTCGATGGCGATCGCGACGTGCAACACCATCGGCAACAGCCTCGCGACGGTGGTGATCGCGAAGTGGTCCCGCACCTTCGATGCCGCGGTGAGCGAACGGCATCTCTATCCGGAGCGTTATCCGGAGATCGCGGAAGCGGACGAGCGGCTCGCAGACGGCAATCTTCTGCCAGAAGACATGAACGACGCGAATCCTCATCCCGACGGCATCCCGCTGAGAAGCGCGGGTTCGCGTTGAAACCGGCGCGATGAGTTTTGCAGCGCGGCAATCGCCGCGCTTTTTTTTTCACTTCGCTTATCATCGGAACACCGCGCATCGAACGCTATTGGATGGTCATCCGGTCGGAGGTCTCATGCCACCGCTACGCGCAATCCATCTGCTGCAAACGAAGGAAGGCTCCCGCCTGCACGGCCCAGAACTCGACCGCTGGCGCCGCTGGGGGCCGTACCTGAGCGAACGTCAATGGGGCACCGTCCGCGAGGATTACAGCGAATACGGCACCGCATGGGACTACTTTCCGCACGACCATGCGCGTAGCCGCATGTATCGCTGGGGCGAGGACGGCATCGCCGGCTTCGGCAACGATCCGCTCGACTGGTGCGTGTCGCTCGCGCTGTGGAACGGGCGCGATCCGATTCTCAAGGAACGGCTCTTCGGGCTGACGAACGAGCAAGGCAATCACGGCGAGGATGTGAAGGAGCTGTACTTCTATCTCGACGGCACGCCGACGCATTCGTACATGAAGATGCTGTACAAGTATCCTCACGACGCGTATCCGTATCAACAGCTCATCGACGAAAACAGGCGGCGCGGCCCGGCGCTGCCTGAATACGAAGTTCTCGACACAGGCGTGTTCGACAACGATCGTTACTTCGATGTCTGCGTCGAATATGCGAAGAACACGCCGGACGATATCGTGATGCGCGTCACGGTCGAAAATCGTGCGGACGAAGCCGGGACGCTGCATGTGCTGCCGCAGTTGTGGGCCCGCAACCGATGGTCATGGTCGAGCAAATGGGGCAAGCCGTCGCTTGTGCTGGAACAGGACGAGAAGGAAGGCGCGCGGGTCGTCGCGCACAATCCGTCGCATGGCACGATGTTCGTCACGGCTTCAGCGCGCGCGCCTGTCGAATGGATCTTCTGCGAGAACGAAACGAACGTTCGTCGCATCTTCGGAATCGAGGGCGCGGGACCGTTCAAGGACGGCTTCAACGACTACCTCGTCGAAGGCGATGAACAGGCGATCCGGCGAGACCGCGGCACGCGCGTCGCCGCGCATGCGAATCTGCAACTCGCGCCGCATGAGCGCTCGGTGATTTATCTGCGCTGGCGTCCCGCGTCGGTTTCGAATGATCCGCCGCTCGATATGGAACAGCTTTTCGCGCGCCGTGAAGCGGAAGCCGACGAATTCTATGCGACGCTGCAACACGATATAGACGATGCCGACGCGCGCCTCGTGCAACGTCAGGCGCTCGCCGGCATGTTATGGACGAAGCAGTATTACCAGTTCGACGTCACGCGCTGGCACGACGGCGATCCGGGCCAGCCCACGCCGCCGAAAGGACGCAGGCACGGACGCAATGCGGACTGGCGCCATATGTGCAATGGCGACATCGTGTCGATGCCGGACAAGTGGGAGTATCCGTGGTACGCATCGTGGGACCTCGCGTTTCATGCTGTCGCGTTCGCGACGATCGATCCGGACTTCGCGAAAAAGCAGTTGCTGCTGCTCGTTAAAGAGCGCTACATGCACCCGAACGGGCAATTGCCGGCCTATGAATGGGCATTCGGCGATGCGAACCCGCCCGTTCATGCATGGGCGACGTGGCGCGTGTACGAGCTCGATCGCGAGATGACGGGCATAGGCGATCACGCCTTTCTCGAAGTCATGTTCCACAAGCTGCTGCTCAACTTCGCATGGTGGGTCAACCGCAAGGACGCCGACGACCGCAACATCTTTCAGGGCGGTTTTCTGGGGCTCGACAATATCGGCATCTTCGATCGATCGCAGCCGCTGCCGACGGGCGGCCGCATCGACCAGGCCGACGGCACCGCGTGGATGGCCTCGTATGCGCTCGATCTCATGCAGATCGGACTCGAACTCGCGATGACGAACGAGTCGTATGTCGAGATCGGCGTGAAGTTCTTCGAGCACTTTCTGTATATCGCCGAAGCGGTCAGTTGCGGCGAAGGCTGCAACACCGGCTTATGGGACGGCAAGGACGAATTTTTCTACGACGTGCTGCATCTTCCGAACGGCGCGCGCGTGCCCATGCGCATTCGCTCGATCGTCGGGCTGATACCGCTCTTCGCCGTGCACGTGCTCGAAGAGCGCGTGTATGGCGACTTGCCGGGACTGCGCGAACGGCTCGTGTGGTTCCTGGATCATCGGCCGAATCTCGCGAAGCTCGTGTCGCGCTGGACCGAGCCTGGCAAGGGCAATACCACGCTGCTTTCGCTGTTGCGCGGACATCGCATGAAATCGCTCTTGCGGCGCACGCTCGATCAGAGCGAATTCCTATCCGATTATGGCGTGCGGGCGTTGTCCCGCGTGCATTGCCATGCGCCTTATATTTTCGATCGCGACGGCGTGAACGTCTGCGTCAAATACTTGCCCGCGGAATCGGACTCGCGTGTGTTCGGCGGCAATTCGAACTGGCGCGGGCCGATATGGATGCCGGTCAATTACCTCTTGATCGAATCGCTGTACGAGTTTCATCGCTACTACGGCGACGAGTTTCGCGTGGAGCATCCGACGGGTTCCGGCGAGACGCATTCGCTGAGCGAGATCGCCGACGATCTCTCACGGCGCATCACGCGTATCTTCATGAAGGATGCGGACGGCAAGCGTCCGGTGATGGCCGCGTATCCGATGTTGCAGGCCGACCCGCGCTCGCAGGACCTGATCCTCTTTCACGAGTACTTTCATGGCGACAACGGACGCGGTGTCGGCGCTTCGCATCAGACGGGATGGAGCGGGCTCGTCGCGCTGCTGTTGCAGCCGCGTCTGATGAAGCTGTCGCACGTGGGCCCGGAAGCGCCGGTCATGAGCGTGCGCCTGCATGAGGAAGCTGCGGCGGCGATGGGGCGCTAGCGCGTTGCGCTGTCGCGGCGATTGAACGGACCGCTTCATGCGTTGACCGTGTGGCGAATCTTTCATGCGCTCGCCTATACTGGGATTGTCGGTTCGACTCTTTCTTTCATGTCCCCAGAGAGCCGGAGGACGTCATCATGTTCAAGCATCTGCTGGTTCCCACAGACGGTTCGCCGCTATCCGAGGCGGCAATACACATGGCGGCGGCGCTCGCCAAGGAGAATGGCGCGCGCATCACCGGCCTCTACATGGTGCGGCCGTTTCATATGACCGTTTATAGCGCCGAGATGGTGGGCGCGGATCAGGATGAATTCCAGGCCGCGGATCGGGCGCGCGCGCAGCAGTATCTCGAGAGCGTGAAGAAGATCGCCGCCGAGGCAGGCGTGGAGTGCGATACGGAAGCGCCTTCGGGAACGCATCCTTATGAAGCTATTCTCGACACCGCGAAGGTGCGACGCTGCGATCTCATCGTGATGGCGTCGCATGGGCACGGCGGGATTCGCGGGATGTTGCTCGGCAGCGAGACACAGAAGGTGCTGACGCATAGTCATTTGCCGATTCTGGTGGTGAGGCCGCCGGAGTGAGGGGGTGGTCGATTCGCCCGGCTCGATCGCACGCTTCACTCAGCCGACGCCCTCTCATCCGCCACGGCCGATCGCACACGCGGACGCAGAACGTTCACGAAGGTATTCGTCCGCTCCGCTAACCAGGCGAACGCTGCTTTGCGCACTTCAGACTGCTTCAATGGTCCGAACACGCGACGGTCTCTGATGCTTGGCCGACTGTCCCTGTCGATCAAATCCGCGGTTCCGCCCAGCTCTGTTTTGACAACATCCCACTCGTTGGTGATCGTCTGCACCGCCCGCTCACCTGCCGTGTTCTGGCGCGACGAAAGGAACACCCCGACCATGCCACGATGCACATCGCGATAGGCCGTGATCCAGGCACTTCCGCCGGGCGCCGGCAACGTGAAGCTGATATAGCCTTGCCGCGCGGGCTTCGGGATCGGCTGCTCGGGATCGTCGAGTTTGAGTATGCCGAGAAACTCTTTCCAGAAGCTTTGCTGTTCATCCGAAAGCGCAAGCCGATCGCGGTCGACGTCTTCCTCGCCGTCATCGTCCGCTTCCGCCAACCTGTGGCCATCAGGTACGGTGACGACAGTCCGCGTAATCAGCGTGGTGCGCGCGAGCACGCGAGGTACGATCAATCGTCCGCCGTCGGGCATCAGGTAGATGGGCATCTCCACGAGACCCAGCGAGAAATGCAGTCCGGCGTGCGCCTGAAGATACTCCGCGAGCGCCTCGACACCCTCGCGTATGCCATCGCCGACGATCAGAAGAAGAAAACGCCCACGGCGTAGATTACTGGTAAGCGCATCGTTGAACGCGATTTCTTCGACACCCGGATCGACAGCACGCACCATGTCGAGAAGAGGATTTCCGTCACACTTCAGACACTGCTTGACTGCCCGTTGCAAATCCGACGATGACCAGCGACTGAGCTCTTTCGCGTAATCGAGAATCTGTCCAACCACTTCACGCCGCGCCTCCGGATTGCGCCATAGTTTGCACTCGACCAGCACGGGCAATCCCGAAGGCGTGACCATGAAGACATCGATCGGCCCGGCGGATGTGTATAGCTCGCGGCAGACAGGCACGGGCCCGGAGAAGATTGCGTCGATCTCCGCGATGGGAAGGCAGGCGGGATGTGCATGCACATACGCCTGAATATCGGCTTCACTGACGTCCGCCGCGCCGCTTCGGCGGCGGTCGGGTTGCAAGCGGATGGCGGTATTCGAGCCAGGGGAAATCAGAAGAGGAGACGCAGTTTGCCTTGACATTCGTTTCGTTTTCTTGGGCGCGCTACTGTCTGCTTCAAAGGGCTAATGCGCGGTGCGGCGACTATAAATGTTCGCAAATCAACTCTCCTCACAAGCCGGCCAACCGCGCGCCCTACCCCTCCAGATTCCCAAAACAAACATACTTCGCCTCGAGATACTCCTCCACCCCCGACGACGCCCCTTCGCGCCCCATCCCCGATTCCTTGATCCCGCCGAACGGCGCGACCTCGTTGAACACGAGACTATCGTTCACGCCGACGACGCCGCATTCCAGCGCCTCCATCACCCTGAACGCGCGGCTGATATCCGCCGTATAAAAGTAAGCCGCGAGCCCGGTGCGCGTGTCGTTGGCGAGCGTGATGACGTCGTCCTCGTCCCTGAACTGCAGCACGCTCGCGATCGGTCCGAGGATCTCGTCGCCGCACACGCCCATCGACGGCTCGACATCCGTCAGAATCGTCGGCCTGAAAAAGTTCGATCCCGGCTCCACGCGCGTGCCGCCCGCCGCGATCGTCGCGCCGAGCCTCACGGCTTCGTCGACGAGACTTTCGATCCGCGTCACCGCGGCCTCGCTGATAAGCGGGCCGATCTGCGCGCCCTCGTCCAAGCCGTCGCTCACCTTGAGCAACGCCACCTTCGACACGAGCTTCGCCACGAAGGTCTCGTACACGTCCTCATGCACGAAGAAGCGGTTCGCGCACATCGCCGCTTGCCCCGTGTGACGGAAGCGCGCATCGAGCGCGCCTTTCACGGCGAGGTCGATGTCCGCGTCATCGAACACGATGAACGGACAGTTCCCGCCCAGCTCGAGCGACATCTTCTTGACGGTGGGCGCGCACAAGGCCATCAGCCGCTTGCCTTCGTCGATGGAGCCCGTGAACGATACCTTCCTCACATCCGGATTCGCGAGCAAGGTGCTTCTGACCGGCTCGCCCTCGCCCGTCAGCACCGAAAGCACGCCGCGCGGCAATCCGGCGTTCTCGCCGAGCACGCACAGCGCGAGCGCGGAGAAAGGCGTCTGCGGATCGGGATGGTGAATGACCGTGCAGCCCGCGGCGAGCGCCGCGCCGACGCGCCGGGCGACCATCGACGAGGGAAAGGTCCATGACGTGATCGCGCCGCACACGCCGACCGGCTGATGCAGCACGCGGATACGCTGATTGCGACGCGGCGCGGGAATGTTGTCGCCATAGATGCGGCGCGCTTCCTCCGCGAACCAGTCGAGGTAATTCGCGGCCTGCGTGATCTCGGAGCGCGCTTCGTGAAGCGGCTTGCCTTGCTCGCTGCAAAGAATGATGGCGAGATCATCGCGATGATGTTCGACGAGGCGCGCCCACTCTCTCAGCACCGACGCGCGCTCGCGGCTGCTCCAGCTGCGCCAGTCCTGCAAGGCCGCGTTCGCGCATTCGATGGCTTGCGCCACCTGCTCCGCCGTGACCTGCGGCACGGTGCCGATGATCGCGCCCGTCGAGGGATTGGTGACAGGCACGCGCGGCAGCGAAGTGTTGTCGACCCACGCGCCGCCGATATACGCCGATTGCTCGAAAAGACTTGGGCACTGCAATTCCATGGCTCGCTCCATGCGTTCTGCGCTTCGTGCATTCCGGTTGCACCGAGCTTAACGCATTTTCTGGGCCATTCGATAACGCAGGGCTTCGCTGTCGTATCAGTGCTGCCGCATGTCGCGCCGGCGATGAATCGAGTAAAGAAAAACGACCGGTCGGTCGACCGGTCGCCGAGGGCGGCGGCGCATCATCGATGCGCGCGCCACCGCGCCTTCCTCAATGGCTCGCGCCCTCCACCGCGCCGATGCCCGTCTCGGAGCGTACCGTCTGCGCTTCGAAGCCAGCCTGATCGATGCGCGCACGCGCCGACTTGTCGGTTACCGAGAAGAGCCAGATGCCGAGGAAGCCGATCGCCATCGAGAACAATGCCGGCGATGCATACGGGAACGGCGCATTCGCGTAGTGGAACACATCGACCCATACCGCCTTCGAGAGCACCGTCATCACGACCGCCGAAAGCAGGCCGAGGAAACCGCCGACCGCCGCGCCGCGCGTCGTGCAGCCGCGCCACAGCACCGACATGAAGAGCACCGGGAAGTTGGCCGACGCGGCGACAGCGAACGCGAGCGACACCATGAACGCGATGTTCTGCTTCTCGAACACGATGCCGAGCACGACCGCGACGATGCCGAGCACGATCGTCGTGATGCGCGAAACCTTCAGCTCGTTCTTGCTCGACGCCTTGCCCTTCTTGAACACGGTCGCATAGAGATCGTGCGACACCGCCGATGCGCCCGCGAGCGTCAGACCCGCGACCACCGCGAGAATGGTTGCGAACGCAACTGCCGAGATGAAGCCGAGGAACACGTTGCCGCCGACCGCGCTCGCCAGATGCACCGCCGCCATGTTCGTGCCGCCGAGGAGCTTGCCGCCCGCATCCTTGAACACCGGGTTGGTGCTCACCAGCACGATCGCGCCGAAGCCGATGATGAACGTGAGAATGTAGAAGTAGCCGATCCACGTCGTCGCCCAGAACACCGACTTGCGCGCTTCCTTCGCATTCGGAACGGTGAAGAAGCGCATGAGGATGTGCGGCAGGCCCGCCGTGCCGAACATCAGCGCGATGCCGAAGGAAATCGCCGAGATCGGGTCCTTGATGAAGTTGCCCGGACCCATGATCGACTCTTTCTTCTCGTGCACCTCGACGGCCTTCGCGAAGAGCGCCTCGGGGCTGAAGTGGAATTGCCACAGCACCATGAACGCCATGAACGAAGCGCCCGCGAGCAGCAGACAGGCCTTGATGATCTGCACCCATGTGGTCGCGGTCATGCCGCCGAAGAGCACGTACACCATCATCAGCGCGCCGACGATCACTACCGCGATCCAGTATTCGAGCCCGAACAGCAGCTTGATGAGCTGACCCGCGCCCACCATCTGCGCGATCAGATAGAACGCCACCACGACGAGCGTGCCCGACGCGGCGAATGCGCGAATGGGCGTCTGCTTGAAGCGGTACGCGGCGACATCGGCGAAGGTGAAGCGGCCGAGGTTGCGCAGGCGCTCCGCCATCAGGAACGTGATGATCGGCCAGCCGACGAGAAAGCCGATCGAATAGATGAGGCCGTCATAGCCGTTGCTATAGACGGCCGCCGAAATGCCGAGAAACGAAGCCGCCGACATGAAGTCGCCCGCGATCGCGAGACCGTTCTGGAAGCCCGTGATGCCGCCGCCCGCCGTATAGAACTCCGCGGCCGAGCGCGTCTTCTTCGCGGCCCATTTGGTGATGAAGAGCGTCGCGATCACGAACGCGATGAACATGCAGATGGCGGTCCAGTTCGTCGCCTGCTTGACGGCCTGGCCGAGATCGCCGCCGGCGGCGAAGGAACTGGCGGATGCGGCGAAAAGCGCGCCGGCCGCGAGGAAACGTTGTGGCTTCATGCGGCCTCCCGCTTGATCTTGTCGGTGAGTTCGTCGTACGTGCTGTTTGCGTGACGCACATAGAGGCCCGTGATGACCACGGTGAAGACGATCACGAAAAGGCCTATTGGCATGCCCCAGGTCATCACGCCCGCGCCCATCTTCGCGGCGAGCAGATCCTTGTTGAAGGCGATCAGCAGCACGTAGCCGTAATACACGATCAATACGAGCGCCGTCAGCGTCCAGCCGAGCTTCGAGCGCTTTCGCACGAGTTCGTGATATGCGGCGCTCGACTTGATTTTTTCCACGATCTTGAGGTCCATCTCCGTCTCCTGCATGAAGGTCTTCTCTCTGCCTGCAAATGCGCCCGCGTTCGGCGCAACGCACGAACGATCAGCGAACCATAGAATTAAGGAAATCCCCGAGCGGGGACATCATGCGATGCTTTCGCGCATGCTGTTTCAGGCAAGTTGTGCTTTCGATGCGCTGGAGACTAAGGTAAGAGCGTCCGCTTACCCGTTTCTTACGTGAGGCGTTTTCTTTGGGCGGGGTTTACGCGAAGCAATGGGCGTCGCTATTCGTTCGATAGCCGATCGATCGTTCGCTGAGGCAAGCTGAGCGGGCTGTCGTCCTTCAAGCCGACACCCGTCAGCTTGCGTGCGCGCGCTTCGTTCAGCAGCCAGGCTAGCTTGAACGCGGCCGTGTCGTAGTTCAATCCTTCGGGCCGCACGTTCGAAATGCAATTGCGCGCGGCATCGCTGCGGCCCGCAGCAGGATCGTAGGTCACATACACGCCGAGACTCGCGGGCGAAGTGAGCCCCGGCCTTTCGCCGATCAACACCGCGACGATGCGCGCCCTCAATATGGACCCGATGCAATCGCCGAGCGCGACGCGCGCCTGGGTCGCGATGACGACGGGACCGATGCGCCATCCATCGAGCCGCGCGATCGTACTTTCTATGAGCGGTATCGCATGCATCGATGCCGCGTTCGACGAAAGCCCGTCCGCGATCACGAACACGAGGTCCGCGTCTTTCGCCTGCGACTCCAGGCTCGCCGTGCTTTCGTCGCTCAACATGCGGCCGAGATCGGGACGGCGCAGATAGACATCGCGCGTGGGCGCCGCGCTACGAACCTCCGCCGCTTCATATCCCTTCGATATCAACTGGCCCCGCAACGCATCGACATCGAGCGGCCGATGCACCGCATCGCGCGCTTGCGCATGCGCGAGACCGAAGGCGAGCAACGGCGCGGTCGGCACGCTGCTGCCCGCCCGTCCCAACGCGATGCGCGCATCGGTGAAGCGGCGCAGCGCTTCCCACGGATTCACGCTGACGCTCATCACGCCCTCATCCAGTCGACCAGCGCGGGCCATTCCGCGCGCGCCTGAAGCATCCCTCGTCCATTCGTGATCTGGATCGCGCGCAGCCACGCTTCGAACTCCGGCGCTCGTTTCAGGCCAAGCACCTCTCGCACGTAAAGCGCATCATGAAACGACGTGCTCTGATAGTTGAGCATGACGTCGTCGGCGCCGGGCACGCCCATGATGAAGTTCACGTTCGCCGCGCCGAGCAGCGTAAGCAGATTGTCCATGTCGTCCTGGTCAGCTTCGGCGTGGTTCGTGTAGCAGACGTCGCATCCCATCGGCACGCCGAGCAGCTTCGCGCAGAAGTGATCTTCGAGTCCCGCGCGAATGATCTGCTTGCCGTCGTAGAGATACTCCGGACCGATGAAGCCCACCACGGTATTCACGAGAAAGGGCTTGAACTTGCGCGCGACCGCATAAGCGCGCGCTTCGCATGTCTGCTGGTCGACACCATGATGCGCATTCGCGGACAAAGCGCTGCCCTGCCCCGTCTCGAAGTACATGAGGTTATCGCCGATGGTCCCGCGCTTGAGCGACAAGCCCGCTTCATACGCCTCCTGCAGCAACGCGAGCGATATGCCGAACGACGCATTCGCCTTCTGCGTGCCCGCAATCGACTGAAACACGAGATCGACGGGCGCGTCCTTCCCGATCGCCGCGAGCGTGTTGGTCACATGCGTCAGCACGCAGGTTTGCGTCGGCACGTCGTAGCGTTCGCGGAATGCGTCCATCATCGCGAGCAGTTTGCCGATGGCCTGCGGCGAATCGGATGCGGGATTGATGCCGATCATCGCATCGCCGCAGCCGTACATGAGGCCATCGATCATGGATGCCGCAATGCCCTGTACATCATCGGTCGGATGATTCGGCTGCAGCCGCACCGACATATGGCCCGGCAAACCCACGGTATTCCTGAAGCGCGTGACGACCGGGCGCTTTTTCGCGGCGAGGATGAGATCCTGATTGCGCATCAGCTTCGATACGGCCGCGACCATCTCGGGCGTCAATCCCTGCGATACCGCGACGAGCGCGGCGGTATCGGTCGAATCGGCGAGCAGCCATTCGCGGAACTCGCCGACCGTGAGATGCGACACGGCAGCGAATGCATCCATCGAATGCTCGTCGATGATGAGCCGCGTGACTTCGTCGTCCTCGTAGGGGATCAATGCTTCGTCGAGGAAGGCGCGAAGCGGCACCGCAGCCAGCGCCATCTTCGCGACGGCGCGCTCTTCCTCGGTCGCGGCGGCGATGCCCGCAAGCTCGTCGCCCGAGCGTCGCGGGCTCGCCTTCGCGAGCAGCGTTTTCAGATCGCCGAAGCAATATGTTCGAGCGCCGGCGGTTTCCCTGAAGCTCATACGCCGTTCCCGCCGACCGTTCTCAAGCTCTTCCATTGCCCCTGCTCGACCTGAAAGAGCGTATAAGGCGGCTTGATCAGATCGCCATAGGGATCGAAGGAAATCGTGCCGGTCACGCCGTTCACATTGACCTTCGCGAGCGCTTCGACGATCCTCGCGCGATCGAGCGAATTCGCATCGTGGATGGCCTTGATCATCGCGAGCGCGGCATCGTAGGCGAAAGGCGCGTACAACTCGACATCCTGATTGAAGCGCGCCTTGTAGCGCTTGCCGAACTCCTGCGCGGAAGGCAGCTTGTCGAGCGCGGGACCGGGCTCGAGATCCTGCGTGCCGTTGCCCGACGCACCCGCGATCTGCAGAAATGCATTGCTCTTCAGCGCGCCCGCGCCGAAGAGTTGCGTCGTCATGCCGAGCGAGCGCATCTGCTTGACGAGCATCGCGCCCTGTTCATCGAGCCCGCCGAAGAAGATCAGATCGACGTTCTGGCTTTTCATCGTCGTGAGAATCGCGCGGAAGTCCACGGCCTTGTCGTTCGTGTACTCACGCGCGACCACCTTGCCGTTCGCTTCTTTCACGCCTTTCTCGAAGGCATCGGCGAGACCCTGCCCGAACGCGGTGCGATCGTCGATGATGCCGATGCGCTTCGGCTTCATCTGCTCCACGACGAAGCGCCCCGCGACCACGCCGCCCACGCCATCGTGGCCCATCGTGCGGAACACGTTCTTGAACCCCTGTTTCGTGAGTTGCGGGTTGGTCGAGCCGGGCGTGATCATCGCGACATTCGCCTGGTGATACACGGTCGATGCCGGAATGCTGCATCCCGAGTTGTAATGCCCGATCACGCCGACGATGCCGCTATCCACCGCTTTCTGCGCGACCTGAATCGCAACGCGCGGATCGGCCTGGTCGTCATACACTTCGAGCTCGAACTTGACGGGCTTGCCGCCAATGGTCGGATGCTTCGCGTTCTCTTCATCGACGGCGAGTTGCGCGCCGAACTGCAAATCCTTGCCGACACGCGCGACCGGCCCGGTCAACGGCCCCACGAATGCGATCTTCACGACTTCGGGATCGGCGGCCCACGACATCGGCACATACGCCGCAAGCACGCAGGCGGCGACACTCGAAAGCAAAAAGCGGCGGTTCATTTTGTCAGCTCCATTCGGATAAACGTCGCGCCACGGTCGGACGGCCTGCTCGCGGCGCGACACCGCGCAGCCGGCCTCAAAGGTTGCGTCCCGCTCAGTGAAAGCGCGACGCGCGATAACTCGCGAGATCGAGCGGCGGTGCGCGCCGCGCGACCAGATCGGCGACGATGCGTCCGCTCACGCCCGCGAGCGTCAAGCCCAGATGCTGATGCCCGAATGCATAGATCACGCGCTCGCTCGCCTTCGATGCGCCGATCACGGGCACGCCATCGGGCAGCGTCGGACGAAAGCCGAGCCATTCGCGATCGGGCGTGCCGAGCAGAGGCAACGCGCGCTTCGACGACACCGTGACGAGATCCAGCAACGCGCGGTTGCGATGTTCCGTGAAGCCCGCGAGCTCGACCGTGCCCGCGACGCGGATGCCGTCGCTCATGGGCGTCATGTAGAAGCCGCGTTCGGCCCAGCCGCATGGCCGCGAGATCAGGTTCGATGCGCACGCATAGCGCACGTGATAGCCGCGCTCCGTGTCGAGCGGGACGTCGTCGCCGCATTGGCGCGCGAACTCGCGTGAACGTGCGCCCGTTGCGATGACGACGTGATCGAAGCGGCGCGCATCGCCGTTCGAACGCAATGAAACGCCTTGCGCGCCCGGTTCGACCGCGTCCACTTTCGTGCGTTCGAGCTTCGCGCCGCGCGCCGCGAGCCGCTCGTGCAGAGCCAGAAGAAAGCCAGCCGGATCGGTGAAATGCCAGCTATCGCGAAACAGCACGCCGCGCGCGAAGATCGGCGCGAGTTGCGGTTCCAGTTCGCGGATCGCGCCGCTTTCGAGCACGTCGAAGCCGACGCCGAGCCGCTCGCGCAATGCGAGCGAATCGCGCGAGGCATCGAACGAGGCCGCGCTCGAATAGAGATACAGGCACTCGCGCGGCTTGACGAAACGCGCGAGGCCGTCTTCCGCCAGCAAGGGCGCATAGCCTTCCTGCGCACGCGAAAGCAGCGCCGATAAAGCCTTCGCGCTCGCTTCGTAATTCGCGCGCCGCGAGCTCATCAGAAAGCGCGCGAGCCACGGCGCGAGTTGCGGCAGATAGCGCCAGCGCAATCTGAACGGGCTGTCGTTCGATAACAGAAAGCGCGGGATATCGCGGAATACGGACGGATTGTTCACCGGCACGCATCCGTAAGGCGCGAACGTGCCCGCGTTGCCGAACGACGCGCCCTGCGCCACGCCCGACGGATCGAAGAGCGTGACGTCGTGCCCGTCGCGCACAAGCCAGGCCGCGCTCGCCATGCCGATGAACCCCGCGCCGATGATCGCCACATTCGCCATCAGTCACGCCCCTTCCATGCCAGATTGCTTTCGTTCGACAGAAAGCCCGTCGCGCAATCGCGCGCTTCATCTCGATGATGACGCTTCGCCGTGAAGACATACGCCGCCGACGCCACCGCGAGGCTCGCGAGACTCGCCATCAGTTGCGGACGAAGATCGCTATCCGCGCCCATCGCCGCGAGCACGCCGACTATCGCAACGACGACCGCATACGACAGCCACGGAAAGAGCCACATCTTCAGCGTGAGACGCTCGGGCGCTTCCTGCTGAATGCGCCGGCGAATGCGGATCTGCGCGAGCGCCGTCGCGAGATAGACGAACAGCATCACAGCGCCCGATGCGTTCACGAGGAACAGGAACACGCCCTGCGGCGACACGATCGCCGCGATGATCGCCACATAACCCACGACGCTCGACAGCACCACGGCAAGACGCGGCACCTTGTGCGGCGTGAGCCTGAGCAGCGACTTGGGCGCATCGCCGCGTTCGGCGAGACGGAACAGGATGCGCGACGACACATACAGGCCCGAATTCAGCGCGGACAGCACGGCGACGAGCACGATCGCGTTCATGATGTCGGCGGCGTAGGGAATGCGCATCGTCTCCAGGGCGGCGACGAACGGCGAATGCCCGGTCACGATGCTGCCCCACGGCACGATGCACGCAATCAGGAACAGCGAGCCGACATAGAACGTGATGACGCGCAGGATCACCGAGCGCGTCATCGCGGCGACGCTCTTCGCGGGATCGTCGGATTCCGCCGCGGCGATGGTCGCGATCTCCGCGCCGCCGACCGCGAAGATCACCGTCGGCACGGCGGCGAACACGGACATCGTGCCGAACGGCAGGAAGCCGCGATTGCCGACGAGATGCGTCACCGCGCTGCCCGTGTGCCCGAAGCCAAGCAGATAGCCCGCGCCGATCGCGATGAACACGATGATCGCCGCGACCTTGATCGACGCGAACCAGAACTCGAACTCGCCATACGACTTGACCGAGAGCAGGTTGATCGCGGTCATCACGGACAGCAGCACGAGCCCGATGGCCCAGACGGGCGCGGGTATCCAGCGCTGCAGGATCGCCGCACCGGCGACCGCCTCCACCGCGACGACGATCACCCAGAAATACCAGTAGAGCCAGCCGCTCGTGAAACCGGCCCAGTTGCCGAGGCCGATGCGCGCGTATTCGGTGAACGAGCCGACGCCGGGCACCGCAAGCGCCATTTCGCCGAGCATGCGCATGACCATGAGCACGACGATGCCCGCGACGAGATAGGACACGCACGCCGCCGGGCCGACGGTGGCGAGCGTCGCGCTGCTGCCGACGAATAGTCCCGCGCCGATGATGCCGCCGAGCGCGATCATCGTGACGTGACGCTGGCGCAGCGCCGAGCCGAGTTTCGCGTGACTGCCGGATGCGGTCGATCGAGTGGATTGAGGCAAGGACATCAAGAATCTCCTGCGGACAAAGATCGGATGAAGCGGACGTGCGCCCGACGCAAAAATCGGACACACACCATACAAACTCTGAATCTAGAATCACACAATACTTTTTTGTATGCAATTAAAAGCGCGATTGTGTGGCGCCGGGATTTTCCCTAGGTGTCGACTGGATCGGTACTTGCAGAGTGACATCAGGCCGCAGCCAGGCCTACGACGGCATTGTGCGAGGCCAACTCTGGGTTAGAATCGGCACACTTCCGCACAAATTGCGGACAAAGCACGGTTTGTATGGAGACAGAGATTCATGGCCTCTGACAAGGATCAGACGCTGGCCACAAACGGCGAAGCCGACGGCGCGACGAAGCGCTCGACGTACATCGAGGTGTCCAGCTCCATCGAAAAGGAAATTCGCAGCGGCGTGTATCCGCCGGGCAGCCGCCTGCCGCCGCAGCGGCAACTGGCGAGCGAACTGGGCATCAACGTGTCCACGGTGTCGCGCGCGTATAAGGAACTGCAGTTGCGCGGCCTCGTCATCGGCAGCAAGCGGCGCGGCTCGCTCGTGACCGGCGGCGCGATGCCGAGCGTCGAGACGCCGCCCGCGAGCACGGCAAGCTCGGTCATCGACCTGACGGTCAACCGGCCCGCGACCGGCGAATTCCTCGCGTGCCTCGCGCGCACGATGGCCGAGCTGCCGCGCGACCCGCGCTTTGCGCAGGTGCAGGAATATCAGCCGCCGCAGGGGCCGTCATGGGCGCGGGCGGCGGGCGCGCGCTGGATGAGCGCGCCGGGCTTCACGCCGACCGCCGATCAGGTCGTCGTGACGAGCGGCGCGCAGCATGGGCTGTATGCGGTGCTCAACAGCCTGATCGGCACGGATGGCGTGATCCTCGCGGACCAGCTCACCTATTACGGGCTGAAGGCGCTCGCGCCGGTGTTCCAGTTCGAAATCGTCGGCATTCCGAGCGACCGCGACGGCCTGCTGATCGACGAAGTGGAGCGCGTGTGCCGGCGCGTGCCGGTGAAGGCCATTTTCACGGTGCCGAACCTGCAGAATCCCACTGTCATCACGATGAGCCTCGAGCGGCGCATGGCGCTCGTCGATGTCGCGCGCCGGCATGGCGTGGCGATCATCGAGGACGACGTCTACGGCCCGCTCGTCGCGCAACGCTTGCCGACGCTCGCGAGCCTGTGTCCCGAACTGACGTTCCATATTTCGGCGACGTCGAAGATTCTCGCGCCCGGCTTGCGTCTCGGCTATCTGCTGAGCCCGAAGGACAACGCCGCGCTGTGTGCGGAGGCCGTGCGCACGACGGCGTGGATGCCCGCGCCCCTGTCCATGCTGATCGCCACCGTATGGATGGAAGACGGCACCGCGCAGCACATCATGAACGCGCAACTCGCCGAGATTCGCGCGCGGCATGATCTCGCGCGCGAGCTGCTGCCGCAGGAATTGTTGCAGTCCGATCCGGCCTGCATGTTCGTGTGGCTGAAGCTGCCGCTGCCCTGGCGCGCCGACGACTTCGCCGCGAATGCGAAGGCGCGCGGCGTGGTGGTGATGCCGTCGTCGGCGTTCGCCGTGGACAGGTCGGAAATCGAGCACGGCGTGCGCATCAATCTCGCTTGCGCGGAGAGTCGCGATCAGCTCGTCAACGGATTGCGGACGCTGGCGAGCACGTTGCGGGACCGGCCGAGGGCGTTGTTCGGTCATCTGTGAAACACATGACACCGGCATGACGGCATCGATCCGAAAGCTGCGACGTTTCCCCTCAGTGTTTCATAAATCGGCATGACGAATCGGGCGGACTGGTAAGCGATCCATAGCTTCCGCCGCCGACAACGCTCCGCAAGGCCGGTCGCGGCAATTCAGTAATTGCTGCGCATGCCGTTCCTGGCGTCGAGTCAAAATGGCATTAAAGGCTATGGCGTTTTCAGCCGAGTTCAGCTATTACTAGACTCGTCACGCACGTCACGTTAAGCGACGGCGAAGCATGAGCAGCTCTCTCGCTAAAAATCGACCGTCAAAACCGGAGGCAGCTACGACACACCACAAGCATCAGGCTCGCGCTCGTTGACGTCGCCAAAGAGTCCTGTCCCGCGCGATTTCATCGCATGGCGAACACGCTCCTGGAAGACCCGCGTTTTCCAGACGCGCATTCGCTGAAACGCACACCGCGAGCATGTCGCGGCGAGGCGCCTTAAGGCGCGCTCGCTCATCAACGATCGGCCATCCCAAGAGGGAGGCGCCTATGGCGTTCGTGTCGGAACTGGTACTGGACTGCTGCTCGTTCGTTCAACCGTCGCGCCCCATGCGCGCACTGCGTCTTTTCGCAGTCGCCGCAGCCGCGTCGCTCGCGCTCGCCGCGTGCAAGAAGCAGGCTCCCGAAGCGCAGAAGCCCCCCGTCGATGTCACCGTCGTGACGGTGGCCGCGCAATCGACTTCCGTCGACTTCGAATTCACCGCGCAGACGCAAAGTTCGCGCGAAGTGGAAATACGGGCGCGCGTCGACGGCTTTCTGGAAAAGCGCATGTACACCGAAGGCTCGCTCGTCAGCGAAGGCCAGGTGATGTTCCTCATGGACAAGCGCCCGTTCGAGGCCGCGCTGCAAACCGCCAAGGGCTCGCTCGCGCAGCAGCAGGCGCGGCTCCTCGTGACGCAGCAGAATCTAGCGCGCGTGAAACCGCTCGCCGCGATGAACGCGTTGAGCAAGAAGGATCTCGACGACGCCGTCGGCAACGAGAAGAGCGCCGAGGCCGCCGTGATCGCCGCGAAAGGCGAAGTGCAGACCGCCGAACTGAACCTCAGTTACACGACGATCCGCTCGCCGCTCAAAGGGCTCTCGAGCTTCGCGCGCGTGCAGGAAGGCAGCTACGTGACGCCGACGCAATCGGGCCTGCTCACCCTCGTCTATCAGCTCGACCCGATGTGGGTGAACTTCAGCATCTCGGAGAACGAGTTGCTGACCTACCGCGAGCAGATCCATAAAGGCCAGTTGCGCTTTCCGCCCGACGACAAGTTCGACGTGACCGTGATTCTGGCCGACGGCTCGGTCTATCCGCAGACGGGCCGCATCGACTTCACCAATCCGGCGTTCAACACGGAGACGGGCACGTTCCTCGTGCGCGCGGTGTTTTCCAACCCGAAGGGCACGCTGCGGCCCGGCCAGTTCGTGAAGGCGCGCGTGGCGGGCGCGGTGCGGCCCAACGCGATACTGCTGCCGCAGCGCGCGGTCTTGCAGGGCGCGAAAAGCCATTTCGTCTGGGTGCTGGACAACGAGTCGAAGCCGCGCCAGCGTGTCGTCGAAGTCGGCGAATGGCACGGCGACAACTGGTTCATCACGGATGGCCTGAAAGCGGGCGAACGCGTCGTCGTCGATGGCGCGATCCGGGTCGGCGCGGATTCGCATATCCGCATCGTCGCCGCCCCCGCCCCCGCCGCGGGCGCGGCGCCGGCGTCGGGCGCGCAGGAGGCGTCGCTCGACAAGACCAAGACCGACAGCGGCGGGACCGGCAAGTGAAGTGATCTGATCAGACGACTATCGGAAGCACGCGCGGAAGAGGCCAATGAACATTTCACATTTCTGCATTGACCGTCCGATTTTCGCGTCGGTCATATCGATTGTCATCACGCTGGGCGGCGCGCTGACCATGCTCGCGCTGCCCACTGCGCAATATCCCGACATCACGCCGCCGCAGATCACGATCTCCGCGACCTATCCGGGCGCGAGCGCCGACGTCGTCGCGAACAACGTGGCCGCGCCGATCGAGCAGCAGGTCAACGGCGCGGACAACATGATCTACATGAGCTCGTCGAGTTCGTCGACGGGCAATCTGACGATCAACGCGTACTTCCAGATCGGCACGAATCCGGAGCTCGCGCAGGTCGACGTGCAGAACCGCGTGAACCTCGCGCTGCCGCAACTGCCGCAGTCGGTGACGGCGCAGGGCGTGCAGGTGCAGAAGAAGTCGCAGGCGTTCATGATGGTGCTCGCCATCTATTCGCCCGACGAGCGCTATGACGCGACCTACATCGCGAACTACGCGAACGTGTATGTCCTCGACGCGCTGAAGCGCATTCCCGGCGCGAACCAGTCGAGCATCTTCGGCACGCCCGATTACGCGATGCGCATCTGGCTCAAGCCCGACCGCATGGCGCAGCTCGGCATCACCGCCGGCGACGTGCAGCGCGCGGTCGCGAACCAGAACCAGCAGTTCGCGGTCGGCCGTCTCGGCCAGTCGCCGACAGGCTCGCCCGTCGAGCAGTCCTTCGCGGTGACGACCACGGGACGCCTCACGGAGCCAGCGGAGTTCGAGAACATCATCATCCGCGCGCAATCGGGCGGCGCCGCGATCGTGCGTCTGAAGGACGTGGGCCGCGCCGAGCTCGGGCAGAAGGACTATTCGATCCGCAGCCGCTTCCAGGGCAAATCCGCGACGGTGATCGCCGTGTATCAGCAGCCGGGGGCGAACGCGCTCGACGTGTCGAAGGCGGTGCGCGCGACGCTCGCCGAGATGAAGAAAACGTTCCCGGAGGGCATCGACTACGAAATCGCGATGGACACGACCGAGTTCACGCGCGCGTCCATCTCCGATGTGATTCACACGTTCTTCGAGGCGGTCGTGCTGGTCGTGATCGTCGTGTTCGTGTTCCTGCAAAGCCTGCGCGCCACGCTGATTCCGGTTATCGCGGTGCCGGTGTCGATCGTCGGCACGTTCATGGGCATGGAAGCGCTCGGCTTCTCCATCAACATGCTGACACTGTTCGGCATGGTGCTCGCCATCGGGATTGTCGTGGACGATGCGATCGTCGTGATCGAGAACGTCGAGCGCAACATGACAGTGTTCAAGCTCGATCCGAAGACCGCCGCGAAAAAGGCCATGGACGAAGTAGCCGGGCCGGTGGTGGCCATCGTGCTCGTGCTGTGCGCGGTGTTCGTGCCGGTGGCGTTCCTCGGCGGCATCACCGGGCAGATGTACAAGCAGTTCGCCATCACGATAGCGATATCGGTGGTGTTATCGGGCATCGTCGCGCTGACCTTGTCGCCTGCCCTCGCGGCCTTGCTGCTGAAGCCCGGACACCACGAGAAGAAAGGCTTCTTCCGCTGGTTCGATAACCAGTTCGCGCGCATGACGCGCGGCTACACGAGCATGGTGCGGCTCATCATCAAGCGCTTCGTGATCGCGCTGCTGCTATTCGTCGGCATGATCGCGCTCGCCGTCGTGATGATGAAGGACATCCCCACCGCGTTCCTGCCGCCGGAGGATCAGGGCTATCTGCTCGGCGCGGTGATCATGCCCGATGCCGCCTCGCTCGACCGCACCGGCCAGGTGTCCGATCGCGTCACCGAGTATTTCATGAAGCAGCCGGCGGTCGGCAGCATCACGACCGTCGATGGCTTCAGCCTGCTCGACAGCCAGAACAAGAACAACTCGTCGACCTTCTTCGTCGGCTTCAAGAGTTTCGACGAGCGCTACAAATCGGCGAATATCCGCACGCAGAACGCGCGCGCCGTGCTCATCGACGCCTACAAGCATTTGTCGCAGATCAAGGAGGGCATCGTCGTGCCGCTGAATCCGCCGTCGATTCCAGGCCTCGGCACGACGGGCGGCACCGAGATATGGATCCAGAGCAAGGGCGACTCGACCATTTCGCAGTTCGCGGCGGTCGTCGACGATTTCGTCGCGAAGGCGAAGGCGCGGCCCGAGCTGACGGGCGTGACCAACACCTTCAACGCGTCGTCGCAACAACTGCTCGCCAGTGTCGACCGCGACAAGGCCGAAACGCTCGGCGTGCCCGTCGAGGACGTCTATAGCGCGATGCAGACGATGTTCGGCTCGCTCTATGTGTCGCAGTTCAACCGGTCGAGCCGGCTGTGGCAGGTGATTCTTCAGGCGGAACCGCAGTATCGGCTGAAGCCGGACGATCTCACGCAGATCTTCGTGAAGAGCAAGACCGGCGAGATGGTGCCGCTCAAGTCCGTGGTCACCACACGCTACGTCACCGGGCCCGATCTCATCACGCGCTTCAACAACTTCCCGGCGGTGAAGATCACGGCGAACGCGGCGCCCGGCTATGCGTCGGGGCAAGTGATCCAGGCGCTCGAGGAAGTCGCGGCGGGCCTGCCGTCCGATTACGGCATCGGGTGGAGCGGCGAGGCGTACGAGGCGAAACAGGCGGGCGGCACCTCGGGGCTCGTCTTCGTGTTCGGCCTGATCATGGTCTTCCTGATCCTCGCCGCGCAGTACGAGAAGTGGAGCCTGCCGTTCGGCGTGCTGATGGCGGTGCCGTTCGCGATCTTCGGCGCGCTGCTCGCGATCCTGTTGCGCGGCCTCAACAACGACGTCTACTTCCAGATCGGCCTCACCATGCTGGTCGCGCTCGCGGCGAAGAACGCGATTCTCATCTTCGAGTTCGCCGTGCTGAACCGCGAATCGGGCAAGTCCGTCTACGACGCGGCGATGGTCGCCGCCGAAGAGCGCCTGCGCCCGATCGTGATGACCTCGCTCGCGTTCATTCTCGGCTGCGTACCGCTCGCGATCGCGACGGGCGCATCGGCCAACAGCCGTCATTCCATCGGCACGGGCGTGATCGGCGGGATGCTCGGCGCCACCGCCATCGCCGTGTTCTTCATCCCGATGTTCTTCTGGGGACTCGAAACGCTGTCTGGGCGCTCGAAGAAGAAGAGTGGCGAAAAGAGCGCCGAAGCGCCCGCCACCGCCGCCGACACCAAGCAGGCCCAGAACGCATCGGGAAGCGGCCCGAATGCCTCGCCGTCCGCTCCGGACAAGGGAGACTGACATGCGGCGCGCCCGGCTCATTCCCTCTTTCGCGAGCGTTGCCGCCGCGCTCTCGCTGAGCGGCTGCCTGCTCGGCCCGGACTACTCGCGGCAACCGGTCGAGACGCCCGCGACCTATCGCTTCGCCGCGGCCGAAGTCTCGGACACCGCGAACACCGAATGGTGGAGGCAGTTCCAGGACCCGGTGCTCGACGATCTGATCTCGACCGCGCTCGCGAACAACAAGGACGTGAAGATCGCGGCGGCGCGCGTCGAACAGTTCATGGGCCAGTTCGTCACGACGCGTTCCGCGCTGTTCCCACAGGTCGGGGCGGGCGCCATGGCGTCGCGGCAGCGCGCGTCGGCGGCGGGGCCGCAGCCGCTGAACGGCTTCGGGCCGGTCTACAACAGCTTCGAACTGTCCATCTCGGCGGCGTGGGAGATCGATCTCTTCGGGCGCAACCGGCGGCTGACCGAGGCCGCGCGCGCGAACCTGCTGTCGAGCGAGGAAGGACGGCGCGCGACGATCCTGTCGCTGGTGGCGTCGGTGGCGTCGTCGTATCTGAATCTGCGCAGCCTCGACAAGCAGCTCGAAATCGCGAAGGCGACGACCGAGAGCCGCGCCGAATCCGTGCATGTGTTCACGCTGCGCTTCGAAGGCGGCGAAGTCTCGCAGATGGAGCTCGCGCAAAGCCAGTCCGAATACGAAGCGTCTCTTTCGACGATCCCGCAGCTCGAAACGCAGATCGCGCAGCAGGAAGATGCGCTCTCGGTCCTGCTCGGCGCGAACCCCGGACCGATCGTGCGCGGCCGGACGCTCGGCGAGCTGGCGACGCCCGTGATTCCGGCGGGCCTGCCGTCGGATCTGCTGGAGCGCCGGCCGGATCTGCTTCAGGCGGAGCAGGATCTGATCGCGGCCAATGCGCTGATCGGTGCGGCGCGCGCGCTGTACTTCCCGCAGATTTCGCTGACGGGTCTGCTCGGCACCGCGAGCGGCCAGTTCTCGTCGCTCTTCACGGGGCCGGCGCGCGTGTGGTCGTTCGCGGGCCAGGTCACGCAGCCTATCTTCACGGCGGGCAACATCTCCGGCCAGGTGCAATCGGCGGAGGCGCAGCAGCAGGCGGCGCTGCTCACGTACCAAAAGGCGATACAGGTCGCGTTCCAGGAAGTCGACGATGCGCTGATCTCGTCGCAGAAACTGCATGAGCAATTCGAAGTGCAAGGCCGTCAGGTGACGGCGCTCTCCACCTATTCGCGTCTCGCGCGGGCGCGCTATGAAGGCGGCTACACGAGCTACATCGAAGTGCTCGACGCCGAGCGCAGCCTCTTCAACGCGCAACTCTCGCAGACGCAGACGCAGGCCGCCGCGCTCGCATCGTTCGTCACGCTGTACAAGGTGATGGGCGGCGGCTGGGTCGTCACGGCGGACAAGATGACGACGCAGCAGACCGCCGCGCCCGCCGACGCAACCCAATCGGGCCAACCCGCAGGCCAACCCGCATCGCAGACAGTGCAATGAACACGGTGACATCCGACGATCGCAACAAGCGCGCGCTGATTGCCTGCCACGAGTGCGATCTCATGCAGCGCGAAAGCGACGTGCCGCCCGGCGGCACGCTGCGCTGCTGCCGATGCCGCGCGGTGCTGTACCGCCGCCGCGGGCGCGGCTTCGACCGCGCGCTCGCCTACGCGCTCGCGGCCTGCGTGCTGTGGGTGATCTCGAACGCGTTTCCGATCGTCGGCCTTGCGGTCAACGGCGATCTCGTCGAGACGACGCTCATCGGCGCGGTGCGCGTGCTCTACCGCGACGGCATGTGGCCGCTCGCCGGCCTCATCTTCATCACGACGGTCCTGATGCCCGCGCTCCAGGCGCTCGGCATGGTGTGGCTGATCCTGCCGCTCCATCTGAACCGCAGGCCGTGGCACGCCGACGTCGTGTTCCGCCTCCTGCGCATCGCACGCGACTGGGGCATGACCGAAGTGCTGATGCTCGGCCTGCTCGTCGCGGTCGTGAAGCTCGCGCATATCGCGTCGGTGGTGACGGCGCCGGCGCTGTGGTCGCTCGCCGCGCTGATGCTGCTGCTCGTCGCGGCGGCATCGGAATTCGACGAGCGCGCGTTGTGGATGCGCCTCGAAGGCGCGCCGCCCGGCATGCCCGCCGACACGCCGCTCTCCGGGCGCACGGCGGCGGAGAGCGGCATCTGCGTCTGTCACGATTGCGGCCTGTCCACGCGCGGCATCCAACGTCATGAACATTTGTGCTGCCCGCGCTGCGGCGCGCGCCTGCATCTGCGCAAGCCCGCCAGCCTGTCGCGCACGTGGGCGTACCTGATCGCGGCGGCGATCCTCTACATCCCCGCGAACCTGCTGCCCGTGATGAACACGAGCTCGCTCTTCGGCGCGCAGAAGGACACGATCATGAGCGGCGTCGCGTATCTGTGGCATTCGGGATCGTGGCCGCTCGCGATCATCGTGTTCATCGCGAGCATTGCCGTGCCGATGCTCAAGATTCTCGCCATCGGCTATCTCGCCACGACTGCGAATCTGCGCATGTCGATGCGCAACGTGCAGCGCGCGCGCATCTACCGCATCGTCGAGCTGGTGGGACGCTGGTCGATGCTCGATATCTACGTGATCGCCGTGCTCGTCGCGCTCGTGCAGTTCAGCGCGATGGCGACGATCGAGGCCGGGCCCGCCGCGATCGCGTTCGGCGCCGTCGTCGTGTTGACGATGTTCGCCGCGATGTCGTTCGATCCGCGCCTGATCTGGGATTCAGCGCCACCACGGGACGAACGACAATGAACACACCCGGCGATATCCCCGAGGCGGAAGTCGCGCCGAAGAAGCGCTGGCGCATTCCATGGGTCTGGGTCGTGCCTGCGATCGCGGTGGCGGTCGGCATCTGGCTCGCGGTGCAGGCCGTGCTCGCGCAGGGCCCGACCGTCACCATCAGCTTCAAGACCGGCGAAGGGCTCGAGGCGGGCAAGACGAAGATCAAGTTCAAGGACGTGGACATCGGCCTCGTGAAGTCGGTGGCGCTGTCGAAGGACTACAAGCACGTCATCGCCACCGCCGAACTGACGCGCGATGCGTCCAAGATGCTCGTCGACGACACGCGCTTCTGGGTCGTGCGCCCCCGCGTGGCGGGCGGCTCGGTGTCGGGCATCAGCACCTTGCTGTCGGGCGCGTATATCGGCATGGATATCGGCCGCACGAAGCAGGACCGGCGCGATTATGTCGGGCTCGAAACGCCGCCGGTCTTCGCGAGCGACGTGCCCGGCCGCAAGTTCGTGCTGAAGGCGCCGGACCTCGGTTCCGTCGATGTCGGCACGCCGGTCTATTTCCGCCGCCTGCAGGTGGGCCAGGTCACGTCGTTCGAACTCGACAAGGATGGCAGCGGCGTCACCCTGAATGTGTTCATCAACGCGCCCTACGACCGTTACGTGAACGCCGATTCGCGTTTCTGGCAGGCGGGCGGCATCGACGTGACGCTCGGCACCGACGGGCTCAAGGTCAACACGCAATCGCTGGTGTCGATCCTGATCGGCGGGCTCGCGTTCGAGACGCCGGCCGTGTCGCTGAACTGGGCCGAGGCGCAGCCCGACACCGTTTTCAGGCTCTACCCGACGCGCGGGGAAGCGTTGCGCGTGCAGGAGCGCATCGTCGAGACTTACGCGTTCAACTTCCAGGGCTCGGTGCGCGGGCTCGCGATCGGCGCGCCGGTCGAGTTCCGCGGCATACAGATCGGCGAAGTGTCGGCCATCTATACGCGCTTCGATCCGGTGACGAAGCAGATCAGCATTCCGGTCGAAGTGAAGCTCTATCCGGAGCGCTTCACGTCGCGCTTCGCGAAGGAGCCGAAGGGCGGACGCGTGGCGAGCGATCCGAAGGCGCTCGCGGATCTGCTGGTCTCGCGCGGCTTGCGCGGGCAGTTGCGCACGGGCAGCCTGCTGACGGGCCAGCTGTATGTGTCGCTCGATTTCTTCCCGACCGCGCCGAAGGCGAGCGTCGACTGGAACCGCACGCCGCCCGAACTGCCGACCACGCCGAGCGGCCTCGATTCGCTGCAGGATTCGATCAACCGCATCATGACGCGCATCGACAAGCTGCCGATCGAGGAACTCACCGCGAGCGCGCGGCAGACCCTCAACAGCACGACCGCGCTGATGCAGGGCATCAACTCGCAGGTCGTGCCGCAAGCCGCGACGACGCTCGCCGCCGCGCGCGCCGCGCTCGATGCCGCGCATTCGACGCTCATGCCGGATTCGGGCCTGCAGCAGGACACGACCGAGGCGATCCGCGAGCTGACGCGCACCGCCGTTTCGTTCCGCAGTCTCGCGGATTATCTGCAGCAGCATCCCGAAGCGTTGCTGCGCGGCAAGCCGGAGGACAAGAAGTGATGCGGCCTTTACTCCTGTCTCTCCTGCTCGCTGCCCTCGTCGCCGGCTGCCGTTCGCCGAGCACGAGCTTCTATCGCCTGAGCGCCGATCCCTCGCTCACGGCCACGACCCCGCGCGCGGTCTCGCGGCCCGTGATCGTCGGACCGGTGACGGTGCCCGATCTCGTCGATCGTCCGCAGATCGTCACGCGCAACACGAACAACGAGGTCGCGCTCAACGAATACGCGCGCTGGGGCGAGCCGATCAAGAGCAGCATCGCGGACGCTATCGCCGGCGATCTCGCGCTCCTGCTCGGCTCCGACAAGGTGACGGTCGCCTCGCGCGCGATATTCGACCCGGAGGCGCTGCGCGTGCGCGTCGATATCCAGCAGTTCGAATCCGTGCCCGGCGATGCCGTCGTGATCGACGCGCACTGGGCCGTGCGCCGCTTCGGCGACGAAAACGCCGCGGCGAGCGGCCGCTCGCTCGTGCGCGAGCCGGTCAGCGGGCAGGACTGGGATGCGCTCGCGGCGGCGCACAGCCGCGCGCTCGCGAGCGTGAGCCGCGACATCGCGACCGCGATCGCCCGCAACGCGTCGCCTTGAAACGCGCGGTCACAGCACCCAGTGCTCCGCGCCGTCGAGGGCGGTGCCCGCGGGCGGCATGTCGCGCCGCGCGATGCGCACGAACTGGACCGCGCGCGTTTGCGGCGGCTGCATCGGCATATGCGCGAGGTTGATGGTCACGTTCGCGCCGCATTCCTCGCTGCCCTCTTCCACGAGCAGGTTCATCTGATTGATGCAGAGCGTGCGCGTGTCGACGCTGATGAGCGCCGAAGGCTCGGCAAGCAGATCGACGAGCGTGCGCAGTTGCACATCGACGGCCTCGGCGCGCGAGCCGAGCGCGGCGAGCGCCGCTTCGTTTTCGGCGACATCGCGTTGCAGGCGCGCCATGTCGCCGGACGCCTCCCCCGAATTCACGAGACCGCTCATGCCCGCGCCGCGCCGGCCGAGCATCTGCATTCTCGCGTTGAGCAGCGCGCGATGTTCGTTGAGCGCGTCGCGCTGCGCTTCCTGCGCCGTGAAGCGCGACAGGGCTTCTAGCGTGAGCTGCTCGACGATGCGCAGCACGATGTTGCTGCGAAGCGCGTCGTCGGTTTCATCGCAGATGCGGATGCGCTTGTCCTCGAAACCGATCGTCGTGCGCGCGACGTCCGAGCGCATCACGCCGCCTTCGAGCGCCGCGCCGAGCACGCGCCGCTCGACCATCCTGCTGCTCAGCACCGCATGCACGTGATCCGCCGCGAAGTGCTCGTCGAACCAGCCGCGCACTTCATTCGACAGGCCGATGACGCTCACGATATCCTCGGGCGTCGCGAACATCGCGCGCAGCATAGGATCGCCGGCCCAGGCGCCGGGCGTCGCGTCGCGCGCTTTGGGCAGCGCGCCAACGAGCTCGCGCGCATAGCCGAGCGTCTTGCCGATGACCGGCGCAAGCCGCGCTTCATAACGATTCGCGAGCCTCACCTGCGGCGCGATCGCGACAATGCGTTCGAGCGCTTCCCGCACGTCTTCACGCGACGCGCCGTGGTCGCCCGTATCGCGATGAAAGAGCCAGCCGAAGAGATTCATCCCATGATGTGCACGCCGCCGTCCACGTAAAGCGTTTCTCCCGACAGGCGCCGCGCGAAAGGCGTCGCGAGGAAGGCGCACGTGAAGCCGACGTCCATGATGTCGACCAGCTCGCCGAGCGGCGCGCGCTCCGCGGCCTCGGTCAGCAGCAGATCGAAGTCCTTGAGTCCCGATGCGGCGCGCGTCTTGAGCGGCCCCGGCGAGATCGCGTGCACGCGCACGCCCTGCGGGCCGAGCTCGTAGGCGAGATAGCGCGCGCACGCTTCGAGCGCGGCCTTCACCGGGCCCATCACGTTGTAATTGGCGACAACCTTGTTCGCGCCGTGATAGCTCATCGTGAACATCGTGCCGCCGTCTTTCATGAGCGGCGCCGCGAGCCGCGCCATGCGCACGAACGAATGACAGGAGATGTCCATCGCTTTCGCGAAGCCTTCCGCCGAGCAGTTCAGAAGGCCGCCTTGCAGATCCTCCTTCGGCGCCCATGCGATCGAGTGCACGAGGATATCGAGCTTGCCCCATTCGCTGCCGATGCGCTCGAACACCGCGTCGAGCTCGTCCTGGCTCGACGCGTTGAGCGGCATGAAGATCGGCGCTTCGAGCGCCTGCGCGACCGGCTCGACATAGGGCCGCGCTTTCTCGTCGGCATACGTGATGGCGAGATCGGCGCCCAGCTCGCGAAACGCCTTCGCGCAACCGTAGGCGATCGAATGCTCGTTGGCGATGCCTGTGACGAGTGCCTTCATGCCCTTCAAAACAGGCTGCGGAACGTTCAGCGTCATGCGGATGCTCCTTCGATCAGCGCCAGCGCATGGCGCGCGATCATCAGTTCCTCGTTGGTCGGAATCACCCACGCGCTCAGCTTGCTCGACGCCGTGCTGATGCGCGGGCCGCCGCTGTCGTTGGCCTGCGCGTCGAGCTCGATGCCCCACCACGCCGCCTGTTCGCACACGCGCTGCCGTATCTCTTTCGAATGCTCGCCGATGCCCGCCGTGAACACGATCGCATCGAGCCCTTGCAGCGCCGCGCTCATCGAGCCGAGTTCGCGGCCGATGCGATACACGTACAGATCGATGGCAAAGCGCGCGCGTTCGTCGCTGCTCGCGAGGAGCGCGCGCATGTCGCCCGAGATGCCGGAGACACCGAGCAAACCCGACTTGCGATACAGCAGGTCTTCGATGTCGCGCGCGTTCATGCCCAGCTCGTCGAGCAGATAAAGAATCACGCCCGGATCGAGATTGCCGCTGCGCGTGCCCATCATGAGGCCGTCGACGGCGGTGAAGCCCATCGTGCTCGCGACGCTCTTGCCCGCGTGCATCGCGCAGAGGCTCGCGCCATTGCCCAGATGCGCGACGACCGTGCGCCCTTTCGCCGCATCGGGCGCGATTCCCGGCAGCGCGCTCGCGATGTATTCATACGAGAGACCATGAAAGCCGTAACGCTTCACGCCGTTCTTCGTGATCGATTCGGGCAGCGCGAACGCCTGCGCGAGCGGCGCCTGTGTCGCGTGGAACGCGGTATCGAAGCAGGCGACTTGCGGCAGCCCCGGATTGCGCTCCGCGATGATGCGGATGGGCTTCAGGTTATGCGGCTGATGCAGCGGCGCGAGCGGCGTGAGCGTGTCGAGTTCGTCGAGCACCGCGTCGCTCGTCAGCACCGGTTTCGTGAAACGCGCGCCGCCATGCACCACGCGATGCCCCACGCCGATCAGATGATGCCCCGCGCCGTGTCCGCGCAGAAAAGCCCCGAGATGCGCGATGGCATCGGCATGTTCGAGCTTCGTGCCTTCGCCCCACGCGTGCTCGCCGGTCTTCTCGCCGTTCGCATTGAACGCGACGAAGTGCGGCGAGCTGAACAGACCTTCCACCTGCCCATGCGTGACGAGCTCCAGCGCGCCGCCCTCCACGTCGAAGGCGCTGAACTTGATGCTCGACGAACCGGCGTTGAGAACGAGAATGACATCGGCCATGGGCTCACCCCGCCACTTGCGCTTCTTCGCGGCGCTTCGACGCCACGAGCGATGCGATCGCGCACGACGCGAGCCGCGATTGCAGCGAATCCGCGCGGCTCGTCAGGATGATCGGCACGCGCGCGCCGAGCACGATGCCCGCCGCATCCGCGCCCGCGAGAAACGACAGGCTCTTCGCGAGCATGTTGCCCGCTTCGAGATCCGGCACGATCAGCACGTTCGCGCGGCCCGCGACGGGCGAATCGATCTTCTTCGTCTGCGCCGCTTCGAGATCGATCGCGTTGTCGAGCGCGAGCGGACCGTCGACGAGCGCGCCCGTGATCTGATGACGGTCGACCATCTTGCAGAGCGCCGCCGCCTCGATCGTGGAGGGCACTTTCGGGTTCACCGTTTCCATCGCGGAGAGAATCGCGACGCGCACCTGCTCCAGACGCAACGCATGGCCGAGATCGATCGCGTTCTGCAGGATATCGACTTTATCGGCGAGCGTCGGCGCGATGTTGATCGCCGCGTCGCTGATGATGAGCACGTTCTCGTGTCCCGGCACGTCCATGATGAAGCAGTGCGACACGCGCCGCTGCGTGCGCAGTCCGCCGTCGCGCTTCACGACCGCGGCCATCACTTCGTCGGTGTGCAGGCTGCCCTTCATGATCGCCTCGGCCTTCGCCTCGCGCACGAGCTCCACCGCCTTTTCGGCGGACGCGTGACTGTGCGGCGCATCGACGATGGGAAAGCCCGCGATGTTCAGCCCGCATTCCGCCGCGACCTCGCGGATGCGCTCTTGCGGCCCGACCAGAAATGGCGCGATCAGACCCATCTCGTGCGCCTTCACCGCGCTTTCGAGCGATGTCCGGTCGCAGGGATGCGCGATGGCCGTCGCGAGCGGCGGCAATGTCCGGCAAACCTCGATCAGCCGCTCGTACTTCTCATGCTTGTGATCCATAACGTCTCCCGTGAAAACGTGAGATGCGCCGCCGGTGTCTCAATGCGCGGGCGCGGAACGTCTTGCCGTGCGCGCGGCCTTGAGGGGGAGCGCCGCGCGGATGCGCGCGAGCATGTCCTGCTGCGCGGCCGTCGGCTCGAAGCCTTGCAGACGGCTATCGGCGTGCAGCTTGTCGATGAGCGTGAGGAGCTTCTTGCGATCGTCGTTGTCGTCCAGAAGATCGGGCAGGGTCGAGAGCGCCTGCTCCGGCTCGTAGCGCACGACGATCTCCTGCTCGCCGCGCATGCGCCGCCATTCATCGCGCGGCATCTGCGGCAGGTATTCCGCATAATCCGCCGCGAGTTCCTGACGAAGCACCATGCGCGCGAGCGGCAGCGGTTCGTCGTGACGCACCAGCAGGCACGCGACACGCGCCACGGCTTCCGCATAGCCGCCATGCGCGATGGATTCGAGCGCTTCCTGAACGAAAGGCAGTTCGCGCGGATCGGCCGGCTGCGCATCGGCCTGGTGGGCCTGCGCTTCATGCTCTTGCGCCCGGTGCACGGAAAACATGTTGCCGTACACGGAGAAGAACATCGCTTCGGTGGCCGCATCGCGCATCGCGCGATAGAAGTCGAGGCCCGCGCTGATCATGTCGGAGCCGCAATGTTCCGCGCGGCGCAACACGTCGCGTTCGGTATCGGGCTTGCGCGCGGCCCTGACCGCATCCGCCGCCGGGCCGAGCCATGCGAGCCACGGGTTGTAATCGGAGAACATCCAGCGTTGCGCGCGCAATGGATGGAACGCGCGCAGCATCTTGGCGGTCGTGTCGTTCGCCATCGCCTGCACGAAGGGTTGCGCGAAGAGTTCATATGCGCGCTGATTGAAATCCGATACCTGTTTCACCGCTTCGAACGGCAACTCGTCGACCCGCTCGAAGCGATTGAAGCGCTCGGTCACATCCTCGAGACGGCGCTCGTGGAAGCTCACCTCGTATTCGATCTTGCCGTCGTCGCCCTTTCGTTCGGCGATCTCCATGCCATACAGCCCCGGCGGAAACGATTCGATCGCCTCCAGCACCGATGCGATCTGCGTGTATTCCTTCTTCGCGACCTTGCCGCTCACGAAGATGCCCAGGTGGCCGATGCTCTTGTGCATCAGCCCGACGATCACCTGTCCGCGCGCCTTGATTTCATCGGTGCTGCCGTAGACATCGGCGACCCAGTTGAATGCCTGCTGCGGCGGCGTGATGTTGTCGCCCATCGACGCGAAGAGAATGATCGGCGTCTTGATCGCGCGCAGGTCGAACGACGTGCCCGACACGCCGCGCACTTCGCCCGACCACAGCTTGTTGCCGACGAAGAGATTGCGCGTGATCCATTCGATCTCTTCGCGGTTCATCAGGTAATAGCCGCCCCACCAGCGCTCGAAGTCGAGAAAGCGCGGCGGCTCGGTATCGATCTTGTCGAACAGCGTGTAATACTTGTCCCAGAAGCTGTTCGCGGGATTGAGGTTCTCGAAGTTCTCGACGAGATACGCGCCGTCGAACTTGCCGTTGCCGAGATCAGCCGTCAGCGACGCGAGCCACGTGCCGCCCAGCATGCCGCCCGAATAGCGCATCGGGTTGTCGCCCTCGCCTTCGCTCCACGCGCCGCTCCAGTACGACATCGGCGCGCCGTTGATGACGAGCGGTCCGGTGTCGTCGGGCTGCGAGCTCGCGAGCATCATCGCGGCCCAGCCGCCCTGGCAATTGCCGACAATGGCAGGCTTCGGGCTGTCGGGGTGCAGTTCGCGCACGTGCTTCACGAACTGCTGCTCGGCCGCGCAGACATCGAGCAAGGTCTGGCCCGGCTGCGGATCGCGGAAGAACGTGACGAAGTACACCGGATGCCCCGCGCGCAGCGCGACGCCCACTTGCGAATCGTCCTTGAAACCGCCGATGCCGGGACCGTGCCCCGCGCGCGGATCGATGATGAGATAGGGCCGCTTCAGCGGATCGATGCTCACGCCTTCGGGTGGCACGATGCGCAGCAGCGCGTAATTCACGGGCCGCGCGAAGGTGCGGCCATCGATCAGCATTTCATGTTCGAAATGCAGCACGGGTTCGAGGCCGCGCTTCGTCTGCTCGATGAAATTATTGCCGCGCTGACGCAGCGTGTCCCAGAAGAGGATCGAGCGCTGCATGAGATCGACCGCATAGCCGAAGCCGTTGTACTGGCCGAGTTCGCCTGCCACGGCATCGCCGAATTGATTCGCGCCGCCGTTGCCGTAGAGACGCATGCCCGCATCGCGTGCGCGCTCGCTGAATTGCTGCTGCGCCAGTTCCGCGCGCTTCTGAAACACGCGTGTGACCTTCTCCGCGATTTCCTGGCTTTGCGCCAGTTGACTTGCATACGTCATGACGTTGACCTCCGTGACGGGAACGTGCAAGGGATAACGCTGGAAGCGAATGAATCGACCGGCCTGACGAACGCAGGGACCGATGATTTGAATACCACCATTAAAATATATGCGCAACGTGCGACAGGGAAGTGGCAAAAATTCGCGACTTATCGACGCGTGACGTTATCGTCAGCAACGTGACGATTCCCTGATATTTCGCAACACCCGTTGAGATTGCGAAGCGTGCGCGCTTCGCCGTGCGGCAAGCGCGAGCGTGCCGCGCGCGCACGGTTTCCGGCAGCGAAACGGCCATCCGGAACCAATGCACGCGCGCCGCGCGCGCTCAGAAGCGCTCGGGCACGTACCTGAGCGGCCGGTCGCTCTCGCGATAATCCCCCGGCTTTTGCCGCTTCGGCAGCTTCACTTTCTCTCGCGGCACGGCCTTGTAAGGAATGCTCGACAGCAAGTGGCTGATGAGATTGAGGCGCGCACGGCGCTTGTCGTCGGAATGCACGACGTGCCAGGGCGCGATATCGGTATCCGTGGCCTCGAACATTTCGTCGCGGGCGCGCGAATAGTCGTACCAGCGGCTATACGAGCGCAGGTCCATCGGCGAAAGCTTCCAGATCTTGCGCTCGTCGTGAATACGCGCCTCGAGACGCCGCGTCTGCTCTTCCTGACCAACTTCGAGCCAGTATTTGAGCAGAATGACGCCCGAATCGATGATCGCGCGTTCCACGAGCGGCACGCCTTTCAGGAAGGTCGTCGCCTGCTCCTCGGTGCAGAAACCCATCACGCGCTCGACGCCCGCGCGGTTGTACCAGCTCCGGTCGAACAGCATGATCTCGCCCGCCGCCGGCAGATGCGGCAGATAGCGCTGCACATACATCTGCGTTTTCTCGCGCTCGGTGGGCGCGGGCAGCGCGACCACGCGGAAGATGCGCGGGCTCACGCGCTCGGTGATCGCCTTGATCGTGCCGCCCTTGCCCGCGCCGTCGCGTCCCTCGAACACGACGCAAATCTTCGTGCCGGAATAGACGACCCATTCCTGCAATTTCACGAGCTCGACATGCAGGCGCGCCAGTTCCTTCTCGTACTGCTTGCGGCTAAGGCGTTCATGCGCGGCCTTCGGCTCCTTGACAGCCTTGTCTTCCTTCATCGCGGTCTCCCCATGATTCACGATGCGCTTGCGCGGCCACGGCAGGGCGGCCGTCGCTACGATCGCGCGCGGCATGCGCTTTCAGGCATGTAACGACGCCGTCAGGTTTCGTTGCGCTCGGGCATGACCTGCACCACGAGCGTGCGATTCTTCCAGAACATGTTGTGGATGCGCGGCTGGAACGTGCGCAGCACGTGCGGCTCGATCCCATCGAAGCTTACGACCGCGGCCGGATGCTCGCCGGTGCCGGGCACGCGCTGGATCGAATCGTACGGGGGAAAGCCGTAGTTGCAGAGAAAATCCCGGATTTCGTCGTCGGTCGTCGACTCTTCTACATTGCCTAGCCAGAGTTCACCCATTGCGAAGTTCTCCATTGAGTCCTGCGATGCTTCCAACGCCTGGCGCATGAACGAGCGGTCAGGCCGATTTGTCGCGCTTTCCCGGCTTGCGCTGCGCAAGCGGATTCAGCGCGACGACGAAGGTCACGATGCCGATGCCGAGCGCCCACATGCCGTAGCGGAATTCGGGCTTCACCTCATACAGGAGGCCGTGAATCGTGAAGTAAAGCCCGGCGAGCCAGATGAAGACGCCGATCGAGGCTACCACCATGCGCGGCTCGTTCAGTCTCATCGATTACCCCCGGATGCATTTGGCGAGATAGCTTCAGTTTAGGAAATCCTTGGCCGCCTTGTGAACACTCTCGTACGGAACGTGCTTGGCGCGCGGCGATCGGTACGATACATTTGCTGCGTGTCACCGTGGAACCGGGCAACGTCTCCGTTCATGCGACCGAAGGCGGCCAAGTGGCCGAATGAACCATACGACCAACCAGCCGTTCAACGTTCAAGCAGACGCCGGACCATGCGAAAGCCGATACTCTCTCCGAGCCGGTTGCGTATCTTCTCGACGCTCGTCATTCTGCTCGCCATGACAGCAGGCAGCGCGCGGGCGCAAGGCTCGCCCGATCGCACCGTCGTCGGGACGAACGTGCAGCGGTACGCGAACGCCGTGCTCGCGGTCATGTCGTACACCGCGGTGCCGGACGTCACCACAAGCTCGCTTTCCATCAACAGCGGCGCGAGCGGCAATCCGGGCTTCGGCCAGACGCAGCTCGGCGGCGGATTCACCCTCAGCAAGTCGTTTCCGCTCTATCTCGAAGGCACGGTCGCCTACAGCCGCTACGATCCGACGTTCATCGCCAGCGACGGCGACGTGGAGCGCGCCGTGCCGGCCAAGTGGAACACGGTCAGCACGACCGTCGGCGTCGGCTGGGACTTCCCGATCACGAGCGAGCTGCGCCTGCGGCCGATCATCAACGGCATGATCGGGCGCGTCGCGAGCGATCTGCGCGTCGCGCAAACGGTTTTCAATCACGTCGCCGATGCCAATCTGCAGTTCCTCGAAGACGGCGCGCTCAACGCGTACGGCGTCGGCGGCTCGCTCATGCTCGACCTGGAACATTACCGCGAGCACTACGAGATCGATCTCGAACTTCGCGCCACCGATATCTATATACGCAGCTTCGGCGGGTCGTCGCCGGCCGTGCAGGGTTCGGCGACCGCGCAGCAGTTCAGCCTGTGGGCGCGCTGGCGTGCGCCGACGGGGCTCGCCGCGCTCGACCGGCCCGTGCGCTACGTGCTCGAAACCGCCTACTCGCATTACTTCGGCGACAGCGCCGGCGTGCTCGGCTTCAACGATCTGACATCACTCGGGGTCGGCCTGGAACTGGACAGCAGCCGGTATCCGGTCATCGTCACGCGCACGCGCGCGATGGTGCGTTATGTGTTCGGCCATAACGTTCACGGCGTGTCGTTCGGCTTCGCGGTGAGCTTCTGAACGGCGCGCGTCACTGCTTCTTGCTCACTGCTTCTTGCTCACTGCTTCTTGCTCACTGCTTCTTGATCTGCCACTGAGCGCCGCCTTTCTTGCAGGCGGTCGGCGTCCAGGTCTGCGTCTGTCCCTTCGCGACCGCGGTGAGCGTGACCTTGCGGCACGTCTCGCCCTCGCCCTGGACGGTATCGCGCGGCGTGACCGTGCCCTCGATATGCACGGTGTTACCCGTGCCTTCGTTGCTCCATTTGAGCGTTTCGCCGTCCTTCTTGGTGTCGAGCGCCTGCTGGGCCGCGCGATTGAGCGCTTTCCGGTCAGCGGGCTTCATATAGCTGATCGGCGTGTCCTTGAGGAAATTCAGGTTCGCGGCCTGCGCGCACGTGCATGACAAGAAGAGCGCGGCAAGCACGCCACCGGTGAGACCGCCTGGTTTGGCGCTCATGTGCCTCTCCGTTCAGAACTTGTTGCGCTGGCTGGGATCGAATTTCGGGTCCGGCTGTTTCTGCGTCTGCCTGAGCACGCCCTGCGGATCGAAATAGAAATTGAAGATCATGTGGTTGATGTTGTTCTCCATGTATCTATACGACCACACCTCACGATCCATCCGCTTGAAATACGCCGTTTCGAACGGACGGCCGAACGTGGTCATCACGTCGTTGCGCGTCCACTTGCCGACCTCGGCGCGATAAAACTCGTTTTCCTGAAGCACCTGCCGCACACTGACGGCGTTGCCCGACGCATCGAGATCGACGGCGGTGGTCGTCGATCCCATCGGCTGCGTGGGCCACATCAGACGCTTGCCGCCGTTGGGCAGATCATAGGTTTCCTTCGGGGGCCCGAGCTTCGCGATGACCGCCTGCTGGTCCATGCCGGTCTGAACACGCTGCTCGGGCTGCGCGCAGCCCGCGAGCGCGAGCGCGACGGCACACGCGCCGTGCGTCAACGCGAATGCAAAGCGTTTTTTCATTGGTCTCTCCCGCGTTGCCCTCGGCGGCGTCCCCGGCTATTTTGTCGCGGCCGGTTCGACGGAAATCGCGAACGCTTCCGTGTAGACCGCTTTCACCTGATCGCCCTTCTTCACGCGCTTCAGGCGCTCCGGGTCCTGCACGTGCAGGTCCACCAGCTCGCCCTTCGGCCCGCGCAAGGTGACGGTTTTCGTGTGCTTGTCGACGGCCACCACGTCCGCGATGATCGTCACTTCGCGCCCGACCTCGCCGCCCGGCTTCGCGCCCTGCGGCGCGCGCTGCTCCGTCTCGCTCTCGGAGCGCGACGCCTGCGTCTTCTTGTCGAGGAGGCTCAATGTGAGCGATTCCCGATACTGCGTGGTGACGACATCGCCGATCTTGAGCTGATCGAAGTTGCGCGCCTCCTTCGTGACTTCGAGCTCGATCACCTTGCCCGCTGTGGTTTTCAGCGTGACGGTGCGGGTCGCTGGATCGATGCCGACGATCGTGGCCGTCACCTTGGCGACGCCCTGCACCGTGGCGCCGCTGGCATCGCGCGTGACGCTCATGTCGGTCACGGGTTCAGCGGAAAACGCGCTTGCGGAGATCGCAAGGCACGACAGGACAGCGAGGCTCACGCGCTTCATGTTTGCGCTCCCTTTGTTATTGACGGCGAAAAGACGCTACTGGATCGTGTAGCCGCGTCCCTGCATGCAGGCCGCCCACGCGCGATAGTACGTGGACATCGCGCCCTGGCTCTGCGCCTGCGCATTGGCTTCCTGCGTGCGCTTGTTCTGCCGCGCGCGCGCGCCGCCCGCCATGGTTCCGGCTGTCGCGCCGATGGCCGCGCCCTTGCCCGCATCGCCCGCGATCGCGCCGATCACCGCGCCGCCCGCTGCGCCGCGCGCCGCGCCGCCCACACGCTCGCCGCCGCCCACGGCCGGTCCGCCTTGCGGAGGCGGCGCCGCCGATGCGGTGGCGGGGTCGATTCCCGTGTTGCTCTTTGCCCAGCTATAGCACGCGCCATCGTCGCTTTGCTGCTTCTGCGCACTTTGCCCTTTGGCGGGATACGCGATCGGCTTGCTCTGCGCGATGGCATCGAGCGCCATGACGGCGATCACGATGGCGCAGCCCGCACGCAATTTCGTTGCATTCATGGGGACTCCTTGCTTGATTTGATCGGCAAATGACTGTATCACTCCCGGGATCGCTCGAGATCTGCGCCCGTTCATCATTCATCAAGGCTCCTGCACGCGCGTCCAGGATGCGTCGGGATCGAATTCGCTGAGCGGCGGCGCCGAAGCGCCACGATTCTTTTGATACACGACCCCGTTGTTATTGACAATGAAAGTCATCACGCCGCTTGCGCCATATTGCGCGGGATACGCGGCCATCGCGAAACCCGCCAGCATGCGCCCGTTGATGATATAGCTGAACGCGCCGCCTGGCGCGTGCTTTCCCTGCTTCGTGAGGATGCGAAAGTAGTATCCATGATAAGCGTCCCCCGGGTTTCGATCCCTGAAATAATTCGCGCTCGCCGCGATCAAGGGCCCGAAGGGACTCGGCTCCTCGCCCTTCGATTCATCGGCGGGCCAGTAGAGCCCGTCGCGCTTGCCGGGCGAACTGCCGAGCTTGCGCGCGTACTGCAGCACGCCGTCGCCCAGGCGATCTCGCGTCGCGTACTCGCGTTGCGCATCGAGATAGGCGCGCAGCACCTTGATCGCCTCACGCTCGTTCGCGCCGATACGCCTGTCCAGCACTTCCTGCTCGCCCTCTTCCGTCGCGAAGCGCCACGCACCTTTCTCGCGCACGAGCGGAATCGGCATCGGCCACGCTTCGTCGCCGATACGCAAAATGCGCCGGTCCGGCGATGTTTCTTCCAGCATGTGATACGCGTTGAATTCCGCGAGCGCATTGGCGCGCAACGCGCGATTTTCGGCTTCGTCGGGCGTCACGACGAGCGTCTTGTGCGCGTTGCCGAAGATCGCGATGAGCGCAGCATCGTCGTTCGATTTCAGCGCCTGTTCCAGCGCGCTGACCGCTTCGTCGGGCGTCGCGAAGGTCTGCTGCCGGTCTGCGGCAAAAATGCGCGGCGGCGCGAGCAGCATCGCAATCGTTGCAAGTGCAAGCAACAGACGAGTCGGTCCGTTCATGACCCGCTCCTATCGACGACCCGCGCGGCCGCCGCCGCCGCCGAATCCGCCGCGGCCCCCGCCGGAGAAGCCTCCGCCGCCCTGGAAGCCGCCGCCTCCGCCGCCCTGGAAACTGCGGCCTCCCTGACCGCCTGACATCGACTGCCGGCTTGCCGCGCCGCGCGCGCTGTCCGCACGCGCGCTTTGCGCGGAGCCGTACCCGCTGAACGCATCGCCGCCGCGTCCCTGATAGTTGCCCGTGTTCTGCGCACGCGGCGTGTTTTGCGTCGCCGTCGGCGTAGGCGCGGCGGCGCGCTGCGTGCCGCCGGATGCGCCGGGACTGCCGCTGCCCGCGCGCGATGGCGCATCGCCCACACGTTGCGTCGATGCGCGCGCGCCGGTGCCCGACACCTGCCCGGGCTTTTTCTCCGAGCGCCACGTGCTCGACTGCTGCGTCCCAGTTCCGCTGCGGTTCGCCGCGCGATTGCTCAACTCGTTCCTGACTTCAGTGCGATTGACGTTGCTCTCGCGATTGATGTTGATCGTGTTGTTGCCGCCGTTGTAGTTGGTCTCGTAGTGCCCGCCATGCCACGCCGCCGTGATCGCCGCGCCCCAGATCAGGCCGGTCGCGAAAGCCGCGCCGGGCGCGTACGGATAGTAATAGACGGGATACGGCGCGGGCGCATAGGTATAGACAGGCGTCGGGCTGCTCACGATCACCGTCGACGGGTTGTACTGCGGCACGTAGATGACTTCCGGATTCGACGGCACGATCTTGATCACTTCCTTCTCGACGACCACCGTCTGCTTGTCATCGGTCTTCAGATTGCCCACCGATTGCGTCTGCCGGCGAAAGCGCTGCACCGCCTGAAGGACGGCGCTCTGATCCGCGACGACCGCTTCGCCCAGCGCGACGGTCCAGTCGAGATCCGTGCTCATCTTCTTCACGACTTCCGGGTAATTGAGAAGCGCTTTCACCGGGTCTTGCCATGCTTCGTTCACAGGCAGATCCTTTTGCGTTTTTCTGCGATCGAGAAAACGGTCCGCCTGGACGACTTCCACCGGATAAGTGGATGCGGGAAGAATGATCGCGATGAGATCGTCGGGATAGAGCGCGATCGGGCCGACGAGCTTGTCGAGGTCGGCGGGATTCATCGCAACGGGCACGTCTGCGCTCGCCGCCGGCGCCTGCGCGCGCACGCTTTCGCCGCACGCGAGCGCGGACGCCACGAGAAGCACAACGATGAAGCTGCGCATCATCTTGTACTCGCCCCGAACCGTAGTGCGGCTGATGCAACACCGCGTTTTTTCGGCTATCCGGATCACGGCAGAACCGGGAATCGAATGCGTGCGGAATGCCGTGACCGTAACAGCGTCTTAGTATTTTCGTATTGCCGATTGCAGCGTGATGCGCGTTGAAAGACCGATCGTGCCAAGGACAATGATTGGAAGATATGCGAACCCTGTAGCGATTTCAAGAATCGGGGCGTAGGTGTTTATTCGATCTCGAGCCGCGCGCCCGTGCTTTTAATTACCCGCCTAAAGCGATGATCGCCATGGTCAGGAGCACGCCCAGCGTCATCATCGAAAGGCCGGCTTTCCAGCCGCGCCAGCCCGCATAACCGCCCAATGCAAAGCCGCAGATGAACAGCATCGCGAGTGTCAGGATGCGCGAAATCAGCAATGCGGTGGGAACATGCTCGAAGATGACGAAAGGCACGGCTACAGGAAAAGTGGACAGCACGATGATGATGAAAATGGCCAGCGCCGCGAGAAAGTCGTCGCGCATGAAGCGCGCATGCTCCGGCAGGGGGGCGTTCGCGGCTATGCGCTTGCGTATCGATTCGAGATCGGCGTCGGAGAAGAAGCTGTCGAGCGCCGCGGGCACCCTGTCGCGCAACGCGCGCACGCCTGCCGCCGCATCGTGGTCGCGCTGTATCGCGAGTGCGAGCGCATGCCTGCGCCCGCGGTTCACGATCGTGCGCACCAGATACATGACGGCATCGGCGAGGCCCCACGCCAGGTTGCAGCCGAGCGCCGTGTAGAGCATCTTGCGCCCGGCGTCCTCTCCGCTCGTCGCCGCCGACACCGTGCCGACGAACGTCAACGCCATAAAGAGGCCGAAGCACAACTCCGACACGCGATCAACGGTATCGAGCACGGGCTCTCGCGCGCGCTCCTCGGGCGACGTCTCCGCAGGCATGGGCATGCTCCGCTATCGGACCTTGACTTCGTTTTCCAAAGGCTGATTCTTCTCGAACGCCGTGACGCTCTGCAATGTGGTCTCGCAGATCGTCGTCAACGCTTCGCGCGTCAGATAAGCCTGATGCCCGGTCACGATGACATTGGGGAACGAGACGAGCCGCTGAAAGATATCGTCGGTGATGATCTCGCTCGACAGATCGCGGAAGAAGAGATCCGCTTCCTGTTCGTAGACATCGATCGCGAGGCCGCCCAGCTGGCCGCTCTTCAACGCTTCGATGACGGCTTCCGTGTCGATCAGCCCGCCGCGGCTCGTATTGACCAGCAACGCGCCGGGCTTCGCGCGCTTGAGCGACTCCGCATTGATGATGTGATGCGTCTGCGGCGTCAGCGGACAAAAGAGCGCGACGATGTCCGCGCGCTCGCCGATCTCGCCGGCCGTCGCATACTTCAGCCCCAGCGCCTCGAACTGCTTCGACGGATAGGGATCGTAGCCGAATACGTGGCAGCCGAAGCCCTGCATGATCTTCGCGAACACGCAGCCGATCTTGCCGGTGCCGACCACCGCGACCGTCTTGCCGCACAGATCGAAGCCGATCAGGCCGTCGAGCGAAAAGTTCGAATCGCGCGTGCGGTTGTATGCGCGATGCACCTTGCGGTTGATCGCGAGCAACAGCGCGACGGCATGCTCCGCCACCGAGTTCGGCGAGTAGTTGACGACGCGGACCACCTTCATGCCGAGCTTCGCCGCCGCTTCGAGATCCACGTTGTTGAAGCCCGTGCAGCGCAGCGCGATGAGCCGCGTGCCGCCCTTGTGCAGCGCTTCGAGCACCTCGGCATTCGCCTTGTCATTCACGAACACGCACACGGCGCCATAACCCGCCGCGAGTTCGACGGTATCCATGTCCAGCGACACGTCGATGTACTTGAGCTTGTGATTCTCTGCCTTGTTCGCTTCGTCGAGATACTGCCGCTCGTAAGGCGTCGAACTGAATATCGCCACTTCCATGGTGTGCTCCTCCTCAACTGTCGTTCGGGCGCCGCGCGGCAAAGTTTAGCCAGCCGCGAGCGATATGGCGATCTGCACGAAAAGGACCTTGACGATGGTCATCGACGGGAAAATCATCGCGTACATGATGTCGGGCTGATCCGTCGGCGCAATGCGATTGGCGAAGGCGAGAATCGCCGGGTTGCCGGTCGCGCCGCAGATCACGCCCACTGACGTATCGAAGGGCAGCCTGAAGATCCATAGGCAACACACGGCGGTGACGCCGACGAGAACCAGCAGCGTGATCACGCCGTAAAGCAGCAAGAGCGGCCCGGCGGTGCCCACTGTCGCGACGAACTTCGGCCCGCACGATATGCCCACCTGCGCGAGAAAGATCGTGAGGCCGAGATTGCGCAGCACGAGATTCGCCGAGAGCGGCATCACCCAGACGAACGGGCCGTTGCGCCGCGCCTTGCCGAGACACAGCGCGACCAGCAGCAGCGCGGCGAGCCCCAGGCTGAAGGCGGAAAGCCCGGGCACGGGCAGCGGAATCGCGCCGGCGAGCAGGCCCACCGCCGCGCCGATGCCGAGGCAGATGAAGCTCAGATCCGCCGTGCCCTTGATCGAATCGCCGAAGAACGCGCGCATGGTCGCCTGATGCGCGCGGTTGACGAGCAGGCCCACGCGGTCGCCCGCTTCGAGGATCAGATCGGGCGTCGAGAGCATGTCGGCGTCGCCCCGGCGCACATGCGCGATCGCGCAGTTCACGCCGTCGGGGAAACGTATGTCGCCGAGCGCCATGCCGACGACCGCCGGATTCGACGCGAACACGCGCATATAGTCGAGATCTTCCCGATGGCTCGCCATGCGTCCCGGCTGAAGTTCGCCGCACAGCGCGGTGGCTTCGTCGAGCAGACGCCGCTCGGTGGCGGTGGCGAGCAGCACGTCGTCGGCGCGCAGCGTGAAATCGGCCGTGGGAAGCTGATTGTGATGCGCGCGCCGCACCGCCGCGATCACGACACCCGAAGGCAAGCGGCTCGTGAGCTCGGCCATCTTGAGACCGAAGAGGTTCGCGTTTTTCAGCGCGATCTCCGCCGTTTCGAGAATCTTCGCGGGCGGCTTCTGAATCTTCATCTTCAGCGCAACGTTCAGCATGTAAAGGAACAGAATCGGCCCGGCGACCCCGAATGGATAGGAGACGCTATAGGCGACGGCGGCATCGTTGCTCTTCATCGATGCGATCGCGACCTGCAGGCTCGCCGTGCTGGTGCCGCTGCCGGCGAACATGCCGAGTGAATCGGCGAGCTTGATGCCGAAGTGAATGAACGCGCACGACACGAGACCCGACGCGATCACGCCGATGCACGCGGCCACGTTCGCCTTCATGCCGTCGCGGCTCGTGAGCCCGCGGAAGAACTGCGCTCCGTACTGGATGCCGATGCCGTAGAGAAACAGCAGCAGCCCAAGCGTGCCCAGCAACGCGGGCGGCGCCGATTTCGGCGCGAATGCACCGATCGCGAGCCCGACGAACAGCACTGCGCCGGAGCCGAGCGCCACGCCCTTGATGTTGATCTCGCCGATGAGATAGCCCAGCGCGATCGTCAGAAAGAGCGCGAACAGCGACTGATTTTCGAGGAAGGTTCTGACTGCATCCATGCCGCCTCCTGTGGATGGACAAAGCAACTCAGCAGTACACGAACATTAAAGGCGCTTTGTGGCGCGCAGTCCAGCACCACCGTGCACATTCATGACGATTCGAGCACGACGACGCTGCGCGCCTGCACCCGGCATGCGCCGCGCTCGACATCCGCTGTTTCTGCATCCGGCACAATATCCTGCGGCGATTCACGAGCCGTATCGACGATGCGCCGCCAGCTCCGGTTGTCGAGGACGGGCAGCGCGGCATCGCGCGCATCGTCGTGCATGTTGAAGACAATGTGCAGCATCGGCTCGCCCGGCGCCTGCCCCGCGAGCGTGAAGGCGACGAAGCGCGCGCCGGGATCGTGCCACGCAGGCGCGTCGAGCCGCTCGCCATGCCACGCGACATCGGGATGAACCTGCCCGTTCGCCGGGCGTCCCGTGAGAAAGCGGCGGCGGCGCAGGCTCGCGTGACGCTTGCGCAGCGCGATCATCTCGCGCACGAAGCGCAGCATGTCGAGCGCATCGTCCGAGAGATGCCAGTCCATCCACGAGAGCGCGTTGTCCTGACAGAACGCGTTGTTGTTGCCGCGCTGGCTGCGCAGGATTTCGTCGCCGGCGAGGAGCATCGGCACGCCCTGGCTCAATAGCAGCATCGCGATGAAATTGCGCGCCTGCCGCAGACGCAGCCCGAGGATCGCCGGATCGGCCGTGTCGCCCTCCGCGCCGCAATTCCACGAGAGATTGTCGTTGCTGCCGTCGCGATTGTCCTCGCCGTTCGCCTCGTTGTGCTTCGTGTCGTAGCTGACGAGATCGTTCAGTGTGAAGCCGTCGTGACAGGTGACGAAGTTGATGCTGTTCGTGGGCAGCCTGCCGTCGTCCTGATAGATATCCGCGCTGCCCGCGATGCACGTGCACACTTCGCCGACGAGGCCCGGATCGCCGCGCACGAAGCGCCGGATCACATCGCGGTAACGTCCGTTCCACTCGGTCCACGCCATGCCCGGAAACGCGCCGACGTGATAGAGGCCGCCCGCGTCCCACGCTTCGGCGATCAGCGGCACGCGCGCGAGCACGGGCGACGCCTCCATCGCCCAGGGCAAGGGCGGCGTGCGCAACAGCTCGCCCTCTGCCCCGCGCGCGAAGACGCTCGCGAGATCGAAGCGGAAGCCGTCGACGCCCAGCTCGCGCACCCAGTATTCGAGGCAGCGCATGATGAACGCCGATACGAGGGGATGATTGCAGTTGACGGTGTTGCCGCAGCCCGTGAAGTCGCGATAGTGCCGCGCATCGTTCTTGTCGATCTGATAAAAGGCCTCGTTGGCGAAGACCTTGAAGTGGATCACCGGCCCGTTGTTGCCGGCTTCCGATGTGTGATTGAACACGACATCGAGCAGCACGCGGATGCCCGCCGCATGCAAGGCATCGACGAATTCGCGGAACTCCTGCGGCGCGCGCGCGGGCTCCACGCAATAGCGCGGATGCGGACTGTAGAAGCTGTGCGTGCTGTAGCCCCAGTAATTGCAGAGGCCGCGTTCGGCGGCCACGACGGGAATGTCCTGCTCGTCGAAGGCCATCACCGGCAGCAGTTCGACATGCGTGACGCCGAGCGCCTTCAAATAAGGGATTTTCTCGATGAGACCCGCGAACGTGCCCGGATGCCGCACGCCGCTCGACGAATGCCGCGTGAAGCCGCCGACGTGCAGCTCGTAGATGATCGCATCGTCGAGCGTGCGGATGTCGATATCGTCGTCGCGCGGATCGAGCGGCTCCGTGACGATGCCCCTGAGCGACGCATGTTCGGCCGCATCCGGCGCGGTGGCTTGGCGGCGGTCATAGAAGCGGTCGCTCACGCCGCGCGCGTACGGATCGAGCAGTTCCTTGCGGCTCGCGGCTTCGTCGCTCATCTGCGGCACGCCGAGCGGACCGTGCGCGCGCCACGTGTAGCAGCAGCGCAGCGGAAGATCCTCGACGAGCACGTGCCAGAAGAAGAACGTCCGGTGCTCTTCGGCGGTGAGCGTGACGACCTGAAACGGCTCCGTGCTTTCCGGACCGTCGTAAAGCAGCAGCTCCACGCGCGTCGCGTGCCGGCAAAAGGCGCAGAAGTTGACGCCGCCCGGCACGACCGTCGCGCCGATAGGAAAGCGCGAGCCGGGCTTCGTGCCGTAGCGGCGCTGAAAGTGCGCGTCAGGACTGAGCAAGATCGATCCTCACGGGACGCGTCTTCCAGATGCGCTCGCAATACTCGCTGATCGCGCGGTCCGACGAGAACTTGCCCGAGCGCGCCGTATTCATGATCGACATGCGCGTCCATTGCCGCGTGTCGCGCCATGCTTCGCTCACGCGGTCCTGACACGCGACGTAATCCGCGAAATCGGCAAGCACGAGGAAAGGATCGTGTTGCAGAAGGTTATCGAGCAGCGGGCGGAACATGTCCTTATCGCCGCGCGAAAAGCGGCCTTGCGCAATCTGATCGAGCGCATCGCGCAAGTCGTCGTTTCCCTGCGCGTATTGCGCCGGATGATATCCCGCGCGCTTCGACTCTTCGACCTGCTGCGCGGTGAGGCCGAAGAGAAAGAAGTTCTCCGCGCCCGCCTCTTCGCGAATCTCCACGTTCGCGCCATCCAGCGTGCCGATGGTCAGCGCGCCGTTGATCATGAACTTCATGTTGCCCGTGCCGGACGCTTCCTTGCCCGCGGTCGAGATCTGCTCGGAGAGATCGGCGGCGGGATAGACCCAGTGGCCGTTCTTCACATTGAAGTCCGGATAGAAGACGACTTTCATCCGGCCTTTGATCGCCGCATCGTTGTTCACGACTTCCGCGATGCCGTTGATGAGCCGGATAATGAGCTTCGCCATCGCGTAGCCGGGCGCGGCCTTTCCGCCGAAGATGAAGCAGCGCGGCGCGGTGTCGAGATCCGGATTGCGGCACAGACGCCGATAAAGACTGATGATGTAAAGCGCATTCAAATGCTGGCGCTTGTACTCGTGGATGCGCTTCACCTGGATATCGAAGAGCGCGTCAGGATCGACGTCGATGCCCGTCGTGTTCCTGATGCGCGCCGCGAGCGCCGTCTTGTTGCCGCGCCGTATCGCGCGCCATGCGTCGTGAAAGGCGGAGTCGTCGGCGTGGGCGGCGAGCGCGTCGAGGCGTGCGAGATCGCGGGTCCAGTCGTCGCCGATCGTCTGGTCGAGCAGGCGCGCCAAGCCCGGATTGCTCAGCATCAGGAAGCGGCGCGGCGTGACGCCGTTCGTCACATTCGTGAAATGCCCGGGAAACATCTCGGCGAAATCGCGCAGCACGGTTTGCTTCAGCAGGTCGGAATGCAGCGCGGCCACGCCGTTGACCGCATGACTGCCGACGGTCGCGAGATTGGCCATGCGCACTTTCCTGTCGCCGGTTTCGTCGATGAGCGACATGCGCTTCACGCGCGCTTCATCGCCCGGGTATGCGCGGCGCACTTCATCGAGAAAGCGGCGATTGATTTCGTAGATGATTTCGAGCGGACGCGGCAGCAGGCTTTGAAAGAGCGGCAAGCCCCATGTTTCGAGCGCCTCGGGCAACAGCGTGTGATTCGTGTAAGCCAGCGTGCGCTGCGTGATGTCCCACGCGGCATCCCATGAAAGCAGGCGCTCGTCGATCAGGAGACGCATCAGCTCCGCCACCGCGACGGACGGATGCGTATCGTTGAGCTGCGCGGCGAAGAGGTCCGCGAAGCGGTCGATCGGCGTGCCCTTCGCATCCATCAGACGCAGCATGTCCTGAAGCGAGCACGAGACGAAGAAATATTGCTGCGCGAGCCGCAGGCGCTTGCCGGCCTCGGGTTCGTCGTTCGGATAGAGCACCTTCGAAAGCGTCTCCGAAACGACCTTTTCCTCCACGGCCTCGTAATACTCGCCCGCATTGAAGTCCTGGAAGTCGAAAGACTCGACGGCCTCGCTCTTCCACAAACGCAGGATATTGCACGTATCGACGCGATAACCCTGCATCGGCATGTCGCACGCCACGCCTTTCACCTGTCGCGCCGGAATCCAGCGCATGCGCAGCCTGCCCTCTGCATCCGTCGTGCTTTCCGTGTGCCCGCCGAAAGAGACGTAATAGCTGACGTCCGGACGCACGATCTCCCACGGATTGCCCTTCTGCAGCCATTTGTCCGTGCTTTCCGCCTGCCAGCCGTCTCGGATCTCCTGATCGAAGATGCCGAATTCATAACGGATGCCATAGCCGATCGCGGGTATTTCCAGCGTCGCCAGCGAATCCAGATAACACGCGGCGAGACGTCCCAGGCCGCCGTTGCCGAGGCCCGGTTCTTCTTCGATTGCGAGCAGATCGTCGAGATGCTGGCCAAGCGCGCGCATTGCGTCGTGCGCTTCCGCTTCCATGCCGAGATTCAGGAGGTTATTGCCGAGCTGCGGCCCGATCAGAAACTCCGCGGAAAGATAGCAGGCGACCTTCACGTCCTTCGCCGCATAAGTCTTCGTCGATGCGGCCCAGCGCGCGAGCATGCGATCCCTCACGCTGAACGCGAGCGCCATATACCAGTCCTGCGGCGTGGCGATGTCGGGATAGCGCGCCTGGCGGCAGATCAGGTTCCTCACGACATCGTGCTGAAACGCATAACCGGGCACATCGCTCGCGGCGGCTTTGGCGTTCGCGACTGCTTCGGCTGCAGGAACATCGCCCATGGTCGTCCCCCGTTCGGCTGATCACTCTGAGCAAGAATATGTTAGGCGCCGGGGAATACAAGCAGCACGCGCGATCGAATATTGCATCGATGCGTCTTAAGCGCTTCATTATTTTTACCCGCGCAACGATCGCGATGTGTGCGTCGCGCACTTGGACCCCGATCCAATTCCATGTACAACGGAATCAGTGCACACGCCGCATGGATCGCTCATGTCATCCGATCAAACCGTTCGATCAGCACAGCGCGCCGGCGGCATCGCGCAGGGCTGGCTGCGTTATCTGCCCGGCGTCGCGATGCTCAGGGAATATCGCGTGGGCTGGCTTCGCAACGACATCGTCGCCGGTCTCGTGCTGACGACGATGCTCGTGCCGGTCGGCGTCGCGTATGCCGAGGCGTCGGGCGTGCCCGGCGTATGCGGCCTGTACGCGACGATCATCCCGCTCATCGCGTATGCGATCTTCGGCCCGAGCCGGATTCTCGTGCTCGGCCCCGATTCGGCGCTCGCGGCGCCCGTGCTCGCCGTCGTCGTGCTGAGCGCATCGGGCGATCCATCGCGCGCGATGGCCGTGGCGGGCATGATGGCGATCGTCTCGGGGCTGGTGTGCATCTTCTTCGGCGTGCTGAAACTCGGCTTCGTGACGGAGCTGCTGTCGAAGCCTATCCGGTACGGCTATATGAACGGCATCGCGCTGACGGTGCTGATCAGCCAGTTGCCGAAGCTCTTTGCGATATCCATCGACGATCACGGCCCGATTCGCGATCTGCTCAGCCTCGGCAAGGCGCTCGCTGCGGGCCAGGCGAACTGGTATAGCTTTGCCGTCGGCGCGGGCAGTCTCGTGCTCATTCTTTTGCTCAAGCGCTTCGACAAGGTGCCGGGCATCCTGATCGCCGTCGTGCTCGCGACGCTGTGCGTGTACGTGTTTCAACTCGACCGCATGGGCGTGAAAGTGCTCGGGCCGATTCCGCAAGGGCTGCCCGCGTTCTCGTTGCCGTGGCTGAGCGATGCCGATTTCGTCCGCATCGTGCTCGGCGGCTGCGCGGTCGCGCTCATCTCCTTCGCCGATACCAGCGTGCTGTCGCGCACCTTCGCCGCGCGCGCCAACACGCGAGTCGATCCGAATCAGGAGATGATCGGGCTCGGCGTGGCCAATCTCGCCACCGGGCTGTTTCAGGGCTTTCCAATCAGCAGCAGCTCGTCGCGCACGCCGGTGGCCGAAGCGGCGGGGGCGCGAACGCAGGTGACAGGCATCGTCGGCGCGCTGGCCGTCGCGGCCGTTCTGCTCGCGGGGCCGAACCTGCTGCGCCATCTGCCGAACAGCGCGCTCGCCGCCGTCGTGATCGCCGCCGCGATCGGCCTGTTCGAGTTCACGGACCTGAAGCGCATTTACCGCATTCAGCAGTGGGAGTTTTGGCTGTCGATCTCCTGCTTCGTGGGCGTGGCCGTGTTCGGCGCGATTCCCGGCATCTGCATCGCCGTGGTGATCGCGGTCATCGAATTCCTGTGGGACGGATGGCGCCCGCACTTCGCCGTGCTCGGGCGCGTGGAAGGCCTGCGCGGCTATCACGACATGAAGCGCTATCCGCATGCCGCGCAGATTCCGGGGCTGCTGCTGTTTCGCTGGGACGCGCCGCTCTTCTTCGCGAACGCGGAGCTGTTCCAGCAACGTGTGATGGAAGCGGTGGCGCAAGCGCCCACGCCGGCGAAGCGCGTCGTGGTGACGGCGGAGCCGGTGACGAGCGTGGACGTCACTTCCGCCGACATGCTGCGCGAGCTGCATCGCGCGTTGAAGGAGCGCGGCATCGAGCTGCATTTCGCCGAGATGAAAGACCCCGTCCGCGACAAGCTCAGGCGCTTCGAACTGACGCCGATCTTCCCCGACGCGTGCTTCCATCCGACCATAGGCAGCGCGGTCGATGCGTATATCGATGCCGCGCGCGGCGATGAGGCGCTGGCCGACTGAAGGCAGCTTACTGCACGCCCTCGAGAAGACCGAGCGCGATGGCGCGCCGCACCGCGTGCTTGCGCGAGCTCGCGTCGAGCTTGCCGAACAGATTCTTCAGATGCCACTTGACCGTACCCTCGCCGACCGCCGCCGCGAGCGCGATTTCCTTGTTGGTCAGGTTGCGCGCGAGCAGTTCGAGAATTTCGCGCTCCTTCGGCGTGAGGATCACGCTCGGCAACGCGCGCGGGCCGCCCTCGCCCGAGCGCGGCGGCACGCGCACGACATGCGGCGGCACGATCGGCCGCTCGCCCGGCCCAGTCGCGCCCGCCTCGCTGACGCGCCGGGCCCAGTCGGCGAGCGCGGGATGCGCGTCGATCAGCACGCGCCCGAGGCGATACGCCCGCGAAAGGTTCAGCGCTTCGACGAACAGCGTGTGCCCGTCGCCGCTCGCGCGCTCGAGCGCGAACGCGCGCAGGGCCATCAGTTCGATGCGCTGGCGGCCGAGCTTCATCGTCGTGGCGATCTGCTCGGCGCGCTCGAACGGCTCGATCGCGGCCTGCCAGTCCTGCCGGGCGAGCGCGGCGCTGCCGTGCGCCATCGCCTGGAGCGTCTGCACCGACTGACGCCAGATGGGGCCGCGCGCGCCGATGTGTTCATCGACGATCGCATCGATACGCTCGACGAGCGCGTCGCAGGTTTGCGCGCGGTAGCGGCCCGCGTGCGCGCTCACCTGCTCGCCGAGGCTCGTGAGGCAAAGACGCGGCAGATTGCGCGCGACGCCCATCGCGTGGAGCATTTCGAGCAGATCGAGCGCGCGATGCTCGTCGCCGCGCAAGGCCGCGATGCGCGCCGCCGTGCGATACGCGAGCACGACGGTCTCGGGCATCGCCGCGCGCTCGAGCACGTCGAGGCGGTTGGCGAGCAGCGCGCCGGCCTCGTCGATGCGATCGTCCTCATACGCGATCGATGCGCACGTCGCCGCGAACATGCACGTGAGCGGATGTCTGCGCCCGAGGTCCTCTTCGGCGCTCGCGAGCGCGGGCAGGAGGACGCTTTCGGCGAGCTTCACCTGGCCTTCCCGCATCCACGTGAGGCCGACCATGTGATCGCCCCAGCGCGCGAGATAGCCGAGGCCCTTGCCGATCTGCGCGCGCGTCACCGCCTGCTGCAGACGCCTCGCCTGCGCGGGCTCGCCGAGCAGCATCGCGCGGGCGGCGAGGCGGTTCGCGTGCGCCTGCGCGAGCCACGAGTCCTTTGGAGGCGGCTTCTGCGCCCACGGCTCGAAGAGCGCGAGGAAGCGGTCGGGATCGTCGGCGTACCAAGCGGCCGCGCTCAGAATCAGCGCGCATTCGTAGCGCAGGGCATCGTCGGCGCCCGGCGATGCGAGCACGCGCTCCACCTGCACTTCCGCCTCCTGATGACGCTCGCCGAGCGCGAGCGCCCACGCGACGGCCAGGCGCAGCCGCGGCCGCTTTTCCAGCTCCGGCTCCGGCAGGCGCTCCAGCCAGTCGAGCACGGTGCCGAGCTGGCCCTGTTTCACGGCATCGTGCAGCGATTGCTCCGCGAGCTCGTACGCATGCTCGCGATCGCCCGCCGCGTGCGCGTGACGCGCGGCCTGTTCGAGCATGCCGCGCCCGGCGAGCCAGTGCGCCGCGCGCCGATGCAGTTCCGCGCGTTCCGGCTCCGGGAGCGCGGCGAAGCGCGTTTGCAGCACGTCGCGCACGAGCGGATGCAGGCGGCACCACTCGCTTTCCTCGGCGGTGACGAACACCGGCGTGTCGCGGGTGAGGCGCGCGAGGTGTTGCGGGGCGTCGTCGTCGTCGGTCAGGGCGGCGCACAGGTCGGGATGCAGCACGTCCGCCACGCTGATGCGCGTGAGAAAGCGTTCGTCCTCGCGCGAGAGCTCCTTGAGCAGCGCCGCGACGAGCGGTTCGCGCAGGCCGCGCGGCCCCGCCGCGAGATTGTCGAGCGCCGCGCGGGGATCGTGCGCGCGTGCCATCGCGGTGAGCGCGAGCTGCAGGCCGAGCGGCCAGCCATCGGTGATTTCGAACAGGCGCGCGCTGGCATCGGCGTCCACGCGCGCGCCGAAGCGCTGCGTGACGAGCGCGATGGTCTCGTCGACGCGAAAGCGCAGCGCCTCCGGACCGACGAGCTCGGCCTGCCCGTAGGCCAGCAATTCCGCCGCCGGCTTGTCGAGACCCTGCCGCCCCGCCGCGACGATGCGCAGATTCTGCGGCGCGTTGTGCATCACGTAATCGAGCAGTTGCGCGCCGGAAGGCGGCAGCCTGTCGGCCTCATCGACGATCAGCACGACATCGAGCGAAAGCTGCGCGAGCTCGGCGAGCCACGCGGTCGCGAGATCGAACGCCCCGGCGGGCGCGCCCGGGCTTTCGGCGATCCCCCGGCCAAAGGTAGGGCGCGCGCAGCCCGTGCGGACCGCGTGGACGAGCGCGCGCAAAAAGCGCTCGGCGTCGTCGCGGTCGTCGGCGAGCAGCCATGCGACGGCCGCGCCGCGCGCCAGAAACTCGCGCCGCCATTGCGCGAGCAGCGAGGTCTTGCCGTAGCCCGCGCCCGCCTGCACGAGCACGATCTGGCGGCCGGCGCCCGGCGCGCCGGCCGTGCTTTCGGCGGTGAGGCGCGCGCGCGCGAGCAGGCCGGATGGCGCGCGCGGGGCCATTGTCTTCAGTACGAGTTCGGTGGATGGGGCGTCGTTGGGCATAGTGAATTTTTGTAATTCGCTCAAGGATGGTTCGTTTGGCGCGCCTGCGTCAAGCCCCTCCCGACGCGAGAGGGGCGCGGGGGCGCTCCCCGCACTACGATGCATCCAATCGTGCAACTGTAAGCGGAAGGATCATCATGTACCGACACCTGCTCGTGCCCGTCGAGCGCAGCGACGCGTGCGTCGAGGCGATTGGCCATACGGCCGAGCTCGCGCGTTCGCTCGGCGCGCGCATCACGTTCGCCTGCCGGACGGCCGCAAAAGGCGGCGATGCGGCGCAGCATCGGCATGCCGAGGCGCTGCTCGCCCGCGCTCAGGCCGCGGCGCGCGCCCAGGGCGTGGCGGCGTCGGTGCTCGCCGTGCCTGGCGGCGCGACCTTCGGCGATCTGGGCCAGGAGGCATCGCGTGATTACGACCTCGTTTGCATCGCGCAGGGCAGCGCCGTGCCGCCGGTTCCGGGCGTCGCCATTCTGGTCTGCCCGAGCGACGCGCGCCCGGCGGTGGCCAAAGTGGTCGGCGCGCTGCTCGCCGCGCATCGCCTGCAATCGGATGCTTACGACGACGCGCTCGCCGCGCTGCGCACGAAGCGGTTCGATCCGCGAACGATTGAAGGACTTTGCGAAGAACACTGCGAGGAAACGGCATTGACGTCGGCATTGCGCGAGCGCACCTCCGCGCTCGATGCCGAGCTCGACGAACTCGCGCGCCTCGCCGAACGCGAAGCGGCGCTGCTCACGGGTATCGCGGCATCGCCCATGAGCGACGTGGTTATCGAAGATGCCCTGCATGCGTGCGCGCGCTTCGCGTGGGAACGCATGGGACGTATCGAAGGCGCCGTGCTGCCGGCAGCGCGCCGCTATCTGCGCGACGCCGACTGGACCGCGCTCGCCCACAAGGCGCGCTGACACTACCGCAACGAAATTCTGGAGATGAAAACCATGGCACATGCAATCCGCTTTCACGAAACCGGCGGCCCCGAAGTCCTGCGCTGGGAAGAAGTCAGCGTCGGCGAGCCCGGCCCGACGGAAGTCCGTCTGCGCCACGAGGCGGTCGGCCTCAATTTCGCGGATACCTACTTCCGCTCCGGCCTGTATCCGGTGCCGCTGCCCGCGGGCATGGGCGTCGAGGCCGCGGGCGTCGTCGAGAAAGTCGGCGCGAACGTCACGCATCTGAAGGAAGGCGATCGCGTGACCTACACTGGTTTCGTCAACACGCTCGGCGCGTACAGCACGGAGCGCATCATCTCGGCCGCGCCGCTCATCAAGCTGCCCGATGCGATCGACTGCACGCGCGCCGCCGCGATGACGATGCGCGGCCTCACCTCCGCGTATCTGATGACGCGCATCCGCCGCTTCGAGCGCGGCGACACGCTGCTCTTGCACGCGGCGGCGGGCGGCGTCGGACTGATCGTGTCGCAATGGGCGAAGCTGCTCGGCGTGACGGTGATCGGCACGGTGTCGAGCGAAGAGAAGGCGCGCGTCGCGCGCGAGCACGGCGTGACGCATGTGATCGACTACAGCCGGGAAGACGTCGCCGCGCGCGTGCGTGAGCTGACCGACGGCAAAGGCGTGAACGCGGTGTTCGACAGCGTCGGCAAGACCACCTTCAACGCATCGCTCGATTCGCTCGCGCGCCGCGGCCTGATGGTCTGCGTCGGCACGGCATCGGGGCCGATTCCGCCCTTCGATCCGCAACTGCTCGCGATCAAAGGCTCACTGTTTCTGACGCGCCCGGCGCTCGCGGACTACATCGCCGATCCGGCCGAAAAGGACGCGCTCGCCGCCGAACTGTTCGATCACGTCGCGAACGGGCGCATTCGCATCGAAATCAATCAGCGCTACGCGCTCGCTGACGCACAGGACGCGCACCGCGATCTCGAAGCGCGCAAGACCACGGGTTCGTCCGTGTTCGTCGTCTGAGGAGACATCATGCGTATTGAACAACTCACGTGCGCCATCGGCGCTGAACTCAAGGACGTCCGGCTCGCGGACGCCATTCACGACGATTCGCTCTTCGCCGAGATCCGCGCCGCGCTGCTCGCGCACCGCGTGCTGTTTCTGCGCGATCAGGAGATCACGCGTGCCGAGCATGTCGCGTTCGCGCGCCGCTTCGGCGAGCTGGAGGATCATCCGGTCGCGGGCAGCGATCCGGAGAATCCCGGGCTCGTGCGCATCTACAAGAATCCGGATCAGCCCAACGACCGCTATGAAAACGCATGGCACGCGGATGCCACGTGGCGCGAAGCGCCGCAATTCGGCGCGGTGCTGCGCTGCGTGGAATGCCCGCCGGTCGGCGGCGACACGATGTGGGCCAACATGGCGCTCGCATATGAAAGACTGCCCGCGCAAGTGAAGGAGCAGATTGCGGATCTGCGCGCGCGGCACAGCATCGAGGCGAGCTTCGGCGCGGCCATGCCCATCGAGAAACGTCTCGCGCTCAAGGCGCAGTTTCCCGATGCCGAGCATCCGGTCGTGCGCACGCATCCCGAGACCGGCGAGAAAGTGCTGTTCGTCAGCGCGTTCACGACGCACTTCACCAACTATCACACGCCCGAGCGCGTGCGCTTCGGCCAGGATGCGAATCCGGGCGCGGGCCAACTGCTCGCGTATCTGATCAGCCAGGCGTATATCCCCGAATATCAGGTGCGCTGGCGCTGGTCGAAGAACAGCATGGCGATCTGGGACAACCGCAGCACGCAACACTATGCGGTGATGGACTACCCGCCGTGTCATCGCAAGATGGAGCGCGCGGGCATCATCGGCGACGTGCCTTTCTGACATTCGGTGCCGGCCTTCAGGTCCGGCATGGCTGACCGTTTAATTCGCATACCTTAGCGGAGTACAACATGCAATTCTTCGATGATTCGCTGCATCCCGAGAATCAGGATAAGGTCGTGATCACCGTCGCGCCGTATGGGCCGGAGTGGATGCCCGCGGACTTTCCCGAAGACATTCCCGTGACGATGGACGAGCACGTGCAGAAGGCCGTCGACTGCTACAACGCCGGCGCGACCGTGCTGCATCTTCATGTGCGCGAGGAAGACGGCAAGGGCAGCAAGCGTCTCTCGAAGTTCAACGAGCTGCTCGGCCGCCTGCGCGAAGCGGTGCCCGACATGATCCTGCAAGTGGGCGGCTCGATTTCGTTCGCCCCCGAGGACGACGGCGCCGCCGCCAAATGGCTTTCCGACGATACGCGTCACATGCTCGCCGATCTCACGCCGGCGCCCGATCAGGTGACCGTCGCGATCAACACGGTGCAGATGAACATCACCGAGCTCATGAACCGCAAGGACATCGCGGGGACGTCGCTCGCCGAGCCCGCGTACTGGGAAGCGTATCGCGAGATGACGGTGCCGGCCGGTCCCGGCTGGGTCGAAGAGCATCTGCGCCGCCTGCAGGAAGCGGGCATTCAGCCGCACTTCCAGCTCACGGGCATGCACTCGCTCGAAACGCTCGAGCGCATCATCCGGCGCGGCGCGTATCGCGGGCCGCTCAACGTGACGTGGGTGGGCATCGGCGGCGGCTTCGACGGCCCGAATCCGTACAACTTCATGGAGTTCGTGCGGCGCTGCCCGGATGGCTCGTGCATCACGCTCGAATCGCTGATGAAGAACGTGCTGCCGATCAACACGATGGCCATGGCGATGGGCCTGCATCCCCGCTGCGGCATCGAGGACACGATCATCGATCAGCACGGCAACCGCATGACGTCCGTGCAGCAGATCGAGCAATGCGTGCGCATCGCGCGCGAGCTCGGCCGTGAGATCGCGAGCGGCAAGGAAGCGCGCGAGATCTACAAGATCGGCGTGCAGTACGACAGCGTCGACGAGACGCTCGCGAGCCTCGGCATGAGCCCGAACCGCCGCGCGGGTCAGCTCAACGTGCCGCTGCGCGCCGCGTAAAACGCGGTCCGGCCATGCGCCGGACCGCGTTTTCGGAGGACGGTTTATCGCGGAGATTGGCCGGCCAGGTGCCGGAGGATATCGGCGGCCGCCCTGGCCGCCACTTCGCAGCCCAGTACGATATGCGCGTCGGCCGTATCTTCGATGAAGTCGTGGCTGACTCCGCCGATGCTCGGCACGAACAGCATGCACGCCGGCACATGATGCGCGATGACCTGCGCATCGTGCGACGCGCCGCTCGGCATGCGCTCCCATTGCCCCGGCGCGAGCGCTTCGGCGGCGCCGGCGATATGCGCCTGCAATGCGGCGTCCATCATCACCGGTTCTTCGGGCGGCTCGCTGTCGGTCATGGCGACGCTCACTTTCCCTTCAGCATTGAAGTCGCGGATGAGCGCCGCGAGCGCGGTCTCCATCGCGCGCAAACGCTCGGCGTTGGCGTCGCGGAATTGCAGATACATATCCGCCGCGCCCGGCACCACGCTGAATGAGCCCGGATCGAGGTCGATGCGTCCGACGGTCCACACCGTATCGGCATCGGCGATCTGACCGAAGGCTTCGTCCATGCGCGCGATGAACGCGACGAGCGCTGCGCCCGCATCCCGGCGAATCGACATCGGCGTCGTGCCTGCGTGATTGCGCTGGCCCGTGAAACGCAGCTTGAGTTCGCGTATGCCGACGATCGTCGTCACCACGCCGATCGACTTGCCATGCGCCTCCAGACGCCCGCCCTGCTCGATGTGCGGCTCCATGTACGCCTTGTGCCGCGTCTTGTCGAGGCGCACGCGCGGCGCTTCGGCGAGTCCCGCCTGCTTCAGTGCATCGCCGAGCAGCACGCCTTCGCGATTGCGCGCGCTGCCGATGGCTTCATCGACCGGTTCGCCGACGAAGCTGCGGCTGCCGAGAAAGCCTGAGAACGTGCCCTCTTCATCGATCCACGATGCGACGTCCAGCGCGAAATGACGCGTCGCCTCGCATTCGGCGAGCGCGCGTGCGATCTCCAGGCCGTAGATGACGCCGAGCGCGCCGTCGAGCCAGCCGCCGGTCGGCTGCGTGTCCGTGTGCGAGCCGATCAGAAGCGCCGGGCCCGCGTTGCGCGAGCGGCCGAAGACCGTTCCAACGCCATCGATCGCCGCGCGCAGGCCCGCGTCGTTCATGCGCTCCGCGAGCCAGCGGCGCGCGTCCATATCGACCGGCGACAGCGAAAGGCGCACGACGCCCGGTCCTGTCGCGCCGAACGTGCGCAGATGTTTGAGGTCGTTCAGCAAGCGGTCCGGATCGATCTTCAACACGGTGTGTCCTTGTTCTGCGTGAAAAAGGCGTAAGTTATCAGACCTGCGCCCGAGCTTCGCGCCGCACTTCCTGCGGCGGCACGCCGAAGCCGCGCATGAACGCCTCGCGCATGTGACGCCGGTCCCTGAAGCCCGTCTCGAGCGCGATGGTTTCGAGCGAATGCCGGCTCTTTTCGATCATCAGCCGCGCCGCTTCCAGCCGCAGCCCCTCGATGGCCTTCGCGGGCGATTGCCCCGTCTCCAGCGTGAACACGCGGCTGAATTGCCGCGGGCTCAGATGCGCTTCGCCCGCCAGTTCCTCGACCGTCAACGGACGGTTCAGGTTCTCGCGCGCATAGTTCAGCGCGTTCTGGATGCGATCCGACTTCGGCGCGAGATCGAGCATCTCGGAATGCTGCGACTGACCGCCCGCGCGACGCTGATACATCACGAGCTTGTGCGCGACCGAGCGCGCCACGTCCGCGCCGAGATCCTTCTCGACCATCGCGAGCGCGAGATCGAGGCCGGCCGTCATGCCCGCCGACGTCCAGACCGGGCCATCGACGATGAAGATGCGGTCCTCCTCCACGCGCACATCCGGAAAGCGGCTCTGCATCTCGCGCGCGTAGGCCCAGTGCGTGGTCGCGCGCCGGTTCGCGAGCAGGCCCGCCTCCGCCAGCACGAAGCCGCCCGTGCAGATGCCCGCGATACGCCGTGCGCGCTTGCCCGCGCGGCGGCGCAGGAACGCGAGCACGTCGGCGGGCGACGGCGTGGTGAGCGGCTCGTTTACGCCCGCGACTATCCATGTGTCGATGGCGGTGCGCGGCGTGACCGGCTTTGTGTCGACCTTCATGCCGAGCGACGAGCGCACTTCGCCGCCTGATATCGAATAGTTTTCGATGCTGTAAAACGCCTCGCGCGCGGTGACGTTCGCGTACTCGAACACCGACTGCGACGCGAGCGCCATGATCTGAAAGCCTTCGCTCAGCAAGTATCCGACGCGATGCATGTCCGTTCACCCACCAATGTCTTGAATCCGTACCATATACGTCATTTGCGCCACCGTCAAACGCGCCGACAATTCACTCACGCAATCACCACTTTCTTCGAACGGAGTGAAATCATGACGCAGGCACACCTCGGCACGGCGCTCGTCACGGGCGCGTCTTCCGGCATCGGCGCGGTCTATGCGGAGCGGCTCGCGCGGCGCGGCTACGACCTGATTCTCGTCGCGCGCAATCGCGACCGCCTCGCGACTCTCGCCCGGCGCATCACGAACGAGACGCGCCGCAGCGTCGAAATTCTCGACGCCGATCTGAACGACCGCCAAGCGCTCGCCGCCGTCGAATCGAAGCTGAAGGAAGACGCGAGCATCACGCTGCTCGTGAACAACGCGGGCATCGGCACGCATACGCCCTTGCTCGACAGCGACGTCGACGCGATGACGCGCATGATCGCTCTGAACGTCACGGCGCTCACGCGCCTCACCTATGCGGCGGTGCCCGGCTTCGTCGCGCGCGGCAAGGGCGCGGTCATCAATATCGCGTCGATCGTCAGTATTGCGCCGGAGATTCTCAACGGCGTGTATGGCGGCACGAAGGCTTTCGTGCTCGCGTTCAGCCAGTCGCTGCATCGCGAACTATCGGGCAAGGGCGTGCGCGTTCAGGCCGTGCTGCCCGGCGCCACCGCCACGGACTTCTGGGAAACGGGCGGCCTGCCGCTCGACAAGCTCGACAAGGCGATCGTGATGTCCGCGACCGATATGGTCGATGCGGCGCTCGTCGGTTTCGATCGCGGCGAGCTCGTGACGATTCCGTCGCTGCACGACGGCGCGAAGTGGGATGCGTATGAAGCCGCGCGGCAGGCGATGGCGCCCGAGCTTTCGACAAACTCGCCCGCTGCGCGTTACGCCGCGTAGCCGCTTCAATCGCCGGGCGTGAGCGTGCGTGGCGTCAGCACGCACATGATGAGCGGTATCACGGCGATCGCGGCGCCCGCGAAGAATGTCATCGAGGCGCCGTGGCGGTCCCAGATCCAGCCGGCGATCACGCTCGACAGCACCATGCAGACGCCGCTCGCGAGATTGAACACGCCGAACGCGGTGCCGCGCAGCGCGGGCGGCGCCGATTCGGCGACCATCGCCGCGAGAATGCCCTGCGTGAAGCCCATGTGCAGCCCCCACACGGCGACGCCCGCGAACAGCGCGATCATCGAGTCGCGGGCGCCGAGCAGCACATCGGCCGCGATCAGCAGAACGAGGCCGCAGGCGAGCAGCGCGCGGCGGTCCCAGCGATCCGACAGCACGCCGGCCGGATAGGCGCTGAGCGAATAGGCGAGGCTCATCACGACCATCACGCCGGGAATCCAGGCGATTTCGAGCCCGGCCTGCTGCGCGCGCAGCACGAGGAACGCCTCGCTGAAGCGCGCGAGCGTGAAGGTCGCGCCGATGCCGACGACATACCAGTAGCGTCCGGAAAACGCGCGCATCGACTTCCAGTGCAGCGGCGAACGGAACGCGCGTTGCGCGGGCGCGGATTCGGGTTCGCGAACGCCGACGAGAATGATGCCGACCGCGACGAACGCCGGAATGGCGGCGAACCACAGCACGGTGCGGATGTGATCGGAGAACGCGAGCATCAGCACGATGGCGAGGAGCGGCCCGGCGAACGCGCCGATGGTGTCCATCGACTGGCGCAGGCCGAAGCACGCGCCACGGATCTCGGGCGGCGCGACATCGGCCACCAGCGCATCGCGCGGCGCGCCACGGATGCCCTTGCCGAAGCGGTCCAGCAGGCGTGCCGTCGCGACCAGCGCGGGGGTTTCGGCGAGCGGGAACAGCGGCTTCGTCAACGCGGCGAGGCCGTAACCGAAGAGCAGCAAGCCCTTGCGGCGACCGAGCCAGTCGCTCAGCGAGCCGGAAAAGACCTTCACGATCATCGATGTCGCTTCGGCCGCGCCTTCGAGCGCGCCGAGCGCGGTGACGCTCATGCCCATCGTGGTCACGAGGTAGATCGGCAGCAGCGCATGAATCGGCTCGGACGACAGATCCATGAAAAGGCTGACGAGGCCGAGCGCCCAGATGGTTCTGGGCATGGGAGGACGTCGTGGCGATGTGGCACGGGATGGCATCGGCTGAGACTCGGAGGGCGAGTTGATTCGGCTCCATCGTGCCAAAAAAATGCCCCGCTCGAAGCGGGGCATGTCGATCTTACGGCCAGCACGGTTCGAATCAGGTCACCGGCGCCGGATTGAACAACACGAGCGCGTTATGCAACTTCAGCGCCTCGGCCTTCGTCTGCGTCTTCCCGCTCGCGACATCGAGCATCAGGCGGAACAGCTCCCAGCCCACATCCGCGATGGTCGCTTCGCCCGTCGCGATGGTGCCCGCGTTCACGTCCATCAGATCGTGCCAGCGGCGCGCGAGATCCGAGCGCGTCGCGACCTTGAGCACCGGCACTTCCGCGAGGCTGTACGGCGTGCCGCGCCCCGTCGTGAACACATGCAGATTGATGCCCGCCGCGAGTTGCAGCGTGCCGCAGATGAAATCGCTCGCGGGCGTGGCCGCGTAGATCAAACCCTTCTGCTTCACCTTCTCGCCCGGCGACAGCACGCCGGAAATCGCCGAGCTTCCCGACTTGACGATGGAGCCCATCGCCTTCTCGACGATATTCGAAAGCCCGCCCTTCTTGTTGCCCGGCGTCGTGTTCGCGCTGCGGTCCGCGCCGCCTCGCTTCAGGTAATCGTCGTACCACTGCATCTCGCGGATGATGGCCTGCGCGACCTCGCCGTTCGCTGCGCGCGCCGTCAGTTGCGCGACGCCGTCGCGCACTTCCGTGACTTCCGAGAACATCACGGTCGCGCCCGCGCGCACCAGGAGATCGGTCGCGAAGCCGACAGCCGGATTCGCCGTCAGGCCCGAGAACGCATCGCTGCCGCCGCACTGCACGCCGACGACGAGATCCGCCGCCGGACACGTCTCGCGCCGGCGATTGTTCAGCCGCTTCAGGTGGGTCTCCGCCATGCGCATGATCGACTCGATCATCGACGCAAAGCCGACGTGCGATTCGTCCTGCAGCACGACCGTGCCGCCGTTGTCGTCGTGCGTGTTGTCGCCAATGTCCGCCACGTCTTCCGTTTCCGCCGAAGCCGAAGCGATCGGAATGGTGCCCGGCGGCATCAGGCGCTCCGGCTGCAGCTTCTCGCAGCCGAGCGAAACCATCATCACTTCGCCGCCGAAGTTCGGGTTCAACGCGATGTTGCGCACGGTGCGGATGGGCACCATTGCGTCGGGCGCGTCGATTGCCACGCCGCAGCCGTAGGTGTGGCCGAGGCTCACGACATCGTCGACATTCGGGTATTGCGGCAGCAGCTCCCCCTTGATGCGCGTGACCGCATGCTGCACGACATCCGCGACGCATTGCACGGTGGTCGTGATCGCCAGGATGTTGCGCGTCCCGACCGAGCCGTCCGCATTGCGATAGCCCTCGAACGTGAAGCCTTCGAGCGGCGATTCGTCCGGCGCCTTGATCGTCGCGATGGGCAGGTCGTGCAGTTCGGGCGGCGTCGGCATGCGCGTGACGTGCTCGTTGATCCAGCTTCCCTTCGGCAGCGCCTTCGTCGCATAGCCGATCACCACGTTGTAGCGGATCACCGCGTCGCCTTCCGCGAGATCCTTCAGCGCGACCTTGTGACCTTGCGGCACGCGCTCGCGCAGCACGAGGCCATCGGCGAACGTGGCGCCTTCGCCGAGACCGCCGTCGTTCACGACGATCGCGACGTTGTCGTCCGGATGGACGCGAATATAGAGAGGGGACTGATTCATTCTGACGAATCCTTGAGCGAACACCGCGTGGCTGCGGCTTGGAGTTATGTCATCCTACAACATAGACCGTCACAATTGGTAAGTATTTACCCGTAGCGCTTGATCTTATTGGCTTAAATCGATTGTACGACGACTGTCTATGTTGTACGATGACTTATAAGCTCGGCAACCGCCGGTCGCTGACCAACGAGATACACACCATGACGACACCGCAAGAACTGAAGCAAATCGTTTCCGAAGGCCTGCTCTCCTTCCCCATCACGGACTTCGACAAGCAAGGCAACTTCCGCGCGGATACCTACGCGGAGCGCCTCGAATGGCTGGCTCCGTATGGTGCTTCGGCGCTGTTCGTCGCGGGCGGCACGGGCGAGTTCTTCTCGCTGACGCAACCCGAATATTCGCAGATCGTGAAGACGGCCACCGAAGTGTGCCGCGGCAAGGTGCCGATCCTCGCGGGCGCGGGCGGCCCGACCCGCACGGCCATCGCGTTCGCGCAGGAAGCCGAGAAGCAAGGCGCGCAAGGCATTCTGCTGATGCCGCACTATCTGACGGAAGCGTCGCAGGAAGGTATTCGCGCCCACGCCGAAGAGGTTTGCCGCGCCGTGCCGAACATGGGCGTCATCATCTACAACCGTGCGAACTCGAAGCTCAACGCCGACATGCTGGAGCAGTTGGCGGACTCGTGCCCGAACCTGATCGGCTTCAAGGACGGCGTGGGTGAAATCGAGAACATGGTGACGATCCGCCGCCGCCTCGGCGACCGCTTCTCGTACCTCGGCGGCCTGCCGACGGCCGAAGTCTACGCCGCCGCGTACAAGGCGCTGGGCGTGCCGGTGTACTCGTCGGCGGTGTTCAACTTCATCCCGAAGACCGCGATGGAGTTCTACCGCGCGATCGCCGCGGACGACCACGCGACCGTCGGCAAGCTGATCGACGACTTCTTCCTGCCGTACCTGAAGATCCGCAACCGCAAGGCAGGCTATGCGGTTTCGATCGTCAAGGCGGGCGCGAAGCTCGTGGGCCACGACGCGGGTCCGGTGCGCGCGCCGCTGACCGATCTGACCGAAGAAGAGCTGGAGCAGCTCGACGTGCTGATCAAGAAGCTCGGCGCGCAGTAAGCGATACGACAACCGGAGCAAGGCGCTGAAGCGCCGGCTCCAGTCGCAGGAGACAAGCGAAGCGGGGGAACGCGTGGCGCTGCAACGGCGCCGTGCGTCGCTTCGCACATGAGGGCCGCTCGAGCGGCCCTCCGTGCATCAGCACGTTCGAGTTCAAGGGGAAGTCCATGTCGATGAGCCGCACCGCGAATCCCGCGGACGTCATGAAGCGCACCAAGGTGCGCTATCTCATTCTGTTGCTGATCTTCGTGATCACGACGTTCAACTACGCGGACCGCGCGACCCTGTCCGTGACCGGCTCGGCGATGCGCGCCGAATTCGGCTTCGATGCGATCCGCATGGGTTACATCTTCTCGGCCTTCAGCTGGGCGTATGTGCTCTCGCAAGTGCCCGCGGGCTGGCTGCTCGATCGCTTCGGCGCGCGGCGCGTGTATGCCGCGAGCATCTTCCTGTGGTCGCTCTTCACGCTGCTGCAAAGCTCGATCGGCCTGCTCGGCAGCGCGGCCACCGCGGTGACCGCCCTCTTCGTGCTGCGTTTCGCGATGGGCGCGGCGGAAGCGCCCGCCTTCCCGGCCAATGCGAAAGTCGTCGCGAGCTGGTTTCCGACGAAGGAGCGCGGCACGGCATCGGCTATCTTCAACTCCGCGCAGTACTTCGCGGCTGTCGTGTTCACGCCGTTGATGGCCTGGCTCACGCACGCATTCGGCTGGCATCACGTGTATATCGTGATGGGCGTCGCGGGTCTGGCGCTCGCGCTCACGTGGCTCTCCGTGATGAAGAATCCGGCGGATCATCCGCGCGTGAACAGGCAGGAACTGGCGTACATCGAGGAAGGCGGCGGTCTCGTGCATGGCCATCATCGCGCGGGCGGCGCATCGCGTGCGTCGGGCAGTCGCGTGGGCTGGCCGGTCGTCAAGCAGCTGCTCACCAATCGCATGCTGCTCGGCGTGTATCTCGCGCAGTACTGCATCAACGTGCTGACGTACTTCTTTCTCACGTGGTTCCCCATCTACCTCGTGCAGGCGCGTCACATGACGATTCTGCAGGCGGGATTCGTCGCGTCCCTGCCGGCGATCTGCGGCTTCACGGGTGGCGTGCTCGGCGGCGTGATCTCCGATGGCCTCATCCGCCGCGGCAAGTCGCTGACCGTCGCGCGCAAGGTGCCGATCGTCGGCGGCATGCTGCTGTCGTCGTGCATCATCGGCTGCAATTATGTCGATACGGACTGGGTCGTCGTCGCGCTGATGTCGCTCGCGTTCTTCGGCAAGGGCATCGGCGCATTGGGCTGGGCCGTGGTCGCGGATACGTCGCCGAAGGAAGCCATCGGCCTTTCCGGCTCGATCTTCAATATGTTCGGCAACGTGGCGGGCATCGTGACGCCGATCGTGATCGGCTATCTCGTCGCGCAGTCGGGCTCGTTCAATGGCGCGCTGGCGTTCGTCGGGATCAATGCGTTGATCACGGTCTTCAGTTATCTCGTGATCGTGAAGGACATCAAGCGCGTCGAACTGCGCGTTTGATGAGCCTGAACTGAGACGAGCCCGTTGCGTCGATGACGCAACGGGCTCGTTTCATTTGGGCGGCCGCTCAGCTTGCCTGAATCACGTCGATGCGCAGCGCCTCGCCGCCATTGACGATCCCGAGCAGGCGATCCACATTCGGATGCGCGCCCGGACGATTGCGCGCATCGGCGGTATGTTCGGCGAACACCGCGAGCGCGTGTTCCGCTGCGTTGGCGTCCAGCGTGCCGAACGCCTGCTTCAGATAGTTGTAGACCGCGAGCGAGCCTTGCTTGCCCGGCTTGTTCTCGATGCTGGCGACCACTTCGCCTTTGCCGTCGATGAGATCGATGCGCTCGATGCCTTCAATGGCGGGCAGTTGCGCCAGGTTATCCTTGAATACATTGCTCGGCTGGATCACGAAAAGCACTCCATGTTATGAGTTGATGATGCGGGGCGCAGTATCTTAGCCCATCAGCGCAAGGGTTCGATCAGGCTCGCGAGTTCGATTCTTCCGCCTTCGATCACGCGCGCCGTGATGCCGCCGAAGCCGCGCACCGCGTTGTAGCCTCCCACGCCGAAAGTCTCTTCCATGCGCGAACACGGATGACATTCGCCGCTCGCTTCGAGCACGGCATCCCCGATGCGAAAGCGCCGGTCCTTCAGCGCATTGAGGTTGATGCCCGACGTGACGATATTGCGCCGCAGATCGCCGGGGAATATGCCATCGAGACCGAGATGACTCGCGATCGCGCGCAGGCTTTCCGCTTCGATCAGCGTCACTTGCCGGCTGCCGTCCTTGCGGCTGTAGTGATCGCCATCGAGACCGATGCCCGCCAATGCAAGCGCCGAATCGACCACCTGAAGCGCCGCGCGCCGCGACACGCGCAAGCCGATCCAGACGACACGTCCCGGCTTCGCGGGTGCGTTCATGAGCCGGGCAAGAGGAGAATCGGGATTGAGCGGCATGAGTTCGAATGGAGAATGAACCGTTCGATTCTACGCGCGCTGAAACTTGGCCCAGTCCAAAGATCATTTCTTGGCCCTTCAGCCTGTGTCATCGCACCGATATCGTACGTGTCATGCAACGGAGAACACGCATGGACACATCGATTACCTTCCGGCATCTCGACACGCCCGACGACTGGACGCTCGCCTTCGACGTCATGAAGGAACTGCGTCCGCATCTGACGGACGCCGCCGCCTTTTGCGAACAAATGCGCCGTCAACGCGAGGAAAGCTATCGTCTGCTCGCTGCATGTGATAGCGAAGGCGCGATTCTCGGCCTCGCCGGTTATCGCACGCAGACGAACACGCTGTATGGGCGCTTCGTCTATGTCGACGATCTCGTCGTCACCGCGCGGCTGCAAAGCGGAGGAATCGGCGCGCGCCTGCTCGACAAGGTCCGCGAGATCGCGCGTCATTCGCGCTGCGCGCATTTCGTGCTCGATACCGGCCTGCACATGGCGCTCGCGCAACGCTTCTACTATCGCAACGGCCTGCTCGCGAAGGGCATGCACTTCGTTCAGCCGCTGACTGAAAACGACAAGGAAGCCGCGCGATGAAAGTCCTCTTCATCAACGCCAGCCCGCACGGAGAAGCGAGTCACGGCTACCGGCTCGCGCTGGACATGATCGACACGTTGCGCAAAAAAACGCGCGTAGATATGGTCGAGCGCGATCTCGCCGCCATGCCGCTGCCGCCCATCACGCGGAACTATGCGCGCGCGATCACCTCGCGTCATCCGGATGCGAGCCAGTTCGACATCTCCGAGCAATTGGTCCGCGAAATCGAAACGACAGACGCGCTCATCATCAACACGCCGATGCACAACTTCACCGTGCCCGCCGCATTGAAGCTATGGATCGACTATGTGCTGCGCATTCATCGCACGTTCGCGTCGACGCCCGAAGGCAAGGTCGGTCTGATGCGCGACCGGCCCACGTTCGTGATCGTCGGATCGGGTGGCTTTCATTGCGGCGAGCACGCGCGTCAGCCTGATTTCCTCACGCCATATCTGCGTTACGCGCTCGGCTCGATCGGCTTGCAAAGAGTCCACTTCCTGTTGCTGCAAGGACTCGTTCGCGGCGATGACGCCGTGGCCGAAGTGTTGCAGGCCGCGCGCGACGAGATCGCGCGTCACGCGCTCTTCGCATCCGACGACGACACCGTCATGCTCTAACCGTCGTAGGCTCGCCGCAGCATGCGCGCGAGACGCGCGGCTTCGGCGGCATCGGCGACATTCGCGAAGCCGGCGACGATCCCCCGCAACGTATGCTTCGTGCGCCCGCCCAGATACCACGCCGATAACGCGATCACCGCGAGACCCGCTTCGCGCGCGCGGGCGGCTATCGCCATGTCATCGATGGGGCCATCGCGTCCCGCCTGAAAGATCGCGACGAGATGCATGCCGCCCGTCGGCAAGTCGATGCTCGCTTTGTCGCCGAATGCCTTCAGAATCGCATTCGCGAGCAACATGCGGCGCTCGGCATACAGTGCGCGCATGCGCTTCAGATGCCGCGCGAAATGCCCTTGCGCGATGAAGTCCGAGACCGCCGCCTGGTAGAGATAAGGCGATCCCGCATTCATGCTCTTCGTGAGTTGCGCAATGCGCGCGACGGCCCGCTCGGGCGCGACCACATACGAAAGCCGCAAGCCCGGAAACAGCACCTTGCTGAAGGTGCCGCAATAGATCACGCGATCGTCGCGATCGAGACTCTTCAGCGCGGGCAAAGGACGGCCCGCATAACGGAACTCGCTGTCGTAATCATCTTCGACGATCCAGCTTCCCGAACGGCTCGCCCAGTCGAGCAGTTTCATGCGCCGCGCGAGCGAGAGCGTCACGCCGAGCGGACTCTGATGCGCAGGCGTCACAATGGCGAAGCGCGCGTCGCCGGCGAGCGCGATGCCGGCATCGACGTCGAGCCCTTCGTGATCGACGGGCACGGGCACGAGCTTCATGCCCGCATCGACGAGAAAGTTACGCGCGAGCAGATAGCCCGGCTCTTCGAACCACGCGCGGTCTTGGGGCTTTGCGAGACCGCGCAGGACGAGCTCGAGCGTTGCGCGATAGCCGTTCGTCACGAAGACCTGCTCCGGGTCGCACTCGACGCCGCGCGACAGGCCGAGATAAGTCGCGATGCGCTCGCGCAACGGGCGATATCCCGATGGCTCGGGATACGTGAGCGTGGCGAGATCGCCGCTGCGCGCGCGATAGGCGACGAGCCGGCTCCATAGCTTGCGCGGGAACGCATCGAGCGCGGGCAGGCCGGGGCGAAGCGGTTTGGCGTCGTTGCCGATATCGGCGGCCGGTTCAGTTCGCGTGGCGCGCGGCGCCGCTGCGCGCTCGCGGCTCTTGCGCGCCGCCGACAGCGTGACCGCGCCCGGCAGCGACGACGACACGAACGTGCCCGCCGCGCCGCGCATCTGCAAATAACCCTCATCGACGAGAATGTTATAGGCCATCTCGACGGTGCCGCGCGCAGTATTCAGTTGCGTCGCGAGTCCGCGCAATGCGGGCACGCGATCACCCGGCCTCAAATGCCCCGCCGCGATCGCCGACTTGAAACGCTCGCATATCTGCAGATAAATCGGCGCGGCCTCACGCCGGTCGATTTCAATTTTCAACGCAAGGTCGGCTGTGGGCATGGCGCGGCTCATGGACTAGTTGGATCGACGATTCTTGTCCCTTTCTGCTAAGCCATGATTGTCACACAATGACTTCACTTTCACTTGATTAGCGAGGTGCATCATGAAGATCGTCGTCATCGGTGGTTCGGGCCTGATCGGCGCGAAAACGGTCGCGATTCTGCGCGCGAAGGGTCACGAGGCGCTCGCCGCGTCGCCGCGCAACGGCGTCGATTCGGTGACGGGCGCGGGACTGAATGAAGCGCTTCGCGGCGCGCAGGTCGTCATCGACGTGAGCAACGCGCCTTCGTGGGCGCCCGACGATGTGATGGCGTTCTTCCGCGCCTCGACCACCAATCTCGTGAAGGCCGAAGCGGCGGCGGGCGTGAAGCATCATGTCGCGCTGTCCGTGGTCGGGACGGATCGCATGCCGGACAACGCCTATTTCCTCGCGAAAGTGGCGCAGGAAAAGCTGATCGCGGAATCGGGCGTGCCGTATTCCATCGTGCGCGCGACGCAGTTTCTCGAGTTTCTCGGCGGCATCGCGGATGCGGGCATGGAGGACGGCAAGGTGCATCTGTCGACGGGACAGTTCCAGCCGATCGCAGCCGACGATGTCGCGGCCAACGTCGCGGATGTCGCGCTCGGCGCGCCGTTGAACGGCATCGTGGATATCGCCGGGCCGGAGCGCGCGCCGCTGCATGAGATCGTCGCGCGATATCTGAAGGCGCAGGGCGATGCGCGCGAGGTCATTGTCGATCCGAAGGCCACGTACTTCGGCGGCACGATCGACGAAGATTCGCTCGTGCCCACAGGTGAAGCGCGCCGTGGCAGCATCGGTCTGGAACAATGGCTGCAACGCGCGCGCGCGTGATGAAGATAAGCGGGCGCACTCGTCTACCGCCCATTGCACACGAAATATCGCCACGACTCGACGCAGGGCCGGCCGTCCATTTGGCTTAAGGGCGAGCACCAAGTATCGCGCGGTTCATACGGATGCCTAATATTCATCCGATGTCATATGACACCCGCGACTCGGTCGCTCTCCCCAGAGGCCTAAAAATTGAACAGGAATTCCGCCCTATCCACGCTGGTCCGCTCCGGCGCCGCGTGGCTCCCCGCCGTTTCGCTCGCGCTGGCGCTCTCCGCTTGCGGCGGCTCGGATGCAACGACTTCGTCGACTCAGACTTCCGACGCGGTGCACAACGTCACGAATAGCGACGACGACGGTGCCGCCGCATCGGGCGCATCGGGCGCATCGGGCGCATCGGGCGCATCGGCGGCGTCGGACGCATCGGCCGCATCGAGCCCGTCAGCGGCGTCGGAGACATCCGCCGCGCCGGCCGATCCCGCGTCCGGGGCATCCTCGCCTTCGACGGACACGGCCGCCACGCCGCCGGACCAGACCGCGTCCGCCGTCACGCCAACGGGCTTCCAGGTCGGCACGACGACCTACGACCCCGCCCTGCCGCCCGAGCCGACGCTACCGCTCGCCGCGCAACTCTGCGCGACGCTGCCCGCCGCGCTGACGGCGCAATCGAACGGCCTGCTGCCCGACAGCGCCGACGCCACCGATACCGCGCCCGACACCGCGCGCATTCAGGCCGCGCTCGATTCATGCAAGAACCCGTCGAGCACCGGTCTCGCCACGAACAAGGCCGTGCGCCTCGTGCCGGGCTCGAACGGCGCGAACGCGTTCATCGCCGGCGCGCTGAGCCTGCCGAGCGGCGTCACGCTGTGGATAGACAGCGGCGTCACGCTCTTCGCATCGCGCGATCCGCGTCAGTACGACAAGGTCAAGGGCACCGCCAGTTGCGGCATGATCACCGCGAGCGACAACGGCTGTCTCGCGCTCATCAACGCGAGCAAGATCGCGTATGGCGCGGTCGTGGGAGATGGCGTCATCGACGGGCGCGGCGGCAGCCCGCTCATCAGCAGCGTGCCGAACGACCCGAATCTGATGAAGCGTCCCGACGGCAGCGGCACGATGAGCTGGTGGGATATCGGCTGGATGGCGAACAAGGTGCTGAATCAGGCGCAGAACAACCCGCGCCTCATCCAGATCAGCAATGGCCGCAACTTCACGCTGTATCGCGTGACGCTGCAGAATGCGCCGAAGTTTCATGTCGTGCCGAGCGGAGTGGAAGGCTTCACGGCGTGGGGTGTCAAGATCTACACGCCGACCGCCGCCTACGAGGCGATGAAGAACTATCTCGGCATGGCTTACAGCCCGGATACCGCGAAGAACACGGACGGCATCGATCCAGCAAGTTCCGGCCCGATCACGAGCAATGCGGGCAATCCGGGCAAGCTCACGGGCGACGCGAGCAACATGCTGATCGCGTACACGTCTATCCGCACCGGCGACGACAACATCGCGATCAAGGGCGGCACCGGCACGGTCAACGGCCGCACCTACGACATCACGGTCGCGCATAGCCATTTCTATTCGGGGCACGGCATGTCCATCGGCAGCGAGACGGCGGGCACGGCCAACGGTGCGACGAACCCCGGCGTGACGCCGGTGGACGGCATCCTGCCGAGCGTGAGCAATGTCAACGTCTACGATCTCGTGATCGACGGCGCGGACAACGGCCTGCGCATCAAGTCGGACTGGAGCCGCAGCGGCCTCGTCTCCGATATCCGCTATTCGAACGTGTGCATTCGCACGCCGGACTCGTCGGCGGACGGCAAGCCGCAAGCGCTGATCTTCTCGCCGTACTACAGCCCGACGAAGAACGGCGGGCTCTATCCGAACTTCAGGAACATTGCCCTCGACGGCGTGCGCATCGTCAATGCATCGAGCTACACGTTCCAGGGCTTCAACACGGCGAGCCCGGTGCTGCAGGGCTCGGGATGGTCGGCGGGCACGATCGGCTGGCCGAATCCGGCTGTCGTCAATCCGCTGACGATCTCGCTCAGCAATGTCGTCGCGGATGTCGCGCCGCTCTCCTTCACTGCCGCGGATGCGCTCGTTTCCATCGGCGAAGGCGGCACCTCGCTGCCGTTCGCGAACGGAGGCAATGTGAGCGTCACGCGCGCGGCGTTGAACCAGGCGATCGCGCCCGTCGATTGCAGCAAGGCATTCGTGCCGTTCCCTGGCTCGACTCGCTAGCGCACGTTCTCATCCAGCACGAGCAGGTTGTCGTGCGAAAAGCCGAGCGCGACCGGCTGGCCGCGCTCCGGCAGGATCCGGTTGGGATCGTTGAAGAGATCGAGCGAAACCACGGCCCCGCTGACCCGCGCGCGAATGCGGACCACGGCGCCAAGAAAGCTGATCTCTTCGACGGTGGCCGCCAGCGAGTTCCGGCCGTGCGCTGGCGGCTCAAGCAGGATCGCCTCGGGCCGCAGCGCGAGCAGCCGCTCCTTGCCCGCATCGTCGGGAGGAAGCGGCCTCGAGGTCACGAGCTCTTGTCCTTCCACCGCAATGCGCCCCGTCGCAGGATCGATCACGCGGCCAGCGAGAATGTTGAGCGTTCCCACGAACGACGCGACAAAGCGTGTGCGCGGAAAATTGTAGATATCGAGCGGCGCGCCGATCTGCTCGACGCGCCCGTCGTTCATCACGACGATGCGGTCCGAGATCGACAGCGCTTCTTCCTGATCGTGCGTGACGAAGATCGACGTGATGCCGAGTTCACGCTGCAGCGCCCGAATGTCGTCGCGCAGCGAGACGCGGATTTTCGCGTCGAGCGCGGACAGCGGTTCGTCGAGGAGCAGCACCTGAGGCTTGCTCGCAAGCGCCCGCGCCAGCGCCACGCGCTGTTGCTGCCCGCCGGACAACTGCCACGGATAGCGCGCGGCGAGATGCGGCAGCTTGATGAGTTCGAGCATGTCGGCGACGCGCGCATCCATCTCCTTTTGCGAACGCTTCGCCACCTTCAGCGCGAAACCGATGTTCTGCGCCACCGTCATGTTGGGAAACAGCGCATACGACTGAAACACCATGCCGACCGCGCGATCGCGCGTGCGCACATGCGTAACGTCGCGTCCGTCGAGACGGATGGTGCCGTGCGTGGGCGTTTCGAATCCGGCGATCATGCGCAGCACCGTGGTCTTTCCGCAGCCCGACGGCCCGAGAAAGGTGATGAATTCGCCCTTCTCGATCTGCATGTCGAACCGATGCAGCGCGACGTTCGTCCCGAACGCCTTGTGAAGATTGTCGATTTCGAGGAATGCCATGGGTCGCGGCCTCATCGGCTCAAGTTTTATGGCCGGCCAGTGCGCGCGCCGAGCCGAATACCTGGATCAATCCCATCGATGCCCACGTGATGATGAAGGCGATGATCGCCAGCGCCGAGGGCTCGTAGGCGCGATTCGCGCCGATCAGTTGCAGGTACGGTCCGAACGCCGGGCGATCCAGCAGGCTCGCGATCGTGAATTCGCCGATCACGACAGCAAACGTCAGAAACGCGCCCGACAGAATGCCCGAGCGCACGTTGGGAAAGATCACGCGGAACAGGATAGTCGTCCAGCCCGCGCCGAGACACTCGGCGGCCTCGGTCAGCGAGCGGACATCCACGGCGCGCATGCCCGCATCGACGGCACGGTACATATAGGGCAGCGACAACGTGACATAACCGAACACGAGCAGCAGATCGGTCGCGCGCTCGTTGCTGGTGAGCGGCAGTATCGAGCTGCTGTTGTAGATGCGCAGATAGCCGAAGACGATCACGATGGCCGGTATCACGAGCGGCAGCAAGGTGATGAACTCGACGACAGGCCGCAGCTTCGGCAGACGCAGTTGCACCCAGTACGCCGTCGGCACGACGAGCAGCACGCCGATCACGATGGTAAGCAGGCCCATCAGCACCGAATAGCCGAACGACGCCTGAAAATGCGGATCGCCGAGCACGACCCGGTAGGCATCCAGGCTGTATGTATCGCGGCGCATGCGCAGACTGAATTCGAAGGTCGCGGCGAGCGGGATCAGGAAATACAGCGCGCCGACGATCACCGCGATCCAGGCCCCTGCGCGCGATTGCGTGGTCATCGGCGCCCCCTTTCGGCGCGCGCGCGCAGCCAGATGTAGCCGCCGTTCGACAGGCCCGTGACCACGATCATGCCGAGCGCGAGCGCGTAACCGAGATTCTGGTTATGCAGCACGTCGCCGCGAATCTGCGCGTACAGCAGGATCGGAACGATGTTGAGCGAACTGCCCGTCAGCGCGTAAGCCGTGGCGACCGCGCCGAACGCGTTCGCGAACAGGAGCAAGGCCGCGCCGAGCAGACTCGGCCACAAAACCGGCAAACCGACATACCGCCAATACTGTGCCGCCGTCCCGCCGAGACAGTCGCACGCTTCACGCCACTCGCGTTTCAGACCATCGAGCGCCGGCGTGATGATGAGCACCATCAACGGAATCTGGAAGTACAGGTAGGTGATGGTCAGCCCGAAGAAGCTGAGAATGCTGAAGCCGGTGGAATAGAGATTGAAGCCGAGATACTTGCGCGCCAGCACCGTCACGAGTCCCACGCGCCCCAATGTGCAGATGAACGCGAAAGCAAGCGGCACGCCCGCGAAGTTGGACGCAACGCCCGAGAATGTCATGAGCGTGGGCCGGATCCATTCGGGCAGCCGGCCGTGCACCGCGGCCCAGGCGAGCAGCGCGCCGAAGAGCGTTCCCCCGGCGGCGGATGCGACGCTCACCTTCACGCTGATCCAGTAGGCATCGAGCACGCCTGGCTGAAACAGCTCGCGAAGATTGGCCAGCGTGAAGTGGCCCTGAGCGTCCTGAAACGCGCCGATCATCAGAAAGGCGGTGGGCAGCAAGAGAAACAGCAGCGCGAATCCGAAGAACGGCGCGACGCCCGCATAGGCCAGCCAGCCGGCCCCGCTGCCCGCGCGCGAAGGTCCGGACTTTGGCGCGGGCGCGGCCGGGGTCAGCAAGTCCGGGCCGGATGCGCCCGGCTGCGGAGAGGCGCTCATTTCGGCGATCCAGGCACGGCTACTTCACGTTCGCCCCAACGACCTGATCCCAACCTTTGGTCACCGCGTCCTTCGTGGCATTCTGCTGCTCGAGCGTCGGGAAGACCGCGTTGCTGTATGCCGATGCGGGCGGCAGCTTCGCGAGCAGCGCCTGCGGCACCTTTTTCTGCGCGACGAGTTCGTTATAGCGCATCGGGTGACAATAGCCGGCCAGCCAGCCGAGCTGCCCTTCATCGGAGTAAAGGAATTCCATCCATAGCTTCGCGGCGTTCGGATGAGGCGCATAGGCGCTGATCGCCTGGACATAGACGCCCGCCACCACGCCTGTCTTCGGCACGATCACCTGCACTTTCGGATTGCCCTTGAGCGTGTCCCGATCGGCGAGCGCGTTGTAGTCCCAACGCACGATGATCGGCGTCGTGCCCTGCGCCAGCGAAGCGGCCTTGCCGATCACCGGCACGAAGTTGCCGCTCTTGTTCAGATCGGCGAAAAACTTGAGGCCCGCCTGGTCGGCTTTGCCTGCATCGCCCTTGCTCTGCGAGAGGCCGGCCGCATAAACGGCCTGAATGGCCTGATTGGCCGAACGCGGATCGCCGGCGAGGGAGACTGCGTTGCGGTACTCCGGCTTAAGCAGGTCGCCCCAATCGGCCGGCGGCTTGTCGATCATGTCCGCGTTGACTTCGAACGCAAGCACGCCGTAGTAGTCGCCATACCAGTAGCCGTCCGCATCCTTGGAAGCGGCCGGAATCGAATCCCACGTCGATACCTTGTAAGGCTGCAACAAGCCTTCTTTCTTGGCGGACGGCCCGAACGAAAGGCCGACGTCGATGACATCGGGCGCTTGCGGTCCCTTGTTGCCCTTGTTCGCCTTGATCGCTTCGATCTCGTCGCCCGAGCCGGCATCGGGGTTGAGCTCGTTGACGCGGATGCCGTACTTCTTCTGGAACGCGGCGATCAGCGCGCCGTACCCGCACCAGTCATGCGGCAATGCGATCGTCGTCAACTGACCTTCCTGCTTCGCGGCGGCAACGAGCGCGTCAGGTGGCGCAGCCGACGCCGGACCGATGCCGCCCCCCGCCAGTGCTGCCGCTGCGGAGATAGAAAGGACACGGCCCGCCCAGATACGCTTCATCGTCATCGCTGCTCCCCGTGAGGAAGGTAGTGCGTTGAAGAGATCCGCCGATTGCTGATGCAGGCTAGATTTAAATCCCTAAATTTGCAAGCCGTCAAAAAGTAGCGCCGCGCCAGGGAAATTCGTGTCCGTCGATACCACGATTGAGCATTCCATATGCGGCGGAAAAACCGTCATCGGCGCATGTCACCCAGGCTCATCTGCCTGCGAAGCAAGGGAAAACCCTCGCTAACCGAAGCGCCCCGCCCCGCGCGGCGTGCAGGGCAAGGCGGAAAGGATCGTTAGCCTGGGGATAACGAACGCATTCCGAGTGTCATTGAACGCCCATCTCCCGCTCTCTAGACTCGCCTCAAGTCCTGAGCGAGAGCATCCATGTCCAGTCAAAGTCCTTCCCACTCCCGTTGGGCCACGCGCCGCGCGGAAAAACATCGCCGGCTTGCGCGGGTTGCGTCGATCGCGGACGGCAACGTGCTGCCCGCCGGGCGCATCGTCGATATCCTGCAAAACCTGATCGCGCCGGGCGACCGTGTCGTCGTCGAGGGCAACAATCAGAAGCAGGCGGATTTTCTGTCGCGCTCGCTCGCGAAAGTCGATCCGGAAGTCATTCACGACCTGCACCTCATCATTCCGAGCGTGAGCCGGGCCGAGCATCTCGATCTCTTCGAGCGCGGCATCGCAAGAAAGCTCGACTTTGCCTATGCGGGCGCGCAAAGCCTGCGCATCTCGCAGTTCCTGCAGGACGGCATCCTCGAGATCGGCGCGATTCATACCTACATCGAGTTGTATGCGCGGCTCTATGTCGACCTCACGCCCAACGTCGTGCTGATTGCCGGCTTCAAGGCGGATCGCGACGGCAATCTCTATACGGGCGCAAGCACCGAAGACACGCCCGCGCTCGTCGAAGCCGCCGCGTTTCGCGACGGCATCGTGATCGCGCAGGTCAACGAGATCGTGGACGATCCGAAGGACCTGCCGCGCGTCGATATTCCGGGTTCGTGGATCGACTTCGTCGTGCAGGCGGACAAGCCGTTTTTCATCGAGCCGCTCTTCACGCGCGACCCGCGCCTCATCACGCCGATCCAGATCCTGATGGCGATGATGGCGATTCGCGGCATCTACGAGCGGCATCGGGTGCAGTCGCTCAATCACGGCATCGGCTTCAACACGGCGGCGATCGAACTGATCCTGCCGACCTACGGCGAAAAGCTCGGCCTGAAGGGCAAGATCTGCCGCCACTGGACCCTCAACCCGCACCCGACACTGATCCCCGCGATCGAAACCGGCTGGGTCGACAGCGTGCATTGCTTCGGCGGCGAACTGGGCATGGAAGCCTACGTCGCGCAACGGCCCGATATCTTCTTCACGGGTCGCGACGGCTCGATGCGCTCCAACCGCGCGATGTGCCAGCTCGCGGGGCAATACGCGGTCGACATGTTCATCGGCTCGACGTTGCAGATGGATGGCCTCGGCAACTCGTCGACGGTGACGCACGGGCGGCTCACCGGTTTCGGCGGTGCACCGAACATGGGCCACGATCCGCACGGCCGGCGCCACGCGACACCCGCATGGCTCGATCTGCTGCAGACGGACAACCCGCTCGAACGAGGCCGCAAGCTCGTCGTGCAGATGGTCGAGACATTCCAGGCCGGTGGCCAGCCGAGCATCGTCGAGTCGATCGACGCGGTCGAAGTCGGGCGCGAATCCGGAATGCCGCTCGCGCCCGTCATGATCTACGGCGACGATGTCACGCACGTGCTGACCGAGGAAGGCATCGCGTATCTCTACAAGGCGCGCTCGCTCGAACATCGCAAGCAGATGATCGCGGCGGTGGCGGGCGTGACGCCGGTCGGTCTCGCGAACAGCGCGGACAAGCTCGCCGAGCTGCGCCGCGATGGCTTCGTCGCGTTGCCCGAAGACCTCGGCATTCATCGCGGCGAAGCGAGCCGTTCACTGCTCGCGGCGAAGAGCGTGGCGGATCTCGTCGACTGGTCGGACGGGCTTTATGACCCGCCGGCGCGCTTCCGGAGCTGGTGATGCACGAGAACCTCGCCATGAACGCGGCGCGGCCTTTACGCCACGCGCCGGACTTCGCCGATCGCCTCGGCGCGCATGTGGTCGAAGCGCTGATCGACGAAGTGACGCTCGCGCCGAAGCCCGGACTCGTCGATATCCGCAGCCGCGGCGCGCATCACGATCTCGACTGGAAACTGATGTGCGTATCGGCGCTGGCGCTGCAGCCGACCTTCGTCGAGCTGGCGCGCGCGGGCATCGAAACGAGGCCGATGGTCGCGCTGCGCGAGCGCATCGGCGCAATTGGCCGCGAAGGCGAAGCGCGCATGCTCGACGCGACGGGCGGCGTCAATACGCATCGCGGCGCGATCTGGGCGCTCGGGCTGCTCGTCACCGCCGCGGCGCGCGAGCCGTCGGACCTGGCAGCCGATGCAGTCGCCCGGCGCGCCGGATCGATCGCGTGTGTTCCGGATCGCCATGCGCCCGTCCTGACGGGCAACAAGGGCGAGCAGGCGTGCCGCGACTACGACGTCGGCGGTGCGCGCGGGCAAGCGCAGGCGGGCTTTCCGCATGTTGTCGAGATCGCCCTGCCGGAACTGGAACGCTCACGCGAACGCGGCGACAGCGAAACGGCCGCGCGACTGAACGCGCTGCTCGCGGTAATGGCGAGTCTCGACGACACCTGCGTGCTCGCGCGCGGCGGACGAAGTGCACTCGCCGAGATGCAGGACGGCGCGCGGCTCGTGCTGGCGCATGGCGGCGCGGCGCACATCGACGGCCGCCGCCGGCTGAAGACGCTGGACCGGCGGCTCGTCGAACTGCATGTATCGCCCGGCGGCGCGGCCGATCTGCTCGCCGCCGCCCTCTTTCTCGACCGGCTTGGAAGCGAAGCCGGTCATCCGACGAAGGCATAGGAACGCATATGGAAACCATCGTCCTCGAATTCCCGGCGGGCCAGCCCGCGCAACGCCGCGCGCTGGCGGGCGTGGTCGCATCGGGGGACCTCGAAGTCCTGCTCGAAGCGAACGCGGCGCACCGCACCGTGGTGAACATCACGACATCCGTCGACGGCAAGGAACATCTCTGGCAGTCGGTGCTGGAACGCATTCTCGGCGACGGCTCGCTGCCCGCCGCAAAGCTCGAAATCAACGACTCGGGCGCGACGCCCGGTGTCGTGCAGATGCGCATCGGGCAAGTCTTCGAACAACTGAAATCGACCGGCGGAGCGTGAAACATATGGATGCGCAACAACTGCTCGAACGCCAGAGCTTCATCGAACTCGATGCGCGCGGCCGCGCGAAAAAGCTGCTGGACGAAGGCACCTTCAGCGAACTGCTCGATCCGTTCGAGCGTGTGAGCTCGCCCTGGCTCAAGCGGCAAGGCATCGTGACGCAGGCCGACGACGGCACGGTCGTCGCGAAGGGAACCATCGACGGTCAACCTGCTGTCGTGCTCGCCATCGATGGCGGCTTTCAGGGCGGCAGCATGGGCGAGGTGTCGGCGGCGAAGATCGCGGGCAGCCTCGAACTCGCCGCCGAGGACAACCGCAGCGGCATTCCGACGCGCGCCGTCATCCTCTTCGAAACAGGCGGCGTGCGCTTGCAGGAAGCGAATCTCGGGCTGGCGGCCATTGCGGAGATCCACGCGGGCATCGTCGATTTGCGGCGCTACCAGCCGGTGATCGGCGTCACGGCGGGGCCGATCGGCTGCTACGGCGGGATGTCGATCGCGGCGGGTCTTTGCAGCTATCTGATCGGCACGCGCGAGGCGCGGCTCGGGCTCAACGGACCCGCTGTGATCGAGCAGGAAGCGGGCATCGCGGAATTCGATTCGCGCGACCGCCCGATGATCTGGAGCTTCACGGGCTGCGAGCAAAGACATCGCACGGGGCTGGTCGATGTGTACACCGCCGACGACGCCGATGCGATCCGCGCCGCCGTCATCGAGCGGTTTCGCGCCGGACGTCCCGCGGCATGCCGCAGCGAGCGCGTCACCGGCTTTCTCGCGCGGCTTTCCGAAATCGATCCGGACGTGCAGGCCACGCCGGAACATGTGGCCGCCATCTACGGCAAGGGGTTCGGGTCATGAGCACACAAGAGCTTTCGAAGCGCGGCGCGGTCTGGCTGGATGCACTCACTGCCAGCGCGCCGTTGCAGGCGGGCTATCCGCCTTCGGTGCGGGTTGCCGATGCGCGTATCGGCAATCATCCCGCGCGGTTCATCGCGGTGGTGCCGGACCCGGACAACCCGTTTCCGCGCGCACGCAGCGGCGAGGTGGGCCTCGTGGAAGCATGGGAGATCGCGCGGGCGGTGCGTGAAGCCGTCGATGCCGATGCACAGCATGATGAAAAGCGCGCGATCGTCGCCGTCATCGATGTGGCGAGCCAGGCCTACGGACGCCGCGAGGAAGCATACGGCATCCATCAGGCGCTCGCCGCCGCCGCCGATGCCTACGCGAGCGCCCGTCTCGCCGGCCATCCGGTGATCGGGCTGATCGTGGCACGCGCGATGTCCGGCGCGTTTCTCGCGCACGGCTATCAGGCCAACAGGCTGATCGCGCTCGCCGATCCGAAGGTGATGGTTCACGCGATGGGCAAGGAATCGGCCGCGCGCGTCACGCTGCGCTCGGTGGCCGAGCTGGAGGCGTTCACGGCGCGCGTGCCGCCGATGGCCTATGACATCGACAACTACGCGTCGCTCGGATTGCTCTGGAAGCTGCTCTCCGTAAGCAACGCCGACGCCCCCACCGGCGCCGACCAGTCGACGGTCGAAAAGGCGCTGCAAGCCGCCTTCGACGACATTCGCGCCGACCCGTCACGCGGCCTCGAAAGCCGCCTTCGCAGCGAGCACCGCGCGGCCTCGTCGACGGTTCGCCGCAAGCTGCGGGAACAGTGGCGCTAAAGCATCGGAAACCAAACAGACAAATACAGGAGACACGAAATGATCATCTATGGAACCGCGCTGCTCGCGTTCTGCCATCTGGCGGGACTTTTTCTCGGCGACCTGCTCGGGGTCGCGATCGGCGTCAAGACGAATGTCGGCGGTGTCGGCATCGCAATGCTGCTCCTGATCTTCCTGCGCCTCTATCTGCACGGAAAGGGCTTGCTGCCGAAGGAAACCGAAGCGGGCGTCGGCTTCTGGGGCGCGATGTACATCCCGGTCGTCGTCGCGATGGCGGCGAACCAGAACGTCGTCGCCGCGCTCAAGGGCGGACCCGTCGCGCTGCTGTCGGCATTGGGCGCCGCGGCTGTCTGCGCGGGCTGCATCGCCGTGCTGTCCCGCACCGGTCACGACAGCACGTCGTTCGTGAACGCGCCGCATCTCGAAGAAATCTGAAGCAGGAGTCAGCCATGTTCCAAATGATCGACAAGGTTCTGATGCATAACGGCCTCATCACGGCGTTCGCGCTGGTGGGGCTCATCATGTGGGTGTCGTCGCTGATCTCGCGCAAGCTGACCTTCGGGCGCGTGCACGGCTCGGCCATCGCCATCGTGATCGGCCTCGTGCTCGCCTATTTCGGCGGCGCGTTCACCGGAGGACAAAAAGGTCTCGCGGACTTGCCGCTCTTTACCGGCGTCGGCCTGATGGGCGGCGCTATGCTGCGGGACTTCGCCATCGTCGCGACGGCGTTCGAAGTGCAGGCCAACGAGGCGCGCAAGGCCGGGCTCATCGGCGTGGTGTCGCTGCTTCTGGGGACCGTGCTGCCGTTCATCGTCGGCGCGAGCATTGCGCATGCGTTCGGCTACACCGACGCCGTGAGCATGACCACCATCGGCGCGGGCGCGGTCACATACATCGTCGGACCGGTGACGGGCGCGGCGATCGGCGCAAGCTCGGATGTGATCGCACTCAGCATCGCGACGGGTCTCATCAAGGCGATCATCGTGATGATCGGCACGCCGCTCGCAGCGGGCTTCATGGGGCTGAAGACGCCGCGCTCCGCCATGATCTTCGGCGGGCTGGCCGGCACGGTGAGCGGCGTCAGCGCGGGACTGGCCGCGACCGACCGGCGGCTCGTTCCCTACGGCGCGCTGATCGCGACGTTCCATACGGGCGTCGGCTGCCTGCTCGGGCCGTCGCTGCTGTTCTTCGCGACCAAAGCGCTGATGGGCGCGTGATGCGAAGGAGAGCCACTGTGCCGATCGCCGATGAAGTCATTCGCCCGCACGATCTTCTGTGGATCGCCGCGCCAAAGGACATCCGCACGGCATCGAAGCTGCCTGCGTGGGCTTCGTCCGAGTGGCTCTCGATCGCGCCGGCCGTGGTGCGGCGCGAAGCGGTCGGCGAGCAGGACATCGTGCCCGTGGGGCTTCGGGGGCGCACGCGCAGCGAGCGGTTCGCGGCGTTCGTTACGCGCGAGCGGATCGCACGGCGCGTGACACCCGAGGCGCTCGCTCAGGCGCGTGCCTGGCGCATCGATACCGCGATCGCGAGCCTGCCCTGCGTGCGCGCCCTCGCCAGCATCGCGCCCGAACTCGACCGGCTTCAATTGTCGTGGGGCATCATCGGAAGCGTGGGCTTTGCGCTGGCGAGCGGCGTGAGCACGTTGAGACAGGACAGCGACCTCGATCTGCTGCTGCGCGCCACGCGGCCGCTGCCGCGCGATGAAGCGCAGGTGCTCCTGTCGATGCTGACGCGCATGCCCGCACGCATCGATATGCAGGTGGACACCGGTCACGGCGGGTTCGCGCTCGCTGAGTGGGCGGGTCGAGCGGACCGCGTGCTGCTGAAGACGGGACGTGGCCCTCTGCTCGTAGCCGATCCCTGGGCCGAGCACGCATCATGAGCGTGCTATTCACGTTCCCCGGCCAGGGCTCGCAGCGCGCCGGCATGCTGCACGCGCTGCCGGATCACATCGACATTGCCCGCACGCTCGAAGAAGCCAGCGACACGCTCGGCCATGACGTCCGATTCATCGACGATGCAGTGTCGCTGCGCTCCACCGTCGCCGTGCAGCTTTGTCTGCTGATCGCGGGCGTCGGTCAGGCGCGCGTCATGCAGGCCTATGGCCATGTGCCCGACATGGTGTCGGGGCTTTCCATCGGCGCATATCCCGCCGCGGTGATCGCGGGCGCTCTGTCCTTTTCCGATGCGCTCAGGCTCGTCGCATTGCGCGGCCAGTTGATGGAACAGGCCTATCCGCGAGGCTACGGCATGACGGCGATCGTCGGCCTGACGCAGCGCCCGCTCGAACGGCTGATCGCGCAACTGAGCAGCGACGCCGAGCCCGTCTTCCTTGCAAACATCAACGCGGAAACACAGATGGTCGTCGCGGGCAGCGACGCCGCGATGAATCGTCTCGCGGCACTCGCAAGGGACCACGGCGCGCAACGCTGCGAGCGTCTCGATGTCGCGGTGCCGTCGCATTGCGCCCTGCTCGACGCGCCCGCAGCCGCGCTCGCCAAAGCCTTCGCTCCGGTCGAGGTGCGCGCGCCGCGCATCGTGTATCTGAGCAGCAGTGTCGCGCGGCCGCTTTTCGACGGCGCACGCATTGCCGCCGATCTTGCGGGCAACATGGCGCGGCAGGTGCGCTGGCACGACACGATGAGACTCGCGTGGGAACGCGGCGCGCGCCTCGCGATCGAGATGCCGCCCGCCAATGTCCTGACGCGGCTGGCCGGTTCGGTTTTCACCGAAGGCATCGCGGTGTGTTGCAGCGAGACCTCGTTGCCTGATCTCGGCGCGCTCATCGACAGGGCATGCGCAAGCGGCGAGCAGTGAAGCGTCAGTCAGCGCTTCTCGTGCGCAGACGACAGACGGCCATCAGCGCGAGCAAATTCGGATCGCGCTCGCGCGCGCGCAGGAAACTGACGCCGATGGTCTGGCGCATCAGATATTGCGGTTTGAGCGGAATGAATTGCACCTTGTCACCGAAGACGCCGCGCACGCGCCCGGGAAGGAGCGTATAGCCGACTCCGCCGCTCACCAGATTCATCAGCGAGAAGATGTCGCCGGTTCGCATCGTCACGTTCGGCGTGAAGTCCGCGACGCGAAACGCCTCGACGAAGCCGTGATATGTCGCGAAGCCTTCGCCCAGCGAAACGAAGGTCTCGTCGCGGCAATCCCGAAGATCGACCGCTTCCTGCTTTGCATAGGGCGAACCGGCGGGCGCGGCGAAAAAAATGTCGTCTTCGAAAAGAGGAATGGATTCGATCTCGGGTTCGCCGTCGGGCACCGCCATCAGCGCCGCATCGATTTCGCTTCGCTTCAGCTTGTCGAGCAGTTCGACATTCGGGCCGAGCACCAGCTCGACGTGAAGCGCGGGCCTGCGCACTTTGATATCGACGACGATGCCGGGCACGGTCTTGATGGTCAGCGAGTAAAGCGAACCGATTCTCAGGCGGTCTGACGAATAGCCCGCGGCCTCGCGCGTCGCACGAATGCCATCGGACAGCAGCGTCATCACCTCCTGCGCGACATCGGCGAGTATCTGCGCCGCTTCCGTCGACTTGAGATTGCGGCCCTCATGGCGGAACAGCGCACATCGCACGCCTTGCTCGAGGGAATGCAGCGCGCGGTGCACGCTGACGGTGCTCACGTTCAGCGCCTCGGCCGCCTTCGCCAGGTTGCCGGTTTCCATGAACGCGAGCAGAACTTCGAGCTTGCGGAAGGTGATCTCATCGTCGATTCGGTCGCGCATCTTGGATCATGGAACGGTCGAAATTTTCGATTATCGCCCTCCAGTTGCGCCGGACGAATAGCGTTTATCCCTCATCCCTCCGGGTTCACGCGGCGTCGCCTTGCATCATGCGCCCGGCGACGCGCACGCGAGTACGCTCCCGACGCCCGAGCCACTGCGCGATTTCCCCGACGATGCCGCGCCGGAACAGCAGCACGCAAGCGACGAACATCGCCCCGGTCACGATGCTGACCGATTCGCCCAGCCCCTGAAACCACGCGATATGCGTGACCTCCGCGAGCCACGTCCCGAACGCGGCGAGCTTCGTCTCCAGCCCGACGACGATCACCGCGCCGACCGCCGGCCCGAGCCGCGTGCCGAGACCGCCGAGCAAGGTCATGAGGATGACGGTGCCCGACATCGTCCAGTGCACGTCCGAGAGGGTGGCGAAGCCGAGCACGAGCGTCTTCATCGCGCCCGCGAGACCCGCGCACGCAGCCGATATGACGAACGCCAGCAGCTTGAAGCGATCGACATCGTAGCCGAGCGAAACCGTGCGCGCCTCGTTCTCCTTCAACGCGCCGAGAATGCGGCCGAACGGTGAATCGATCACCCGGCCGATGAACGCAAACGCCATCGCACCGATGAGCAGCACGACGTAATAGAGCGTGAGGTCGTCGTCGAGCGGCAGCGCGCCGAACAGCCGCCCGCGCGGCACGCCCTGCATGCCATCCTCGCCACCGGTGAACGGCGCCTGCACGCAAAAGAAATAGATCATCTGCGCGAGCGCGAGCGTGACCATCGCAAAGTAGATGCCCTTGCGGCGGATCGCGAGCAATCCCATCACGAAGCCGAGCGCAGCGCCTACGCCCGCGCCGAGCAGCAACGCGGCTTCAGGCGGCAAGCCGTGATCGCGCAACGCGCTGCCCGCGACATAGGCCGCGACGCCGAAAAACGCCGCATGACCGAACGACAGCAGACCGACATAGCCGAGCAGCAGATTCAGCGATGTGGCGAAGAGCGCGAAGCACATCAGCTTCATCAGAAAGACCGGATACGCGCCGAGCCACGGCGCGGCCGCGAGCACGGCCAAGACGGCGAAGAATGCAAAACGCTTATGCATGAGACACCTCACTTCGATTGACCGAACAGCCCGGCGGGACGCACGAGCAGAACCAGCGCCATGACGGCGAACACGACCGTCGCAGACGCTTCCGGATAGAACAGCTTCGTCAGGCTTTCGAGCACGCCGAGCGCGAGGCTCGTCAGCACCGATCCGGCGATCGATCCCATTCCGCCGATCACGACGATCGCGAACACGGTGATGATTACGCTCTGCCCCATCAGCGGCGACACCTGCATGACCGGCGCGGCGAGCACGCCCGCAAACGCGGCGATCGCGACGCCGAAGCCGTAGCTCAGCGAGACCATGCGCGGCACATCGACGCCGAACGCCGCGACGAGCCGCGGATTCTCCGTCGCCGCGCGCAGCAACGCGCCGAGTTGCGTACGCTCGATCGCCCACCATGCCCCGCCACACACCGCGAGCGATGCGACGACGACCCATGCGCGATACGCCGGCAGCATCATGAAGCCGAGATCGACGGCGCGCGTGAGACTATCGGGCGCGGCGTACGACATGCCGGAAACGCCGTAGACGGAACGCGATGTCCCTTCGAAGATCAGCGTGACGCCGAGCGTGAGCAACAGTCCATAGAGATGATCGAGCTTGTAGAGCCGGCGCAGCATCGAGCGCTCGACCATCACGCCCACCGCGCCCACGGCCAGCGGCGCGATGACGAGCATCAGCCAGTAATCGAGGCCGAAATAGTTCGTGCCCATCCACGCGAACAGCGCGCCGAGCATGAAGAACGCGCCGTGCGTGAAATTGATCACGTTCAAGAGGCCGAAGATGAGCGACAGGCCCAGACTCAGCACGGCATAGAAGCAGCCGTTCATCAGCCCGAGGACGAGCTGGCCCGATACCGCCTGCAGCGGCATACCGAAGATTTCCATGACGTTCGCTCCGATCAGATGTTGAGCAGCGCTTGCAGCGTGGCCGCTTTTTCCGCAAGACGCGCCGACTCGAAGGCATCGACGATGCGGCCGTGCTCCATCACATAGAAGCGATCGGCGAGCGGCGCGGCGAAGCGGAAGTTCTGCTCGACGAGCAGAATCGTGAAGCCGCGCGCCTTGAGCAGCCTGATGACGCGCGCGAGTGTCTGCACGATCACGGGCGCGAGCCCTTCGGAGATTTCATCGAGCAGAAGCATGTTGGCGCCCGTGCGAAGAATGCGCGCGACCGCGAGCATCTGCTGCTCGCCGCCCGACAGACGCGTGCCCTGGCTCGCGCGACGCTCGGCCAGGTTCGGGAACATCGCGTAGATTTCCTCGAGCGACATCGGCGTGCCCTTCGCATCGGGCAGACGCGGCGGCAGCAGCAGGTTCTCCTCGCACGACAGCCCCGCGAAGATGCCACGCTCCTCCGGGCAATAGCCGACACCGAGGCGCGCCACGTCCTGCGGTTGCCTGCCGATCGTCTCCCGGCCATCGATGCGAACCGAGCCGCTGCGCGTATCGGTGAGTCCCATGATCGCCTTCAGCGTCGTGCTGCGGCCCGAGCCGTTGCGCCCGAGCAGCGTGACCACTTCGCCGCGCGCCGCGCGAAGGTCCACGCCGTGCAGAATGTGCGATTCGCCGTACCACGCTTCGAGGCCGGTCACGCGAAGCGCGTCTTCGTCTTCGCATGCCACGGCCATGTTGCCATCGTCATGCAGGTCTTCAATGTGCGAGCGATTCATTCTCGGTCCCCATGTACGCTTCCTTCACTTGCGGATCAGCGGAGACGGACGCGTAATCGCCTTCCGCCAGAATCTCGCCGCGCTGAAGCACGGTGATGGTGTGCGCGATGCTCGACACCATCTTCATGTTGTGCTCGACCATCAGGATCGTTCGTCCGCTCGATACCTTCGCGATGAGCGCCGTCACGCGATCCACGTCCTCGTGTCCCATGCCCTGCGTCGGCTCGTCGAGCAGCATGAGCACGGGGTCCATTGCGAGCGTCGTCGCGATTTCGAGCGCGCGCTTGTGGCCGTACGACAACTCGACGGTTTTCACGTCGGCGTATGCGGCAAGGCCGACTTCATCGAGCAATTCGAGCGCGCGTTCGCGCAGGCGCGCGAGCATCGCGCTGCTCTTCCAGAAGCGGAACGACACGCCGAGCGGCCGTTGCAATGCAATGGTCACGTTCTCGACGGGCGTCAGATGCGGGAACACCGCCGAGATCTGAAACGACCGGATCACGCCGCTTCGCGCGATCGTCGCGGGTGCCGCCTTCGTGATCTCACGGCCATCGAAGAAGATCTGTCCCGAGCTTGGCGTCAGGAACTTCGTCAACAGGTTGAAGCAGGTGGTCTTGCCGGCGCCGTTCGGCCCGATCAGCGCGTGGATCGTGCCTCGCCGCACGCGCAAGTCGATGCCATTGACGGCCGTGAAGCCGTTGAACTGCCTGGTCAAGCCCTTTGTCTCCAGAATCATGTCTGCATGCGTCATCGCGGCTCTCCTCATAGGGTGATGCAAGGCGTCAGCCGACCACCGGCAGCGTCTCGATCTCATACGCGTGCCGCAGCGTGCGCCCGAGAACGGGGTCTTCGAGCACGGTCTCGAAGCGCTGCGCCGGACGAATGCCGCCGATGGCCGCGAGCGTGCCGCACAGCATCGCGGTGCCGTCGGCGAACGCGCCGCCGCGTTGCGCGAACTGATCGAGCAGGTCCTGCGGCGAGCGCATCGCGGTCACCTTGCCTTCCTGATAGAGCACGCGCTCGCCGCCGATCGTCGCGTACGAACGCAGCAGCAACTGGTCCCAGTGACCGGCCACATCGCTCAGGCGCCAGAGCGTCTTCGAGCACGGCTTGTCGCACATCTGCTTCGACACCGTGATGCCGTAGGCTTCGACCTGCCGGTCCGTGTGATCCGATGCCACGCCCACATACACCTCGCCGCCGTCCTTCACGAGCACGAACTCCGCTTCGCCGCTGCTCTCCTCGCCCGTGACCTGCATCATCGGCGCGGGACCCAGGCGATCCGCCGCGACGCGATAAAACACCGGCGTATACGCGGGCCGTTTGATGCCCAGCTCTTCCAGCTCGCGGATGTGCTTCTCCATCGCTTCGGTGTCGCGTCCGGTCCAGCCCGCGATGACGAGCGTATCGATTGAAATGGCGCGCTCGATGCTGCCGTCGCGGTCTTCGATGTTGAATGTGATGGCTTTCATGTCTGGCTCCTTTATTTCCCGGCGGCGACTTTCCCCGCGACGAACGGGCAATGGCTCGCGCCGAGCGGCGCATAAGCGTCCTGCGCGGAAATGGTCTGCTTGATCGTGTAGTAATCCCAGGGCTTCTTCGATTGCTCAGGGCTCTTGACCTCGGCGATGTACATGTCGTGCACCATGAGGCCATCCGCGCGAATCACGCCGTTCTTCGCGAAGAAATCGTTCACGGGCGTGTTGCGCATTTGCGCGAGCACGGCGTCGGATGCATCGGTGCCGCTCACCTGCACGGCCTTCAGGTAATGCAGCGTCGACGAATACACGCCCGCCTGGATGAACGTCGGCATGCGGCCGGTTTTCGCGTAGAAGCGCTGCGACCAGGCGCGGCTCGCGTCGTCGCGGTCCCAGTAGAACGGCGTCGTCAGCATCATTCCCTGCGCGGACTTGAGGCCGAGACTGTGGACATCGCTGATGAACATCTGCAGGCCGGCGATCTTCTGCTTGCCCGGCGCGTTGATGCCGAACTCGCGCGCCGTCTTGATCGCGTTGACGGTGTCCGCGCCCGCGTTGGCGAGGCCGATCACCTTCGCGTGCGACGCCTGCGCCTGCAGCAGATTCGACGACAGATCCGCCGCGTGCATCGGGTGCTTCGATTCGCCGAGCACCTTGCCGCCCGCCGCGTTCAATGCCGCCGCCGAATCGTTCTTCAGCGACGCGCCGAGCGCATAGTCGACGGTCAGGAAGTACCACGAGTTGTCGCCGGCGCGCGCCATCGCCTTCACGAGGCTCGTCGTCAGCGCATAGGTGTCGTACGAGTACTGGATCGTGTACGGCGAGCATGCTTCGTTGCTCAGCTTGGTCGTGCCCGCGCCGCTCGCAATTGCAATGCGATGCTTATCCTTCGCCACGTTCGACACCGCAAGCGCAACCGACGATGGCAACAGGTCCTGCACCATATCGACCTGCTGGTTGTCGAACCATTCGCGCGCCACGGTCGCGGCGACATCCGTCTTGTTCTGATGATCCGCGCTGATCACCTTGATGGGCGCGCCGAGCACCTTGCCGCCGAAATCGTCGACGGCCATCTGCGCCGCGACGACCGAGCCTTTGCCGCCGATATCCGAAAAGATCGACGACATGTCGGTGAGCACGCCGATCTTCACCACGCCGTCGCTGATATCGGCCGCGCTGGCCGTCATCGAGACGGCGGCGGACAACGCGGTGCACGCGAGTTGCCTGAACATGGAAGTCTCCTTGATATGTATTTGGATGTGCGTCGCGTCAATGCGAACGCACGACTGCTTCGACACCGGCGCCCATCGCGAGCAACTGGCGGTCGCTCATGTGCCGGCCCATCAACATCAGTCCCACGGGTGCGTTGCCGTTCGCGTGACACGGGATCGAGAGCGAGCACAGGTCGAGCATGTTGGCGATCGACGGATTGCGCAGCAGCAAGCGATTCGTCACCGTGTAGGCAGGCTCATCGTCGAGATCGGCGATGCGCGGTGCGACGATCGGCACCGTCGGGCAGACGATGGCGTCGAAGGGGCGCAGTTCGTCGTCGGCTTGCAGGCATAGCTGCTCGCGCAGCGCGCGATTGCGCAGATACTCCGCGGTGCTGTGCTCGCTGCCGAGCCTGATGCGAGCAATCACGCGCGGGTCGTATTCGTCGGCATGACGTTTGATCATCCCGACGTGCCATGCCCACGCCTCAGCCGCGACAAGGCCGCCATGCTGGCCGAGCGCCGCGAGATGCTTCCAGCTGTCGAACGAGACTTCACGCACGATCGCGCCCGCCGCCGTCAAACGTGCGACCGCACCCTCGAACGTAGCGGCGACGTGAGCATCCATCTCGTCGAGCACGATGTCCTTCGGCATGGCGAGCCGCAGCCCGCTCAACGGCAGCGGCGCCATCGAAGCGGGTTCAGTGTCGCCTGCCATGATCGAATCGAGTGCCGCGCAGCACGCCACGCTGCGTGCGATCGAACCGATCGAGTCATAGCTCGACGACAACGGCAACGCGCCTTGCAGCGGAATGCGCGCGGCTGTTGGCTTGAAACCGGCGAGTCCGCACAGCGCGGCGGGAATGCGGCACGACCCGCCGGTATCCGATCCGATCGCGGCAGCTGCCATGCCATCCGCCACCGATACCGCCGCGCCCGACGACGAGCCGCCCGGAATGCGCGCCGCGTCCCGGTCGAACGGATTCGCGGGCGTGCCGTAATGCGGATTGATGCCGAGGCCCGAGTAAGCGAACTCCGTCATGTTGGTGCGGCCCACGAACACGGCGCCCGCTGCACGCAATCGGCCGATCGCGAGCGCGTCGCGCGTGGCGGCCCGCTCCGGCAGAATCCGGCTGCCGGAGCGCGTGATTTCGCCTTGCACGTCGAAGAGATCCTTCACCGAGATCGGAATGCCCGCGAGCGGACCGGCGACACCATGAAGGCGCAGCGCATCGCTTGCCGCCGCCTGTGCCTTCGCCGCGGCACTCACGCCGTAGGGAAAGACGCGCTGACCTTCGCCCGCGTCATCGCCGATTCGTTCGATGCACGACGCGAGAAGCGATGTGGCATCGACACGGCCATCGGCGAGCTGGGCGCGCAATGTTTCGAGAGTGGGCAGCATGATCAGGCCGGATCGTAGTAGTGCACTTCGAGGAGCACGCAGCCGCCGTTCGACTTGAACGGCCCATGCCACGCGCCCGGCGGACGCACCGCATACGTGTAGCCTTCGAAAGGCTTGCCGCCCTCGCCTTTATCGTCATTGCCGACCGTGAGATCGCCTTCGACGAGAAACACTTCCTCCCAGTAGTCGTGCACGAACGGCTTCGTCGTGTACATGCCCGCGGGCAAGCGCAGAAGACGCGTGCGGCTGCCGCGCTTGTTGCCGGTATCGAGCGCGCCGGACAGAATCAGCTCCTGTGCGCCGGAACCGGGCGCATAGCCTTCCGGCAGTTGCCAGCCGTCGGCCATGTCGAGCCCGTGGAACTCGTCGTGAAGTTTGTTGATAGCCATGTGTGCTTCTCCTTTGGGAAAGTCTGGATTCAGGCGGCCTGGCGCGTCTTTGCCAGTTCGGCATCGAGCGAATAGCTCGACAGCATGTTGTCGACGAGACCGGTGGCGCGGCGCCAGTCGTAGCTGCGATACGCGTGACCCTTCGTCACGAACGACGCGCCCGCATAGAACAACTCGTATTGGTTGTGACGCGATGCGAACTCCGAGCCGACCGCGTCCCACGCGAGCTTGAAGAACTTCACGCGTTCTTCGGCGCTGCAAACGGGCGACTTCTGCGTCTTCTCGATGATGCGTGCGAGATCGGGATTCTCGAAGTCGTGCACGCTCGACGGCAGCATGATCATTCCGCCGCCCGCGAGTTCGCGCAGCGTGGTGAGGATCTTCGAATAGAGTTGCTGTGTCAGCACCTGCGAGCTGTAAAGCATGTTTCGATCGGGCACGTAGTAACCGTTGACGATGCTGCCCTTCGCTTCCATGCCGTACACATAAGCTTCGACCATCGACGCTTCCGAAGCGAGCTGGCCCAGCGTCTCGCGCACTTGAGGAAACGCATTCGTGCCGTTGACTTCCGAGATCTTGAGACCGAGACCGACGAGGAAGCGCAGCTTCGTCATCAGGCGCACCTGACACTGATAGTTCTGGTAGACGTGCGCGGGCGTCGCATGAAACTGCTTCGCGCACATCGAGACATCGCCCGCGACGAAAATCCGCTCCCACGGCACCTTGACGTCGTCGAAATAGAGCACTGCGTCGTTCTCGTCGTAGCGGCTCGACAGCGGGTTGTCGAACACCGATTGAGCATGCTCTTCGTACGACTTGCGAGACATCACCTTCATGCCCTTCGCGTTCATCGGAATCGCGAACGAAAGCGCATACATCTCGTCGCCTTCGCGCAGCGGCTGAATGCAACTGCAGAAGACTTCGTTCGCCATGATGCCGCTCGTCGCGAGCATCTTCGCGCCGCGCACCGTGATGCCTTCCGCATCCTGATCGACGATGCCCACCGCGAGATACTTGTCTTCCTGTTCGTGCGCCGATTTCGACTGATTCGCCTGCGGATTCACGATCACGTAGGTCAGGAAGAGATCGTTGTCGCGGGCGTACTTGTAGTAGTCGCGCAGCGCGCCGGCGCGGGCCGGGTCGTACTGCTCGAACAGATCGATGCCCATGACCATGCCCGAGATGCACGAGGCGACGTGATCCGGCGAGCGGCCCATGAAGCCGAAATGCAGTTCCGTCCACGCTTCGAGCGCGGAGCGCCGCTCGACCAGTTGATCGTAGGACGTCGGCAGTTCCCAGATGCGGCTCACGTGATTGCCCGAATCCGGCGAAACGAACGTCATCTTCTCGACGTTTTCCGGGCGCGCCTGATAGTCGTAAAGACTCGCGTAGCTGCGAATCGAATTGCGGAACGCGGGGTGCGCGGTGACGTCACCGACTGCCTTGCCGTCGAGATAGACCTGACGTCCGTCGCGCAATGACGCAATGTGTTGAGTGCCGTTCTTGATCATGGTGTTCTCCAGGATGAGTTCGTCCGCCGTTTCAGGCCGACGCTGCGTGTACGCCGTTGAGCGTGTGATAGCGGCCGCCGAAGAAAATGAGCGGACGTCCTTGCGAGCGCGTCTGATGACGCGTCACGCGGCCGACGAAGATCACGTGGTCGCCGCCGTCGTATTGCGCATAGGGCTCGCATTCGAAGGTCGCGAGACTGTCGGGAAGCAGGACCGGCTCGTCGCACGGGTCGTTTGCTGCATCGCGCCAGCTCCATTTGTCGCCGTTTGCCTTCGCGAAGCGGTTCGACAAGTCCTGCTGCGACTCTTCGAGCACGTTGACCGCGTAGCTGCCGGCCACGCACAGATCGGCGAGGCTCAAGCTTCGGCGGTCCACCGAAAACAGAATCAGCGGCGGATCGAGCGACACCGAATTGAACGACGCGACCGTCATGCCGATCGGCGCTCCTTCGCGCCTCGGCGCCGTGATGACCGCGACACCCGTCGCGAACATGGACAACGCGGACCGGAACCGACGCTGCACTTCCGGATCGATGCTCGCCCGTACGATGCTGTCTTTCATCTCGCTCTCCTTCGCGCCGCGCCGCCGGCGACGCTTTCGTGAAACCACACAAAGCCTTGTTATTTAGCTTTGTTTCTTAGCTTTCATTAAATGTCAATGAATCGCGTCGTTCAAGCTATCGTTTACCCTCGGCAAAAAAGCTTTGTATGAAAGACAACCCTACTCGACGAATGGGTGTTGACCCGAGGAAGCAAGGGGCCGGGCTACACTTCGGCGAACTTCCTGAAGATGGCCCTGCACTGGAGCACGATCGATGACCTCACGCCCCATCTACATGGACTACAGCGCGACGACGCCCGTCGATCCGCGCGTGGTCGAAAAAATGGTTCCGTACCTTTACGAACGCTTCGGCAATCCGGCATCGCGCAGCCACGGTTATGGCTGGGAAGCGGAAGAAGCGGTGGAGACAGCGCGCCGCCATGTCGCCGGACTGCTGCATGCGGACCCGCGCGAAATCATCTGGACTTCGGGCGCGACCGAAGGGAACAATCTCGCAATCAAGGGCGCGGCGAACTTCTACAAGGCGCGGGGCCGTCACATCGTGACGGTGAAGACAGAGCACAAGGCAGTGCTGGATACCTGCCGCGAGCTGGAGCGGCAAGGGTTCGACGTCACGTATCTGGACGTCGGGCAGGACGGATCGCTCGATGTCGCCACGGTGCGCGCGGCGTTACGCGCGGATACGGTTCTCGTGTCCGTCATGATGGTCAACAACGAGACCGGCGTGATACAGCCGATCGCCGACATCGGCGCGATGTGCCGGGAGAAAGGCATCGTGTTTCATTGCGACGCGGTGCAGGCGGCGGGCAAGATCGCCATCGATGTCGGCGCGCTCAACGTCGATCTGCTGACGGTCACCGCGCACAAGGTCTATGGTCCTAAAGGCATCGGCGCGCTGTATGTGCGGCGCAAGCCGCGCGTGCGGATCGAAGCGCAGATGCACGGCGGCGGTCACGAACGCGGCATGCGATCGGGCACGCTGCCGACGCATCAGATCGTCGGCATGGGTGAAGCGTTTCGGCTCGCGAAAGAAGAGATGGACGGTGAAAGCCGGCGCATCGGTGCGTTGCGCGACCGGCTGCTCGCGGGCCTTCTGCAACTGGACGAAGTCTATGTCAACGGCGACATGACGCGGCGCATCGCGCACAACCTGAACGTCAGCTTCAATTTCGTCGAAGGCGAATCGCTCATCATGGGCATCAAGGGTGTCGCGGTGTCGTCGGGGTCGGCGTGCACGTCGGCGTCGCTGGAACCGTCATACGTGTTGCGCGCGCTCGGCCGCAGCGATGAACTGGCGCATAGCTCGATCCGCTTCACGCTCGGCCGCTTCACGACCGAGGCGGAAGTCGACGAGGTGATCCGCCAGGTTCAGGAGACCGTGATCAGGCTGCGCGCGCTGAGCCCGCTGTGGGACATGCATCTGGAAGGCATCGACCTGAACACGATCCAGTGGGCCGAGCACTGATCAGCCGGGCCGCGGCACGGTCACGACTTTTCCTGCCGCGCGATCAGATGCGAGAGATCGAGCGTCGCGCGATCGCCATTGGCGACGAGCCGGTCGACGACCGAGCACAGGGCCTTGAACTCGGTCTTCGTCACGCCTTCGAACAGCACGTTGTTGATGCGCTGCTGCGTCGCGGCGAGTTCGCGAAGCAGCTTCAGCCCGTTCGATGTCACGGTGAGGCGCATCTTGCGCTTGTCGTCGGGGTCCGAGCGTTTGTCGATGAAGCCGAGCTTCTTGAGCTTGCCGGTTTCTATCGTGACGAAAGCGCCGCTCAGATGCAGATGGTCCGCGAGCCGGTTCACCGTCACCGACTCGCCGTGCGAAAGATGCGCGACGGAGACGAGCAGCGAATACTGGATGCCGGTCAGGCCGATGAGCGTCCCGAAGCCGTCGCGCACGGACAAAAGCCGGGCCGCGAACGGCAGGAGACCGTTGATCAGATGGCGGAATTCCGTGTCCGTCCCGTCAACGAGACACGCTGGATTGGTTATTGTCAGAGCGGATTCGTCGATCTGCTTCGGCATGACACTCAAACTCCTGGATGCTAATGTAGTTACCTTTTAAAAATAATTATACGGCAAAGCTTGGAAAAGGAGATTTTAGCCATGAACCCTGCAATATCGGCCGATTCTGTCCGGCCGCTGCTCGAGTGTTATATCCGCGCGAAAGACCAGAACCGGCCCGAGTTGATCTTCGACTGCTTCGCAGCCGACGCCGAGCTGACGTTCGACATAGCGACCGATGCAATCGATTTTCCCCGCAGCGTGACCGGCGCCGCCGCGATCGCCAAGACGCTGGTCGTTGACTTCGGCGAGCGGTTCGATCGTTGCCGCACTTATTATGTGTGTGCCGCGCCGGAAGTGGATGCGGATGGCGTCTGCACGATGCCGTGGCTCGTCGCGATGCGGCAGAAGGACAACGGCGCGCTGCGGCTCGGAAGAGGCGAATATCGGTGGCGCATCGCGCGCATGGGCGACGGGTCCGACAGAATCGCCGGGTTGCACATCGCCATCGAGCGCATGGATACGATCGACGATCCGGGCTCGGCCAGGCTTCGGTCGTTGCAGGACGCGCTGAGTTATCCGTGGCTGACGCCAGCGGAACTGTTGGAACAAGGAGCGTTGCAGATTCCGCCCATCACGCCGGCGAAAACCGCGCTTGTCGTCATGCATTACCAGACCGACATTCTCGGTCTGTTTCCATCCGTCGCGCCGGACTTGGTCGCCAATACACGCAAACTATGCAACGCGGCGCGGAGCAAAGGCGTCTGCGTCTACTTCGCCAACCTGCGCTTCAGTCCGGGCTATCCAGAAGTCAGCTCATTGAACAAGAATGGGCAGGGAATCAAACGGCTTGGTCTCTTTGTGGAGGACCGGACCGCGCCGGAGTTGGGCCAAAGGGCCGATGAACCGGTCATTCTCGCGCACCGCGCCAGCGTTTTCTTTGGCACCGATCTGGAGGCGCAACTCTCCGCACGAGGCGTCGACTCGCTGATCATGGTTGGCATTGCATCGACCGGTGTCGTGCTGTCGTCGGTCTCGTATGCGAGCGACGCGGACTTCCGCCTGTACACGGTCAAGGATTGTTGTTACGACCCGGATCAGGTGGTACATGAGCATTTGTTCTCCACCGCATTCGATTCGCGCACGACGGTGCTGTCGCTCGCGGAGGCGTTGCGCTTGCTCGCCTAGCGGTTCGAAGTCCGCTTTGAAGCAGATCCGGGGCAGAACGCCGCTGCGCTCGAATCACGCCTGAATGGCGAGCGGCTCCTCCGTCGATGGGCCGAAGCGGCCTCACGACGCAGGCCATCGCGCCATTCGACATCGCGCTCTGGGACTTGAAGGCCAAGCGCGCGGGGCTGCCGCTCGCGAATGCGAACCAGCAGTGGGATCACCTCAAGGCGCAGCGCGCGTGCCGCAAGTTCGAGCCGCTCGATCTGACGTGGATCGAAGAGCCGCTCGACGCTTATGATTTCGATGGCCACGCGGCGCTGGCGGCATCGCTCGATATGGCAATCGCGACCGGCGAAATGCTCACGAGCTTCGTCGAACATGCGCAACTCATCGAGAAGAACGGCGCCTACTTCGTGCAGCCCGATGCGCCGCGTGTCGGCGGCATCACGCCGTTCCTGCAGATCATGCATTGCGCGAGCCTGCGCGGACTCAAGCTCGCGCCGCACTTCGCGATGGAAATCCACCTGCATCTCGCGGCGGCCTATCCGGAAGAGCCGTGGCTCGAACACTTCGAATGGCTCGAACCGATGTTCAATGAGCGGCTCGAATTGCGCGGCGGGCGCATGCATGTGCCGAATCGGCCGGGCCTCGGCTTCAGCCTCAGTGAACAGGCGCTGAAGTGGACGGTCGGCAGCGAGGAATTCGTGCGGAGCTGATGTTCGTATCGGAAGAAATGCCGCGGCCGAAGGCACTGCACCGATTACCTAGGTAATTGACACGTATGGACCTACGTAATTTGAGCCTCTACTCTCGTTTCGATACCGGAAGGAACCGAAACTTCAGAGGAGAGGAACAATGTCACGTCAGGGCACTCAGGAAGTCGACACCAGGACGTTACGGCGCGTCATCGCGGCGGCGTCCATTGGCAACTTCGTCGAATGGTTCGATTTCGCCGCGTACGGATTTCTCGCAACCATTCTGACGCGGGAGTTCTTTCCGAGTGGCGATCCTACCGTCGGGCTTCTGAAAACGTTCGCGGTGTTTGCGGTCGCGTTCGCGTTTCGTCCGCTTGGCGGACTCTTCTTCGGCATCGTCGGCGACCGGATCGGGCGCAAGCAAACGCTCGCTTTCACCATCCTGCTGATGGCCGGTTCGACGACGTTGATCGGCCTTCTCCCCACTTACGCGAGCATCGGCTATTGGGCACCGCTCCTGCTCACGATCATTCGCTGCGTGCAAGGGTTTTCCGCAGGGGGCGAATACGCGGGGGCCTGTGCTTATGTGATGGAACATGCGCCGCGCCGCCGCCGTGCGTTCTTCGGCAGCTTCGTTCCGGTTTCGACCTTCTCGTCGTTCGCTTGCGCAGCCGTCGTTGCCTATCTGCTCGAATCGTCGCTGTCTCCGCAAGCGATGGTGGACTGGGGCTGGCGCATTCCCTTCCTGGTCGCGGCGCCGGTCGGTCTCATCGGCGTCTATCTGCGCGTCAATCTGAATGAAACGCCCGCGTTTCAGGCGCTCGAAGGCAAGCACGAAGTCGCGCATGCGCCCTTGCTGGAAACCTTGCACTCGCAGTCGTGGAACATCCTGAAGCTTGGCGCTTTCGTATCGGTGACGGCGCTGTCCTTCTATACGTTCACGACCTATTTCGCGACCTATCTTCAAATCGCCGGGCACCTGACTCGCGGCACCTCGCTCCTCGTGACCGTGCTCGCCCTCGTCTTCGCAGCGGCCTTGTGCCCGCTCGCTGGCCTCTTCTCGGATTTGGTGGGCCGCCGCGCGACGATCGCAAGCACCTGCATTTTCATCATCGCGTCGGTTTATCCGGCGTTCTCGCTGGGTGGATCGGGTGCTTTGTCGCCGTCGCTGCTCGGCGTCGCGCTCCTCGCGATCGGCGCCGTGCTCTCGGGCGTGGTGACCGCACCGCTCATGTCGGAAGTATTCGCGACGAAGACGCGCTACACGGCGTCCGCGATCACCTACAACCTCGCATACACGATCTTCGGCGGCACCGCACCGCTGGTCGCGACATGGTTGATCTCCGCCACCGGCACGAATCTGTCTCCTGCGTATTACCTGATCGCCGTCTCGATCTTCGCGATGATCGGTGGTCTCGCGCTGCCTGAAACGTCGAAGACCGCGCTCGAGGAAGCCGGCCCCGCGACCGAGAGCGATGCAACGCCGGCCAAGCGCAGCTTCGAACGAACCATTTGAACGCGTCACGCCTCTCCTTTTTCCCGCGAAACCGAACGGACATGCAATGAGTAGCCTCCACGATTCGAGCATCATCATCGACGGCCTGAACATTTCGAAGTTCGAGCGTTCCGTGTTCGAAGACATGCGCAAGGGCGGCGTCACCGCCGTGAACTGCACGGTCTCCGTGTGGGACGACTTTCAGAAGACCATCGACAACATCGCGGAGATGAAGCAGCAGATCCGCGAATACAGCGAAATTCTCACACTGGTACGCACGACCGACGACATCCTGCGCGCGAAGAAGGAGAACAAGACCGGCATCATCTTCGGCTTCCAGAACTCGTATGCGTTCGAGGACAACCTCGGCTATATCGAAGTGTTCAAGGAACTGGGCGTGAACGTGGTGCAGCTCTGCTACAACACGCAGAATCTCGTCGGCACCGGCTCTTATGAACCGGACGGCGGATTGTCCGGCTATGGCCGCGAAGTGATTCAGGAGATGAATCGCGTGGGCATCATGGTGGATCTATCGCACGTGGGCGCGAAGACTTCTTCCGATGCTATCGCGTGCTCGAAAAAGCCCGTCACCTACTCGCATTGCTGCCCCTCCGGATTGAAAGAGCATCCCCGCAACAAGACAGATGATCAACTGCGCGAGATCGCCGAAGCAAACGGCTTCGTCGGCGTGACGATGTTCATGCCGTTTCTGCGGCGCGGCGCGGATGCGACCGTCGACGATTATCTCGAAGCTATCGAATATGTGATCGATGTGATTGGCGAAGACAAGGTGGGCATTGGCACGGACTTCACGCAGGGCTACAGCACCGAGTTCTTCGACTGGATCACGCACGACAAGGGCCGTTATCGCCGTCTGACGGATTTCGGCAAGGTCGTCAATCCTGAAGGCATTCGGACGATCGGCGAGTTTCCCAATCTGACTGCTGCGATGGAGCGCGCGGGCTGGAGCCAGTCGCGCATCAAGAAGGTGATGGGCGAAAACTGGCTGCGCGTGTTCGGCGAAGTGTGGAACGGCTGAATCGAACGGAGAAAACGAGCACGCCATGCAGCCTCAATTGCCTATCGACGTCGATCCGCAAACCGGCGTCTGGACCACCGATGCGCTGCCGATGCTTTACGTGCCGCGTCATTTCTTCACCAACAATCATGTTGCAGTCGAGGAAGCGCTCGGCCTCGAGACGTATGCCGGGATTCTTTACAAGGCCGGCTACAAGTCCGCGTATCACTGGTGCGATAAGGAAGCGGAGAAGCACGGCATCACCGGCATGGCCGTGTTCGAGCATTACCTGAAGCGTCTGTCGCAGCGCGGCTGGGGCGTGTTCAGCATCGTCGAAGCCGATCCGGCGACGTCGACCGCGCGCATTCATCTGCATCACTCATCCTTCGTGCTCGCGCAGCCAGGCAAGCACGGAAAGCTTTGCTACATGTTCGCAGGCTGGTTCGCCGGTGCGATGGACTGGGTCAACGACACGGCGCCCGACAGCACGAGCAAAGGTCCGCGCGCGCATTCGACCGAAACACAATGCGCAGGCGAAGGCCACGATTGCTGCGTCTTTCACGTCGTGTGACCGTTCGCACACGCGCTACACTTGGATAGGAGCCGACTACTACAAACGCTGTCAAGCGCGATGGAACATGCCGAACATGACCGACACGATGTCCAGTCTCGACTACGAGGATCTCTTCAGGCATTTGCCCGTCGCGGTCATCGTGGCACGTGAGCGCATCATGGTGGACTGCAATACGCGAGCGCTGGAACTGTTCAGGGCGCAACGCAGCGATATCATCGATCAGTCGTTTTCCAAGCTCTATCCGCAGCAGAAAGACTTCGCGACGACGGGCCGGCGCCTCGCACCGCTCATCGCGAAGCGCGCGGTATTCAGCGATGACCGCATCATGCGCCGCATCGACGGCAGTCATTTCTGGGTCACGGTGTGCGGCTTCGGCTATAACCCGAAGCGGCCTTTCGAACTGGCAATCTGGACTTTCACTGATCTGTCGGAGAACGCGAAGCAGACGGATGTCGCGAGCACGTTGACGGAGCGCGAGCGCGATGTCGCCGCGTTTCTCGTGCACGGCCTGACGAGCAAGGAGATCGGCAAGGAGCTGAACATCAGCCCGCGCACCGTCGACATCCATCGCGCGAGCCTCTTGCGAAAATACGAAGTGCGGGCGACCCCCGATCTCATCGCCCGGCTGCTGGCGTGAACCGTGGCTAGCCTATATGCAAAGTCGGACGGGACACGAGATGCACTTATCACGATGTTCATCGGAAAATTTATTGTCATGAAGCTTGCGCGCCTCGCATTCGTACTGCTCGGTCTCTTCTGGGGATCCAACTTCATCTATATGAAGTGGGCTTCATCGACGATCAGCCCGATGCAGATCGCCTTTCTGCGCGTGTTATTCGGCTTCCTTCCGTTGGCACTGGTCGCCTGGCGAAGAAAGGTCATCCACGTTCGGCAGATACGCCATCTTCACCACTTCATCGTGATGGGGTTCATCGCGACGGCGTTCTATTACTTCGCCATCACCAAGGGCACGGCACTCCTTCCGTCCGGTATCGCTGCCGTGCTAGGCAATGCGGCCACGCTGTTTACCGCGATCTTCTCTGCGTTCTTCCTTCGAAACGAGAAGATGAACAGCATGATGACGTTCGGCGTTCTGCTGGGATTTTTCGGCATCACGCTGATCGCCCGGCCATGGGAAGGCGCCAACGGCTCGATTGAGTTGTCCGGTGTGTTCTGGCTCGTCACGAGCTCGCTCGTGCTCGGGCTCTCCTATGTCTACGTACGTGTGTTTCTGAGTCCATTGGCGCTGCCTCCGCTGGCGCTGGCAACCTGGCAAATGGGGCTCGCGGTGCTGGTGCTCGCCGCGGTGACGGATTTCGGCGGCATCACACACATCCTCGATGATCCCGTGGCGGCGACCGGCCTCATTGTCGGCGGCGGGATTCTCGGTACTGGGGTTTCCTTCTTCCTGTATTACTACCTGCTGGACCAGTTCGGTGCAGTTGCGTCATCGGGCGCGACCTACATGGCGCCGGCGGTCGCGCTGTTGATCGGCTGGGCCGTCGGCGAAAAATTCGGTCTGTTGGAGTTCGCGGCACTGGTACTCATCATCTCGAGCGTGATGATTCTGCACGTTGGCCGTCAACGTACGTTTCGACGTGCCGCCGGATAGAGGCTCCTGTCGTCGCATCCCGGTCAGCGCTAGAGACGAGCGAGTGCTCCGCCTGCCCAAGAACACCTCACAGCAAGGCGGGTCCCTCACTATATTTCGCTTACGAAGGGCTAAGGCACGTCGCTCATGCGCGTAAAGCTTCGCAACTCACTCGCTCGTCGCGTCAACCAGGCCGATGGCTTCGACGAAAGCATCGCGACAGCCCTTCCTCTGAAAGTTGGAAAGCGCCTGCATCTTGTCGAGAACGCACCGCCAGGCGTCCAGCAATGCGCCGCGCGACCTGTCCCACGCTTCGGGCTTGTGATACACCGCTACAAAGCGATATCTGTTCTGCCATGTAAAAACACTGCACTCGTCCGTAAAACTGCCTTCCCAGGCGTCACAGCTATGCGGAAACTGATTGAGTGCGGACATCGGCAGGCTGGGTTTTTGTCCCTTCGAATTAGGGCTCGCGGCCAACTCCCAGAGTATCTTCGATCCGCCGGGCAGCCCGTTGCCTGTCATCGCTCCATTCAGATCGAGAAAGGCCTGCAGGCTGAAATGTTCCTGGCCCGAGGTGCTTAGGCACAGCACGCCTCCGTCCAGAAATTCCAGCGGATTGCGTACCAGCCGTCGATCCGACATATCATCCTCGCGCTGGTAGAGCGCGTCGAGCACCGCATCGAACGCCTCGGTGAACCAGTCAATCACTCCGGTGAGCACTTGTCCGCACACGATCAGATCTTCGGTCTTCATGGTCGTAATATTGATTTTGTTTGCCGCTTGCGGGATGAACGCGTCACGATCGGCGCGATGATGCGCACTCAACGACTCCAGCGCGGGAAATGCGCTCGGTGACCGGTAGCTCATGCCGTTCCACGCCGATGCGTTCGCAACGAGACTGCGGTAATACAACGCGAGGCGCGCCACATCGCGGGATAGCCTGGTGAGCAGGCGCCATTCAGCGCCGTTGGCCTTGCGCACCATCACCGCGAACCAGATAACGCGATGATCTTCCAGCATATAGCCCCAGCGCCGCTTTCGGTTGTGTCCCGAGAGCCATCGCGGCAAGTCCCGGCCATCGGGTTGAGCAAGTATCGCTTCCTTCGCGCACACCGCCGACCGCAACAACCAGAACTCGTCTCCGATCGACTCGAGCATGACCTTACCGTCCGCGCCCGACGCCGCCGTGAGCGCATACGACACATCGACCTCGCAAACGAGCGTGTTCAGGGACGCATCGAAGACGAAGCCCGGATCGCGCACGCCAGGTACGGCAGACGGTGGCGCATCGGCGAGCAGCGCAGCGGGCGAACCGTCCACATCGCCCGGCATCGGCGCCAGAAACTCTTCCGTGAGCCGCACCTGAGCCGCTTGCGCCGCTTGCACCGATGCTGTGTCATAGCGCAGAAGATTCGGCCCGCCGTGGATTACGCGGCGTGCGCGCACGCAGTCGAGTGCAGGCAGCGGGACGACGGCGTCCCCATCCACACTTAGCGTGGATGCGTCCGGCTGATTCGGCCGCTTATGTGGGATTTCGATCCGCACACACGACGAAGCCGCCTCCGTAATCCGGACAAACCTTGCGCTTTCGGGAAAGAACACTGCATCGCCCTGGGTTCGCGTGGCCTGCGTCGACGCGGCGATGAGCACGGAGTCGTCCACACCCAGCTTGCCCACATCAAGTTCACCGATCTCTTCCTTGCGCTTGCCAAGGTCCATTCGCAAGTCGCTGGCAATCTTGTCCCTGATGACCCGCTCGACCTGATACCGGTCGAGCGTACCCTCCAGATACGGAAACGATACGTTCAGGCGAGGAACGTCTTCCGCCGTCCCTTGTCCTCTTGCGTATCGGGCTATGCGCCTTCCAATCAGGCTGCCGAGACGGTCGATACGCCCGGTGCGCTGTTCGAGATCGCCCGACGTCCAGGCGACGCCGTAATGCATCACCTTGTCGCAGAAGAGATGCAGGTTGACGCCTTCCTTGAGCACGTCGGTACAGATGAGGACGTTCGGATGAACCGGCAGGTTGAATTGCGCCACTGCATTGGCATGCTTCAGCCGGCCCGAGCGGCCGACAACCGGCGACATGAACCTGAACACGGCATGTACACGTTCGCGGCAAATGGCTTTCCAGTCGGACGCCGCGCCCGCGCGAATCGCTTTATCCACGATCAGGTCGAAGTGCTCGATCCAGCGGCGAAACTTCTCTTTCCAGTTGCCGATGTAAGCCGCCAGTCCGCGCACGAGCGGGTCATCGCCATGCTCGAGCAGCCATATCAGCTTGTCGGCAAGTTCGGTCTCGCCGTCGCCGGTCCTTAGAACATGTGTATGGAGGATGTACAGATCGACGATGAAATCGGTCTGACGCATGGATTGAAGCAGACACAGCTGCAGCGCGGCGAGCTTCCACGCATCGGCGCACGACTCTTTCGTATCGGCGAAGAGCCATGCGTGCGCAGGGCTTACGAGCAATTCATTCACGCGCGCCTCGCCGAGCACCGCAACGAGAAATCGATTCCAGCGCTGAGCGTTGTCGGTCCAGTATCTTGAAGTGGCGACGCGCGCGCCGTCGTCGAGGTCATCAGGACGCTTGAGCAGAAAGGCCCGCAGCGGATTCTGCGACGGATCTTTCGCGCTCAGCAAGCGCGACCAGAACGACACGAGCTTGCCATGCCCCTCGTCGGCCCCCGATGCGCGTTTCAGCGCTTCGAAGTAAGGCAGATTCGGCGTTTCATGCAACGCACTCGTGTCCGGCTGGCTCTGCTCGTCGCCCTCGTCTTCGTCATCCGGCATCGCAACCGGGAGGTCGTCTTCGCCGGTCTCGACCGGGCTCGTGTGGTCGTCGCCGCGGCTGCGCCAGAATGAGTCGGCGTCCCATAACTTACCGCGAAGCGGCATGTGTCCATTGTCGAGCAGCGTCCGCCATTCGCCGATACGCCGATCGACGGCATCCTGAAACCGCGCGTGCATCAGATCGCGCAGTTCCTCCACCGAGTCGATACGGCGTACGAAGACGAGCGTCTTGTCGTTGCTGGCGTCCACGAGGCTGCGGTCAAAGAGCGCCTCGGCCGCGCGGTTGAGTTTCGCATGCGGCAACGTCACGCCCTGGCGGGAGCCTCCCGCTTTGCCGGAACCGGTCATCGCACTCGCAAAACTGGCGGCCAGCTTGTCGATTTCCGTGCGATCCGGCGCGGCATTCGCTTCGTCCCCGGGACCGGCGTTCCTTACCTTCGGCGCGTCCTTCATGGGCTCGAATTCGGGTTCCGGCGCGGCGCCCTCCTTCTTCGGTTTCCTCTTCGCGGTGAGGCGCCGCACGGACGCCGACAGCGACTCGAACGACGCGCACTCGCCCTGCCGAAACCTGTTGTTCCTGCCCGCCAGCACGCCGGCGAGCCGCTTCTGGACAAGCGCCATCGTCATCGAAAGGAACGGGTCATCATTGCCGGAATAGGCAATCCGCTCGTACTTGCGATACTGAACCTTGCCGTGGTGATGACCCGACAGGTCCGCATAAGTGCGCGTCCGGCGAATCATGATCTTGCCGAGCAGATCCACCACCTCGAGCGGCGTGCCGCTCTTCGGGTCGAGTTGCACCGTCGCGCGGCTGCATCCATGCTGGTCGCACGTACGGCAATCCACGGGGATCTTTATCGGCCGCTTGCTGCCATCGGCTTCGAGAACCGTCGTCCTGCGGCAAAGATACGTGTCGAGACTCTTGATGTCGCCGGGCCGGGAATGCAGTGGCGTGGCGCTCATGAACAGCCAGCGGTTCGCGTTGTGCCTGAAGATTGCGGCGATATGCGTGTTCTGCTGATTGTCAATGTGACGCAGATACTGCGATTCGTCGAAGATGACGAGATCGACCGGCCGGTTCGGCGTTGGCTCGAGCGTTTCGCGGATGGCCTCGCCCTCCGTTAGCAGCCTTCCGATACGAAGACTGTATGCATGAGCGAGCCTGTGCGTCGCCTTCTGTTTCCAGTCCTTGATCTCGTCGCGCGAGGCATTCGGTTTCGACGGAAAATCCCGCCCGATGTCGAGCTCCGCATCGTTCAGCGCCTCGGGACTCCTTCCGCCGATCAGTTCGGCATATTCATCGAGAAGCGACTGCGGGTTGGCGCCGTGCAGCGTGAGCGGCCTGCTGAACGACGAATAGCGCAGGAGATGGATTCGTGCATCGCCGACCCGCAACGCGCCGACGAAATCGCGCAAATTGTCGTGCGCATGCAGTCTTTCGATTTGCCGTGCACCGGCGTCGATCAGCCGGTCGTCGAGAAGGCGGTAACAGGTACGCAGGAACTCGGACCACTCGCTCTCCCACTGCCGTTGCATGGTCGCGCTCGAGCAGACGATGACGATGCGCGAATCCGGCCGCGCAAGAAATTGCGTTGCGATGACGCCCATCGCCTGACGCGTCTTTCCCATGCCGACCTCATCGCCCAGATAAGCGAAGCCCGTCGTCACGAGCAGATGCCAGAGACCGGCCACGCCTTCGCTCTGGATTCTCGCTTGCGGGCTGACGACGCCCGGCTGCGTCATGTCGTGGCCGTCGAAATCGATGTACGAGCGAACGATGTCCGCGGTCAACTGCTTCGGGACGCGATTCCGGTCATTACTCATGCGTGGCACCTTTCGCATGTTCCGCCTTGTTTCTCAACTCATCATGGAACCACTCGAGGAACGCCTGGCTGCGCTCGGGTGTGACCTCGCCGAACATCGACCTGAAGGAAGACGAATTTCCAAGCAACTCGGTCATGCCGACTGTCAGAGTGTCGATTTCAGTGTTGAGACCACGGCGCGAATCGTCATCCAGCCTGTGCCGGCCGCTCGCTTCCAGTCGCTCCACCACGTCGCGCAGTTCCGCGAGTTGAATGTAACGGCCAATTTTTTCTTCGGGCGTCTCCGCCGCCTGCAGCGTGATCGCGCGATAAAGCGTTGTTGCTCCGTAGGGCGCGAGCGAGTCGAACGGATTGCGCCAGTTTCCCGCGCTGTCGGGTGTGCCGTAGTACTCGAGCATCTTCCATGTCCCCTGAAACAGGCCGAAGAAATCGAAGGTAGGTTCCGCCGATTCTTCTTCGCCGTCGCCGCCCTCCGTGCCGAGCGCGGCGCGCTCGCGCATCCTGCTCTCCGGCAGAGCGGGATTCAGCTTGCGCAGCAGTTCCAGCACCTTCTTCAGACGCGGACGCGCCTGATAACCCAGTTCGTCGTCGAATGCGCGCAGTTGCGTAACGAGCCCGCGAAACGTGGCATCGACCTCATTCGCATGGGCATAGGACACATGGAACGAACGCACGGGATGGACTCCGGAAAACGGACCGAGCGACGCCACCTGCGTCTGCCCGCGCGTCGCCGTGGCGAACAGGTGCGTGAAGCCATCCACGCGAAGCACGATGTCGCGGACTGTCTCGTCGCTCGTCACCGTCAGTTGGGCGTGGAACCGCTTTGTCCTCCAGTCGCATGTCACGATGGCCTCGAACGGCGGAAGCGGCGGCGCGCTGTCTTCTTCGTCCCGTTCGCCGGACGATGTGAGTTCGGTTTCGCCGAGGTTTTCGAAGGCGCCGTGCCAGGGATCCGCGTGGGGCGCCAGCGAATAGCGAAGCATCGCTTCGACGTTGAACAATGTCTGGTCGCGATCCGCGAGCATGGCGGCCCGCGTGAAGTTGGCCGATCCGATGCACAGCACGCGCGCGTCGTCGTCCTCGAGCATCAGCGCCTTGGCGTGCGTATAGCGTTCGCGCTCCGTCGCGAAGCGCTCGAACGACCGCGCGTAGCTCCGCGGAGGTGCGAGCGTTTCAATGGGAAAGCGGTATTTCCCTTCGGCATCGACGGAAGGCGTAAAGACACACTGCTCCACGCCGAGTCTTGCGACGATACGATCCACGCCGCTCCAATACGGCGATACGACTCTCGCCTTGCGCCATCGGCGAGCGCCTTTCAGATCGTCGATCATCGCGCGTGACGCACGTCCTTCGAATGGCAAGGACAGATGCAGAGCGGGCATGTCCGGCGTGTCGGACGCGAGCTGACCGGGTTCGCCCAGCGCGTAATGCAAGTGGTCGAGGATCTCGCGGATCTCGCCTTCCTCCTTCCCTTTCTCTGCATCGGGTCCCGACACGGCAACCTGCCTTTGCGCCTGCACGGCGAGCCACGCGATGAGTGGGCGCAACGCCGACGCATGCTGTTGCGCGACCATGGTCCGGCCGATCACCTCGCGATTGATTGCCCAGCCCGAGAGCGTGAGGTTGCCACTGCCTACCGAGAGCCACATGCCTCGCTGGCCTGTGTCTTTCAGCGTGCCGGCCATCAGCATGAGCTTGGGATGGAAGCGGCCCTCGGGCAAACCAACCGGCAACAGTCCATAACGAAGGTCGCCTTTGGGCTCGGGACCCGTCGAGCGATCGCAAACCACGAGGCAGCGAAGCTGTTTCAGATCCTCGTTGATCGCGTAGCGCGTCTCGGATGCGCCCTTGAGTTCATCGACGCTATCGCCGAGAAGCAGCGGCAATACATTGGCTTCGAAGAACTGCGACGCGAAGTTGAACGTCGTGAACAACACGTAGCGCGTCTGATCAGTGTCGAAGCGATCGCGGATGTTCTCCAGCGTGGCGCGCATCACGCGGTCGATGCGGACGGAACCGTGACTCATGCGGCTGCTCCGAAGGCCTGGCCGTACAAACTCGACGCCGCGTTGAGATAGTAGTCGTTCATCCAGGGCGTCCCTGCCGACAAGCGCTTTTTTGCGCTCCTCGGGTCGCGATCGCCAGCCACGGGCAATACGATCACATCGCCTTCAATTAGCACGAGCGGCTCGCGTGCGCGCTCGGTCATGCAGCGCTTGTGATAGTCCACCAGCTCCCGCACGAATGCGATCAAGGAGGCACCTCGTCCGGCGCCTTCATCGGACGCGAGAAGAGCGGCGAGCGTCTGCATCTGTTTCATGCGTGGCGTCAGCAGCACGGCGCCGAGCGGCAGAAAAGCAGTCGCGCGCTCGCGCATGGCATCGAAGTCGCCGCCCAGATCTTGCGCAATCGCTCCGACCTTCTTGCCCGGCGATCCGCGCAACACGTCGAACACATCCTGCATCACCAGAATGAACGGCTCGCAGCGGCGCACATAGTCGAGGTCCTGATCGAGTTCGTCGGAACCAAGTGCGCTGAACAGCGCATGGAAGTCCGAAGCGTTCTCTGCAACCGCATTCCTGATCGTGCGGAAATCGTCGAGCAGCTTGAGCTGGCTGGTCTTGCCGAACAGGCTCCTCTGCAACAGCGTGCGCAGCGTGTTGCCAGCGAAAAGCTTCTCCAGTGCCTTCGACACGTGCGTTCCCTTCAGATGCGCTTCAGGCACGAGCGGAACACTCGCTGAGGCGAGCGGCCCGGTCAGAATTCTGATCAGCTCGTCGCTCGCCTTCGCCGTCCAGCAGCATTTCAGCTCCGCGACGAGCTCGGGTACGACCTTCCAGTCGTCATCCACGAGGCCAGCCCGACGGCACGTGCCACGATAGTACTGGTAGAGGCCGTTGGCCACCGTCTTGCCCGTCTTGATCGTCACGCGAAAATCGTGTTTGTTGGTGCTGAGTGCGTTACGGCCGAAGCAGAAACGCAGCTCGTTGCTATACAGCCAGTATTCGATCAGCCCTTCCATCAGCCGGAAGAAATTGCGCGGCGCATCCCGGCCTGAGAGCAAAGGCTGGAGTGTTTCCTCGTTCGCGAGCCATTGGATGAGCACGACGGCCTTGATGCCATTGATCTGCCAGACTGGCGATGCGATATGCGGCACCAGCCGTCTGCCGAACGCGCTCCACACCGGCAGCAGTCCGAGCGGATCGCGTCCTCCGGATGATCGGCTCAGCGCGGGATCGGGGTCCGTGAAATAGGGCAAGTCAGCGTTGCTGGCCAAGGCGCCGCCGCGATCGACTTCGGTCATGCTGGATCTCGTTTGCAAGTATTGATTGGTGATGTCGCGACTCGCACTCAGTGCGGCCAGCTACGTAACACGTCAGCGACCAGCACGATGACGGCGATCGTCGATATTCCCAGCGCGGCGAAGGCGAGCTTCGTAAGCTTTTTCTGGCCCTGCCCAATGACGGAGATCGCGGTCGTGTCGCGGTCGGATGCGATCGTTCTAGTCTGATACGTCGGGGACGAATGCACATTCGGACTCGATGCGCGGAATATGCCGCGCCTGACTGCGCTCATGCGCTGCGTGCCCCATCGGCGAGCCGTGTAGCCGTGCCGCCGGTTTGTCGAAGGCGAGAATGAGCGCCTCGAAACATATGCCCATATAGCGTCGTGGAATTTTCTTATTGATCAAGTGCACGGTCCAGGGCATGACCGATGTGTCCGGCCAGCATTCGTTCATTGCCGATAAACTTGTTTTCTCTCTTTATCGGCAGAGAACCTAATTTCTTTTGTGCTTGGTACGGCCGGGCTTCAGGGCCGATGCGGAAAAAGCAAACGGTCGCCGGACATCGTCACGTGCCCTTCCTCGACGAGAATGGCGGCCAGATACGACGCGACCTGTCGTCGACGACCGCGATTTTCGATCAGCCATGCGCCGAGCGAACCTGCCGCCGGCTTGTCGCGCGAGGCCCCGACGAGGACCGGCTCCTGATTGCGGCCGAAGTGCTCCATCATGTGCTTCAGCGTTTCCGGTTTCACCGTATCCGGCGTCAGGCTCTCGCCCATGACAATCCGATAGCCCGTCGCCAGCGTGCCCTCGTATCTGAAACGCGCTTCTTTTACAAGCGTGCAAAGTTCTTTCATACGTTCTCCCTGTGCTTTCTATCTTTCGAATGTGGTAGCTGGCAGCGCATCGCAAAGGCAGTTCATCCGCGTTACCCCGGACATCTCATGTCCGGATGCGTTGAAGCCTTCGATGTGTCTCCCGGCTTCACGATGCGGTCCGTATCGATGCGTTCGCCGGCGCCCTTCAGAACTGTCAGCGCGCGTGCGGCACGGCCGAATTCGCGCCGCGCACGAAGGAAAGGGAGGATGAATTGCCCGATGAAGCACGCAAGCGCGAGGCCAAGCGTCGACAAGACGAGCACATGAAGTACGAAGGATGACGAAACAGAAGCGATGCTCATGAGCACATGAATCTGAAAATGGCCAAGTCAAAGCGAATCTGGACGCGCGAACGTTCGGATGTGATGACAGCGTCGTGATTGGCGCAACAGTCGACCGATGAGTAACCGGCGCGCGCGACGGCAAGAGAACGAGCGGACCGGCGTCAGCCAGACGAAGACTAACTGGACTGATTCACGCTTTATATCTCTCAGTGTTTTTTTCTATCTTGTGCGCTCGACAGAAATCGAAAAGCAAAGTCTCGAGCAGGTTTGTTTGGCTCCGGTTTTCATGTTTAGCGGCAGCCTCGAGCAATTCCTTGAAGCGTGCCGATACACGATAGCTAACCGATATTCTTTTTGTGAGCATATAGGTCTCCAAACGCAACGCTACGTACTATACATGAGATGTTTCAAAGTGTAACGTGATGTAAGGAAGCTGACGTTCAACTCGACGTGGCCATGTATGCGAAGGGATCAGCAGCGAAGCGGATCGGCAATGGGCGATCGAACGTATCGATACGACTCGAGCGGTCGAGTCGACAACTGGGTAAGCGTGTTTTCAAGGACTGTCGACGCTGCTGCTAGATAAGCAACGGAACACTGTCGCGCGCAGAATCAAATATCGACGCTACTCACGCGCTCGTCCTGGCCACAATAAAACGGATGCGCCTGATACCTGGCGAGGCCGCTCAAATGGCCGGCGGTTTGTCGAGATTCGTCTCCATCGTTCTGACTGCTTCCACGCATTGCGCGAAAGCCTGCGCATACATTGCGGATCTCCAGAGACAGATGTTCTCGCGCAGTCACGCTGTCGCTTCACAGCGAGAAGGTTGAATTCGAGCCTTCGCAGGCCACTTCCCCTACAATACGGCGACTAATTCCACGTGAGCAAGCGCGGTGGACCGACTAGAAGCCATGGAAATGCTGGTGACCGCGGTGGACGGAGGCAGCCTGTCGGCGGCGGCTCGCGAACTGAAAATCCCTGTCAGCACGCTTACCCGCAGGGTCGCCGATCTTGAAGCGATGCTCGGAACCCGGCTGCTCATACGAACCACCCGCAAGCTCACGTTGACCGACGCGGGCATGTCCTACGTCGCGGCGGCGCGGCGCATCCTCGAACTCGTGCGTGAACAGGAGCACGAAGCCACCGGCGAATTTGCAACCGCACGAGGCGAACTGGTCGTCACCGCGCCCGTGCAACTTGGCCGTCTGCATGTGCTGCCGGTCATCAACCGGTTCCTCGCACAGTATCCGGACATTACGGTTCGGCTCCTTCTCTCCGACCGGAACATCGACCTCATCGACTCGCATGCCGATCTCGCCGTGCGCATCGGCGAGCTACCGGACAGCAATATGATCGCCACGCGCATCGGCTCACTGCGGCCGATCGTGTGCGCAAGTCCGGCCTTCCTCGCCAGGAACACGCCGCCGCGCGAACCCGACGAACTCGTGAAGTATGCGTGCGTCGTCTTCAATAGCCCGTACTTGTCCCCTTGGCGGTTCCGGCTTCCGTCGACTCAAAAGGTCTACCTGCTGGAAGTGAAGCCACGGCTCGAAGTCACGTCACCCGACGCTGCAGTGAGTGCCGCAGCGGACGACGCGGGCATCACCTACGTGTTCGAGCACGACGCCGACGAGGCGCTTCGCAGCGGACAGCTCGAAATACTCCTGCCACAGTTCGAGATCGAGCCCGTGCCCGTGCATCTGGTTCATGTGTCCCGAAACCTGATGGCGATCAAGCTGCGGCATTTCATCGACTTCGCAGCGCCGAAACTCAGGGAATCCTTGTCCCGCTTCGGCAAGCAAAAGCGGCTCTGATCCTCAGTCGTAAAAGCTCACGACTCCTCGTTCGGGTCGCCGAGCACGCGATCATTGCGGTTTTGGATGACATGCCGCGTTTTCTTCGTTGCGCCGGGACCGGCAGCGAAGCGGACGTCCCGATAGCCCAGCGCACGCCCGCCCGCTCCGCGAACCTCCAACGTCTCGACGGGATCTCCGCTCGCATGCTCGACCAGTTCGATAGGCGGCTTGCCGTTTGGCCTCAGCCATCTGTCGCCCCACTGCATGAGCGCGACCAGCACTGGATACAAGTCCGCCCCTTTCGAGGTTAACCGGTAACCGAACGTATTCGCGCGTTCCGCAATCGGGAAGCGTTCGAGAATGTCCAGCTCGATCAGCCGCTCGAGCCGTGCCGTCAGAACGTTTCGGGCGATACCAAGCCCGCTCTGGAATTCATCGAAGCGCCTGCTGCCCTGCGTGCACTCGCGCACGATCAGCAATGTCCACCACTCGCCCACTTCGTCAAGAGCGCGAGCGATCGAGCAATCCATTTCGTCGAAGCGTTTTCTGTACATGATGGGCACATCCTAACTCAAGTTTCATCACGCAACTTAACCATTTTTCGGGGAACAGCTTCCCACTTCCGGTCGGTAGTGCGATCCAGCTGGCTTCCCTATAGTTTCATCACGCAACGCAATTTGCAATCTCTATCTTTCGGGAAGTTGAAAATGGATCGACGCCTACTCACACTTGCACTCGGTATGTTCGCGCTGGGTACCGATAGTTTCGTCTTCGCGGGCATCCTGCCCGAAATTGCCCATTCGTTCGGCGTGAGCATTGGCGCAGCGGGTCAGTTGATCAGCGTCTATGCACTGAGCTATGCGCTGCTGGGTCCGACCATCGCCGCGCTTGCTGCAAACGTAGGACGTAAGCGGTTGCTTCTGAGCGGTATCGGCCTCTTTGTTATTGCCAACCTCGGCACCATCGTGGCGCCGAACCTTGGCATTGCATTAGCTACGCGTGCATTAGCCGGCCTCGGCGCGGCAATGTTCTCGCCGACAGCCAGCGGCACCGGCGCGGCACTGGTGCCGCCGGAGCGACGCGGATACGCGTTGTCCATCATCGTGGCAGGCCTGACCACCGCTACCGCGCTCGGCTCGCCCATCGGCGCGGTCATCGGCGGCCTCGCCGGCTGGCACTGGACGCTGGTTCTCGTCGCCGCGCTCGGAGCTGCGGCGTTCTTCGGCATCCTCGCGTTCATGCCCGACGTGCCGCTGCCGCCGGCCATCTCGCTGCGCGCGCGTCTGTCGCCGCTGACCGATGCGCGGGTCGGACTGACGCTCGCGACGACGGTGCTGGCTCAGATCGGCACCTTCATCATCTTCAGCTACTTCTCCGTGGTGTTCGACCGTGCAACCGGCCACAGCCCCGTGGTGCTGGGCGCGCTGCTGGTGCTGTGGGGCCTCGCGGGGACGTTCTCGAACCTGCTGACGGGACGCATTCTCGACCGGATCGGTTCGCACAGGGTCGTAATGATCAAGCTGGCCATCGTCGCGGTCGTCATCTTCACGATGCCTATCACCAGCGCACACCTTTGGAGTGCGGCTATCGCAGTGACCATCTGGGGCGCATGCGCGTGGGGCGTCCTGGTGCCGCAACAGTTCCGCCTCGCAAGCCTGAATCCGCCGATGACCGCGGTGCTGGTCGGCCTCAACACGTCAGCGACGTATGTGGGCGTATCCATCGCCGGCACGCTCGGCGCCGCAGCAATCCCGCTCACCGGCAGCCACAACCTGGGCTACCTCGCCGCCATTCCCGTCTTGATCGCGATCCTGGTTTCCGGGCTTGCGACGCGCCGCATCGCCTCGTTCGCAAGCTCAAAACGCGCGATGGCGGCCTGAGTCCGGTCATCGCACTGCGCAGCTCCCATTCATTCGAGATTCAAGGAAACAGTCATGTCCAAAGCAAGCACGTTCCGTCAGTTGCACGACCATTCGACACCGCTCCGTTTGCCGAATGCCTGGGACGCCGGTAGCGCGCGTCTCATCGAGGCGCAGGGCGCATCCGCGATCGCCACGACGAGCGCAGGCTTTGCGTGGGCGCTGGGTTATCCCGACGGGCGCATGCTTCCGTTCGATGAAGTCGTCGCCTCGGTTCGGCGTATCGTGCGCGTTCTTGAAGTGCCCTTGTCGGTCGACGTCGAAAACGGCTACACCGACGATCCCAAAACCGTCGCGGACCATGTTATGCAACTCATGGATCTGGGCATTGCCGGCATCAATATCGAAGACGGCCCCGACGCCGCGTCGCTGCTGGCCGCGAAGATCGAGGCGATCAAGAACGCCGTTGCCAAAGCCGGCCTGGACCTCTTCGTCAACGCGCGCAGTGACGTCTTCCTTGCCAACCTCGTCGAGCAAGCGAAGCAGCCGCAAGAGGCAATTGCTCGCGGGAATCTGTATGCATCGGCGGGCGCGGATGGTCTTTTCCTTCCAGCGCTCGTGCAGCCGTCCGACATCCAGACGATAGTCGGCGCAACCCGGCTGCCTCTGAATGTCATGGCGCTCCCAGGCCTGGCCGATGCCGCGACCCTCGGAAAACTCGGGGTGCGCCGGCTCAGTGCGGGCAGCGGCATCTCGCAGGTCGTGCTCGGCAAGGCGAAGGCAATGGCACAAGACTTTCTGGCGCATGGTCGTTCCGATGCACTCAATGACGGGCCGTTGCCGTACTCCGAAATTCAGCATCTTTTCGCCTGACTGGCCGCACTGCAAGCGGCAGGCGTGTTTTCGAAGCCCGATCTCTGCATCGATAGACCGACATGTACGGATACGAGTCGCTTCTATTTTGTATCGATCAACACACAATGGAGAGTATCATGATGCTTAGTGGAAAACGTGCTCTGGTCACCGGAGCAAGTCGCGGTATCGGGGCTTCGATCGCCAAGGCTTTGGCGGCTGCCGGCGCGGATGTAGCGATCACGTATGAAAAGTCGTCTGAACAGGCCGCGGGCGTTGTGAAGGCGATTGAGGCCGAGGGCCGCCGCAGCATCGCGATTCAGGCCGATAGCGCCGATGCATCGGCGGTTCATGCGTCCGTGCAAAAGACGGTCGAAGCGCTGGGCGGCCTCGATATTCTGGTCAACAACGCAGGCATTCTTCGGATGGGCACTGTGAAGGAAATTTCCATCGAAGACATCGACGCGACGCTCAACGTGAATGTGCGAGCGCCGATCCTCGCCGCAAAAGCGGCCATTCCTCATCTCAAAGCGAATGGGCGCATCATTTCCATCGGCAGTTATTTTGCCGACCGCGTCCCCGCGCCGATGCTCGGCGTCTACTCCGCTTCCAAGTCCGCGCTCGTTGCGCTTACCCAGGGCCTGGCGCGAGAACTCGGCCCGCACGGGATTACGGCGAACCTCGTGCAGCCCGGCTCCATCGATACGGACATGAACCCTGTCGAAGGCCCATTCGGGGCGACGTTGAAATCGCTGACGGCCACCGGTGATTACGGAAAAGGCGAGGACATCGCGCAAGCCGTGGTCTTCCTTGCGAGCGCCAATGCCAGCTATATCACCGGTGCGACGCTAACTGTCGATGGCGGTGCCAACGCCTGAGGGCGTGGACGGCACGCGTACGAGTTGTCGCTAATGTTCGACGGCACGTACCGCTGGTACGAGAGCTGGATGAGGCCGCTTTACTGCACGTTGCGCGGCCTCCTCACTCAGAAGGGCAGTTGACCTGCCGGCATACGTTCCTTAGATGATTTGCATCGCGCTTAGCGGCAATCAAGTCCGCTTGACGACCAGACGGCGCACGCAAGCGCGCGCCGTCTGTCTGCGCTATCGACGATTACTGAATCGGCGTCAGGTTATCACCCGACACTTTGTAGACCGTCACCGGCGCATCGATCCATTCGCCCGTCTTGTCGAAGCTGACGTTGCCGACGAGCGTCGAGAACTGCGTCTTCCTTAGCACTTCGACGAACTTCCTGGGATCGGTCGAGTTCGCCGACTTCATCGCCTGCGCGACTACCATCGTGGCCGAATAGAAGGCAGGCGAATAGACGTCGTTTTTTACGCCGAACGTCTTCTCGTATCGCGCGGCAAACTCTGGTCCTCCTTTGAGAGTGGCCAGCGGCGCGCCTCCTTCCGCACAGTAGCCCCGACCGTCGAGCGTACCTGCAGCAAGCTTCGGCATGTCGACCGAGCAGATCCCGTCGCCGCCGAGCACAGGCACGTCGAGTCCAAGCTGCCTGGATTGCCTTCCGATGGATGCGGCCTGCGAATAATAGCCCCCGTAGAAAATCGCATCCGGACGCGCCGCCTTAATATGCGTCAAGATGGCGTTGAAGTCGGTCGCTTTGTCGTTCGAGTACTCACGTGCCACGACATTCATGCCGTGCTTCTTGGCGGTGGCCACGAAGACGTCGGCTACACCCGATCCATAAGCGGTACGATCGTCGATTACCGCCACCTTCTTCGCGCGCAGAGTCGTCGCGGCGTAGTCCGCGATGCGTGCACCCATCACGTTGTCATTCGCCGCGAGGCGAAAAACATAGGGGAAGTTTTGCTGGGTGATGGCCGGGTTGGATGCCGCACCGGTTATCATTGGTATATTCGCGCCGTTGTATATGCGCGAAGCGGGGATCGTTACCCCGGAATTGTAGTGGCCGAGCACTGCCTTGACGCCGCTATCGACCAGCTTCTGCGCAACCGACACTCCGGTTTTCGGATCAGCCGCATCGTCTTCGGAGATGATCTCGAAGGTCACCGGCTGACCGTTCACTACGATTGGATTCTTGTTTAGTTCTTCGACCGCGAGGCGAACACCGCGCTCGTCGTCCTTGCCAAAGTTCGATTGGCCGCCTGTCAATGGGCCGGCAACTCCAAGCCTCACGACCTCCGCGCTGACCGTCGTACAGAACGTCGTTAAAGCCAAGGCAATCGCTGCGGTCAATTGAGTTCTTTTCATAAAACGCTCTCCAGTGAAGGGCCCTGCGTCTGATCGGAGCGTCATCGGTCGTCGCTATCGTTGGCCGCGGACCGTGCAACGCCGAACGAATTTTTCTCGTCCAATATTTGCGTCGACATCCACACTTGCTCAGGCAGCGCCTGTGCTGTATAGGTCCCGCCACCCATACACTATTCAAAGGTCCAGCCGCGAGAGAAGGCTTTTTTCCTACGACCGCAGCCGAAATGTGCGGTAAGGGCGAAGCCGAGCGGCCTCGCGGACATCACCGAGGTAAGCGGTCACGCCTCGCAAGGGCGTCCCGTCATCATGCCCACGCCAGACCGCGGTGCACGACAGCTACCCGCCACGATACCTGTACGGGCGCGCGTGAATGCACAGTCTCGAGTGGTGCGCTCAGCGAGAAGCGCTTCAACCGCCGAGGGAATCCGCAAGAAAATTGAACAGACGATCGAAGTTGCAATGGGCCACGTTGAACCGAAGCCAGCTCGTTTTGACGCGGCCCGCGAAGAAGAGGTGGCCGGGCGCGAGCAGTATCCGCTCCTTCAAGGCCGACTCCGCAAGTTGCGCGGAGTCGCGCTCGTCGCCGGTGGGTTTCGCCCACACGAACATGCCGGAGCGTGGTTCGCAAAAGACCTCGAAACCGGTTGCTTCGAGCCTGCGGCATGTTTTCTCCTGCGCGGCGGCGAGACGGTCCCGCAGTTGCTCGGTCTGCTTGCGGTAGTGCCCTTCGGACAGGATTGAACTGACGAGCCGCTCAGTGACGGTCGGTGTCGACATGCCCGACACCAGCTTCTGATAAAGCAGGCCTTCGAGAATGGCGTGATCAGCGACGACGAAGCCTACGCGTAATCCCGCTCCAATGGTCTTCGAAAAGCTTCCGACATAGATCACGTTCCTCAACTGATCCATTGACGCCAGCGTGAAGTGAGAGCCCTGCACGAGGTCGGCAGATACATCGTCTTCGACGATCAGGCAGTCGTGGCGCTCGGCCACTTTCAGCACCTTGTAGGCTGCGGCCGAACTATAGCTCGCGCCTGTCGGGTTATGCAGACGGCTGTTCGTGAAGTAGAGTTTCGGACCATGGGTGGCGAACGCCGCTTCCAGCGCGGCGATATCGGGTCCCACGGGCGTCATCGGAATGCCGATGGTTTCGACGTCGCGCATGCGCAACGCGACCAGAAGGTCGCTATAGCACGGTTCGTCCACCATCACGACATCGCCCGGTTGCGTGAACTGGCGGATGACCAGATCGAGTGCCTGATTCGCGCCCAGGGTCGTCATGACACCGGCGACATCGGTTTCGATTTCGTATTCCGCCAATTGCCGCACGATCTGCTCGCGCAAGCGATCGAAACCGCGCGCCTGACCATAGCCCAGCAGTTGTTCCGGGTGCAACGCAAGTTGCCTCAACGAACGCGCGATACCTTCGCCATCGAACCAGGTTTCGGGAAGCCAGCCGGCGCCAGCGTGGATCGCGCCCTCGTTCGCGCCGAGAAAATTGCGCACCAGCCAGCCGTTCGTCACTTTCTCGTCAAGCTTCTCCGCGGCCTTCTGCGGCGTGCCCGGACGCCTGTCCGACACGTAAAAGCCCGACCCGCGCCGCGCGACCAGCACACCTTGCGCGACCAGCCGGTCGTACGCCTCCACCACCGTGAAGGTCGACACGCCATGCGCGCCGGCGAATGCGCGAATGCTCGGCACGCGCGCACCGGGACGCCAGCGCTTCTCTTCGACTTCGTGAATGATGCCCGCCACGATTTGCATCGTGAGCGAGGTCTCCGAACTGGGATCCAAGGTCAGAACCGGCTTCATACGCGAACTCGAGAGCAGGAGGAAAACAGCGATGACGTGTGCAGGTCGCGACGCCTGTACAGCGATTCGGCGTCTCGATCAAGTGTACATGTATCTGTGCAGGGTGATTGCCTAAATTGCAGATCAGTTCGTCGCCTTCGCTGCTGGCGGCGTGGCAACCCTCACCGATCTCCCGTATGAACAAGATACGCAACTCCGAAGAGATTCTGTCGCACGGCGACGTGCGTTCCCGTCAGATCGTGCTCGACATCGCCGACCGCACGCTCAAGCGTCTGGACAGCTATCGACGCATTCAAAGCATCATGCGTCTCGATGGCGACACGTTGCACATCGGCACGCGTTCGTGGGATTTGTCGAAGAAGCGCAACGTGTATCTGATCGGCGCCGGCAAGGCTTGCAATCACATGGCGATGGCGGTCGATCACGTGCTCGGCGACCGGCTGACGTACGGCATCGCCATCGTCAAGATTCACGAGCAGTCCGACCGCTTCAACAAGACCGAGGTGTTCGTTGGTGGACACCCTTTGCCGAACGAGGAAGGCCATCGTGCGTCGAAGAAGATCATCGAGCTGGTGGACCAGGCCGGCCCGGACGATCTCTTCATCGCGGTGATCAGCGGCGGCAGTTCGGCGCTGATGTCCTGTCCGATCGAAGGCATCACGCTGCAGGATGAAATCGACACGACGGACGTGCTGCTCAAATCGGGCGCGGGCATCTACGAGATCAACGCGGTGCGCCGGCATATCTCGGCGCTCAACGGCGGCATGCTCGCCAAACGCATTCAGGTGGTCGGCGCGGAACTGATCGGCTTCGGCATCAGCGATGCGGTCGGCTCTCCCGCCACGGGCGATATCGCCGTGCCCTATGCCGCGTACAAGAGCACGCCGATTGGTCCCGACATGACGACGCTCGACGACGCGCGCGCGACGATCGTCAATCGCGACGTGGCGCATCGTTTGCCCAAGAGCGTCGTCGATTATCTGACGAACGCGGGCCCCGAAGGCGAAACGCCCAAGGCATTTCCCGACAACACTTATTTCCTGCTCAACACGCTGCCGGACTCCTGCATCTATGCCAAGGAAGTCTGCGAGGAAATGGGCATTCCGGCGATGATCGTGTCGTCGTTCCTCGAAGGCGAAAGCCGCGACGCCGGGACTTTCTTCGCCTCCATCGCGCGCGAAATCCAGACTTACGGCAATCCTGTCAAGCCGCCTTGCGTGCTGTTGAGCTCGGGCGAGGTGACGACGCATATCGGTGATAACAGCGTCATCAAGGGTCATGGCGGACCGGGCCAGGAAATGACCGTGGGCTTCGCCATTGCGGCTGAGAAAACGAAAGGCGCGTGCCTGCTGTCGATCGATAGCGAAGGCACGGACGGCACCGCACAGGTTGCGGGCGGTATCACGGATTCGACCAGCTTCAAGGCTGCTGCCGCCAAGGACATCAGTCTCTATCAGGCGTTGCGCGAACACAGTTGCTACGAAGCGCTCTCCTCCATCGGCTCCGCCGTTTTCACGGGCAACACGGGAACGAACCTGTGTGACCTGAACATTCTCTACGTTCCGGCATCGAAGGAGAGCGCGTAAATGGACAACAAGATCGTATCGATTCGCGCGCAACAGATCATCGATTGCAAATGCCGGCCCGCGGTTGAAGTCGAAATTCGCACCGGGAGCGGCGCGATGGGTCGTGGTGCGGCGCCTACCGGGACTTCGGTGGGCATGCATGAGTCATTCGTCCTGCGCGACGGCGATCCATCCACGTACAAAGGACTGAGCGTGCACAAGGCCGTCGATTACGCGGAGAACGTGATTGGCCCGGCGCTCATCGGCATGGACGTGTCGGATCAGCGCGCCATCGACGAGAAAATGATCGCGCTCGATGGCACGCCGGACAAACATCGTCTGGGCGGCAATACCATTTATTCGGTGTCTATCGCGGCGTTCCGCGCCGCCGCCGCTGCGCGCGCCATTCCGCTTTATGAGCATATTGCCGGCAGAGACATCAGGACGGTGCCGGTGCCCTGTTTCAATGTCGTCAATGGCGGGCGTTACGAAGGCTTCACGCAAGGGTTCAACGAGTTTCTGATCGTGCCCTACGGTACCGACAGCATCGACTTCTCGATCGAAATGGCGGTCACGGTGTTTCAGAAACTCGGCGAGGTGCTGACGTCGTATCTCGGACACAAGCCGCAGGTGGCCAGCTCGTATGGTTATGCCGCGCCATCGGAAGATCCGGAGATGATCCTCACGCTGATGCAGAAAGCCATCGACGAATGCGGTTATAGCGACCGCATCGCGTTCGCACTGGATTGCGCATCGAGCGAAACGTACGACAAGCCGACGGGGCGCTATCTGCTCAAGGGAGAGCGAGTGTCTTCCGACGAGCTGATTGCGTACGCAAAGTACCTGACCGAGCGGTTCAACCTGGTCTTCATCGAAGACTTGCTCGACGAGAATGACTGGGCGGGCTACAGCAAAGCCGTGCGTGAGCTCAAGCGGACGATCGTGCTTGGCGACGATCTCACCGTGACGAATCTCGAGCTGCTGCGTCGCGCGCATGACACGCACGCCGTGGATGGTTTCGTTCTCAAGCCGAATCAGGTGGGCACCATCACCGAAGCGATGGACGCGTATCGGTTCGCGCAAGAGCACGGAATGATCGCGGTGCCGTCGGGCCGTTCGGGTGGCGTCGTCGACGACGTGGTCATGGATTTCTCCGTCGGCCTGGAAGTCCCCTTTCAGAAAAACGGCGCACCGCGCTCAGGCGAACGCATCGAGAAGCTGAATTTCCTGATGCGCGCCAATGCACGAAGCTCCGCTTGCCGTCTTTACGACATCGCTCCGCTGCTGCGGTTCTGATGGACCTTTCACAACAGAATGCTTCCTGCCAACAAAGGTATTCCCATGTATCCGAAGATCGACTTTCTTTATCTTTCCGAGCCCGACATGGTCGCTGCGGGCGTTCTCGATGCCGCGCGTTGCGTGTCCGTTTGCGAAGAGACATTCAGCCTGCTCGGCAAGGGCGACTATTTGATGGGTGGCGCCAATCACAATAGCCACGGCATGAACATCGTTTTCCCGAAAGAGACCAAGTTCCCGAATATGCCTGTGGCGGGACCGGATCGCCGCTTCGCCGCCATGCCCGGCTATCTGGGTGGCCGCTTTGATGTGTGCGGCAACAAGTGGTACGGCTCCAATCACGCCAACGCGCAGAAAGGCCTGCCGCGTTCGATCCTCACGATGATGCTCAACGACAAGGACACGGGCGCGCCCCTGTCGCTCATGTCGGCCAACCTGTTGAGCGCCGCGCGCACGGGCGCCGTGCCGGGCGTGGCGGCGAAGTATCTCGTGAACAAGGATGCGAAGACCGCTTCGGTCATCGGCTGCGGGCCGATCAACAAGGCGTGTTTCGCCGCGATCATGACGCAGCTCGCTGGCATCGAAAAGGTCATCTGCTTCGACGTGTTTCTCGACAAGGCCAACGAGTTCGCACGCTGGGTCGAGGCGACTTATCACATCGCCGCCATCGGCGTGGATGAAGCCGAGAAAGGCTTCCGCGACGCCGACGTCATTACTGTCGCTGCCTCGCGCCTGAAGCCGCTGTACTTCAAGGACGAATGGATCAAGGAAGGCGCCGCGCTCCTCGTGTCCGGCCCGTTCAATACCGACGAATCGTTCCTCACGAACTGCAAGATCGTCTTCGATCACACGCCGCTCCAGGAAGCTTATGTCGAGGATGCGATCGCGTCGGGCAACAAGGAGGCGTATTACAGCGGCGTTATCGGCGGTCCCTTTTATCGCCTCATCGACGCCGGTAAGCTGCCGTCGCTCGCCGACTCGACCGGTCTCGGCGATGTTGTCAACGGTGTGAAGCCCGGCCGCGAAAGCGCGAAGGACAGAGTTATCTTCATCGCTTGCGGCATGGCTGTATTCGATATCAGCTGGGGCTTCGAACTGTACAAGAATGCGACCGACAAGGGAATTGGGCAGTCGCTCAACCTGTGGGAGAAGCCGAGTCAAGCTTGACGTATTCACCCAGAGGCCTCCGCGATAATCGGGGCTCTCGATATCGTTCATGACGCAGTATTCATCAGCAGCCCGGATTCGCACTCCGGGCTGCTTCCACATCAATGTAGCGTGCAACGCGAACGTCGCACGCTACGCACATGAAGAGAACTTGAATGACAAGATATCGCTTCGAATGCATTGAAGGTCACACAGAGGGAATGCCCGTGCGGATGGTGACGGGCGGCGCGCCGGCAGTGAAGCGCTCGTCGATGTATGAAGTCCGCGAAGCCTTCATCGCCGATTACGATTGGGTTCGTCGTGCCCTGATGATGGAACCGCGCGGGCATGCTCATATGTCCGGCACCATCCTGTATCCGCCGATGTCGCCCGATGCAGACATGAGCCTGCTCTTCATCGAAACATCGGGGTTTCTGCCGATGTGCGGACACGCGTCAATCGGTTCGATCTCGTTCGCGATCGAAGCGGGTCTGGTGCGGCCACGCGAGTCGGGCAAAATAGTCGTCGACGTACCCGCTGGCAAGCTGACGGCGAGCTATCGGATGGAGGGCGAGCGCGTCAAGACGGTGCGCTTTACGAACGTCCCCAGCTTCCTGCTTCACCGCGACGTGGAAGTGAATCACCCGGTACTGGGCAAGCTCGTTGTGGACATTGCCTACGGCGGAAACTTTTACCCTATCGTCGAAGTGCAGCCCAACTTCCCCGGTTGCGAGCACTTTTCGCCTGCAGAGCTGCTGGAATACGGGCGACAGATGCAGGACGTGGTCAATCGGACCATCGATGTCGTTCATCCGGACAAGCCCGCGATTCGCGGCGTGAAGCACTGCATGTGGACGGGCGCGCCGCAAGCGGACAACGCAGATGGTCGCGCGGTCGTCATTGCCGGGGCGACGCTCATCGATCGATCGCCGTGCGGAACCGGAACTTCTGCGCGTGTCGCCCAACGCTACGCCCGCGGACTGCTGCAAGAAGGACAGACGTTCACGCATCAGAGCCTGATCCTGAGCGCCTTCGTGGGCCGTGTCGAAGCGGTCACCACGCTGGAAAGCGGTCTCGACGCAGTGTTGCCGAGTGTTGAAGGACAGGCGTGGATTACCGGGCGCGGGGAACACTACGTGGATGAATCCCAGCCCTACGCTCACGGATTCACGCTCGAGGATTTCGCGCGCTAGAGACGTGTTCCCCTGGAAACGAAAACCGGGATGGGCGCTGCGGCGAGCAGCGCCCATCCCGGCATACGGCACCCATCGCGCCGGCTCATCGATCCGCTTAGACCGGCGCGCGTCCTGCAACTGCCTCGCCCTCATCCTCGATGTCGCTGAGGCTATCCAGGCGATTGATGTCGATGCCTGCCGTCTCCGGTCCGATAGCGATCATCGCCAGCGCAATGAGGTTCACCGTGCCGCACATCACCACCACGCCCCAGGGCGACCCGTGGCAGAGCTTCAACAGCCAGACCGCCAGCACCGGAACGGAGCCACCGGCCAGCAGACCAGCACCGGTCAGCGCGAGCGCGGACGCCGAGTAACGCACATTGGTCGGGAAGACTTCCACGAAGGTCGCAGCCTGAACGCCCGTCTGCGCCTGCGTGAAGCCCATGAACAGCCCCATGGCCAGCGCCATCACGACAAGATTCTTCGTTGCGAGCATGGGATAGAAACACAGGAGCAGGATGAAAGTGGCGCTCAGGGCGAACAGCAGGACCGGCTTTCGCCCGAATCGATCGCTGAGGCGGCCGCCGATGATCGAACCGGCCACCGCGCACACATTGCCGATCATCAGCAGCAGGAAACTCGTCTGCTTCGACACGCCGAGTGTGTTGTTCAGATAGCTGAGCGTGAAGACCACGGCAAGAAAGAAGAGCGCCGTCGGGCCGCAGAAGAACAGCATCATGCGCACGATGGTCTTGTAGTGCAGACGAACGGCGTCTTGCAAGGGCCGCCCGCGGCTGGCAATGCCCAAACGCTTCATCTCGATGAAGGCCGGCGTCTCGCTCACGCGCAGGCGGATGTAGATGCCCACCAGCACCAGGACCACGCTGGCGATGAACGGAATACGCCAGCCGTAACTTTCGAAGGCGGCAGGTTCCATCGTCGCGGACAGCGCCAGCAGCACCCCATTTGCGACGATCTGGCTGAGCGGCGCGCACATGCCGATCAAGCCCGAGTATCGGCCACGCCGGTCCGCTGGCGCGTGTTCGAGCGCCATCAACTGGCCGCCGCTGGTTTCACCGCCTAGGGCAAAGCCCTGGATCACGCGAAGCAGCACCAGCAGCAGCGGCGCGTAGATACCGATTTGTGCGTAGGTCGGCAACAGCCCCATCAAGACCGAAGTGATGCCCATTGCGGCGACGGTTCCCAGCATCAGGTTCCGGCGCCCGATCTTGTCCCCGAAGTGACCGCAAATCACGGCGCCCAGCGGACGCGCCGCCATGCCGACGCTAAAGGTCGCAAGCGACGCGAGAACCGCCACCGTCGAATCCAGCGCAGGAAAGAACAGGTTTGGAAGGACCGTGGCGGCAATCGCACCATAGAGCGTGAAATCAAACCATTCCAGTGCGCTACCCAGCGTGGCCGCCCTGACGGCCCGATTGGCCATGGCGAGCGTCGAGCGCTCGGACGTCTTGTCTTGCATGAGTGCTAGTCTCGTGGCTTGAATGGATGATGTCTTTGGCAAGCCCTCCGATGCATCGAGGGCTTGCATATATGAAGCGCCGACGCTCAGGCAGCGCGTTTGACGAGATCCCGAAGCTCTGCCGGGAACAACAAGTCACGCGCAACGGAATCGTCAGCGCGAAGCAATTCCGCCGCTTTGTGCGCGCCGAAGAAGTCCAGGAAGAGTGGCGTTTGCAGAATCAGCATGTCGAAGCCCGGAAGCACCGTCATTCCCTGATTCATCGCGGCTCTGAGCAATGGCGTCGGCTGGTTCTTCATCAGAATGTCGCAGACCTGGGTGCCCGGTTCGAGGCGATCAGTCGGAACAGGCAACGGATCGTTTGCCTTGAGACCAAGCGGCGACGCATTGATGACGACTTCAAAGCCAGCGGGGTCATTGCTGTCCTTGACCGACACTGGCACGCCATACTGTTTCTGGATGGACTGAGCCAGTTGGCGGGCTTTGGACGTTTCAGGATCGTAAAGGCCAATCTTCGACACAGCGCCTTCCGACAACGCGGCCGCAATCGCGCTTGCCGCGCCGCCTGCACCGACCAGGAACACTGATTTGCCGCGATAGTCCATTGCGTATCGCTCCATCGACTTGACGAAGCCCAGTCCGTCGAACAATTCTCCTTCGAGCTCGCCTGACTCATTACGTCGGATCGCATTGACTGCGTTTGCGACCTGCGCACCCTTCGAACAACGATCGACGATCGACGCGGCGGCCGTCTTGTGCGGAATCGACAAGACCATGCCGCGCGTATTCGCCGAACTAAACAGCGAACGGATCGTCGCCTCCAGGTTTTGTGGAGAGACCTGGAGCGGGACCATTACCGCGTCATCACCGGCGAGCGGCAGCACTTTGTTGAAAATCTCGGGCGTGCGCACCTGTTCGATCGGGTCCGCCACCATGAAGAAAACGCCAGTTTTTCCGGTGATCATGAACGTCCTTTTCTATTCTGTAATGCTAACCAACCTATCAGGAGATGCAGCAGGAAATGCGCCTCGCCATCGCGAGGCGTGAACGCACTACTTCTTCGGGAAGCCTTCGCCCCACGTGTCGCTGAGCATGAAGCCAGCAGCCAGCGGATCATCGGGATCCACGCCAATCTGCTCGATGCCATAGATCCATGCGCGTCCGCTGATCTTAGGAAGCACAGCGGGCCTGCCGCCGACTTCCGTTTTCCCCAGCAACTCGACTCCGAACTCGCTGCCGATCGTCGAACGAGACTTCAGCTTTCCACCCACATCCACCTTTCCGCGCGCGGCGAGCGTCGCAAGATTCGCCGAACTGCCCGTGCCGCACGGCGAACGGTCGATGCGCCCGGGCGGCAGCGTCGTGCAGGTCTGATACTCTGCATCGCTAACCCGGTTGCGGAACATCACGTAAGCGATCTGATTGATCTCCGGATAGAGCGGATGCTGGATGCTCACCTGTTCGTTGATGATGTTCCGCAACTTGACGCCAAAATCCGCCAGCTTGCGAGCGTTCTCCGGTGCAATCGTGAGGCCCACCTGTTCTACATCGACAAGTGCGTAGTACACGCCACCGAAAGCAACGTCGACCTTGATCCTGCCGAAATCGGCCGTCTCGACCGGCAGGTCCAGGTGCTCGACAAACGCCGGCACCATGTTCAGCGAGACGTCAACGCAGCGGCCATCGCGGCACGTCGCCCGCGCTGTGACGAGACCTGCGGGCGTGTCGAGCACGACGGTCGTTTCCGGCTCTTGCATGGGTACGATCCCCATCTCGAGCAATGTCGTCACCACGCAAATGGAGTTGCTGCCGGACATCGGGTGAGCCTTGTCGGACTGAAGCACGATGAATCCTGCATGCGCTTCGGGTCTCGTCGGCGGCAGCAGCAAATTGACCGACATCTGCAGGCAACCGCGTGGTTCGAGCACGACCAGTTTTCGAAGGCTGTCATCGACCTCATTGATGTAGTTCATCTTGTCGAGCATGGTCGCGCCCGGGATGTTCACGACGCCGCCCGTGATGACCTTTCCGATCTCGCCCTCGCAATGTACGCCGACGAGTTGCAGTGTCTTTTTCCAGCGCATGGTTCACACCTTCCTGAAATGTTCGGCCGTCTGGCCTTGCTCGTCAGCGTTCCGCTGACTCATGATTTGATCCGCTCGGCTTTCCGTGCTCAGAATCGGTAAGCGCTGAACGGCGCGAGATCCTGTTTCGGCGTTCGCCCGGTCGCCAGGTCGGCAATCAAACGTCCCGTCGTGGCGCCGAGTGTAAGTCCCAGTTGTCCGTGGCCAATCGCCATCAGCACATTCGGAAGACGCCGTGACCGGTCGATGATCGGTTTCGTGTCCGGCAGAAACGGGCGATAACCCACGCCGAATTCGTGTCGCTGAACGTTCAGTTCAGGAAGAACGCGACGCGCCTTGGCAAGAATGATTTCCGCGCGCTTGAAGTTCGGCTTGGCGTTCTTTCCCGAGAACTCGATCGTGCCACCGATTTGCAGCCCGCGGCGCATCGGCGTGAAGCAGAATCCGCCATCGGCGTAGATCACCGAATGCCGGAACTCGACGCCTGGTTCGGGCAACAGCGCCTGATAACCTGCGACGCCTTCGAGCGGGACATCGATGCCGAGTTGGGAAAAAAAGCGCGTCGCACTCGCGCCCGCCGCAACCACGACTTGATCTGCGGCAACGCGCTCGCCGTTTGCCAGCGTGACGCCCGTGGCACGTCCCGAGTCTTCGTCGATCGACAGGGCTGTTGTTCGGATCCGTCGTCCACCGTTATGCTCGAAGCTATCGGTGAGCGCCGCGATGAAGCCCTCGGTGTCGCTCACAAAACGCCATTGCGGCAGAAGAATGCCATGCGAGAAGCGTCCGGCCAACGTTGGCTCGAGATCGCCGATTTCCGCTGCGTTTAGCACTTGCGACGAGAAGCCGAGCGACTGCCGAAGCTCCATATGCCCACGCTCGCGTTCCACACCTTCTGGGCCATCGAACACCTGCATGATGGGCCGCTGAAGAAGGAGCGCCTTGTCATCGCATTCATCGAGCAACTGCGCGTAATCCGCGAATACGTCCTTCGTCAGCGAGGCCATCGCCTGGGCAATGCTCTCGATCCGGGAATGGCGCGCGCAGGCCATGAACCGGAGGAGCCAGGGGATGATGCCCGGCAAGGCGCTCGGACGCAAAGCCAGCGGACCGGTCTGGTCCATCAGCCATCCTGGCACCTTCATGAGAAGTCCGGGCTTCGAGAGCGGAATGATCTCGCCGACCGAGATCTGGCCACAGCTCCACTTGGCCGTACTGTCGCCCGGCGCGGCGGGGTCGATCAGCGTGACCTGAAACCCGTTGCGCTGAAGGTAAAGCGCACAACAGGTGCCTACGATGCCGCCGCCGATCACGACCGCCTGCTCACTGGATGCGGGCGACGGCATGGGGCTCGGGAAACGCTCGCGGGGTACAGAATTCATCTTGGATTTCGTCCGTGCTGCGGAAAGAACGCGCTTTTATATTGAATACCTTCCGCTTTCAATAAGCAAAGCGGCGAAGGAACCTTGTCTCGATCAGGCCGACCAGCCGGGTCAGCGGAAACGCCACCAGGAAGTAAATGATCCCGACGGTCGTGAGGAATTCAAGCGGACGCGCGGTCGAGTTCGAGATGCTTTGACCAACGTACATCAGGTCCGCGACACCCACCGACGAGATCAGCGCGCTCTCCTTGAACAGACTGATGATGTTCGACAGAAGCGGCGGAATGGCGCGCAACAACGCCTGCGGAAAGATCACATGCACGATTTTCGTCTGCGGTGAAAGGCTCAACGCGATGCAGGCATCGTGCTGCTCGCCCGAGATCGACTTAAGCGCGCCGCGAAATGTCTCGCTGGTGATCGCGGTCATATAGAGCGTCAGCGAGATAATGACCGAAAGATACGGGGGGATCGGCAAGCGAAACACCACGGGAAAACAGAAGAAGATCCAGAAGAGCTGGATGAGAAGCGGTGTTCCGCGAAAAAGCTCCACATACAGCCATGTCGGCGCCTTGATCCAACGCGATGGCGATAGCCGAAGCAGGCTGAGAAAAAAGCCCAGCAGGCTTCCCAGCACAGCACAGCCGCTCGTGAAGGCGATGGTAAGGCCCAGCCCCTTCAGCAGCACGAGCCAGTATGACGCCACAATGCCGAGATCCAGATTCATTCCAATCTCCTTAACGCGTTACGGCGGCGTCCTGCCGGCGCTCGATAACATGAACAAGTCGCGAAATCGGAAGCGATAGCGCGAAGTAGATCAGCGCGACGACTGTATAGGTTTCCAGCGGCCGATAGGCTTCGGTTGCCAGGCTCTTCGCGATATACATGAGGTCCGCCACGGCAACGATCGCAACCAGCGCACTTTGCTGGAGCGTCCCGATACCGTTGGTCATCAGGACCGGCAGCGCACTGCGCAATGCCTGAGGCAGGACGACGTAGAAGGTTCGTTGCCACGGCTTCAAACCCAACGCAACGCAAGCATCGAGGTGCTCCTTCGGAACCGCCTGCACCCCCGCGCGGTAGGCTTCCGCGTTGAAGGCCGTCAGGTTCAGACCGAGTGCGAGCACGCCCATTGCGATGGGATCGATGAAGAAATCGACCAACATCGGAATGCAATAAAAGAACCAGACGATCTGAAGCAGCGCCGGCGTGCAACGAAAGAACTCGATGAAAAGCTGAGCCGGCCAGCGCACGAACTGCCAGCGGCTCATGACCATCAGGCAAAGAAAGAAGCCCAGCACAAGCCCCATGACGTTGGCAGCCAGCGCCAGCTCAAGCGTGACCTTCAGGCCTTGAAGAAGAGCGGCCGCGCTTCCCTGAAGAAAACTGAAATTGAATTGGTAGCCCATGTCCGCTCCCTCAATCCAGATGAAGGACTTTCTCGAGGAACTCGCGAGTACGCGCTTCCTTCGGGCATTTGAACATCTCGGCCGGCGCGCCTTCCTCGACCACCTTGCCGCTCGCGCAGAACACGACGCGCGTCGCGATGTCACGGGCGAAGTGCATGTCGTGCGTCACGATGATCATCGCCATCTTCTGTTCGGCGAGCTGGAGCATCACGTTCTGCACTTCAATCACCATTTCGGGATCGAGCGCCGATGTCACTTCATCGAAGAGCATCAGTTTTGGCTCGAGCATCAGCGCGCGCGCAATCGCCACACGCTGTTTCTGACCGCCCGAGAGCTGGCTGGGATAAGCGTGCAGCTTGCTTTCGAGACCGAGCCGCGCGAGGTACTTGCGTGCACGCTCCGTCGCCTCGGCCTTGCTCAGACCGAGCGTCTTCACCGGCGCGAGGATCAGGTTGCCCAGCACGGAGAGGTGCGGAAAGAGCGTGTAATGCTGGAACACCATGCCGATCTGCTTTTGCAGCTTCGCATCGATCCGTTTGCCACCGACGTCGGCGCCACGGATGTATGGCTTTCCCTGAAACGTGATCTCGCCGCCCTGAACGCCTTCCAGGCCCATCATGACGCGAAGAAGGGAGCTCTTTCCGCTGCCGCTGGGTCCGATCACGACCAGCCGGTCGTCGGCGCGCATGTTCAGGCTCATCCGATCCATGACGACCAGATTTTCGCCGTATGACTTGTACACGTTCTTCAACTGTACGAAATCGCCCGACAACGACGACAAAGACGCGATGGTTCCGTGATGCGTCGGGGCCGCCAGCGGTTGTGCTTGTGTCTTAGATAACATGATGAGGACTTCCTCCTGCGAAGCGCAACGCTGGCGCTCGGGACTCCATTCAAATGTACGAAAGCCGACAGCACACTTCCGTGTCCTGAATCCGATGACGAAGCCGCGGCACGCACGGCTCCGTCCACGGACACCAATCACTTGGTGGCGGCTACCGTCTCTTTAACCGAGGCTTCTACCAGTTTGTTCACCGTGCCCGCCTGCTTCTGCTGCTCGATGAATTGATTGAGAACGGCGACGTCGGCGGCCGGCGTATCCTTGCGAATACCGAAAGCGATTCCTTGCTGCGCCAGCAGTGGATTCGGCTTGAAAGCGACTGCCCAGTCCGGATGAGCACGCGTCAGCAAGAGGTTCGTCATGTTGTCATCGGCGAGCAGGTCCGCGCGCTTGGACATCAGCGCGAGGCGCGTTTCGTCGAAGCCCGGCAGGCGCATGATCGTCGCCTGCTTCAGGACGGCGGAGATCGCCTTGTCCTGCGCCGTGCCCGACATCACGGTGACCGTCATGCCCGGCTTGTCGATGTCGGCAATCGTGTTGATCGACTTCGGCACCTTCGGGTTGTTCTTGTTGTAGGCAAAGGTCACGCTGTAGTCGACAACCGGTGCCGAGAAGGAGATGGCCTTCCTGCGCTCGGGCGTATCGTTGAGCGACAGCGAGATGTCCCACTTTTCCGATTGAAGCCCGGCAACGATATTGTCCCAGGTCGTGTCGACGTACTCGACCTTCACTTTCAGGACCTTCTCGCCGAACTGGCGGCAAAGATCGGGGAAGATGCCGCTGTAAGACTCCGTCTTCGGATCCTTCATCGTGTACGGCGGCGAGGTCGCGATACCGCAGCGCAGAACGCCGGCCTTTCGCACGCTCTGCCAGGTATTGGCATCCTGCGCATGGGTTGTCGAGCTCGTTGCAAGCGCGCCCACAGCGGTCGCACAGACGAGTGCGCGACCAAGCATTTGAGAAATCCGCAGCATTTTCAACCTCAGCAATTTAGGGGTTCAGTCAATACAGTGATCGGGTCTTGCTGGTTTTTGCCTACTTGAGTTCGAAAATTCCATCGAGCTCGACTGCCACGCCTCGCGGCAACGAAATGCAGCCCACTGCGGCCCGGGTATGCCCGCCGGCATCGCCCAGGACGGCAATCATGAGATCGGATGCGCCGTTGATGACCTTCGGGTGATCGGTGAAGTCTTCGGCCGCGTTGACGAACCCGCCGAGCCGAACGCAGCCCGCGACGCGACTGAAATCGCCCTCAACCGCGCGATCTACCTGCGCGAGCATGTTGACGGCGCAAAGCCGCGCGGCGGCCTGTCCTTGTTCGATCGTGACGTCTCGTCCCAGCTTGCCGACGTACTGATCGACGCCATCGAGCACCGGCACCTGGCCCGACACGTACAGGAGATTCCCCACCTTCTTGACCGGAAGAAAATTCGCTCCCGGCTTCGGCGCGGATTGAGGCAACTCGATGCCCAACTCGCGCAGGCGATCTTTCAGACTTTGATTCATCGGGTCGTCTCCTGAAGTCACTTCGTATTGCGCGCGGCGTCCGAGCGCACCCGGTCGATCCGGTCGCCGTCGAACACGACCTTGTGACGTTGCTCCGCGTATTCGCGCGAGATCTTGCCGTTCGCGAGGTCCGCTTCGATCTTGTCGAGGGTTCGCGTCATCGGATCGCCATAGCCGCCGCCGCCGGCCTGCTCGTGGCGGATGATCGCGCCGCGATGCAGCGTCCGCGTGAACTTGCTGGGAAGCGGGGACAGCCCTTCGTCCGAACGAAGGTAGTTCGCCGAGCAGGCTCCCGAACCGCCGCCGAACAGGCCATAAGGTGCATGGTTGGCGCGGTCCGATCGAATTTGCGCGACCACTTCGTCGGCTTCGATCCGATACTCGCGCACGAGTCCGAGACCACCGCGGTATTCGCCCGCGCCACCCGAATCGGTTGCAAAGCCGTAGGCTTCCATCACAATCGGATAACGTGCTTCGAGCGTTTCGATCGGCATGTTCGACATGTTCTGCGACGGGTTCGTCACGCCTTCCACGCCGTCCTTGTTGAAGCGGCCGCCCCATGCACCGTTGATCATGTCGACCAGGATGAACGGCTCGCTCGCGCCCTTCGCATAGCCGCTCAACGCGATGACCGTGTTGCCACCCTCGCCCGCCGCCATGACCTTCTTCGGTGCGATCTGCGCAAGCGCGCCGAGCACGCAGTCGACCACGCGATAACCCGTCAGTGCGCGCGCGGCCACCGGCGCCGGCATGCGCGGATTGAGAATCGAGCCTTCCGGCGCGGTGATCTCGATGCAGCGATAAACACCCGCGTTGTTGGGCACGTCGGCGTCGAGCGCGCAGCGCACACTGAGATACGTCGCTGACTTCACGAACGAGAGCGTCGAGTTGATCGCCCCGCGAACCTGCGGCGACGAGCCCGCGAAGTCGACGCTGACCTTCGATCCCGCAACCGTGATCGCGCACTTGATGGGGATCGCGTCCTCGGTGAAGCCATCGTTGTCGATATAGTCGGTGAAGTGATACACGCCGTCGGGCCATGCTTCGATCGCCTGGCGCGTGAGTCTTTCACCATAGTCGAGCAGCTCGTCGAAGTAGCCTTGCAGGTTCTCTTCGCCGTAACGGTCGATCATGCGCAGCAGTTCACGTTCGCCGATGTTGCAGGTGGCGAGCTGCGCATCGAGATCACCGAGCACGAGATCCGGAAGCCGCACGTTCTTCTTGATGATGTTGATGAGCGTCTCGTTCGGCTCGCCGCGGGTGTAGAGCTTGGTCGGCGGAATGCGAATGCCTTCCTGGAAGATCTCGGTGGAGTCGGCCGCGTTCGAACCCGGCACGCGCCCGCCCACGTCGCAATGGTGCGCGATGACGACGGAGAATCCCTGCAGCCGCTTCTCGTGAAAGATCGGCTTGAACATGAAGATATCCGGCAGGTGCATGCCGCCTTCATACGGATCGTTCAGGATGATGACGTCGCCGGGTTCGACGCTCGCTGCATACTTGCTGATGATCACGTCCACCGCGTCGGGCACCGCGCCGAGATGCAATGCAACCGTCTTTGCCTGCGCAAGGATGCGTCCCTTCGCGTCGCACATGGTCACTGAATAGTCGAGCACGTCGCGAATGATCGGCGAGCGTGCGGTTCGCATCACGGCGAAGGCCATGTCGTCGACGATGGTGTCGAGCGCGTTTTTGACGACCGCGAAGGTGATCGGGTCAACGTTACGTTGGGTCATGGTTACTCCTGTGAAATCAGTCGAGCGAGGCAATCACGCTGCCTACCTTGTCGGTGCTCACGCGCCAGCCCGGCGGGATCACAATCGTGGTGTCGGAGCTTTCGAGAATCACAGGCCCCGTAATCGGCTTGTCCAGTTTCGAGCGCGGAACGATCGGCGTTTCGATCCAGCCGGTCTTGCGGTCGAAGTAGACCTGGCGCGTGCTCGCCGTCTGCGCGCCGCTCGCGGATTTCGAGCTGCGGATGTCGTTGAAGTCGAGCGTGCTCGTGGCCACGCCGCGCGCGAGCAGCCGAACGTTCGCGCATTCGATCGCATCGTTCGACGCGTATCCGTAGATGGCCGCGTAGGCATCACGGAAACCCTTGCGCAGCGCTTCCCGCGCGCTTTCGCCACGCGCCTCGGGAATCCGCACAGGGATCTCGTAGTCCTGACCCTTGAAGCGCATGTCGAGATCGAACACGTACTCGATGCGATCCGCCGAATAGCCTTCTTCCGCGAGTGCGCGACGCGCGTCCTCGCGCATGTCAGCGACGACGCCCGCGAGCGCGTCGATATCCAGCGTGTCGAGCAGGCTCAGCGACGGGCGCACGAAGTAACGTTCCACCGCGCCGGCCAGCATGCCCATCGCGGTGAAGACGCCCGGCGCTGCCGGGAACACGACGCGCTTCATGTCGAGCGCGCGAGCCAGATCGCACGCGTGCACCGGACCCGATCCACCGAAGGCAACCAGAGCGAAATCGCGAGGATCGACACCGCGTTCGACCGTCACGGCCTTGATGGTCCGCGCCATGTTGACGTTGACGACCTCGCGAATGCCGACCGCCGCCTCCTCCACGCCGATGCCCAGCGGCGTCGCGAGCAGCGTGTCGACAGCTTCACGCGCTGCCTGAATGTTGAGCTCCATCGTCCCGCCAGCCAGCTTCTGCGGCAGGAAGCCCAGAATCGCGTTCGCATCGGTTACCGTCGGCTTTTCACCGCCGATGCCGTAGCACACCGGTCCGGGAAACGCACCGGCTGAAACGGGGCCTACGTTGAGCAGGCCGCCAGCATCGATCCACGCGATCGATCCCGCGCCGCTGCCGACTTCGGCCACGTCGATCGTCGGCACGCGCATCATGTAACCGCCCGCCTTGATGAAGCGGCTAGGCGTCGAGATGCCCGCCCGGAATTCGTATTCGTTGGTGCGCGCGAGCTGCCCCTCATGGATCAGCGAAGCCGATGCGGTCGTGCCGCCCATGTCGAACACAACGAGTTCCTGCTCGTTGATGGCGTCGCCCAGGCGTCCCGCGCCGACCACGCCAGCCGATCGGCCAGATGAGATGAAGAAAACCGGCGTGTCCTGCGCGATGCGAGCGCTCGACAACCCGCCGTTCGAGTTGCTCACCAGAAGCGGAGCATTGACGCCGATACGCTTGAGCCCCGACTCCAGCCGCTGGAGATACGTCCGCAACGCCGGCAGCACGTAGGCGTTGACAACCGTCGTCGAAGTGCGTTCGTATTCGCGCAGCTCGGGAAGCACCGAAATCGACGCAGTCACGCTGATGTCAGGGAACGCTTGCTGGAATGCCTCCAGCGCCGCCTTCTCATTGGCGCCGTTCTTATATGAATTGATGAAGCAGATCGCGACGGATTCAACGCCTTCGCTCTGGAAGAACTTGCCCGCCTCGATCACCTGATCGACAGGCGTCGGGCGCAGCACGTCGCCGGAAGCCAAGACCCGCTCATCGATCTCCAGGCGATAGCGGCGCTCGACGAGCGGCACCGGCTTGTCCCACGAAAGATCGAACATGGTCGGCGTACGCACACGGCCGATTTCGAGCACGTCCCTGAAGCCCTTCGTCGTGATGAGGCCGCACTTCGCACCGACCTTTTGTAGCATGGTGTTCGAACCGACTGTCGTGCCATGCAGCACCTCGGTGACATCGGACGTCTTCATGCCCGCCTGCTCGAGAATGCGCTGCACGCCCGTCAGTACCGCTTCCTCCGGCGCCGCGGGCGTCGAAGAGACCTTGGTGAAAGTCACATAGCCCTTGTCGTCGAGCAACACAAGGTCCGTGAAGGTGCCGCCGATGTCGACGCCAATTCTCGCGCTTGCCATATCGATTCCCGATCGTTCTCGAGCCAGCATCGACGTCGGATGTTGATGCTGGCTCGGGTTACCAAGTTGAAGGTGCACACCGGATACCGTCTGCAGATTGAAGCCAACGGTGATCAGGCTCAAATGGAATTGATGATTGGCGACAATTATCGGTTGGGTCGGTCGACACAGCCTCTACAAACTTATTGTCGCGATGAACGCATCACATCCATGCCTCGCATTGTCGATCAAAAAACGACAATGTCAACGTGAAAAAAAAACGCGGCACTGCGAGAATTGCGGAAAGCTCCACTGGGCGGGCTTCTTGGCGTCATCTCGGGGTAAACATGAATGCGAAACCGGCGGCAGAATTTCTTGACAGTTCAGTCTGTCGATGTGACGATTGTCGGCATTAGATCGACTGAAATTTGACAGAATTTCGAGCCAACTTCGGCGCATTCGTGAGGTGAATATGGAGAAGAATCGGGAGGTCGTCGTCGTAACCGGCGGCGCCAGTGGAATTGGCGAAGCCTGCGCGCGTCGCTTTGCGCATGCCGGGTATCGCGTGGTGCTGGCGGACGTGAACTCAGACGGTGGCAATCGTGTAGCCAGTGAGTTGCGGCATGCAGAGTGCGACGCTCATTTCCATCACGTCGACCTTGCGAGCGAGGAGTCTGTCGCGGCATTCGCGTCCAAGGTGATTGCGCAATCTGGCGCGCCCGTCGCCCTCATAAACGCGGGAGGCATCCTTCAGAACGCCGTGCGCGTTCTGGATATGGATCTTGCCGAGTTCGATCGTCTCTTCCAGATCAACGTTCGTGGAACTCTGATCGCATCGCGTGCCTTTGGCGCCTTCATGTGTGAAGCAGGTCGCGGATCAGTCATCAACCTTTGCTCGATGACGACGTTTCGCTCCTCTGCACAAGTCGCCTACACCGTCGGAAAGTCCGGACTGAAGGCATTGACCGAGACGATGGCAGCCGAGTGGGGGCCGCGCGGCGTCCGGGTCAATGCGGTTGCGCCGGGCTACACCTTGACTCAGGCCATGCAGGCCCGTATCGACAGCGGGCAGCGTGATCCGGCGGCGGTTATCGAGCGCTCGGCCCTGCGCCGTTTCGTCAAGCCGTCAGAAGTCGCTGATGCCGTGTTCTTCCTCTGTTCGAACGAAGCAGCCGCGATTACGGGCGTGACATTACCCATCGATTGTGGATGGCTTGCCTCCACCGCCTATCTCGCCTTTGCATCACAGCCCGATTAACGACCGCCTGGAATTCGCTGAAGGAACCGCAATGCCTATCATCCATGTACAAATGCTCGCAGGCAGGACGCTCGAGCAGAAATCTGAACTCGCCGACGTACTCACGCGCGAAACCGCACGCATCGCCCGATGTACGGCGGCCGACGTGCAGATTGTTTTCGACGAGGTAGCACACGCGAGTTGGGCGGTCGGAGGCCGCCTGGTTGCGGTCAACGCGAATGCGCGCGCCGAACAGACCTGAGAGACGACGCCGGCTTCGACGTCATATTTCGCGGCCGGCTCGCGTTTTCGCCACAACCGGCCGACGAGGTCTTCGTGAGGTAAGCATGTGCCTCGAGCCGCCTTACTTGGCGGGGTAGGCAACAGGCATTTCCGCCGTCAGGTTCCTGTCAAGAAACTGCATGAAACGCCCCTTGAATTGCACGGCGTGCTGGTGTGCCGCGGCCTCGGCTGCATTGGCATCGCCCGCTTCGATTGCGGCCACCATATCCGTATGATCGCTCGCCATTTCCTCGGAACTGACGTTTGCCAACGTCTGAAATTGAAAGTGCAGATTGAGCATGCGTCGTCCTTCTTCGAGGAGCCTGCGATACAGGTCAGCGAAGTAGACGTTGCGGCCAGCCTTGGCAACCGCCATGTGAAATTCGTAGTTCGTCTCGATCACATCCAGACTGTTGCGCTTCTTGATGCTGAGTGCCGCGGCCTTCTCGTAGGCCTTCGCCGCAAGCTGGATCTTCCGAAGATCCTCATCCGTCCGGTGCAAAGCGGCGAGACGGGTGGTAACGCGCTGCAACAGATCCAGAGCGTCCAGAAATTCAGGTACACGTCCGAAGTCCATGGGAGTGACCACGTTGCCTCGATTGGGCAAGATCGTGACGAGACCTTCCGCGGACAAGCGCACGAGTGCCTCACGCACCGGCGATCTAGAAACGCCGAAACGCTCGGCGACGCCGAGCTCGTCGAGATGCGTGCCCGGCGCGAGTTTCATCGTCAGAATTTCATTGCGCAAAGTGACGTACACACGCGCCGTGCCCGTCTCCCTGGGGCTTTGAACCTCTCCTGCCGTCGCTTTTGTCATTTCGTCCTTCCACCGTGTCTGTCGCAGAGCAGGGATTGTTCGCACTCTTGTCGACGTAATGCCGACAATTGTACTCTTCTTTCTGAACGAGTCGAGCAGACCGATACGGGTTCCAAGGGCAGCACCGCTAGTTGTCGATTGGCTACAATGATTGGCGGCGGCCGGTGGCGGCGTCATGTCGATGAAAAGCCCAACGTGCCCGACGAAGTCGCGTATTTAATCGGTGAGTCCAAGCCTTATGTCTTCAGTTCTAAACGTGCGCAAGGTTGTGAAGCAGTCGATGGGATCTCAAGCTGTCGATATTCTTCGCGAGTCGATCATCAGCGGGGATTTGCCAGCCGGCGCCCGCATCACCGAGATTCAGCTTTCCGAGGAGATGGACCTATCGCGAGCGACCGTTCGTGCCGCTCTCCATCAATTGGCGAAGGAAGGACTGACAACGCTCGTCCCGTACACAGGATGGACCGTCATCAAATTGGCGCCGAAGGACGTATGGGAGCTTTATACGCTGAGATCGAGCCTTGAGCGTCTCGCGGCTCAACTCGTTGCGTCCACGCTGAATGCCCGCAAGCGTGAGAAGATCCGCGCCTGCTTCGCCGCGCTCGAGCGTAGCTGCGCATCGTCGAACAGGCGCGTCATTGCGGAAGCGGATTTCGCGTTTCACAAGACGATCATCGACCTCTCCGAGCATGGGCGACTGAAGGACCAATATGAAGTGATCGAGCGGCAAATCCGCATCTACATTCGTTCCAGCGATTCACTCGTCGAGACTGGTGATGCCATCATCGAACAACATCGGCCGATCACCGTCGCCATTCTAGCCGAAGACGCCGAAGAGGCTGGCAAGCTATCCGAAGCGCACAATATGACGGAAGGAAAGAAGCTTATCGCTCATCTGCTGAGTCTCGACAGCCCGGAAATCGGCACGAACCCGTTAAGTCCCACAGGGCGCCTCAAGAACCTGAAACCACGTCGCGGCAGACTGGACTGATCGGTCTTTGGCAAAGCTAGAACAACGTTCCCGGAGGATCGATGTATCGTCGTAATGTACTGGTAGCGTTTGCTTATGTTCTGATCGCGGGCGTAAGCGTGGCGAGGACCGCGCAGTCCGAAGAGATCAAGTCTGTGAAGATCGGAATCGCTGCGCCTCTGACTGGGTTCTCGGCGTCCAACGGAAAGGATGAAGAGAATGCCGCTCGTCTCGCCTTCGAGGAAGCGAACGCGCAAGGACTCGTCATTGGCGGCGCGAAAATCGCATTCGAGATCGACGGCCAGGACGATGCCGCCGATCCCAAGACAGCCGTGCTGGTCGCCCAGCGTTTCGTCGACGAAGGTGTGAGTGGCGTCATTGGTCACTACAATTCCGGATGCTCCGTAGCGGCATCGTCAGTGTACCGGCGCGCTGGCATTCCACAGATTTCGCCGACGTCGAGTTCGCCGTCGTACACCGCGCAAGGGTTCGAGACCACGTTCCGGACGATCAGCAACGACGATCAGATGGCGTTGCTTGCCGCGAACTACTCAGTGGAACAGTTGAAGGCGAAGCGTATCGCGGTTATCGATGACAGCACCGACTACGGCACAAACCTTGTCACGGAATACGTCAAGGCTATCCAGAAGCGTGGCGCGAAACTCGTCTCGTGGCAATACACCACAGCAAACTCCATCGACTTCCGGGCGTTGCTCACAACGATCAAGGGCTTGAACCCCGACTTGATCTTCTATGTCGGTCAGGACATTCAAGCCGCCGGTCTGGCGAAGCAGATCCGCCAGCTTGGCATCAAGGCCAGATTCATGGGAGAAGGTGGATTCACGAACGAGCATTTCCTTCAGCTTGCCGGGCAAGGCGCGAAAGGAATGCTCAGTTGGGAATACGGGCTTCCGCGGGACCGGATGCCTCGGGCGGCCGAACTCGACGCCAAGCTGAAGGCTCGGTTTGGCGTGGGAATCGTGCAGTTCGCTCCCCTCGCCTACGACGCCGCATGGGCAATGATCAACGCGATGAAAGCGGCCGACTCCACCGACCCCAAGATATACATCAAAGCTTTGAAAACGAATTCCTTCGGTGGAGTGACCGGGACTATCGCTTTTACTCAGACCGGTGATCTCAAGAATGCCTCAGCAACGCTCTATGAAGAACAGGGCGGACAATGGGTCGTCTTAGCGGTCGAGAAGACCTCTGCGAAGTAATCCGCAGTCTGCCTGCAGAGCACCGACGCTCTGGCTTCCAACAGATATGGCGTTATCAGCGCCTAGGTGCTGAGACAACTGTGAACGACATCAATGTCGCTGTGGCGAGTGTAGCGGCCGCTTCGACGTCGCGAAGTCGAAGCCGGCCAATGGCAGACAACGGTCAATTCCCCGCCTGCTAGCCGCTTTGACTTCGCTCGCGTGCCGAATCCCAATACGCCTTCGTGACGCTATTGTGCGGCGAGACGATTGCCCGCGCCTCGAGCCGGATTTGGATTCCCGCGCCGGGATCGCATGCGAGCAGCGCAACACGGTCATCGCGCGATTTCTGAGCGCTTGGTCGAGCACGCGTCGGCGTAGAACACGACGGTGACAGCGACGGCGCCGACGCCCCGTAGCACCACGGTACGCGTCCGGGGCTACCGTCGATACCAATGGCCGCGAGACCCAGCATCGTGAACGGCGAACGCGGCGTTAGCGGGTTCGCCGTAGCGGCCAGCGTAGACCACGCTGCTCGCAATACCTGCTCGATCGCCGATGTTGACACGGCCCCGTCCGCAATCAGACCGACCGGGTAACGCCGCCGTCCACGCGGATGTTCTGACCGGTGATGTAAGCAGCCCCGTCCGATGCGAGGAACGCGACTGTCGCGGCGATTTCTTCCGCCTTGCCATACCGCTTCAGTGGGACGCTGTCGCGGCGTTCATCGGTGGCCGGCAGGCTGTCGATCCAGCCCGGCAGAATGTTGTTCATCCGGATATTGAATGCCGCCTGTTCGGTCGCAAACAGCTTGGTATAAGCGGCAAGACCCGCGCGAAACACTGTCGACGTCGGGAACAGCGCGCTGGGCTCGAACGCCCAGGCAGTGGAGATGTTCACGATGACCCCGCCGCCCTGCTTTTGCATGATCGGGGTCACGATACGCGTCGGGCGGATCACGTTCATCAGGTACGTGTCCATGCCTTTATGCCAGTCGTCGTCGGAGATCTCCAGCAGCGGCGCGCGCGGACCATGACCGCCGCCGTTGACGAGCACATCGATGCGCCCCCAGCGCTCCATCGTCAGCGCCACCAGGCGCTCCAGGTCCGCGTTCGACTGGTTCGATCCAGTTACGCCGACACCCCCCAATTCGTTGGCCAGTGCTTCGCCCTTTCCGGAAGAAGACAGGACCGCAACCTGATAGCCGTCGGACGCCAGCCGACGGGCGGTCGCAGCGCCCATGCCGCTGCCCGCGGCCACGATAACAGCCACTTTTTCTATCGTCATAATGGAAGCTCCTTTAGCGCGGTGGTATTGTGACCGCGTGTGCGCGAATGCAGACCCGATAGAAGCGTAGCACTTACTTCCTACCCATAAGCGATAGTTTTTCTGGCGACTTGCAGGAGAAAAACTACTACATGAACGATTCGAACGCCCCCCTTCCTTCGCTTAATGCGTTGCGCGCCTTCGAGGCGGCGAGCCGACACTTGAGCTTCCGGCGCGCGGCGGAGGATCTCGGCGTGACCGAAGGCGCCGTCGGCCAGCATATACGCGGTCTGGAAAGCGATCTTGGCGTGAAACTATTCGAGCGCCGCCCTCGCGCGCTGATCCTGACGGAGAATGGCCAGCTCTATGCGTCGACGGTGCGGCGCGCGTTCGACCTGCTGATCGACGCGACTCGCGCAATCCGTCCGCAGTCGCTGAAGATCGCAATCAGTGTGACGCCGACGTTTGCCGCCAAGTGGCTCATCCCGCGACTGCCGGGTTTCACGAACGCGCACCCCGGTATCGATCTGCGCATCGTCGCGTCGGACCGGTTGTCCCACTTTCACGCTGACGGCGTGGACATCGCGGTGCGCTACGGTTCGCCGCCGTTCGGTCCCGGTCTTACGGCGGACCTGCTGTTCGAGGACGTGCTCATCGCGGTAGCGCATCCGGAACTGGTGCGAGGCCACCCGCGAGATCACAATCGGTTTCCTGACGACGTTGCCCTGCTTCACGATGCGCACCCGATGTGGCCGCAATTTCTCGCACGTGTGAACGAACAGCAAAGCACCTCGCGCCGAAAGAATATCCGCTTCAATCAGACGTCGCTCGCCGTCGACGCAGCAATGGAAGGACAGGGTATCGCGCTCGCGCATCCGGCTTTCGTTTCGCGGGATATCGCCGCCGGCCGCCTGATACGCGTGGGCGATGGAGAACTGTTCACTGGAGCGGGGTTTTACATCGTGACGCCGCGCAAGCCGCTTCATCCTGAGCCGGTCGCGACGCTGCGAAGGTGGCTGCATGGTCAGGCAGCCTCGGCACTCTCATCCTTCTCGGGTTGATGCCGATCCCTCCAGGTTCAACCGAACGGCATTACGGTCACTGGGCGGCATTTTTTCGAACAAAAGAAAACTACCTTTCGGCGGCGGTCTGCACACCGAGCTCGGCATCTATCCGGGCGAATCTTTCGGACTCCGGTGCAAACGACTTTCTTCGCCTCCACCGGGCGCGCGGCCCCGTCTTAGCTTAGCCGAGCATCTGCGCTCCCCGCCATATCTGACACTGCTGTCGGACAACTTCATGCAACGAGTCATGCGCACCGTAAACGCGGCGCAACCAGTCAGCATCGCTCAGGCCGGAGGTCAGATTGCGCCTGATGATTTCGAGGCCTTCCTCTGCGCCGAGAACCTGCGCATGACCTTCGATCGCGTCTAGCGTGGCGACAATCTCGCTTCGAATCGAACCGCGATGCCGCGTCTCCGGGTTCACGCAGGTTCCGTCCAGACCAAAGCGACATGCCATGAACCGATTCGTGCGATAGACTTCGTAATCCCGCTCGCTAAGGCGCGCAGGCCTGTCGACCAGAAGATACCGAGCAAGCGCCTGAATATAGGCCGCGATCGCCGCTGCCCATTCAACGCGCAGCGGCGTATCCATGACACGAACTTCGATCGTGCCATAACCTGGACTCGGACGAATGTCCCAGTAGAAGTCTTTTAGACTTTTGACGAGACCCGTGTTCGTCATGCGATCGAAGTATTGTTCGAATTCGGACCACCTCGTTACGAAGGGAGCCTGGCCGGCCAGAGGGAATGGTGCGACCGAATTGAGCCGGGCGCACTGAAACTGCGTGTCGCTTCCTTGTACAAAAGGAGAAGAGGCGGCCAAGGCTATGAAGTGTGGAACATAACGCGAAAGCGAATGCAGTAGAACGAGCGCCGAGTCAGCGTCGGGACAGCCTACATGCACGTGCTGACCGAAGATCGTGAATTGCTGGTAAAGGGCCCCGTACAGTCCCATCAGGTACTCGGAGCGCTCGCGTCCGTCCGAACGCTGGTCGAACCAGTTCTGGAAGAAGTTTGTCCCTCCTCCGCAGACTCCGACATTCAGAAAGTCGGCGGCCCGTACCAGCGTGTCGCGAAGAACCTGCAACTCGCTTCTCGCCTGATCAAAGCTCCTGCACACTCCAGTGGACAACTCGATCATCCCTTCTGTGGTCTCCGGATTGATCGCCCCCGCAAAGCTTTCCTCTTTTACTCGACCCAGCAGTTCCGTGGTTGCCTTCGTCAGATTGTAGTCATGCGTATTAACGACCTGAACCTCGAGTTCGACGCCAATGGTGAACGAATCTGAAGACGCGAATGGCTGCAGCATGAGATGTCCTGTTGAACGGGAATGAAGAACAAGAGCAGCGTAGCCATTCTACGCATGTTGGCTCGCAAGGAAGAGTGGGGGCCTCTCCGCCGCTGCCGCCGAATGGCTGATCGATACACTTCGCGCACAAAGTCAGTGCATGCATTACCTGCTTACCTGAGAATGCCGCAACCGATGTTTCGATGGCGCTGGTGGCGTGATCTGCTCGAGGATTCACTCACGCGCGTGCGGAGCAACGATCCGTGGAACACTCGATTGACCGCGATCTCAAGAGTCAGTTCGCGTTGCAGACGAATGCAAACCAGCGACTACTTCGTATGATGCTATGGATACCCAATCAATAGAAGGTTACAGAGTGCAAGGTTCATCCTTACCTGTGCGCTGTCCGGTCTTCGAGCCATCATCGATGCATTCGCTACACAGCGAGATCACCATTCACATCATGCGATGCGTAACGCCCTGTGACTTTCCCGAAATCTGATTGGCACTTCCGAAGATCGTGGATTACACTATTTTTTGCTATGCGCCCTTGATGCATGGCTGACTCACGAAGTCACACTTGCGCGGACTTTCGTGCACGTCTTCTGCGCGTGTCCGCCGACGCCGAGCGAAACTAACGGCTCGGTGAGGCGTTTCGCCGTTCATTACCGATCCCGCGCCTCGGCTCTGGCCTCGACACGTCAGAACGCCCGGCCACAAACTACCGCCACTCGTTCTCATTGCTTCCTCCGCAAACGGCGGCAGCCGGGATTCACTGCGGCATTCTTTTATTCACTTTGAATTGGGTGCTGAACCGAGCTCGACGACATTCTTCTGCGCCGTGATCTCGAGCGCCCGATTCGCTGGCAAGGAGATGACCGTGAAGATCAAGCATTCAAGCATTGCTTCGGCAGCAGCCATTGTCCTTCTCTCGCTGAGCGGCGCGGCGCATGCCGACGGCGGCCATTGTTCGAACGAAACGCTAAGGGGCGCGTATGGTTTCATCGGTCACGGAGTGATTCTCGGATTGATAGGCGATGATGGTTTGGTACATCCGTACGCTTCCCCGTCGATACTCGATGACGTCGCCCTGGTGACATTCGACGGTGTTGGCCATTTCACTCGCACCGACTTCGGGGTTATCGGCGGGCTGCCGAAGGGCGGGCAGACCACGTTCAATCCGAACCAGATGGGCGCCTACACGGTGCACCACGATTGCACGGGCACCATGAAGATCATCTATACCGCCGGGGGAGCCGTGCCGGCCGGTGTGGAGACGGATCTGAACATCGTCGTCGCGTCGGACGGGACGCTCATCGAATCCGTTGTCTACAGAGCGGTCACCGTGGCAGGCTCCAGCGCGGACGGCAGCGTAAAGTGTCCACCGAATTGCCAGCAAGGCGTGCAAGAGAGCTTCGAGGGGAAGAAGGTCTCAGTCTTCGGCTTTCGTTAGTCGAGGTTAGTCGAGACCCGGATGGGTGCTCTTCGAACTGGCGATTCGCCCGCGATGCCGACATCGAATCTAACGACTTCCGCTTATTCAAGTCGGCATCGCAAGGCACTCGCGATATCAGCGGTCGGCATGACCGCGGCTTGCTGAGGCAACACCTTCTCTATCAGAAAGGTGTGAGCCTGTTCGTCGCCATCCGCGCAGGCGTCATTTGCCACCACGAGCTGGTAGTCCAGATCGAACGCCTGCCGAACCGTGGACAGCACTACGCCAGAAGTTGCGACGCCCGCGAGGATGATCGTCTCGATCCCTCGCGCGCGCAGCATCAATTCGAGATCGGTTCCACTGAAGGCTCCAATACGGTGTTTCAAAACGACCGGCTCCGCACTCTGCGGCGTCAAATCAGGGTGAATCTTCGTGCCTTCGCCATCGGGATCGACCAGTCCGCTCTCCTTGAGCATGGAAAACAGCTTGTTGCGCGGGCTGATCTCGGGATAGCCCGGGCGAAAGGAGACCTTCACGTGAGCGGTGAAAACGCCGACGGAGCGCGACGCGTCGAGAAGTTTGGATGCATTGCTCACGACCTCGCTGGCGGCATTTGGCTTCAGAAAATTGTCGAGAACAAATCCTTGAAAATCCATCAGCAGCAAGGCGGACGTCTTCGGATTGATGGATAGCAATTCCGACATCGAGACCTCTTTCAGTAGAATTAAAAAAGAATGCGCTAGTCACATACGCGCATTCCAGCGACTTTCCAATTGCACATGGCGCCAAGAAGCAGGAGAAGGCTAGTTCCAAGGAACACCGCCTTCAATCCGATTTGTCCGCCGATGAATCCGCCGATCAGCGGCCCCGAGACCTGCCCTGCGAATTGCGACGACAGCGAATAGCCCATGGCGGTCCCCACGAAGCTATCCGGGACGTCAGCAGTCCCGCAGCCGTGAGCGCGAAGATGATGACCTTTGAATGCCCGATACTATCGGCAACCTTACCGAGCTGGGAGGCAGAGACAATACTTCCGGGCGCGGCAGTCGACATCACAAGGCCTGAAACGAGGGTGATGTGAGCCGGGTCCTGAACCAGAGTCGCGACATAAACCGTGATGATTGGCTCAATCGACATATTGGCCACCATGAGAAGGAGGCCGGTGCCAAGCATGGCGACGACCACGCCCTTTTGCGGTACTTGCGACCGTCCGCCCTTGCGCTGTTCCTTCGATACCCGAGGCTTGCGCGGTAGACGGTCTCAAACGAACCAAAGAGGCAGATCGCGAGATTGCGCAGCCAATGCACCTCGGGTTGGTCAGAATCCATATACTTGGCGGTCACGGAAGGGTTTCAACCCAGCATGGTACACTGATTTGGTACACCAAGTTGGAGCACAACAGTTCAACGAGATTTCGGCGATGCGCAAGAGTGGAGGTGCAGGTTGACGACGCAGACACAGCTGGTCGAAGAGCAGCTTCGAAGGATGATCCTGGATATGGATATTGGCCCAGGCGAGCGCTTGACCGAACGCTGGCTGGAAGCGCAGTTTCAGACATCGCGGACATCCGTTCGCACGGCGCTGCTTCGGCTCGAGGCAGAGGGGCTCGTCAGTCGCAATGGACGCGCGTGGATGATCCCGCCCATCGACCTCGATGAAGTCAGACAACTGTTCGTCTACCGCGAGATTCTGGAGGTCGCCGCACTGCGCCTCGGCGGCCCTTCAGCGACTTCCGCGGAACTGTCCGAGATCGAGGCTATCCTCGATTCGATCGGTCCGACGTCCACGCCGGAGGAGCGGGACAATGCGGCGCGACAGTTTCACCTCAGGATCGGCGGACTTGCGCGCAATGAGTTCGTGACGCGTGGCATCGCCGATTGCATGACCCGCTTGCTGCGCGTGCGCTGGATCGAGAACGATGCCTTGCACCCCGGCACGACCGAACATCGGGCAGTGTTGAAAGCGCTGCAGAAGGGTCAGGTGGACAAAGCAATCGAGCTTACGCAGAAGCACATCAGTGCGGCGCGTGACAGGTTGCTGGACTCGCTGACGGCCGGGCGAAGAAGCCTTCGGGCGCGGGGAATAGTCGTTTCGTGAACAGGTAATGTCAGAAGCCGGGAGCGTCGTTCTTTATCCGCCGCTTCCTCGCCGGACGGCGCTCGAGCATATGCTAAATTTATCGTTTTGACCACGCTGCGTTCCAACAAGAGCGCCACGCAACGGAAAGTCTTATCAAACATGCTGAAAAATCGGGATTCGGTTGCGGAACTCGCGTTCGATCTTCGCGAGACTTTAGGACGGGGCGCCAGACTCATTCGGGTCGAGTCTGGTCCGCCGCTCTCGCAGCTTACGGTGCTGGGGCACCTTCAGCGCCAGGGAACGATGAGCATCAACGACCTTGCAGCGGCCGAGCGCGTGCGCCCGCAATCGATGTCTCTCACCGTCCAGGCGCTGGAAAAAGCAGGCTTGGTAGGCCGCAAGCCCCACCCCACTGACGGTCGAGCGACGATCATTCAACTCACGAAGAAAGGCAGCAAGACACTCGAGAACATATTCGCGGTGCGGGAAGACTGGTTGAACGCCGTGATCCTCGAAAAGCTATCCGCGGATGAGCGGCAAGAATTGCAGAAGGGCTTATCGCTCATCAAGAGAATCATCGAGACGCGTGAGTAATTCGCACCTGTGCGAATGACTCACCTGGCAACCGCTCAAACCTGAAGGCACATATATTTGATGACGACGTAGTCATCGATACCGTAACGCGACCCCTCTCGGCCAAGACCGGATTGCTTCACACCGCCAAACGGTGCGACCTCATTCGACAACAAGCCGGTATTGATTCCGACCATACCGTATTCCAGGGCTTCGGCTACCCGGTAGACTCGCGCAACATCGCGGCTATAGAAATAGGCGGCCAGTCCGAACTCCGTATCGTTGGCCAGGCGCACGGCTTCGTCGTCGGTCGTGAACTTGAAGATCGGCGCGAGCGGGCCGAAAGTCTCTTCCTTCGCCACCTTCATGTCCGATGTAACGCCCATGAGCACGGTCGGCTCGAAGAAGCCGAATCCGAGTGCATGTCGCTTGCCGCCCGTCGTGACGCATGCGCCTTTCGAAACCGCATCTTCGATGTGCATCTCCACCTTCTCCACCGCCCTCTCGTCGATGAGCGGTCCAAGCATGACGCCGTCGTCCGTGCCCCGGCCGATCTTCAACTTCCTGACCGCCTCGGATAACTTTTGTCCGAAGGCCTCGTAGACGCGCTCATGCACGTAAAAGCGGTTCGTGCAGACGCAGGTTTGTCCGCTGTTGCGATACTTCGATGCCATCGCGCCCTGCACCGCGGCATCGATATCGGCGTCCTCGAACACGATGAATGGCGCGTTGCCGCCAAGTTCGAGCGTCACCTTCTTGACCGTGGGCGCGCTTTGCGCCATGAGGAGGCGCCCGACCGCTGTCGATCCGGTGAACGACAGTTTGCGCACGACCGGATTGCTCGTCATTTCCTGACCGATTTCCTTCGGGTCGCCCGTGAGGATGTTGAGCACGCCCCTGGGTATTCCAGCGCGCTCGGCCAGCGCGGCTAGCGCGAACGCCGAGAAGGGCGTCGCCTCGGCGGGCTTGACCACGATAGGACAACCCGCGGCAAGCGCCGGACCGACCTTGCGCGTAATCATCGCAGCGGGAAAATTCCACGGTGTGATGGCCGCGCAAACGCCTATCGGCTCCTTCGTCACGATGATGCGCTTGTCGGACGCGGGCGTGGCGAGGGTATCACCGGCCACCCGCTTGCCCTCTTCCGCGAACCATTCGATGAAGGACGCTGCATAGGCGATCTCGCCCTTCGCCTCGGCAAGCGGCTTGCCCTGCTCGGTCGTGAGAATGAGGGCGAGGTCGTCGGCGCTCTCGATCATCAAATCGTACCAGCGGCGCATGATGACGGCCCGTTCCTTGGCCGTCTTCTTGCGCCATGCCGGCCAGGCCGCGTTCGCGGCATCGATGGCACGACGCGTCTCGCTCGCCCCCATCTTCGGCACCGGGCCCAGCGACGCTCCGTTCGACGGATCGCGCACGTCGAACGTTGCGCCATTGTCGGCCTGCTGCCATTCACCGTCGATGTAGGCTGCATGACGCAACAGTGCCGGGTCCTTGAGTTGTTCCTTCAGGCTCATTTTCTTGAACGTCCCTGATTAGCTATGGCGCAACGTCGCGAGGATGCTCTCAGCGTCGCTGACCTCAAACTTCCCCGCGTCTTCGACATTGAGCGTCTTGACCACGCCGTCGTCGACTATCATCGCGTAGCGCCTGGACCTGAGTCCCATGCCGCGTTCGGTCAGATCCTGAACCAGTCCGAGCGCAGTCGTGAAGTGCGCACAGCCGTCGGCGACCATCTTCACCTTGCCCGCGGCTCGAAGATCGCGTCCCCATGCGCCCATCACAAACGCATCATTGACCGAGACACACCATATTTCGTCGATACCGGCCGCGAACAGCGCCGACGCCTTGTCGACGTAACCCGGCGCGTGTCTGGCCGAGCACGTTGGCGTGAACGCACCGGGCAATCCAAAGATCACCACGCGCTTGCCAGCGCTCCGTTCGCGCGTCGAGAACGCGTTGGGTCCAACCGGGCAGCCGTCTGACGCCTCTTCGATGAATTCGAAGAGTTTCGCATCGGGCAACATGTCGCCCACTTTGGTCATGTTTGATCCTTTCCTGATAAGACAGCGGCGGATTTAGCTATCGCGGTCTGAACTTTCGCAGACAACGATGCGGAACCTGCGGTCTGCCGGTGTAGCTCGAAAACGACTCGGGCACTTCGGCAACGTAGATCGCACCTGTCGAGTCGACCGCAATCGCGTGTGGCGCGAGAAATTGCACGCCAGGACAAGTCAAGAACGTTTTGATGGAGCCATCCGCCGAGCGAATCGTCACTCGCCCCGGCAACTCTTCCTCCGCCCGCCCGAGCCGCCAGGACTTCAGATCTTTGGGGCCTCGCGGGAGCTCGGTCATGTACACATATCCACGCTGATCGAAGGCCACGTCGGTCGGTCTCTGAACGTTGGTCCATATCTCGAGCAGTTGGCCCTCTCGCGTAAAGATCTGGATCCGGTCGTTTTCCCGGTCGCAAACGACAACGCGACCTGCGCTATCGATCACGACGCTGTGCGGAATCACGAAACACCCTGCCTCCGCTCCAGCCTCTCCCCAGGAACAAACATGTCGGCGGTTCGCGGAGAAGCGGTGAATCCGGCAATTGCGATAGCCGTCGCTGATGAACAATTCGCCATCGCTTGCCGGCGCGACCTTGGTCGGCCTGTTGAACGGCGGGCCACCCTTCATTCGTTCGTAAGCGGCCTCCGCGCCCGGCGCTGTCGCGTCATAACCGGTTTCCGATGGGACGCCGCTACCGATGGCCTCGAGCAGGCGCCCAGAGAGGTCGAACACGAAGACTCGGTGGGCGCCATCGTCAGCGATGTAGATCCTGTCATCGCTGCCGATCGAGATAAGGTGGGGACGGTTCGAGAAGCAATCGTTGCCCCAGCGATTCAGGACGGTTCCATCGGGGCTCAAGACGGTGATGGCATCTGCGCCACGTCGCAACACATACACGCGGTCTTCAGAATCGAGCGCGACGCCAGTGACGTCGTGCTCCCAACTCTCCGCGCCCCAGCCCGCGACTTCCTCGAAATCCATCACTATTCATCCCTTCGATGCTTGCACCCAGTTCGGAACATGCGGTGGGACTTCATCAGGCGCGCCTTCGAGCAGCGCGGGTACCGGATCTTCGTCCATGAGCCAGTCCGAGAAGTCGTACGATTGCCATGCTGTGTCCTGCGAATCGAAGGACGAGATTTCCAGCGGGTTGCCGCTGGGGTCCGCGAAGTAAATGGAGGAAATGAATCGATGGGTGTTGTTCACACCGCGTCGTTCCGAGACTTCAGACACCGGAATGCCGCTGGCGAGCAAGTGCTCACGAAACCACTCCACGTCGGCATGCTTCGGCACGTCGAAGGACAGATGATCCAGCTTCTGCGGCTCGACCGGCTTGCTCCATCGCGCCTTCACCGCGGCGGGCCACAGCACTGAGCTCACGGGTGCCGGCGGACGCTTCGCGACACCGGGCGCCTCGTAAAGCGAAAAGAGCTCGCCGTTGCCCATTTCGAAGAAAACCTGCCGCAGCGAGATATTCACCGCCACGGGCGACGAATCGGCCGGCTTGACGGCTGAGCCGCTCGAATGATGCGCGGCCGAACGCAGGCCTTCACCCGTGGTGGTGAAGCGAACGGTTCGAACGACACGCATGCCCAAGATGTCCCGATAGAATCGCACGCCTTCGTTCATGTCATGCGTGAAGAGGACGAGGTGATTGATGCCCTTGATCCGGCCTGCGGCCGGCCCCGACTCTTGCAGGACGCGACGGTGGCGCGGCAGTGTCTCACCGCTCGACGTTTCAGTTTTTTCAGTCGTCAAATCAGCCATTGATAAATACTCCAATCTTTTGTTGGTCCGTGCGCAACTCGAATTAAAGTCGCCATGTTCCCGGGGTTACGCGTCAAGCACGAGGCGAGCCGAGCACGATCTCGAAACACACACTATGATGGTCTGTCCCGCGGCCCGCTCTTTCGCGCTCAGCACCGAGTCGCGGTGATCAGGCGCGCCCGAAATCACTCGGGTCTCACACGAGCCGCACACACCTTCCTGGCAAGAGGAGTCGATCTCCACGCCAAGCTCCTCGGCCTTTTCCAGGATCGAGCAACCCGGCGGCACCGTCGCTATGACGCCGGAACGGGCAAATTCGACTTCGAATGAAGTGTCTTCGTCGATGGACCCGTCGGCTCGGGCAGAGAACCGCTCGTAGTGGACGCGTTCGCTCGGCCATTCGGCGCAGCCCTCATCGATCGCGTTGAGCATTGGCTCCGGGCCGCAGCAATAGAGAACCGTGTCCGGATCGGACTGAGCGATGAGCGCGCTCAAGTCTGCCTGTCCACGGCTATCGCTTTCGTGAAGCGAGACCCGGTCGCCACCGATCGCGCGAACGTCGTCCACAAAGGCCATCGACTCGGCCGAACGTCCGCAGTACAGAAGGCGCCAGTCCGCGCCTGCTGCGGAGACGTCGGCGATCATGGGCAGGATGGGCGTGATGCCGATTCCACCCGCGATGAACAGGTAGCGCTTTGCAGGCACGAGCGGAAAGTTGTTGCGCGGTCCCGATACACGAATCGTGTCCCCTTCCGCGATGCCTTCATGGATATGAGCCGATCCTCCGCGGCCGTCCGATGCGAGCCGCACGGCTACCTGCCAGTGGCCTCGGTCGCTGGTTTGCCCACACAAGGAATACTGCCGCACATACTCCACGCCTTTGGAAGCGAAATGGAGGTCCACATGTGCGCCGGGCTCCCAACCCGGGAGATCGGCGCCGTCCTGGCGCGCAAACGTCAGACGATGGACTCCATCGGCCACCACGTCCTTGCGGGTGATCACAAGTTCGAAGTCGCGTTCAGACATGACAAACCCTCAGTGAATGGACGAGCCTCATGAAATCGATGAGCCTCGTCCGTCGAGAAGTGCTCGCGATCCTTGCCGGATCGCTCAGACTTCGAGAACGACCGTGGCGCCTTCAATCGAAACGGGCACCGTTTCCACACCCGCTTTCAACCGCTCGAGTTCTTCCGGCGACTCGACCTTCACCGGATAGCTGCGCACTTTCTGCCTGGACTCGAAAATCGTGCGGCCGGTTTTGATTTCGAATTCCCAGTGATGCCACGGACAAGCCACAATCTCGCCGTCGCGCACCCAGTGCATTTCAGGCAAGCCATCCGCCGGCAACTCCGCCTGTGAAGTACCGCGCACCCTTCCCTTGCACAACGGACCACCCATGTGCGGGCAGGTGTTCTTCAATGCGTAGAACTGACCGCCTACATTAAAGACACCGATACCGCTCTTCACTTTGTCCGGATAGACGATGGTCGATGAACCCGGCGGAAAATCACTCACTGGACCGACTACGTACCGCATGATCTTGTCTCCTTTTCACTCGTGCTGGTCACGAGCTCAATTCAGCTGAAACGCGCGTTGCCAGACGCGGATAGAACCGTGCCGCGTTGTCCGCGAGGACACGAGCGCGCTCCGTTTCGGACCAGTTCGGGAACACGTCATTCGCGTTCACTCCGTCCCAATAGGGATGGCGGCTGCCGAACACCACCAGCGAAGCGTTGTCACCGCCAATGGTTCCGCTTGCAGCCACGCTGTGCGGCGAAATTTCGTCGTCAGCCTGAGTGACAAAGCGGGCTTGACGTTCGAGATACGTCGTCGGGTCCTTGCTCACCCAGGGCACCTCGACACGATCCGACTGCCAGTCCTTATCGGTTCGGATCACCAGTGAGCGCGCGGCGTGCACGCTGACATCGCCGAACACGACACGAAGTTCGGGCAGTCGTTCGAAGACGCCGGCAACGATGAAGCTGGTCAGTTGAACAATGGACGACATCGGGCGAATCGCGTGATTCTCAGCGAAATAGCTCGGGAAACCCACTTGTGACGGCGGCGGTTCCACGAGCGTCGCGAAGTCATCGTGGACGAAGACGACGAGGCCTCGCTCGGCAGCCGCACGCCAGATCGGGAAGAAGCGCTGCTCACCGTAAGTCGCCAACGCACGAGCGGGAACGACAAGCTGCACGAAGCGGTCATCATCGGCATAACGATCGATCTCACGCAGCGCGGTGTCCGTATCGTTCAGCGAGACGCGGATAGAGCCAAGGAAGCGGCCTTCAGCTTCCGGCGCGTTCAACCACTTCTCCGTGAGCAATCTGTTTGCGGCGCTCGCAACTGCCGCGGCCTGCTGCGGGTTCGGCCAGTAACCGCGCGTCGTCGGGCTCAGTACCGCGTAATCGACGCCGCGGCGACGCAAGTCAGCAGCTACGGCTGCCGGACTCGATGCCTCTTGCGCCGGCACCGAGAACTGATCGAATGGTGCGCGGTACTTCTCACCGAAAAGCGGCGGCAATTTCAGCAGGTTCCACGGTGCGCCTACTTCCTTGTTGAACTCGATGTTGTCCAGAACCGGATGGACTGCGCAATCGATAATCATCGTGCACCTCCGGCAGCCACGTCGAAACGGTCCACCGGACGCGTCGTCGGAAGGTCATAAACCAGGCGGGCGTTCTCTGACATGATTCGCTTCTTCACCTCGGCGTCGATCGAGCGCGGGAGCGCCTTGCTCGGCGGGTCGTAGTCATAGTGGGGATAATCGCTCGAGAACATCACGAGTTCTGCTGCGTTCGCCTGCTCATAGAGCGCGGCGATCTTGTGCGGGTCCGTGTTCTCTTCGATCGGCTGCGTTGCAAAGCGGCAGTGGTCGACGACATATTGATGCGGCGTCTTCTTCAGGCCGAGTTCCTTCGACGTCGTCGCCCAATGGCGCTCCATACGATCCACGAACGGCTGATACCACAGGAAGCCGCCCTCGACGAAGAGGACCTTCATGTCGGGATGGCGGTCGAACACGCCGTTGCAGATCCAGCTCGCCAGGTGCGTGGCATACGCCATCGGCGCAATCAGCGAGTGATATTCGACGAAGTATTGCAGCGGCCCCGTCGAGGTCCAGCCGAGCGGCTGCGTGGCGCCACCGCGGAAGTGCATCGAAATGGGCAGGTTGTGGCGTGCAGCTGCTTCCCAGATCGGGTCATACATCGGATGACCGAAGGGACGCGGACCATAGTGGCCGATCATCACCTGACGAAAGCCGGGATGACCACCCCATTTGTCGATTTCCCTGGCCGCGCCAATGGGGTCATCCACGGAGATCGAGATCGAGCCCACATAGCGCTTCTCGGCGTTGTACTTGGACAGCCAGGTATCGGCCATCCAGCTGTTCACAGCGCCGGCCAACGCGGTATCCAGTTTCGGGTCGGTCGTGAAGCCGCGGAAGCTCCACGGCAGCAAGATCGCATAGTCGGTCGGGTCATCGACAAACATTTGCTGCCCGACCATTTCGGGGTCCGAGCCGATGTCTCCGATCGACGGATACGCGTCCTTGCGGCCACCGCCGTCGAGCGTCTTGTACGTCGAGCGGCTGAAGGGCACGCTGTCGATAAGATTGGGCATATCGCGCCAGGGCGCGTCCAGATAGGGAATCAGCTCTTCGAACGAGCGCGGTTCGACATGGACATCCGTATCGATCACTTTGATTTCAATATGCTCGATTTGCCTGTCCTGCGATTCCGGCCGCTCAAGTGTTGCCGTCGTCATCATGTTTCCTCCCGACAATGGGTTGTCGTCGTCAGTTCGTTACCTTGCGACGATGTGGGGTTCGTCGTGATATTCAGTCTGCCTGTATATTTTTATCCTGTCAACGAAACCCGTTTAGGGAGAACCCTCAGGGAGCTCGCAAGGTATACAGTCAGACTGATTACCAATAAAAAATGCCTTGGCCCGCGCGAGGACACGGACCAAGGCAAAAGCGCCGCGCTGTGGTTGCGCGGCCCTGAGAGACGGACGTTGCAGGCGCTCCGGCCGAGCGCCCCGTTTCGACCTGTCGCGAACTAGTCCGGAAGGCGTCGCGCCCGGTAGGCGTAGTAGATCTGGACCGCCGACGAGACAGCGAGGAAACCAAAGCTCACCGCTCTTAGAAACTCCGCGCCCGTAAAGCGATCCGCTTGGTGGGTGAGCACCCAGCCTGCCAACGCCGGCCCCAACGAGATGCCGCCGACTGCGACGATGTAATAGACCCCGTTCATTTGCCCGGTCCTGTCCAGCTTCGACATGACGCCAAGAATCAACGGATTGATGACCCAGTATGAGAAGGCGAAGAGCAGCACTGAGCAGATGAACACGGCGAGCGATCGTGGAAACGCGAGCTGCAGGACGATCGCGCTGCACAGTGCGACGAAGAAGAGCGAGATGATCGGAGCAGACGCTTTCCGGTCTCCGGCAACGACCGCCATGGCAGACCCTAGCGCGCTGACGATCGCGGCCCAGCCCAGTACCGCGGACATCTGCGATCGTCCAATTTCGGCGGTTTCGCCCAGCACGGCGATGAATGGATAGAACGTGCCGATGCCGAGATAAAAGACAAAGAAGGTGGTCGCGAGGATCACTTTTTCCGGTAGCCCGAGCGTTCGCACGCCCTCGACCGCCACCGCCTTCTTCTTCTCGACTCGCTCATGGCTTTCCGGAACATATCCGATGAGCACCAGGGCAAGAGGAACCGTGCCTGCCAGAATGACGAAGATCGAATTCGCCCCGCAGATTCTGTCGATAAACGGCATGGCAAACGCGGCGGCGGCACCGTACAGCTGGGTAGTCGTCGAATAGAGTGCCGCTGTCTTCCCCGGACGCCCGGAGAGTGCAATAAGAATCCCGAGCCGTCCAAGGCCGAAGCCCGCCCCTACGCCAGACAGGCAGCGCAAGGCGTAAAGCAAGATGCCAGGATCAGCCTTGAACGGGATGCTTGCTACGTTAGCCAGCATCATCAAGGCCAGCGCACCGAATAAATAGCCCCGTCGCCGCAGGGCGAAGGGAAAAGCTGTCGCGAGGACAGTGCCGGCACTGGTGGAGATCATCTCGGCCGTCAGCAGATAACCAGATGTCGCCTTATCGAAGCCAACAGACTGAACGAAAGCCTGGATGATAAGCGGCTTGAGAGAGGAAGCCGCATGTCCGGCAACGCCGACCATCACGATTGCGATGATTGGCAGTGTCACCCAAAAGGCGGCGCGCGAGAAGAGTCCTCTGTCGTCAGTCGGTAGCGCGGAAATCGACTCCGCTTCGCGTAGATTGGTTGCTGCAGGGTCGCTCATTTGAACTGTCTCCTGTTCGTTAAACAACTAGTCAAACTGCATTCGATCAAGCTTTCAGATATCGTGGGCAATGCCGCTCTTCGGTCCGAAGGACAATATTTTGTTACGTAGGATGTCGAAATTATTCCTATGCTTGAAGACACTGTTAGGCGCTTACCGTGTCTCTATTCCCGCATCGTTTGATCAGTCTGCCTGTATACTTTGAGCGCGTATGTAAGGGCATTTACTTAGGGATCGGTCGCGCGGACTACGTCTCGCGCAATGCATGTGAAAATGCTGGCGACGGCCGCGCGCGAGGCCTGACATCCACTTTTTCTGGTCGATTTAACGGGGTGTTCAGGCTGCTTCAAGAAAGTTATGCGGCCATTCTTGCGACCACTTGTCCACGAGTGACCGCAATGATTATTCGCGATAGCTCATTCAGTCTCCAGTCGCGCATGCGTGAGGCTCAATGGGCCATCAGTTGCCAAAGCAGCGCCAAATTCAGCGCCACGATAATCCCGGCACACAACCACGCCAGCGCAAGCGGAATTCCCTTGACGCGGAACCGGCCCATGAGCGCGGCATCCGATGCAAAGCTCACTAAGGGAATCACGGCCAAAGGCAATTGCACGCTCAGCACCACTTGACTCGCAACCAGCAATTGGTTCGATCCATGTTCACCAAAAGCGCCCACGGCAAGCAGCGCCGGCCCTATAGCGAGCACTCGCGTGAAGAGCGCACGTGCCCAGCGCGCACTCTTTAGCCGCAGGAAGCCCTCCATGACCGCCTGACCTGCAAGTGTGCCCGTGACAGTCGCGTTGAGTCCGCAAGCAAGCAGCGCCGCCGCGAAGATGACCCCTGCCCACTGGTTGCCAACGAGAGGTGCGATCAGCCGATGAGCGTCGGCGAGATCGCTCACATCGTAATGACCGCTCGCGTGAAACACGGCCGACGCGACAATCAGCAGGGATGCGTTGACAGTGAACGCCAGACCGAGCGATGCGAACGTGTCTACATTGACCGCTCTCATGGCGTCTGCGGTCGACTGTTCGTCTCTGTCGTTCGCGTGTTCCTTCACGAGCGCAGAGTGTAGATAGAGATTGTGGGGCATCACCGTTGCGCCCAGTATGCCTGCAGCGAACCAGATCATGCCCGCGTCCCGCAGCAATTCGGTCGATGGTTTGAGACCAGCGAGCGCTGCATGCCACGAGGGATTTGCGAGAGCGAGTTCGACGATGAAACACAATCCAACGAAGAAGATCAGCAAACTTACGACGACCTGCAGCGGGCGTTGGCCGCGGCTCTGAAGTGCCAGCATGGCGAATGTGGCGAATCCCGACATCAGCACGCCTACAGTCAGCGAAACACCAAGTAACAGTTGCAACGCCACTGCGCTGCCTACGACTTCCGCGACATCGCAAGCGATGATCGCGATTTCACAAGCGATCCAAAGCAGGATCGTGGTTCGACGGCTATAACGCTCACGGCACAACTGAGCGAGGTCACGTCCGGTTACGACACCGACTCTCGACGCTACCCACTGCAACAGCAATCCCATCAGGCTCGCTGCGAGGACGACGCTCAGCAGTTGATAGCCGTATTTCGCCCCGCTGCCGAGCGCGGTGGCCCAATTTCCCGGGTCCATGTATCCCACGGCAACCAGGGCTCCCGCACCGATGAACGACATCCATCGCCCGCGAGCGTCGCGTGAACCGTCAGGCGGCTCGCCCCGTCGCGCACCACCGCTTTCCGGGAGGTTATTGGACGACGGGAGCTCGACCGCCCCAGAGTGATTCAATACAAGCGAGTTCATATATCTGCGATGTTCGTCTCACAAGACCATATACTCAGTCTGCCTGTATACTTTTGAGGTGTCAATAACACGGTGGATAGGGAAGAACCCGGGATGCCTACTTCGTGGAATTGGCGGCAGCGTCTGGCGGAAAGAATGAGCACCCGCCAGGCTGCGAAAGAACCTCTTATGCCGGAGTGGACGCGATTATTCGACGGAGGGATCCGTCATTAGATTGAAGATCCCCGGCGTGTGCCCGCACCGCTTCGCAACACGACGAAGCGATGCAAGCGTGGACAAATCACGTCAAAGATCTGGCCTGATCTTTCCGACGCAACGATCTCCGTCCCGGACGATTTCAACGCTCGCACCGAATGGTTTGGAAAGACCATCGAGACGGGACAAGATTCGTGCAGCTTCGTCGCCGGACGCTAGCTGTGGGCAACCGCGCCGGCTCCTCGGCGCATCTCTTCCAAGCGTAATCGGATGGAGTTCGCTGTCAGCGAGAACACCGTTCTCATAGGTGAAGCGCGCCACAACCGACTCCCAGAAAAGCGGCTGCTTGCCGTAGCCCGTTACCACGTCGAACAGATCCGCGGGCGTCGATGTCAGGGGCATGCCCTGCTGCTCATAGACCTCGAGCGGAAACGAAGAGAACGTTTCCACGTTGAAAATGAAGTTGCCGAGCGAGTAACAAATGGGCCGGCCGGCATAGAGCTCGACACCGCGGAGCATATGAGGGCCATGCGCAAATACGCCATGTGCGCCGGAATCGATCAATTTATGCGCGAGCGGCTGGAGGAACTCCGCGGGGGTGTCGCTGTTCCAGCGCCCCTGAAGGCCCTCGTGACAATGAAGACCAACGAACACGAGGTCTGCCTGACGAGCGGCTTCCCGCACGGAGGCAGTGAGCGCTTCGACATCCCGTTCCAGCGCGTCCGTTACCACTCGGGACGTCTCGCCCGGCGCAAAATTGACGCCCTCCACTGCGAAGCCGCCGGGCGGCGGCGGGTCATATACGTTCTTGTCGGGATAGGGAAAATGTATTCCCGGCGCAGTTGTCCCTGTCGCCGTGACATTCACGCCCGCCTCGGCGAGGATGTCGCGCAGTTCGTCGAAACGTTCCTTCTTGATGTAGTGAGTCTTTTGAACGCGAACCGGCGCAATGCCAGGGCGCCCGACGTCACCAACGCTCGGGTCCGCTGCAAGGTTGAGACGCGCATTGCTCGAGCCCGCAGCGATGTAGGCAACGCGGCAGCCCGGCGCACTGAAATAGCGCGGCGCCCGCGCCTCGCGCAGCGTGCGCCCTACCCCGGCGTAAGTCAGTCCGCGAGCCTCGAGCGCCTCGATCGAGGAAACCAGTCCGGAAACGCCGTAATCGGTCGCGTGATTGTGCGCCATCCCGTAGATGTCAATGCCGAGCCACTCGAACTCCGACAGAAGCTCCGGCTCGACACCGCACGGAATGCCGTGCATGGTCGTCGAAGCCATCCGGCCGCGGCCCGGAAAGACCATCTCGACGTTCGTGATCGCAACATCGGTATTGCGCAGCATTTCGACGAGAGCCAGGAAATCGGCATCGGGATTAGGCGATATGCGCTGCGTGAGCATGGCGTCGCCCGTGGCGAGAACACTTACTTTTGACACGAAGAACTCCTTTTGGTGTACCAACTCGGGATACATTGATCTCGACGTCGCCGAATGTCAACGCAAAATTTGGGGGTGTCAGGCGGTAGGTAGATTCCCTTACATACGGGTCCAATATATACAGGCAGACTGAGAATATATAAGCAGGGAGACTGATTATTGTGTCGACGCCCCGGCGGGGATGCATCGTGGGCTGTCCGGTGTGGCCTTGTCGGCGTCGCGGCAATCGAGCCCCATGTCCACATCGGCTTGTTCGCGGTGGCAGGTGGTGCTTCGATCGTCAGGCCTGTCACAATAGGGAGAGACCTTTGAAATGAGCGATCCTGCAACGGGCAGACTTCAGAAGGCGGAGGCTCACTCCGTTGACCTTATGGGAAGCAATGGCATGTCCCGCGCCAGCCTGTGGGTGGCATTGCCCATCGTCGCGATCGTTGTCGTGGGCGTTGCGGGACATGCGGCGTCCTCGCTCAAGCCGCTCATCATTCAGGCCTTCGTTCAATCTGTCGGATTCGACAAAGCGACCTCCGGCTATCTTCTGACGGCCGAGATGATCTCGACGAGCGCCGGCACGGTGCTGGCGACGGCTTTTCCGTTCGCCCTGCGTAGGCGAGAGTACCTGTTCGGCGCCCTCGCGTTGATGATGCTGGCGAACGTAGCAAGCATCGCGTTCAAGACTGACCCGGGCTTCATTCTTTACGCTCTGCGTTGCCTGTCGGGTGTAGGCGCGGGTTTCGGCCTGGGACGGCTTGGCATCTTGATTGCCCTGTCCGGGCGACCGGGCAAGACCGCCGCGCTGTATTCGACGAGTACCCAGCTATATGGCGCGGCGGCTGCGTTTGCCATGCCGTTCATGGATCGGCTCTGTGGATCGAACTCGATTTTCCTGATCCTGGCTGGCACGGTCCCGCTCGCGCTGGCGCTCATTGGCTTTATTCCGGAAAGTCACGACCGCGTCGAAAAAAAGAAGACGGCGGCGGTCGAGGGAGCACGAGCCCTCGGGCTTGGCGAGAAAGCAATTCTCGCCACGACCTTCGGTGTGTTTTATCTCGGTGTGGGAACGTTTTGGCCCTTCATCTCGGTTCTCGGCGAAACGTCCGGTATTGCTCGTACAACGATGTCCGCGGTCCTCGGCTGGTCCGCCATTGTGAGCGCGTTGGGGTCGGCCATGGCGGTGTTCGTCGGCGACCGCAAAGCCTCGGCTCCGATCATCAGCCTTTTCTTCGTCGTGCTGTGCTGCTCCGTAGTAATCCAGCTCATCTTCCCTCGGTCGCTTGTCGTTTTCATCTCATCGGTATTATTTTTCGCCTTTGCGTATTGGGTCATCAATCCAATGATCCTCGGCGTGATGTCGAAGCTGGATAAGACCGGGCAGATGAACGGCGTCTATTACATCGTCGCGGTCGGAGGCATCGCGTTGGGCCCGGCGTTGGCGGGTTGGATTCTCACTCACGAAAGCAACCGGTTCATGAGCGTGGAGTTCCTACGAACCGCGAGCCTCTCTCTGCTTGCGGTTTCTTCGGCGGTACAGATCTACTACGCCTTCCGCGCCAGGCGCCTGCCAGACTGAAAACCGAGCCCCCGCTGAAAGAGATGGATCGCGAGGCGGTCCAGCCCGAATTCGCGTTTCATCCGATCGTTGTCTGGAGATTTTCGATGCACAAACTATCCGCAGGCGCATTGCGTGTCCGTATCAGGATCATTCTGGGTGTGACCTTTATCGTCGCGGGCGTCGCGCTGCAATTGCTGCACGCTTCCAACTGCCTTCGTGCTGGATAGGGTCGATCATCCATCAGCATGGCTCTCTCGAACGGTCTCTCGCCGGCATGACGCATTGCTCTGACTGAGACCGCTGGTTTCAAAGCGCGAGCGGATTACTGACCACCCTTATAGACGTCACAGTAAGATGCCGGGCCGACGCAAGCTTGCTGCGGTGTCCCGGTTGTTCTCGCCATCGCACCGGAAGCGGATTTACCGGCCGCGCCCCCGTAGCCGGACGCGTCGCCGGAAGGGGCGGCACTGCCGTAAGTTTGCGATGCGGACGCGGACTGGTTGTCCGTCGCATCCTGAGCTTGCGCTACGCTTACGGAGAGCGCGGCCACGAGCGCGGCCGCTAAAAGCAGTTTATTCGACATGGCAAATCTCCTTGACTAGTCAAAGCAAAGCGTGACCGTGCTGCTGCATGGCGCTCGGTCCATGCCTTTGACGCGGTCGGACGTCTCGCTGCTCGCGCGAGTCGAGCGTCGCTGATAAAGCGGGGGACCGTGTTAGAGAGACGGGCGTCAGTCAAACGGCTTCTTCGCAGAGGAATGACAGGGACGTTCCGGGTGCCACGTACGCCCAAAGAGTGCAGCCAGATCGACATGGCAAGCGCACGAAAAAAGATTGGTGCACACTTAAAACGATCCAGCTCTGCCGGAAATGAAATGGCCTCGATTGGCGTGCGGCCGTAGAGCGCCAGAGTGCGTGACGAGCGAGGACGGCATCGGCGTCATCGGAGTCGATCATGAAATGGGGATATCTGCGAACGCCCGATAGTCGGCCGTATTGCCTGTCCCTGGCTCGTGACGCGCGCTATGCATGGTGCAAGGATGCCGCGCATCCCTAGAGGCATGACTCACGGAGCCGGCGGCTCGCGCCTTGCCGCGCTGCTCCTCCCCGAAGGCGTCCAGCCCGGCGCCCTGAGCCTGCTGACTGCCCGTGGGCTGCGTGGCATGTGCGACGGCTTTATCGCGGTGCTGCTACCGGGCTATTTGCTGGCGCTCGGCTTTGGACAACTGGCTGTTGGCCTGATCAGCACGACGACGTTGTTCGGCTCCGCCTTCGCGACGATCGTAGTGGGCTTCGTGGGCAATCGATTTGCGTCGCGCGTCCAGTTGCGTTTTGCGGCCGCGCTGATGATGGCCACGGGTTTCGCGTTTGCGGGCCTGTCATCGCTATGGCCGCTGCTCATCGTTGCGTTCATCGGCACGCTGAATCCGAGTTCGGGCGATGTCAGCCTGTTTCTCCCGCTCGAACATGCGAGCCTGGCCGAGTCCGCAACCGGTGACGCACGGACCACGGTGTTCGCGCGCTATAGCCTCGTTGGCGCGTTGTCCGCCGCACTCGGAGCACTGGCCGCCGGCGTGCCGGATTGGCTCGCCGCCCGCCACGCGGCCTCACCGCTCACGGCGATGCGCATCATGTTCATCGTCTACGCGATGTCGGGAGCGATTATCTGGCTGCTCTACCGGCACATGCCGGCGCGCCAGTCCAGCGGCGACACGCGACGCATACCGCTCGGTCCATCGCGCGCAATCGTCACGCGCCTTGCGTTGCTGTTCAGCGTCGACGCCTTTGCTGGCGGACTGCTCGTCAATTCGCTGCTGACCTTGTGGCTGATTCAGCGGTTTGGACTTTCGCTCGGCGCCGCGGGTCGGTTCTTCTTCTGGGCCGGTCTGCTCAGCGCGGGTTCGCAGCTTGCCGCGGCGCCCTTGTCACGTCGCATCGGCCTGCTCAACACCATGGTGTTCACGCATATTCCCTCGAGCATTTGCCTCATTGCGGCAGCATTTTCGTCGTCGCTCATGCTGACCCTGGCGCTGCTTCTCGTGCGCAGTGCGCTCTCGCAGATGGACGTACCCACGCGCAGCGCTTATGTGATGTCGGTCGTCACACCGGGCGAGCGCCCCGCTGCCGCGAGTTTTACCGCGGTTCCGCGAAGCCTGGCAGCCGCGCTCGCGCCCACCCTGTCGGGTGCACTGCTGGGGCTCGGGTGGCTTGGCGCGCCGCTCGTCGCGTGCGGCGCGCTCAAAATTGCCTACGATCTTTCGCTGCTCTTCCTCTTCCGTCGCGTCAAGCCGGATCGCTGATTTCCCTGGATGACAGGAAGCATTCGAGCGAACCCGGTAAAGAAACGTTTACCGTTGCCGATAACCTGAACCATGGGTAGCCGGACGACCGTTCGGGCCGATTACATCCGACAGAGAGAGAAATGGTCTTCAGCTACAGGGACATGATGGTCACGCCGGCAGCGGTCCGGCAGGGCAATATGTTTGCCGCGACGGCGCGAATCCAGGATTTGAACGGAGCGGAGCGTTCCGTGCGACTGCCGGGCGAGTTCGCCAACGTGGAAGAGGCGATCCGCTTCGCGATCGCGGCGGGCTTCGAATATATCGATTGCGAGCAGCGCTGCTGATTCGCCCCGCAGCGCGCCCGCGCGCTTTCAATCGGGTAAAATACCGACGCCGCGACATGTGCTCGCGGCGTTTCTTTTTCCAGCCCACGCAAAGACACCTATGTAGCGCTCCGCGACACTCCTTCGTCACACACATCTGACCGACAGGGGTTCGCGGACCTATGGCGCGTCGCCCGCGTTTCGCCTTTGCGATGCGCCGCGACGCCGCATCCGACTTTCACGCGCATCGAATCGCCGCCTCGTTCGGCGAACCGCGAGATGCCACGCGTCCGGTCTTTCCAGCAATCGATTCAACGACACCCTATCCATGAAGACACACACACTGCGCGAAGAGTGGTTCTCGAACGTGCGCGCCGATGTGCTCGCCGGCATTGTCGTCGCGCTCGCGCTCATTCCCGAAGCGCTGGCCTTTTCCATCATCGCGGGCGTCGATCCGAAAGTAGGGCTCTACGCCGCGTTCAGCATCGCGGTGGTATCCGCGATCGCGGGCGGGCGTCCCGGCATGATCTCGGCGGCGACGGGCGCGGTCGCGCTGCTGCTGTCGTCGCTCGTGAAAGCGCACGGCGTCGAGTATGTGCTCGCGGCGGGCATGCTCGCGGGCCTGTTGCAGATCGGCGCGGGATTCGCGAGACTCGGCGCGCTGATGCGCTTCGTGTCGCGCTCGGTCATCACGGGCTTTGTGAATGCGCTCGCGATTCTCATCTTTCTCGCGCAGTTGCCGCAATTGCACGCACAGCCGTGGTACGTCCACGCGATGGCCGCGGGCGGCCTCGCGATCATCTATCTGCTGCCGCGCCTGACCAAGGCGGTGCCGTCGCCGCTCGTCTGCATCGTCGTGCTGACGATCATTTCGATGGCGCTGCATCTCGAACTGCGCACCGTCGGCGACATGGGCTCGTTCCCCGATCGCCTGCCGGAATTCGCGTTCCCGCGCGTGCCCTTCTCGCTCGACACGCTGCGCATCATCTTTCCGTATTCGGTGGCGATCGCGATTGTCGGCTTGCTGGAATCGCTGATGACGGCCGCCATCGTCGACGATTACACCGATACCCCGAGCGACAAGAATCGCGAATGCCGCGGCCAGGGCTGCGCGAATATCGTCGCGGGCTTTCTCGGCGGCATGCCGGGCTGCGCGATGATCGGCCAGACGGTCATCAACATGAAATCGGGCGGACGCCAGCGTCTTTCGACCTTCGTGGCCGGCGCGTTCCTGCTTGTGCTCGTCGTGTTCCTCGGGCCGTGGGTCAAGCAGATTCCGATGGCCGCGCTCGTCGCCGTGATGATCTTCGTGTCGATCAGCACGTTCAGCTGGAAATCCATTGCGAATCTGCGCACGCATCCGAAGAGCTCGTCGGCCGTGATGCTCGCGACGGTGATCGTCGTCGTGGCGACGGGCAATCTCGCGATCGGCGTGGGCGTCGGCGTGCTGCTCTCGGCGCTCTTCTTTACGTCCAAGGTGCGCCGCGTGCTCGCGGTGGAGTCCACGCTCGATGAAGCCACGGGCGAGCGCCGCTATGCGGTGCGCGGACAGGTGTTCTTCGCGTCGTCGGAAGCCCTCGTTTCGGAGTTCGATTTCAAGGAAAACGTGCGCTCGGTGCGGCTCGATCTGTCGCACGCGCACTTCTGGGACATCACGGCAATCGACGCGCTGGATCGCGTCGTGCACAAGTTCCGCCGCAACGGCATCGCGGTCGATGTGACCGGCCTGAACCGCGCGAGCGCGACGATGATCGAGAAATACGCGACGCACGACAAAACGTCCTCGACGCACTTCGAGCCGACGCATTGACGCTGCGTCATCGATGCGGGCATCCGCGCGTATCGCGCGCGGGTGCATGCGCGCTTACAACTTTCCTCGCATCTTTGGAAAATATTTCAAATAGCCGTCCGTTGCCTTTCCTTGATCTTGGAATGTTCGTCTCCTACTCTGATTGCATGGTTCCTACGGATAGCTAAAGAGCCTCATGCAATCCGACGAACAACCGAATTAAAAGAACGATAAGCCTCTTCAGCAAATCGCCGATGCGCAAAGCATCGTTCGCGCCCCTCATGCGTCGTCGGAGCTCGCTTCGGGAACGGCAATCTGAACATTCGATCCGGAGATCAGCATCATGAGCGATTCGGCCTTGGCCTCGCCCATCGGGCATGTGCGTCTGTTCTTTCGCCACGATGAAAAAACAACGGCCCCGACGAGCCTTTCCGCGGTTGAGCAGATTGGCAAGTCGCTCTGGCTGGCCGGCGACGAGTCATCGTCACTCGAGCGTCTTATCAGCGAGGATGCCGCCAACTATGACGACCATGTGAGCATTCCACTCGGTTCGCATTTCCCCTTGCCTGTCGCGGTGGATCAGGAAATCGATCTCGAAGCGCTGTCCTGGGACAAGAGCACCGGCCGTCTGTGGCTGGCCGGTTCGCATAGCTGGCGCCGCAAGCAGCCCAAACCTGACGACAGCAGCGAAAAGGCCTTCGATAAGCTGGCGCATATCGACCAGCAGAAAAACCGTTATTTGCTCGGTTCGATCAAGTTGGCGGAAGCTCCAGGAAAGGACGGAATCTGGGAGCCGGTGCCAAACAGCGGCCTCGCATTGCCCTTCACTGCAAGCGGCAATTCCTTGACCGACTTGTTGAAGAACGATCGACTGCTCGGCCCGTTCATGCCGATTCCATCGAAGGACAATGGCTTCGATATCGAGGGCATGGCCGTGAAGAACGATGAGGTCCTGATCGGTTTGCGCGGCCCTGTTCTGCGCGGCTGGGCCTCCATTCTGCACTTGAAGTTCGATTCAGCCGCAGCCAGGAACAACGCGCTCGCATTCGAGCCCTCGAACGGCCAGAAGTACCTTCATCACGTACTGGATCTCGACGGTCTGGGCGTGCGCGATCTATGCGTTCTGGACGACGATGTGCTGATTCTGGCCGGTCCCACGATGTCACTCGATGGCCCCGTTCGCGTGTTTCTTTGGCGCGCGCCGTTTTCGCTGAGCGGCAATACGCGTGTCGATGGCGCGCAACTGGAGCGCTTGTTCGACGTGCCTTGGGGAAATCGAATGGACCACGCGGAAGGACTGACGGTCTTCAAGCGAGACCACGACCAGCCGCGTCTGTTGGTGGTCTACGACAGCCCCCGCGAAGGGCGGCTGCATGAAGGAAAGTACTTCGAAGCCGATCTCTTCCGCATTCCCTGAAAGAACACGGAGCGCGATTGCCCGCACTCCGTGTGAGGCGCATCAGCTCAGCTTGATCGACGTGGGGTCGGCGGTCAGATAACCGACCGACGCGCCGAAGCGATCCTTATAGTTCGCGCGCACGAGCGGATCGAGCGTCGACTGCACTTTCGCGTGCAGGCTGCTGCTCCAGTCGCCCGCGTGCTGGAAGTTGCTCATGATGTACGTCCAGCCGTTGATCTCGTCGACGGCATGCAGGCCAGTCGATTCCGCGCCCGACGGCGCCGACAGAATGCGCGACAGCGACTTCGTATCGACGTTGTACGCCCACAGGAAATTGTTGACGTGCATGCCGCTGTCCTCGCCGATGAAGAGCGTGCGCAGCTTCTCCGAGAACTTGATGTTGTCCGGATTCGCGATGCGTTCCGGATTCGCGGTATTGCCGAGCGCATCTGCCGCGGCGAGGTCTTCGCCGACGAGCGCGGCGGGCGCGGCCATATCGACGGGCACCCATTCGCTGTTGATCGCGGCGCCCGCGATATCGCGCTGGCCTGCCTTCATGTTCAGCGCATACACCGCGCCGGAGTTGATGGACTTGTCGAGCGCGATGTCGGTCGAATGCGCGTTGCCCTTCACCATCGACGAAACGATCTGCGACATCGCCGAGTAAAGCACCTTGTCCTTCGCGTTGACGGTCGTGCCTTCGAGCTTCGTGAAGCCCATGCTCGCGCCCTTCAGTGCGGCATAGCGGTGCGTCTCGAGGAATGCCGCGGCCTTTTCCATGCCCGGCTTGATGCGGATCCAGTTGAACTTGCCGCCGTAGTGGATGCGTGTGTACGAAGGATCGGTCGGCGGATTCTTCTCGTCCGTGACGATATCCATGATGTCGGCGATCGTCAGCGTGTTGGCGAGGTTCTCGATTTCATCGCTCGTCGCGTGGCCTATGTTGAGCCACGTGAGCGTCGCCGAGCCGGCGCCCGCCGATGACGTCTGCGTCCACTTCGCCACATAGAGCGTGCCCGCCGAGAGATCGGCTTCCTTGTCCGCGACGAACATGAAGAGGCCGCCGTTGGTTGCGTCGTCGCCCATCAGGACGGTGCGCTTGTCGGGCATCACCTGAATCAGCTCGTGCGAGATGCGGCCGAGGCAATAGTGCTTCTTGATCGTGCCGGTGCCGTCCGGATGCACCGTCACTTCCGGCAAATGGCCATAGTGATAGGCACGGGCTTTGGTCTCGTCGCCATAGAGGTTCTTGCTGTATGCCTTGAATTGCGAGTTGGTCGCGAGCGTGGCCGCATCCGGCTCGTACTCTTCGCTCGACAAATGCGTATTCCAAGGCGACAGGCTCGCGCCGCACGTGATCCAGAGTCCGTTCGCTTTCGACGTATCGACGTTCGCGTAGCTCACGAGCGTGAGCTTGCCCGTCGCCGGGTCCTGGTCGAGCGTGAGCACGGCGATCGGCGAAGGAAGCCGGCCGTACATGTCGGCATCGGCCTGATCGCGCGACGTGTATTCGAACTGCACCACGGCGAAGACCGCGTTGCCTTTCACGCCCTTCACGGCCGGATTGTCGATCTTGATGAGCGACGTGCCGTCCGGGCAGTCGGAGAAGAACTGGCGCTCCTTGCCCGACGACGAACGGTCGATGATCGGCTGATTATCGATGTCGAAGTAGCCGCCCGCGACGATCGTGCCGCCCGTCGTGTTCGTCACGGTATCGCCGGTCATGAAAAACGGCTGATACGCGAGCTTGTACGTGCGGCTGCTGCCGTCGCTGAAGTTCGCGGTCATCGTCGAGGCTACCGTGGTCTTGGCCATCGCGTTGGGATCGGCGAGTGTGGGCGCGGCCATGCTGCCGAACGCGGCCGTCGTGAAGGCGGCCTTCGTCGTGGAGGTGGGCGTAGCCGCGTTGCTGTCGCTGCCGCCGCATGCGGTCAGCAAGGAAGCTGTGGCCGCGCCGCCAAGCGGCAGCATCGGTGCGCCGGCGAGGATCTTGAGGGCCTTGCGGCGGGAGAGGTCGAGTGGCTGCGCCATGTGTGGTTTCGAATCCTTGATTGTGGGTTGTGTACCGGCGAACGAAGTCCCCGCCTCGGGCCGTTGCGGCCTGACGTGCCGGTTGACGCGCTACTGTAGGAAATGAATGTGAAATGCGTTTGACAGGCGTGTGTAATTAGATTGTTCATGGCCTGAAAGCGGCAATGCGGGTGTCGGCGCGGCCACGACTTCACGAGTTCGCAGACATCCCAAAATTTCCCCGTGCTAGCATCTCGATCCCGTCAGTTTGCTTACAGTCAAGCTCCCGGGAATACATGAGCATCAGCAACAGGAACAACATGTTTTTGAACAAAAAATCACAAACAATTCCCGCAGTAGTCCTTGCAATCTTTTTGGCGGCATGTGGCGGCGGTGGTAACGACAGTTCGTCGGATTCCGCCCAGCAACCGCAGGACTCCCAGCCATCGGCGCAGACGCCTGCCGCCAGCGCTGACTGGACGTATCAAGGCTCCGTTCCGATGGTGACCGGATCGAACGACCAGGTCGCTGTGCTGCGAGCACCCGCGACCATGACCGCGAACAGCATCGTCAGCCCGACCTTCAGTGCGTCGGCCGCGCCGCTGTCGGTTCAGGTGCAACAGGCAGGCGGCGCCTTCACGACGCTGGGTTCGTCGGCCAGTTCCGTGACGCTCACGCAGAAAGGCACGGTTGCCGATATCGACGGCGCGGGCGGATATATCGCGATCGGCCGCTGGACCAACGGCTCCGATTCGAGCGGCGCAAGTTTCAATTCAAACCAGGGCGCGCATTACATCGTCGGCAATCCGCTCCAGGTGACGAAGTCCACCGGCACGCTCGCCTGCACGAACCTGATGGCCACGTCGCCGACGTCGGTCACAGGCAACACGGCACCCGGCAAGCTCGTGTCCGCGAGCGCCACGCTCGATCTCTCGACGCTTAGCCTGAGCGGCTTCACGACGACCATCACGATTGGCTCCGACGCCAACGCGAGCGTCGCGAAGGGAACAGTCATGAGACAGTTGATGGGCAACGACGAGGCGCATCCGCTCGTCGCCGTCCTGTATGCCGTCAAGTTGCCGAACACGGGCGACGTCAACGGCGCCGTCGTGTTGTCCTGCAACTAATACCGCAGAAATTCTGACGGTATCGCAAGAAAAAAGGCCACGATTCGTGGCCTTTTTCGTCAGTCTCCCTTCTCCCACAGGTCTCGGACCCACTCCCGCATCATCAACGATTCGGCCCATCGGTCCGTCATGTCATTTCCATCCCGCCCGATGATCGCGTAAGGCTTCGGCCCCAGCTCGCAAGTGAACGCGAGCGTCTCATCCGGCCCGGCGCGCTTGCGCCACGACGCAAACCCGTACCGCCACCAGTCGAGAAACAGATCCACCCACATGCGATGCGGCTCGAAAGAGACTTCGATCTGCACCTGCTCCCGGCTCGCGACGCGCCCATGAAACGCCCACGAATGATCGAGGATGCGATGAATCAGCGCATGATTCTCCTCCGACACCGGCCACGCGAACTCACGCCCGACGAGGTAATGCGAAAGATCCGCGAGCAGCCTCAGGTCCGGAAGCGCATCGAGCAGATCGAGCGTGAACAGCAGATCCGTCGTCATGCGGTCGCGATGCGTTTCGATATACATCGGCACGCGCGCTTCTTCTGCGAGCCGCTGCCATCCTTCGAGCAAGCCGATGCATTCGCGCACCGTGCGCGGCCGCACGTCGGGCTGCACGTCGATGTGATGCACGCCGAACTCCACCGCGTTCTCGAGCACGGGCTTCAGATCGTCGACCGTGCGAGGAAAGCACTGCCCTTCCGCCGATAATCCGTATTCCGCGCGCAACTGCGCGAGACGCTTCACGTCCTCGCGTTTCGTGTAGTGCGCGCTCACGCCATCGAAGCCCGCGTGCGCGATCATGCGCACGTTTTCTTCGAGCGTGCGTTCGTGACCATCGGTATGACGGCGCTCCATCGCCCAGAGCGACTGAAAGATCAGCAGCCGTTGGCTCATTGCATCGCCGCCGTCAAAAGCGAGCGCAGCTTGATGGATCGATCCGCGAGCACGCTGGCTTCAACGCGCGCACGCCGGGCGATCAGTTCCTGCGCGATCCGCACGTCGCGCGCGATCTGCCCTGCCTGTCCAATGCCGCTCGCGCCGACGATCACGCCCTCGCCATCCAGCGCGAAATAGACACGCGCGTCATCGCCCGCTTCGCGCACGACGGTCGTCGCGCCTTGCGCGGGCATGCCTGCGATCTGTATCGTCGTGTCGTATTGATCGGACCAGAACCACGGCACCGCGTCGAACGTTTCCGCATGGCCGAGCATGTTGCGCGCCGCCGTGCGCGCCTGATCTTCCGCGTTGCGCCAGCATTCGAGCCGGATGCGGCGATTGAACAACGGATGAGGAAACGAGCACACATCGCCCGCTGCGTAGATATGCGGGTCGCTCGTGCGCAGCGTTGCATCGACGGCGATGCCATTGTCGATATCCAGCCCCGCCGCCTGCGCGAGCGCCGTGCGCGGGACGACGCCGATGCCCGCGATCACCGCATCGCATGCGATGAACGCGCCGTCCGCGAGCATCACGCCTTCCACCCGCGATGTTCCCTCGATACGCTCGATCCTCACATCGAAACGCACATCGACGCCCATGCGCACGTGCCGCTCGATCACGGCGTGCGCCACCGCTTCGGGCACGGCGCGCATCAACGCGCGCGGCGCGGCTTCGAGCACGCACACGGAACAACCCCGTGCGATGGCCGTCGCAGCGACTTCTAGCCCGATGAACCCCGCGCCGATCACGACGATGCGCTTGCCCGCGCCCAACTCTCCCGCAATGCAGAGCGCGTCCGGCACGTTGCGCAGCACGTGTACACCTTCGAGCGTCGCGCCGGGCAGATCGAGCTTGCGCGGCGCGGCGCCCGTTGCGATCAGCAGGCGCTCGTAAGCGATCTCACGGCCATTGCGCAGCATCACTTCCTTCGCAACGCGATCGATGCGCGCAACGGGTGCATCCACACACAAGTCGATACCTTGCTCATCGAAGAACGCGTGGCTGAAGATGCCGCATTCCTCGACGCTTTTCTGCCCGAGCAACACCGCCTTCGACAGCGGCGGCCGTTCGTACGGCGCGATGCCTTCATCGCCGAGCAGCATGATGGAGGCGGCCCATCCGTTCTCGCGCAGCGCATGCGCGGTGCGCGCGCCGCACTGCCCCGCGCCGATGATGACCATCGTTTTGGTCGGTTGACGTTCGGACATCGTTGCCCTCGGCTGATGTGGTTTGGCGAGATGATCGGACGCGCCGCATGGAACATCCTGACCTGCATTTCAGTCTCGAATTGAGCACGCGTCAAATGAAGTTTTGCCTCATTTTGAGCATTAAAGGGTTTTTACGGGGTCATTCAGGTGGATTAGCCGATCTTGCAGCCTCAAAATGAGGCATCATTCGACAAACAAGGACGCCGACGAGACCCACGATGAAAGGCAAGCCGACGCTCAAGCAACTCATGGAAGCGACGCAACTGAGCCGCGCCACCATCGACCGCGCGCTCAACGGCCGCCCCGGCGTGCATCCGCGCACCAGAAGCGCGGTCGCGGCGGCGCTGGAGCAGTTGGGCGGGCGCGAGCGCACGATCTCGACATCGCCGGAAGGCGCGCGCAAGACGCGCGAGTTCAGCCTGATCGTCCAGGCAGGCGACGCATTCACCGACGAATTCACGCGCTGCGCATCCGCATACCAGCGAGAAGGCGTGCGCGTGAAGGTCGTGCGCTGCGTGGGCATGTCGGAAGCGGACGTCGCCGCGGCGATCCGCGAGGAAGCCGGGCATGCGCACGGCATCGGCATTACGTGCGTGAACACGGATGCGACGGCGTCCGCGCTGCGCGAATGCATGGCGGCGGGCAAGCCTGTCGTGACGATGATCACCGACGTCGACGCCGACGCGCGTCATGCCTATGTCGGCGTGAACAATCGCGCGGCGGGACAGTCGGCGGCATTTCTGATCGGGCGGCACTTGCAGGGGCAAGCCGCGCCCGCGGTCGCGGTGGTGGTCGCGACCTTCTCGTACACGTGTCACGAAGATCGCGAGATCGGCTTTCGCTCGCTCTTGCGGCAACGCTTTCCGAATGTGAATCTCGTCGAAGTGATCAAGGGCGCGGACTCGGGCCCCGCGACCTTCGAGGCGACGAAGCGATTTCTCGACACACACGGCGAGCTCGCGGGCATCTACAACGTCGCGGGCGGCAACGAAGGCCTCGCCGCCGCGCTGCGCGAACACGGGCTCGTGGGCCGCACGCTTTACGTCACGCACGAAGTCAACCGCATTACCGAGCCGTTGTTGCGCTCGGAAGTCATCGACTATCTGTTGACGCAGGACATGACGCTGCTCATCGATACGACGGTCGAGCATCTGAGCGCCGCATGCGAAGCGCGCCGTGCTCAGGCGCAGGCCATTCTGCCGATACGAACCTACAGCAAGTATTCGCTCTAGCCCGCTTCGCGCCTACATGCGGTCCGCTTCGATCACCGCATCGGCGAAGGCCTTCGGCGCTTCCTGCGGCAAGTTATGCCCGATGCCGCCCGCGACGTTCCGATGCTTGTACTTGCCGGTGAACTTCTTCGCATACGCGGCAGGATCGGGATGCGGCGCACCGTTGGCATCGCCTTCCATCGTGATGGTCGGCACGCTGATCGTCGGCGCCGTCGCGAGACGTTGTTCGAGCGCGTCGTATTGCGCTTCGCCCTTCACGAGCCCCAGCCGCCAGCGATAGTTGTGAATCACCACCGCGACGTGATCCGGATTCTCGAAGGACTTCGCGGAACGGTCGTACGTGGCGTCATCGAAGTTCCATTTCGGCGATGCCAGTTGCCAGATGAGCTTGTTGAAATCGTGGCGGTTCGCTTCATAGCCGGCCTGGCCGCGCTCCGTCGCGAAGTAGAACTGATACCACCACGCGAACTCCGCCTTCGGCGGCAGCGGCGCGCGATTCGCCTGCTGGCTGCCGATCAGATAGCCGCTCACCGACACCATCGACTTCACACGCTCAGGCCACAGCGCCGCGATGATGTTCGCGGTGCGCGCGCCCCAGTCGAACGCGCCGAACGTGGCCTGCTGGATCTTGAGCGCGTCCATCAGCGCGACGATGTCCACCGCGACCACCGCCTGCTGACCGTTGCGCGGCGTGTCGGCGGACAGGAAGCGCGTCGTGCCGTAGCCGCGCAGATACGGCACGATCACGCGATAACCCTGCGCCGTGAGCATCGGCGTGACTTCGGCGAAACTGTAGATGTCGTAGGGCCAGCCGTGCAGCAGAATCACGACTGGACCATTCGCCGGCCCCGCTTCCGCATAGCCGATATTGAGCGCGCCCGCGTCGATCTGGCGGATATCGGCGAAGCCGGCGGACGAAGACGAGCGTGGGGCGGTTTGAGCGCGAACCATATCGCTCAGGCCGAGTTGCATGACGCCGACGCTCGCGACAGCCGTGCCGAGAAAACGGCGGCGCCACGCGTTGATCTGATCATCCGGCATGTTGGCATTCTCCTTTTTCGATGTTTTCAATAAGCGCAAAAGAACCCGAAACCGTCATGCAGCCGATGCGCGCAGCGCGGAAAGCGTCGGCCCCATCGGGCGCACGCGCATGCGCGCATCGAGATTGCGCCACGGCAGGTCGGCCGGATCGGCGGCCATCGGACCGGGCGCCTTCGCGACGAGAATCCGCTCGGCGATCGGCTCGAAATCCGCGCGAAAATGCACCGAGCTCTTGTTCACCAGAATCTTCATGCGCTCCGGCTCGATGCCCGCGACACGAAAGAGGTTGCGGTCGAATACCTGCATCTTGATGCTGCTCACTGCGATACGCACGCCGCCGATGCGCAGGCATGCGGTCGGTCCCAGCTCGCCGGTCATGCCGTTGAGCATCGGGCCGTCGAAGCGAAAGCGTCCGTCCGACAGATACTCGACTTCGAATTCGCCTTCAAGCGGCGAATCGCCCGGCACGTTCGAGCCGCCGCCGAGCGCGAGCCTGATGCGCGCGCCAACGCCCGCGCGGTGCGCCGCCCGCGCCGCCTTTTCGTCCCAGATCACGCCGACGGCCGCGTCGCGCGCGCCGTTGCGCAAGAGCGCGCGGACCATGCCCATCGTGTTCGAATCACCGCCGACGCCCGGATTGTCCTGCGTATCGGCGATGATCACGGGCTTCGTCGCGGCGCGGCTCGCATCGATGGCTTCGCGCGCGGCTTCGTCGGGAGACAGGAACGGCACGTCCCAGCGCGCTTCTTCATCGACGAGTTTCGACCAGAGCGCAGCGACGGCTTTGTCCGCCGCTTCCTGATCGAGCGCATAGCCCCAGAACACGGGCCCGCATTCATCGAAGTCCGACGCCGGAAAGCCCGGCGCGAACGACAGCGACACCGCATCCTTTTCGAGCGCTTCGAGCATGCCGTACATGCCGCGCGCAGGCTCGACGAGCGTGCACATGCCGTTCACCGGAATCAGGAACGGCACGCGGCGCATCGCGCGTTTGAACGGCCTGCCATGTTCGATACGCTGCGCCAGCAGATGCGCCGCGCGCAATCCGGTCTCGGCCATATCGACGTGCGGATACGTGCGATACGCGACGAGCGCATCGGCGAGTTCGACCATGCGCGCCGTGACGTTCGCGTGCAGATCGAGCGAGACGACGAGCGGCATGTCATTACCGACGATGTTGCGCACGCGCGCCAGCAGTTCGCCTTCGCCATCGTCGAGATGCTCGGTGACCATCGCGCCGTGCAGATCGAGATAGATCGCGTCGAAGCCGCCTTTGCGCACATGATCGACGATCGCGCCCGCGATGCGCTCATACGCATCTTCCGTCACATGCGCCGATGCGCTCGCGCCCGCCCAGATCACCGGAATCAATTCATGTCCTTGCACCTCGGCCCACTGAATGAAGCCGCCGATCGGCACGTTCACGTCGCGCAGCTTGAGCACATCGTCGCCGTGCGCCATCGGCGGGAAGCCTTCGCCCTGAATGAAGCTCTGGTAGCTCGCCTTCGTCGGCGCGAAGGTGTTCGTTTCGTGCTGGAATCCTGCGATCAAGATCTTCATGATCCTTGTCCTTTCGATGGTCGATTGATGTTCAGGCCGTGCGTGCCTTGGCCGCCGCAACCGTGCGCTTGTTCGTGAGAATCAGCACGCATGAAAGCGCCGCCATGCACGCCATCACGAGCAGCCCGCCGTTCGTGCTGCCGGTCGCGGACTTCACCCAGCCGATCACCGCCGGACCCCAGAAGCCGCCCGACAGGCCGATCGTGTTGATGAGCGCGATGCCGCCCGCCGCGGCGGGGCCGGATATCGTTTCGGAGGGAATCGCCCAGAAGACCGTGTAGGCCATCCACATGCAGGCGGTGGCGAGCGTGAGCAGCGCGAGCGTCGCGACGAGATTGCCGGATGCGTACGGCGTCATCGCCAGGAGCGCCGCGCTTGCGAGCGCCGGCAGCGCGCTGTGATAGCGCCGCTCGCCGACCTTGTCGGAGCGCCGGCCCGCGGCGTACATCGCGATCGCGGCGGCGACATACGGAATCGCGGCATACCAGCCGAGACGGATCGTGTCGGTCACGCCCTGCTCTTTCAGCAGCGTCGGCAGCCAGAAGCTGATCGCATAGATCGGGAAGATGATGCAGAAGTACGCGAGCGCCAGCAGATAGATGCGCGGGTTCCTCGCGACCTCCCTGAACGATTCGATGCGATGCGACGAGCCGCCATGCGCGCCCACTTCCGCTTCGAGGAGGCGCTGTTCGTTCTGCGTGAGCCACTTCGCATCGGCGGGACGGTTCGCGAGCACGCGCCACACGAGCACGCCCAGCGCGATGCACGGCAGGCCTTCGACGAGGAACATCCATTGCCATCCCGCCAGACCGCCGACGCCCGCGAGCGATGAAATCAGCCACGCCGAAAGCGGCCCGCCGACGACACCGCCGAGCGGCCCCGCCACGAACACGAGCGCGATCGCGCGCGCCATGCGCTTCGGCCCGTACCAGCACGAGAGGTAATAGATCATGCCCGGCGCGAAGCCCGCTTCGAACACGCCGAGCAGGAAACGCATCCCGTAGAACGCGGGCACGTTGCGCACGAAGAGCATGCACGCCGACGTGATGCCCCACAGCACGAGAATGCGGCTGAACGTGATGCGCGCGCCGATCTTCGGCAGCAGCAGGTTGCTCGGCAATTCGAACAGCACATAGCCGATGAAGAAAATCCCGGCGCCGACGCCATACGCCGCGTCGGAGAAGCCGAGATCGCTTTGCATCTGAAGTTTCGCGAAACCCACGTTCACGCGGTCCAGATACGCGAACATGTAACACACGATGAGCAGCGGCAGGAGCCGCCAGTTGATTCTGCTGTAGAGCGCCGAAACGGCATCGCCGCCTCGCAGGGTCTGAATCGTCGACATGCGCGTCTCCTTGTTTGTCTCGCCCGTCTTTCCGGGTGAGGCCATGTTGAGCGCGTGCGACCGTGCGAGCAAGAGCAACTAAGTTCACGTATCGTTGCCCTGTGAGCAACACAACATCCTTTCGATACGGACGGCCACCATGCGCGAAATCAACCAGCAACGCCTGCGTTACTTTCATGAAGTGCTGTCGCACGGCACGATTCGCGGCGCGGCGGATCATCTGAATACATCGCCGTCCGTCATCGCGCGGCAGATCAAACTGCTGGAAGACGAACTCGACACGACGCTCTTCGAGCGCGAGCCGCGCGGCGTGCGCCCGACCGAGGCGGCGTTTCATCTGCTCGAATTCTGGCGCGGCTATCGCTCGCAACAGGAGAAGCTGGAAGACCAGTTGCACGCGCTCAAAGGCCTGCAGCAAGGGCAGATTCGCCTCGCGGTGAGCGAGGGTTATGTCGATACGCTCGTCGATGACGTGCTCGCCCCGTTCTGCGCGCGTTATCCGCGCCTCGAAATCGACGTGCAGATGCTCGCCGTCGACGATCTGCTCGAAGAAGTCGCGCAAAGCCGCGCGCATATCGGGCTCGCGTACAACCCGCCGCCGCACGAGCGCATCGAGATTCGCGCGAGTTCGCCGCAGCCGGTCGTGCTGCTTGCGCGGCGCGATCATCCGCTGGCGCGGCGCGGCGGCGTCGCGCGAATTCGCGATCTGCTCGACTATCCGCTCGCGCTGATGCCGCCCACTTTCGGCATTGGCCATGTCGTGAAGATGCTGGAAACGACCGACAACCTCGCCATCCGTCCGACGCTCACGACGAATTCGCTCGGCGCGTTGAAGCGCTTCGTCGCGGCGGAGAATTTCATGACGCTGATCGGCGAGTTCGCGGCGTACCGCGAGCTGGCGAGCGGCGAGCTCACGACAATCCCGATCGCGCATCCGTTATTCGAAAGCGCGCAGGCGAAGCTGCTCGTGAAAACGGGACGGCCGCTCGCGGCGGGGCCGCAGGAATTGCTCGACTGGATTCTCAGCCGGATGCCGATGTTCGCGCAGCCCGCGCCCGTCGCGGCGAAACGCCGTCGATCACGCCGATAAGGCGCTGTCCGGCACATCCGCGAGGCGCGCGGCGGGCGATGCCGCGATGATCCACGCCTGCACGACAAACCCCGCCGCCGCCGCGACCAGACACGGCCCCATGCCGAGGCGCGCGCTGATCGCCGCGCCGAGCAGCGCGCCCAGCGGACGCGCGCCGTAGGTCGCCGTGCTGTTGAGCGCCGACACGCGGCCCATCATGCTCGCGGGCGTGATGGCCTGGCGCAGCGTCGTCGAGCCGACGGTCCACAGGATCGGCCCCGCGCCCAGCAGGAAGAAGCTCGATACCGCGAGCCAGAACGACGGCGCCGCGAGCGTCGCGACCATCGCGAGCGATGCAGCGAGCCCGCAAAACGGCCCGACGAGCAGCATCCGGCCGAACGCGATGCGCCGCGCGACGGCGGGCGCAGCCAGCGCGCCGCACACCATGCCGACGCCGTACGCGCCGAGCGTCACGCCGACGGCCGACGCGCTCAGGCCCAGCCGCTCAACCGCATAAGGCACGTAGACCGACTGCAGCGTGAAGAAGCCGAGGTTGAAGAACACGGCGGTGGCGAGCATCGGGCGCAGCAGCGCATCGCGGGCGACGAAGCGCGCGCCTTCGCGAAGCTCTGTCAGAAAGTGGCGCGCGGCGGCGGGCGGGCGCGCCGGTTCGCGCAATCCCGCAAGCAACATCGCCGCCGATGCCGACAATCCCGCCGCGCAGCCATACGCCCATCCCGCGCCGATCCATCCGACGATCAGCCCGCCCAGCGCCGGCCCCGCCGAGTACGCGACGCTGCGCGCCAGCTCGATGCGCCCGTTCGCGGCGGGCAGCGCGGCGCGCCCGACCAGCGCCGGGACCAGCGCGGGCGCGGCCACGTTATAGGCGACCGTGCCCGTCGCGCCGAGAAAACCCAGCAGCGCGAGCAGCGGCAAGGTCAATGCATGCGCGAGCACGAGCAGCAGCACGCAGAGCATCGCGAGCGCGCGGGCGCATTCGGCCACGGTCATCAGCGTGCGGCGCGAGCGGCGGTCCGCGATCACGCCGAGCGGCATCGACAGCAACAGGAACGGCAGCGTCTGCGCGCTTTGCAGGAGGCCGATATCGACGGCGGACGCGCCGAGCGCGAACACGGCGACAAGCGGCGCGGCGGCGAGGCCGATCTGCTCCGCCGATTGCGCGAGCAGGTTCGACCAGGCAAGGCGTTGGAAGGAAGGCGGGAAGCGCATCGGAGGTGCTCCGTGACGGATGGGGATGGTCCATCGTCGCGGCGATGACGCGCGGCGGCACTCCAGATCTTGCGCTGTGATTCGGTTGGATGACGCCGGTTTCCTCGCGCTATGGCGCGCCGCCGTCGAGCTTCGCCTTTTCGGCGGCGATCTGATCGGCGATCTTCGCGGCCAGATCGTCGAGCGAAGTGATCGATTCGGTCTGGTTGATGATGAAGCGCGCCGCCGCGCCGTAGGGCTTGGGCGCGGCCGCGGACTTCTGCCCTTTCAACTCGCCGCTCGTGTCGATCTGCGTGGGCGGCGCGCCGGGGTTCGCCGCGAGATCCGCGAGCTGTACGGCGACGTGCGTGTTGGGCGTCTTGTCCGATGAACCCATCGACGGCAAGGTGGCGCCGAATCCTGTCGACAGCGTTTCATCGAACTCGCCGGTCACCAGCCAGCCCGACGCGGGCCGCGCCGCTTGCGCCGTCACATGACACGCGGCGATGCCCTTCGCATTCAACGCCTTGACGATGCCATCCGCCAGCGCCGAAGCATTCTCGTGAATCTTCATGGAATTGCGCGCGGCGCGCAGGCGCGAGCCGGGGAAATGCGAGGAGCCGCCCTGCTGGCTCACGGGCGTGAAGTCGGTCACATACACCGGCTTGCCCGCGCCCGGACTCGCGCACGGCGTCGCGTCCTGGCCGAACGCGAGCGTGCTGATCGCGAAACCCATCGCGGCCAGTGAAACGCGCAACGAAGATGTCTTCATCGGTTCTCTCCGTGATCAGCGGGCGATCCTGGCCTGCAAGGTCACGCGCGCAGCGCTATCGGATTGCGTCCATCGCGATGATAACGCCGGCGGAAAAAGACGCGCGGCTCACTGCGCCGTCGCGGCTTCGTTCGCTTCGGCCCGTTCCACCAGATCTTCGAGCGGAACCGGACGGCTGAGCAGAAAGCCCTGCACCTTGTCGCATCGCACGTCGCGCAGCGTGTCGAGCTGCTCCTCTGTCTCGACGCCTTCCGCGACCACCGTCACGCCGAGCTTGTGCGCGAGATCGATCACGCCTTCGACCACGGTGCGCACCATCACATCGGTCGCGATGTTGTCGACGAAGGATTTGTCGAGTTTCAGCACGTCCGGACGAAAGCGCGCGAGATAGCTGAGACTCGAATAGCCGGTGCCGAAATCGTCGATGGCGATACGCACGCCCATCGCGCGGACGCTGGACAGGACGTCCTGCGCATCGTCGACATTGTCGATCAGCGCGGACTCCGTGATCTCGAGCGTGATGCGGTTCGAATCGATGCCGCCACGCTTGATCGCGTGTCTCAGCACGGACACGAGACGCGGATCGCGGAACTGCTTCGGCGACACGTTGAGCGCCACCGAACTCGAGGCAGGCAGCGCGAGCGCCAGTTGCGACGCCGCCAGCACCGCCTCGCGGATGACCCAGTGCCCCGCCTCGACGATGAGCGCGCTCTCTTCCAGCACCGACACGAACGCGCCGGGGCCGAGCAGGCCGAGTTGCGGATGATTCCAGCGCAGCAGCGCCTCGACGCCGACGAGCGCGCCCGAATCGACGCGATATTGCGGCTGATAGTGCAGCACGAACTGATTCTCGCGGATCGCGCCGTGCAGCTCCGCTTCGAGATGCGCGCGCGCGAGATCGTCCTTCTCGCGATCGCCGAACACGCGGAACGTGTTGCGGCCCGCGCGCTTGGCGGCGTACATCGCCATGTCGGCGCTGATGAAAAGCGCTTCGGGCGTGCGCCCATGCTCGGGATAGAGCGCGACGCCGATCGAGCATGTCATCGTCAGGCTCTTGCAATCGGTCTTGATCGGACGATGACACGCGAGCGAGAGCTTGCGGCATGCGCGCGCGATGCTCTCCTGTTCGAACGTGCCGGGCAGGATCACCGTGAACTCGTCGCCGCCCGGACGCGCGGCCACGGCGCCATCGGGCAGCGTCTCGTGAATGCGCTTGGCGATGGTGCGCAGCACGGCGTCGCCGGCGATATGGCCCGCCGTATCGTTGATGGACTTGAAGCGATCGATATCCACGAAGAGATACGCGAAGGGCGCGTCGGATTCGCAGCGCTTCACGAGCGCATCCATCATCGCGTTGCGGTTGCTCAGGCCCGTGAGGCTGTCGGTGTTCGCGAGCCGATGCAGTTCCTGAAGACGCTGGCGTTCGTCTGTGGCATCGACGCATACGCTCACGACGCGCGACACCGCGCCATCCTCGGTCACCGGATAGATATCCGCGCGCACCCAGCGCGTGCGGTCATGCGGCAGGCACAGGCGGAAATAGCTCTGCGTCGCCGCGCCCGTGTTCACGGCGGTGCGCATCTCGTCGCGCAATGCGGGCAGATCGTCGGGATGCACGCGCTGCGACCATGCGGTCTGATCGGCTTCGAGCGCGGACACCGGCATTTCCCACATGCGCTCGAAGGCCGAGCTCACGTGCAGGAGTTCGCGAAAATCGTGCGTCGCGGTCCAGAAGACGGCATCGACATGATCTTCCATGTCCTTCTGCACGCGCGCGTTGCCGCGCAACTCGTCGATGAGCTTCACTTCCGCGGTGATATCGCGGGATTTGCACAGCACGGCCGTGATCTTGCCGTGCTCGCCGTAGACAGGCGCGAGCGTGGACGTCCACGACTTCAGCGTGCCGGTCATCGTGCGGCACGCGCCGGAGAACGACGTCGATTCGCCGCGTTTCGCGCGTTCGAAAGCCTCGCGACCATCGGGGCCGTCCCACAGCGCGAGCCAGTCGATGCCGACGACATCGTCCGCGGATTCCGCTCCGATAAGGCGCAGGCCGACATCGGAGACGCACATGATCCGGCCTTCGAGGGAAAGCAGCTTGAGGCAATCCTCGGCGATGGACAGCAGGCCATGCGCGACCTGATGCGCCACGAAGATCTTGCGCTTCGCTTCCCGCATGCGATGCATGACGAGCGTCGCGCCGAACACGAGCGCCGCGAGCAGCACGTTCCATGGAAGCGGCATGAAGAAGGTGCCGCACGCCGCGATGAGCACGCCGAGCGGAGCGAGACCGAGTCCATCGAAACGGCGGGCGTAGTCGATGTACGGCAAGTTTCTGGCGACACTCTCGCCAATGGTCCCGAGAAAATCGGTCGCTCTGCTCTGCACCGCTGCTACCCTGTTGCGCTAAATGTTCGTTGGGTGTTTATCGGCGGGCGGGCACAAAGCTTTAGTAAGGCGAAGGCGGTAGATTTTGCAGAGCGCGCCTACCCCGCGCCTTTCAACGCCCCCGCGATCTCCTTCGCCAGCGCCTCCGCCCGATAAGGCTTGGCCAGCAAGGTCACGTTCGGCCGCAACACGCCATCGCGCGAAATGATGTCGCGCGTATAGCCCGACGCGTAAATCACCGGCACCGGGCGCCGCTGCGAAAACGCCCATTCCGCGAGATCGGCGCACTTCACTCTTCCGGGCATCACGACGTCCGTCAGAATCACATCCACGTTCACGCCGCTTTCGAGCACGCTCATCGCGGCATCGCCGTTCGCTGCGCGCAGCACCGTGTAATGCATCGCTTCGAGAATCGCAACGGTCGATGTCAACACCGCCGCGTCATCATCCACGACGAGCACGGTCGCGCCGCCCGCATGTTCCGCCGGCGCATCGCCTCCGGGCTGCGCGGTTTCGTCGCCGAAGCTGCGCGGGAAAAACATCTCCACCGTCGTGCCCACGCCGACCGAGCTCGACACCGCGATATGCCCGCCCGACTGCTTGACGAAGCCGAACACCATCGACAGACCGAGACCCGTGCCGTGGCCTTCGGGTTTCGTCGTGTAGAACGGCTCGAACGCGCGCTCGAGCACTTCGGGCCCCATGCCCGCGCCGGTATCCGATGCGGACAGCTTCACATATTCGCCCGGATGCAAGTCCTTGCCTTCGCACGCTGCCGCGTCCAGCACTTCGTTCGAGCACGCGAGCGTGAGCTTGCCGTCGCCGCGCATTGCGTCGCGCGCATTGATCGCGAGATTGAGCAGCGCGTTCTCGAGCTGATTGCGGTCCGCGCAGAAGTTCCACGCGCGTTCGGCCAGCAACGCGCCGATGAGCACCGACGGCCCCACCGCATGCTGCAAAAGCTCGTGCATTTCATCGAACAGACGCCGCGGATTGATCACGACGGGCGACTGCGGCTGCCGCCGCGCGAACGACAGCAATTGCGACGCGAGCTTCGCGCCGCGCTGCACGGCTTCCATCGCGGCCTGCACGCGCTCGGGCACGCGGCTGTCGGTCGGAGGAAGATACTGCAGCAATTGCAGGTTGCCGCTGATCGCCTGCAGCGTGTTGTTGAAATCATGCGCGACGCCGCCCGTCATCGCGCCGAGCGCCTCCATCTTCAGGCTCTGACGCAGTTGCGCTTCCACGGCGATGCGCTCGGCCACCGCTTCCGAGATCTTGTCCTCGAGGCCGCGCGTCAGTTCCTTGAGGCTCTCCTCGGCGATCTTGCGATCATGTATGTCGATGATCACGCCCGTGAAGCGCACCGGCCGGGCGGCTGCATCGTATTCGCATCGTCCGGTGGCGAGAATCCATGTCCAGCCCGAATCGCCCGAACGGATGCGATATTCCGCTCGATATGGCTCGTTGTCGCGCACGGTCCGCGCGACGAGCGACATGATGCGCTCGCGGTCCTCCGGATGAATGACCGCGAACGCGGCCGCGATCGGCACGCCGACCGTGACCTGATCGAGCGAAAACGAAAACGTCCGTGCGAAGCGTTCGTCGCCCTTCACGCGGTCGTCGGCGATCTCCCAGACGAACGTGCCGAGCACCGCGCCCGAATTGAGCGCCAGTTGCAGCCGTTCATTGGCTTCCCGAAACGCCGCTTCCGCCTCGGCGCGCGTGCGTTCGAGCACTACGCGCCCGGTCGTGTCGACGACGATCGCCAGCACGCCGACCGGCACGCCTTCATTCGATGCGACCGGGCTGTAATGCAGATCGAGCCACACCTCGGCATCGCGTCCGTCGCGCGGCAGCACGAAGCTGATGTCGCGATAGGACAGGGATTCGCCGCGCAGCCCCGTATCCACCACGTTGCGGTTGAACGCGGCCGCTTCCGGCCATGCTTCTTCGATCGGCAGGCCGAGAATGCGCGGATGCCGCCCGCCGGAGAAGCTCGCGTAGGCGTCGTTATAGAGCAGCGTGCCTTCCTCGCCCCACAGCACCGCCATCGGCAACGCGTTGCGCAGCATTACCTGCACGACGGAGCGCAGCACTTGCGGCCATGCGTCGATGGCGCCGAGCGGCGTGGCGCTCCAGTCGAAATCGCGAATGGCGCGTGCCGTCTCGCCGATCCAGGAATCGAGCTGACGATGGTCGGAGATATTCGAGGTCAATGCCTGCCTTTACGTATCGAAAGAATCGTACCGCGCTTGGCGGATTCGACAGCATAAAGGCTAATCGCAGCGGCTCTAAGCGCTTTCGGCCTCGGCGTCGCATCGATGCATCGATGCATCGTGAGTCAAAGGGCAGTTCGTCCGCCATGCGCCTCGCATCGAAGGGGCGGACGAAAACTGGACGCTGGCGAAATCAAACGCGCTTGGGCTTGCGCACGGCCCGCACCTTGCCCGTGCGTCCGCCGCCGCAGAAGAAGCGCTCGTGACCGTCCGATTCGAGTCCCGACACGCCCACGCCTTCCGGCATCTCCAGCCGCTCGATGACATCGCCCGATTGCGGATCGATGTGCCGCAGCTCGCTCTCGTCGCCTTCCCACGTGGCGTGCCACAACTCGCCGTCGATCCACGTCACGCCCGTGACGAAGCGGTTCGACTCGATGGTGCGCAGAATCGCGCCATCGCGCGGATCGACCTGATGAATCTTGCGCTCGTTGTATTGCCCGACCCACAGCGTGCCCTCGGCCCACGCGAGACCCGAGTCCGCGCCGCCGCCGGGCGCGGGAATCGTCGACAGCACGCGGCCTGTCTTCGGATCGATCTTCTGGATGCGGTCCTCGGCGATCTGAAACAGATGCTCGCCGTCGAAGGCCGTGCCCGCGTGCGCGGCGACATTCAGCGAGCGCTCTTTCTCGCCGCTCTCGGGATCGAAGGCGTTGAGCGTGTCGCCGGCGGCGAACCACACACGCTCGCCGTCCCAGGTGACGCCGTGCACGCCTTCGATATCCGCAAAAGGCCCGTATTCGCGGATGATTTCCGCCTTTGCGCGTTTCATGTCGCCGTCCTCCTGATGTGGTCGTGACTTCATGCTAATCACTCGCGAGCTCGACGGGGAGTAACAAGGCCGTCGTGAATCCCGGCATCGGCGGCGTGGTCCAGCGGCGCGCGCGGCCCCGTCCGAACGATTGCACCTTGCCGCTCGCGGCGAGCGCATCGAGCGAGCGCTGCACCGTGCGCTGACTCGCGCCGAGCGCGATCGCGAGCGCCGAGCTCGACCACGATTCGCCATCGGCGAGAAACGCGAGCAGCGGCGCGTATTCGTCCTCGACGGGCAGCGCGAGCACGGCCACGCCGCGCGCATGACGCGGCTTGAGTGCGAAGCCGCGCGGCGTCGCATCGATGTCCGCGTGCGCGCGCAGCATCGTGCGCAGCCTGCCCACCTCGACGCGCAGCCGCGCGCGATGCGTCTCGTCGGCTTCCCTGATGCGAAACGCGCGCAGGATCAGCGCATCGCGCGGCACATCGCCGGGCCACGCCTGTGCAAGCTGGCGCGCGAGCGTGAAGAGCACGGGGCGCGTCGCGAGCGAAATCGACGTGCCGTTTTCGCGCACGCACAAACGACACGCATCGACGACGAACGCATTCAAAGCGAACAGCGTCTCCACTTCGTCGAGCAGCAACAGCCGTTCTTCTCCTTGCGCGATGACACGCGCGGCGGGTGCGCGCAGGATGCGCCACGCGCTGTCCACTTCGGCGGCCAGCGCGGGAATGCCCGCGTGCCGCGCGGCATCGGTCGCGCGATCGAGCGCGGCGCGCGCCGCTTTTGTCTGAAGACGCCGCATCGCGATGCCCGCGACGATCAGCTCATGCGCCGTCCGCGACGCGGCCGGGAGCGCTTCCGGTTCCAGCTCGGCGAGCATGCGCGCGGCATCGTCGATCCGTCCGATGAGAAGCGCGCGGCGCACTTCCAGATAGCGCGCATGCGCGGCGTTCACGCGGTCGCCGTGCGCTTCGAGAATGGCGCGCGCGTGATCGAGCGCCTTCGCGGGCCACGCGAGATCGCGCGATGCCAGCGCAATCTCCGCTTCCGCGACGATGCAGCGCGAGCGCGCCAGCGCCTCCTTCGCGCCGAACGCGCGCGCTGCGCTTTTGACGAGCGCGCGCGCCCGCGCGAAGTCGCCGAGCTGCGCCATCGCGATGCCGCGCAACGCGAGCGCGCTCGCGTCGTCGCGCAGCGCGATACGGTTCAGCGCGCCGAGCGGATCACCCGCCGCGAGCGCGCGCGCCGCCGCCGTGATCAGCGAATCCATGCGAATCCCGACACACTTGTCACTCCTTTGCGAAGGATGCCCGCGACTAATCTAACACCGTACCCGACGCGCGCCGGACGGACGCAAAGGAGCAAGAGCATGAACGCGCTGACCGACATCATCGAACGAGAGGACGCGCGTGTTGCGCGCCGCCGCTTCTTCGCCGCCGCCGCGCTCGTTTTCACGGCGAGCGTGCTCATCACTTATGCGATGCACAGGTCGATGTCACCGATGAGCGACATCCCGATGCCCGGCGGCTGGATGCTCTCGCCCACCTTCACGCCGATGTGCGGCCGCTCGTGGCTGCGCGCGGCGGCATCGTTCACCGGCATGTGGATCGCAATGATGACGGCGATGATGCTGCCTTCGTTCGCGCCGCTTCTGTGGCGTTATCGCGCGATGCTCGAACGCGCGGGATCGACGCGCGCCACGCGGCGCTCGCTGATCATGGCGACGGCTTACTTCGGTCTGTGGACGGCGCTCGGCATAGCGGTCTTCGCGCTCGGCGCGATGTTCACCGAACTCATGATGCGCGCGGCATCGATCGCGCGTTGGGTTCCCCATGCGAGCGGCGCCGTCCTGTTGCTGGCGGGCGCTTATCAAAGCTCGAAGCGGCATGCGCATCTGCTGGCATGCTGCCGCAGCGTTGCCAGCGTTGCGGGAGCGCACGCCGCCTCATGGCGCGACGGCATGCGTCACGGTCTTCATTGCGTCGCGTGCTGCGCCGGCCTGACCGCCGCGCTGTTCGTCTTCGGCGTGATGGACCCGCGCGCGATGTTGCTCGTCACGCTCGCGATCACGGCCGAACGCGTGCTGCCTTCGACCATGCGCGTGGGGCGAGTCATCGGCATCGTGCTCGTGCTGCTTGGTTCCATGACGATCGTCGCTGCGGCAATGACTCGATAACTTTCCCGCAATCGCCTCGCATTTTTTACTTAATTTTTTCCAATTAATTTTCTTCTAACTTGCTGACATCCACACAACATTTCGAAACATGAAGCGTCTTCTGAACAATAGACGCAATAACAAAGAGACAAGCGAGAAGAAGACATGACGAGCGCATTGACGGTCTCGATTTGCCTGCCGACTTGCGATCGGCCTGAACTGATCGTCGAATGTCTGAACTCGTGCATCGCGCAAAGCTATCCGCACATCGAGATTCTGATCGGCGACGATTCGCACGACGATCGCACCGAACGCCTGATCCGCACGCGGTACGCGCACGATGCGCGCATTCGCTACGTGCGTCACGATCCGCCGCTCGGACAGGCGCGCAATGTCGCGAGTCTTTTCGCGCGCGCGGCAGGCACGCTCATCATGCTGATTCACGATGACGATTACCTCGTCACCGACGGCGTCGCGCGTCTAGTCGCGCTGTGGCGCGCGCATCCGCATCTGGAAGCCGCATTCGGCGATCAATATGAAGTCGATGCCGCGGGCCGCGTCGATCCGCGGCGAAGCGCGCGTCTCAATGCCGCGTTTCATCGCACCCGGCACACGCAAGGCATGCAGGCGCTGCCCGGACGAACCGGCCTCGTGCAGATGTTCCCCAACAACGGATGGATCGCGCTCGCGACACTCGTGCGGCGCGTGGGTTATCGCGACGATGCGGGCGCCTGCTGCGATTTCGTATTCGGCGTCGAATTGTGTCTCGCGGCATCGCAGGTTTTTTATACGCACGAATATGTGTCGTATTACCGCAAGACGCCGCGTTCGATATCGAACAGCACGCGCGTCTCCACGTCCGCCGCCGCGCTCACGGCGTATTCTTTCGTGCATGGCCTGTCGCTCGATGCGTCGCTCGAAGCCGCGCGCCGCGCCGCGTTGCGCAGGCTCGCGCCGATCGTCGTGTCGCTGCACGCGAAGCACGATGCGCCGTTCGCCGCGCTGCGCGTCGCGCTCGATCATCCCGATGCCTACGCCTACGGCCTCAGCCCGAGGCTCTGCTATCACCTGTCATTGATCGCGCGCGCACTGCTCCCGCCACGCCTTCATCGCGACAGACGGCTCGCCACGACATGCACGCCCAGCACGCAAACAATGCCGATGACGCCGCCCGCGAGCACATGCGTGAGCCGTTCGAAGGCATCGGCGGCGGACTGATTCGCCAGCATGATGGCGAGCGCCACGAACATGCAGCGAAAGAAATACGCGACGATATAGCGCTGAAACGCGACGAGCGTGAGAAATACGGCGAGCGTCGCGAGCGTGACGGCCATGCTCGAATGCGGCACCACGTAGCGCCCGAGCGCGACGCCGACAGGCACGCCGGCCACCACGCCGATCGCACGGTTCGTAAGCTTCGCGCGCGCCGTATCCACCGCGCCCGTCACGATGCTGGCCGCGCCCCAGATCACCCATTGCGCGTTCTCCATGCGCCAATAGACGACCATCACCGCCGCGATGCCGACACCCGCGAGCATCGCGGTGAGATCTTCGCCGAAGGGCGCGCTCGAGCCGAAGTCATCGAGATTGGACCAGCGCGACGCCGGCTTGCCGCGCGAACGGATATAGGCCGACAGAACGGCGGGCCCCAGCGCGACGATCAGATAAGGCAGCCACGCGGGCGCCGCGCGCATCAACGCATCGACGGTGCGCCCGCCGTGAAGCTCGTTCGCGAGGATCAGCACCGGAATGAAGGTCCAGTTGCCGAGCGCGCGCAACTTCTTGCCCCGCGCTGCAAGCAGGATCACGCCCGCGGCGAGCATCATGCATGCGATGACGAAGAACGCCGGCACCAGCTCGGCGAGCAGCATCAGATACGTGCCCGCGATGATCGCAAGCCCGTGCGCGGCAACGCCCAACGGCCTGAGCGCGAGCTTGTCTTCCGCGATGATGGTCGCGATCGCGAGCAGCGACGCCTTCATCCACAATGCGTTGCCCGTCGCCAGGGCGAGCACGACGAAGGGCAACAGCGCGGCGGCCGCGCGCAGGAGCGGCCAGATATTGATCTCGCTGGAGGGACGAAATTGCTGCGGCGCGTCGGCGGGCATGCGCGGATTCCCGGGTGAGTCCGCATGAAGTGTAGGACGGTTTTCGGCATCCTCTAAAGGACGTCGCTTTCATTGCAGCGTAATAACCGCTGGTAATCACCCCATCAGCGGAATTCAATAGACGGCTATCGCACAGTTTGCGAGACTGCGGTGTGGCATTGCGGCGTAGGCTGAGACGGCCCCACGCAGGCTTGTTCCGCGTCCAGAACAATCACAGGAGACACACTTCGATGGCTGCACCGACTTATCGCGGCGTTTTTCCCGTCGCGCCGACCATCTTCGACGATCAAGGCCGGCTCGATCTCGAAGGCCAGAAGCGCGCGATCGACTTCATGATCGACGCCGGTTCGCACGGCGTATGCATACTCGCGAACTTCTCCGAGCAGTTTGCGCTATCGGACGCGGAGCGCGATACCGTTCAACGCACCGTGCTCGAACACGTGGCGGGCCGCGTGCCTGTCATTGTCACGACGACGCATTTCAGCTCGCGCATCTGCGCCGAGCGCAGCCGTGCCGCGCAGGACGCGGGCGCCGCGATGGTCATGATCATGCCGCCGTATCATGGCGCGACCATTCGCGTGGGCGAGCGCGGCATTCACGAGTTCTACCGCGAAGTGTCCAATGCGATCGACATTCCGATCATGATTCAGGACGCGCCCGTCGCGGGCACGCCGCTCTCCGCATCGTTTCTCGCAAAGCTCGCGCGCGATGTCGAGCACGTGTCGTACTTCAAGGTCGAAACGGCGCAGGCCGCGTCGAAGCTGCGCGAATTGATCGAACTCGGCGGCGATGCGATCGTCGGTCCGTGGGACGGCGAGGAAGCCATCACGCTGATGCCCGACTTCGACGCGGGCGCAACCGGCGCGATGACGGGCGGCGGCTATCCGGACGGCATTCGCAAGATCGTCGACGCCTATTTCGCGGGCGATACCGAAAAGGCCGCCGAGTTGTATCAGCAGTGGCTTCCGCTCATCAACTACGAGAACCGGCAATGCGGTCTCGCCGCGTGCAAGACCTTGATGAAGGAAGGCGGCGTGATTCGCTCGGACGCGGTGCGTCATCCGCTCGCGCCGATGCATCCCGCCGTGCGAGAAGGGCTGCTGAAAGTCGCGCGCAGGCTCGATCCGCTCGTGTTGCGCTGGGGGCACTGACTAACGGCGGGTTGCGGTCGAACGTTTCTTCTTCGGCTCCGCCTTCATCGCGGGAACGCCCACGCGCTCCCGCAAATACTCCACGGTCCGCGCGCAACGCGCGGGCAGCGGCCATTCGGCGCGGCGAATGAGCCACATCGTATCGTGCACCGGCGCGCCGCACTCCACGACGGCGATCGCTTCCGGCCTGCCGAACGCGATGCGCGCATAACGCGGTATCACGGTAAAGCCAAGCCCGCGCGCGACGAACTCCAGAATGAGGCTGATCTGATTGCTATAGCCTTGCCGCCGCAGGCTGCCGACACCCGGATTGCCCGGAAACCGCCGGCTCAAGAGACGAATCGCCGTGGCATGCCCTTCCGGATAGTCGATGAAGCCGAGCCGTTCGAGATCGCTCCACTCATGCACCTCCACGTTCGCGGGCACGACGAGTTCGAGCGGCTCCTCGATGAACTTGGTCGCCGCAAGACGCGGATCGTCCGGCTTCAGTGCCACGATGCCGAGATCGTAGCGGCTCTCCAGCACGGCTTCGAGCACTTCCGCATCCGGCGCGAAACGATGGCGCATCTTCCATTCGGGGCGCTGCTGCTGCAGATCGAGCAATAGCGGAAACAGCACGAGCCCGATGCTGCCCCGCGTGATGAGGCCGATCTCTCCCGCTTCGTCTTCGCTGTCTGACAGGCGCGACGCGAGACGCTTGCCCGCCAGCTCCATTTCATCGCAGTAGTCGATGAGCGCCCTGCCCGCCGGCGTCAGCTCGATGCCGCGCGGACGGCGAACCACGAGCAGTCCCAGTTCGTCTTCGAGATGGCGGAGATGCTGGCTCACGGCGGCCTGCGTCAGATCGAGCCGTTCAGCGGCACGCGTGAAGTTGCCGAGATCGGCGAGCGCAAGAAAGGTGCGCAGCCATTGCGGATTGAGTATCACGAAAATTTATTGAATCGATAATCTGCGGATAGTTTTCATTATGACACTGACGGTTTATTCTCGAGCCCTCAACTCAATTCGACTTCGGTCATCCGAATCAGAGAATCTCAGATGTCAGCACTCTTCACTCCTTTCAAGCTGAAGGACGTCACGCTGCGCAACCGCATCGCCATTCCGCCGATGTGCCAGTACAGCGCCATCGACGGCTTCGTCAACGACTGGCACCTCAGCCATTATGCGAGCCTTGCGCGCGGCGGCGCGGGCCTCGTGATCGTCGAGGCGACGGGCGTGTCGCCGGAAGGCCGCATCACGCCGGGCTGCACGGGCCTCTGGGACGACGCGCACATCGAAGGCATGAAGCGCATTGCCGCGGTGATCAAGGCGGCGGGCGCGGTGCCCGGCATCCAGATCGCGCATGCGGGCCGCAAGGCGAGTGCGAACCGTCCGTGGGAAGGCGACGATCACATTTCCCCCGACGATGCGCGCGGCTGGGACACGCTCGCGCCTTCGGCCGTCCCGTTCGGCGCGGGCCTGCCGAAAGTGCCGAAGGCGATGAGCCTCGACGATATCGAGCGCGTGAAGGCGGACTTCGCGGCGGCCGCGCGCCGTGCACGCGAAGCGGGCTTCGAATGGCTCGAACTGCACTTCGCGCATGGTTATCTCGCGCAGAGCTTCTTCTCCGTCGATGCGAACCAGCGCGACGACCAGTACGGCGGCGATCTCGCGGGACGCAGCCGCTTCCTCGTCGAGACCTTCGATGCGGTGCGCGAAGTGTGGCCTGAAAACCTGCCGTTGACAGCGCGTTTCGGCGTCGTCGAATACGATGGCCGCGATGAAGCCACGCTGAAGGAATCGATCGAACTGACGAGGACATTGCGCCGCAAAGGCCTCGATCTGATGAGCGTGAGCGTCGGCTTTTCCACGCCTGCTGCGCGCATTCCGTGGGGTCCGGCGTTTCTCGGCCCGATCGCCGAACGTGTGCGGCGTGAAGCGGAGATTCCCGTTGCGTCGGCATGGGGATTCGATTCGCCGCCCAACGCGGAACACGCTGTCGAATCCGGACAGCTCGACCTCGTGATGATCGGCCGCGCGCATCTTTCGAATCCGCATTGGCCGTATCAGGCGGCGAAGCAGTTGAAGGTCGAACGGCCTTCGTGGGCCTTGCCCGCGCCGTATGCGCATTGGCTCGAACGCTACGCCGTGGCGGAATGAGCGTGTGATGTGAACAGGCGCGCGGCGGCCAACTCAGCCGCTGCGCGCCTTTCTAGTTGCGATCGCAACTACTTCGCAGGCTCCATGCCGCGCGATGTTTTTGTGGCGTCAGCTTCAGGCGAGGCCGTGTACGCGAGAAACGAGCGCGCCAACTCCGGCGCATTGGCGTTCGCACATACCGCGCCCTCGAACACCGTCAGCGTCTGAATCTCCGGTGGCAGCATGCCGAGCACGTCGATGCCCGTCACGCCGATCATTTCACTCATCTGCTGAAAGCCCAGCTCGACCTCGCCCCGCGCGATCAGCGAGCCCACCGCGACACCCGGCGGCGCCTGCACGATGCGCGAAGCGATGCTTTCCGCAATGCCCCAACGCTCGAACAAACGCGTCAGATAGACGCCGCTCGGCCCCGTCGAATAACCGATGCTGCGCGCTGCCAGCACTGCCTTGCGCACGGCGGCTTCATCGTCGATGGAAGGATGCCGCGCGCCGGATGCGACCGCGATCGCAATACCCGAGCGCGCGATGCGTACGCGGCTTCCCGCATCGATACGTCCCGAAGCCGCGAGACGTTCGATCGCATCGGATGCGAGCACGACGATATCGAACGCCTCGCCTTCCCCGATACGCTTTCCCGCCGCGACCCCGCCCACCGATTCGATCGCGACACGTTGCCCCGTTTTCGCTTCGAACGCGGCGGCGAGATCGTTGAGCATCTGGCGCGTCGCCATCGACGAAATGCCGGTGAGTGTCATCGCCGTATCAGCCATCAGTCGATATAGCGCAGACCCGCTTTTGCCAGCGGCTCGCGCATCTTGTACATATCGAGACCGAGCACGCCGCTCGCGAGTTTCGCGCGCTTCTCTTCTTCGAACGCCTCGCGCGCGATAGCCTTGTCGAGCACTTGTTGCGCCGATGCGCCCGGAACCACGACGACGCCATCGTCATCCGCGACGATCACATCCCCGGGCGTGACCATTGCGCCCGCGCACACGACCGGAATGTTCACCGAGCCGAGCGTCGCTTTAACCGTGCCCTTCGCGGAAATTGCCTTGCTCCACACGGGAAAGTTCATCTCGGTGAGCACGCGCACATCGCGCACGCCGCCGTCGATGATCAGCGCACGCGCGCCGCGCGCCTTGAAACTCGTCGCGAGCAGATCGCCGAAGAAGCCATCGGTGTTGTCGGTCGTGCATGCGGCCACGACGACATCGCCCGGCCTGATCTGTTCGGCTGCCACATGCAGCATCCAGTTGTCGCCCGGTTGCAGCAGCACGGTCACGGCCGTGCCGCTTGCCTGCGCGCCTACGTAGATCGGCCGCATGCAGGTCTTCATCAGGCCGACACGCCCCATTGCTTCGTGCACGGTCGCCGAGCCGAGCGCGCCGAGCTTGTCGGCAGCGTCCGCGTTCGCGCGATCGATGTTGCGATACACCACGCCCAGTTCGTACATGTTCACCGCCCCTTCGCTTTGAGCGCCGCATCCAGTCGCGGATATACGCGGCGCGCGTTACCTTCGTAAATCTTGTAGCGCGCTTCGGGCTCGATCTGCGCAGCCTCGACATAGCGCTTCGTATCGTCGAAATAGTGTCCCGTTTCAGGATCGATGCCACGCACCGCGCCGATCATCTCGCTTGCAAACAAAATATTGTCGACGGGAATCACGCGCGTCAGCAGGTCGATGCCCGGCTGGTGATACACGCAGGTATCGAAGAACACGTTGTTGAGCAAATGATCCTTCAGCAAGGGCTTTTTCAGCTCCTGCGCGAGACCGCGGAAACGCCCCCAGTGATACGGCACCGCGCCGCCGCCGTGCGGAATCACGAACTTGAGCGTCGGGAAATCGCGGAACAGATCGGACGTGAGGCACTGCATGAACGCGGTCGTGTCCGCATTCAGGTAATGCGCGCCCGTCGTATGAAAACACGCGTTGCAGCTCGTGCTCACGTGAATCATCGCGGGGATGTCGTACTCGACCATCTTCTCGTAGACCGGATACCAGTAGCGGTCCGAGAGCGGCGGGCTCGTCCAGTGCCCGCCCGATGGGTCCGGGTTCAGGTTGATCGCGACATTGCCGTATTGCTCGACGCACTTCACGAGTTCGGGAATGCACGTCGATACATCGACACCCGGGCTTTGCGGCAGCATCGCCGCGGGCACGAAGCTATCCGGAAACAACTGGCTCACGCGATAGCAAAGCTCGTTGCAGATCGCGGCCCACGTGCTCGACACTTCGAAGCCGCCAATGTGATGCGCCATGAAGCTCGCGCGCGGGCTGAACACGGTGAGATCGAGACCGCGTTCGCGCATCAAGCGAAGCTGATTGCTTTCGATCGATTCGCGCAGTTCATCGTCGCTGATATGCAGCTCCGATGCCGCCGGCATCGCCGAAGGATTCGTGATGCCGGCGATCTGCCGGTTGCGCCACGCTTCCAGCGCTTTTGGCGCGGTGGTGTAGTGGCCGTGAATGTCGATGATCATCCTTTACTCCAGGTACTAGTGTGCTGCGGTCGTTTGTGCGTGCGCTTCGTCGGCATGCGTGCGTTGTGCGACGAGAATTGCGATGGCGGCGAGCGTCGCGGGCACGGCGAGCATCGCGAGAATGGCGCCGAACTCCCAGCCGAGGCCGAGCAGCGCGCCGCCGAACGCGGAGCCGAAGATGCTGCCGAAGCGGCCCATGCCGAGCATCCAGCTCACGCCGGTTGCGCGCGCTACAGTCGGATAACGCCCCGGCGCGAAGGCGTTGAGGCCCGTTTGCGCGCCGCTCATGCAGAAGCCCGCTGCGAACACGAGCACCGCGAGCGAAGACGACAGCGCGCCGATCCACGCAAGCCCGAGCACGCACACCGCGCCGCCGAGATAGGCCGCGCTAATGACCGGCGCGGGCCGTGCCTTGTCCATGATCCATCCGACGATGATCGCGCCGATCGTGCCGCCGATCTGGAACATCGCCGTGACGTTGGCGGCTGCCGAGACGGTGAGGCCCGCGTCCTTCATCAGCGTCGGCAACCAGCCGGTCAGCAGATAGATCACGAGCAGGCCCATGAAATACGTGGCCCACAGCGCGGCGGTCATCAGGCCGTAGCCATGCGAGAACAACACGCCGATGGGCCTTTTGGTGGGCAGCGGCGGTTCGTTCGACACGAAGGTTTCGCCACCGTCGAAGCGCGCGCCGCACACGCGTCCGAGCACCTTGCCGATGCGTTGCGACGTCGCACCCCGCACCGCGAGCAGACGCGCCGATTCGGGCAGCAGCCAGATCTGCAGCGGAATCAATGCGAGCGGCAGCGCGCCGCCAAAGATCAGCACCGAGCGCCAGCCATGCACGGGAATAAGCCAGCCCGCGACGAAGCCAATCAACGCCGAGCCGAGATTGAAGCCCGTGAACATGATCGTGATGAGCAATGCGCGCTTGCGTTGCGGCGCGTATTCGGAGAGCAGCGTTGTCGTGTTCGGCATCGCGGCGCCGAGGCCGATGCCCGTCAATACACGCAAAAGCGCCATGCTCGACGGCGAAGTCGTGAACGCGGTCGCGATCGTGAACACGCTGAAGAGGAACACGGAGGTGATCAACACCCACTTGCGTCCGATGCGATCCGATGCCGGACCCGCCGCCAATGCACCGATCACGAGGCCGATGGGCGCCGCGCTCATCACGAGCCCGAACGCGGGCCGCGAGATATGCCAGTCCGCAATGATCGAAGGCGCGACGAAGCCCATGATCGCGACGTCCATGCCGTCCGCCATCACGATCAGAAAGCACAGCGCCACCAGCAGCCACTGGTACGCGGAAATGGGCCGTTCGTCGATGAAGCCCTTGATGTCGATCGTTTTACCGCTTTTCATGTTTGTCTCCGTCCCCTTTGTTGACCTATTGCTTGCCCTTTTCCGCCTTGTCCCAGTCGAGCTTGCCCGCGCCCTTGCCCGCGACCGAGTACAGCGCGCCGGGCGCATTGCGTGTCTTCTGGAATTCTTCGAGCGTTTCGCCGCGCATCGCGGCATAGATATGCAGGTTAGATACGCCCGTCACCGCGCCGAGCTTTTCGAGCATGAAGAAGATCACGCCGTAATGAAGCAGCCCGCGCCAGTCGCGTCGGCGAATGAGGTCGCGCTCTTGCTCACTGAGGCCTGCAGCCTCGAAGCTCGCTTCCTCGTCCTTCTTGAACGCCTCGCGATGCGCGGGCTCGACCATGCGATGCAGATAATCGTTGATGCGATATGCGCGGACCGCCGTTTCGATAGAGAACGGATATGTGCCTTCGAGCTTCTCGACATCGGTCAGTTGCACGGCCATCTTCTGACGATGCCGCTCGACGATAGCGGGCTTCGTCTCGCTGTCCTCGCCTTCGTAGATCGCGGTCGCGATGCCGGCCATCGACGGCAGGTAATAGCTGCGATGCTTGCACACGACATTCGACGACAATGCGCCGCGCATCGTGAGCCACATGATCACTTCGGCGCCTTCGTAGCCGCCGAGCGCCGCGTATTCGGCGATGGTCATTTCCGCGAGTTGTTCGGGATCGCGCTCGAAGAGATCGAGGAAGCGCGCATCCCATTCCGTGTTGTTGAAGCCCGAGCGCTCGCCGTGCACCTGATGCGAGAGACCGCCCGTTGCGAGAATCGCAACCTTGATATCTTCCGGATAACTTTCGATTGCGCGGCGCAGCGCCTGGCCGAGCTTGTAGAACCGTCGTGCGCTCGGCACGGGCAATTGCAGCACGCCCATTTGCAGCGGCACGAGCTTGACCGGCCATTCGGGCTTGTGCGGGCACAGCATCGAAAGCGGCGAGAAGCAGCCGTGATCGAGCGGCTTGTTCTGGAAGAACGACATATCGAACTCGTCGGTCATGAGCGACGTGCCGATATGCGCCGCGAGCGCCGGATCACCTTTGATCGGCGGCAGATCGCGCGCGCCGCCGCCTTCGTCCGCGACGCGCCATTCCGGGCCCACGCCCAGCGCGAACGCGGAGTAGTGGTCGAAAAAGAACGACGTGACGTGGTCGTTGTAGATCGTGACGATGACATCGGGCTGCTTCTCCGCGAGCCAGTTCGCGACGGGCGCGAAGTTCTCGAAGATCGGCGCCCAGACGGGATCGTCGCGCTTGTTCTTGTCGAACGCGAAACCGATGGTCGGTGTGTGCGAGGCGGCGATGCCTCCGATGATCCGTGCCATGTGCGCTACTCCTTCAGAATGCGTGGCCGAGCGGGCTTGCTATAGGGAAACTGAAGCCGAAGGGTAGCGGGGAATGGCGCGTGGCGGGTGCTACGTGTTAACCAGAGGTTTGCCTGTCTGGACGGGGTTCCAGCATGGGGAAAGGCCGCTGGGGCGCGGCGGATCGAGCGATGTGCCGTGACCGCGTGACGGTCAGGCCGATAAATAAAACCGATGGCTCGTGAAGCAGGACGCAAGATGGCCGGTCCAACCCATGAGACCATGCGCGATACAGGGTCTATAACCGGAGCTATCGATATGAACGGAGCCGAGCTTACGGATATCTATCGCGGCTACATTGCCTGCCTTAACGCGCAAGACTGGCCGCGGCTCGGCACGTTCGTTCATGACGCGCTGCGCTATAACGGGCGGGCGCTGACCGTCGATGATTATCGCGAGATGCTGAGGAAAGACTTCCGGGAGATTCCCGATCTCTTCTTCGATATTCAACTGCTGATTGCCGAGCCGCCGCATGTGGCGTGCCGCCTTCGGTTCGACTGCACGCCGAAGGCGGACTTCATGGGTTTGCACGTCGATGGGAAACGCGTTGTGTTCTGCGAGAACGTGTTCTATGCGTTTCGCGAAGGGCGGATCGAGAATGTGTGGTCGGTGATCGATAAGGCGGCGATCGAAGGGCAGCTTTAGCTCACTTCCGTAAAGAACGTCCCCACGATATCGTCGCGCAACTTACCGACACCGCGATCCCCCACCTTCCGCGGCCTCGGCAATCCCACCTCGATTACCTCGCCGATTCGTCCCGGCCGCGCCTGCATCACCACGATCCGGTCCGAAAGCAACACCGCCTCTTCCACGTCATGCGTGACGAGCACCATCGTGATCCGCTCGTGCTCCCATATCCGCTGCAATTCCACCTGCAAACGCGCGCGCGTGAGTGCATCGAGCGCGCCGAACGGTTCATCGAGCAAGAGCAGGCGCGGCCGGTTCACGAGCCCTCGCGCAATCGCGACACGCTGCGCCATGCCACCCGACAACTGATGCGGATAATGCCGTTCATAACCGTTCAACCCGACGAGCGCGACATGCTCCGCCGCCGCACGCGCCTTCTCCGCCTTCGATAGCGGCGCGTTGCGCAACGCAACGGCCACGTTCTGCTCCACGTTCAGCCACGGAAACAGCCGATGATCCTGAAACACGATCCCGCGCGACAGGTCCGTCGTCACGACGCGCTCGCCGCCGAACTCGATCTCGCCTTCATGATCGCCATCGAGTCCCGCGATGAGCCGCAGCAACGTCGACTTCCCGCAGCCGCTCGCCCCGACGATGCTCACGAACTCGCCGCTCGCAATCGAAAGATCGATACGATCGAGAACCGGCGGCGCATCGTCGCCATTGAACCGCTTGCCAACATGCCGCAGCGTCAATCCGCTGTCTTGCTCGATTACAGTTACCATCGTCATCTGGATTCTCCTCAAGCTGCGCGCGATGCATCGAACCAGCGCCGCTGCACGCCACGCGCGAGCGCATTCAACGCCCACCCCGTCAAACCGACCACGATCACGCCGAACACGACGAGATCCATTCGAAACTGCTCGCTGCCATCGACGAGCGTATTGCCTATGCCACTGCCCGCGACGAGCAGATATTCCGCGCCCAGCGTCGCGAGCCACGAATAGATGAGCGCGAGATAGACGCCCGTGAAGATCGAAGGCAACGCGGCGGGCAACACGACATGCGTCAAGGTCTGCAACTTGCCGTAGCGATATGCGCGCGCCACGTCGAGCCAGTTCGCCGGCACCGCGCGAATGCCGTCGCTCGTATGCATCACGACAGGCACCAGCGCGGCGAGCGACAGGAACACGACCTTCGCGACATCGCCCAAGCCGAACCACACGGATATCAGCGGAATCCACGCGAAGAGCGACACTTGCTTGAACGTATTGAAGCTCGGGGCAATCGCGCGATTCGCGAGCCGCGATATGCCAAGCAGCGCGCCGAGCACGAGGCCGAGCGTCGTGCCGATGGCAAAGCCCGTCAACTCACGCGCAAGCGACGCCGACAACGCGCGCAAGAGCGCCCCGCTTCGAACTTGCGTCACGGCGGTATCCCAGACCTGCGCGGGCGAAACCATCACGCCGTGCCCCACTTGCGCGCCGCGCGACACGAACCACCACACAGCGAGCGCGGCGATCGGCGGCACGAGGCCGCGCCACGATCCCTTGAGGGTGCCCGCTTCCCAATCCAGTGTCGACATGATGTTTTCCTCAGTGGGTCCGGCCGCGCTGCAGCTTGCGCTCGAACGCATTGAGCAGACGATCCGCGGCATAACCGATCGCACCGACGATCAGCACCGCGGCGAGCACGAGATCGAGCTGAAACAGCTGACGTCCATACACGATCAGATAACCGAGCCCTTCCGACGACGCGACCAGTTCGACGACGACGAGCGTCAGCCACGCCTTCGTGAACGCGAGCCGCACACCTGTGCCGATGACCGGAATCGCCGAAGGCAAGGTCACGCGCGTAATGACTTGCCAGCGCGTATAGCGATACACCGAAGCCACTTCCTGCAATGCGCGCGGCGTGCCGCGAAAGCCTTGCAATGTCGAGAGCGTGACGGGAACGAGCGCGGCATGCCCGATCAGCAAATACTTCAGCGGCTCGCCGATCCCGACGACGATCATCAGGAACGGCAGCCAGCCGAGCACGGGCACCTGCACGATCGCGTTGAAGCTCGGCAGAACGTACGCCTCCAGCGTGCGCGACAACCCGAGCAAACCGCCCAGCGCGATGCCGAGCGCGACGCCGCCACCGAACCCGACCGCCGCGCGTGTCATGCTCGCGGACAAATGCATCCACAATTCGCCGGACTTCACGAGCGCGCCGAGGGTTTCGAAGACGAGCGCGGGCGGCGGCAGCACTTGCGCCGAGATCCAGCCATAGTGCGAACCCAGGACCCACAGCAACGCGCACACGAAAGGCACGATCCACGGCAACGCGGTCCAGCCGATCGCGCGCAGCGTATCGTTCGATACGGGCTTGCGTGCGCGATCCGCAGGCAGGAAAACACGAGTCAGGGCATTGGCCATTTACCGATTCTCCGCAAGACTTTGAGCGACGGCCTTGCCCGATGCGTCGAAACGCGGCCAGTACGCTTCGAGCTTCAGCGACTTCAACGCCTGATTCAAATACTTCGGCTCGAACCAGCCGTTCACGCTGACGGGCTGACGAATCAGGTTCAGGCGCAATGCATCATCGGCGACGGATTGATAACGTGCGACCAGAAACGGATCGATGAGCGGCGACATGCGGTCCTTCAACGGCTGGTTCGCATATTCGGACGCCCACGATTCCGTAGGCACGCCGCTCTTCGCCCACAACGCAAACAGCGCATTGCGATTGGCTTCGTCGGAAGACCATTGCGCTGCCTGAACGACCGCTGTCACGACCTTCTGCACCGTGTCCGGATGCGCACGCTCGAAATCTTCGAGCACCAGCAGATGCGCCTGTCGCGTGAGTTGCAGGCCATCGTCGCGCGATGCATAGACGATCTTCGCGAGCCCTTGGCGTTGCAGCTTGAACAGCGAGTAATCGAGGAACACGGCGTCGACGCCCTTCGATGCGAGCGCGGCCTGTGCGGCAGCGGTGTCGAGATTGATCACGCGCAGATCGCGCTCGGTGAGGCCGTTCTGCTTGAGCACGTTATCGGCAACGAGTTGCAGATTCGTGCCGCGAAAAATGCCAACGCGCTTGCCCTTCAGATCCTTCACGCTCTTGATGTCGGAATCGGGCGGCACGGCGAGATACACGCCCGTGCGCACATTCGACGCCAGCAGCAAATGCGTCTTCAGGCCATTCGCGCGGCCGAGCACGGAAGGCAGATCGCCCTGATACGCAAAGTCGAGCTGCTTGTTCGCGAGCGCCTCGTTGACCGCCGGCCCCGCACCCTTGAAGAAAATCCATTCAACCTTGACGTGTTCTGACTGCAACGCATCTTCGACACGATGCTGCAATAGCGCGGTCGCCGCGGGCGAGCCGCCGAAAACAGGCGGATCGCCGCTGCCCTGTTGCGCGACGCCAATGCGCACGACCGAAGGATCGGCGGCATGCGCCGGACCGATGAGCGCGGCAACGAGCGCCGCCGCGCCGACGAGGAGCTTGAATCGTAGTGTCATCGTGCAATGAAGAAGAGTGGACCGCTGACGATGACGCTTCATCGCCAGTGCGTGCGATGCAAAGCGCTTCAGGACGCGCGCGTCTCCTGCCTGACAATGCGGCTCCTGCGTCCGTCGATGCCCACGGGAACATCGCCATGCACGGTCGCGCGGCGGACCACGCGATGTGCGTCGTCGTAATCGGCCACCGCGTAGTGCTGCGTCGCGCGGTTGTCCCAGATCGCGACATCGCCTTGCGTCCAGCGCCAGCGCACGGTGTTTTCGAGGCGCGTCACATGGTCGTGGAAGAGCTCGATCAAACGATCCGAATCGCGCTGCGAAAGGCCTATGAAGCGCTGTACGAAGTGGCCGAGCACGAGCGTGCGCTCGCCGGTTTCAGGATGCACGCGCACGACCGGATGCTCCGTTTCATAGAGCGTCGAGGTGAACTGCTTGCGATACTCGCGCTCGGATTCGGTGTCGGGCACGTTGCGTGTCGCCGCATAGTCGTAAGCGTTCGAATGCAGCGCCCAGAGCTTGTCGGCGAGATCGCGCAGCGCTTCCGGCAGGTTCGCATACGCGGCGGCCGTATTGGCCCACACGGTATCGCCGCCGGCGGGCGGAATCACTACGCCGCGCAGGATCGAGATTTTCGGATACGCATCGACAAAAGTGACATCCGTATGCCAGGAGTTCGCGCGCGTGCCATGCTTCGAATCGAGTTCGAGCAGACGGCTGCCGCTCGAAAGCGATGGCACGGTGGGATGCGCGACGGTCTCGCCGAAACGCGCGGCGAATGCTTCCTGCGCGGCGTCGTCGAGATGCGACTGGCCGCGGAAAAACAGCACCTTATGTTCGAGCAGCGCCTTGTTGATCGCGTCGATGGCGGCATCGTCGAGATCGGCGGAAAGCGTCACGCCGCGCACTTCCGCGCCGATTCGCCCGCCTATCGGGCGCACCTGGAACGGCTCATTCGATGTGACGGGCTGAAGCGTGGAATCGGCGGCAAGCGTGGGGGTATGCGACATCGAAAACTCCGTTGGTGTGCGTTTGTCGGATGCAGGCCGCATTCAATGCGACGGAAACATTGAAGCATCGACAGGACGTTCGACCAACGAAGCGTTTCGACTAAGCTTTACAGCGATCAGCGCGATGCATATTGCTGCAGGACCGCGATGCTTTCGCGCAGTTCCGCTTGCAGACGCGCCATCAACTCCGCCGCGGGCAATTCACGCACGAGCGCGGCTGCTTGTCCGGCCCATTGCGCGCCGTAACCGAACTCGCCTTTTGCCTTTGCCGCCGCGTGCAGCGACTTGCCGGCGTCGTAGGTGATGGGATAGGCGGGAATCGCGGGCGCTTCCTCGCTGCGGCCCAGTTCCGTGAACTTGTTGACGAGGCTGCGCGCCTTGCGGCCCGAGATTGCCGATGTGAACGTCGTGCGGTTCGACGCATCGCTCATAATCGCGCGACGGTATCCCGCATCGATCGATGTCTCCGTGCACGGCACGAACGCGGTGCCGAGCTGTGCGGCCTGCGCGCCCAATGCGAGCGCCGCGGCAATGCCCGCGCCGTCCATGATGCCGCCGGCCGCGATCACGGGTAAGTCGAACTTGCTCGCGAGAAGACGCGTGAGCGCGAAGGTGCCGAGATTGTCGTCGTCGGCTTCGGTGTCGAAGGTGCCGCGATGCCCGCCCGCTTCGATCCCTTGCGCGACGATCGCATCCATGCCCGCCGCCACGACCTGCTCCGCTTCACGCACATTAGTTGCAGATGCAATCAGTTTGATGCCCGCTCCGCGCAACGCATCGATATATTCCTTCGACGGCAAGCCGAAATGAAAGCTCACGATAGCCGGCTTCTCTTCGACGAACACCTCGAGCATGGCTTCATCTACGACGAAGCTCGTATAGATCTCGCTCAGCTTTTCGGGCGGCGTCGCGCCGTATTGCGCGAACACGGGCGCGAGCCAGTCTGTCCACGCCTTCTCCACGGCGCCATTCGCGGTCGCGGGCGCATGACAGAACACGTTGATGTTGAACGGCTTGTCGGTAAGCTCGCGCGTTTCGCGGATCACCTTGCGCGCGCCTTGCGCGTTCATCGCGCCGACGCCGAGCGAGCCGAGCCCGCCCGCGTTCGATACGGCTGCCGCCAGCGCGGGCGTGCTCACGCCTGCCATCGGCGCCTGAATGATGGGCGTGTCGATGCCGAGTAGCGATGTCAATGCGTTCTTGCTCATGGAGTTGCGTCCTTTAAACGTTGCATGGTTCAACGCGTGACGAGCTTCTCGACGATGAAATCGACGAAAACCCGCACGCGCGACGACAAATGCCTTGCATGGGGATACAGCAGGATGAACGGCCTGCTGCATCCACCGAAATCGGGCAGCACTTCGGTGAGCGTGCCCGCGCGCAAATGGTCCTCGACGGTGAAGCGGTAGATTTGAAAGAGGCCCGCGCCGTTGATCGCGAGCGGAATGCCCGCGAGCGCATCGCCAGATGTGCCGTAGCCGCCTTGCGTCGTCATTTCCACGGGCTCGCCGTTCTGCATGAATAGCCACGGCACGGGACGCCCGGTGCTCGGCATATCGAACTGAATGCATTCGTGCTCGAGCATGTCTTCGATCGTCTTCGGCGTGCCCTTGCGCTTCAGATAAGCTGGCGATGCCACCACGACGAGTTCCGCATCTTCGAGCTTGCGCGCGATGAGACCGGAGTCGCGCGGCGCGCGTCCGCGTATCGCGAGGTCGAAGCCTTCATCGGCGAAATCGATGTTGCGGTTGCTCAGATGCGCTTCGACCGTCACATCGGGATAACGCTTGCGAAACTCCGCAAGCAGCGGCAGCACGCGATAGTGGCCGTAAGGCGTCGGCATGCTGATGCGCAGCACGCCCTTCGGGCTGGCCTGCTGGCCGGTGGCTTCGCGCTCCGCTTCGGCAAGACGATTGAGCGCGTCGCGGCATTGCTCGAAGTAGCGGCGGCCCGCATCGGTCAGGCGAATCTGGCGCGTCGTGCGCACGAAAAGCCGCACGTCGAGGCGCTTTTCCAGCCGCGCGACGGAACGGCTCACCGCGGCGGGCGTCACGCTCGCGGCGGTGGCCGCGAGCGTGAAGCTGCCGAGCTCCGCCGCGAGGCAGAATAGCTCGATGCTGCCGAGAAGAAGATCGTCGAATTGCCGCTGCATGTCGGATGACCTGGCGTCATTGTCGGTGAATCTTCGCCGCTTGGAGTGGCGCGGTCAACCGACACCATTTCATTTGAGTTGTGACGCGCGGGAATGGATCGGCCATGCAAGGGCCCCAAAACGAATCGCCCGCTTCTTCCATTCAGGAAAAAGCGGGCGATATTCACACACTCAGCGCACCAGCAGCGATCGACGTTTTACTTTGCCGTCGGCATCGCGAACTCCGCGCCCTTCTCCGTGCTCTCCGGCCAGCGCTGCATGATCGACTTCTGCTTCGTATAGAAGCGCACGCCTTCCTCGCCATACGCGTGCATGTCGCCGAAAAGGCTGCGCTTCCAGCCGCCGAAGCCGTGCCATGCCATCGGCACCGGAATCGGCACGTTGATGCCCACCATGCCCACTTCGATGCGCCGGCCGAATTCACGCGCGACATGGCCATCGCGCGTATAGCATGCAACGCCGTTGCCGAACTCGTGCTCGTTGATCAGATCCACCGCTTCGCTGAAGTCCTTCACGCGCACGCACGCGAGCACCGGACCGAAGATTTCTTCCTTGTAGATGCGCATTTCCGGCGTGACGTGATCGAACAACGTGCCGCCCGTGAAGAAGCCGTCTTCGTGGCCCGGCACCTTGTAGCCGCGTCCATCGACAACGAGCTTCGCGCCTTCATCGATGCCCAGCTGGATATAGCCTTCGATGCGCTCCAAAGCCTGGCGCGTGACGATCGGGCCCATTTCCGCATCGTCTTCCATGCCGTTCTTGATCTTGAGTTGCTGCGCGCGCTCGGCGAGACGCGGCACGATCTTGTCGGCGACATCGCCCACCAGCACCGCGACCGAGATCGCCATGCAGCGCTCGCCCGCCGAACCGTAGCCCGCGCCGATCAGCGCATCGACAGCCTGATCGAGATCGGCATCGGGCATCACGACCATATGATTCTTCGCGCCGCCAAGAGCCTGCACGCGCTTGCCGTGCTTCGCGCCCGTTTCATAGATGTAGTTCGCGATCGGCGTGGAGCCGACGAAGCTGATCGCCTTCACTTGCGGATGCGTGAGCAGCGCATCGACGACGACCTTGTCGCCCTGCACGACGTTGAAGATGCCATCGGGCAAACCGGCTTGCTTCAACAATTCGGCCATGAACAGCGACGCCGACGGATCGCGCTCGCTCGGCTTCAGGATGAACGCATTGCCCGCCGCGATCGCCACGGGGAACATCCAGCACGGAACCATGCACGGGAAGTTGAACGGCGTGATGCCCGCCACGATGCCGAGCGGCTGGCGGGTCGTCCAGTTGTCCATGCCCGTCGAAACTTGCTCGGTGTAGTCGCCCTTCAGCAGTTGCGGAATGCCGCACGCGAATTCGATCACGTCGATGCCGCGCGACACTTCGCCCTGCGCATCCGAAAAGACCTTGCCGTGCTCGGCGGTGATGATCGCGGCGAGCTCGTCGCGATGCTTGTTCATCAGTTCGAGGAACTTCAGCATGACGCGCGCACGGCGGATCGGCGGCGTGTCGCGCCAGGCCGGGAACGCGGCTTTCGCGCTCGCGACGGCTGCATCGACATCCGCGGTCTCACCCAGCACGAGCTTGCGCGGACGCTCGCCCGTCGCGGGATTGAACACCGGCTGCGTGCGCGTGGCCGAGCCATGCGTGCGCTCGCCGTGAATGTAGTGGACCACGTCGGCCGTATCGTTGAACGCTTGCATCTTGTCTCCTTCACTGAATGATCTATCGATGGACACAGTGTAGGAAGCATCGCGTCCCGTGCAAAGACGCTATGATTGAACTCATTGTTTATATCGGCAAACAATCGGCTCATGGACGAGCAAAAGATCGAGGGACTCTGGACCCATTTGCACTGGCTCACCGTGCTCGCGGAACAGGGCAGCTACACGGCGGCTGCGGCGCGTCTGAACGTATCGAAAGCCGCGATGAGCCAGCGCATCGCCGAACTGGAGCGCGCGGCGGGCGTGCCGCTCGTCACGCGCACGACGCGCAGCGTGCGTTTTACCGAAGCGGGCCGCAGGCTCGTCGACGATACGCGCGAGCAGTACGAGCGCATCGCATCGAGTTTCCTGAGCGTGAAGGAGACGGCGGGCGTCGCGCGCGGCCTGATCCGCGTGACGGCGCCGATGGCCTTTTCGCGGCAGCAGCTCGTTCCGAGAATGTCGGGGTTTCTGCACGCGCATCCGGACGTGCGCGTGCAACTGGAAGCGTCGGACAAATTGAGCTCGATCGCGACCGAAGGCTTCGATCTCGCGGTGCGGCACAGCGCGCAGGTGCCTGACACGCATGTCGCGTGGAAGCTGTGCGATACGCATTCGGTGATCGTCGCGACGCGCGCATATCTGAAGCGGCGCGGCACGCCCGCGACGCCGAACGATCTCGCCACGCACGATTGCCTCGTGTATCCGCGGCCGCAGGCGTCGAGCATCTGGTCGTTCGAGAGGAAAGGCGGCCGCAAGAGTTCGACCGGCCCTTATACGCTGGCCGTGAGCGGGCCTTTCTCGGCGAATAACAGCGAGGTTCTGCGCGACGCCGCGCTCGACGATATCGGCATTGCGCTGCTGCCGGATTTCACCGCGCAGGCCGCCGTGCAGGCGGGCAAGCTCGTCGTGCTCTTGCCGGAGTGGCGCCCCGTTGGCGCGTTCGCGGATCAGCTCTTCGTGGTGCGGCCCTATGCGCCGCATGTGCCGCGCGCGGTCGCGCTTTTCATCGGATATTTGCGCGAGGCTTTTGCGGGCGGGTTTCCGCTCTAGCCTGCACGGCCGAAGGCATAAAAACAAAACGCGCCCGCTGTCTCGCGGGCGCGTCTTCTCAGACCCCTTGCTGCTTAGTGATGCGCAAACGTCGGGAAGACATCGGCTTGAACCGAGCGCGCGCCCGATTGCGCCGAACCTGCCGACACGCCGCCGTACGCGCTTTGCGCGGTGCCGTTCTGCGCCGCGACGCGCGCTTCAGCCGCCTGAATGTCAGCGGGATACTGCGAGTCGCTCACGAAGGCGGGGTTATAACCGGCCTTTTCCAGTTGAACGATCTCGGCGCGGACTTGCTCGCGCGTCACGGGTTGATTCGATTGCGCGAACGATGCGACCGGTGCGGCAAAAGCAAGGGCGACCGCTGCAATACCAATGAGCTTGTTCATGATTATTTCCTCCGTACTGAAGTTATCGAGTTGTCGCCCACGCTGCTGTGGTTGCTCGTTTGCGACCGTTAGAGAGAGTTTAAGTAGCGCTCTTCTTAGGGTAAATACCTAAATCACGAAATCACTTTTGGCGAAAACCCGACTAATCCAATAACGAACGGACAGAACCGAATTTGCATGTATCGGCTATAACCAAGAGGAAAGCACCACTGTTTACAGTATTGGTGACACGAACGATCGTTCATTCAGGGGAATGACCTTGAAACGAATCCTTGTGATCGGCGCGGGTTTCGCCGGTCTGTGGAGCGCGCTTTCGGCGGCGCGCAAGCTGGATGAACTCCATCGCAGCGATGAAACCGAGGTCGCCATCGTCAATCCGGCGCCCTTTCATAGCGTGCGGGTGCGCAACTATGAGCAGCCGCTCGATCCGACGCTCGTGCAGCTCGACACCGTGCTCGGGCCCGCGGGCGTGCGGCTGATCCAGGCGAAGGCGACGGACATCGACAGCGCGAACCGGCGCGTGACGATCGAACGCGAGGGCGCGCCTGAAGCGCTCGATTACGATCGGCTCATCCTCGCCGCGGGCAGCGTGCTCGTGCGGCCGCCCATTCCTGGCCTCGACCGCTTTTCATTCGATGTCGATACTTACGCGGGCGCGTGCAAGCTGCAGGCGCATCTGCTCACCTTGCCCGCGCTGCCCGACTCGCCCGGCCGCTATACGGCGGTCGTCGTCGGCGCGGGGTTGACGGGCATCGAGCTCGCGGCGGAGCTGCCCGCGCGGCTCTCCGAGATCGTCGCGGAAAGCGATCGCGGCCGGGTGCGCGTCGTGCTCGCCGACCGCTCGGCGACGATCGGCCGATCGATGGGCGGCGCGCAGCCTGTCATCGAAGGCGCATTGAAGACGCTCGATGTCGAGATGCGGCCGGGCGTGTCGCTCGAATCGCTCGACGGGCAGAGCGTGACGCTCACCGATGGCGCCGCGAGCGAGCGCATCGAGGCGGCAACCGTGGTCTGGTGCGGCGGCATGCATGCGAACGCGCTCGCGGGGCAATTGCCGGTCACGCTCGATCCGCTCGGGCGCGTGCCGGTCGATGCCTTCCTGCGTGCGGAAGGCGTGCCGGGCGTGTTCGCGGCGGGCGATTGCGCGCGCATCCTGATCGACGGCACGCGGCCATCGGTCATGTCGTGCCAGCATGGCCGGCCCATGGGACGTTACGCGGGAAACAACGCCGTTTGCGATCTATACGGCATCGAGATGCTGCCGCTTTCGATCGACTGGTACACGACCATCTGCGATCTCGGGCCGTGGGGCGCGGTGTACACGGAGGGATGGGACAGGAAGCTCGTCTCCCAGGGCGAGCAGGCGAAGGCGACGAAGCGCACGATCAACGCGGACCGCATCTATCCGCCGAACACCGGCGTGCGCGAGGATATCTTCCGGGCGGCGGCGCCCGTCGTGCAGACACCGCCGCCTACCGAACGCGCAGACAAGCGATAAAGAATCAGACCTTTTCGACGGACGCCGTATAGATTTCGCTGATCGACTCTTCGAGCGTCTTGTCGAACTCGCTTTCGCTCATCGGCTTCTTCAGCTCGTTGATGAGCGCACGCGAAAAGCTCGCGATCATGCCGTGGTTCTGCGCGAGCTTCTTGCACGCGTCGGTGCGCGTATAGCCGCCCGACAGCGCGACGACACGCACGACACGCGGATGCTCGATCAGCGGACGATAGAAATCCGGCTCGTCGGGGATGGTCAGCTTGATCATCACGCTGCTCGATTCCGGCAGCGCGTCGAGACCCTTCAGCAATTCGTCGCGCAGAATCTTTTCCGCGCCCTTCTTGTCCGGGCTCTTGATCGAGACTTCCGGCTCGAGAATCGGCACGAGACCATGCTTGATGATCTGCGCGCCCACTTCGAACTGCTGCTTCGCCACGGCGGCAATGCCCTTCTCGTCGGCCTTGTGGATCACCGAGCGCATCTTCGTGCCGAACACGCCGAGCTTCACGGCGCGCGCGAGAAGATCATCGAGGCCGGGAATCGGCTTCATGATCTGGACGCCGTCCGCTTCGGCTTCGAGACCCTTGTCGACCTTCAGGAACGGCACGACGCCGCGATCTTCCCAAAGGAAGGTGGGAACCGGCTTGCCGTCCGCTTCGCCGTCCATCGTGCGCTCGAACAGAATCGCGCCGATCACCTTATCGCCCGTGAACGAAGGCGCGGTCATGATGCGCACGCGCATTTCATGCATCAGCTTGAACATCTCGGCGTCGCCGTTATAGGCGTCGTCCGGAATTCCATATTGCCGCAGCGCGCCAGGCGTCGATCCGCCGCTCTGATCCAGAGCAGCGATGAAACCATTCTTCTCAGCCATCTGCGCGAGCATCTTTTCGTTAGCCACGAACATTTCCTCCTCGAAGTTCAAACACCGGACTGTGTGCGTGCACGGTCCGGGCTTATGGTTCAGCTTTTGCAAGTGTAATGGTTTTGATGCGTGCTCAAGTCGTGCAAATCCGCCATTTGCGCGCAAATGGGGCGTTATCGTGCGTTGGCGCACGGCCCGGCATGGAAAAAACTCATGAAGCGGCGGAGTTGAGATCCCCCGCATTTCCGGAGCGCCAGACGATGTTCAGCGCGCGGCGCATAAAAGATGGCGCGCGTTCGAAGTCCGTGGCTTGCGGCATTTGCGCATGATCGTTCGATGTTTCCGCCACGGCTTCGAAGGTCTCGACGACCTCCGTCTCTCGTGAGGGCGCAAGCTTCTCTCGCGCATCGCCGCAGCGCTGGTTCAGCACGCGGCGCATCTCGGGGTCGTCGATGAGCGCTTGCGCTGTCGCCATGCCGCGCTCGAATTGCAGCGCATAGGCGATATCGGTGAAATCCTCATAGCGGCCGCTATCGGCCAGCTCGTACGCCAGTTCGAGTGTGCGCTGGCGTTTCCATGCGTCGAGATCGTCGTGGCTTGTGCTCACAGATGCCCTCTTCTTCGCGATGAGGTGCCAAAGATGTTAGCCCGTGCCGCAGCGAATCGGCGTTGTCCCGCCACAACATGCGCAAGAAAGACGCGCGAGAAATCGTACAAAAAGCGCTTGCCTAAAGCACTCGATTCGCGATAGTCCTTGCTTGACACGGCTCGTCCACGGTATTTAATTCACTCACCCGCGGCTTTCAAGAAAGCGCGCGGCCGCCGACATTTCCTGTCTGCGCTGTGAAGCTGTCCCGACGTATGGATGTTCGCTCCATGCGGAGCGCGATGTGCCTTTATCGGAGCCGCGTCATGAACCCGCTTTCAGGAAGTCCGGCACGCCTTGCCGCTCTCGTCATTCCGTGCGCGCTCGCCGCGCTGATGGTATCCATCGCCGCATGCGGCGGCTCGGATTCCGACAATACTTCCGTGCCCGACGAAATCACGCAGGTAATGCAAAAGCCCATGTATCAGGGCTCGACGTGGGCATTGCGCGTCGTCGACGTGAATTCGGGCGATGTCGTCTACGACATGAATTCGAACGCGCAGCTCTATGTCGGTTCGGTGCGCAAGCTCTTTTCGCTCGGCGCACTGCTCGATCAGTATGGCGCGGCACATCAGTTCCAGACGCCGGTGTATCGCACGGGCGCGGTCGATTCGAGCGGCACGCTCAACGGCAATCTGGTGCTCGTCGCGAGCGGCGATCTCTCGATGGGCGGACGCACGAACGCCGACGGCACGCTCGCCTGGACAAACTTCGACCACAACGAAGCAAACAATCTCGGCAACGCGCAGATCACCGCGCCCGATCCTCTCGCAGGCTACGCCGGGCTCGCAGCGGAGGTGGCGTCAAAGGGCATCAGGAAGATCAACGGCGACGTCGTGATCGACGACCGCCTTTTCGAGCCCTTCAATTTCCGCGACGAGTTCTTTGTGCGGCCGATCTTCGTGAACGACGACGTGGTCGATGTGCTCATCGGACAAGGCGGCGCGGGTTCGTCGACGCCGGTGAGCTATCGGCCGATGTCCACCGCGTTCACCGTGCAGTCCACGCTGATGACCGGCGCCGCCGGCACAGCCGACACCGTCAAGCTCACGCCGGAATTCCCCACCTGCTTCGGCGCGCTGAACTGCAGCGGCCTGCTCAGCGGGAACATTCCCGCTGATTTCGTTCCGCCGATCGTGCCCAGCTTCCCGCTGGTCCAGACGTTCCGCATCACGCAGCCATCGAACTATGCGCGCACGGTGTTCATCGAGGCGTTGGCGCGCGCGGGCGTGACTGTCGCCGCGCCCGCCGTCGCAAACAATCCGGTGCAACTGCTGCCCGCGAAGAACGCGTATTCCGCCGATACGCGCGTCGCGCAGCTCACGTCGCAGGTGTTCAGCGAGTATTCGAAGTGGATCCTGAAGGTCAGCTACAACATCGGGGCGGACACGAGCCTGATGCTGTTCGGCCTCGCGAGCAACGGCTCGACCACGCTGACCGCGGCGCTGGCGGCGGAAAATGCCACGCTTTCGAATTCGCCATTCAACGTGCCGATGAGCCAGACGCATTTCATCGACGGCAGCGGCGGCGGCGAGACCACGGCGACGCCGGTCGCGGTCATCGCGATGCTACGCGCGATGAACAACCGCCCGTCCTTCCCGGCGTACCGGGATTCGCTGCCATTCCTGGGTATCGACGGCTCGCTCGCGAGCACGACCGCCTTCGAAAGCGATCCGACGCTAGCGGGCGCGAAAGGCAAGGTCTACGCGAAGACGGGCACCTACGCGGCGGGCACGATTGGGCCGAACGGCCAGCCGCAGATCACGCTGAAGGGACAGGCGCTCGCGGGCTATGTCGATGCGAAGAGCGGCCGGCGGCTCGCGTTCGCGCTCGTCGTGAACAATGTGCCGATCGCCAATGTGCCGCAGATCGTCAATGTGTTCAACGACCAGGGCACGATCTCCGCGATCCTCTGGAAGCTGCAGTAGTAGACAGCTTTCGCCGGCCCGCGCTCACCACGCCCCGGCAAACGCCTGCACGGCGCGATTGAACGCGCCGGGGCTCGCGGCGTTCATCCCGTGCGATGCGCCGGCGATCGTCTGGCGCTCCGCGAACTCGATCCACTCTTCCAGCTTTTCGACGTTGTTGCGGAACATGCGCGGGCTCTTTTGCCCGTCGATGAGCAGCGTGCGGCACTTGATGTCGCGCGCCGCTTCGCGCGTGTACGCGGGCAAGGGATCGCGGAATTGTTTCGGCAGCGTGAGCGCGTTGTCGAGCGCCATGCGGCGGAAGCTGTCCGTGCTCTTCTTCCAGAAGCCCGGCATGCTCACCGAATCGACGAACATTTCCAGACCCTTGTCGAACTCGCCCTGCTCGATCAGTTCCGCGACGCGCGCGCGCAGTGCGTTGGTCGCGGGCGGCAGCGTCGCGGGCACGGCCTGCGGCGTGGATTGCAGCGGGCCGCCCGGATCGGCGAGCGTGAGCGTCTTCACGAGCCGCGGATACTCACGCGCCAAATGAAACGCGACACAGCCGCCGCGCGAATGCCCGACGAGATGCACCGGCGCCAGATCGAGCGATTCGATGAACTCGGCCATTTCCGCGACATGCGCTTCCCAGCCGAACTCGCCGCGCACGAAGGCATCGACGGCGGGCCAGTAATGCGAGAGGCTCGGCGCGATGCAGCGGAACTGCTTCGCGAGCGGCAGAATCTGCGCGTCCCAGTAGCGGTAATCGCACAGCGACCCATGCACGAAGACGAGCGGCTCGCCTTCGCCGCACTCGATGAACGGCACGGAGATACCCGACGCCGTCGTTGCGAACGACGGTTCAGGCAAGCCTTGCACTGCGGTGAGGACGGAAAGATCGGTTCGCGCGTTCATGGATTCGCTCCTTTGATGCGACTATGCGCCGCGCCGAAGCAAAAGAAAAACGCATAATTTTGATAGAATCGTTCAGAATTTCTGATAGCAAACGGTCGTTCGACCATGAAAGCACTCGATCTGGACGTTCTTTCGATGATCATCGCCGTCGCGGATACCGGCAATATCAGCCGCGCGGCGGAGCTCGTGCATCGCTCGCAATCGGCCGTGAGCATGCAGATCAAGACGCTGGAAACCGCGCTCGGCAAGGAGCTGTTCGTGCGCAAGCCGCGCAACGTGGTGCCGACGCAGGACGGCGAAGTGCTGCTGACCTACGCGCGCCGCATGATCGCGCTGCGCGACGAGGCGTGGGCCGCCGTCGTGAGGCCGGACGTGACCGGGCGCGTGGTGATCGGCGTGCCGGACGATTACGCATCGTCGCTCTTTCCGCCGATCCTCAAGAAATTCTCCGCGACCTATCCGAAGGTCGAGATTCAGGTGGTCGGCCTGCCGAGCCTCGCGCTCGCGCCAATGGTCAAGGACGGCACCGTCGATCTCGTCTGCGCGACGCGCGTGAAAGGCCTTTCCGGCGAGTTCCTGCGTCACGAACCGATGGTCTGGGCCGCCGCGCCGGGCACCGAAATATGGAAGGAGCGGCCCTTGCCGATCGCCGTGTTCCTGCCGGGCAGCGTCGCGCGCGAGAACGCGATCCGCAGCCTGGAGCGCGCGCGCATCGGCTATCGCACCTCGTATGAAAGCCCGAGCCTGCTCGGCCTTTTGACCATGGCCGAGGCCGGTCTCGCCGTGACGCCGCTCGCGAAGTGCGCGGTGCCCGCGCATTTCACGCTGCTCGGGCCGGCGCAAGGCTTGCCCGACATCGGCACGCTCGAAGTCGTCCTGGCGCGCAGCGCGGCGTCCAAACGCCCGCCTTGCGACTTTCTCGCCGAGCGCATCATCGCGGAGCTGCGGCGCTGATTTCCGCTTCGATCGCGCGCATGCGGCGCGACGTCCACGCGCGCAGCATGGTGTTCGATGCGACCATCGGCAACGATGCCGCCATGATGCGGTACACGTCGTTGCGCCGGATCTTCGAGATCTTGCCGGGATCGAGCCATGCATCGTTACGCGCGAGCAGCACGAGCGTATCGAGGCCGATCATGATCGGCCACAGGCATGCGAGGCGCAGGCGGATTGCCGTCGATGGAATCGCGAGCGTGTAATCGACCGCGTCCTGAAACAGCGCAAGCGAGGTGCGCAGCAGTTCGAAGAGCACGGTCCGCGCACGCACCGATTCCTCCGGACGCAAGAGGTCGTGCGGCGTCAGCCCATGACGCGCGAGCATTGCTTCAGGCAGATAGCATCGGCCAATGCGCAGATCGCGCGCGCAATCGCGCAACACGTTCGTCATCTGCAGCGCCTTGCCGAAGCGCACGCCGAGCGCGAGCATTGTTTCGGGCGCGGCCTTCAACGTGCCGGGCATATGCGCGTAAGTCATCTTCGTCCAGAACTCGCCGACGCAGCCCGCGACGAGATACGTGTAACGGTCCAGCTCGCTGAATTCCCGCAGCGCGACGATGCGGCCCGACGTTTCATCGGGGAACGTGCGCAGGTCGAACTCCATGCCGGTGCTGAGCGTCGTGACGATGTCGCGAACCGCGGCCTGATCCTGCGCGCCGAGTTGCGGCAGGATCGCGAGCGCGGCGCCCAGGCGTTCGAGCAATACGCCTTCATCGGGCTGCGCCTGCTGACCCGCAACTTCATCCGCGATGCGCGCGAGCGCGCCATCATCGGGCGCGCCATTGACTTGCGCGCGCAGTGAAAGCAGCAGTTCGAGACGGCGTTGCGGCGAGATCAGCGACGTATCCGCGATGGTATCCGCCGCGCGCGCGAGCAGATAAGCGAGCCCGATGGGATCGCGCATCGCCGTCGGCAAAATGCGCAACGTGAGATAGAACGACCGCGACACGCTCTTGAGAAGCGGGCCCAGAAGAAAGGCCCGGGGCGAATTGTTCATGTTGGATCGGATAGCTTCGGCGAGAAGCGCGATGATCGCGCGCCGCCGCATTGTATCCGTCCGCGTGAAATCGCGGCTGTGCCGCGCGCTATCGGCGATGCGTGTGCTTCTTGTGGCGCCGTGGATGAGGCGCGATGCGCAGCATCATGCGCTCGGGCGTTTTCGGCTTCGCGGCTTGTGCGAAGGATCGGTCGACCGGTTCGAGAATGACTTCCGCACTGCCCGCGTGCTGCAGACCGAGCTCCGTCGCCGCGGCGAACGAGAGGTCGATCATGCGGCCCTTCACGAACGGACCGCGATCGTTGATGCGCACGACCACCGTCCTCGTCCTCGCGAGATTGCTGACGCGCACGTACGATCCGAGCGGCAATGTGCGATGCGCCGCCGTCATCGTGCGCATGTCGTAGCGCTCGCCGCTGGCCGTGCGGCGCCCCTGAAACCTGCTGCTGTAATACGACGCCCGGCCGATCTCCGGCGCGACGTTCATTCTGGCGCTGCGATAGTCGAGCGGTTCGCTCTTCAGCGAGTTGTTTTCGTGACCGCTCATCGAGCTCGCGACACGTGCGCCTTCGGCCAGAACCGCCGATGCGTCCGCTGCTTCCGACGGCGCCGCTTCAGTCTTCTGGACCGGCGGCGCGCCCGCGTGTCCCGCGCATGCGCTCAATGTCGCGCACGCTCCGGAAGCAGCGGCGGCCGCGAGCCCGACCGCGCGCCACTGCATGATGATTCGGTTGTCCTGCATGAGCGAGCTTCTCCATGTATTGCCGACCCATCGAGACCGGCTCGCTCAAAACGTCCTCCTCGCCCGAAAGTTGACGCAGACGCCGAAGATATGACCCATCTTTACAGAAGAAGTCTCAGCTTACGGCGCGCGCTTCATTTTCTTACGCTTCTTCCCGCTTACATCGCATTCGACATCGCTTCCAGCTCGGACCTCTCCGGGCCGATCAGTTCCGGCATGAGCGCCCACACTTCCGCGCGCAAATATTCCTCGAAGTGCTCGCGCACTTCGGGATGCCGCAGCGCGAACTGCACCGTCGCCTTCAGATAGCCAAGCTTGCTGCCGCAGTCGAAGCGCGTGCCGTAATAGCGATAACCGAGAACCTGCTCGACCGCGAGAAGCGAGCCGATTGCATCGGTCAGCTGAATCTCGCCGCCTACATTGGGCTTCGTCTTGCGCAAGTGCTCGAAGATGCTCGGCATCAGCACATAACGTCCGACCACGCCGAGATTCGAAGGCGCGAGCGCGGGCTGCGGCTTCTCGACGATGCCCGACATCTTGATGACGTCCTCTTCCCACTCGCGCCCTTCGATCACGCCATACGACGCGCTGTCTTCACGAGCGATGCGCTCCACGCCGATCACCGAGCTGTGGTAATGATCGAAGACTTCGACGAGCTGCTTCATCACGGGCTGCGCGCCGTGCAGCAAGTCATCCGCGAGAATGACCGCGAATGGCTCGCCGCCGACGAGACGCTGCGCGCACAGCACGGCATGACCGAGGCCGAGCGCTTCGGGCTGGCGCACGTAAAAGCAATCGACATTCGCGGGCTTGATGCTACGCACCGCGTCGAGCAGCACGGCCTTGTTGCGCGCTTCGAGTTCCGCCTCCAGCTCGTATGACTTGTCGAAGTGATCTTCGATCGCGCGCTTGCCGCGGCCCGTGACGAAGATCATCTCCGTCATGCCAGCCGCAATGGCTTCCTCCACCGCGTATTGAATGAGCGGCTTGTCGACCACTGGCAGCATTTCCTTCGGGCTGGCCTTGGTCGCCGGTAAAAAGCGTGTGCCGAGACCCGCGACTGGAAACACCGCCTTGGTCACTTTAAGCATGACTGCTCCCTCCAGATCGAAACCGGTAATTGAAGTGTCCCCGCCTTGCTGAGAACCGGCACTGTCGGCCGGTTTGATCGATCGCTGCGTGTTATTCCGCTTCTTCCATCTGAGGCGCGGAAATGCGATTCGAACCGAGCTTGCGCAACGGACTCAACGGGTCGTTGCGCAGCGCGTCGCGATAAGCCGAGGCAGCCACGAGAACCAGCAGCACGGCCATGCCGGCGATTGCATGCATATCCATGATCGACATCCATTCGGCGTTTAGATGAGAATCAAACGTATCAGAAAAAAATCGATAAATAATCGGCGGCGCGAACGCGAATTTTTTAGTTGGGCACCGGAAAAATGCCTGCTCTAAGATGCGCTGATCCAATCTCGCGGGCCATGGCTTTCCGATGAGCGATTCTTCCGTATTCGCGGCATCCACCGCGCGTGAATCGAGTGCAACCCTCGATGACAAAGATGTGGCAATCAACGCATGGCGCGGTGTCGCCGCTTTGCTCGTCGCCTATTTTCATTGCCGCCAGGTAACGTGGATCGGCATGCAGCAGTTTCATCGCTTATCGCCCGCGATCGACGCGAATACTGTCCTTAGCTATCTGACCTTCCCGATTGCATGGGGATCGGCGGGCGTGCCGATATTCTTCGTCATCAGCGGCTATTGCATTCATCGTGCGATGGCGCGCCGGTTGATTGCGAATCCATCGGCGCCGCTCGATACCGGCAATTTCCTGCTGCGCCGATTCGCGCGCATCTATCCGGTGCTGTTGGCCGCCTTGTTACTGACGCTGGCGCTCGATTCCCTCAGCACGACGTTCTTGCCCGTCAGCCGGAAGATCAATCCGTTCGACTTGCACGCGTTCGCCGTCAATCTGCTTTCCCTGCAAGGCATTGCGGGCAAGACGTACGGCTCCAACGGCGCACTCTGGACGCTCTCCATCGAAGTGCAGTTCTATCTCGTCTATCCGCTCTTGCTCGCGTTGCGCAGGCGGATCGGAATGCGCGGTGTGCTGATCTTTGTGGGGCTGGTGAACATCGCGTCCGCGCTGCTGTTCGAGCGGAATCAGATTGTGTTGTTCGCGTCTTACTGGTTCGCGTGGACGATCGGCGCATGGATCGCCGAAGCAAAAGCGCTTGGCACGCGTGCGTGGCCTCGCATGGGCATCGCCGCCGCCGTGATCGCGCTCGCGGGATGCGCCGCGTTCAGCCTCGCGCAATATGCGGCGTTCCAGCTTTGGGCCATTGCATTCGCGGTGTATCTCTTCTCCGCGCTCGACAAACCCATGCGCGATACGTTCGCGGTGCGCGGCCTGTCGTGGCTCGGCGAATTCAGCTTCTCGCTCTATGTCGTGCATCTGCCGGTCTTCGTGCTGCTTGCGTCCGTGTTCTTTCGCTCGGCTTTGCAGACTCAGATCTGGGCTTCGATTGCCTTTACCGCAGTTGCGGTGGGCGTTGCCTTCGTTTTCTACTTCCTCGTGGAGCGGCCCGCGATGATGTGGTCCGCCGCGCTCAAGCGCACGCGGCGCTGAGCGCGTCGGCCCTCTTCAGCGCTTGCGCGCTCTTTGCGCCACATCGGTCAGGATCTTTTCGACGCTTTCGACATACCGTTGCGTCCCGAAGCGGCTCGTCGCGTTGACATAACCCTGCTCGACGAGCCGGTCGCGCAAAGGCGCATTACTCTTCAACCTTTCAAGAACGCGCGCAAGCTCGGCGGCATCGCCCGGCGAGCAGAGAATGCCGTTCTCGCCATCCTCGACGATATCCATCACGCCGCCCGCGCGCGTCGCGACGACGGGGCGCTTCGACAGCATGCCTTCGATAATCACTCGGCCGAAGGGCTCCGGCATGATCGACGTATGCGTGACGATATCGACGGCCTTCATGCACGCGGCGATATCGTTCTGAAAGCCGAGGAAATGCACGCGATCCGCGAGATCGTGTTCCAGCACGAAGGCACGGAGTTCGGCTTCATAGTCGTTCTCGCCGAAAAGCGCGGCCCCAACGAACACCGCGTGCATGTCAGGAGACTCGCGCAGCGCTTCGAGCAAAACGTGCTGGCCCTTCCATCGCGCGAGCCGGCTGAAGCAGCCCACGAGAAACGCATCTTGCGGCAAGCCAAAGCGCGCGCGCAGTTCATGCTGCTCGACCGATTCCAGATCCGCGAAAGGCTCCGCCGATATGCCATTGAACACTACGTCGAGCCGCTCTTCCCGCAAACGCGTGAGCGCGGTCACCGCCGCCGCCGATGCGGTCGAATTGGCGATCACGTGCTCCAGCATCAGCTTCGTACACCACTTGATGATGGCGAGCTGCGTGCGGCCGAAATGCTCCTCGCTGACGATATCGCGCAAATGCCAGACGACGGGCCTGCGTGAAATGAGCCCCGCGATCGCTCCGATCACCATGGCGCGCTGCGTATTGACGTAAATGACGTCCGCGTTGCGCGACTTTTCGAGCGTGCCGCGCAAGAGTCTGAGCACGCCGCGAAGCATGCCCGCGCCGGGACGCGCCTTGCCGTCCTTGCGCAGATCGCCGAGCGATTTGCCATCGAGCACATCCACCTTCACGCCGACCGCCTCGAGCGCGATGCGAAACGGACCATCGTCGAAGAGCACGGTCTGCACGTCGCCGCGCATGTTCTTCACGACTTCGAGCATCGATAACTCCGCGCCGCCCAGTGCGCCGCTTTGATCGACAGCGAGCACGCGCAGGTCGCTTTGCGGTTGATCCTTGACTGGCTCGAGCGGCTTTTCTTCGTCACGCAAGGGCGGCAAGACGAACTGCGGCGCGATGCGCGCCACATGCGCGCGCAACTCTTCGCGAAAGCGTGCATTCGAAAATCGCTCGGCGTTCGTGCGGCAATCGGCGGGCGTGAACGTGAACACGCCGGTCTCGAATGCATCGACCACATCGATGATCGCTTCCGGCGTCTGCGTTGCAAAGAACATGCCGGTGGGTTGCGCGCTCGACACATCGCGCACCGTTTCGAGCGCGCCGCCCTTGCCGAACGCGATCACGGGCGTGCCGCACGCCTGCGCTTCCACGACCGATATCCCGAAGTCTTCCTCGGCGGCAAATACGAACGCCTTTGCGCGGCGCATCCGGTCGTGCAGCACGGAGAACGGCTGATAACCCATGATCTCGACATTGGGCGTCGCCCTGGCGCGAATCTTCGCCATGTCGGGACCATCGCCGATCACGACGAGCTTGCGCCCCGGCATGCGCGCGAATGCTTCGATGATCAGATCGATCTTCTTGTACGGCACCATGCGCGATGCGGTGAGATAGAAATCCTCCTTCTCCGCGCATAGCTCGAACGAAGCCACATCGACCGGCGGAAAGATCACCTTCGACGAACGCCGATACACCTTGTGAATGCGCCGCGCAATGAACTCCGAATTGGCGATGAAATGATTCACCGAGTTGGACGTGCGGATATCCCAGTTGCGCATGTAATGCAGAATGAGCCGTGCGAAAAGCGACTTCGCACCCGCGGTCAGATTCGATTGCTGAAGATATTGATGCTGCAAGTCCCACGCGTAGCGTATCGGTGAATGCACATAGCTCACGTGAACCTGATCGGGTCCGGTGAGCACGCCTTTGGCCACGGCATGACTGCTCGAGATCACGAGGTCATAGCCGGAAAGATCGAGTTGCTCGATGGCGAGCGGCATTAGCGGCAGGTATGCGCGATAACGCTTCTTCGCGAACGGCAGTTTCTGGATGAACGAGGTTGTCGCGCGCTTGCCACGCAGGAACGCGCGATCCTCCAGAAAATCGACGACGCTGAAGATATCCGCATCTGGAAAGCACGCGATGATCTGTTCCAGCACGCGTTCCGCGCCCGCGTAGGTGACGAGCCAGTCATGCACGATCGCGACGCGCGGCGTGTTGTCATCGAGAGACGTGCTGCGCTCGCGGTCTGGAGCGGGCGTCATTGCGGGCGCGCTATCGCGCAGAAAGTGACGGGTTTTTGCGCGTCCGATGAACGCGTCTTCGAATTCCAATGTCATGCGTCACTCCTCGCCTTCAGAGGTGATTGAATGCGTTCGATGAACTTGCGTGTGAAAGCCGAGGCCAACGCGCGCAATGCGGGACGCGTCAGCAAGGACCATCCCGCGTCGGCGAGCGCAAGCAACAGCGCTGCCGCGATGGCCTGGAACGGGTGATTCATCGCGTCGATCAAATAAGCGAGGACGAGCCCCGCGATCAGGAACGCGAGATGCGCGAGCATGTCGAGGGCGATCGGTTTCGCGCGAATGCGTGACATCCATAGCAACACCGCGTAGTCCGCAAGGGAGCGCAGTGCAACGACGCTGGCTGCACCCACGGGCCCGAATCGCTCGATGCCGTACCAGAGCAGCGCGACGAAGAACGGCAACTGACAAAGCCCCGCACGCGCCGCCGTCGCCGGGTCGAGCTGCGACTGAATCAGGATGCGCGTGACGCTCGCCTGGCCAACGAGCCACACCGCGATCACGAGAATCCGCCCCACGGGCGCGCTCGCAATCGCGAGACCGGACCCGATCCATACATGCAGGAACGGTTCGAGCGCGAGCATGGCGAAGAGCGCGAGCGGCGTGAACACGCCGTTCAGGAACTCGAGCGATGTCGCGGCCATGCTGTGGGCATCGCCGCGTTCAATAGCTGAAAGACGCGGGAAAAGCGTGCGCACCATTGCATTGGGCAGCATGTTCAGGCGCGTGACGAGATTCTGCGGCACCGTGTAATACGTGACGAAGCGCGCGCCGAGATGCGCGCCGAGCAGAACCCGGTCGAGCGAATCGGTGAGCATCGTGGTGATAGACGATATGAGCATCCAGCCGCCGAAGCGGAACAGTCCGCCCGCTACACGGCGTTGCGGCCCATCCACGCGGCGAATGCCGAGCAGCCTGAAGCTCGCTCTCGCAAGCAACAGCGCCGCGAGCAGGCGCGCGACAACGGCCGCCGCGATCACCGTTTGCAGATTCGGCGCGATGAACCATGCCGCGCCCAGCGGCAACAATTGAAAGAGAAACGTGCCGAAGGTCTGATTCGCGTTATAGACGCCGAAGCGTTCCATTGCGTTGATCGCGCCCGCGAACACCCATGACACGTTCGCAACCGGAATCGCGAGCGCGAGCCAGGGCAACGCGCGATAAACCTCATGCTGCAATGCAGGCGCCGAATGTGCCACATACGCCGTATAGAGAAACGCGCCAAAGTAGATTGCAAGGCCCCCGATCACGCCGGTCGCGAAGTTGAGCCACACGGCGCTCCAGAACACGCGCGCCCTTTGATCGGCGTCGCCCGCCGCGTGTGCCTTCGCGATCTGATGTTGCGCGGCCATGCTCATGCCGAGATCGAGAATGCTGAAATAGCCGATGAGCGTCCATACGAGACTGATCACGCCATAACGCTCCACGCCCACGAGCCGGATATACGCCGGCACGGTCGCGAGCGATACGAAAGTCGGCAGAATCAACCCGATGAAGTTGATCGCCACATTCCTGACCATGCTCTTTTCCATCGACTCTCCTCGCGCGCTCAGGACTTCGGTGTCCAGCGGTACATCATCACCTTGCCGCGCGCGTCTTCTTCGACGAACACGAGGTATTCGCCATTGCCGCGCCGATGCGCGCTCACGCCGTGGGGCACATCCACCCAGCCCGATGCGCGGCCCACTTCCGGACCCGGCCTGATCACGCCGACTTCCTTGCCCGAATCCTTGTCATATACGTGGACGTCGCCGACCGGCTCGACCGCGAACACGTATTGCCCTTCCATCGTCACGCCGATGATTGTCGAAAGAGGCTTTGCCTGCGTATCCCACGGAAGATCGATCGAATAGCGCATGCGCGGAGTGTTCGACCAATGGTCATAACGCACCAGCCGACGCCCGACTTCCTTCCAGTAGCGGCCGTCATACGGCGCATCCGATGTGTAGCCGGTCACGTACATCGTGTCCGATGCCGCGTCGTACACGGCGCGACGCAATTCCGTGAAAGGCGCCGGAATCGCATACGTCTGCATGTTCGCGTAGTCGTAAATGGGATTGCGTTGCTTGTCGAGGCCGCCGAAGCGCAAGCGATGAATGCCCTTCACATCGCTCGTGCGCCAGATATCGCCTTTCGTATCGACCCACCATCCCCAGCCGCCGGTGATGCGCGCCGCGCCCGGATTGCGCGTGAACTCGCCGTCATCGAAGCGGCCGTCCCCGTTGAGATCGCGCCAGATCCATTCGCCGCCTTCGGGCCGATTCGGTATGTTCTGCACGGGTCGTGGCCGCCCCGAGATAAAGCCCGATGGAATCGCGAGCTCGCCGTCACGCTTCTCGTCGAAGCGATAGATCTTCAGGTGATCCGCGTACATGTCCGTCAAGTACAGGAACGTTCGGCCTTCGAGCCTGCGCGCTATCGGCAGGCCGGGCCATTGATCGACGTGAAAGACAGGATCGTCCGGATACTTGAAACGCCCCGACAGAAACCCGGCGTATTTCCATTCCTGCCCAGTGGGTTTCGACAAGTCGAGCTCGAACCGCTTGTTGCCCGTATAGACGCTATTGGGTCTCCCCGGATCGATCCATGCGCCATCGACGAACAGCAGGCCCAGCATCTGCCAGCGCAAGGCACCGCCCGGCGAATAGCTTTCGAGCGTCGCGCCGAGCCCCGCGCCTATGGGACCATCATGAACGCCGATGCCATTGGTGGACACATACACGTTGCCCGCCGCATCCACGCCCACGCCCGTCAGTCCGTTGAAGCGCTTCGGCCCGGGCTTGCCAGCAATGCCCGAGAAGATGCCGCCGCGCTCGCCCAACGCGCCCGATTCGCGATACGCGCTGCCTTCCTTCGTGAAGAAGAGCACCTGCTGCCGCGGTCCGTTATCGGCGATCAACAAGCGTCCTTCCTTGTCCCGCGCGATATCCACCGCAACGCTATCCGCCTGAAGATGTGGCGCATCGTTTAGAAGCTCGCCCGAAGCGCTGTAATGCGCGATACGCGGATGATCGCCATGACTCTCGACGATCGCCCACAGCGATCCATCCGATGCGAGCGCGATGCGTCCCGGCTGCGGCGCACTCCATTGCGCCTGCTTTTGCATCGATTGTGCGCCGTAGCGCTCGATGCGATCCTGCTCCGTGTTCGCCACGTACAACAACGAATCGCTTGCGGCCAGCCCGCCGATTTCCTGACGCGCGTCGCCGGGCGTATCGTTGATCGTCAGAAAGCCGCGGGCGAGCATCGCGCGCGGATCTTTATCGCTTGCCAGGGCTTTTCTCGCTACGCCGACATCGAACGGAGCGGGACGCTTCACATCGTCGATATCGCGTCGCGACACGCCTATCCAATGCCGCCCCGAAGGCGGCCAGACGCCTTCCTTCACGAGCCGCCCCTTCTCATTGCCGACACCGGCGGCGATGAACACATGGTGCGAATTCACAGCGACCGCGTTGCCGCCCGATCCGCCCCAGCCATGCGTGCCGCCCGCGAAACCGAGCATCTTTCCATCGCGGTATACGCTGGCCTCCGCGCCACTTTCATCCCACGGCGAATTGGTGAAAACGCGTCCGTCCGGCGCGACCGCGATGGCTGTGATGTTGATCTGCGTCCAGGTGCCATCGCCGAAACCGGATGTATTGCCGATCCACGACGATTTCGCGTCGAGCACGCGCACCGGGGCCGCTTCGACATTTGCCGCGACCAGCGCGAACGCGATGCACAAACATGTGCAAGCCGATTTCAACGACACGATGCGCCGCAAGTAATCCTCCAGAGTGCCGCTCAAGCAGCCACGTTCCGATGCAATCGAGGTTAGGGGCCAAATAAAACTAAAAAAACCGAAATTAATTTCCCGATTTTTTAAAGCCCTGGCCTTCGCACATGCGTGACGCGTAAAGATCGTCGGCGCGGATATTTTTCCGTTTTCTTTTCCCTAGAATCGGCTCACGACATCATCGACGAGGCATAACTCATGGCCACTCAACTCAAAGCGATCATCACGGGCGTATCGGGACAGGACGGCGCGTATCTCGCGAAGCTATTGCTCGACAAAGGTTATGAAGTGGTCGGCACCTATCGGCGCACGAGCTCGGTGAACTTCTGGCGCATCGCGGAGCTGGGCATAGAGCGTCATCCGAAGCTCAGGCTCGTCGAGCACGATCTGACGGACCTCGGCTCGAATCTTCGCCTGCTCGAAACCGCCGAAGCCGGCGAGCTGTATAACCTCGCGGCGCAAAGCTTCGTCGGCGTATCGTTCGACCAGCCGACGACCACGGCGGGCGTCACCGGTCTGGGCGCGCTCAATCTGCTGGAAGCGATCCGCGTGATCGATCCGGCGATCCGCTATTACCAGGCATCGACATCCGAGATGTTCGGCAAGGTGCAGGCAATTCCGCAATGCGAGGAAACGCCTTTCTATCCGCGCAGTCCTTATGGCGTCGCGAAGCTTTTCGCGCACTGGACGACGATCAACTATCGCGAGTCGTACAACATCTTCGGATGCAGCGGCATTCTGTTCAATCATGAATCGCCGTTGCGCGGACGCGAATTCGTCACGCGCAAGATCACGGACACGGTCGCGAAGATTCGCCTCGGCACGGAAGAACTGCTCGAACTCGGCAATCTCGATGCGAAGCGCGACTGGGGCTTCGCGGCGGAGTACGTTGAAGGCATGTGGCGCATGCTTCAGGCAAGCGAGCCGGATACCTATGTGCTCGCGACCAACCGCACCGAGACCGTGCGCGATTTCGTGCGCATGGCGTTCAGCGCGGCGGGCTATCAACTCGAATGGACCGGCAAGGGTGAGCGCGAACGCGGCATCGATGTCGCGACGGGCCGCACGCTGGTGCGCGTGAACCCGAAATTCTACCGGCCGGCGGAAGTCGAGCTGCTTATCGGCAGCGCGGAAAAGGCGCGCGAAAAACTCGGCTGGGTGCCGACGACGACCCTCGAAACGCTGTGCAAGATGATGGTCGACGCCGATCTGAAGCGCAACGAACTTCAGCCGACCTTCTGAGCGCGCCATGGCACGACGCGCACTCATCACTGGGCTTTCGGGCTTCACGGGCCGCCACATGGCGGTGGAATTGACGCAAGCGGGCTATGACGTGTGGGGCACGACAACGTCATCGCCCGATGACGAAGTGACGGATGCCATTGGCATTCCGGTCGATCTGCTCGACGCCGATGCGCTCAAGTCCTTCGTCGCGGATGCGCGCCCCGATGTCGTCGTGCATCTCGCGGGCGCCGCGCACGTCACGGGCAATGCGCCGGGCAGGACGTATCTCGTGAATATCGTGGGGACGCGCAATCTGCTTTCAGCGCTCGCGGCACTCGACAATAAACCGCGTGCGGTTCTGCTTGCCAGCACGGCGAACGTGTATGGCAATGCTTCGGTCGAGATCATCGACGAAAACGTGACCGTTCAGCCGGCGAACGACTATGCCGTGAGCAAGCTCGCGATGGAGCATGCGGCGCGGCTCTGGCTCGATCGTCTGCCGCTCTTTTTCACGCGGCCATTCAACTACACGGGTGTCGGGCAGAGCGAGGACTATGTTTTGCCGAAGATCGTCGGGCATCATGCGCGGCGTGAGGCGCGCATATCGCTCGGCAATCTTCAAGTAAGCCGTGACTTTTCGGATGTGCGCGATGTCGTCGCGATCTATGCGAAGCTGCTGGAGGCCGCGCCCGTCGGCGAGACGTTCAACATTTGCTCGGGGCGCGGCCATTCGCTTGGGCAAATGCTGCAAATGCTTGCGCACATCGCGCGATATGAGATCGATGTTATCGCCGATCCGAAGTTCATGCGGCGCAATGAGATCGAGCGGCTGGTCGGATCGAATCACAAGTTGCGGAACGTGATCGGGCTGGTGCCGTGTACGCCGATAGAGGATACGCTCGCGTGGATGCATGAAGCTATGCGTGCTCGTGTGGCGGAATGAAGCTTCATGGTGCGTTCAACTGCCGAACGCACCATGAAATCAGCTTAATGCACCGGCCCCACCTCGATCGCTTCCTCATAAACCGCGGCCACTCTTCTGGCAATCACGGAACGATCGAAGTTCTCCCACGCATACCGCTTGCATGCCGCTTCATCCGGCAAATCGAGCGTGCCGTCGAACGTGGCGATAAGACCATCCGCGATGGCAGCCGCGCCCGTCGATTCCAGCACGAGATCTTCCGATAACCCTCGCACCGCCTCCGGCAATCCGCCTACTGGCGTCACGAGCACGGGCGTCCCCGAAGCAAGCGATTCCACGGTGATCAAGCCGAACCCCTCCAACGCGACAGTCGGCACGATACTCACATCCGCCGCGCGATAAAGCGATGCAAGCTGCTCATCGGGCACGAAGCCGAGCAGACGCACGTTGTGATCGAGACCGGCTGCATCGATGCGTGACTGCAACTCATCCGCCAGACGCCCCTTCCCCGCGATGAGCAACAACACGTCCGGCACTTTCTGCTTGACGCGCTCGATTGCCTCGATGAGCGATTCCAGCCCCATGCGTCTGACGAGCCTGCGCACCGCGAGCACGATCGGCCGCCCGAGCGGCAATTGCAGGCGCCTGCGCGCTTCGGAGCGCGTCATCTTCACATCGAACTGCGCGACGTCCACGCAACCCGGCACGACGCGAATACGCTCCTCCGGCACGCCATAGCGCGCGTTCAATATCTGCCCGAAGGCTTCCGACAACACAATCAAACGCGACGAGCGCGCATACACGCGCCGCTCCAGCATGAACTTCGCGCGCTGCCCGAGCGAATCCGATCCTTCGACATGACTCTCATCCGCCCACGGCCCCTGAAAATGCGAAACCTGCGCGATGCCGCGCGTCACATCGAGGGCCGGAAACGTGTAAAGCGCGAAATGCGAGGACACGACATCGGGCCGCTCGTCACGCAAGGTCTCGCGCAACGCACTGCGGGCATTCATCAGGCGGCGCGGCAACGACTGCGCCGCCGGGCCGAAGCCGCGAATCGCGCCGCCCGTATCGGCAGCCACACGCGGCGAGCCCGCGACCACGCCACGCACTTCGACACCCGCCGCCGGCAATGCGCCGACCAGCGTGTAATACATGCGGTCGAGTCCGCCCGCGCGTTCGGGAAACCAGTGCATTCCGATTTGCAGCGACTTGATGGATTGCGTGCTCATAGATGTTCTTGCTCTCCGAAAGTGATCAGGCGCGCGATTGCGCCGAAGCGGCATTCAAAGGCGCAGTTGAGTTGTTGCGCTCGCGCTGCGCGAAGTTGCGGTAAAGATCGAGATAGCGCCGCGCCATGCGCGCCCAGTTGAAGCCCGCTGCAAGCTCGCGCGCCGCCTCGCCCATGCGCGCGCGCCGCTCGGGCGACGAGGCCAGCGCGCCGATCGCTTTCGCGAGCGCGTTCGCATCGTCGGGATCGGCGAGCACGATGCCGCACTCCTCACCGATGATCTCCGCGCCGCCCGCCGTACTCGCCGTGATCACGGGCAAGCCCGCAGCGAGCGCTTCGAGCAGCGAAAGACTCATCGCCTCATAGCGCGACGGAAAGACGAAGGCATCGACGGAGTGCATCAGCGTCGGCATATCCTTCACGAGCCCGAGAAAATGCACGCGATCGGCAATGCCCAACGCGCGCGCCTGATCCGGATAAGGACTGCCCGGCAGATAACCGGCCACGACGAGTTGCACATGCGCCGGAAGCGAAACGAGCGCATGCAGCACCGTTTGCAAGTTCTTGCGCGGCGTGCGCAAGTCGCCAACGAAGAGCAGAAGGAACGCATCGCTCTTCAGCTTGAACGCATCACGATCAGGCTTGGCCAGGCTGAAGGCATTGGTATCCACGCCGTTATAAACGACCTCGACGCGATCCTTATCGATGCCGCCGGCGCGAATCTCCTGCGCCACTTTCTCCGACACCGCCGCGACCACACGCGTTCGCCGATATGCCCAGGCTTCGAGCCATGCGTTCAGACGGCTATAGACCACCTGATAGGCGGACCACGCGCCGCCGCTCAGGCGGAACGGATAGTAAGGGCTTTTCATCCAGCCGCCATGCACGAAATGCGCGGTGTTCACATCGGCGCGCGACCAGGTGATGAAGCCGTTCACGTGCAGCACGTCGTATTCGTCGCGATGCGTGCGCAGCCAGATCGCGCTCTTGATCGCGAACACCTGCTGCTTGACGAGGCGCGTCGGCCATGCGCGGCCCGCGATCACGCGCACCCAGCGCAGGCGCGCGTGCTCCAGCAACTCGGGCGCGACGTGCGATGCAACGAGCGTCACCTCGTGCCCTTCGGCAAGCGCCGCGCGCGCGATTTCGTAATTGACGCGCCCTTGTCCGTCGTTATGTCGCACGACGTGCGTGACGATCGCGATTCTCATTGGCTGGCCCTTGAATGTGAAGGAAGAAAGCATTGCGGCGACGCGTGAGCTTCGAATGATGGCGCGCGGCGATGATCGAGAACAGGGACGTGAAGAGCAGCGATCCGCCCGTGCTCACGAACGTGTTGGCGAAGAGCAGAATGCCGATCATCGAAAAGGCAAGGCTCAAGGCGGCTTGCGCGAACTTGTCGTCGCGTAGCGAGAAGGAAGCGCGCAATGCGCGCACGAGCAACAGCGCGACGCCCGCCGTGTACAGCAGTCCGCCCGGCCAGCCGAGCACGAACGGCACGTTCATCACGCCGCTATCGAAGCTGCCGTATTTGCCGAGATCGCCGTTCGCGCTCGCGAGTTTCGTCGATGTGCCCGTCGCGCCGAAACCTTCGCCGGTTACATCGGTGAAGGCCGTGACCATGAACGTCGTATAGAACTCGTTGCGCGCCGCGTAGCTGCTGTCGTCGCTCAGGTTGGTCATGGTTTGCAGGCGCGTACCGAGCCGATCCGCGATGGGCCCGATCGTCATCAACGGCACCGACAGCACGACGAGCACGATCGCGCCGAGCAGAATGCGCAAGCGCACGCGATTGCTCGCCTTGATAAGCTGCAGCGCCATCGAGATGATCCATCCGCCCCACGCGGAGCGCACGAGCGACAGCCCGAACGACACGAAGCCGAGGCCGCCCGCGATCCATCGGGCGCGCTGCGTGCCGGCCATGACGAAAGTGAGCGCGGCCATCGCGACGAGCGCGAACGGGCCCGACGAATTCATCGTGCTGAACACGCGCACGCCGAGTGGCACGGGCTCGCCTTGCGAAGCCATCTGCGAGCCGATCATCCAGAGCGAATCCCACGGCGGCATGATGAAGAACTGCACGATGCCATACGCGCCCATCACCAGCAGACCGTAAATGAAGGTATCCAGCAGCACCTTGCGATACTTCGGATACTCATGCGCGTTCACCATGATGTGAAAGCCGATCAGCACCGGATACAGCCAGTTCGCGAGATCATAGGTCGCGGCCATTGGTCCGCTCGACGCAACGCCGATCATGTACGCATACGCGATGCCGAGCAGCATCAGCAGCATCGGCAGTCCGCGACGTTGTGCGAGCACACGGTATTGGCGCAACAGCGTGATGCCGCAGATCATCGTGACGACGAGCGGCGCGATCTGGATCAGGCTCGTCGGCGTGAACGCGCCTTTGCCCCAGTCCGCGAGACGCCGCACTTCGGGGCTCAGGAACCAGACCCACCACATGAAGCCCATATAGCGCGCCGGGCTTCTGAAATAGAGCCACAGCGCGGCAAGCGTCGACATCAACGGGAATGCGAGCGTGAGCACGGTGCCCTGGCGCGCGAGCACGAGCAACGCGGTCAGGCCCCAGACGATAGCCTGCGCGGTCCACTCGGGCGGACCCTTGCGCGCCGCGCGCATCGTGCCGATGCGGCCCGCCAGATCGCGCGGTGCGCGCGGCAGCGACGGTGCGTTCATCGCGTCAGCTCGCGCGAGGCGAATACGGCACTTCCCGCGGACGCCGCATCGCTCGCGCCGTGGCCGCGTTCGAGCGCCTCGCGTGTCAGCCGGACGTGTTGAAGCGCGAATTCGCGCGTCGTGTAATCGCGCGCGATGAAATGCCTGAGTGCCGCCTGCGCGCGCGCCAGTGCAAGCGATGGATTCGTGCGCAATTCATCGAGCGTATGTCTGAGCGCGACCGCATCGTGCGCAGGCACGTACGAAACGTGCCCTGTGCCGAAGTAATCGCGCAAGCCGCCTACGTCCGTGACGATCACCGGTTTGCCGAGCGCGACCGATTCGAGCAGCACCGTGAGTCCCGATGCATGCGTGTTCGCCCGCAACGGCACGACGATCACATCGGCCCATTCGTAGAGCTCACGCGCCGCGTTCAGGCCGATGGCAGGCGCCACGTGGACATTCGATGCACGCAACGAGGCCGGCACACGGCGGCGCGTCGCGATCCGCACCTCGTAGCGCTCGTCATTGCGAAACGCGGCGGCGAGCGTCGTCCAGTCCCGGTCGCGGTCATTGCCGATCGCGCCGATCCGCAGTGGCGCATGCGGCGTCCATGCTCGCGGCTCGCTGAGCGCGAAGTCCTGCGTGTTCAGGCCATAGAAGACCTGTGTCGCGTCACGGCCGAAATATTCGCGAACGAGGGCGGCATTCACGCTGGAATGGGTCGTGAGGATATCGGCGCGCGCGATCAGCTTGCGATAAAGCCAGCGCCGCAATGCGCCGTATTCCGGCCATTTGTCGAGCAGCCAGATCGATTGCGCGAGCAACAGCGGTTGGCCCTTGCGCTTTCCCTTGAGCAGCAGCAGGAGCGCCGCCGAAAGATACTCTTGCTCCGTATGCGTCCACACGGCATCGCAGGAAAGAATCGCCTCTCGATTGCGCCATGTATGAATGAAGTCGAAGCCCATTGCCGCTTTCAATGCGCGTCGGAGGAAGCGCATCGGCTTCAACTCGTCGGTATCGTGCGAATAGGAAAGCTCGAAACCCGGCGACTCCGCATGGTGATAGCCATACAGACAGCCGATGCCATCGCCCTTGCGATAGTGCCGTGGGTCCGCGCCATGAAAGAGATGCACGTGCACATGCGTCATAGCGTCCTCGCAGCGGGAATCGTCGGCGTGGATGAATGGCTCGTGCGGCGTGCCTGCCACGCGCCCTTGCGTACCGCGCGCCAGCGATCCCACGCGAGCCGCGCGCCGCCGCGCATCGCGATGAACGCATGAAGCACGCCCGGATAGACGCGCGTGCCGATGAGCGCATACCGCAGCCACGCGATCTCGCGATCGAACGACTCGAGTTCTTCGTTCAGAATCAGGTGGAAGTTATAGGCGGCATCGGTCAGTGCACCGAGCGTTTGCGCATCGCGCCGATCGTCGTCGAAACGCTCGGCCGGGTAATGATCCACGGCAATGAGCGGGTCGTACATTACGTTCCAGCCCGCGCGCCGCACGCTCATGCTGAACGCCATGTCGTTGTGGACCTGCGCGCCCGCGCCGCGCAAACGCGTATCGAAGCGCAGCGCCGATACCGCCGCGCGACGATAGCTCATGTTCGCGCCCTTCAGCATGCGCACGGGCCGCGCCGCGCCGACACCGAGATGATGATTCCCCACCACGCGTCCCGTGCGGCTAATAACGCCGACCTCATGACGCGATGCATCGAGCACGCGGCCTTTCTCATGCACCCAGTCGCGTCCGCCGATCGCACCCAGACGTTCATCGGCTTCGAATGCGCTGGCGATGCGCTCGATCCACTCGGGACGCGGCGCGGCATCGTCGTCGGTGATTGCGATGATGTCCCCATTGGCCGCGTCCAGTCCGCGATTGAGCGCCGCAACCTGACCGCCCGCGCCGGTATCGATCACACGCAGCACGAAACGGTTCGCGCTCTTCAGCTCGATCGCAAGACGCCGCGCGGTCGCTTCATCTTCTGGGCGCGCGATCACCAGCACTTCGTCAGGCATGCGCGTCTGTGCGCGCAGCGCGGCAAGACAGCGCTTCAGGTCGGCTGGCCGCCGATAGGTCGGCACTACCACGGAGACTTTCATCGTCATTTATCCCTCTCCTCTGACACGCGTCATGTGCCGGCGTACTCTTCGACCGCCGCATAATGGGCGCGGCCATAGCCACGCGCGCGCTGCGGCGTGCCGTTGAGAATCGCGCCCTGCACCGCGATGCCCGCCGTGCGCAAGCGGCGCGATGCCTCGGTGATTTCCGCTTCGTTATGCGCGCCCGAACGCAGCACGAGGAAGTTCGTGCCCGCGAGCTTGCCGACGATCAACGCATCGGTCACGGCGAGCACGGGCGGCGTGTCGATGAGAATCGCGTCATACGTGCGTCCGAGCGCATCGAGATATTGCTGAAGGCGCGGCGACATCAATAGCTCCGACGGATTCTCGGGACGCTTGCCCGCCGAGATGAAATCGAGCGAGGGAATGCGCGTCGTACGGATCGCTTCTTCGAGGCCGATCGAGCCCGCGAGCAATTCCGCGAGACCCGGCACGCGTTCACCGTCGAACGAGCGTTCGAGCTTGCCGCGTCGCATATCGCCGTCGATAAGCAATACCTTCTTGCCTGTCGCTGCGAGCAGCACCGCGAGGTTCATCGTGAGAAAGCTCTTGCCGACGCCCGATGCCGGACCCGTCATCATCACCACGCGATTGCGCGCTTCCATCAACGAGAACTGAATCGACGTGCGCAGGCTGCGCATGATTTCGACGCAGACATCGTTGGGGCGCATCGTCGCGAGAATCGGCGCTTCGTGGTCGCGCTCGCGGCGGCGCTTCGCATCGGTATCGAACTTCGTCTGTTCGATGCTTTGCGGCACGAGGCCGAAGATCGGCAACGCCGAGACGCGTTCCAGGCGTTCGGGATCGTCGATACCCTTGAAGATCGCGCGGCGCGCGAACACGAAGCCCGTGCCGAGAATGAGACCGAGTATCACCGCCGCCGACATGATCAGCACTTTCTTCGGCTTGACCGGATCGCCGGGGCGAAGCGCCGCATCGACGATATGCACGTTGCCGCCCGTGCCCGCGCGCTGCACCGAAAGCTCCTGCACGCGGTTGAGCAGCAGCACATAGATGTCTTCCGCCACTTTCGCATCGCGCTGCAACGCGACGGCCTTTACTTCCGATTGCGGCAGATCACGGAAACGCGATGCGTACCGCTCGCGTTGCGCTTCGAGTTGCGCGAGCTGCTGACGTGCCGTCGTCAGCGACGGATGGAGGTTGCCGTAGCGCTGCTCCAGCGTCGCGATCTGCAGGCGCAATGCGGACACCTGCGCTTCGTAATTGATGCTGCCTTCGAGATAGACCTTCGCTTCGTCGCTTGCATTGATGACGCCCGCCTGCCGCTGATATTCCGTGAGCGCCGCTTCCGCATGCTGCAAATCGGCCTTCAGACGCGGCTCTTCGGTCCTGAGGAATTCGAGCATCTTGCTGGCGTCGGCCTGTTTGCTCTCGATATGCTGCCGAAGATAAGACTGCGCCAGCGCATTCGCGATTTCGGCGGCCTTATCGGGATTCTGATTCTCCAGCGAAATCTGAATGACGCCTGTTTGCTTGCCCTGCTCCGTCACGGTGATGCCCGACTGAAAGCTCGCAATAGCCGTGAGATCGTTCGCGCGCATCACTTTGAAACGCGTGCCGTTTCGCGCGACGAGCTTCGTCACGAGCAAGGTCACGCCATTGCCGCTCGCGGATTCGCCGGCTTTGCCTTGCAGAAGCACACGTCCTTGTGGATCGGCGAGTGAATAGCGCGAATCGCCGAGCGCCGTGAGAATGAGATTCTTGCCTTCCCATTGCGGCTCGACATCGATCGAATCGACCTCCGCGATCTCGCCGCCCCACGCATACGACGACAAGCCGAACCACGGCTTCGCCGGTTCGCCCGGTGTCGAAAAGCGCGCGGCGAGGCTGCCGAGCACGGGCAGCGTCATCGGCGAAATGGAGAAGTTGAGCTTGCATTGCGCGACGACAGGCGCGACGACGCCGCGGCTCTTGATGATCTCGATCTCCGCATCGGTAGGCAGCGCGCTCGAACCGGAGTTGATCGCCTGGCCCGTTTGCGTCTGCGTCAACGCCTGCGACGTGTTGTCGTTCGTTTCGACGCGCACGTGGGCATCGGCGGAATACACCGGCTTCGCGATATAGCAGTACACGGCGGCGGCCAGCACCACGAATGCGAAGACGCCGATGAGCCACCAGATATCGTCGATGACGGCCTGAATCAGATTGCCGAGAACGACGTCCTCTTCATCCGGCTTCGGCAAATAGGGATGATCCTGCATGTTCACGATTCGATTCCCCTTATCGATTCCCTTAGCGCGTCAACTGCTTCATATAGAAGAGCGTCTGCAAGGTCGGCAACACCTGGTTGATCAGGCGGTTGAACTGCACCGCGCCCGCCGTGCCTACATAAACCACATCGAGTGGGCGAAGCTGAAACTGCGTGGAAAGCAACAGCGAATCCGGCTGGGACATGTCGAGGCGATAGATATCGGGCCGCGACGGGTTGCTGCGCACGCCGCGAACGATATAGATCTGGCGCACGTTCGCATCGGTATCGAGCACGCCGCCGGCTTGCGTGAGCGCATCGGCAACCGACGCGCGGCCGCGCACCATGTTCACCGGCATCGGCGTCTTTACTTCGCCCATTACGAAGATGCGGCTGTCGTAGCGGTCCGGAATGTTGAGGATGTCGCCCGCCTGCAGCATCACGTTCTGGCTGATATCGCCGCGGTCGAGCATGCCGTTCGCATCGAGCACATAGAGCTTGCCGTTGCGCGTGAGGCGCACGCGCTGCAAGTCGGCTTCAGCTGTCGTGCCGCCCGAGCGCGTGATCGCATCGACGAGCGTGAGCGGCACGTCGCTCACCGCGAGCGGACCGGGTTGCTTCACTTCGCCCGTCACCGCGATCTTCTGGCTGCGATACGCGAGCACGCGCACGTCGAGTTGCGGATTCTTGATGTACGGCGATAGCGCGGCAGCCATTTCATCGCGGATCTCGCCCGTCGTCTTGCCCGCGACGCGCATCTTGCCGATGAACGGAAAGAAGATCGTGCCGTTGGCGGACACGGTCTGTCCGTAGGGATCGGCCTGGCCCGGCAATGCCTGCGTATAGGGCTGCTGCAACGCGCCCGCGACGGTCTGCGTGGTGTTGCCGCCCGTCGATAGGGTGCTGCCTTGCGGCGTCGTGAGCTCCGGGTGATCCCATAGCGTGACGCCGAGAATGTCCTGCGGCGCGATGCGATACACGTATTGCGCGGCATCGGCGAAACGGGCGGGCGGCAGCGGCTGCGCGGCTTCGGGCGACGCCTCTTCCTGCGCGATGGTGTCGGCCGTGATGAGGTGAACGGGGTACGTGGCCGTCGGTGTCGGGTCCTTGTCTTCAAGTCGCGAGGTATCGAGGAAGTTGCCAGGTGCGGTGCTGCACGCGGACAAGAGCGCCGACATAAAGAACGTCAGCAAAAGAACACGGGAAATCAGCATATTTTGTTGAGCCATCCGAGCACTAGCCGTTCGATGAGTCCAAAGCTCTCGCGATACGCGGCCTCATGACCGCCATACGGGTCCATCACTTCCGAGTCTTCCCACTTGCCGAGCAGGTGCACCTTGCCGCGCGTCGTCGGCGCGAGGCGCGCGATTGCGTCGATCTGTTTGCGCTCGGGCACGAGGATCAGATCGGCATCGCGCGCCATGCGCCGATCGAGCCGCCGCGAGCGATGCGACGACGAATCGAGTCCTTGCTCCGCGAGCAGGCGCTGCATCGTCGGGTCGATGTCGTCGCCTTCCTGCGCATAGAGACCGGCCGAGCGGAACTCGATCGGCCTCGCACCGCGCTTCGATAAATGCGCGCGAAACAACATCTCCGCAGCCGGACTGCGGCAGATGTTCGCGTGACAGACGATCAGAACGCTTCCGAACATAAGCGGCTTTATGCAACGTTCGCCGCCACGTTCGCGTCGATCCGCCGCACGCCGCGCCCGATCGCGTGATACTCGATGCCCATTTCGTGCATCGTGTCCGGCTCGTAGAGATTGCGGCCGTCGAAGATCACGGGCGCTTTCAGGCGGCGCTTGATCGTGTCGAAGTCGGGGCTCTTGAACAGCTTCCATTCGGTGACGATCACGAGCGCATCCGCGCCATCGAGCGCTTCCTTGTGATTCGCCGCATACGAAAGGCGTGCGCGCGCTTCGGGCTGACCTTGCAGATCGATGGCGAAGACGCGCCGCGCTTCATCGACGGCGACGGGATCGTACGCAACCACCTTCGCGCCGCGCGCAAGCAACGCGGCGGCCAGCACGCGGCTCGGCGCGTCGCGCATGTCGTCGGTGTTCGGCTTGAACGCGAGGCCCCACATCGCGAACGTGCGGCCCGAAAGATCATCGCCGAAACGCTCGACGATCTTGCGCGTGAGCGTGTCCTTCTGCGCTTCGTTCACGTTGGACACGGCCTTCAGGATGCTCATGTCATGGCCGAACTCGGATGCGGTCTGAATCAGCGAGCGCACGTCCTTCGGAAAGCAGGAACCGCCATAACCGCAGCCCGCATAAAGAAAGTCATAGCCGATGCGCGGGTCCGAGCCGATGCCGCGCCGCACCGCTTCGATATCCGCGCCCACGCGATCCGCGAAGTTCGCGAGCTCGTTCATGAATGAGATGCGCGTGGCCAGCATCGCGTTCGCGGCGTACTTCGTGAATTCGGCCGATTGCACGTCCATATAGAGCGTGCGTTCGTGATTGCGATTGAACGGCGCATAGAGACGCTTCATGCGATCGCGCGCGCGTTCGCCGGGCACGTCGTCGTCGCAGCCGATCACGATGCGATCGGGCCGCGTGAAGTCTTCGATCGCCGCGCCTTCCTTCAGGAACTCGGGATTCGACACGACCGAGAACATGTGGCTCACACCGCGCGCGTTCAACTCGCGCGCGATGGTTTCTTTCACGCGCAGCGCGGTGCCCACCGGCACGGTCGATTTATCGACGACCGTCCTGAAGCCATTCATGTAGCGGCCGATATCGCGCGCGGCGGCGAGCACGTATTGCAGATCCGCCGAGCCGTCCTCATCGGAAGGCGTGCCGACCGCGATGAACAGCATCTCGCCATGCTCCACCGCATCGCGCACGTTCGACGTGAAGCCGAGCCGTCCCGCGTCGCGATTGCGATCGATCACATCCTGCAGGCCGGGCTCGTGAATCGGAATGCCGCCGCTGTTGAGAATGGCGATCTTGCGTTCGTCGACATCGAGGCACAGCACGTCGTTGCCGATATCCGCGAGGCATGCGCCCGTCACGAGTCCCACGTAGCCGCTGCCGATGATCGTCAGTTTCATGATCCAACTCCCGGTGTGTTTTCCTGCTCGGTTTCAATAAGCGTTCGCGCCCGCGAATCCCTTCCACAGCGTCATCGCGACGATCTTCATGTCGAGACCGAAGGTCCAGTGCTGCATGTAATAGAGATCGAGCTTCACGCGGCCCGACATCTTTTCGATGCGGTCCGTCTCGCCGCGATAGCCGTTCACTTGCGCCCATCCAGTGATGCCCGGCTTGATGCGATAGCGATGCATATAACCTTTGACGAGATCCTTGTAGATGTCGTCGTGCTCGAGCGCATGCGGGCGCGGCCCGACCACGGACATTTCGCCCTTCAGCACGTTGATGAATTGCGGCAGCTCGTCGAGACTCGTGCGCCGCAGGAATGCGCCGACCTTCGTCACGCGCCTGTCGCCACGCCGGGCCTGCGTGATTTGTCCCGCGACTTCCTGATGCACTTTCATCGAACGGAACTTGTAGATCTCGAACTCGCGGCCATCGATGCCCTTGCGCTTCTGCCTGAAGAACACCGGCCCCGGCGATGAGAGCTTCACGCAGACGGCGATCACCGCAAGCAGCGGAGACATGCCGATGAGCACGCACGCGGCGAACACGCGATCGAACACGCGCTTCGGCAGGACCTTGATATCCGTGATCGGAGATGCGGCGAGATTGATCGCGGGCACGCCGAGCAGATCGACGAACGCGTGGCCGAAGAACGAGAGGCTGCGCACATCGGGGATGAAGCGCACGTTGACGAAATCGTCCCGAAACTCGGTGACGATGCGGTGAATCGTTTGCTCCTGCGAGATGGGCAAAGCGAGCCACAATTCGCGGATCCGGCGCTCGCGCACCTGCTCGGCGAGCGTCTCGAAGTCACGCTGAATGCGCACTCCCGCAAGCGAGTCACCTTCGATCGCGCCGGAGTTCACATCGATATCGAACACGCAAACGGGACTGAATCCCGCATCGGGACGTCCGCGCATCTGTTCGATGAGAAAGTGCGCATAGGGCGCGGAGCCGACGATCGCCACCGTCTTCTGATTGAAACCCTCGCGCCGCAAGAGCTTCAATGCCGTATGGATGAGCGCCTTCGATACGATCAGCAGACCGACCGTGCATGCGGCCCAATACATCAGCCATAGACGCGACAGCGATTCCGCGCGATGGATGCTGAAGGTAAGCAGCACGCCCGCGCTTTCGACGAGCATCCACGCAACCGTCACGCGCAACAGCAGGTCGTAGACCGGCTTGCCGCGCCATGATTGATAGATGCCGAAAGACGGAAACGTCATGATCATCAGCACGCAGGAGAAGCCGAGCATCGTGCGTTCGGCGTCATCGAGCCAGACGAATTCGCTTGCATTCAGCGCCGCGCCAAGCGACGCGCCCAACACCGCCATGGCTATGTCGACGACTCTCGATATCACGCTCAGCATCGCATTCACCCCGGTTAGAAGAAAGCAGCACGATTTCCGCGATCGCTCACTGCATGGCATATGGAACTTGAATAAATATGTCACTGCAACCGCGAAAATATCTCTGCACGATCGAGCGGATTTTTTTTCTCTTTTTTTATGGATGAAACGCTTGTTCGGCGTAGCTTTCGCGCACGTCTCCCTAAACCGGGGAAATAATTCGAGCTTCTTGAGATCACTCGCTTAGCGCTTTATTCGGCTAAGAAAGTCCGCTTTTTTTAGCGCTTATTTCTTTTATCGTCGCATTTGCTCCGTGCTAAAAATTGGCAAGTCCGCTTATGCGTTTCTTGCGCCAGGAGGCACTTCATGAATGCGTCAGACACCGCGCTTTCGAGCGCATCCACGCTCGCCGCCGAACCCGGCGTGCGCCTCGGCATCCAGCCGGTGATTCTCGCGGGCGGCTCGGGCACGCGCCTGTGGCCGATGTCGCGCGAGCACTTTCCGAAGCAGTTGATCGGCTTGATCGGAGAGCAGTCGTTGCTGCAAGCGACTGTCAACCGGCTCGATGGTTTGTCGGCGCCAAAGAAGGACATGCATATGGCCGATGCCATCGTCGTGTGCAATGAGGAGCATCGCTTCACCACCGCCGAGCAATTGCGGCAGCATGGCCGTCGCGCGCGTCTCGTGCTCGAACCCGTGCCCCGCAACACCGCACCCGCGCTGACCGCCGCCGCGATGCACGCATTGCGTGAAGGCGAGGACAGCGTGCTCGTCGTGATGCCCGCGGATCATGTCGTCACGGACAAGGACGCGTTTCATCGCGCCATTCGCGCCGGCGCGCAATGCGCGGAGGAAGGCGCGATCGTCACGCTGAGCGTCGTGCCCTCGCATGCGGAAACCGGCTACGGCTATATCAAGACCGGCGCGCCAATGTTCGGACGCGGCGCGTTCACGCTCGAACGCTTCGTCGAGAAGCCGCATTTCGAGCTGGCGCAGCAGTATCTCGGTTCGGGCGAATATGGCTGGAACGCGGGCATTTTCATCGTGCGGGCATCGACGTGGGTCGCGGCGATCGAACACTATCAGCCAGCGATTCATGCGGCCTGTCTAGCAGCGTTCGAACGCGGCATCGACGATGGCGAGTTCTTCCGCCTCGATCACGAAGCGTTCGCGTCGTCGCCGTCCGATTCGATCGACTATGCGGTGATGGAGCACCTCGCAAGCGAACGCGGCGACGAAAGGTTCGCGGGCGCGGTCGTGCCGCTCGATGCGGGCTGGTCCGAAGTCGGTTCGTGGGATGCGATCTGGAACATCATGCCGAAGGACGATGCGTCGAACGTGGCGCGCGGACGTGTGATGTTCGAAGGCGCGTCATCGACCTACGCGCATTCGGAAGGGCGGCTCATCGCGTGTGTGGGAACGCGGGATCTCATTGTCGTCGAGACGGTGGACGCGATTCTCGTCGCCGATAAATCACGCGCGCAGGACGTGAAGGCGATCGTCGGGCGCATCAAGTCGGAGCGCGGCAGCGAAGCGGCGGATCATCGCAAGGTGCATCGGCCGTGGGGACATTACGATTCGGTGGATCAGGGCGATCGCTTTCAGGTGAAGCGGATCGTCGTGAAGCCGGGCGCGAGGTTGTCCTTGCAGATGCATCATCATCGCGCTGAGCACTGGATCGTCGTGCGCGGCACCGCGCTCGTCACGCGCGGCACGGAGACGTTCATTCTCGCGGAAAACGAGTCGACTTATATTCCCATCGGCGTGCAGCATCGGCTGGAAAATCCGGGGAAGATGCCGCTCGAGATCATCGAGGTGCAGTCGGGAACGTATCTCGGCGAAGACGATATCGTGCGCTTCGAGGATACCTACGGGCGCAGTTGAACGTACATCGCCTCCAGGGAGGCGATGTACTACTTCATCCACGCAGATCAGCCGCCGCGTGTACTTCCGAGAGTGCCTCGCGCGCGGCCATCACCACTTCGCCACGCGTCGCCTGCGCGGCGATCCAGCGCTTCGCCCATTCGAGCGCATAGATGCGCGCTTCTTCCGTCGATGCGAAGCGCGGCCCGATCAAACCCGAGCGCTCGACGCGGCGCCCATCCTTCACGATCTCGGCCCAGCCGCGAAACATGCTGCCCGACACGGGGCGCGCAATGGGATAGATGCTATAGCCGCGCGCATCATTGACGGGCGCGCAGACCGTCTCGAACGGCAGCGGCGTCTCAAAGGGCCGCGCGGGACGCGGCATGCGCGTGCGTGCCTGCGCCGGCGCCGATGCATTGGCCTGCGCGACGTCGCGTGCCTCGGGCAAGCGGCGCGGCGCGCTCGCTGCGCGACTGAACGGCGACGCATCCGGCGATTGCCACGATTCCGGGTTCTGCCAGAACACGCCTCTCAGGCGGTCGCAATCATAGACGGGCTGCTGCGGCCGCGGCGCCGGCTCCGCCACCGGCTGACGCGGCACATAAGCGAACGAACGTCCGGCGGCCGCCAGTACTTTCACCATTTCGATGAGCGTGCCGTTCATTTGCCACTCGACGAAGCGGCGGCGGCAGGTAGGCACGGTCGGATAGTGACTCGGCAATCTCGACCAGGTTTCGCCGGTCGTGAGGATCCACAAAACGGCATTGACGATGGTGCGCGGATGGGCTCTCGGACGGCCGCGACGATGCTCCCGCACCTCGCTCTCGCCGATCAACGCTGAGACCATCACCCACTCTTCATTGCTGAGTTCGCTGAAAAACATTGCTTTGCTCCATGCAGTCGACTTCGCTGCGGATATTGGACGGCGCGCTAACGAACATCAAACGGCAAGCCCTCCCAGGGGCTTCTTTGCACACCCGATCCAAGGATCTCGAGGTACTCGCAAACGTTTGCTCAAACAACAAAATGGTGCATCCGGCTGGTTTTGCATCGGTCTAGTGCAACGATCGATCCAAATCAGCGCACGATGCCTCTGGTCTCACTCGTGTATGAAGATATGTGCACGAAGCATACCATTACTATGGTTTGCCCGAATATGACAGCAACAGACATTTCGCGCGACACTTAGCAGTTTTTCCGCTAACGCCCGCAGCTAGCGCGAAAGCGCGCTCTGGCTGGCCTCGGAGGACTCGGTTTTGCGCGTGAAGCGACGGTTCTTCAGGCGCAGAATCGGCTCTTCGATAAAGCGCCATGACAGCTTCGCGAGTGTCAATGTCAATATGAACGATGCAATTGCGCTCAACGCATGCGCCCACCACGGAATGCCGGACGCGCCGAACATCGCGATTATCCTGTTGCTCTTGGTGAAGTTCGGAATGAAGCCGTGGTAAAGATAGAAGCCATAGCTGATTCTGCCGAGCGCGGCGAGCGGCGCCCATTCCAGCGCGCGGATCAACGCCGCGCTTTCGCTGCTCGCGATCGAACACACGAGCGCCGCAATGCACGCCCCATAGAGCACATACAGGCCCGCGAAGCGCATCGGGCTCGCGATAGCTTCCCAGGCCGGCTCCACGCTGCATAGCATCGCGACGCATGCGCCGAGCGCGAGCGCGACGGGAAGCGGCTTGACGCAACGCCTGAACGCGTCACCCCTTCGAAGCAGCGCGCCGCCTATTCCACCCAGCGCAAGCAGCCAGAAATTCGTGAGCGGATGCGTGTATATGACGATCGCGGGCTCATCCGCGGCTTTCATCCATATGAGCGCGGCGATGCCCATCACGCAGAGCGCGCAGCAAATGCGAACGTGCCATTTCGCTCGCACGGCAAGCAGAAGCGGTGCGAACACGAGGTAAAACTGCTCCTCGATCGACAGGCTCCACAAATGGGAATAGCGTCCGGGCCAGTAATGCAGCACGTCCGCGATCCAGAAGTTCGACAGATAGGCGAAATGGAACGGCACGCCGGCCAACAGATCGGGGCCCGCGAAGCCGATCGATATCATCAGCGCGAGCGTGGCGAGCAGCAGATAGTAGATCGGGAAGATTCGCAGCGTGCGCCGGTAAAGAAAGCGCTTGAGCTCGGCGGCGAAAGAACTCGTACCGGCATCGATATAACGCCGTTGTGTCGTCAGTATGTCAGTGATGAGAAAACCACTCAGCGCGAAGAATATCCATACGCCGAGATGTCCCAGGCCGCTGCCTTCCGCCATCGCCTTGTGATGGATGAAGACCAGCAGGACGGCAAGCGCGCGCAGGCCGTCGAATCCGCGAATTCTTTCGTTCATGAGGCGCGTCGCCAATGCGGTGAAGCGCAGCCTGAGGCCGCACGATGTCGGCTCATCATAAAGGCGAGAAAAAGAAAAAAATCCTTTAGCGATTTCCGGCGATACCGCTCTGCTTTATTAGCGCGGCACATCGTGGGCGCAAGAAATATTTCCTAACAACGCAAATTATTTATTGCCTATTTTTTTAGCCGATGCTTGGGTCCTCAAGCGCGGCGACGGCATGCCGTCCTCGACTCACATCGAGAGGACCTTTTCATGAAGCATCATGTGCGGGAACTGACCGGCTTGCGCTGCGTCGCGGTGACCATGGTCGTCATCGGGCATGCGCAGCACATGATCGACGGCGGCTATACGGGCTTCCTGACGCCGTTGCGACTGATATCGGACGGGCGGCTCGGCGTGCTCATCTTCTTCGTGCTGAGCGGCTATCTGATCACCGGCATCCTGAACGCCGAGTGGAAAGCGAGCGGCTCCATTCGGCTGCTTCCGTTCTATGCAAGGCGCGCGCTGAGAATATGGCCCGCGTTCTATAGCTATCTCGGGATCGTCGCGATGCTGTCGTTTGCCGGTCTCGTCGATGTCGATCATCGGCAGATCGCGGTGGCGGCGCTGCATCTCTGGAATTATTCGGGCATCGCGGGGATGAGTTCGTTGAATGCGGCGCATGCGGAAGGCGCATGGTATCTCGGCCACTTCTGGACGCTCGCGCTCGAAGAACAGTTCTACTGGTTCTGGCCGCCCTTGCTGTTCTATATCCTCAAACGCGGCGATCAGCGCGCGCTCGTCGCATTGATCGTGCTCGTGCCGCTCGTGAGAATCGCGACTTATTTCGCCGCGCCGGGCCTGCGCGGGCAATTGAGCATGATGCTGCACACAGGTATCGATCCGATTCTGATCGGCTGTTTCGTCGCGTTGAACAAGGACGCGCTCAAGGCGCGAGTCGAGGCGCTGCCGTGGGGAACATTCATTTCGTCCGCGATTGTCCTGCTTCTGCTCTTCGCCATGCCGCCCTTGCAGGCGAAGCTCGGCGGACTCTGGCGCGCCACCTACGGCACGACGATCGAATCGGCAATGGTCGGCTTCGTCATCGTCGTCCTGGTTTCGTGGAGGGACTTCTGGTTTTCGCGCCTCTTGCGCACGGCGCCTTTCGTTTATGTCGGCACGATCTCGTTCAGCCTCTACCTCTGGCAGCAGTTGTTCAGCAACGTGCATTCGCCGGTTGCGTACCGCTTTCCGCTTTGCGTGATCGGCGCGCTCGTGGCCGCGACTGCGAGCTACTACCTGATCGAAGCGCCGTTCGTGCGCATCAAGGATCGCTTCGACGCGCGCCGGCGCGGGCTCGCCGATGCGTCGATGCAGGCGGAATAGGCCACACCGCGCGCATCGCCGCAAAGTACTTCCTGCGATCAGGTCCGCGGACCATAATCGAGCCTCGGATACCAGTCCGTCCCGCGCCCCTCGGGCGTCATGTCGAGCACGGTCCAAAGCGGCATCAGATCCGGCGCGCCGCGCGGATCTTCGCCGGGGTCGGCGGTACCGAAGTCCATCTCGCCGCTCCAGAAATGACGAATCGCGCCATCGCGGCGTGTGAACACGTTGAGCGCGGGCTCATCTCCGCCTTCCGAAGAAATCGCGTGATAGTCACGGCTGAAGTTGCCGTTGGTATCGGAAAAGAGCCTGAGGTCGCGCCAGCCGCGCTCCTCTTTAAACCCGACGAGCTTCGCGAGCGGCGAACGCGCGATCACCGCGAGCGCCACGCGCTGCTCGATATCGCGCGCCTCGCCTTCCCACGCCGAAAGCAGCGAGGTGCACATAGGACAAGGCCGTTCGCGCTGCGGCCCGAACATATAGCTATACGTGACGAGCGTGTCCTTGTCGCCGAAAAGTCCCGCGAAATCGACCGGACCGCGCTCGCCTTCGAAGCGGTAATCGCCCGTCACTTCCCCGCCGGGCGGCAGCGCGCGACGCAATTGCGCGACGCGTTCGATATGCCGCCGCAATTCGATCTCCTCGGCCAGCAGTTCGGTCCGCGCGCGCCGGTACTCGGCGCTCTCGTTGGGAAACCTCATCGTGGCGCGCTTCGCGAGTTCATCGGCGGGAACGTAAGTCTTGACTGTGCTCATTCTCGATCTCCTGTGGCAGCAACTCAATCGCGATCCGGCGCACCGAGCGGAAACAATGGCCGATACGGCCGCGCTTCATCGACCGCGCGCGCGAACGAAGGCCGCGCGAGCAGGCGCTTGCGATACGCGATCACATTCGGATACGCGTCGCCGATGCGATGCGACCAGTCCGCATAGAACAGGAACGGCGCGGCGCCGCAGTCGGCGAGGCTGAACGTGTCGCCCGCCGCCCATTCGCGCGCGGCCATCAGACGTTCGAGGAACGCGTAGGACGTGTCGAGCATCGCGCGGGCATCGGCGACGCCGCGTGCATCGCGCTCGGAAGGATCGCGCATGGCATCGAACACGATCTTCTGCTGCGGCGTCGACACGTAGTTGTCGAAGAATCGATCCATCCAGCGCGTTTCGAGCGCGGCGCGTGGATCGTCGGGTATGAGGCGCACCGGGCCAGGGTGATGCAAACCCAGATATTCGATGATCACGGTCGATTCGATCACGGGCCTTCCGTCATCGACGAGCACGGGGAAGCGCTTCATCGGCCATATTTCGGTGAGCTCGCGCATCGATTGCGGCGTCTGCGGCGTGAGCGCGCGCCATTCGAACGGCGTGCCGTTCTCGTACAGCGCGACGAGGACTTTCTGGCAATACGAGGAAAACGGGTGCGCGTACAGTTGCAAGGTCATCTGACAGCCTCCGGTGTTCGAGCGGGTTCAGGAGCGCGGCGCGACGGTAATATGCCGATTCACAGCGCCGCTTATTTCCTCGACGAGCGACACGCGTGCCATTCGACAGGGAATCCGACATTTTTTGTTGTGCGGCGCAGCGTGGGAGCGGCCGATTTGCTAACGTGCGCGGTCCGAGGCATTCGCAAGAAGGGCCATCTCCCCTCAATTGTCCGTCGAGTCCGGCCGAAGAGCATGAAGCACGAATACAAGATCAGGATCGTCGTAGCAGACGATCGCCCCGTGGTCCTTTACGGGCTGCAAAGCTGGTTCGAGTCGCACGAGCGCTTCCAGGTCACGGCCTGCGTCAGAAACGCCGATCAATTATTCGCGCGGCTGAAATCGGCAAACTATGACCTGATCGTGGTGGGCTGCGGCATCGAAGGCTCCGGCGCGGACGATTTCGCGCTCATGCCCGCGCTGCGGCAAACGTTCCCCGACACGCCAGTCATCGCCCTCACCGACGAAGCCGCCACGCCCGCGCTCGCCGCGCTGCAGCGCTCAGGCGTGTTGGGTATCGCGAGCACGCGCGATGAAGCGCGCGTCTTCGAGCGCGTATGCGAACGCGTGCTCTCCGGCGCGAAAAATGTCGTCTCGCCGCGCATTGCGGCGTGGCTCGGCTCGCGCGAGGCACCCGCTTCCGCCGTCGATTCGAGCCCGGACTATGGCGCCACGCGCATACGCGTCAGGCAATTCATCGCACCGGCCTGAACACGGCGCCATCCCCGGCCGGGCCTTTGGAAAGCGCGAGGTGACTCTTCACCTTTGGAAGCCCGAGGTCTTGCCCGTCCTCGAATCCCTTCTCGTATGAGCGTTGATCGAGCGCCTCGAAGAGCGGTTCGAGTTCATCTACGTGTGTGCGGATCAGTTCCATCAGCGGCCTGACGAGCGCCGCGTTGACGGGTGTCGCGCCCTCGTCCGTTCCTCTCGTACCGCTGACCACTTGCACGAGGGCGCGCAGCGATCTTGCCCGCTGCATGCAGTAGTCGCTCAATGGCATTGAATAAGTGACGACTGCATGACCTTTGTCATTCACCGCGACGCTTACCTTGGACTCCATTGCCTCTCTCCGTCTGGAAATTTTGGGAAGTCCTACTCTAGAAGCGGCCGCGCGGCGCAAACCACTAGAGAAATCCGATTCAGGTTGACGCATATTGCGCGCGGTGACTAAAATCGCGCATCTCAAAAACGGGGCGATCCTTTGGACACCTGCAGTAGTCAATCTTCGAACTGTTTCGCTGCCTGACCGGCAGGACGCCGCTCCCCGCTTCCTTTCAAGCTCATAGCCGCCGTCCCGCCATCAGGCAGACGGTGCGCGCCGCAGTACTTTCTCTCGTGCACCCTTCGTTGACGCCATTCGGGCGATGACGCATCACGCGTTCGCCTTCGTGCGTCCTCGTTCGCGCTCCCCGGTCGTTTCCGGGCCGGGCGCGGGCGCGTTCATCATTCGACCGACGAGGAAATCGCCATGTCCGACAGCGACTGTTGCCCCTTGCGCAGCCCCTTAAGCAGCCCATCACGATCCATAGCCGAGGCAGGCCCTTAGCGCGTCGACCCCGCGTCGATCGTGCGCCGGCCCGCCGCCATCGCGCCGCCCGGCGCACCGAGAACACGCATGAACTTCCTCCTCTTGTCACAACTGCCGCGCGTCGATGAATCGCGCATCCACTACGACGCCATGCTCAACCTCGACGAACCCGCCACGCGCGGCGGCATGCTCGCGCGTCTAAGGCATCTCGTGCGGCGTTTCATCGCGATCTTTCACGCGAACGACATCTGCGCGTGAGACGCTTATCCGTTTATTTCCGGAAAAGGTCTCGCCTCTGACCCGATGAGCGTCGATTTCGCCTTGCGCCTGTTCGCCGCCTTCGCCTGCGGCGTCGCGATCGGTCTCGAACGGCAGTTGCGCCAGCGCACGGCGGGATTGCGCACGATCACGCTCGTCGCGAGCGGAGCGTGTTTGTTCGTCACGCTCGGCATGCTGACGGGCAACGGCGTCGCGGGCGTCACGCAGATCGCCGCCTACGTGGTGTCGGGTGTGGGCTTTCTCGGCGGCGGCGTGATCATGCGCGACAAGGGCTCGATTCAAGGCATCAATACGGCGGCGACGCTGTGGTGCGCCGCGGCCGTCGGCGTGCTGTGCGGCACGGGTCATTACGGTCCGGCGGTCGCGGGTACGGGCGTCGTGCTCGTCACCAACACGCTGCTGCGCGAAGTGAGCCGCGCGATCAACGCGACGCCCGTATCGAGCGCGGACCTCGTGCGCGAATACGTGCTGACCGTGATCGGACGCCAGGAGGACGAAATCCACATTCGTACGTTGCTCTCGAACGCGATGGAATCGCAGCCGCTGTCGTTTCTGAGCCTGACGAGCGAGGATACCGACGGCGAGGCTCCGCGGATCAAGGTGATCGCAACGGTGCGCATGCATCCGAAAGACCAGGCGAAGCTCGAGCGCATGGCGAGCCGCATGAGCATGGAGCGTGGCGTATCGAGCATAAGCTGGTCGGCGGCGGAGGTGGAGACGGCGCCGGAGTGAGCTTGCTTGCGCATCGCGGTGCGGCGGCCCTGCCTACCTCGGTTCGCAAAACGCCTTCGCATAGAGCTCGGCGCTGCGATCGAGATTGCCCGTCGCCGAATACAGCAACGGCTGGCCGTCCGCATCGAGCACCGCGCCATCGACTACTCGTCCGAGCATCAGCCGATGATCCCCGGCCTCGATCTCGCTGATGACCTGGCAGTCGAAATAGGCAAGCGCGTCCCGCAATAGGGGCGCTCCCGTCAGACAGGCGCGCCATGGCGTCGACGATAGCTTGTCGACCGTGCGGCCCGATTGTGTGCCGAAGTGGTCGGCCAATGGCTGCTGGTCCGCGCGCAATACGTTTATCGCGAAGACGCGGCCGCTGCTCAGGATCGGATACGACGCATGCTCCGGGTTGATGCAGAGCGCGACGAGCAGCGGGGAAAACGATACCTGTATCACGGAGCTCGCCGTGAACGCATTCCGCAGATCGCCGTGCGCGACGCCGATCACATATACGCCTGCCGTCAGACGCCGGAAGAGGTTTGGCATGTCATCGGCCATGATCGCACCCTTTCGATTCCTTGCTGCTGCGACTTCCACGCGACAAATGGAACGCCATGATGCGTTCGTCAAAGATTCCCCGCATACGATGATATTCCGTTAGCGAACGGCCCATCGCGGCCCGGTTCAGACCGGATGCGGCAGTGTCTTTTCGAAGCGTACGGCTTCACCCTGCCGAAGACAGTCGTCGCCGGCGGACATTCGGCGATACCCGCTGGCCTCGCAAACACGCGATGCACATCGCTCGGCGGGCATGGTCGCAAGCCACACCGTTTGATAGCCAAGCAGGCGCGCCTCCTCTTCGAGATACGACAGCAGCGTCGCTTCCAGACCGCAATATTGCGGGCGGACATAGAGCAGGCGCACCTCGGCGATCTTGTAGCTTTGCCGTCGAATGGCGCCGCATCCCATTGCTTCGCCCATGGCGTTTCTCGCGATCACGAAGCGCGCGCGGATACCTCGCAGGTCGCCGGGGTCCATGCTGTGCTGCCCGCTCTCGCCCGTCATCGCCGCAAGATAAGCCGCCCGTTCGTCGCACAGGATGCGTGCCTCGAGCGAGTCCGGGTCCTCGCTGCCGATGTAGACCGTCTGTGAGTCACTCATGTTTGCCTCGAAATGGAAGGAACCGGAGACGGTTCCTCTTAGCTATTCCAGCAACGAACATTCCCCTGCAAAAACCGCTCGCACGCAGGCCAGGTTCCGCTCATCGAGAGGTCGAAAGCCGCGCCTTGCGTCCGCACTCCGTTGCGGCGAACGCGCGAGATTTTCGCGGATGAAACGGGAACCGCCACGCGCGTCCTTCGTCTGAGACGTGAGATGCGGCATGGTCCGCCGGTCAGCGCGTATCGCCGGATTTTTTATCGCGCATGCACGCAGCTGTCATATCGCAGTGAGCTAATCAGACGTACGAAAGCAAGCCTTTTCTTTTTACCGATTTACTTTCGACTTCCAGGAGTGCGGTCAATGTTCCACTATCCCGGTTATTTCGCTTACCAGATTCCGTCGCTCGCGCGTGCCAACTTGCAGGCGTTTCTCAATGTGACCGGACGCTTCGCGAGCGGTCTGCAGGCGCTCGCCGAACTGAACGTACAGACGGTTCGTAAGGTGGCCGAGGAAAGCAATGCGCTTCTGCGCGCGGGCGATGAGGCCGGCGCGGGAGACGTGCTCGGCTGGCAGTCGGTCATGCTCGCGCAATTTCCTCAAAAGGCCGCTTCTTATGGACAGCATGTGCTGTCGATCATCACGTCGACGCAAGACGACATGATCGGCGAAGTGCGCAACCAGTTTGAACGCAACGGCATCGACTTCAATGACATGGCGAACGCCGCCGCCGATGATGTCGAAACGGCCGCGCAATCGTCGGGCGAACTGGTCACGAATCTCGCCGACACCGCGAATGACGCTGCGCGGCAAACGAACGCTGTCGTGCTCGATGCGAGCGGTGAAGTCGTGAAGACTTCGCGTGCGTCTGCGAGGCGTTCGCTCTGATCCGGCGATGATGCGCGACACGCGCTCACTCATCCTTCTGAATATGCGTGGCGAGGTGGTCGATCAACAACCGCACGGCAGGCAACAGGCCTCTGCGTGACGGAAACACGGCATGGACCAGCCCGCCTTTGGGCGTCCAGCCTGGAATCACATCGACCAGCTCGCCTTTTTCGAGCGCATCTTCGACGACCATATACGGCAACTGCACGATGCCCACACCCTTTAGCGCGGCTTGCCGGAGCACGGTCATATCGTCGGTGATATAGCGGGGCGCGTGAGCGACGCGCGCCTCCGCTCCTTCCGGGCCAATCAGAGCCCATGCATGATCGCGCTGCGGTCCCCAATCGAGGCTAGGCATGCCGACGATCTCCGCCGGATGCGCAAGCTTTCCGTGCTCCTTCACAAGCGCCGGAGCCGCAACGAGACGCTGCGGACTTCCGGACAGCACGCGCATGACGAGCCCGCTGTCTTCGAGCGGCGGGAAACGCACGCGTAGCGCGAGATCGAGGCCTTCTCCGAGGACATCGACCCTGCGATTGGTTGCATCGAGAAGGACTTGCACCTTCGGGTACTGCATCATGAAGTCGGCCACGAGTTGCCCGATGCGATATTCGAGCAGCGTCGTGGGGCAACTCATGCGCACGGTGCCCTGGGGTTCCGAGAGTTTGCGCTCCATGACTTCGCGGGCGGCATCTGCTTCGACGATGACTGCGAGGCAGCGCTCGTAGAATTCCCGTCCCGTCTCCGTCACGGAGAAATGCCGCGTGGACCGGTTGAGCAGGCGAACGCCGTATCTTGCTTCGAGATCGGCGATGCGCCGGCTCAGCTTGGACTTGGGCATGTTGAGCGCTCGGCCCGCTTGCGTGAAACCGTGGTTATCGACCACTTTGACGAAGTAGAAGATGTCGTTCAGATCATCCATTACTGTCCCTTCGGCAGAACAATAAAGGCATCTTAAGGCATTGACTGCCAAGAAGACGTTCGTTGTTCTGCTCATGGAACACAGTCGGCATTTTTCGGGACTGGAAGCCGAGTGGTCGCTCGCATAGCATTCCCTTTGCATGCAGATCCGACGCATCGCGCATCGATCATCGGCATCGCCTTTTCACTTCCCGCACTGTTTCCGGAGGCAAACATGGCAAGCGAACCCATTCGCGACCCCGCGAACGATCATCTTCTGACGCCGCAGAATGCAGCATTCATCGTCATCGATTACCAGCCGGTTCAGGTGAACTCCATTGCGTCGATGGATCGTCAGCAACTGGTCGATAACATCGTGGGCGCTTCGAAGGCCGCGGTCGCCTACAAGCTGCCTATCATCCATTCCACGGTGAACGTCAAGACCGGCCTGAACAAGCCGCCCATTCCGCAACTGCGCGCGGCCCTCAGCGACTATCCGACCTACGATCGAACGAGCATCAACTCGTGGGAAGACGTCGAATTCCGCGCTGCCGTCGAAGCGACCGGCCGCAAGAAGCTCATCATGACTGCGCTGTGGACGGAAGCCTGCCTGACGTTCCCCGCACTCGATGCGTTGAAAGCCGGCTACGAAGTGTATGTCGTCGTCGATGCGGTCGGCGGAACGTCGGTGGCGGCGCATGAAGCTGCATTGCGCCGTATCGAACAGGCAGGCGGCAAGATGATCAGCGTCGCCCAGCTATTCTGCGAGCTTCAACGCGACTGGGCGCGCAGTGAGACCGTGCCGGCCTTCATGAATCTTTTCATCGAAACGGGCGGCACCGCGGGCATCCAGTTCGCATACGACAAGAACTGACTTCCACCACGCGACGGCCGGCTTCGCTGCCGGCCACGCGTGATGTGCCACGCTATCTGGAGCCGCCTGTCTCAACGGGCGCGGCGGGCAATGCGGCGGGCAATGCGTCGATCAACCTTGCGAGAAACGTCTCGTGATCCCACGATTTCTCGGGACGCGAGAGACCCATACGGACCACGACGAGCCTGCGGCTCGGCACCACACTCACGAACTGGCCTTCGTGACCAACGAGGTGGAACGCGTCGGGCGGCAGCGTTGGCGGTGGCGATGCGTGACTGTCGAAGGGCTCCGGCACCTTGACCCAGATATGAGCGCCGTAATCGCGGCGCGGCGACTGCAACGTGACCTCGCGCATGTAGCGCACCCAGCCTGGCGGAAGTATTCGCTTGCCGTCCCATACGCCGTCCTGCAGCAGAAGTTGCCCGAAGCGCGCCCAATCGCTTGCGCTCGCGCACATGAACGACGCACCGACGAGCATGCCCGCCGCGTCCGCCTCGAACACAGCCGTGCGCATGCCGAGCGGCTCGAACAACGCACGACGCGGGAATTCCAGATAATCGCGCTCGGTGCCGCCAAGCGCCTGCCGAATCACCCGCGAGAGGATCTCGGTCGTGCCGCTCGAGTATTCCCATCGTGCGCCGGGTGCGAAAGCGAGCGGCTTTCGCGCGGCGTAGGCGCTTTGATCCGCTTCGGCGAACAGCATGATGGCGACGTCCGAGAGCGGGTCGTCGTAGTCTTCGTTGAACTGCAGACCGCTCGTCATCCGTAGCAATTCATCGAGCGTGATGCGCGCGCGTGAGTCTTCATCGCCGCGCCACTCCGGCAGCAGCCCGGTGGCGTCCGGCGAGAGCTTGCCTTCACCTACCAGCACGCCGATCAACGCCGCAGTGACGCTCTTGCTCATGGACCAGCCGATGAGCGGCGTTTGTGCCGAGAAGCCCGGTGCGAACCGTTGTGCAATGATCCTGCCGTCTTGCATCACCACCAGTGCGCGCGTGCGCCGGGGATTGAGCGGGTCGGGTTCGTCGAACGCGCTGTCCACGACGGCATGCAGCGCGTTGTCGTGGACATGCGCTGCGGGCTGCGCATCGGGCTGCGCATGGGGCAGCGCCCGGTTCGATGTCGGCTCGATCATCGTCGCGGGGCCGGCGAGTGCGTCACCGAGCTTCAGCGTGCAGCCGAGTCCGGGTCTGAACCACGCTTCGCGCGCAGCCATGCCGAGAAAGGTCGCGCGGGCGCGGCGCGCCTGCACATCGATTGTCGGATGCACCAGATGCAGAAGCGGATGGACCCCGGCCTGAATGTCCTCGTCGATGACCTGGCTCGCGGGGCGCCCCGACACGAACACGCCGGTACAGAGAATCTTGGCGGCATAACCGGTGCCGATAGGTGCAATGCGTGAAAGTGTGAAGCCCGCGTACGCCAGAGATGCGATCAACGCGAGACCGAGCGTCCACCAAAGAATCGCGATTCGACCGACCGATCTGATCATGGCACGAAGGGTTCGCTCCGGGGCTAACGATGAAACATCGTCGCTCCGATTCTAGCGGCAACTGAAGTGCCAATGTTTCTGCAAGCGCGTACATGCTATGCCCGCGCTTCTGCAACCCTCATACCACATCAATGCGACAGGCGACGCCGCGTGATGCGCCCGCGTTCGTAATGAATTTTTCACACAATTTCGGCTGCCGCGACCTAGTGTGTTTCTGTACACGAATCGGTGTACCTCCCGGCGAGCGATAGCAAGCGTTCATTTTGCGGCGGGGCAAGTCATTGCCATATGCATTGGAGGATCACAGTACGAAGGTCATCGTGGTGGTGATGTAAAGCTGGCGGTGCCAACGCGTTTCCCCCTTTTTCGCGAGGCAAGAAATGAAATCCAACTTCAGACGCCTATCCCTTTTACTATCCCAAGGAATCGCAGGCGGCGCTGTCATCGCGCTCACGTGCGGCATCAGCCCAGGCGCTCATGCACAAGCGCTAGGCCCACTCGTCCAGGTGACCTTCGGCGATCCGTTCAGCGGATGCACCGCAGACCAGGTGCATGCGCAGCAGTCGGCATTCGGGAGCGGCCTCTTCCCGGACACGTCGATCGAGCCTTGGGTGGCGGTCGATCCGACCAACCCGGATCGCCTGCTCGTCGGCCATCAGCAGGACCGCTGGGATGACGGCGGCTCGCGCGGACTCGTCGGCGTCGTCTCCAACGATGGCGGCACAAACTGGGCCAATACGATTCCGTCCGGCGTTACCGACTGCAGCGGGGGCAAATATCGACGCGCCTCCGATCCGTGGGTCGACTTTACCCCGGCCGGGACGGCCTTCTTCTTCTCGCTGGTCCTCGACCCCATGAAGCCGACGACTCCGTTCGGCGCACGCAATAGCGCGATGCTGGTCAGCCGCTCCCTCGATCACGGCGCGACGTGGCAAACTCCCGTTACGCTGATCCGCAACAACTCGCCGCATGTGCTCAACGACAAGAACTCCCTCACCGCCGATCCGACAGCGAACGGCAATGTCTATGCGGTGTGGGATCAGCTGAGCGTGTTCCCGCCGACCAAGGACGCCGCCCAGTTGCTGGCGGAAAACGATGGTGTCCAGATCGCGCGCAAATTGCGGAAATCCGCCGCGTCCGCAGCGGGCGGCGCGCCCTTCTTCACCTTCAATTACACCGGCCCGAGTTTCTTCTCGCGATCCGTCGACAATGGCGTGACCTGGAGCACGGCCACCCCGATCTATCAGCCGGGCACGAATGCACAGACGATCAACAACATCGTGCGCGTGTTGCCGAATGGGACACTGCTCGATTTCTTCACAGGGCTCGGTGTCACGCCAGCGGGTTCGAGCATCGGCTACGTGAAGTCCACGAACAAGGGCGTGAGCTGGACCGCGCCGACGTTCCCCATCAACATCCAGTCTGCCGGCGTGGTCACTCCGAACAGCGGCCAACCGGTGCGCGATGCTTCCATTCTCTTCAGTGTCGCTGTGAATCCGACGTCGGGGGCCCTCTATCTCGTCTGGCAGGACGGTAGTCTTTCGACCGCTTCATGCACCACGCCCACCGGGACGATCTCGAAGATAGACGCGATCCTCTTCAGCGAGTCGGTTGACGACGGGGCTAACTGGTCGACACCCGTGAAGATCAACAAGACCCCGGCGAATGCCGCGAACCCGTGTCGACAACAAGCCTTCATCCCTGCCGTGGTGGTGGCGGGCGACGGCACGGTCGTGGTGACCTACTACGACTTTCGTAACGACACGAACACACCCGGCTTCGAGGGCACCGACTATTTCGCGCTCTTCTGCTCCGTCGGGTGCACGAACCCCGCCAACTGGGTCGCTGAGCGAAGGCTGACCACGGCCTCGTTCAACATGCTCGACGCTCCGTTCGCAGGCGGTCATTTCCTCGGCGATTACATGGGCCTGGCTGCGAGCGGACCGAAGACCATTCATCCCGTATTCGGCATAGCCACCGCCCCCAATGTGACGGCCGAATTCACGCGCAAAATCACCCTGCCGTGAGCGCAAACCGGGGACTGGCGGCGCTCGGCTCCAGTCCCCGGGACCAAGCGCGCCACGGTGTCAGCGGCGACTCGACGACTGCGCGATCCGGCCAGCCAGCTCGGCCAGCGACACGGCGCGCAGACCGTAGTTCGTCATGTCGATGTCCTCGTGAATGCCGCCGCCGACATGACGCGTCAGCGTCACGCCGATCTTATGGGCCTCTATCGGTCCGTTCTCGCTGTCGAGCGAGCGATTCGCGAGCAAGACCTGCATCGCGAAGGGCTCGACTCAGCCGGCCTCGCATCGCCTGAGCACACAGCGGATAGACACGCCCGGCGCCGGCGCACCGCGCCTATCAATGAGCCGGTCTCGCGTGGCCATGCTTCTGCATCGGCTCGTCATATTCGCGCGAGATGTCCTTGTTCGTGTAGTCGCCCATGCGCCAGGCCGCGGCAAGACTGAACAACGCGCATACGAAGATGTAGCCCGCGATCGCATAGCCCGAGTGGTAGTACGCGAAAAGCGCGGTGGCGATCAACGGCGCGGGACCGCCCGCGATCAACGAAGCCAGTTGATATCCTAGCGATGCGCCGCTGTAGCGCAGCCGTCCCGTGAAAGACTCGGCAATCAAGGCCGCTTGCGGCCCGTACATCATCGAATGCGGCACCAGTGAGAGCACGATGGCGGCGAAGATCCACGCCGAAGCCCTGGTGTCGACCATGGCGAAGTAGACGAAGCCGAACAGGCCCGCGAACGCCGCGCCGATCATATACATCCGTCGCCGCCCGATGAGATCGGATATGTGACCGAACAACGGGATCGTGAAGAATTCAAGAACCGATGCGGCCAGGACGGCCGTGAGCAAAAGGTCGCGTGTCGCGCCGAGCGTCCGCACGCCATAAGTGAAGACGAAGGCCGTGAAGATATAGAAAGGCGCCTGTTCGGCCATTCTCACGAAAGCGGAGAGAAGGATATCTTTCGGCTGCCGGCGTATGACTTCGAGCATCGGCGTCTTCTCGATCTTCTGCTCGGCCAGAAGTTTGGCGAAGATCGGTGTCTCGAGGATATTCAGGCGGATATAAAGACCGATCGCGACCAGCACGATACTGAGGACGAACGGCACTCTCCATCCCCACGTGAGAAATGCGCTGCCGGAAATCTCGCTCATGGCCAGCACGACGAGATTCGCGATGAACAGCCCCGCGGGCACGCCGAATTGCGGCCACGAAGCGACGAAGCCGCGATGCGAGTTCGTGCGCGCCCATTCCATCGACATCAACACGGAGCCGCCCCATTCGCCGCCGACGCCCACGCCCTGGATGAAGCGCAACACGGTCAGAATGACAGCACCCCAGATGCCGATGGTCGCGTAGGTCGGCACGAACGCGACTGCGAACGTGGCGAGCCCCATGAGCAGCAGCGTGACGATCAATGTGGCCTTGCGTCCAATGCGATCGCCGTAATGGCCGAAGATCGCCGCGCCGACCGGCCTCGCGACAAAGCCGACGGCGTAAATCAGAAAGGCCTGCAAGGTGCCGACGAGCGGGTCCGATTCCGGAAAATACAGTTTGGCGAAAATGAGACCGGTGACAATGCTATAGAGAAAGAAGTCGTACCATTCGATCGTCGTTCCGATCGTGCTGGCAATGACAGCGCGGCGTAGCTGGCGGCGGTAATCGTCGTCGGAAAGGGGCATGGCCCCTGGTTGATTGGCAGCCATTTTGGATCCCCACATGTGGGCAAGCGCTCAGCGAGCGGTTACGGCATTACGGCATAAATCATTCCGCAATAGTATGAATTTTTCCAGCGGTACAGCCTGAGCGGCTATAACCCCCAAAGGATGTCTGCGTCATGCTGATGCGCCAGCCTCAACATGTCGAGGAACGGAAGGGCGCGGTGCCGTAATCCCTCACTGGTGCTTCGCCCCTTGTCCCCAACCGATGCATGGAAATTCGCACCGTGCTCGTCAGCGGTTTTTGCATCGCTTTCGAGGGCCGCTTCGAGGCGAGCGATCGCCGCGGGCATTTCGTCGTGCATGATGACGCCCCTCTCGTCGAGGCGCTTGCCAATGGCCCCAAGAAGGTATCCCGCCAAATCACGCAGCATCATAACGTCAGGTGTTGCTTTCGATTGAAATGTAACCAGCATGGCCGTCCTCCCTGCTTCTTCGCGCTGCCCCAGCCCGGTGTCCAAATTTCAATATATCACGTTGTGACATATATTGAATGTTCGTAAATACGGCAGCCGGCGTGCTGGATCGAATCCAACGGCAACGCTCCCTATGTCACACGCGCATACGCCCGGATGTATGCGCGCAACATATCCTCGACGGTAGTTTGCAGATTCGTCAGTTCGGGCCGCTCGCCGAGCGCGGCAAGGGCATCACACAAAGTTCCTCGCGTAAGCTCACGATTCCCTTCTTTAAGTATAAGAAGTCCATTGAGTGCCAGCGTTGCCGAAAAATGACGTGATCCCACGGTTTCAGAGATTTCCATTGCTTCCTCCGCTCTCTTGCCTCGGCTCTATCATTTCCATCATCTGCGCGACATGATGAGAATGATCGTCCGATGAGCGTCGCGTCGCAATCGATGGGCCGACTCCGCGTGAAAGATGCGGGCGTCCACGAGGGCGGTCGCTTCGCGCATTCGTCCTCGACATCACGTATTGCGGCGATCCGCTCGAGGCATCGCCTGGTCTTCACGGCTTTGCCCTCCGCTGATACGTTCGACGTGCTCGAGTATCACTTTTCTATGGTCAACCAGAGCTTGCCGGGTTCCTTGCATGGTCATCAGCAGTTCGAGCGCCAATGAGGTGTCGTGGCCGTCCCTCTTGAGCTCCTGGATCAGGTCTTTTTGACGTTGAATCCGCTGGTTGGCCATCAGGATGTCGCTGTCAGCCTGGTGCAGCCTCTCGATTTCCCCCTGAAGACTCATCACGCCCTCCCATTCTGAAAACCGGACGCCGACCGCACGGCACAGTCTGCACGATATGCGGTTGCATACCTCGTGCCACGCCTGACGCGCGGACGCGTGCGCGAGCAGGGCCGCGCGCCGTGCGCAACGCGGGGGCACCCGTCAGGCGATGCGCGCATTCTGCACGATGATCCACGCGGACCACGCAATCAACGCGACGCCGAGCGGCTTGCCGATGACCCCGCCCCAGCGCAGATTCTTTTCGGCCGCCATGATCGCGCCCAGCGCCAGCATCCAGCCGACGCTCCCCGTGCCGACAGCGAACATCAGCAGCATCAACGCCCAGCAGCAGCCCACGCAAAATACCCCGTGGCTCATGCCGAGCAGAAAGCTCTCGCGGCGCGCGCTGCGGCCACGCCAATGCTCGGTGATGAACATCAGCGGCGAGCGGCATTTGTCGAGACATCGATGCTTGAGGCTGCTGAACTGATACAAGCCCGCGAGCGCGACGATCCCAGCGCCGATCAGCCAGCTGTCCGCGAGCATCATCGGCGATTGATCCGCAAGTCGATGGAGCGCCGCGTCGAAGCCGTGCGCGACGAAGCCGAACAGCGCCCAAGCCGTCGCGTAACCGACGATCAAAAGCGCCATGAGCGCATTCCGGTTTTCGCGCGCGATTGTCATTCGCCGGAAGGTGTCGAAGAGCGGGAAGGCGGTCGGCAGCATCATCGCCGCGATCATCAGGAGCCATGCGATGCTATGCAGCAACGCGGCGAGCGTGAGGCTCGCGCCGGGCACCGCGCGGCATATCGCGCCGACGACAGGCAGTTCGGCCCAGCTCGCGTGACGCAGATAGCGCGCATAGGGCCCCGCGTCCCACATCCATAATGCAATCCACGCGCTGATCGTCAATGCGACGAAGAGCGGCGCGAAAAGCCGGGAGCGCAGACGCATCTTCACGACGCGAAGCTGAACGATCCCTGAATGGCGTTGTGCCCCGTCAATGACAGGTCGAGATTGAGCTTCTCGTGCCGCAGCCGAAACGAACTCGCCTTGCCAACGAAGGCGGGCGATCCGGGTATTGTCGAAAAGATGCTTTCGACCAGTTTGGTCGGCTCGCCGGTCGGTCCGCGATAGGGCTCCAGCTCGGCCTCGATCGTATCGCCGACCTTCATCCGGCCCTTGCCTTCGACGACCGTGTATTCGATCGAAGCGCGTTCGATGGACACCATCTCGCCGATCAGCTTCACGATATCCGCGAGCGGTCCGCCGCGCTCCCCGCGGTGAACGCTGACCAGCGCGTCGAATTGCGCGTCGCTCGCACGGTCGTCGACGAACATCGCCACGCGCCAGTCGCCTTTCAGCACGTTGCCGGGGATGAACGCCGCGAACGCTACGGTCACGCCCGATACATCGACACCATCGATCGTGCCTTTCTCGTAGTGGTAAGCAATCGCGCTGCGGCACGTCCCGTTATCGGGATCTTCCCCGATCCAGCACGGACACAATACCTTGCATTCGCACACTTCGAGGATGCTGCCCATCAGTTGATAGCTCATTCGCGCCTCCTCTGCCGGTTGAATCCGGCCGGGAAGAACATCGCCGGACATCCTTCGTTGTAGGCGTTAAACGGACAGGAATCAAAGCGTCCGCGTCCGCGCGCTGGTGCTCTCCACGCAACATTAAAACGGCGACAGCCGCAGCTTTTTGAAAGGCATCGATGGCCTCATCGGAACTCGATAATCGAGAATCGATGCGTTCGCCGAGGAGGCTCGCATTCGTGAAAGCCCAGTCCTATAACAGTGGTGATGACGCCGGGTCTTTCTGCTGCGGAGGTTTGTATGAAGCTGCTTACCTCATTGCTCCTCGTCGCGCTTTTCACGTCCGCAGCGCATGCGGAGGAAGGCGATGCGGAAGACCGTGCGCTCATCGAAAAGTGGACGGCTGAACAAAAGAATACGCCGCGCGCGGAGCGTGTATCCGCTCAGGCGCAGGACAAAGCGCCGCCTGGCGACGCACGCGCCGCCAAGGCTGCTTCAAGCCCGTGAGTCTATCTTGCGCACGTCTCAACTCAGGCCGTGCGCCCGATGCCACGAGCCGACAAAGCTCCCAAGGCCACCCCACCGCATTGACCTGCGCAAGCACGATGGCAGCAGCAAGCGCAAGGCGACGAACGATGCCGTGCCTGCCACGAACGCCAATGCCGCGGTCACCGCAGGTGATCATGATTTCGGGCAATCCAGCGCCACGCACCGAATCGCTCTAGCAATAGATTGCTTCGCATGACAAAGCGCGATAACGGGCAGTGATGTACTGGGCGCAAAACCGGCAACTGTCCCGCAGCGTGACTAGGGCTATGAGCAAGTTCTCCGGTCGAAGCGGATGAAACACAGCTAGGCCAGGCCGACGAACATCTAGCGCTTGCGGAGCGCCAAATACAGCACCAAGAACTGATCATTCAACAACTGGACAAGGACAGTCACGATACTTCCTTAGCCCTCAAGCTCCTGCGCACCATGCGCGATACTCGAAACGTCATGCAGAGCCACAAGGCTTGCATGAGCACGCAGTATCCGCCCCAAAGACGCATGGGAAGCTTTCAAGCGCTCCCTGGGGATCGTCAGGTAGACAAACTTCAATACGAACGGACGCACTATTCAAAGTCAGTTGCCGCCTGTGGTGAGCATACGAAATCGAGGTACTCGTCAGCGCTGCGGCGAGTGGTACGACTGTTCTCCAAGCACGAATGTTTAGCACTGTTCTTCGCACAGGGCTTAAAAATCAACACACTAAAGCTTGATGCTCGCGCGTCAAACTGTGAAATTTTCAGGGCGCTAAACTAGGCGTAGATCGTCGAAAGGGCTGCTATGACGAAGCATCCAGTCCAGCGTGCTGCGGGCTCTGAGTTTCGAGTGGTAGGTGTTGGCGCGTCGGCCGGCGGCATCTCGGAACTGCAGACGTTTCTGAGTTCCCTACCGGCTGAAGCTGGGCTGAGCCTGGTGCTCGTGCAGCACCTGGCGCCTGGACAGCATGACCGGCTCCTGGATCTTCTCTCGCAGTGGTCCGCGCTGCCGGCGAGTCGCGCCTGCGACGGGGAATCTCTGCGCCCGGGTCGTCTCTATGTGGCCAGCGCCGATGAAGTGCTCACGGTGGAAGGCGGCGTCTTCCATTCACCGCCCGCACAAGGCGGGCATCGCGGTCCCGGAATCGATAACATCGACGCGTTTCTCGACAGCCTTGCCCGGGACTACGGTCCGAGCGCAATTGCCGTCATCCTGTCCGGCATGGGGAACGATGGTGCCGCGGGTGCATCGAGCGTTCTGCAGGAAGGCGGAATGGTGATCGTTCAGGACCCGCTTACAGCCATGCATGACAGCATGCCGCGCGCCGTTCTCGAGCGCAGCGCCGCTCACTATGTCCTTCCAGTCGGCGAAATCGGACCGCTTCTGCTGCAGTGCGCTTCGCCGGGATACATGCGGCCCATCAAAACGGTCGATCCGGCAGACGCGACGTTCGACACCCTCGACGGAATCGTCGGGTTGATCCGCTGCCAGGAAGGGATCGATCTGGGTGGCTACAAGGCGTCCCCGCTGCTCTGGCGTATCCGCAAACGCATGAACGAGCGTCGCGTGACCGCGCTGCGCGACTATGAATCCCTGTTACGCGACGATCCCGCGGAACTGCACACCCTGATGCGCCGTTTGCCGATCCATGCCACCGGGTTCTTTCGCGATCCTGACGCCTGGGAGGCACTGAAACACGACGTGATTCTGCCGCTCATGGATAGCTGCAAGCGCAAGCCTTTGCGCGTATGGACCACGGCGTGCGCGACAGGCGAGGAGGCTTACTCCATCGCCATTCTGCTGACAGAAGCCATGGCAATTGGGAGAGGACGTCCGGGGTTTCAGATCTTTGCGACTGACGCATCGCCGGAAATCGTCGCGCGCGCAAGCCAGGGCATTTTTTCACAGCAGACCATGCAGCATATCTCCGAAGCGCGCAGGTCAGCGTTCTTTTATGGAGCGGATGGCATCTTTCGCGTCAAGCGGCACCTGCGCGAGCGGATGGTATTCGCACCGCACGATCTCCTCGCCGATCCGCCCTTGCCCGATATCGATCTCGTCACATGCCGCAACCTGCTTATCTATCTGAACGGCGACGCAATCGACCGCGTTATCGCCCTGCTCCATGCAGGGCTGCGTATCGGCGGCTATCTTTTTCTCGGCAATAGCGAAGTTCTGCCCGCGCACCAGCAGGGTTTCGAAGCGGTCTCCAAACGCCTGGGAATTTACCGGAAGATCGGCGCCGCGCCCGGCGTCGATATCCGCTTCACGACGCAGCACGAGGCGCTCGGCGATCGTGCGGCCGCCACCGCCATTGCGCACCGCGCGGCGATTGAGCAGTTCGACCTGCCATCGGTGTTGATCGACCATGAATTCCGCGTTCTGCAATTCTACGGAGACACCGGTGACTATCTGCGTCAGCCTACTGGTCGTCCCACCGACAATTTGCTTGATCTGTTGGAAAGCAACGTCGTCGCCGAAGTCAAAGCCGCGGCGGCGGAAGCCATCGCTGGCAGCCGGTCCGTGACTCTCCAGAGCATGCCCGATCGAATCACCGGCGAGTATTTGTCGAGCTTGCGGATGACGCCAATGCGAACCGTCAACGGCGCCGCTGAGCCCCGGTTGCTGGTCTCGTTCATCCCCGCCGGAACCGACCTCGCGAGCCAGGGCCACGGCGATGTCCTTTCGTTCCGTGGCACAGGCAGCATTCGGGGAATGGAATTGCAGAGCAGCGCGCTGCGCGTGTCGTACGCAGAACTCGACGCTTCGCGCGAAGAACTTCAGGTACTCAACGAAGAGCTTCATGTATCGAACGAACAACTCAAGGAGAAAGTTGCCGAACTCGAAATGCAAAGCCGCGTGCTGAGTGCCGGCGCGGTGATGACGCTCTTTCTCGACGACCGGCTGGGCATACAGTGGTTCACTCCCGCAATCACGGCGTTGCTGCCGCTGATGTCAAACGATGTCGGCCGCCGCGTAACCGATCTGAATGCCAGGTTCGATGATCCTGCATTCCTCGACGACGTGCGCTCCGTGCTGGGCACGCACGAGCCGCGCGAAGCGGAGATCAGCAGCCACGACGCGCGGTGGTATCTGCGGCGTATTCGCCCGTATCTCACGTCGGCGGAGTCGGTTGCTGGTGTTGCGATCACGTTCACGGACATCACGGAGCGCAAGTGCGCGGAGGAGGCGCTGCACGAGAGCGCCAGGCGCAGCGCCTTTCTCGTCCGGCTCGCCGATGCGTTTCGGTCGCTATCCCTCTCCAGCGACATGCAACATACCGCGGCGCGCGTGTTGCGCGAGCAGCTGGATGCGTCCCGTGTCATCTGGGTCGAGAGCGACGCCGACGGAGCCCTGAGGATCGCGGCCATCGACAGCGCACCGGACGCAATCGATCCCGATGAGCGATATGTGATCGGCGGCGATCCGGGCCACATGCCGGGCGAGTTGCTCTCGGCCCGAAAAAACTGGAGCGACGGGACTGCTGCCGTGCGCACCGCAGAAGCGGCGCACGGCATCGTGGACGGCAACCCAGGAATCGGCGCGTGGGCCAACGTACCTTTGACGTACGCTGGATGCGTCACGGGCACGCTTATCGTGCATCTGCGAGATGCACATCCATGGTCGGGGGAAGAGTTGACCTTCCTGGAACTCGTCGCCGAGCGGGCCTGGGCCGCCGTCGAGCGCGCGCGGGCAGAAGAAGAGGTTCGCGCGCGCAATGCCGAACTCGAACGCTTCGATGCGGTAACGGTGGACCGCGAGCTGAGAATGATCGAACTGAAGGAAAAGGTCAACGCACTGCAGCGGCGCCTCGGCGAAGCGGCCGACTATCCTTTGGACTTCGGCCCCATTGGAGGATTCGACGATGCGTGATGCACTGAGCAATGGCGGCGAGATGGGTGCGCGCACGCGCGCGTTCGACTGGTCGACGACGTCGCTCGGACCGGCTGAAAGCTGGCCGCAGAGTCTCAAGACGGCCGTGTCGATCATGTTGGGCTGCCAGTATCCGCTACTGATCTGGTGGGGGCCGGAGCTCCTTCACTTTTACAACGACGCCTACCTGCCGGTGCTTGGCAAGCGCCATCCAGGCGCGCTTGGCCGACCGGCCGCCGAAGTCTGGTCCGAGGCGTGGCCGCTCGTTGGACCTCAGGCCGATGCCGTGATGCAGGAAGGCCGCTCTTACTGGAACGAGGAGCTGCTCATCGTCATGACGCGCAACGGTTATCCCGAGGAGGTTTTCATGACCTTCTCGTACGGTCCGATCATGGACGACGACGGTCGCGTGGGCGGCGTGTTCTGCGCCTGCACGGAAGAGACACCGCGCGTGCTCGGCCGACGCCGTCTGGCCACGCTGCAGGCGCTCGCCGATCGCTCAAACCGAGCAAAAACCGAAGTCGATGCGTGCAAAATGGCGGCCGCCGAAATGTCGCGCAATGCCAACGACCTGCCGTTCGCGTTGCTGTATCTGCTCTCCGACGACGGCAAGTCGCTCCGTCTCGCGGGACATTCGGGCCTTGACGCGGGTGGGCCGGCAAGCCCCCTGACGATCGACCTCGCGCACGCCGACGCGCTTTGGCCGCTACTCGAGGCGTTAACGTCCGGCAAGGCCGTCGCAGTGGAAGACCTGGAAGTTCGGTTTGGCCCGCTGCCCGGCGGGCCTTGGCCTGAGCCAACTCAGCGGGCGCTCGTCTTGCCGATGCCCCGGCCGGGACAGCAGCGGCTGGCCGACTGCTTCATCGCTGGCCTCAGTCCGCGACTTCCGCTCGACGAAGAATATCGCGCATTCCTCGGTCTCGTGGCGGCGCAGTCGGCGACCGCGATCGCCAACGCGCACGCATACGAAACGGAACGTCAGCGCGCCGAGGCGCTGGCGGAAATTGATCGCGCAAAGACCCTGTTCTTCGCGAACGTCAGCCATGAGTTCCGCACGCCGCTGACCCTCATGCTTGGTCCGCTCGAAACGCTCCTCGGCGGCCAGGAGCCTTTGGCGCCATCACAGCGGGACGACATCGAGATCGCGCATCGTAACGCGCTGCGGCTGCTCAAGCTCGTCAACACGTTGCTCGACTTCTCGCGCATCGAGTCCGGGCGTGCGCAGCCGGGGTTCGAGCCGGTCGACGTCGCGAGTTTCAGCGCCGAACTCGCGAGCAACTTCCGCTCGGCGATCGAGCGCGCAGGCATGCGGCTCGTGATCGATTGCCCGCCGCTCGCGGAGCCGGCGTGGATCGATCGGGACATGTGGGAAAAGATCGTGCTCAACCTGCTGTCGAACGCGTTCAAGTTCACTTTCGATGGCGAGATCGCGGTGCGCGTCGCCCGAAGATCCCGCGATGAGCTCGTTCTGACCGTCAGTGATACTGGCACAGGCATCCACGCGACCGAACTGCCGCACCTATTCGAGCGCTTTCACCGCATCCGCGGGGCGCGCGCCCGCTCTCACGAAGGCTCGGGAATCGGACTGGCGCTCGTCATGGAACTGGTAAAGCTGCATGGCGGAACCATCGGCGTGAACAGCGAAGTCGATCGCGGTACAACCTTCGAGGTTCGCATTCCAGCAGGCGCTCGGGGGCAGGCCGCGCATTCCCCGGTGACGGCGCCTGTTCGCGGGACCACGGCCATCGGCGCCGGCCCGTTCGTCGAAGAGGCGTTGCGCTGGCTGCCGGACGGCACGGCTACCGTTACTTCCATCACACGCGAAGCCGAATCTGGGCGGCAGGATCGCCCCCGGCTCGCGATCGACCCTCAAACGGGTGGCGGACGGCGCATCACCATCCTGGTCGCGGACGATAACGCCGACATGCGCGACTACGTGAGGCGTCTGCTCGCCGACGATTACGACGTTGCGACCGTGCCGGATGGCGAATCCGCGCTGCGCTTCGTGCGCGCTCATCCACCCGGCCTCGCGCTCGTCGACATCATGATGCCAGGCATGAATGGCCTGGACCTGCTGCGCGCAATGAGATCCGAACCTCGAACACGACATATCCCGATAATTTTGCTGTCGGCGCGCGCCGGCGAGGAGTCGAAGATCGAAGGGCTCGATGCTGGCGCCGACGATTACCTGGTCAAGCCGTTCGCGGCGCGGGAACTGCGAGCACGGGTTCAGGCTCACGCGAACCTTGCCGGCGAACGCCGCCGCACGGCGGACGAGCTCAACGCGCGCTTCGGCGACCTTCAGCGCGCGAACTCTAAAATTCGCGATGCGCGGCGCGCGACGCTCAACGTGCTGGAAGACGCGGTCGAAGCACGCAATCGCGCGGAGCAGCTATATGGCGAACTGCGTGAGCAGACCATGTGGATCAACGGTCAGCGCGAGGCACTCGAGGCGGCAGTGAATGGCGAACCGCTCGCGACGTCCCTGGGCATTCTCGCCCACGTCGTCACCGCCTCGCTCGGAGACGGCACGCGCGCTGCCTTCTACCTCGCCGACGACACCGGCAAGGTATTGCATCACATCGTCGGCATGGGATCCGAATATGCCGCGGCAGTCAACGGCTTCGCGATCGGGCCGGAATCGCTTGCGTGCGGGCTGGCCACGCACATCGGCGAACCCGTCATTACCGTCGATGTGCTAAAGGATCCGCGTTGGGAAACATGGCGATGGCTCGCTGAGCGCTTCGACTATCGCGGCTGCTGGAGCTTCCCAGTCAACACGGCTGCGGGGAAATTCATCGGCACCATGGCGCTGTATCATCCTCAACCTCGTGACATGACGAGCCGGGACCTGCAAATGGCCGCACTGCTGACGAGTACTGCGTCGATCGTAATAGCGCGGCACAAGGAAGCCGAGACACGAAAGTTTGCCGAATTGGCGTTTCGCCGCAGCGAGCAGCAATTGCGCGCCTATCTGGCTGGGAGTTTCGACGTCGTCTACCGCATGAGCGCCGACTGGCGCGTGATGTGGCATCTCGAAGGAAAGGCCTTGATCGCCGACACCGCCGAACCCAACGATACATGGCTCAACCGGTATATCCATCCCGACGACCGGAAAGTCGTGATGCAGACGGTCGATCGCGCGATACGGACCCGATCCGTGTTCGAGCTGGAGCATCGGGTCATTCGCGTTGACGGCACGCTCGGACGGGTTCTCTCCCGTGCGATTCCGGTGCTCGACGAGCATGGCGAAATCGCCGAATGGATCGGGACGGCCGCGGAAGTCAACGCGGCTGGACATGCGGAATAGCTCCACTTGGGACAGAGCCGCATCACTGCACGGGAGGCGGTCCAAGACACGAACGCCGATGCTCAATCGCTCGACACTCAACCTCTTCTTGCGCACTGGGCGTCAGTTGTAGCGCAAAAAGCTGAGCAAAAAGAGCAGCACAGACGAGCGGCTCTGTTGCGCCATCGATCGATGGTAGCCAGTCGCGCAGTCGCTCGGCGCCGCCAAAACGTCGAGCTTATGATTAACAGCGACGAAACGAGATCAGCCTCGCAATTCGAGCTTGTAGAAGAAGTTTTCGATGGCGTATCGCGACCGATTGAACAAACCGAGATCGGTTACCCGGTTCTTGATGTACACGTAATGCCGACAGTTCTTTTCTTTGCTGATGCGATCGATTCCTTGCATCTCCGATGAAAACTGTGCCAGCGACACCGTCGTCGGCTGCTTGAAGCGCGACGCTCCGGGCAGGGCCATCGCATCGGGCTGGCGCTTTTCCGGCCACGCAGGCGTGACGCGCAAGCCGTCTGTACCGATCTCGATGGTGAACAGGAACTCGGCCTTTCCTGTCTGCTCGTCGGCCCAGCAAGGCGGATAGTCGCGTCCGCCGCGCGCGTCGAGCCTCGCTTTGAGAAACGCGACCTGGCCGCGAAGATCCGCGTTCTCCTTCGTCACGCGAATCACGCCGCCACTGCTGGACGCGCCCATCATTTCCTTTCGCGCCGCTACGAGATCGCGGGCAAGCATCTGCTCCTCGCCTGACGCGTAAGACTCGCCCATCTGCTCCTGAAGCTGCTTTTCGACTTCTTTCTTGAGCGCGACGCCGGCTGCGGCCTCGGCGGCGATATCTTTGTCACCGATCTGCTGTTCGAGTGTCGCCTTCAACGCGAGTGCGTCGGTCACAGCCTGACGCGCGTGTTCGTTGACGGCAGCCTTGTCTTGTACCGCGTCGAGCGTCTTCTTCAGTTCGGTCAGCGCGCTCAGCGCCTTGTCGAGATCGTCGACTCGTCGTTTCAGCGCTTCGCGTTCGTCGATCAGTTTCGATTCGGCGATGAGCGACGTGATCACCTCATCAGGTCTCATGCCCGATCTGGACAGCGCCTCGCTCAGTTTCCTGCGTGCTTCGTCGAAGGCTTTGCGGTGCATATCGAGTTGCCCGGATCGATCCAGCGAAAGCTGCAGTTTCGCTGCGTGCTCGTCCGCCTGCACGAGCATATAGCCGAGCAATAGCATCAGGATGAAGGCGAGTGTGAATGCGATCTCCGTTAGCGATAATTGGAAGATCTGATCGGATTTGGCGCGCACGGCGATCTCTCCGGTTCGCTCAGGCGGAAGCCGCGCCGTTGAGCAGCGTGATCTCCGGCGCGTGTCCGTTCGCGCGCGCCACGCCGCCCGTCGCAATGTGTCGCTCCGGCGCTTCCGAAACGTGCGCCGCCGGGCTTCGCCCAAGCTCCGATAGTTGCGCGACGAGACTCTGGACCTCGCGCACGAGCCCGTTCATTCGCTCCGTCGTCGCGACTATGGCGTGCTCTGCCGCGCCCGTGGATGCGGCCTTGAGCGCCTCCCGTTCCACCTTCCAGTCGCGCGCCGCCAGTCCGATGGACTGATCGACAGCCTGAAGCGCGGCGACGACCCGTTCCATGCGTGTTGCATGTTCGGCGAGCATCCGTATGGCGGCCGACGTTGCGTCCTTGTGCTCGCCGACGTTCGCATGCAATGCCGACAGGCCCCGTTGCGTGGCGTCGAGCGTGGCGATGTGCGTCGTCGAGGTGTCCAGCATGCTTTGCTGCGTGCGGGTCAATTGCGCGAGCACGGCGGCGGCGGAATGCACATCGCCGTTGAGCGACTTCACGGAAGCGAGAAGGCCATGTGTCGATTCGAGTGCGGTATCGATCTGTCCCGATACCGCCGTGATTCGATGGGTAACACACTCTGTCGCATCGCCGAGCTTCTTCACGGGTTCGGCGAGGCCCTTGGCAAAGTAGTCGTCCGGAAAAGTCGTGCGTTCGAGACGCGCCTCTACGGCATCCGCGAACTGCACCACTCGGTCTTCTATGCTCTGAATGTTCTGCAGCATACCGAGCGAATAGTTGTCGAAGAGACGCGTGAGCCTGCCACTCGCCTCCTGCACGTCTCGTTGCGATTGTGTGAAGGCCTTCGTGTGCGCGTCGGTGAGCTGCTCGAAAAATTCCGACAACTTCGTGCCATACGATTTCGATAACTCTTCGATGCCCGACGCGACGCAAGCGACGGATTGTGTCGTCGTATCGTCCACTTGCCGCTCGAAGACCCGAAGCTTCTCCAACACGATCGTCAATTGGTCTCGAAGCTGATACGTGGCATCGACGACCTTATTTTCGGCGAGCTTCATCGCATCGTCCATGTCCAGCCGAAAGCTGACGAGCACGACACGCACGGCGAGTCCGAGCACCGTGCTCGTCATGGCGGCGCCGAAGCGGACAGCGATGGCGGACATCTGCGTGCCGATGTTGGGCAGATCGAACAGACTAAAGATGATCGACGTGATCGTGAAGATGAAGCCGAGGTAATAGCAACTGTCGGCGAATTTCTCGGGTGTCAGCGCCGGATCGGGGCTGATCACGCCGATCAGCACGTATAACAACATGATGGCGATCGGCACCGCCAGCCCGAGGATCCACGGCGAATGCAGATACCAGCCCAGCGTGGACGACGCGAGCTTGAACATAAGCGCAACAGCGAACAAATTTCGCGCGCGCACGGCGGTGAGACGGTCCATCGTAGTCAGCCCTCCAGAGGTGTGACGGCGACGATGCGCGCACCGGCCGAAGCGAAATAGTCTTCCCAGAACTTCAGGTTGCGGCGCGTTTGCAGGCGCGGCGTGTTGATCAGATAGTCGAGTTCGACATCAACGCCGCTGAGATTCGTGCTCACCTTCCGGCCATAATCGGAATCACGAAACGATGCGAATTCAGGCGTCTCGCGATACATCGAAAACTCCGGTGTGTTGTGCAGCATGTCGGATACGACGATCAACTTGCGCGGACCCTTGACATCTTCCTTTCGAAATCCGTTGATCGAGGTCATCTCGAGCATCTCGAAGATGGGCGAATACTTTGCGGACTTCGTCGTCTGCAACTGATCGGCGAGTGCAAGCATCGGTTCGCGGAAGCTCGTTTCGAATCGCTTTTCCAGGTGCGCCTTATTCGCCGTATATTCGCTTGCGCCGGCTCCGTCGCCGGGATTGCACTGGCTGAAGACCGGCTTCGGCGACGACTTGTAGTCCTCGCCGAGCACGAACACCGAGAGCAGGTAACCCGCGGGCACACGCTGCGCGACGAGCCGCTCCAGCAGTCCTTCGAAAGCCTGCTTCTGCGTGAAGCTGAGCGGATCGGTCCTGTCGACGAGGAGCACGATCTGCCCCGCCGGCCCGTTTGCGGGGCAGAGTCGCTTGTCCAGTCCGGCGGGACGCAAATGCACCCAGAGCGCTGCAGCGGCGAAGACAACAATGACAAAGAGCCCGCCGAGAGCGGCCCACAGATAGCTTCGCCCGCTGGATTCTTCCAGCGCGAACAGATCGTCTTTCATGCGGCCGCCTCCGCAACAGGCGCGCGTGCGGCTGCGACCGGTCCACGGAACTGTTCGTCGATCGGCCGAAGTCCATCGGACTTCCTGACGAAAGCAGTCTGGATCGCTGCCTTGATCGAGGGTAGCGCTTCGATCAGTTCGTCGACGCGCGCATGCTGCGAAGCGTACGTCGCCTGGCATTCGGCAATGCGGAAGTCGGGCAGCGGGATGTCCTTGAACTCCGGCAAAGGCGGGAAATCAGGCAACGCTGCATGGCCTTTCCAGTGCATGCGTAGCTCCGCCTGAAATATGCGCACGAGTGCTTCCTTGCATTGCGTCGCTTCGATCAGAGCGAAGTCGAGTTGATGCTGCGCCATCTTCCGTTGCTCGATGTTCGCGTCCTGGTAACAGACGTGGATCTTTGCCTCGCTCACGGCCTTGTCGAGTGCGTCCGTTATGCCGCATTTGATCTCTTCGATTTTGCGACGCACCGCCGAGAGGCGGGTTTCATATGCGATCTTCGCCGTGAGGAAGTCGCGATCGCGCTTGCCATAGCCGGGATAGCGGTCGTCCATCCAAAATCCTTCGACGAGTGCGAAGCCCGCGAAGAACAGGCTGACGCAGACGAGCACCCACGACTGCATATCGTCGAGACCGAACGGGGTCTGCACCAGTGAAGCCAACGCCGCCTTCTCGGGAGATGGCAGATCGGCAACCAGCGCACCGCGAACATGTGCAATCGCGAAGCTCACACATGACATCGAGAGCAACGCGGCCACGAGGGACGCGATGCCCAGGAGCTTGCGAGCGGCCTTCCGATGAAACAGGTTGCGAATGAGCGCAAGACCGAACATGAACGCCACACCCACATTGAGCAATGCCAACACCGCCGCCTGAAGGAACCCGCCGATCAAGCCCGTGTCGAGTCCGGTCGCGAAAAACGATGAGTTGAACACGGCCTCGGCCGTGACCAGGACGGGAACGAGAACGATGTGCAGCACTTTCTGGCCGCCCTTCGGATAGTTCGCGCCCCACGTAATGCCATGCTTCTCCCGGAAGCTCTGCAGGTCGGCCTCGGCGCGGCTCGCGCGGTCGCTCAGCAGGTTCAGCGCCGGACGTGCCCGGTCGAGAAGCACGTCGGCCTTGGCGGCGAACGTGGTCTCCGATTGCAGTGCATCTTCGACGAGCATCGTCACGTCATGCGAGGCGAACTGCTCGCCGAGATAGATCGCCCGGCGTCCCGCATTCTCGATGTGCACGTGGCGACCCTTATCAACGCGCGCAACAATGGCCGCTTCGACGCCGGAGCCCAGCATTGCCGACGAGCCCGCTTCCGCGAGACGGCGCGCCTCGCTGCGCAGGTTCAGTTCCTGTGCGATGGGCTCGACGGCGAATTGTTCGATCGCGACAGGCTGCTTTTTGCTTCGGCCGGCACAGAGCAACCGCCACAGGCGTTTCCATAGACGCATGATTGGTCTTTGTTCTCTTTTTATTAGACCGCCCGACGCGAGAAGCCGTCGAACTCCCGTAGTAAGAGCCGAGCTTATCGAAGCATTCCTTTACGACGATGGTCGGTTCCCAACACTCGAGAGAACTTCTTTATTGGTTTTGATGAGTCCCGCACACTTGTCTTGATCCTCGGCCGTTGCCACGGCATTCACACCCGGAACTTAAGCGTTGCTCCGTTGTAGATCCAGGCGCAATGGGCGTTAGTCCAGGTCCACTACTTCGTCGAGACGGTAGCGCGGCGATCTATGTTCTGATCGTCGGCGACACGCTGTCAGTGCATTTACGGCATCGCTTTAATTGACGCCGCGATCGACGACCGGTCTCGCTCGTCGAAGAACCGTTCCACTGCTAACCGCGTAGGCCGAACCATACGCGTAGCTCAAGCGTCAAGCTTCAGAAAACTGCGGCCGTTCCAGCGGAACGGAAGATGGTGGTAAGCCCTGCCGCACGAGCAGGACGAGCACTTCGGCCTTTTTGCCGACGTTGGACGAGGCTTCCTTAGACTTCGGCAATATGGCGGGTTGCCGCCGCTAAGGGTTTCGCGCAGCGGACGGCCTATTCTTGCATTCGCCAACTCACAGTTTGGACCCTCTTCGGCCGTCGAAGCTTCGGGACGCTGAGGGTCCCTTGTGCAAGTACAGCAGCCGCTAGCTCTCGGAGTCGTCGACGCGTCGTCGGCCATAGCCGAAGCTCGCCCTTCATCCGCCCTGCGGCTGCAACGCGCCGCTTCGCTGACGTTCATGATCCGGCGTGGTCGAACGTCGGCTTCCGGGAACGGCGAACGAGTGTTGACGACCTTGCGCGGGCGTTGTCTATCTTTGGCTGGTTGCCCTGGAGCAGACATCGGCGCAACATTGGACTGAGCGTCTCCCTGGCACCGACCCTATGGCAAGGGTGGACACGGCTCTTGGCGACACGAATGAACTGCGCAGCAGTGATTCACTGATTCGACATTGACTGGGAAGCGAATGGACTGCACCGATGGCTCCCTGCCGGACTTTCAAGCTATTTTTCAGGCAGGTCCCGATCCGTACCTCGTCGTGGATCGCGACTTTCGCATCGTTGCGGTCGCCGATGCGTACCTGAAGGCGACGATGACGCGTCGGCAGGACATCCTGGGGCGTCACATGTTCGACGTCTTTCCGGACAACCCTGACGAGATCGCCGCGACCGGAGTGAGCAATCTCAGGGCCTCGTTCGCGCAAGTACTGCGCAGCGGCGTGGCCCACTTCATGGCCGTGCAGAAGTACGACATCCGCGAGCCGAACGACACCGGCTCGGGGAGCATCTTTGCGGAGCATTATTGGCAGCCCGCCAATTTCCCGGTGCTCGACGATCGCGCACGCGTGCGCTACATCATCCATCGCGTCGTCGACGTCACCGAGCTCCACCGGCTGAAGTATTCGAGCCGGGACGTCCAGGAACGCCTGGAGCGCGACCTGTACTTGCGCGCACGAGAGATCGAGCACGGCAATGAGCTGCTGCGCGAATCGCTCCTGCAGAAGGAGACGCTGCTGCGCGAGATCCATCACCGCGTGAAGAACAACCTGCAAGTCATCGCCGCGTTGCTCCGATTGCAGGCCCAGCACGTTACGGACGAGGCCGCGCAGACCGCACTCTCGGAGATGGGCGGGCGCATCCGCGCCATTGCCGACATTCACCAGACGCTCTATAGCTCCTTTGATCTCGCGCGTGTCGACATGTCGGAGTTCGCCACCCAGCTCGCGAAGAACCTCCTGGCCGTGTACGGGGTCGACCGAGAGCGGGTGCGCCTGCAGTTGGAGATTGCATCGTCGAGCCTGGACATCGGGCTGGCAGTGCCGTGCGGGCTGATACTGAACGAGTTGATCAGCAATGCCCTGAAGCACGCCTTTCCGTTCGGCCGCAGAGGCACTGTCGTTGCAACGCTAGACGAGCATGCGGAGTTGCTGAGCGTATCCGACGACGGCGTCGGCCTTGGGGGAGGACCGGCGAAGGTCACCTTGGGTATGCAACTGGTGCACCTACTCGCGGAACAGATCGGAGCGCAAGTTCGCGTCGAGTCGGAGCGCGGAACGCGGGTCACCGTGACACGCGCCGCTACGTGATCTGTTCCCGGTCGCGCCGTTCGAGCGCCAGTTGCAGCGCAACGTGCACTTCAGCAGCCTCATAGGGCTTCATCACGTATCCGTAGGCGTTCGTGCGCTTGATGCTCGCGAGCGTTTCGGCATCCGCGTAGGCGGTCAGGTAGACGACGGGAATCTGCAACCGCTCCCAGATCAGCGACGCGGCCTGCGTTCCGTCCATCGCACCGGAAAGGCGGATATCCATCAGGATCACGTCGGGAAGGGTTCGCCCGGCCGCTTCGACCGCCGCCTCGCCCGTCATGACCGACGCGCAGACCTCGTAGTGCAGCGCGTGAAGATCGTTCTCGAGGCTCTTCGCGACGATGCGCTCGTCTTCGACGATCATCACCCGCGCCTGGAAATCGCCGGCCACTGGAGGCGCGCGGCGCGGGCGGGTGGCGAAGTCCAGCACCAACTCCGCAATGTCGGCCAACCGCGCCGTGTAGTCCACGGGGACTGTCTCGCGGACGCGCGTTGGCAGCTCCGGCGATTGTGCCTCGGTCGGGTCCTGGACGACGACGAGGCCGCCTCGACGCCAGATCTCCCACGCCCCCGCGACACCGTCCTCCATCGTGCCAGTGAGCACGACGCCGACGACGCGCCGCCCGTAGGCCACCGCCGCGGATCGAAACAGAGCGTTAATCGAGGGACGGTGGTAGCTTTCGCGCGGGCTCGGCTGAATGACGACGCGGCCCCGCTCCAATGTCATGTTCGCGTCGGGCGGCGCGACGTAGACCCGGCCGGTATCAACCAACTCGCCGTCTGCCGCGAAGCTCACCGGCAAGCGACTGCGTCGCCCGATCAGGCGGTCAAGCTCCCCAGGGTACCCCGCTCCCAGGTGTTGGACGACAAAGAACGCGGCGGGAATCTTCGCAGGGAAGTGAGAGAAGAACTCCGGCAGCGACGCGACGCCACCCTGAGAGGAACCGACCACGACGATGTCGCGAGCGCGAAGAGGTTTCGGGGAGTCGGGGGTCGGCTCAGCGTCCGCTAGTTTCATGACGTCAGCCCTGTGGGCGCGTCGTGCGGTTCACGTGCACGCGACGCCATCATGTCATGGCCTTCATTGCGGGTCAGGCCAGCCGGACCTTCATGCGACGTGTTCTCCAAACGTGCCAGGTTCGTCTTGAATATTGCAAGCGTTGCCTTCATGGTCTCCGGTAGCTCCTTGGCTAAGCCAATCAAAGCGCCGTTCAGGTCCATGCGAGCGATCCGACGATTGGCGCACCGGTCACTCGTTCGTCCAGCGCTTGGATGTTAGCCATAGCCCGCTCCTCTGATACTGATCGATGTCGCGGCCGTTGTGAAGGGGCCGCCGCGAGTTCGTGCGATCAGCGCTAAAGCGCCGTAAATTGGCGCACCTCTCGGGTCCAATAGCGGATGGAGCACCAAAGTTCTGCCCAATCGGGCGTCTGATTGCGGGCAAGATCCGGCCATCTGAATGCCGGATCGGCGATGGTTGCGAACGTCAGCTTCTTGCCGACTCCGGAAAATTTGGCACTCGCCAATCTTGCATTGTCTGCAGAATGCGACTTGTCCACCGCTTCCGCGAATAACTGTGTAGATAACGTGCCCATCTACGCGCTATGTGCTCCATGTTGCACACGCAAAGCCTCAGTGATGCGACCAACGACGTGGAGCGTTACGTCGATGCCGCTTCCCGCGTGCGAGCGATGGGCATCAGCAACTCGCTCGTCAGGATCGAGACGACTAGCGCGCCGCCCGGTCTTGCGCCAACTGCTGCACTAATGATCGTCGCCCTCGTGTGCTGAAAATGGAGTCAACATTACATTTCAGCCTATCTCATGCCGATCTTCCCCAACCCGCCGACCATATTCTCCATTTCATCCTGTCGTAAGGTTTACCCCGATTTAAACGCAAACCAACAAAAGGGACATTTTGACTGCAGCACGTAATCCATGCGAAACCCAATTGACGCCACCTTGAAGCGCCGCCTCTGCGACTGGCGTCGCGCACGCCGCAAAGGAGAGCGATTTGGTCCTGGAACTGGAGCAAGTCAGTGTCGTTTCTGGCGGGCAACCGTATTTGTACGGCGTGGATTTGCGCCTCGTCCCAGGCGCCATCAATGTGCTTCTCGGACCCACGCAGGCCGGTAAAACCACGCTGATGCGCGTGATGGCGGGTCTGGACAGGCCGAACGACGGCCGAGTGCTTGTCGACGGCCAGAACGTGACAGGCGTCAGCGTGCGCCAGCGTAATCTCGCGATGGTCTATCAGCAGTTCATCAACTACCCGGCCATGACGGTGTTCGAAAACATCGCCTCGCCTTTGCGCCTGCAAAAGACCGACCCTGCTGAAATCCGCCGGCGCGTGCGGGAAGTCGCAGCCAAACTGCATATCGATCATTTGCTGGAGCGGCGGCCAGGCGAACTGTCAGGCGGCCAACAGCAGCGCTGCGCGCTCGCGCGTGCACTCGTGAAGCGTACGTCGCTGGTTCTGCTCGACGAGCCGCTCGTCAATCTCGATTACAAACTGCGCGAGGAATTGCGCATGGAATTGGCTACGCTTTTCGCTGACGGCAACACCACCGTCGTCTACGCGACCACCGAACCTCTCGAAGCGTTACTGCTGGGCGGCTATACGGCGATCATCGATAAAGGCCGAGTTCTGCAGTTCGGTCCCACTCTCGATGTCTATAACGCACCGGTCAACGTCGCGGCCGCAGCCGTTTTCAACGACCCGCCGATGAACATGCTGACGTGCGACTGCGGCAACGGCCGCGCGCGTCTGCCGATCGGCGTGGAGGTTCCAGTCCAGCACGGTCCCGCTGTGAGCGGCGCATGCCGCATCGGCATCCGGCCAGGGCATCTGCGTCTTCAGGCGAAGGCCTCTCATGCGATCGCCGTTCCGTGCCGGCTCGAACTCGCAGAACTGAGCGGCTCCGAAACGTACCTGCACTTGCGCACGCTGACCGGCGCGGTCAACCTGGTTGCGCAGTTGCAGGGCGTGCATCAGATCGAGCTTGGCACGCAGCTCGACGTTTTCATCGACCCTCAAGAACTGTTTGTGTTCGGCGCAGAGACCCAACTGGTGTCCAGCCCGGAGGCAGCGCATGGCGTGCATTGAGTTTAGAAATCTCGCACACGCGTACAGACCGAGCCCCGCGACGGTCGACGACTACGCGCTTCAGCCCATGAGCATGGTCTGGGACGACGGCGGCGCTTATGCATTGCTCGGTCCATCGGGTTGCGGCAAGACTACGCTGCTGAATATCGTTTCGGGGCTCGTCAAGCCGTCGGAGGGCAAGGTCTTGTTCGACGGACGCGACGTGACGGCGCTCGGCGCACGTCAGCGCAACATCGCCCAGGTGTTCCAGTTCCCCGTGGTCTACGACACGATGACCGTGTTCGATAATCTCGCGTTTCCGCTGCGTAATCGCAAGTTGTCAGCCGCCGAGGTCACGAAGCGCGTGCACGAAGTCGCGGATATCCTCGATATGACACGCGACCTGCCGCTCAAGGCGAGCAATCTGGCCGCCGACGCCAAGCAGAAGATCTCGCTCGGGCGCGGCCTCGTTCGCAAGGACGTCGCGGCGATCCTCTTTGACGAACCGTTGACTGTGATCGACCCCGCGATGAAGTGGATGCTGCGCCGCCAGTTGAAGAAGATCCACCAGCAACTCAGGCTCACGCTTATCTACGTGACGCACGATCAGGTAGAAGCGCTGACTTTCGCCGACGAAGTCGTGGTCATGACCAATGGCCGCATCGTTCAGAAGGGAGGAGCCGATGCGCTTTTTCTGCGGCCGGACCACGCTTTTGTTGGCTACTTCATCGGCAGCCCGGGCATGAACCTTTGTCCGATCGAGCTCGACGCCGACGGCGCAACAATCGGCTCGCAGCGCCTGCCGCTCGACGCCGGCACGCTTGCGACGCTACGGGACGCGCATCAGCAGACAAACGGCGCGCTCAAACTGGGGATTCGCCCGGAGTTCGTCCGCCTATCGCAGGAAGGAGGAGCCGGCGCGGTGCACGCGCGGGTGCTGCGCGCGCAGCAGCTCGGCAACTATCAACTGGTTACCTTGCAATGCGACGGCCATGTTTTCAATGCGAGGCTCGAGCCGCATTTGCGGATTGTCGACGGACCTGCCTGGCTGCATCTCGTTGCGCCTGAAACGGTGTACTTCTGCAACGACGAAAGAATCGAAACGCGCATCGTCGAAGGGGCCGCGCGATGAACAAACCCGTCAATCAGAAGGCATGGTTGCTGGTCATTCCGGTGTTCATCTGCGTCGCGTTCTCCGCGATCCTGCCGCTGATGACGGTGGTCAACTATTCGGTGCAGGACATCATCGGCCCGACGCAGCATGTGTTCGTCGGTACGGAGTGGTTTCGCAACATCATGACCGATCCGGATTTGCGCGAAGCGCTCGGCAGACAGGTCATTTTCTCCGCGTGCGTTCTGCTGTTCGAGATTCCATTGGGCGTGGGCCTCGCGCTTTCGATGCCGGCTTCGGGATGGCGCGCATCGGCCACACTCATCGTGCTTGCCATGCCGTTGCTGATTCCGTGGAACGTGGTGGGCACGATCTGGCAGATCTTCGGGCGCCCGGATATCGGACTGCTCGGCTACTGGCTCAATAGTCTTGGCTTCGACTACAACTACACGGCGAGTCCCACGGCCGCATGGATCACCGTGCTGGTGATGGACATCTGGCACTGGACCCCGCTCGTCGCGCTGCTGTGCTATGCGGGCTTGCGCGCGATTCCGGACGCCTTCTATCAGGCCGCGGAAATAGACGGCGCAAGCCGCTTTGCGGTATTCCGCTACATCGAATTGCCGAAGATGCGCGGCGTGCTGATGATCGCCGTGCTGCTGCGCTTCATGGACAGCTTCATGATCTACACCGAGCCGTTCGTGCTGACAGGCGGCGGTCCCGGCGATTCCACAACATTCCTCAGTCAGTATCTGACCCAAAAAGCGGTCGGTCAGTTCGATCTTGGCCCGGCTGCGGCTTTCTCGCTGATCTATTTCCTGATCATTCTGCTGCTGTGCTTCATTCTCTACAACTGGATGAGCCGCGTAGGCAAAGGTGGACCGGCCGCGCAAGGAGACGACCATGCAGGATAAGCGCCGCTGGCCGCGGACGTTGATGCTCGTCGTCTATATGCTGTTCGCGCTGATTCCGCTTTACTGGATGTTGTCGATCTCTCTGCGCACGAACGAGGAGACCATGTCGACGTTCGCCACGCTGCCGCAGCACGTGACGTTCGACAACTACAAGGTGATCTTCACTGATCCTTCGTGGTACTGGGGCTACATCAATTCGATCATCTACGTGCTGATGAACACGGTGATGTCGGTGTTGGTCGCGCTGCCTGCCGCGTACGCGTTCTCACGCTATCGCTTTCTCGGCGACAAGCACATGTTCTTCTGGCTGCTCACCAACCGCATGACGCCGCCCGCCGTATTTTTGCTGCCGTTTTTCCAGCTCTATTCGAGCGTCGGCCTGACCGACACATACATTGCCGTCGCACTTGCGCACATGCTGTTCAACGTGCCCCTTGCCGTGTGGATTCTCGAAGGCTTCATGTCGGGCGTCTCGCGAGAAATAGACGAAACCGCGTACATAGACGGTTATACCTTTCCCGCTTTCTTCGTGAAGATCTTCCTGCCGCTCATCAAGTCGGGAGTCGGCGTCACGGCTTTTTTCTGCTTCATGTTCAGCTGGGTCGAACTGCTGCTCGCGCGCACGCTGACTTCGGTCAACGCGAAACCTATCGCTGCCGTGATGACGCGGACCGTGTCGGCGGCCGGTATGGACTGGGGCGTGCTGTCGGCGGCGGGCGTGCTGACTATCGTTCCCGGCGCGCTGGTGATCTACTTCGTGCGCAACTACATCGCGAAGGGCTTCGCGATGGGGAGGGTGTGATGTTCACCTGGATGTACTGGACTCCTGAGGTGGCGATCTTCTTCGCCTGCATCGTCGTCATGCTGGGCGGCATGACGGTATGGGAACTGCGCTCGCCAACTCATGAACGCAAGGGCTTTCTGCCTATCGCGACAACTCGCGGTGATCGCCTGTTCATCGGCCTGTTGGCTGCCGCGTATGTCAATCTCGCGTGGCTCGCCATCAGTGCCGAGGGCTCGAGTTCCTGGCCGGGCTTCACAGTCTCGGTGCTGATGGTGCTCGTGATCATGTGGAAGGGCTAGAAAGCAGATGCATGCAATGAAGACTGACAACTGCCGGTTCCGCTGATGCCCCCAGCGGGCGCCGACAAGATCGAAGGGGCACGGAAGACACAGGAGAAGACCATGCATCAGAGGAGACGGACCGTCGCGCTGGCATTGGCAAGCATCGTGTCAGGCGCCTTCGCGAATCAGGCTCTGGCGGGCACGCCTGAGGCGCAGAAATGGGTGGACAGCGAGTTTCAACCAAGCACGCTTTCGAAACAGCAGCAGATGGACGAGATGAAATGGTTCATCGACACCGCGGCGAAACTCAAATCGCAAGGCGTCAAGGAGGTTCATGTCGTGTCGGAAACAATCGACACGCATACCTACGAATCCAAAACGCTTGCCGCCGCGTTCAGTGAAATCACCGGCATTCAGGTGAAGCACGACATCATTCAGGAAGGGGACGTCGTCGAGAAATTGCAGACCTCGATGCAATCCGGGCAAAGCATTTACGACGGCTGGATCTCGGACTCGGACTTGATCGGCACGCACTATCGCTATGGCGTGATCGTTCCGCTATCCGATTACATGGCGGGCGAAGGTAAGGAATACACCAACCCCGGACTTGACCTGAAAGACTTTATCGGCACGAGTTTTACGACCGCGCCTGACAAAAAACTCTATCAGCTTCCCGACCAGCAGTTCGCGAACCTTTACTGGTTCCGCGCGGACTGGTTCGCACGCAAGGATTTCCAGGACAAGTTCAAGGCGAAGTACGGCTACGATCTCGGCGTGCCGGTCAACTGGTCCGCGTATGAAGACATCGCCGAATTCTTTACGAACGATGTGAAAAACATCGACGGAGAGAAAGTTTACGGTCATATGGATTACGGCAAGAAAGACCCATCGCTCGGCTGGCGCTTCACGGACGCATGGCTTTCCATGGCCGGCGAAGCCGACAAAGGGATTCCGAACGGCATGCCCGTCGACGAATGGGGCATTCGCGTGACGCCTGACGGCTGTCATGCGGTAGGCGCGTCGGTGTCGCGCGGCGGCGGCACCAACAGCCCGGCAGCAGTCTATGCGACGACCAAATACATCGACTGGCTCAAGAAATACGCGCCGCCAGAAGCGTCGGGCATGACCTTCAGCGAGGCTGGCCCTGTGCCCGCGCAAGGCAGGATCGCGCAACAGGTGTTCTGGTACACCGCGTTCACGGCTTCGATGCTCAAGCCGGGCAACGTCACGAATGCGGACGGCACGCCGAAGTGGCGCATGGCGCCGTCCCCGCACGGCGCTTACTGGAAGGACGGCATGCAAAACGGATATCAGGACGTCGGCTCGTGGACGTTCTTCAAGTCGACGCCGCCGAATCAGCGGGCTGCCGCGTGGCTGTACGCGCAGTTCGTGACGTCGAAGACCGTGTCGCTCAAGAAGTCGATTGTCGGTCTCACGTTCATTCGAGACTCCGACATTCATAGCGACTACTTCACGAAGAACGCGGACAAGTACGGCGGCTTGATCGAGTTCTATCGCAGCCCGGCGCGCGTCGCGTGGACGCCGACCGGCAACAACGTGCCCGACTATCCAAAGATGGCGCAACTCTGGTGGAAGAATGTCGGCACCGCTGTCGCCGGTGAAAAAACGCCGCAAGCTGCAATGGACAACCTCGCGAAAGAAATGGACCAGGTGTTGTCCCGTTTGCAGCGGGCCGGGATGAAGGTTTGCGCGCCGGAGCTCAATGCGCAAAGCGATCCGTCTAAGTGGCTGTCCGACCAGCACGCGCCGTGGAAACGGCTCGCCAACGAAAAACCGAAGGGCGAAACAGTGAAGTATGAGCAACTGCTGTCGGCTTGGAAGGCGGGCAAGGTGCGGTAACAATTCCGACGGCCCTCGGCGCTCTTATGAATGGGCGGCGCTTGATAGCGCCGCCTTTTTTATGTGTTGCCGAACTTTCGGCATGCGGCCGGAACCATCATCAACGAGCCCATGCCTACCACGAGCTGGTATGAGGCAGCGGGTGGAGACAGGGAACTTCGGGACGGCGAAGCGGCATCGCGAGGCAGGGCATCCGCGCATCACTCGCAGCATCTCCGGTTGATTGCAGCGCGACATAGCAGGTCGGTGTCGTCATGCTGCAGATACCGCCGCCCGATGCATCGGGACCGTACCGTCTGGAACTGGCGCGCGAGTATCTGGTCGAGCCGCTGAAGGGCGGGAACATCGGCCAAGTACATCGCGATGTCGCTTGGACGAATGGCGATCCGTGTTTGCATGATCCGGGTTTCGACCTGCTCGTGGAGTCGGATGCTGCATTTCCCGATACGCCCGCCAGTGCGCCTGGTCTCGTGGAACCAGCCATCGGCAGGCATGTGCGAGTCTCATCGAGGACGGCGCGATTTTGCAGACTGGCATCGGCGCGACTCCGGAGGCGGTGCTCGCGCAACTTGGCGAGCAGCGCGATCTTGGCGTGCATACGGGCAGCATCGGCGACGGAATCGGCGTGGCAACCTCGAGCGAGCGCACGGATACTTGTGCGCCACTCACGCGTGCGGCGCTTCTCGCGATCGTCAAGGACGCTTTCGCGGGCGCCGCGGCTCGCTTGCGCGCAGGCGACGACGCCTTCCGCGCGCGTGCTGATCTACTTGAACAGGCCTCCGCGCATTGGCTAAGGCACAGCGCCGGATCACATATGGCCGACCAGAAAGTCCATCTACGCATGGTCCGCGAAATTCTTCCGCATGCATCCGTGACCACAGCGAGCATCTACCTACATGTCGACGATGATCGGCGCCATCAAGAGACCGCCGAAAAGCACCGCTTAGACTGGTAGCGGAGCAGTGGATCGATTCCGAGTCGCCTCTCGTCCTCCCGCCCTCTTATCCTTTATCTGATTTTGCAACTGCAAGACCGACCTGGCCGTGGAACCACATGTCTTCCAACCTTAGTTCACCGCTGACAAGCGAAGCCTTACGTTCATTCTGCATTGGCGTGGAAAAGCTGCGACCTGCGTCGTCGCACGCTATGCCTTCAAAGCGTATTTCTGGCTTTCGCCGGACGCGGACGAAGCTCGAACATTCAAGGTATCTAGCGGCGGATTTTCTCGGATTGAAGCAGTCGCCCGTCGCAAAAGTTGCTGACCCGTATGACCTCAGACCTTGATCTAACGGGCGTTGAATTCTCAAAGGAGTGATCGTCGGCCGTGATTGGAGACTACGGGTGCGATCTTTCGTGAGACGCTCAATGAATCTGAAGCGAAATTTGGGGCTCGCCATTAGTTGCGAATGATCCATATCCGTCAACTCACAGTTTCGACCCGTTGCCGTCCGTCAAGCCGACTACACCTTTGGTGCCGCCTTAGAGTGCACAACATCCGCTCATCGACTCGTGCAAGGTGACGCTTTTTTTTTGCAGCTTGGCGGACGTGTCCCAGATCGGTGCTAAACGACAACTGGCGCTACGGCGGACATCAAGCTCTGGTAATGAGCAAACGCCGCACTTATGTTTGCCAACAACGGATGAAAACCAGTCCAATCCAATTCTTTCGCTCTCGGCGCGACGAACTCATACGCAAACGGAGCTTTGCCGACAGTTGTCGAATTGTCAGCGTCTTTTGAAAAATCAAATTTCTTACCATTGAGCCCTTTTCCCAGGTCTAATGGTGAAAATAAGCCTTCTGTGTCCCTTTTCTCCGATCCATTACGAGGTACCAAAACTACGTAAAGATTTTCGAACACATGGATAAACGCATCATCTCGATTACACGCTTTACTCGAACAATCTTTTATCGCCTTTAAGATTTCATTAGCGCCGCTGTCATTGTCCACTACAAATATAACGGGTTTGTTGCCGCGAGGAGACTGGAATTTTTTCGACTCTTTGTAGTATGCTCGGATTAAATTGCTAAGATTTGGCCCGCCGCCACTCGCCACGCCAAGTATCGCTGCCGTTGAAAAGTTCGGCATGTACACTTGCCCTTTCCTTTTATGTTTTCTGTCGTATTTGAAAAATTGAAATGCTAAAACATCCTTTCCAGCATCATTCTTTCTTACGAGTTGCGGAAACGCCGCCTTGCTTTGATGAACGGCATTACTTATATAGACAATGTCTGTTTTTCCCTCGCAAACCACAAGTGGCGTAGCAGCTTTATAAAAGCGAGTGTAAAGCAAGAATTTACGATATATTGTCAGATTTCGCAACGGCAAAGGCTCAGGTGTCGTCTTCGCAGATAGTTGATACGGAGGAAGATGATTGTGCGGATTGTCTTTTAGCTCGGTTCGAAAAACGCTGTCAACGGAATGAATGAATCCGAGCATTCCATGTAGTTGCGCAGAGGTCCCATCCTTCTCAGTAATAACTTCATTTCCGTCATCGTCTTTCGATATTGTTTTGATTTTGTAACTTCCGCGATTGACGAGAGAAAAAACGTAAGCACGAACTAAGTGTCGATATTCTGCTACCACATTTACTTTCTTATTAACGACGAGCCCCGTTACCTGCTGTCGGGAGTTTTTGTGTTGCATTCGCGTCTTGCTTTCATTAATTTCGAACCCGCACAGCCCAATTAATCTACGAAGCTCTCGCCCAAGGATCCATTCGTCCGAAGTTGATTCATCAAGAAGCGCGATTTGCTGCGGGAAGTCTTTTTTATTTGTGGAAAACGTGATGTCATCCGCGTATCGCGTGTAGTAACATCCATTTTTTTGGGCAAGACGAGCGAGATGAGAATCCAAGATTCCAGCGATAAGATTTGAAATGACTGGCGAGCAGGGGCTTCCCTGTGGTAAGACTCCGTCAGCGCACGCGATATGAGCTATTGTGGTCGCAACATCCTTGTGAAATTTGAAATTTCTGTCATTTATGAGGAACCCACGAATTCTTTGCCCTGTGATGGTGGGAAAAAAATTTTTTAAATCAAGATTAAAAACATATCGCTTATTGCGATGTACCGAAGCGTTGGTTAATATGCTTTTGTCTGGGTAAAAACCATGGGAGGATTTATTCTCGCGTCCAGTGACTTTGGTAATATCAGATATGCAATTCTGAAGGTGGTTCGCAAGTCTTCGCTGAAGCGATTTAAGCTCTTTTATTGGCGCCCGAATCTCACGCATCCCGCCACTTCGCTTGAGCACGGAGAATGTGGTGTATTTGTCCGCACTTTTTTTAGCGTACAGAAGATATGTAAGATGTTGGTGTTCGATATCGAGCAATCTTGCGACTGCTTCGCGTGAATGCGCCGCTTGAAAGCGCTCTAAGGTTGTTGCTTCGGGAATCAGCATCGAGAAGATGGCCTCGCAGACACTCAATCGCCATTTGGCGATACCGTACAATCATCGTTTTCCCGCTATGTTGCATATACGGGCATAGGTCTTCACATTGTTGCCAAGGGCCACGATTACATGGCATAAATTCTGTCCGCGAGGCCGGCCAGAATTGTAGCGCATTATTCGACAGACATTCTATTCGGGTTCAAATGAGTGACTCGTGCGGTCGAAGCGTATGGCGGCTCCAACTTTTTGAGGATGGAGCCGTCAATCTCAAGCACGTTTCTTCTGGATGGGCAAGAGTGCACAGTGCGTCCGGTAGATGAGCTTCACGGCTCCGAACCGACGGAAGCAGACCTTCGAATGTTCGACTGCGGCGCTGACCAATGACCGCTATTGGCCGTTCGCAGACGTCTTCTCATGCAATTAACCCGATCCGTGCTAGAAGGAGCGCCCATTCCCGCGCCAATCGCCAGCATTACTTACTCGTATATCTCTGTGCGAGCGCCTCATACAGCGGCGGCGCGAACAGCTTCGACACCTGACTCGAAATCAATGCGGTGGCCATCAGTGACAGCACGAGCGCGTGTCCATTGATCATCTCGATGACGATCACGAATGCCGTGATCGGACTCTGCGTGACGGCGGCGAGATAGCCGACCATGCCGAGCGCGATCAGCATCGGCAATTCCATGCCGCCGAACACGAGATGAAGCGCGTTGCCTATGCCCGCTCCTATCGCGAGCGACGGCGCGAAGAGTCCGCCCGGCGCGCCGGGAAGGTAGGAACCGACCATCGACGCCATTTTCAGTATCGGGTAGCTCACGCCGAGCTGCGAGTTGCCTTCGAGCATGCCGCGCGCTTCCGCATAACCGCTGCCGAATGTGTGACCGCCGGCGGCAACGCCGACCACGGCGATGAACAGGCCGCACGCCGCGCCGAAAGCCACCGGATGAGACAGCCGCCAGTCGATCAGCCGCGCCGGCATCCAGCGCTGCGTATTCAGCAGGAGCCAGCAGAAGATGCCGCCCGCGACGCCCGTCACCGCGCCGAGCAGGACGACGGCAAGCGCGAGCGAATCAGGGAAATGCCCGCTCAGATCGATCGTGCCGAAGTATGTGTAGTTGCCCTGCAGCGCGAGCGAGACGACACCCGCGAAGATGATCGCGGTGATCAGCACGCCGCTCGTGCGCTGCTCGAAGCTGCGCGTAAGTTCTTCGATGGCGAAGACCACGCCCGCGAGCGGCGCATTGAACGCGGCCGATAGTCCGGCCGCCGCGCCGGCGAGCGCCAGATTACGTTCGAGCGCGCCCCCACGCATGCTGCGCAGCCGCGCGGGATAAAAGCGACGCAGGCTGAACATGAGCGCCGCGCCCACGTGAATGGTCGGCCCTTCCCGCCCGATGGTGAAGCCACCGAGAATCGAAAGGAACGACAACGCGATCTTGCCGATGAGAATGCGGATGGTCAGCAGCCGAGGTCCCAGTTCGCGCCCGTCATGCAGCATCGCGATGACTTGCGGAATGCCGCTGCCTTCGGCGCCCGCGAAGAAGCGGCGCGTCGCCCAGACGCAAAACGCGGCGATGGCAGGGGTGATCAGCAACGGCAGCCACCAGTAGGTGGCCGTGATGCGCAGAAAGGCGTCGTATCCGAAGTCGATCAGGCGCGCGTACATGACCGCGACGAGCCCGGTCGCGACCGCGCCGAGCCAGAACACGCCATAGTGCAGCCAGAGCCGCCTGCCGCGCAGGATCGTGCGTCGGTCGATGAATCCAGGAATGCGCATCGAGAATGGTCGAAAAAATTTAAGGCACATTGTGACATAAATTCTCAGCCGCCCTCCTCCGTGGCCGGCAAGGAAGACCAGCCACTCAGTCTTCGTTTGCGCCGAACACCCAGCCGAACGAGCCGTAATGAGCCTTGTGTTCGGCCGCGAGCTTGAGGAGACATCGCTCGCCTTTTGCCGTCAGATGAACCTGCACCTGCCTGCGGTCGGTCTTGTCGGTTTTGCGTCTGACCAGCCCCGAAGCCTCGCAACGCGACACCAGCGCGGCCGTGCCATTGGGCGCCGCCTGCAAGCGCTCCGCGAGTTCGCCGACCGTGGCCCACTCCCGCTCGGGAAAGCCTCGCACGTGCAGAAGCAATTGATATTGAAGCGTCGTGATTCCCGCTGCATTCGAGATTTCCTCCGACACGCGCAGGAACTTGCGCAGTTCGTAGCGGAAGACGGACATTGCTTTCAAGTCCTGTTTGTCCGGGAGGCTGACTTTCTTTTCGCTGTTCGACGACATTGACGATTTCGACTCGACGTAGGTATGACGATCCGCGTCCGATCATACCTAGTTTAGTGCTCGAGGCGGGATACGCATCGTCCGTCAACGGGAAAGCCGGGCGCGTGCTTCGCCCGGTCCCGGCTCCCAATCGACGTTACTGCGACATCGCGCCCGATGCCGGGTGATCCATGCCCATCGCATCGTGCTTCTTCGTCTTGTCGCCCTTGCCCATGGAGTCGTGCGACATGGCGCCCTTGCTCATCGAATCGTGTGACATGCTGTTCTTCTTCATCGTGTCGTGCGACATCGCGTCGTTCGACATCGCGCCGCTCGCCTGCGCGAAGACGCTGGTCGCGCTCACCGCGAGCGCTGCTGCGAGTACTGCCGTCATCAATCGTTTCATGGCTAATCTCCTTGGTGGGTCAAACATGGCGTCCGGACAATCCGGAACCGGTGGATGGCGCGGCGCTCACGAGCCGCCGAACCAGTTGTATCCCTGGTCGACCCAGTAGCCGCCCGGATACGTATTGGTCACAAAAATTTCGACGATATGCTTCGGGTTCTTGTAGCCGAGCTTGGTCGGCATGCGCAGCTTCATCGGATAGCCGTATTTCGCGGGCAGGCGCTGGCCGTCGTACTCGAAGGTCAGCAGCGTCTGTGGATGCAGCGCCGTCGGCATGTCGATGCTTTCGTAGTAGTCGTCGGCGCAGCGGAAGCCGACGTACTTCGCCGTCGTATCCGCGCCCACGCGCCGCAGAAATTCGGCGAACGGCGTGCCGCCCCAGCGCCCGATCGCGCTCCAGCCTTCGACGCAGATGTGTCGGGTGATCTGCTCCGCATGCGGCAGCGCGTACAGTTGCGGCAACGTCCACACGCGCTGTCCCGTCACGAGCCCGCTCACTTTCAGGCGATAGTCGTCGCCGTTCACCTCGGGCACGTCTTCGATCCCATAGAACGCGTTGAACGGAAACGGACGCGTGAGCTGCGCCTCCGTGTACGTCGGCGCGGGGCGCTGCGGATCGAACAGAAGCGCTTGCGCACGATCGTTCAGGCGCGACACCGCGGCGAGAAATTTGCTGATCGAGTCCTCATCGGTGATCGAGCAGCCTGCGAGCAGCGAAAGGCCGCCCAGGGTCAACATGCGTTTGCCGAACAGGCGGCGCGAGGGCATGTCCAGTTCGCGGCGCGCATCGGCCAGCACGGCTGCACGATCGACCTTGATGATTCGTTTGTCTTCGGTTTTCATGGCGTATTCCCGAGCTGGATCAGCGGCCGCGCAGCATTGTCAGCAGCGAGCGCGGCACGAGCGCGACCATCGCCACATGCACGACGACGAACGCGGCCATCACCGCCATCGCGCAGAAATGCACGATGCGCGCGTTGTCGTAGCCGCCCATCAGTTCGCGCAACAAGGGGAATTGCACGGACTTCCAGATTGCGAGCCCCGAGAGCACGAGCACGATCAGGTCGACGACGACCGCGAGATAGGCGAGCTTCTGGACCGCGTTGTACTGACGCAAATCGGCATGTGAGAGCCTGCCGCGCAATGCGGCGATGAGGTCGTGCAACACCGCGCGCGGCGATAACGGAAAGAACTTCGAAATGAAGCGGCCGCTCGCGATGTTCAGCGCGACATACACGATGCCGTTGAACACCAGCAGCCACATGGCCGCGAAGTGCCACTGCAACGCGCCGCCGAGCCAGCCGCCGAGCGTGATCGACGGCGGAATGACGATCTGCCGGAACACCGGTGACGCGTCGTATATGCGCCAGCCTGAAAACATCATGATCAGCGCGGCGAATGCGTTGAGCCAGTGCGTGATGCGCAGCCAGAGCGGATGAACCGGTTCATCGCGGGTCTGGGCTAGTGGTGGTGCTTTCATCGTTTCCATGGCGGTCACCTTGATGGCGGGTCTCAAGTTCGTTGAGTGTTAATTCGCCGCGGATGCATCGCCGGTTACAGCGGTTTCGTCGAATGAACGTCTTCGTGTGATGAGTTGGCCAAGTGCCCGGGAAAAGTTGCGGATCGCGTTGTAACCAGAGACGGCGCAACAGCGAATTAACCAGGAACAGGAAATGGATGGCGACCATGGATCAGGAAGGCGCTATTGCAGCGCATCACGGCTTCGGCTACGCTCGACTGGTCGATGTAAACAACGGTGGCCCCTTCGCATCTGAAGCTATGGGCGCCTCTCCCGTTTCTTCGTCCCGCAGCATCCGACCCACAGGAACCATGTCGCAAGATGCGGAAAGCCGGCTGAAAGCGCTGTTCACCGCCAGCCTCGATGGCGATCAGAATGCGTATCGCAGCTTCCTGCAGGCGCTCACGCGGCATCTGCGCGGCTACCTGCGAAAGCGCATTGCGCATCGTCCCGATGACGTCGAAGACCTCGTCCAGGAGATCCTGCTGGCGGTTCATAATGCGCGCCACACGTATCGCCCTGACGAGCCGTTGACGGCGTGGCTGCATGCGATCGCCCGCTATAAGCTCATGGACTTCTTTCGCGCCCATGCGCGCCGTGAGTCGCTGAACGTTCCGCTCGACGATCACGAGGATCTGCTCGCCGCGACCGACGACGAACCCGCTCAGGCGCGCCATGACATCGGCACGCTGCTCGAGCATCTGCCGGATAAACAACGCTTGCCTATCGTTCACATGAAGCTCGAAGGTCTTTCGGTGACCGAGACCGCACGAATCACGGGTCTTTCGGAATCGGCCGTGAAAGTGGGCGTGCATCGCGGTCTCAAGGCACTTGCCGCCAAAATCCGGGGACTACGATGAAAACCGATGAACTGATCACGCTTCTGTCGAATCAGGTCACGCGAGTCGACCGCGCGGCCGTTTCCCGCCGCTTCATTCAGGCACTGCTGCTCGGGGCGGCGGGCTCGCTGGTTCTGATGAGCATCGTGTTCGGCGTGCGCCACGATATCGCCAGCGTCGCACGCACGGGCATCTTTTGGGCGAAGCTGGCGTTTCCGCTGGCGATCGCCGTCGGCGCGATGCTCACCATCGGCCGCATCGGCCGGCCTGGTGCGCGCATTGGGTATTCGTGGATGATCGTGGCGCTGCCCTTCATGGCGGTCTGGATCGCCGGCTGGATGCTTCTCGACGGAGTGGATTCCACTGCGCGCTGGGCGCTGGTGCTAGGTCAGACGTGGCGAACCTGTCCGTTCAATATCCTGCTTCTCTCGGTGCCCACGTTCCCCGCGGCGATCTGGGCCATGCGCGCGCTCGCGCCGACACGGCTGCGGCTCGCGGGCGCTGTCGCCGGGCTATTGGCGAGTTCGACAGCGACGATCGTCTATTGCCTGCATTGCCCTGAAATGAGTCCCGCATTCTGGGGCGTGTGGTACGCCACCGGCATGTTGATGCCGGCGCTCATCGGTGCATGGCTGGGCCCGAGGCTTTTGCGCTGGTGATGCACATTCAGTACCGGCGATATCGGTCTACCCGAACACCCGTGCCCATGCCGTCCGGATGCGGCGCGCGCGGTCTTCGAGAAGATAAGAAGCCGCGAGCGCCAAAAGCCCTGAAACCGCGCCTGTAAGAACATGCTCGACGTAAGGCAAACGGTAGTGGCTTGCATGTGCATATGTATCGCCGATTGCCGTCAGCACGCCGACCAGCGCGGCGTTGCCATAGCGGTTGCCATAGAGCTTTGCAGCCGGGGTGAAGGTCAGAAGCACCGCCAGGAGCGCGGTAAGGAATCCGGTCTTGAACGCTATCGCCCAATGCGCAACGCTCGCGATATTGCCCCAGCTGCCCGGCATGCACGTCATGCAGGCGCCGGTCGGCTGCCAGAAGCGTTGAATGATCAGTTTGACCCGGCGTTTCCACTCGCTTGACATGATCGACCTCCTCACCGGCTTCAATGAAGATATGCCTGGCTCGAAAGCGCGCCGTTGATCGCCTCGAGCGCGTAGAGGAAACCAGCCTGCGCGCCTTCTTGCCGGAGCCGCTGGAGCTCTTTCACCACTGCCTGGTCCCGATTTCCGCTGCCATATGAGACCAGAGCGCGTGCGCGCGCCACCACGAATGCGGAAAAGGGGGATGGCTCACGGCGTGCGTAATCCTCGAGAGCCGCAGCATGATGCGCGGCTGCACTCCAGCGTTTCCGGTCGAGGCATGCGTCTATCGCGTCACGGCGGAAGAGAAAGTGGTTGTGGCTGACCGCGCCGGCGGCGAGCACGGCTTCCCCCTCCGCGAGCGCGCTTTCGAAGATATCGACGTCCTGCGTCGCCCGCGCGAGTACGCCGAGATACGCTGCGCCCAGATACGCCATGCCCGTTTCCCGGCTGATGGACAACGCCTCTCCGATATCGTCGAGCGCCTCGCGCCGACGCCCCGCGACACGATTCAATTCCGCGCGCAACGCGAGCGCCTCGCCTTCGAAACGCCTCGATTTCAGCTCACGTGCACACTGTAGTGCCGGGGCGACATGCTCCCAGGCACGATCCCATTCCGCGAGATCGTGCAGGCAGTGCCAGGCCGCGTGATGTGCAACCGCAAGCGCCCGAAGATGACCGACCTTTTCCGCTGCGGCGGCGCTGGCGAGCGCGGCATCGAGCCCTGCCTTCGCCTCGCCTGCAAACCACGCCGTGATGGCGCGCATCGGCAGATTGGCGACCTCGATCCGTCCGAAACCGTGGCGCTGGCAGAGTTCGATGCAGCGGCTGAAGGCGTCGCGCGCGCTGATCATCCGGCCGCGCATGTACTCCGCATCTCCGAGACCGCCGAGCGCGGCCGCCTCCTGTTCCGAATCGCCCGACTCCTGCGCGAGCACGAGGCTGAGTCCGTGCTCGCGCGCGCAGCCGTCGATCTCGCCGCGCGGAAAGCACAGATTGCCGCGCAGGAAATGAATACGCGCCTTTTCGCGCTTTAGCCCCTCGGCGGCGGCGTCCGTGGCGGCGCAGTCGAGATCGGCCCATGCACCGTCCAGATCATCCAGGACCCGCTTCACGGTGGCCCGCCCGATCCATGCCTGACAACGCTCCGCGCCGGTCGTGGCGAACTCGAAGGCTGATTCGAACGCCGCGAGTGCCGACGTCATGTCGCCGGTGTCGTGCAGGATAGTGCCGCGCAGGCATTCGAGCACGACGCGCTCGCCATGCGCTTGCGCGAGTTCGAGCCCTCGTCCGACGAGTTGGAGCGCGGATTCATAGCGGTACGAGGATGCCTGCGATCGCGCCGCGTCGCAATAAGCGAGCGCGGCTTCGCGGTCCATCGCACGGTCGAGATGTTCGGCCCGCAGGACGGGATCACGCTCGCCGTACCATTGCGCGGCGCGGCGATGCAACGCACGGCACCGACTCTTGAGCAGCCCGTCATAGATGGCATCACGAATGAGTGCGTGGTGGAATATGAATCCCGCGCTCTGCCGTCGCAGCAGGCGGCTTGCGACAAGAGGTTCCAGAACGGCGCCTGCGCCGGTTCCATCGACGAGACAATCGACCGCCTCCTCTTCGAAGATCTGGCCGAGCACCGAGGCGGCCTGCAGAATGGCTTTTTCGGCGGAATCGAGCCGATCCAGCCGCGCCTGCACCAGACTTCGCACCGAGCCCGGCACGCCAGTCTCCGTCCCGCTCGCGGCGCTGTCGAGCAACTGCTCGAGAAAGAGCGGGTTGCCCGCGGCACGCGCGATGCAGCGTTCGGCCAGATCTGCTTGTGCATTGGGAAACGATTCGGCCATGATCCGAGCCTCGCCGGCGCTCAGCGGACCCAGTTCGACAAGCAAATATGGCGCACCGTCTGCGGCGAGCCACGAATCATCGAGCGCTTCGCCGGAAGGTCGCGCCGTCAGTAACAACACGGCGGGACACTCCGCTGCGGTTGCCGAAAGCGCCGCGAGGTCTCGTAACGTCGAACTATCCGACCAGTGAATATCTTCGACAGAGAGGAGCCGCGGCTGCCGGCGGCTCGCGCGCTGCACAAGCCGTTTCATGACGTTCCGGCGGCCGCGAATGCGCATCGCGTTGTCCATTGCCTCGTAGACTGCCCGGTCCGCGAACGCCACCGGAAGATCGACGAGGTCGTTTAGAAAGAGTGCGTCGCCGGCGTCGATCAGACCGTCGTTAAACGCGCGGTCAACGTCAGCCATAGGGGTGCCGCCATCGTTTGAACCGCCGAATGCCAACAGGCCGCGCACGAGAGACTGGATCGCACCCTGTCCGTTCCTCGCGCCGAAATCGAGCACGAAACCGCCATGGCAAGCGAATCCCGAGTCCCGGGCTTCGCGTTCGAATTCCTCGAGCAGGCGCGTCTTGCCGATCCCGGCCTCACCGCGTATCAGAACCGTGCGACCGCCGCCGGTCTCGCGGCACGATCGAAGCACTGCTCGAAACACCCGCAACTGATCGCTCCGGCCAACGATCGGCCGGCCTAACGTCGAGCGTCGAAGCCCGGCAATACACCAGGCCGTAACCGGATCTGTGAAGCCCTTGACGGATAGCGCGCCGCGTTCGACGCAGTCGAGCCGGTTCGCCAGAGCGCGCCGTACCGCATCAGATACCAGAATCTCCCCTCGTCCAGCCGCGTCGGTGAGACGCGAGGCCAGGTTGACGGTCTCGCCGGTGACGGTGTACTCCCTGTGCATGGCGCTACCCGTGCCGCTTGCAATGACCTCGCCGCTGGCAATGCCGATATGCACGAATACCGGGCGTGCGAGGGCGCGTGAAAGGCCGGGCATGGCCTCGCCGATCGCGAGCGCTGCCCGCACTGCACGCTCGACGTCGTTTCCATGTGCGACCGGCGCGCCGAACAGTGCCATGACGGAATCACCGACATGCTTGTCGACGTGGCCGCCGTATTGCCCGATGATGCGATCGACCTCCTCGAAATATCGCTCGAGCACGGCGAGCACTTCTTCCGCATCGAGATGCCGGCTCATATCCGTGAAGCCACACAGATCGGCGAAGAGCACGGCGACCTGCCGCCGCTCTCCTTGCGCGTCGCCCAGACTCACCGCCGCGGGCGCGGGCTCGACTTTCGCCCGGAGTGCCGCCAGTGCATCGAGCAGTTTGCGGCGATGGCCCACCGAAGCGACCCCTAGTTCCTTCAGATCGTCAGCGGAAAGCTTGCGCAGCACGTCGGCATCGATGGCGTTCTCGCGAAACGCCCGTTCATATCGCTCCATTCCGAGGCTGCGCAACCAGGCGGCAACGTCCACGATCTCTCCCGGTCGGAAGGTCTCCAAACCACTGAAAAGATAGCATGCGGCCAGATTCGTGCAGCGTTTAGAGCGACTGTGCGCGATGTCGAGCGATGCAGTCGTTCAGGTGCGATCGGTCCACTGCGGGCCACCTTGGCCGACGAGAGGAACTTCAGTGCGGATTGCATCGAGCTCCTTGCCGAGCGGCGCGACATTGCCCATGCGACGATCGATTATAGCGACGCCGATGAATCGGAACCGGCGCTCTTCTAAACACGATGGGATTCCGCTGCGGTCAGCAAGCGCGGCGATCGCATCGGCTTGCAGTCGATGAGTCAATAGGCCAACCTCTGGCAGGTCCAGTTGGACACGGCTACAGCCAGGTCGCCGGCGCAACCAATCGCGTCCGAGTCTGGTTGAGGACATAGGCGGGGAAATCCTGGCCGGGCATGCGGAATAAAGTGCCCGTCGCCGCGCTCAATGCTGGCTTGCTCCGTCCCGCCTACGTATCAACTCTATGTCCCACAGGGCGTCATTCCGCAGCGCGTATAGCGCACTTAACGACTCTTGATAGTCGCGGATGGATTTCAACGCATTCTCGTGCACGGGTCCATCGTCGTCCGCCGGAAGCCGCCCCATGTAAAAACGAAGGCGTGTCAGCGCCTGTTCAATGGCGGCTATCGAGGTTTCGAGTCTCCCTAAACGCTCCTGTGCTTCCTCCAAGGTTCGCATAAGCGCCTCTCTAACCAAAAGGGGCTCTCTGAGAGGAAGACGCCTCATGTAACCCCTTACTTCCTCGGTTATGGTTCCACGATTGCTTCCTTGATTCATGAGGCTACTCAAGGGAGAAATGATGAACCTCGAACCCGAAGAAGCACAACTACGTCAGGCTGACGAACATCTTGCGCTTGCGGAGCGCCATATACAGCACCAAGAATTGATCATTCACGAACTGGAGAAAGACGGTCACGATACTTCCTTGGCTCTCAAGCTGCTGCGCACCATGCGCGATACTCGAAATCTCATGCGGAGCCACAAGGCTTGCGTAGTTGCAAGTATCGAACGTATCAGAGGCCGTTAAGGCGCGCTTAGGAGCGTTATGAAGTGCGACCCTTGGTAGAAGATCTGCTGTATCCGCCTCGGAGACGCATGAAAGCGATTTCTGGTGATCGTCGGTCAGACCGATTTGAAATGCGAACGGACGCATTATTTGTCGGCATCCAGATGCATTCATCAGCTTTTCATTCACGCCACTGAGAGACCTCCCCGGACAGATTTTGGGCATTCGCTGCACCGCCTGGGCAATCACGCGGAATATCGTGGCGCAACAGCGCATGCGCTTGCTGCAATCGCTTGGCATGTGCATGGAATAAATAGCACGCAATCAGGAACGGGACGATACGAAGTTTCGCCATCCCGATGACGCGCTTTTCGATTTCCCCCACCTGGATTCCTGTTATCCATCTCGACGATTTACATTTCTCGGCTTGCTCTCACGCCGGCATTGCGGTCCGTGCGCGCTCATGCGTCCTCGTCGATGGCATGAGCACGCTTTCGGCTCTCGATTTCCCGGCTCAGAACTTGTGGCGCAGACCGACCCGAATCAGTGCCTGATGATCGTTGCTGGACGGTGAGCTTTGGTTGTTGATCGATGCCACCGCCTCACGATTGCGCGAATCCGTTCCCGACGCCTTCTGATAAACGCCGATGAAATACACATCGGTGCGCTTCGAAAGGAAGTAATCGACGCCGACCTCGCCCTGATGATACGTCGCGCCTTCGTTGCGGCCGGTGGCGCTCGACACGCTGCTCCCGTCCGTATAGCTATACGCCGCGCCGATCAACAACGCTGGCGTCAACTGGTACTTCAGGTTCAGCTCGGCGCTGTTGAATGTCGCATTGCCGCTGTATCCCGACGGACTCGGGCCACTCGATGTATCGCCGAGCCCCTTGAACGCGATGTTCGAGTACACGCCGCCGACGGTCAACGCGCCGATGTTGTACGCCGCGCCCGCGCTGATCGCCTGATACGTGTGTGCCGACAGATAGCCGCTGAACACCGGATAAACCGAGTTCGCGACCGTTGTCGATGGCGTGCCCGATGTCGAATTGCCGAAGAAGCTCACGTTCGGATTGCGTGCATTGATATAGCCGACGCCTAGCGTCAGCGGGCCGCTCGCGTATCCCGCGCCCAGCGACCAGATCTGATTGCGTGTTGCATCGCCCGCCACGCCGCCCAGACTATACATGCCGCCGAATGAAAATCCTCCGTACGACACGCTCTTGAGCTTGATCGCGTTGTTGGTCCGGCTCGCATTGTTGAGGTTGTCCAGATCGGCGGGATGGGCGCCGATATTGCCCGCCCATTGCGATGCCGCTTCGAGCGGCCCGACGAAATCGACGTTGAGATCGTATTGCCGTCCCAGTGTCACCGTTCCCCACGCACTGGAAATGCCGACAAACGCCTGGCGCCCGAATTCGAGTCCGCCCTGTCCGAGCTTGCCGTTGCTCGGATCGAAACCGTTCTCCAGCGTGAAGATCGCCTTGAGGCCGCCGCCCAGATCCTCCACGCCCTTCAGTCCCCATCGGCTGCCCGACAGCACGCCGCTTTGCATCGCATAGGAACGGTTGCCGTTCATATTGGTATTGAAGGTGAGGCCTTCGTCGATTACGCCATACAAGGTCACGCTGCTCTGCGCATTGGCCAAAGCGGACAGGGTCATACATGCCGCACCGAGCATAAACTTCTTGTTCATATAAGTAATCCTAATTGCATTGATGAGAACGGTGATCCGAAAAAACCGCGCGCACTCAGCGCGCGGTTTCGAGACGGCGAATCTTTCCGGTGATGAAGAGATACGCGAACGCCCCAACCAGCCCATGCGCCGCGACGAAGTACATCGCGCCGGTGAACGTGCCCGTCAACTGCAAGGCATACCCGATCACGATAGGCGTCACGATCCCCGAGATGCTGCCGAACAGATTGAACAGCCCGCCCGCCAGGCCGACGAGATGCGGCGGCGAAGTATCGGAGACGACGGCCCAGTTCACCGCCGCGAGACCCTTGCCGAAGATCGCGAGCGACATCAGCGCGACGACGGTATAAGGCGATTCGACGAAGTTGCACAGCGCGAGACACGACGCGAGCAACATGCCGACGACGAACGGCGTCTTGCGCGCGACGCTGACACCCAGGCCACGACGCAGCAGCCGATCCGACAGATACCCGCCCGCAATGCCGCCGATGAATCCCGCGATCGCCGGCAGTGTCGCGAGAAAGCCCACTTCGACAATATTCATCCCGCGTCCCTTCACGAGATAGATCGGGAACCACGTGATGAAAAAGTACTGCAACGAGGTGAGGCAATACTGGCTCAGATACACTCCGATCATCAAGCGGCTGCGCAGGAAGAACCGTACCGCGCTAAACTCGATACGCGGCTTGCCGACCGTTTTCTTCTCGTCGGCTGCGACATTCGCGCCGCCTTCGCGCAGATAGTCGATCTCGGCGGCGTTCGCACGCGGATGCGCGAGCGGCTGGCGCATCACCTGGAACCAGAAGATCGCGAGCACGAGGCCAAGCGCACCCATGATCCAGAAGACGCTCGGCCAGCCGGCGCGGTGCGTGAGAAAGCCCATCATCGGCACGAAGACGACGACCGCGATGTATTGCGCCGAGTTGTAGATGGACGTCGCGAGCCCGCGTTCACGCACCGGAAACCACGCCGCGACGATGTAGCTGTTCGCGGGCGATACCGGTGACTCGACGAGGCCCAACAGAAAGCGCAACACGAACAATCCGGCGATGGCCGCCGCCGTCGACAGCGAGCCGAGAAAGCCTTGCGCGACCGTGCACAGCGACCACAGGACGAGGCTGATGCCGTAGACCTTGATCGAATCGAAACGATCGAGCAGCCAGCCCGCGGGCAACTGCGCCATCACGTATGCCCACGCGAACGCCGAAAACACATAGCCCAGCGCGACCGGTCCGATTCCGAGATCCGCTGACATCGCCGCGCCGGTGATCGACAGGTTGGCGCGGTCGCCGAGATTGACGGCACTCGCGATGACGAGCATCGCCAGCACCCAGTACCGGACCGACGTGCGCTGCGTCACCGCGCTGCCGGCGGCGACGCTTTCGCTCTTCATTTGCATGTCTCCTCTTCCTTATTCTGAGCGTGTTATCCGCGTCGCGCCGCGAGCCTTCTTTCGAGCCGCGCCTGCAAGCGGTCGAGTTCGCCCACATCGGCGGCGGAAAGCTTCGGGCCCGGCGTGCGCATCGTCGCGCAGCGGATCGCGCCGCGGCGGCGCATCATTTCCTTGCGCGCGCAGACGCCCCAGAAGCCCATCGCTTCGTAACGCAGCAGCGGCAGATAGATGTCGAACACATCGTCGGCTTCATCGAGCTTGCCGGCGGTGTGAAGTGCGTAGACTTCGGAGAGCATCTCGGGGTACGAGAAGCCGGCCATCGGGCCATCGGCGCCGCGTCCGAGTTCGAGGGGCAGGTACATTGCGTTGTTGCCGGTCAGGATCGCGACGCGGCGTCCGCCGCCCGCGCGCAGCCGCGAAATCTTGTTCAGATCCGGAAGATCCTCTTCCTTCACCAGTTCGATTTCCTTGTGCGTCTCGGTGAGCTGAAGCATGGCCGGCACCGACATCGCCACTTTCGATGCGAACGGGAAGTCCTGAAGCACCGTCGGCACGCCCTCGTTGCGGCGGAACACTTCGGCGAAGTAGCCATGCAGTTCTTCATCGGTCTGAATGCCGGACGGCGGCGCGATCATCACGCCGGCCGCGCCGAGATCCATCACGCGCGCGGACAGATCGGTCAGTTGCGCGAGGCTCGGATTGCTCACGCCAACCACGCACGGCAGCGAACCCGCGCGCTCGATGAAACGCTGCGCCACTTGCAGCGCTTCGCCGGCGTTGAGCTTGCCCGCTTCGCCGCTCACGCCGAGCACGGTGAAACCCTGCGCGCCGTGCCTGATATAGAAATCGACGAGCGTGTCGATGCTTTCCAGATCCACGGCACCGCGCTCGTCGAACGGCGTCTGCGTGACGATGAAAACCCCTTTTGAATCGCGCAACATGAGTGACTCCAATGTCAAATGAATGATGATGTTCAGGCGATGCGTGCGACGGGCATCGTCAGATCGAGTTTGTCGGACCAGCTATTCATGCGGGCGATGACGTCATCCGCGAGCGAGATGCCCTCGCTCATCTGCTGGCGGCGCAGCGCGAGCGCGCGTTCGCCGGGCAGGCGCACGGGCGGTGAACCTTCGCGCACGCGGCTTGCGTGACAGGCCTCGGCGAGATACGTAGTTTCGTCGAGAAATGCGTCGAGTCCGCCGAGCAGGCGCGGATTCAACACCTGAAGAAACACGCCCTGGCCGAACTTGTCGGGCTTCGTGCGGCGGCCCGAGCCCGGCAGCGCGAGCGTCAATGCTTCGACGGCAAGACCCAGACCGAAGCCCTTGTAGCCGAACTCCAGTCCGCCGAGCGGCAGCACCGTGCCCGGCGGATTCTGCGTGAGCACGTTGGGATCGTTGGTCGGGTTGCCGTTCGCATCGAGCAGCCATTCACCGGGCAAGGATTCGCCGCGTTGCGCGAACGCCGTGAAGAACGTGTTGCTGCCGAGCGACGTGCATTGATCGATGAGAATGGGATCGCCGCGCGTCGGAATGCCGTATGCGATCGGGTTCGTCGTCAACACGGGGTCCATGCCGCCGAACGGCGCGACCGATGCGATGCCCGCATTCGTCGCCGACAACGTCACGAAAAGATGGCGTTCGACGAGCGGCAACAGATAGCTTTGCAGGCAGCCGATATGCGAGCACTCGGCGATAGTCGCGACCACCACCGCACGCGACGCCGCGCGTTCGATGACCTCTTCGATCGCGCGGTGCATCACCCATGCGCCGGGCAACCGGTTCGCGTGCCAGGAGAACGCGCTGTCGGTATCGGACAGCACGCGCACGTCGCCTTCGGTTGCGATGTGGCCCGCCTGCAGGCGTTCGAGGTATGTCGCGAGCAGCCAGAGGCCGTGACTGCGATGCCCGAGCAATTCGGCATCGACCATTCTTGTGGCGACCTGATCCGCATGTTCCGCGCGCATGCCGCAGCGCTGCAACGCGTGGGACGCGTACTTCGTCAAATCGGCGTGCGAATACCGCGCGCCGCTACTCGTTGCGGTTGTTGAGCTTGCCATGGCGTTCGTGTCTATCGTGCTTGCTGAATGACGAGCGCATCGGCGGCGGGCCGGCCGTCGAGCACTGCGAGGATATTGTCGAGACCGCGCAATCCGAGATCGTTTCTCGTCTGCACGGTGGCCGATCCGCTGTGCGGCGTGAGGAACACTTGCGGCAGGTCGAGAAAGCGCTTGTCGAAGCGTGGTTCGTTCTGAAACACATCGAGACCGGCGGCGGCGATGTGTCCGCTCTTCAATGCATCGATGAACGCGTCTTCGTCGATCAGCGATCCGCGCGCCGTGTTCACGACGATGGCACCGCGCGGCAACATCGCGATCTCCCGCTCGCCGATCAACGGCGATGCGCCCGGACTCGCGGGAAGATGCAGCGAAAGAATCTGCGTGTGCGGCAACATCTCGCCGAGCGATGCGAAATAGCGCGCGCCTTGCTCGACCTCCGGCGCGGCGCGTCGCCGGCTGTGGTAGAGAATCGTCATGCCGAACGCGCGCGCACGCTGCGCAACCGCCTGCCCGATGCGCCCCATGCCCACGATGCCGAGCACGCTTGTGCTCACGCGATGCCCGAGCAGTTCGCTCAGGCCGAGCGAACGCCCCCAGCCATCGTGCATGACCTGAAGATGCTCCCGCGCGCGGCGGCATGCGGCGAGGATATGCAGCATGGTCGCATCCGCCGTGCATTCGGTCACGACAGGCGCATTTGTCACGACGATGTTCGCCTTGGCCGCCGCTTCGAGCTCGACATGATCGAAGCCCACGCTGGTCGTCGCCGCCACGCGCAGGCTGCGCGGCAAGCGTTCGATCAGCGCGCGATCCAGACGCAATGCGCCCGAGAACAACAAGCCTTGCGCTTCGTGCGCATGCGCCTGGCTCACGAGTTCATCGACGGAAAGCGCGTGTTGCGGAACGATTGCATCGAACATGAACTTCGCGCGTTCCTCGACGGCGGGCTGCATCGGCCGCGAAAGGATGATCCGATGCTTCATGCCTTCACCGTCTCAGGCAGCTTGAGCCGCTTCAATTTCCCGACGATGAAGATGTAGCTCAGCGCGCCGACCAGCGCATGGGTGCCGACGAAGTACATCGCGCCGGTGAACGAACCCGTGATCGCGAGGATGTAGCCGATGGCGATCGGCGTGACGATGCCCGCGATGTTCCCCGCCACGCCGAACAGCCCGCCCGCGATGCCGACGATTTCGGGCGGCGCGGTATCGACGACGACAGCCAGACCGATCTGCGCGAGACCCTTGCCGAAGAGCGCGAGCGACATCAACGCGACGATCACGGCGGTCGAATCCGTGAAGTTGCAGAACACCAGCATGCTCGCGAGCAACATGCCCGACACGAACGGAATCTTGCGCGCCGCCGTCACACTGCCGCCGCTCTTGAGCACGCGATCGGAAATCGCACCGCCGAGCACGCTGCCGACGAATCCGCAAATAGCGGGCAATGTGGCGACGAAGCCGACATGCAGCAGATCCATGCCGCGCCCTTTGACGAGGTAAATCGGGAACCATGTGATGAAGAAATACTGCAGCGACGTGATGCAGTACTGGCCGAGATACACGCCCGCCATCATGCGGCTCTTGAGCAGCACCTTGATCGAGCCGGCTGGCGCGTGCGTCTTCTTGCGCTTGTTGGCTTCGATGTCGATCATCGCGCCGTTGTCGCGCAGATAGTCGAGTTCCTCGGACGTCACTTTCGTATGCTTGTCCGGCGCGCGCATCACGGCGAACCAGAACACGGCGAGCAGCATGCCGAAGCCGCCCATGAACCAGAAGACCCAATGCCAGCTCAGCGCGTGGCTCAGCATGCCCATCAGCGGCACGAACAGCACGACGGCGACGTATTGCGCCGAACTGAAGATCGATGTCGCGAGGCCGCGCTCACGCAATGGAAACCACGCCGCGACGATGTAGTTGTTGGCCGGATAGATCGGCGCTTCGACGAGGCCGACCAGAAAGCGGCACGCGAACAGTGCGCCGATGGCGAGCGTCGTCGGTAGAAAGCCGACATAGCCTTGCAAGAATGTGAAGAACGACCAGAGGAAGAGCGCCGCGCCGTAGACCTTGATCGAGTTGAAGCGGTCGAGCAGCCAGCCGCCGGGCAACTGACCGAGCACGTAAGCCCATGCGAACGCCGAGAATACATAGCCCATCGTCACGCTGCCGAGGCCGAGTTCCTTGGCCATCGGCGCGCCTGCGATCGAAAGGTTCGCGCGATCGCCGAGATTGACCGCGGTGACGAGCAGAATGAGCGCGAGCACGTAATAGCGCACATAGCGGTGCCGCGCGCGCACGGCGCTGAGAACAGCCTGCGTTGACATCGAATGTCTCCTGAGTGTCGAGCAGCGACGCCGCTCATCGATGAGGCGGCCTCGATGCGGCCGCCTTTGCCTTGGCTGCTGATGCAGCTCTAGTGCTTCTCTCGGGAATCAGCGCTTGTTCAGTTCGAACACGTGATGCTGCTTCGTATGACGCTTGATGTAATCCCAGTCGTAGGTCACGCCGAGACCCGGGCCGGCCGGCACCGGCACCGTGCCGTCGCGGTCGATACAGTCGATCTGATCGCTGTAATCGCACGCATAGACTTGCGGAATGTTGTTCGCGCAGTCCGGGCCGACGAGCGCGACCTCGTAGTAGTTCGAGTTGCGGATCGCGCCCATCACGTGGCGATGCGCCGGGCCGACCGCGTGCACTTCGACATCGAGGCCGAAGGCTTCCGCGAGACGCGCCGTCTTGATCGCGCCCGTGATGCCCATGTCGTATTCCGGATCGACGCGCAGAAAATCCGTGCCGCCCGCGATGATGAAATCCGCCTTCGGTTCGAGGCCGCGAATGTGTTCGGTGATGAGCAGCGGCGTCTTCAGCATCTCGCGCAGCTTCTTGTGCGAGAACGCGGAAAGACCGGCATCGCGATACGGATCCTCGAACCAGAAGTAGTCCGCTTCGTCGCACGCGCGGCCGACGTAGAGCGCATCGGCGAAGGTCTTCAGATCGCACGCGCCGTCGTACATCAGATCCATCTCGTTGCCCACAGCCTTGCGCGTCGCGAGAATCGCGGCGGCTTCCTCGCGCGGATTGCCGTCGAACCAGCCGTGAATCTTGTAGCCGCGATAGCCCATCTCGCGGCATTGCACGGCGAATTCGCCGTACGCTTCGGGGCTGTCCAGGCCGCCGTTGCGGTCGCCGTGGAACGTGCTCGCATACGCCTTCAGACGCGAGCGATAGCCGCCGAGCATGTTCGCAATCGACGTGTTCAGCTGCTTGCCCGCGAGGTCCCACAGCGCGATGTCCACCGGGCCGTGACCCATGTGATCGAAGTGATGCAGCTTGCGCTTGAACTCGTCGTACAGCGCCTCGCGCATGGCCGGATCGCGGCCGAGCAGATCGGGGGCGAGCATGATCGATTGCGCCAGCGCCGGGCGCGTGCCGCCCCACATCGCGACGTATTCGCCACGTGCGCCGTCGTCCGTTTCGATCACGATGGCGTACTTCGACAGCTTCATCCGGCCGCCCTTCTTGTAGGCAACGTGGTTGTGCGTGTGCTCGGACGCGGCGGCGAGGTTTTCGACCTCATATTCAAAGTCGAAGATCTCGACGCGGTTGATTTGGGTCATTCCAGTCTCCGGGTGTTCAGCGCAAGATAGCGCTATCTGATGCGTAAGATAGCGCTATCTCAGACGGATGACAAGCGGAGTTTTCGCGGAAGGCGGCGTGTGTTGTTTAGTGGGGGAAAGGGTTTACGCGGATGCCCGGCGGACGATCGAGAAGCCGACGTCGACGACGCGTTCGGCCACATCCTTCGACGCGCGCTCGAAGATCAGGCGCGCCGCTTCCTGCCCGATGACCTTGCCATCGGCGCGGATGGTGGTCAGCGGCGGGTCGGTGTCGGCGGCGAAGTTCATGTCGCCGTAGCCCATCACGGCGAGCTCTTCCGGCACCTTCATGCCGCGCGATTTCGCCTCGGTCAGGACGCCGAGCGCGACCATGTCGGACGTGCAGAACACGGCGTCCGGGCGCGTCGTGCGCGACAAGAGGTCGACGAGCGCGCGCCGCCCTTCGCCCAGCGTGCTCGGCGCGGGGATCAGGACCGATTCCACGCGCGCGGAGGCATCGCGTTCCTTGACGGCTTCGAGGAAGCCTTGCGCGCGCATCGCGGCCCGGTCGTCGTTCGCGCTGATGATCGCGACGTGCCGCCGCCCTTCGCCCAGGAGATATTCGGCGGCGGCGCGGCCCACCGCGGGCTGCGAGAATCCCACCACCATGTCGAGCGATTGCGCGGGCATGTCCCATGTTTCGATGACCGGAATCGCCGACGCGACCAGGCGCTTGCGGCCTTCCTTCGACCGCACCGCACCGACGGTGACGATGGCATCGGGCCGGCGCGCGATCAGCGCATCGAGCAGCGCGGGCTCCAGTTGATGCTCGTAATCGCTCTCGCCGAGAATCACCTGATAGCCTTTGCTCGCGAGCGCGCCGCGCAGCGACTGCACGAACTCGAGATAAATCGTCGATGCGATGCTCGGCACGATAACCGCGACGAGCAGACTGCGCGCCGACGCGAGCGCGCCCGCAAGCAGATTCGGCACATAGCCCGTTTCGATGACGGCGAGGCGCACGCGCTCCACCATATCGGGGTTCACGGTCTCCGGCGAGTTGAGCGCGCGCGACGCGGTCATTTGCGCCACACCCGCCGCACGGGCGACATCGGCCAGCGTCACGCGTCCGCTGCCCCGGCGCACGCGGCGTTTGACCGTCGATGAAGGATTGTCCTCTGGCAAAGCTCGTGTCCTCGAACTGACGCGGAATCGGTTGCGTTCGATGTGTTGCGTCGAACGTGCATCAAGTTCGAGAGTATGCCTTAGGCGTGCGAGCCCACGTGATCAGACGGCCTGACGGATTCGGCACAGACTGCCGAAGAGTCATTTCTCACTCATCCCCGTCAACCATTTTGCTTTCAGTCAAATATGACCCGTTGACTAACGTTGCACAGTTGAAAGCGTTCGCTGAACACGCATTCAAGCGCGGGCTCTATAAGATCCCATCGGCCTTGGTCCGACCACTTTCCCCAACCCCCACCCTCTCCCGCACCATCGTCGGCGGACATCACAAACGTCGCGCCCACCTCAACGCCCCATTTCAACAAACAGTGCCCCACACCGATCGCACCGGAGGATCGACATGGATACCCTCATCGCCACATCCCGAGCCCTCAAACTCCACGCAACCGACGACGTCGCCATCGCCCGCGACGCCCTCACAGCAGGCACCGCCCTGCCCGAATTCAACGACATCGTCCTGCTCGACGATATCCCCGCCGCCCACAAGATCGCATTGCGCCCGATCACCAAGGGCGACGCGGTGCGCCGCTACGGCCAGGTGATCGGTTTCGCCACCGCCGACATCGCACCCGGCCAGCACGTGCATACGCAAAACGTCTCGATCGGCCCATTCGACCGCGACTACGCCTACGGCAGCGACGTCAAACCCGTCGACGCCCCCGAGACGCCGCTCACCTTCATGGGTTTTCTCCGCGCCGACGGGCGCGTTGCAACGCGCAATTACATCGGTGTGGTCAGCACGGTCAACTGCTCGGCCACCGTCACCAAACGCGTCGCCCAATATTTCGCGGCACCGGGCGCACTCGCGAACTATCCAAACGTCGACGGCGTCGTGCCCGTCACGCACAGCTTCGGCTGTTGCATCGATCACAACGGCGAGGGCATCGCGCAACTGCGCCGAACCATCGGCGGATATGTGAAGCACGCGAATTTCGCCGCCGTGCTCGTCATCGGACTTGGCTGCGAAGCCAATCAGATGGGCGCCATGTTCGTCGCCGAGAACGTGCAGAGCGGACCGCGCATCGTTCCGCTCGTGATGCAGGAGCTGGGCGGCACACAAGCAACGATCGACGCCGCGATCGAGGCGGTCCACGCGCTTCTCCCCGCCGCGAACGAAGTCACGCGCGAACCGGTGCCGGTGTCGGAGTTGAGCATCGCCCTGCAATGCGGCGGCTCGGACGGCTATTCGGGCATCACGGCAAACCCCGCGCTCGGCGCAGCCGTCGACCTGCTAGTGCGGCACGGCGGCACCGCGATCCTGAGCGAAACCCCCGAGATCTACGGCGCGGAACATCTGCTCACTCGCCGCGCGATCTCGCGAGAGGTCGGCGAGATGATCGTCGAGCGCATTCATTGGTGGGAAGGCTACGCGGAACGCGAGAAAGGCAGCATCGACAACAATCCGACGCCGGGCAACAAGGCAGGCGGCCTGACGACGATCCTCGAAAAATCGCTGGGCGCCGTGGCCAAAAGCGGATCGACGCCGCTCATGGGCGTGTATCGCTATGCGGAGCACATCGAGACGCACGGCCTCGTCTTCATGGATGCCCCCGGCTATGACCCGATGGGCGCGACCGGCCAGATCGCAAGCGGCGCCAATCTCGTGCTCTTCACGACTGGACGCGGTTCGTGCTTCGGCGCGAAACCCGCACCATCGATCAAGCTGGCGACCAACACGAAGATGTTCAACCGCATGCGCGACGACATGGACATCAACTGCGGCGACATCATGGACGGCAGCGCCACGGTGCAGGAGAAAGGCGAAGAGATCTTCCGCGCGATCCTGCGCGTCGCGAGCGGCGAGAAGAGCCGAAGCGAGGCACTGGGCGTGGGTGACGACGAGTTCGTGCCCTGGATGATCGGCGCACAGATGTGAGCGCCCCGCGCACGCCGCGCCGCGCGTGGGGCGTGGCGTGCGCGATATCGACTTGCCAGTCATTGCACCACCAGTCTGGACGGCAATTCCACGACGAACGCCTTCGACTCGATCTACCGCGTCTCCGACGATAGACGTGGATGGCGCGAGCGGTCCGCTCTCGTTGCACTGCTCAGCGCCCCGCTCTTCACCCTCCACCGCTCCGCCAATGACACCTGCGCCCTCTAGCAGACGGCAACACTTTATAAAATGCAAATTATAAATTATATTATCTGCGAGCCACCGGCAGACGTACCGAGGTTTCCACGTACCGCGTGCGCCCCACTCGTCCAACCCATGCGGGAGAGATTCCGATGTCCTATCCACTCAGGCCTGACTTCCGGCTTGATTTTTCCGACTTACGCGCATCCGCTGCCGGGCTCACCCGTCCCGAGTGCGTGCTCGCGCTTCAGACGGGCGAACTGATCGCAGCGCACGGCTCAGGCGGCTACACGCACTGGCGCCCCGGCGGCTCACCGCGTCATGTCCTGCCGGCCGACGGCAATCCACGTTGCTACGTCCCCAACGGCATCGCGCTATCGACGCGCGGCAAGGTGCTGTTCGCCAACCTCGGCAGCGAGCTCGGCGGCATCTTCAGCATCGATGGCAATGGCGCGGTCGAACCCGTCGTCGAGACGGTGGACGGCGCGCCCATGCCGCCGACGAACTTCGTTCTCGAAGACGACAGCGGCGCGATCTGGTTCACGGTCAGCACGCGCATGCGTCCGCGTGCGCGTGCGTGGACGCGCAACGTCGCCGACGGTTTCATCGGCGTGGCGGACGCGAAGGGCTCGCGCATCGTGGCGGACGGGCTCGGCTATACGAACGAAATCGCCTTCTCTCCAGACGGCAAGTGGCTGTACGTGAACGAAACCTACGCGCAGAGGACGAGCCGCTTCCCACTGCTGCCGGGACCGGCGCTGGGACCGAAGGAAATCGTCTGCCAATACGAAGGCGCCGACTTTCCGGACGGCCTGTGCTTCGACGCATTCGGCGGAGTGTGGGTCACGTGTGTCGGCAGCAACCGGGTCATCGTCGTTCGGCCGGACGGGTCGACCCAGATCGTGCTCGAAGACCTCGACGCGGAATACACGGATTACCTCGCATCGCGCTACGCGGCCATTTCGCTCACGCCCGGCGACATGGCGACCACCGGCAAATCGCGGCTGAAAAGCGTATCGAGCCTCGTGTTCGGCGGCCCCGACAGAAAGACCGCCTACCTTGGTTGCCTGCTCGGCGATGCGGTATTGAGCTTCGAAAGTCCCATCGCTGGCGCGCCAACGACGAACTGGAACCGCTCGCTGCGCTGAAGCGCGGGCTGCATCGTTGCACGACCTGCATACAGAACCAGACAAAACCGGAGACTGAATTGAACACGACGAACGACGGCCCCAAGGCCGACATCTCGACTCGCAGAAGGCGCGCGGTCATCGCGACGCTGATCGGCAATTTCATGGAGTGGTTCGACTTCGCGGTGTATGGCTTCGTCGCGGTCAACATCGGTCACGCGTTTTTCCCGGCGGGCAACACGACAGTGGCGCTGCTCTCGTCGCTCGCGGTGTTCGGCATCGCCTTCCTGCTTCGTCCGCTGGGCGGCATCGTGCTCGGCATGATCGGCGATCGTGTCGGCCGCCGGGAGTCGCTCGCCATCGCGATCATCGTGATGAGCGCGGCGACGTTCGTGCTCGCGATCCTCCCGACCTATGAGCGCATCGGCATGTGGGCCACCGTCGCGCTCCTGCTCACGCGCTGCGTGCAGGGCATGTCCGTCGGCGGCGAATGGATGGGCGCCGGCACCTTTCTCGTGGAATATGCGCCGGCGAACCGGCGCGGCATCGCGGCCAGCGTGATTTCGGCGACGGCCGCGTTCGGCGTCGCCGCGGGCAGTCTCGTGGTGTTCGCCATATCGAGCAAGCTCGATGCGCAAGCATTCGATGCGTGGGGCTGGCGCATCCCGTTCGTGCTCGCGGTGCCTGTCGGACTGGTCGGCCTCTATATGCGGCTGAAGCTCGAGGACACGCCGGTGTTCGAGGAAATCAAGGCGCGCTCATCGGGCGGGGTCGCCAGAACGCCGTTCCTCGCTTCGCTGAAGGAGGATATCCGGATGATCGGCATCGCGTTTCTGTTCGCGAGCATCACCGGACTCGGCTTTTACTACTTCGTCACGTACATGGTCAACTATCTGCCCGTGACCGGTCATCTGGGGCGCACCGAATCGGTGATGGTGAGCGGCGCGAGCCTCGTGCTGTACGGGCTGTTCTGTCCGCTGGCCGGCTGGCTGTCCGATGTGATCGGCCGTCGCAAGACTTTCCTCATCGGCATCTTCGGGCACATGGCGTTCGGCTTGCCGGTGTTCTTCATGCTGTCGTCAGGCAGCCTGCTGATCGCTTTCGCGGGACTCGTGATCTTCGCGTCGTTTCAGGCGCTCATCAACGTGATGAATACGGTCGTCGTGGTGGAACTGTTCCCGCCGCGCACGCGGATGACGAGCGGCGCGCTCGCGCTCAATCTCGGCGCCGGGCCGGTCGCGGGCACCGGTCCGCTGATCGCGGCGGCACTGGTCGCAAGCACGGGCATCGCGGTTTCGCCGGCGTTCTATCTGTGCGCGATCGCGCTGATCGCGTTCGTCGTCCTGTATTTCACGCTTCCGGAGACCTGCCGCCGCTCGCTGGTCGAGGAGGAGCCGATCGCCCCGCTCGCCGCTGAAACGGGACAGCCGCTGAGCCCGGCCCGCGCGGGACATTGATCGCGGCGATCGCGCCATCCGGTCAGCGCCGATACAGCGCGCTGGCCGGTCGGCGTCGTCAGGCGGCAGTCGAGGGCGTCGTCAGATTTTTCTCGACACGGACCCAGCCTGCCTCGATGTGCTCGGCCATCGCATCCGCCACGCCCTTCGCGTCGCCTTCTTCGAGCTTGCGCAGGATCTCGACGTGCTCGTGCGGCAACTGCTTGAACCGCCCGGCCTGATCGTAATGGAAGTTGAACGGAAATTTGGCCCACAGCACGCGGACGAACTGCAACGTCTGCTGACAGTCCGCGATCTCGTAGAGCCGGAAGTGAAACCGCACGTTCGCGGCGCGGATCGCGAAGCGCTCCCCGCTCTTGACCAGCGCGACGAACTCCTTGTGCATTGCACGCAGCTCGGCGATGTCCTCCTTGGTCGCGCGCTCGGCGGCCCTGAAGGCAAGCATGCGCTCGAGCACGACGCGCAATTCGAAGATCTCGCGCGCGCGCAACGGATCGATGTCGGGCACTGACAGGCCACGATGCGGTTCGCTGACGACGAAGCCTTCCATTTCGAGGGCCTTGAGCGCCTCGCGCACCGGCGTGATCGATACGCCGAGCTCGGCGGCGATATCCGCCTGCTTCAGCTTGTGGCCGCGCGGGTACTCACCCGAGATGATCCGTTCTCTCAAACGTTCTGCCACGTGATCGAGTTTTGTGAGGAAAGCCATGATTGTCCAGAGAAGGTGCGATCGCGCTTCGCCCCCGCCGCTTGAGCCGACACGCTCAGCCCGCAAGGCAACGCCAGGCCGTATTGTACGACGCCGCCGCCCCCGCGCCGATGCCGATGCATTTTGTGCGCGCGCCGGCACACGTCGAGGCTCGGCGCACGTTGGCCGCGCCGGATTCGCGGCCTGAGCATCCACATCGAAAGACGTGACTGCGATATAGAATATATTTTATAATTTGCATCGACAAATTCGGGTAACACGGCCCCGCAAAGGAGAACCATGTCGCATCACACCGCTTCTGGACCCACCATGCCCGACCCCGGTACGCTCCCCGGCATGCTGACGGGCCTCAGGGTCATCGAAGTCGCAGACGAAACCGGCGAATACTGTGGTCTGCTGCTGGCAGGACTGGGCGCCGAGGTCATCAAGATCGAACCGCCTCAGGGCAATTCGACACGCGGCATCGGGCCGTTTTACGAGGACGTCGAAGATCCCGAGCGCTCGCTTCACTTCTGGGCCTACAACCGCGGCAAGAAATCGGTTGCGCTCGACACGGCGAGCCCAGCGGGCCGCGCGCGGCTGCTCGAACTGCTGGCTCACGCGGACATCCTGCTCGACAGCACATGCGGCCGCCTCGCGCGCGACCTGGAACTCGGCGAGCCGATGACGAAGCGATTTCCCTCGCTGATCCACGCGCGCATCACGCCCTTCGGCGACACCGGCCCGTGGAAGGAGTACCGCGCATCGGACCTCGTTCATCTCGCGCTCGGCGGTGTGATGATGAACTGCGGCTACGACCGGAATCCGGACGGCACCTACTCCACGCCCCCCATCGCTCCGCAGGTCTGGCATGCGTATCACATTGCAGGCGACCAGACGGCGGTCGCGATTCTCGCCGCGCTGATGCACCGCTTGCGCACCGGCGAAGGTCAGGATGTCTCGTGCGCGATCCATCAGGCCGTGTCGATCAACACCGAGCTCGACCTGATGTCGTGGGTAATGCGGCATGCGCCGCTTTATCGGCAGACCGCGCGGCACGCATCCGAGACGCCGAGCGACGTGCCGAACATCAGCCGCACGTCGGACGGCCGCTGGAACATGACATGGGGCGTATCCGCGCGCGACAAGGCGCGGCTCGTGCCGTTCCTCCAGCAGTTCGACAAGGCCGAGGACCTGCAGCCGCCCCCGAGCGACACCGACATGACGGCCCGCAACACGCCCGGTTCGACCGAGGTCGACGCCGATACGCGCCACATGCTCGAAGTCATCCAGCGCTTCGTCGGGTCGTACGACTACGAACAATTGCCGTGGCGCGAAGCTCAGGACTCGGGGCTGCTGTGGGCGCCGGTGCGCAAGCCTCACGAGAATGCCGAGGACGAGCACTGGCTCGCGCGCGCTTCGTTCAGCGACATCGAGCATCCGGAGATAGGCCGCAGCTTCCGCTACCCGACCAGCAAGTGGCTCGGCACGGCAACCGCATGGCAGCCGGGCGCGCGCGCGCCGTTCATCGGCGAGCATAACGACGACGCCACGTTCGCGAAGCCGCTCGCGCGCGCCGAGACGGCGAAGCTGCCCGCGCGGCCTCGCGATCCTTCGCCGTCCGGCGTGACACTCTCGCGGCATGGCAAGCCTTTTCCGCTGCAGGGCGTGCGTATCTTCGATTTCTCGTGGTTCCTCGCCTCGGCGGGCGGCACGCGCTTCCTGAACGCGCTCGGCGCGGAAAGCATCAAGGTCGAATGGAAAGAGAATCCCGATACGCGGCTCGCCGCGATGGCGCCGGTCGGCGGCCGTGAGGCGCGCGAAAAGGCCACCGGCCCGCTGCCGGGCGTCACGGACCCAGACATGGGCGGGCAGTTCAACAACAAGAACGCGGGCAAGCGCGGCATGTCGTTGAACATCCGGCATCCGAAGGGACTCGCTATCGCGAAGGATCTGATCCGCCAGTGCGATATCGTCGCCGAAGGTTTTTCGCCCGGCGTGCTGCAACGCCTCGGCCTCGGCTACGACGTGCTGAAGTCGATCCGTCCGGACATCATCTATGTGCAGCAGTCGGGCATGGGCACGATCGGCCGCTATGGCCGGTTCCGCACGGTCGGGCCCGTCGCGGCGTCGTTCGCGGGCAGCACCGAGATGTCTGGCCTGCCCGATCCCGCGATGCCCGCCGGATGGGGCTATTCGTATCTCGACTGGATCGGCGCATACGGCTTCGCGCTCGCCGCGCTCGGCGCGCTCTATCACCGCGAGCGCACCGGCGAAGGCCAGTGGATCGACTCGTCGCAGTGCGAATCCGGCATCTTCCAGACCGCGTCGTCCGTGCTCGACTGGTCGGCCAATGGCCGCGTCTGGACGCGCTACGGCAACCGCTCTCCGTACAAGCGCGCCGCGCCGCACGGCGCGTACCGCTGCGCGGGCGATGACGCGTGGATCACGATCGCCTGCTTCGGCGATGCGCAATGGAACGCCTTCATAGACGCCGCGCAACTGCCGGCCCTCGCCGACGACGCGCGCTTCGCGACGCTCACGGGCCGGCTCGCTCATCAGGACGAACTCGACGCGCTCGTCGGCGCGTGGACGTCGAGTCAGGAGCCTTATGCGTGCATGCAGCGGCTGCAGCGCGCGGGCGTGCCGGCCGGCGTGTGCCAGACGGCCGCCGGCCGCTGCGATACCGATCCGCAACTCGCCGAGCTCGACTGGCTGACGGAAGTGACCGGCACGCGCATCGGCCGCTGGCCGGTCATCGAATTCCCGGTCAAGCTCGCCGCGACACCCGCGTACAGCGGCGGCGTGATCGACCGCGGCGCGCCGTGCTACGGCGAGGACAACGCACACGTCCTCAGCCAGTGGCTCGGCTACAGCGCGTCGGACATCGACGCGCTGCGCGAGGAAGGCGTGATCTGAGCGCCTCTGCCCCGAACATCCCATATTGAACGGAGACACAGCATGAATCCGATGCAGGGCCTCAGTAACCGGATCGCCGTCGTCGGCGTCGGCAACACGCCTTATGGCGACTTCCCCGCCGTCGACGATTACGCGCTCGGCGCCGAGGCATTCAAGGCCGCGATCGCCGATTGCGGGCTCGACAAGAACGAGATCGACGGCTTGCTCACCTGCCGCGTGCCGTTCTATGCGCGCATGGGCGAGATCCTCGGCCTCAATCCGCGCTGGACGATGACGCTGCCAGGCCATGGCCGCATGTCCGGCATGGCGATCGCCGAAGCGATGCTCGCGCTCGAAACGGGCGCGGCGAAATATGTCGCGCTCATCTATACGAACATCGGCCGCTCGCGCCGCATGAACTATGGCGGCGACGAATTCGCATCGTTCTGGGACCCGTGGGGCCTCACGTCGCCGGGCGCCTCGCATGGGCTGATGTTCCGCATGCATATGGAGCGCTACGGCACGACGACGCGCCAGCTCGGGGAAGTGTCCGTCGCGTTTCGCAACAACGCGATCCTGAATCCGGACGCGGTGATGCGCAAGCCCATCACGCTGGACGATCACGCGTCGATACGCCGGATCGTCGAGCCGCTCGGCCTGCTCGACTACTGTCTCATCAACGACGGCGCCGTCTGCATGATCCTCACGACACGCGAGCGCGCGAACGATCTCAGGAAGCCGCCGGTGCTGATTTCGGGCGTCGGCGCGCGCGACGCGTTCGAGCGTTCGGCAATCGGCAACTTCGATCCCGAGTTCTGGTATGACGAAGTGCGCGAGGCAGGCACTCAGGCCTACGAGATGGCCGGCGTCACGAAGGACGATGTCGATGCATTGATGTGCTACGACAACTTCACGCCGACGGTGCTGTTCAGCCTCGAAGGGCTCGGCTTCTGCGAACGCGGCGAGGCTGGCGCGTTCGTCGAGAACGGCGCGCTCGGCGTGCATGGCCGGCTGCCGACGAATACCGACGGCGGTCACTTGTCCAATTCGTACATGCAGGGCTGGGCGCTCAACGTCGAAGCGGTGCGGCAGCTGCGCGGCGAATGCGGCGAGCGACAGGTGAAGGACTGCGAGGTTGTCCAGTACGTCGCGGCCACGCCGTGCACGCGATCGATCATCTACACGAAGGGATAAGCCATGACGAACCCCTATGACAAGCCGTTACCGGCGATCGACGAGTATTCGAAGGGCTACTGGAACTTCGCGCGCCAGCATCGGCTCTCGGTGCAGGTGTGCCGGCAATGCGGCCATCGGCATTTTCCGGCATCGCCCGTGTGCCCCTCGTGTCTGTCCGATGCGCAGGCGTGGGAAGCGGTCAGCGGCCGCGGCACGCTCGTATCGTGGGTCACGTTTCATCGCGCGTACTGGGACGCCTTTCGCAGCGAGCTGCCGTATCACGTCTGCCTCGTTCAGCTCGACGACGGCCCGATCGTGGTCGGCAATTTCGGCAACGGCATTCCCGAGGACGTGAAGATGGGCATGCCGATGAAAGTGCAGTTCGAGGACGTGACGCCCGAGGTATCGCTCGCGCGCTTCGTTCCCGCATGACGCACGCGCTTCGCTGGAGGAACGCATGAAGAAACTGATGAACGAACCGGGCGCGTATGTCGACGAAATGCTCGACGGCTTGTGCGCCGCCCATCCCGAAACGTACCGCCGCGCCGGCGAAAGCGGCCGCGTGATCACGCGCGCGACGCCGGGCTTCGAGGGCAAGGTCGGCGTCGTGTCCGGCGGCGGCTCGGGTCATATGCCGCTTTTCACGGGCTACGTCGGCGAAGGGCTGCTCGACGCCTGCGCAATCGGCAACGTGTTCGCCGGTCCGACCGTCGGTGACTGTATCGACGCGATGCATGCCGCCGACCGCGGTGCGGGCGTGCTTTGCCTGTACGGCAACTATGGCGGCGACCGGATGAACTTCGATATGGCCTGCGAGCTGACCGGACTCGACGGAATGCAAAGCGAGACGGTGCTCGCCACCGACGATGTCGCGAGCGCATCCGCCGAGGAAAGCGGCAAGCGCCGCGGGGTCGCGGGTATCGTCTACGCGTACAAGATCGCCGGCGCGCGCGCGGAGCAACGCGGCGCCACGCTCGACGACGTGGCCGGCAGCGCCCGCAAGGCCATCGCCGGATGCCGCACGATCGGCGTTGCGCTGACGCCTTGCATCGTGCCGGAAGTCGGCACACCGAACTTCACGATCGGCGAAGGCGAGATCGAAATGGGGATGGGCATTCACGGCGAGCCCGGCATCTGGCGCGGCGAGCTGAAACAGGCCGACGCGCTGGCGGGCGAAATGCTCGAACGCGTGCTCGCCGATCTCGACGTGGGCGCGGGCGAGCGCGTTTCCGTCATGCTCAACTCGCTCGGCGCGACGCCGCACGAGGAGCTTTACATCCTCTATCGCGCGGTGGCGCGGCTGCTCGATGCGAAGCGCGTGAGCATCGTCGCGCCGCTCGTCGGGCGCTATGCGACGTCCATGGAAATGACGGGCGCATCGCTCACGATCCAGCGCCTCGACGCCGACCTCGAAGCGCTGCTGCGCGCGCCCGCGCACTGCCCGTTCTGGAGCAACTGACGATGTCTCTCACGACTTCACAGATGGAAGCCGCGCTGCGCCGCTGGGCGGACCGGATCGGCGAAGTGGCGCCCGAGCTGAATCGGCTCGACGGCCAGCTCGGCGACGGCGACCTCGGCGCGACGCTCGAAAAATGCGCCGCGCGCGTGCGTACGGCGCTCGACGCGGGCCCGTACGCGGATCTCGGCCTGCTGTTCAAGGCCTGCGCGCAAGCTTGCGCGCGTGCGTCGGGATCGAGCTTCGGCACGCTTCTGACCGTGGCATTCCTGACGCTCGCGCGTAGGCTCGATAACCAGGCGACGCTCGCCTGGCGCGACCTGCCGGCGGCGCTGCAAGCCGCGCTCGATGCAATGTCCCAGCGCGGCGGCGCGAAGCTCGGCGACAAGACCGTGCTCGATACGCTCGCGGCCGCTCACGACGCCATCGACGGTCTCGACGATCCTCGTGCGCAGTATGCCGCCGCGAGCGCGGCTGTGGACGAGACGATCGCGTCGTTCAGAGCGCAGCCGAACCGGATCGGGCGCGCGCGGATGTTCGCGGAGCGCTCGATCGGTCTCGACGATCCGGGAATGATCGCGTTTCGGCACATGCTCAGCGCAATCGCGCCCGCTGCCAGCACTTGAAACTCGCGGCGATATGCGCGGGCTTGCGCCCGCGCCGCTGTCAGGCGTTCAGATAGATCGTCTTCGTGCGAACGTAGGCTTCGAGCCCGTACTTGCCGTCCTCGCCGCCCAGCCCGCTATCGCCGTAACCATGATGGAAACCTTGCGGCGATTCGCCGAGCGAGCGGTTCACGTAGATCTCGCCGAAGTTCAGTTCGGCGGTGGTGCGCATCAGCACGCCGAGATCCTTCGTGAACAGATAGGCGGAAAGACCGTAGCTGGAATCGTTCGCGAGTTTGAGCGCCTCGTCGAAATCGCGCACCTTGAGCACCGACATGACCGGACCGAATACCTCGCTGCGCACGATGTCCATCTCGTGCGTCACGTCCGTCAGCAGCGTAGGGCCGTAGAAATGGCCGCGCTCGTACACGCCGCCGCTCAGCCGGGCGCCGCCGATCTGCACGCGTGCGCCCTGATGCACCGCCTTCGCAACCATCGCCTCGACCTTTTCGAGCTCGGCGGCGCTGATCTTCGGGCCCATCGTCGTCTCTTCGAGCGAAGGATCGCCGACCTTGATCTCGCCGATCTTCCGGCTCACGAGTTCGAGGAAGCGGTCGTAGACGGCTTCGTGCACATAAGTGCGTTCGTTGCAGGTGCAGACCTGGCCCGCGTTGAGAAAGCGCGCCTCGACGGCGGCACTCGCGGCCGCTTCGAGATCGGCGTCTTCGAGCACGATGAACGGCGCCTTGCCGCCGAGTTCGAGACGCACTTCCTTCAGCGTCGGTGCGGCCGCGGCCATGATCTTTTTGCCGGCCGCGGTGCTGCCCGTCATCGTGACCATTTTCACGGTCGGATTCGCGACGAGGCGCTGTCCCGCCGGAATGCCGCCGCTCACGATGTTGACGACGCCTGCCGGGAACTTCGCTTCGGCGACGAGCCTGGCGATTTCGAGCGATGTAACCGGCGTCAGTTCATGCGGCTTGAGCACGATCGTATTGCCAGCCGCGAGCGCAGGCGCGACCTTGCGCGCGAGCAGCCCTGCCGGGAAATTCCACGCCGAAATGCCGGCGATCACGCCATGCGGCTGCTTGTCGATCAGGATCTTTTCGCCCGGACGGCTCCCCGGCACGATGTCGCCTTCGAGGCGGCGCGCGTTCTCGGCGGCGAAGCGAATCAGCGAGATCGCGAAATCGATCTCGCCGCGCGCCTCGCGAATCGGCTTGCCGACTTCCTGCGTCAAGAGCCGCGCGAGGCGCTCGTGGTCACGCTGGATCAGCGTGTTCAGGCGCAACAGGAAGTCCGCGCGCTCCACCGCCGTGCGGCGGCTCCATGCGGGAAATGCCGCGGACGCGGACTGGACCGCGCGGTCCACATCCGCGTCCGTCGCGTCGGCAACCGTGGCAATGGGTTCGCCTGTCGCCGGATTGCGCACCGTCAGGCGCGCCGTGCCGCTCGACGGAACCCAGTCTCCATCGATGAATAGGGAATACTGATTGATCTCGTCCATTCGTTCTCACCTGTAAGCAGACGCGCGACGCGCGCCGAAATTCGCGGGGAAGCGAAGCGCGACCCCACCATGTTGAAACAACCCTGGGCAACCACCAAGATGGTCAGACCACCGATGCAGCAGCCACACACGACCGAGCACATGGCCGGGCGGCGCGAGACGCTCGCGCGCGTCACCCGACAGCTCGAAAGCGCCATCGAAGAAGCCGGCTTGCGCAACGAGCCGCGTCTGCCGCCGGAGCGCGAACTGGCGCTGACGCTCGGCGTATCGCGATCGACGCTCCGGGAGGCCATCCAGCGGTTGATCGCAAAAGGCGCGATCGATGCGCGTCACGGCCGCGGCCTGTTCATTCGCCGCGCGACGCCCGCGTCCGACATGCTGGACCCTTCCATGTTCGGCGAAAACGCGGCTTCGAGACGCGACACGCTCGAGTTCCGGCTCGTCGTCGAATGCGCCGCTGCGAGGCTCGCCGCGACGCGTGCGGCCGATAGCGAACTGCACGAGTTGCAGACGCTGCTCCAGCGCATGAGCGACGCCGTGCACGCGAGAGACGTGGAGGCCGAAGCGCTCGCAGACGCGCAGTTCCATCTGGCGCTGGTCCGCGCTTCGCACAACCGGATGCTGGCCACGCTCTGCCTGAACGCAGGCTCGACGTTGCGCAGCCACATCGCGAGAAACACGCTGCTCGCGTCGGCTTCCGAGGACGAATCGCATCGGCTCGCGACGGCGCGGCTCGCGCAGCATCGCGCGATCTACGATGCGGTCAGCGCGCACCGGCCTCATACGGCCGCCGAAGCGATGAAAGCGCATATCGAGGAGGTCGGCCGGCAGTTCGAAGACTGCGATTGAGGGACACGCAGCGAGACATTCGCGCATCAATACGACCGCGGCAACCCGAGAACATGCTCGCCGAGATACGCAAGAATGAGGTTCGTCGAGATCGGCGCGGTTTGATAGAGCCGCACTTCGCGCCACTTGCGTTCGATGTCGTACTCCTCGGCATAACCGAAGCCGCCGTGCGTCTGCAGCGCCGTATCGGCGGCGTGCCATGTCGCTTCGGAAGCGAGCAGCTTGGCCATGTTCGCTTCGGCCCCGCACGGCTGCCCCGCCTCGAATAGCGCCGCGGCCTTGCGCGCCATCAGATCGGCGGCTTCGAGCTCCATGTAGGCGCGCGCGAGCGGGAACTGCACACCCTGGTTCTGTCCGATCGCACGGCCGAACACCTTGCGCTCATTCGCATAATCGACGGCCTTTTTCAGCAGCCAGCGGCCGTCACCGATGCACTCCTGCGCGACGAGAATCCGCTCCGCATTCATGCCGTCGAGGATATAGCGAAAGCCCTTGCCTTCCTCGCCGATCAGGTTTTCGACCGGCACTTCGAGATTCTCGATGAAGATCTCGGTCGTGTTGTGATTGATCATCGCGGGAATGGGCCGGATATCGATGCCCTTGCCTTTCGCCTCGCGCAGATCGACGAGCAGCGTCGACAAACCGTCGGTGCGCTTCTGGCACTGCGCCGCCGGCGTCGTGCGCACGAGCAGCAGCATCAGATCCGAATGGAGCGCGCGCGAAGTCCATACCTTTTGTCCGTTCACGACATAGACATCGCCGCGCCGTTCCGCGCGCGTTCTCAGTTGCGTCGTATCGGATCCGGTGGTGGGCTCGGTCACGCCGAACGCCTGCAGCCGCAGCGCGCCCGAGGCGATATCAGGCAGATAGCGGCGCTTCTGCGCCTCGCTGCCGTGCCTCAACAGCGTGCCCATGATGTACATCTGGGCGTGCGCGGGACTCGCAACGCAGCCGCTTGCGTTGATCTCCTCGAGAATCACGGCGGCCGCGCGCAACGGCATGCCGGACCCGCCGTACTCCTCGGGGATCAGTGCGCCCAGAAAACCGCCAGCAGTCAGCGCATCGACGAATTCGGTCGGATATCCGCGCTCGTTGTCGAGCTTGCGCCAGTATTCGCCCGGAAAATCGCGGCAGATGCGGCGGACCGCATCGCGCAGATCCGCGTAATCCTCGCGTGTGACGGAAATGCTGATGTCCTTGCCTGATTCGTGATTCGCGTCTGTCGTCATCGAAATGTCCTTCGTGAGAAACGTGAGAGGGATGCCGGGGTGCCGTGTGCCCTACCGGTTGACGAGCGCCCGTGGCAGACGCAGCACCAGCGCCGCGCCGAGCACGAGCCACGCGGCCAGCATGGCGACGCCGTACCGCGCGTCATGCGTGAAGTCGTTCAGCAAGCCGGTCAGCAACGGGCTCACGAAGCCGGCCAGCGCGCCGACCGAGTTGATGAGCCCTATGCCCGCCGCGCCGGATGCGCCTTTCAGAAACGACGTCGGCAGACACCAGAACAGCGGCAGCGTCGCCATGACGCCACCGGTCGCGATAGTCAGCGCGGCCAGCGCGAGCGTCGTGTCGTGCTGGAGAAACGTGCTGAGCACGAAGCCAGCGGCGCCGACCAGCGCGGGCGCGGCGACATGCCAGCGGCGCTCGCGCAGCCGGTCTCCGGTGCGCGAGAGCACCAGCATCGCGATGACGCCCGCCAGATAGGGAATCGCGCTGAGATAGCCGATCTGAAAGTTGTCGTGCAGACCAAGACGCTTGATCAGCGTCGGCAGCCAGAAGCTCACGCCGTACTGCCCGGTCGCGATGCAGAAGTTGATCAGCACGCAAAGCCATACACGCGCGTCGGTGAACATCTGGCGCAGGGAGGCATCGGGCTTTGAATCGTGCTCGGCGTCGAGTTGCGACTGCACCCACGCTTTCTCGCCCGGGTTCAGCCAGTCGACATCCGCCACGCGGTCGGGAAGCGCTTTCCAAAGTACGCCCGCGAGCACAACGGACGGCATCGCCTCGATCAGAAACAGCCATTGCCACGAAGCGAGGCCGCCGGTTCCACCCATGCTGCTCATGATCCAGCCCGACAGCGGTCCACCAAGCACGCCCGATACCGGAATGCCGGTCATGAAGATCGCAACGACGCCAGCCCGCCGACGCGACGGAAACCATTGCGTCAGATACAGCACCACGCCAGGAAAGAAGCCCGCTTCCGCGATGCCCAGCAGAAAGCGCATTGCGTAGAACGCTCCTGGCGTGCGGACGAACAGCATCGCCGCCGAGATGACGCCCCAGGTCACCATGATGCGGGCGAGCCACCGCCGCGCGCCCACGCGATAGAGAATCATGTTGCTCGGCGTTTCGAATGCCAGATAGCCGATAAAAAACATGCCGGCGCCGAGCCCGTACACCGTATCGCTGAAGCCTAAGTCCGACGCCATCTGCAGCTTCGCGAAACCGATGTTGACGCGGTCGAGGTAGCACGCGACATAACAGATGAACAGCAAGGGCAGAAGCCGGCGCGTGATGCGCACATAGATCGAGACACTCGGTGCCGCAGCGTGATGCGAAGACACCGCCGAAGCGGGATCGACAGATTGCATGCTTGTCTCCTGATTGACGACGATTTAGTCGGCTTGTGGGCTTTGGTCTCGTCTCCGACGCGATCCTTCTATGGGCTTCGTTGACGGATGCAACTAATATAATGCAATATATAATCTATATTTACACGGGATGCAATGCGATGCCGGTCTCGATCGCACCCGCGCACTTGCCGAAGGAGCGTCATGTATTTCGAGTTCTCCCGATTCAAACCGCTCGAGCGCTACAAGCTGCTGTCATCGACCGTCACGCCGCGCCCGATCGCATGGGTGTCGACCATCGACGCGAACGGCAAGCCCAACGCCGCGCCCTTCTCGTTTTTCAACGTCTTCGCCGAAGACCCGCCGACACTCGGTTTCGCGATCAATCACCGTTCCGATTCGGACCGCAAGGACACCGGCGAGAACGTGCGCTTGCAGAAGGAATTCGTCGTCAACCTCGTGAGCGCGGACTGCATCGAACAGATGAACATCACCGCGATCGAGTTCGGCCCGGCCGTGGACGAGTTCGCTGAAGCCGGGCTCACGCCGGCGCCGTCCACGCTGATCCGCACGCCGCGCATCGCTGAAAGCCGCGTGTCGTTCGAATGCCGGCTGATGCAGATCATCGCGCTCGGAACGCGGCGTTCGCTCGTGCTCGGCGAAGTGCTCGCAATGCATGTCCCCGACGAAGCAGTGCTCGACGCGCAACGCTGCTGGATCGATACGGAGCGGCTGCAACTCGTCGGCCGCATGCATGGCCACCATTACTTGCGCATGGCCGACGTCTTCGAGATGCCCACGATTCCCGTCGACACATGGAATGCGAAAGGCGGCAGCCGCTAGCCGCACTTCGATACGACCGATTCGATCATCGCGCGGCCGGGACGTCCCGCGCGAACCAGCCAGAGGAAGGAGACAAACTTGAGTCCAGAATTCGAAATAGTCGACTACGAACGCTTTCGCCTGAGCATCGTCGCGAATGCGCGTATCGAAGTGCTGCACACCGGCATGCGCTGGCCCGAAGGTCCGGTGTGGTTCGCCGACAGCGAATGCCTACTGTGGAGCGACATCCCGAACAATCGCATCATGCGCTGGGTGGAAGGCGCGCCGGCAACGGTGTATCGCTATCCGTCGAACAACGCCAACGGCAACACGCGCGACCGCCAGGGGCGTCTTCTGACCTGCGAGAGCGGCGGCCGCCGCGTCACGCGCACGGAGCACGACGGCACGATCACGGTGCTTGCGGACCGCTTCGAAGGCAAGCGCCTCAACTCGCCGAACGACATCGTCGTGAAGTCCGACGACAGCATCTGGTTCAGCGACCCGGACTACGGCATCCTCAGCGATTACACCGGCGACAAGGCGAAGAGCGAGATCGGCGCGAACCACGTGTTCCGGCTCGATCCGAAGACGCGCGAACTGACTATCGCCACCAGCGAGCTTGTGAAGCCGAACGGGCTCGCGTTCTCGCCGGACGAGTCGATTCTCTACATCGCCGATTCGGGCGTCTCGCACGATCCGGACGGCCCGCATCATATCGTCGCGTTCGATGTCGTCGATGGTGTGCGGCTCGCTCGTCCGCGCGTGTTCGCGACGATCTCCCCCGGCGTGGCGGATGGCTTTCGCGTGGATACCGAAGGCAACGTGTGGACCACGGCCGGCGACGGCGTGCACTGCTATGCACCCGACGGCGCGCTGCTCGGCAAGATCCATCTGCCGGAAGTCGCGACGAACCTCACGTTCGGCGGTCCGAAACGCAATCGCCTGTTCGTGACGACCGCGTCATCGCTGATCGCGGTCTATGTCGGCCAGCGCGGCGCGCAGTGGCCCTGATCCTTTCATCGTCGTAATTGATACGGGCTGCCCGCGGCAGCCCGTATCGCATGCAACCATTGCCGCCCTCAGATGCCGAGATACGCGCTTTGCACGGCGGGGTCCTTCATCAACTGCTCGGTCGGGCCGGTGTTGACCGAACGGCCCAGTTCGAAGATCACCGCGCGCGACGCGAGATGCATCGCCCAGTGCGCGTTCTGCTCCGCGAGGATCACGGTAAGCTGCTCCGCGCGCCGGATTTCATCGAGCACATCGCCGATTCTTTCCACGACGATCGGCGCAAGCCCGAGCGAAGGCTCGTCGAGCAGGAAGAGCTTCGGCTTCGACATCAACGCGCGGCCGATGGCGAGCATCTGCTGCTCGCCTCCGCTCAGGCTGGCCGCATGCTGTTTCCAGCGTTCCTTCAAACGCGGAAAGTAGGCATAGATCTGCTCGATGCGCTGATCGGCCTCGTCGCGCGAGCGTGTGAACGCACCCATGCGAAGGTTCTCGGCGACCGACAACTGCCCGAACACGCGCCGCCCTTCGGGCGAAATCGCGATACCGCGACGCACGATCTCGCTCGTCTTGAGCCCGCGCATATCCTCGCCTTCGAAGGTAATCGAGCCAGACGCATAGTGCGCCATGCCGAGAATCGCCTTGATCGCGCTGCTCTTGCCGGCGCCGTTGCTGCCGACGAGCGCGAAAATCTCGCCGGCCTCGACCGAGAATGACACGCCATGCGTGCCGATCACGCGCCCGTAACGGACGTTCAAATCAGATACCGTGAGCTGCGGCATGTCCCCTCCCCAGATACGCTTCGATCACCTTCGAATCGGCCAGCACTTCGAGCGGTGCGCCGGTCGTCAGCTCATGGCCCTGATGCATCGCCATCACGCGATCGCACAGGCCCTTCATGAATCGGATGTTGTGATCGATGACGATCACGGTGATGCCGCGGTCGCGGATTTTCAGGATCGTGTCGCGCACGTGATCGGCCTCCTCCGCGCTCAGCCCCGCGACCGGCTCGTCGAGCATCACGATACGCGGCTGCGCCGCAAGCGTGATGACCATGCCGAGCGTCTTCTGATAGCCGTACGGCAGGCTGCCGGCTTGCAAGGAGGCGACGTCGGCGAGGTTGAGCCATTCGAGCAGCTCGGCTACGCGATGCTCGCTTTCGGCGCGCATCGCACGCGCACGGCGCGTATTGAAGAACGCCGCCATCGCGCCCGGATACATCCCGAGGAAAGCGCCGCGCACGGCGTTTTCATAAACCGTGCGCCCGCCGTACACCGTGGTCGACTGGAACGTGCGCACGAGCCCCTTGCGCGCGAGCACGTGCGGCAACAGTCCTGTCACGTCCTCGCCGTCGAGCCGGACGTGACCGCTGCTCGGCCGGATCATGCCGCTCACGAGATTGATCGCCGTGGTTTTTCCGGCGCCGTTCGGCCCGATGATGCCGAGTATCTCGTGCTCGTTCACGTGAAACGTCAGTTCCGACACCGCAGCGAGTCCGCCGAAATGCCGCGACAGCTTTTCTATCTGGAGCAGGCGCGCGCTCATTGCTGACCTCCGCGTCCGAAGCCGAGGCGTTTGAGCAGCACGCCCGCATCGGCAATGCCGCCTGAAAAGAACGCCATCACGAGGATCAGCACGATGCCGAAGACCACGTGCTGCAGTTCCACGTAACCACGCAGGAATTCGGGCAGCAGCACGACGAACACAGTGCCGACGATCGGCCCGATCAGCGTGTACATTCCGCCGATGACGTTGATGACCACGAGATTCAACGACTGCTCCACCGCGAACGAAGTCGGATCGATGTAGTGAACGAAATGCGCCTGCAGCGCGCCCGCGACGCCAACGATCCCGCAGGCGAGCACGAACACCGCGACCTTCGTGCTGAGCACGGGCACGCCCGAGCAGCGCGCGAGCGATTCGCCTTCCCGCACCGAATCGATCATCCGGCCGATTTCGGACGCAAGCAGCCGGCCGACGATCCCGATGATGACGACAGCAAAGCCGAGCGCGAGGTAATAGAACGGCACCGCGTTCGAGAAGAACTCGCTCGGCGCCGGCACGCCGGAGATGCCGTTCGAGCCGCCCGTCACGCTCGTCCAGTTGACGAACACGGTGCGCACGATCTCACCGAAGAGCAGCGTGACGAGCACGAAGTACTTGCCCGTCAGGCGCAGGAGGATCGGGCCGACTATCAGCGCAAGCACAGCGGGCGCGAGAAAGGCGAGGCACACCGACACCGGGAACGACAGGCCGAAGTTCATCGTCGAAATGGCCGATACATACGCGCCAATGCCCATGAATGCGGCATGACCGAGCGACACATGACCCGTGCGCACGATGAGGTGCAATGAACTGGCGGCGATGGCGGTGATGAACGTGGTGACGGCGACCGAGAGGACGAACTTGTCCTGCCCGAAAAGCGGCAAAGCCACGAGTGCGATGAGCACGATGACGATCACCGCGGGATGAGCGAGCCAGCGGCGCGCCGGCCGCATGGCGGCCGCCTGTGGCGGCGGCTGCATCGCGAGCCCGGGCCGCAGCGCGGATTGAAGAACGGATGGTTTGTTCATGCTTCTTTCGCTCCAAGCAGGCCCCACGGGCGGAAGATCAGCAGCAGGATCACAGCGCCGAAAGACACGAATATCGAAGTAGCGCTGCCGTAGAAGGTGCCGAGAAAGCTGTTTGCGAGACCGAGCAGCAGGCCGCCGAGCGCAACGCCGGGGATACTGCCCATGCCCCCGAGAATCACGACGATGAACGCGATCATCAACTGCGGCTCGCCGACGAACGGCGACAGCGCATAGGTCTGCGCGTAAAACCCGCCCGCGAGCGCGGCCATGAAGATGGCGATGAAGAAGGCGAGACGATAGATCGCGGTGCTGTTCACGCCCTGCGCTTCGGCGATATCGACGTCCTGCGCGGCCGCCCGCATCGCGAGACCATAACGCGAATAGTGGGTGAACACGTAGAAGGCGAGCAGCGCGACCGCCGCGATGCCGGCGATGATGAGCTTCTGAGCGGGAAACACGAGGCCGCCGAACTGCAGCAACGCATCGGTGCTCGGCGGAACCGAGCGTTCCTCGGCGTTCCAGACGATCACCGCCGTGTACATGATCGCCATGTCGAGCCCGAGCAGGCCGATCATGCTCTGGAACATCCGCTGGTAGAAGAAGCGGTACACGATGCGTTCGAGCAGCAGCGCGACGGTCGCGACGATCAGCGCCGAGAGCGGCGCCGCGATCAGATACGGCAGGCCGAAGCCGCCGTACAGGTAATACAGTGCATAGCCGCCGAGCATGGCGAACGCGCCGTGCGCGAAGTTCACGACGCGCATGATGCCGAACAGCAGGGTGAATCCGAGCGCAATGAGGATGTAGATGGCGCTCAGGCCGATACCGTCCACGAATACCTGGCCAAGAACTGCGGGAGAGAACATGAAACGCTCCTGAATCTCGTCAGCGATGAAACCCGGCACGCGCTTGCCGGCGGACCTTGCCGGCCAGCGCGCAGGGGCGCCTTTACGGCGTGATGACGGCCTTCACCGATGCCTTGCCGTTCGTCACCTCCTTGATGACGAACGTGTGCAGCAACTGATGATCGACGCCGTAGTCCTTCGCGCCGGTCCACACGACCTTGCCGAAGATCGGCGCGTCGTAGCCCGTCATCTTCTCGAGCTGATCGCGGATCTGCGTGGTGTCGGTCGAATCCGCGCGGCGCATTGCTTCGAAGAGCACGTTCGCCGCGTTGTAGTACACCGGGGCCAGGCCGTTCATCACGCCGCTGTATTTCTTTTGATAAGCGGCGACGAACGGCTTCACGCGCGGCAGCGATTCGTCGATCACGTCGTACTTCATCATGCCGTTGGCGAGCGGACCGGCAATCTGGATCAGCTCGTCGATACCCGCGCCGCCCGACTGGATGATGATGCCCTTGTAGCCCACCTGCCTCGCCTGCTTGACGAGCAGCCCCGCCTCACCCGGCGCATTCGCGTTGAGATCGAACACATCGACGTTCTGCGCCATCATGCGAAGCAACAGGGGCGTGAATTCCTTCGTGCCCCGCTCGTACGCATCCGTCCACACCTCGAAGCCGTTCTTCTTGTACGCGTCGGTGAGAATCGGCACGCCCGACTGGCCCGTCGCGTCGTTCGGCGCGATCATGCCGATCTTCTTCGCGTTCGGCGAGTTCTTGTGCAGCCATTGAACGATCGGTCCCGAGAACTCCTGCGTGCTGTTGTTGACGCGGAATACGTACGCGCCCTTCCACTGATTGCGCAGGATCTGCGGCGCATAACCATCGACGAACTGCAGGACCTTCGCGGGCTGCGTGACCGGCAGCGAGCCGAGCGCGCCCGGCGACCCTACCGGCCCGAAAATCACCTTCACCTGGTCGCGGTTCACCAGCCGGTCTGCGGCCGTCTTCGCTTGCGCGGCGTTGTACTGGTCGTCGTACGCGATCAGTTCGAGCTTGTAGGTCTTCCCGGCGAGCTTCAGCCCGCCTGCCGCGTTCAACTGGTCGATCGCGATCTGCACGCCGCGCTGGAGCCCGAGGCCCCACGCGGTCCCGCCCCCCGACAACGACGCGATCACGCCGATCTTCATCGTCTCCTGGGCGTGCGCGACGCACGCGGCGCCGCTCATGGCCGCCGCGCACAGCGCGCGAATCGCGATGGTCTTCAGCGTCTTACTGATCATACGGATATCTCCTTATAGATTTCGTACCGCCTGCTCGGCGGCTGCGTTTGCCGCGCGACGGGGAACGCGCCGTTCCACGGCCGCTGCGGTTCAGGCCGTTCTTGATGTCATTCGCCGTCGAAGGCAAAACGGAACTGGTCGCCGTGCGTGACGATGCGGCCCGCCGTCGGCGATGGGAAATGCCCGGTCATCAGCAGCGTGTCGGTATCCGCATAGCGATGCATCAGCGCGAGCCGGGTGTCGTGAGCCTGCTTCGCGTCGAAATCGGCGAGATTCGTCAGCGATGGGTCGGCGAACTGGATCGCGTGATGGATAACGTCGCCCGTGAACACGGCGCGCTCGCGGCCGCGATCGCCGACATTGACGAACACGTGACCCGGCGTATGGCCGCAGGCGGGCGACAGCCAGACGCCTTCGCCCAGTTCGCGTTCGACCACATGATCGAGCTCGACCAGATCGGCGCGTCCGTGCTCGTGGATGGGCAGCACGCTGTCCTCGAACGAACCGCGATTGACCGGCGTTTCCGGATGCTTGCAATGCTGGTCGAACAGATATTCGAATTCGACGCGCGCCATCAGGTAACGCGCGTTCGGAAAGGTCGGCACCCAGCGGCCGTTTTCGAGCCGCGTGTTCCAGCCAACGTGATCGGCGTGCAGGTGCGTGCAGAGCACGATGTCGATCTCTTCCGGCCTCACGCCGATCGCGGCGAGATTGGCGAGATAGGGCGTGTTCAGATCGTTCCAGGCGGGCATCGACGGCCGCTGCTTGTGGTTGCCGTTGCAGGCGTCCACGAGGATCGTGTGGTGTCGCGTGCGGATGACATAACTATGAAAGCTCATGTACAGCCGGGTCGAGCCCGGTTCCACGAGGTTCGGTCCGAGCCAATCACGATTGGCTTCGACGAAGGCCTCGTCGATAGACGGGAACAACCAGCGCGCTTCGAGCGGCAGCCGGCTGATTTCGTCGAACTTGCGGATTTCGGTGTTGCCGATTCTCTGCACTTGCACTGCTGTCTCCTGGTATTTCGGTTTTCGGTTCACCAGCATGGATGCATTATATATTTTGCAATCGCCTCGTAAATATTTTTTATATTCTGCATTTTATGAAAACTCGCCATGCATCGCGAGTGGCGACTCTTTCAACTTATATATAGTGATCCTTATCGTTTCATGCAGAACGTGAGATCTTCACGCGCCGCCCTGCTGCGCGGCGCGAGAGAACCCGGCTAACCGGCGATGCGGTAGAAGCGGGCTGCGGTGTCGTGAAACAGCGCGGCCCGGTCGGACTCAGGCAGATTCGCTGTCACCCGCTTGTAGGCATTCCACGCAACGCCATAGCCGAAACAGCCCTTGTCGACCGGGAAGTTGCTCTCGAACATGCAGCGCGAAGCGCCAAACGCCTCGATGCACGTCTCGACATATGGCCGGATCGCCTCCGCCACTGACGCGGAATCAGGGGGCAGCGCCGCCCTTTCAAAGTCGAAGCCGAAAAGCGGCATGCCGAAGCCGCCCAGCTTCACGTGCACGTTCGAGTAGCGCGACAGCCGCGAGATGTCGTCGCGCCATGCGGCGAATACTTCGTCGCGATGCCCGCGATAAGGTCCGAGCGCCAGCGGGCCACCGACGTGATTGAGCACGATCGGCGTATCGCCGAATTTGTCGGCGAGCTGGCATAGCTCGGGCAGTTGCGTGTGAATCAGCCATGCGTCGAATGCAAGCTGACGCGGCGCCAACTGCGCGATGCCGGCCTGGAACGACGGATCGAGCAGCAGCCGTGCTGGCGGCGTCGCCGCCGATGGACGCACGTCCGGGTTTGCGTGCCACACGGCGATATTGCGGATGCTGCGCAAGCGCCCTTCCGACGCATCGATCAGATGATCGAGCGCCGGCCCCGCCGCCGCGCCGAGCGTCAGATCGACGTTGCCGACGAACGTCGCCCCGACGCGCGTGAAGGTGCCCAGCGCCTCGGCTTCGCGCGCTTCGGCCAGAGCAAAGCGCATTTCGCCCGCCGAAGCTCGTTCCGCCGGTGCATCCATGTCGTAGTGCGTCTTGCATTCGACGAACACCGTCGCGCGGACGTTGTGGCCGCTCGCGAGATCGTCGATCAGATCCCGCGATCGATAACGCTTGTCCGGAAATTCCCAGAGATGATGGTGCGCATCGATGATCGGCAGGTCGGGTTCCAGCGCCGGTTCAGTGCGAAGCGCCAGCCATTCCGGACGTATCGCAATGTGCGGCGCGGCCTTCGCGGTATCGCGTGGCGCGGTGAGCGGTTCGTTCATGTCAGCCTCCGATCTGCCCCGTCACGTCGCCTTGCAGCGCCGCGCCGGGACGCTCGCCGATCGGCGAACGCGTGAGAAACCACGACGACAGCGCGCCCATCACGAGCAGGCCGCCCGCCGCCGCGAATGCGGTATCGAACCGCCCCGTCGCCTGCACCACGTAGCCGGTCACGATCGGCGCGAGGAAGCCGAACACGTTTCCGCCGATCAGCAGCAGCCCGGTTGCGCGGCCGAGGTCGGCCTTCGAGCGCAGCAGGTCGCCGAGCAGCGTGATGTTGAGCGCGTTGCCCGTCGCGACACTGCCCAGCGCCATCGTGATGAGCAGCAGGATCCCTTCGATGCTGGACACCCACGGCACGAACAGGATGACCGCGCCGCCAAGCACGACCGAGCCGAGCACGATGCGCCGGCGGCCGGCTTCCACCGCGCGCGGGGTCAGCAGGCGGTCGCTCATCATCCCGAGCGCCACGGAGACGACGATCGAGCCGATGTACGGCAGCGCCATCACGGTGCCGCTCTTGAGGAGGGTCATGCCTCGTTCAGCCTGCAGATAGTTCGGCAGCCAGGTCAGAAACAGGTATTGCGTGTAGGCGCCCGCGCCCTGCGTGAGCATGAGGCCCCACATCGTGCGGCTCGCGATGATGCGGCTCAATCCGATCGGCTGCGCCGCGACCGCCTGCGTCTGCGATGTGGTCTCGCGCTCGCGGCGAATCGTTTCACGCTCGTCTTCCGAGATCCACGTGGCCTCTTCGGGCTGACGGAAGAAGGCGAGCCACACAGCCAGCCACACGAAACCCACGAGGCCGCAGATGGCGAAAGATATGCGCCAGTCCAGCACCGATACGAGCCACGACAAGCCCACCGCGCCAAGCGCCGGACCGAAGTAGGCGCCCGAGTTGAACACGGTCATCGCCGTGCCGCGCTCGCTGCTCGGCACCCATTCGCGGATGATGCGCGAAGCCGCCGGATAACAGCACGATTCACCGACACCCATCACCACGCGCGCGGCGATGACGCCGCCCATCGATGTGGCCGCGCCTGTCAGCGCGGTCGCGGCGGACCAGAGCGCCATGCTGAAAGCTGTCACCGAACGCGAGCCGAAACGATCGACGAGCAAGCCCATCGGAATCAGGCAGAGCGTGTAACCCCAGAGAAAGGAAGAAAACAGATAGCCGAGCTGAACCTTGTCGATGCCCAGCGCGGCCTGGACGTGGCCAGCCGAAACGGACAGCGCAACGCGATCCAGATAGTTGATCGCAGCAAGCGCGAACAGCATCAGATACACCCAGTAGCGAGATCTCCAGCGCACATTCGTCTCCTTTTATGGTCGCCGGGCTTCGCTGGCCGGCAACGCGATTCCTGAAAGTAATGTGTCAAATATAAATTATATTTTCCATCCGGACAACGCGCTTCTTTTCGATCGAGGGTTTGCACCGACGCTCGTGTCGTCGTCCAGGCGAAGCAGAAAGTTTGTTATCCGAAGAAGGTCGGCTACCGGCCGCCCGATACCAGCAGGTTGGCGCTCAACACATAACCCGCGTCGTCGTTCAGCAGCCAGAGAATCGCGTTGGCGATTTCCTCCGGCGACGCGCCGCGCCCGAGCGGCACTTCGTCCGCCAGACGCTCGATCCGCCCGGGTTCGTTGAAATCGGTGAACGTGAGGCCCGGAGAAACCGCATTGACGCGGATGCCCTCGCGCGCCACTTCTTTCGCGAGACCCACGGTCAGCGAATTGACGGCGCCTTTCGATGCCGCATAGTGGACGCGCCGCCCCGCCGATCCGTGCGTGGCCGCCACCGACGACACGTTGACGATTCTCCCGCCCGCGCCGCCGCGCTCCGTCGACATGCGCCGCACGGCCTCACGGCAACACAGGAAATAGCCCATCACGTTGACGGCGAGGGTTTGCTGCAACGCGGACACGTCGAGGTCCGCGAGACGGGTCGAACCGCCGCTCACGCCCGCATTGTTGACGAGATCGGTGACCGGGCCATAGCGTCGCGCAACCTCATCGAACATGGCGACGACGGCGCTTTCGTCGGCTGTGTCGGCTTGCCAGGCGAACGCTTCGCCGCCGGAAGAAACGATCTCGTCGGCGAGCCGTTCGGCGGTCTCGACCCCATTGCGATAATTGATGCAGACGCGATAGCCGCTGCGCGCGGCGCCACGCGATACAGCCGCGCCGATTCCGCGCGAGCCGCCGGTCACGATCAGCGTGCGGCGTCCGTCCGTATCGGCGGAAGATGAAGCGGGATTACGAGAAGTGCTCATGGTTGCCCTGCGTCTCCTGGAAAAGGTCCGGCTTCCCGTCCCGGCGCGGTCATTCGTTGGCCGGTTCCGTGGCGTTCTTCTCCACACGATGCCAGCCGGCCTCGATGTGCTCGACCATCGCCGCCAGCGCGCCAGCGCGATCGCCCGCTTCGAGCCGGCGCAGGATCTCTTCGTGCTCGTGCAGCAGTTGCTTGAAGCGGGCTGCCTGGTCGTCGTGGAAGTTGAACGGATACTTGGCCCATAACACCCGGACGAACTGCAGCGTCTGCGGGCGATCGGCGATTTCATAGATTCGAAAGTGAAACCGGACGTTTGCCGCACGCACCGGGAACGGCTCGCGCGCCTTCGTCAACTTGCTCAGCTCGCGGTGGATCGTGCGCAGCTCGGCGATCTCGTTGTCCGTGATCTTTTCGAGCGCCCACTCCGTGAGCCGGCGCTCGAGCACCACGCGCAGCTCGAAAATCTCGCGCACGCTCTTGCGATCGATCTCCGGCACGAGCAGCCCCTTGTGCGGGATGCTCAACACGAAGCCTTCCATTTCGAGCGCCTTGAGCGCCTCGCGCACCGGCGTGATCGATACGCCAAGCTCCTCGGCGATCTCCGCCTGCTTGAGCTTCTCTCCCCGCCGGTACTCGCCCGAGATGATCCGCTCTCTCAGCCGCTCGGCCACCTGATCCAGCTTTGTTCGAAACACCATATGAACCCCAGAGTGTCCTGCCTTGTCCGCTCGCGGCCGCGCCGCCGGATCGGCGGCTGGCCTGAGCCTGTCGTGTCTGCCGGAGCGATTCACCGTCCGGCAAGGAGGACATTGTAAGGGGCAAATAAAATATATGGCCCTCGGCCAGCCGAACCGGGCGCGCGCCAGAACGCTTCCGAACCGCCTTGCCAGACGCTCGAATGCGCGCTCGCTCAGGAGCGGGTGCCGTCCTCATCCAGCACGAATCTGGGCAGCACGAAACCGTCGGGCATCGGCTTGAAGATCATGCGGACTTTCTTGCCGATCCAGCTTCCCTCGGGCAGCGGCGCTTCGAGGTTCGAGACGAGCACGGCGCCTTCATCGAGACGCACGGCAATCACGTTGTACGGCGCCGGATACGCATCCAGATAGGTCTTGTGAAAGACCACCCAGGACAGCACCGTGCCCCGCCCCGACACGGCGCGCCATTCGAGCTCGCTGGACAGGCAGTGCGGGCAGACCGGCGCGGGCGGGTAAAGCACGCCGCCGCACGAGGTGCAGTGCTGGAGCTTGAGCGCGCCGTCGCGGATGCTCTGCCACATCGGCGCGTCGTACATGCCCATCACCGGTTGCGGCGTGCGCGGCACTTCAGCGGGTGTTTCAGTCATGTGGAATTCCTATCGGCTATAGATGATCGAAACGGCCTTGCCCGCGACATCGGACGTGTAATGCGCGTGCCGGCAGTCGTCGATCTGACGCTCGCCGCACTCGCCGCGCACCTGGCGTACGCATTCGATCTGATGCGCCCAGCCCTGCATATACGTTTCAGACAGGTGCCCGCCACCGGTATTGGTCGGCAGCTTGCCGCCGGGACCGATGCCCTCTTCGCGCAGAAACCGCCCGGCGTCGCCGACGGCGCAGTAGCCGTAGCCTTCGAGCGCGAGCGGCACATGCACGGAGAAGCTGTCGTACACCTGGAACAGGTCCATGTCCTTGGGACCGAAACCCGCCATCTCGTACGCCTGACGCGCGCAGTCCTGCTGCGCGGACAGATAGAAGTCGGTCAGGCGCGGCTCGAGGCTGGTGGCGCCGCGGTTCAGGTCGCGCCGCCCGATCGCCTCGATGTACACCGGCGGCTTCCTGAAGCGCGCCGCCCGCTCGGCCGTCGTGACGATCAGCGCGACGCCGCCGTCGTTGATCATGCAGTAGTCGTACAGGCGCAGCGGTTCGCAGATGTGCTTCGACTCGCGATACTCGTCGAGCGTGATCCGCTTGCGCATCACGGCGTTCGGATTCATCGAGGTCCACGCGCGCTGCGCGACCGCCACGTGCCCAAGGTCATCGGGCTCGAAGCCGCGTGCTTCGCAGAACGCGCGGAACGTCAGCGCATATAGCGCGCCCTGCGACGTGAGGCCCCACGGCGAGTGATACACATAAGAGAGAAACGCATCGCCGCCCATGGCCTGCGGGCCGCCGTACTGGATCTGCGCCGAACGCTGATCGTTGCCGTACACGAGGGCGACGGTCTCGGCGAGGCCGGCCTGAATCGCCGTCACCGCCTGAGCGACCGACAGCACGGCATCGGCCTGATCGCCCCAGCGCGGATCGATGCCGAGCACTTCCGACATCCGCTCGTATGCCGTGGTCGGACCGACGATAAGACCGTCGATTTCATCCTTGCCAATGCCCGCGTCGTCCAGCGCCTGGCGAAGCGCGATGGCGCCGTAGCCGTAGCTGTCGGTGGGCTTCTCGCCGCCGCGCACGCGCTTCCAGTCGCCCACCCAATCCGAATGGCCGACGCCGACCACCGCTGCCGCCCGGCGCAGCGCTTTCGACGGGCTTGCCGCTTTCCATTCGCTCACGAAAACACTCCTTGATCGTTCAGTTCGTCCAGTTGCTTCCCGGACATGCCGAGCAGGCGGCCGAGCACCTCGCGCGTATGCTGGCCGAGCAGCGGCGGCGGCTGGAGCTCGACGCGCTCGCCGTCGATGAGATACGGCGGCGAGTTGAGCAGCACCGCGCCGATCTCCGGGTGCTGCACGTGCTGCCAGTAATTCCGATGAGCAAGCTGCGGATCGGCTTCGATGAGCCTGCGCGAATGCGCGACCTCGGCTACGGCGATCCGCTGCGCGCGCAAGGCCGCGACGATCTCCTCGGGCGAATGCGCCGCGCACCAGTCGGCGACGGCCTGCTCCACGCGAGGCAGCGAGGCCAGGCGACCGGTTGCGGTGGCGAGCGACGCATCGTCGGCCAGTTCCGCGCGCCCGATGATCGCGGTGAGCGCGCGCCACTGCGCGTCGTCCGTGACGGCCACAGCTACCCACTGGTCGTCGCCGCGCGCGCGGAAGATATTGTGCGGCGCATGGCTGCGGCTGCGATTGCCGATCTGCGGCGGCTCGCGTCCCGTGGCGCTCGCCTCGACGATCGCGGGGCCGACGAAATTGATCGTCGATTCGACCTGCGAGAGGTCGATCTTCATCCCGCGCCCGGTCTTGCGCCGGTGCGCGAGCGCGGCGAGCACCGCGAACGCCGCGTGATACGGGTTCGCGGCATGATCCGGATAGTGCGTGCCCGGACCAACGGGATCGGCCGGGCCGTAGGCGGTCTGCCACATGATGCTAGTGACGGCGCTGATCGTCATGCCCACGCCGAGCAGGTTCGCGCGTGGGCCGTCCTGTCCGTACATCGGCATCGACAGATAGATGATGTCGGGCTTGATCTCGCGAAGCGCTTCGTAGCCGAAGCCGAAGCGGTCCATCGCGCCGGGGCCGAAGTTATTCGACACGACATCCGAATGCGCGACCAGCTCGCGCACGATGCGCTTGCCTTCTTCGGTCTTCAGGTTCAGAGAGATGCTCTTCTTGCCCGTGTTGCGCGACGCGAAGTAGCCGCTGCGGTTCAGCCCGAAAACGCCATCCTTGTACGGACCGGCCGTGCGCACTGAATCGAGGCGCGTGGTGCTTTCGATCTTCAATACTTCCGCGCCGAAGTCGGAGAACACCTTCGTGCCGAACGGTCCTGCTCCGGCCCATGTGAGATCGGTAAAGCGAACGCCTTTAAGGAAGTCAGGCTTCATGAAATCTCCTCTTCTTGTGTCACGCCGGCTGCGGCTGTTCGGTGCCGGCGATGGCGGGCCTGAGCTTCCATACGGGCTCGGACAATCGGTAAGGTGCGCCGGGAAAGCTCACCCGGGCGCCGGCGAGCGACAACTCGACTTGCTCGAAGTACTCGCGGTGCCTGAGCTGAGGATCGTCGAGCACGTCGGTCACCTTGGCCACCGGACCCATCACGATCTTGCGTTTCAGCGCCTCCTGCGTGAGCTCATCCTTCGTGTAGTTCCGCGTGAACGACTCCAGCGTCTGACGGAATATCGACTTCGCTTCACCCGTGAGCCGCCACACGCGATCCGCCCAGCGCTCCTTCGTGAGCTCTTCCGCCGACGGATGTCCCGTCTCCTCGATCCAGCCCACTAGCGCGTTCCACGACACGCCCAGCGAGCGCGGCGCCGCCAGGAAAATCAGCCCATCGCGGCAGGCGAACATGTCTTCGCTCGCGTCACGCGTGCCTTCGCCGCCGCGCATCGACACCTTGCGCTCGAAGTCCCACATCTGGATGGAGTTCTGCAACGAGTGGGCGATGCACTCCTGCGCCGATACGTCCACCTCGTGGCCGCGGCCCGTGGCGAGCGTGTCGTACAGCGCCAGCGATGTCGCCGTTGCCGCGTATACGCCAGTGACCATCGTCGCCTGCAGGCCCGGCAAGCGCAGCGGCGCGTCGGTCAGCCGGCCCGACAGCCATGCGATGCCGCCCGCCGACTGAAGCGTCAGATCGGTCGCGGGCGCATCCGCCCACGGACCCGTGCGTCCGAAAGGCGAGATCGACGTCACGACGGCAGACGGCGCCTGCTGCCGAACCCACGACAGTTCGTCATACAGCGGACCGCCGCGCTCGAGCAGAATCACTTTCGCCGCCTGCGCGAGCGCCGCGAAGGCTTCGCGCCCTTTCGCGGAAGCCAGATCCAGCGTCACGCTCTCCTTACCCGCGTTCAGAAACTCGAATTCATAGACGGCCGGCTCGCGTTCGATCGCGTCCGCCGATGTCGACGCCCGCCGGTCCGGCAATCCGCCCGGCGGTTCGATACGCGTCACTCGCGCACCGAGATCCCCGAATAGCCGGCCCACGTAGCGGCCGAATTCCCACGTCAGGTCCAGTATCCGGATGTCTTCAAATGGACTATTCACTGCTCCTCCTTGGTTCCCCGTGCGCAAAATATAATTTATATTCTATATGCGCGCAAGCGGGATCGATGGAAGTCTTCGCTCGCGGATGCATTGCGATACCGTACGCAACTGGCGGACGCATCGACTCGATGCAGTCGCCTCCTTCACACGCGAAGCCGGCTCGCTCCGGCTTCGCCCTTCGTCGAGTTTGCTGATGCCACTGTCCACTATTGAAGAGCGGGAATTGCTGCACACGCGGCGTATCGAAGCGAATGGCTATGCGAGGCCGGGCGGTCTCTACGACCTCGAAGCTCGCCTCGTCGATGTCAAGACGCACGACAAGACTGGACCCGCCGGAACCCGCCGCGCCGGCGAGCCGATTCACGACATGTCGCTGAGAATCACGATCGATACCGATATGCATATCGTCGCGGCCGAGGCGTGCTTCGACGCGCTTCCTTATGAGAACGTGTGCGACCGCATTGCGCCCGATTACGGAAAGCTCGTGGGATTACGCATCGCGCCAGGGTTGAGCGCGGCGGTGAAGGAACGTCTTGGCGGCACACGCGGCTGCACGCATATGACGGATCTGATCGGCGTGCTGGCTACGCTCGCATTCCAGACCATGGCGAATCAACGCGCGCGGGACGCGCAGCAACACAAGCGGCCGTTTCAACTGAACCGGTGTCATGCGCTCGCGACGAGCGGCGAAGTCGTGCGGCGCTACTATCCGCGCTGGTTCGAATCCGCAAACAAGGAGGATTGAGCGGGTTCACTCCCGCGAAAAAACACCTGCCGCTCATGTGATTTTTTCTCCGCGCGCGCGGAGATCATTTCGTTTGATGCGTGCCGAATGGAAGCCTATATTTCTGGTCACCCTTCACGACACGCAAAGACCAGAACAATGACGAAAGAGACACCTGTTGCGATCATCACGGGCGCGGCCAGCGGCATCGGCCAGGCTACCGCGCACATGCTGGCGAGCCGCGGTTATCGCGTGGCGATCGCGGACTTGCGCGAACCCGCCGCCGACGACGCCGCGCAATCCATCCGCGCGGGCGGCTTCGAGGCGATGCCCGTCAAGGTCGATGTCGCCGACGAAGCCAGCGTGAAAGCGATGGTCGAGACCGTGGTCGCGGAGTGGGGCCGCATCGACGTGCTCGTGAACAGCGCGGGACTCGAAAGCGCGAAGCCGTTTCTCGACATCGCGCCGGACGAATTCCGCCGCGTGCTCGACGTGAACACCACGGGCACGTGGCTGTGCTGCCAGGAAGTGATCCGTCAGATGGTCGCGCAGAAGAGCGGCTCGATCGTGAATCTCAGTTCGATCGCCGGACAGAAAGGCGGCGGCATGCTCGGCACCGCCGCGTACGCGACATCGAAAGGCGCCATTCTCGCGATGACGAAATCGCTGGCGCGCGAGTTCGCGAAGTCGGGCATACGCGTGAACGCGGTCGCGCCTGCTTTCACGCTGACGGACTTCGTGCGCCGTCAACTCGCGACGAAGCCCGAAGGCTTTATCGATTCGATCTACGCCGTCACGCCGATGGGGCGCGGCGCGCAGCCGGAGGAAATCGCATCGGTGGTGGCGTTCCTTGCGTCGCCCGACGCATCGTTCGTGACGGGCGCCGTCTATAACGCCGACGGCGGCAGCGCGATGTAAAGCGGCTAGGCTGACGTCTGCCCTTCCGCGCGCTGCAGCTCGTCGCCGATCCAGCTTGAAAGCGCGATTGTCTGCGGCCGCGCTTCGAGATGCGGCGCGACCCACAGCACGAGCTTGCGCGGTCCCGTCACGAAGCCGAACGGCGCGACGAGCGCGCCCGAATCCAGTTCGTCGCGCACCAGCATGCGCGGCACCGTCGCTACGCCAAGCCCGCATTTCGCGGCCTGAATCAACAGATAGAAGTGCTCGAACGATTCCGCTATCTGCGGCCGGCGCGCGGGCGTGTGACTGCTCGCCTCGAACCAGTCGTCCCACGCGCCGGGGCGCGTCGCGGTCGCGAGCAGACGCGCGCGTTCGAGATCGTCCGCGCTGGTGATGCGTGTCTCGCGCATGTACTCGGGCGAGCACACGACGCCGATCCATTCATCGACGAGCGGCTTCGGCACGATATCCTTCGGCGGCTTGATGGTCGAGAGGCGAATCGCGACGCTGATGTTGTCGCGCGCGAAATCCACTTCGCCCGATCCCATGCTGAAACCCAGCTCGATTTGCGGCTCCTTGCGATGGAGCCTGGAAAGCCGAGGCAATAGCCAGTACATCATGATCGACTGCGAACACGACAGCGTGAGCGGGCCAGGCCGCACCTGATCGACGCTCGACTGAATCAGGTCGAACCCGCGCGAGAGTCCTTCCGCGAGACGCGCGCCTTCGGGCGTGGGTTCGGTCGCATGCGCATTGCGCAACAGCAGCAGCACGCCGAGCGTGTCTTCGAGCGAACGGATGTGACGGCTGATCGCGCCATGCGTAACGGACAGTTCCGCGGCCGCTTCGCCGAAGCTGCGCAGCCGCGCGGTGGCTTCGAACGCGCGCAGCGCGTTGAGGGAAGGACGGGGCACGTGCAGATGACCTCGCGATACGAAGCCCGCGCGCTTCGAGGTGAATCGAAACGAACGCGAAGCGTGATGAACATGCGAACCAGAGACGTGAAGCAATTGAGCGCGTTGCTATTGTGAGTTTTTTGCAGCGCGCGCAGAAATCATATCGTTTGATGCTTTCGAGCGTCAATCTTATAGTCGATCGACAGTCCACAAGCGCGCTTCGCCGCACGATACGTCGTGCGGCAAGCCGAAAACGGAGACATCCGGCGCACTCCTTTCCTATCGCGCCTGCCGCAACGTGAACCCATAACATGTCCAAAAACCCCCATTCGCGCGCGGAATTCACGGCGCGTTATTTCGTGGAAAGCTCGGTGCCTATTGCGAAGGCCGCGGAGGTTATCGCGGGCGAGCAGTCGAGCGGCACTTTTCTCGCGCTGCCCGGCGAAACCGATGCACTGAAGGAACGTGCGCGCGCCCGCGTGGTCCGCGTGGATTCCTTGCCGCCGGTGCTCGAGCCTTCTTTGAAAAGCGCGTACGTCGAACGCAAGGAACCGGCGAAGCTCTACTATCGCGGCGAGATAGACATCGCGTTTCCCATCGACAATGTGGGGGCGAATCTGCCGGCGCTGTTGTCGACCATCGCGGGCAATCTCTTCGAACTCGGGGAAATCACGGGCTTGCGTCTGCTCGATATCGACATGCCCGAGAATTACACGCAGCGCTTCGCCGGGCCGGCATTCGGTATCGAAGGCACGCGGCGTCTTGCGGGCGTGCATGCGAGACCGCTGATCGGCACCATCATCAAGCCGAGCATCGGGCTCTTGCCTGACGAAACCGCGAGGATCGTCGACGATCTTTGCGCCGCCGATATCGACTTCATCAAGGATGACGAACTGCTCGCCGACCCTTCCTACGCGAGCTTCGACGCGCGCCTCGCCGCCGTGATGCCGGTGCTGCGCAAGCACGCCGACCGGCTCGGGCGCATGCCGATGTACGCAATCAACATCTCCGGCACGATCGACGAAATGCTGCGCCGTCACGATCAGGTGCTCGAAGCGGGCGGCACGTGCGTAATGGTGTGTGTGAACTGGGTGGGCTTCGCGGGCGTCGAGCATGTGCGGCGTCACGCGCGATTGCCGATACACGGGCATCGCAACGGCTGGGGTGCGTTCACGCGCTACCCGCAGCTTGGCTTCTCGTTCACTGCGTATCAGAAGCTGTGGCGGCTCGCGGGCGTCGATCATCTGCATGTGAACGGCGTGCGCAGCAAATTCTGGGAGCCGGATGCATCCGTGATCGATTCCGCGCGTGCATGCCTCGCGCCTTTCGCCGGCGTGAAGCCGGTGATGCCGGTATTCTCGTCGGGCCAATGGGCATCGCAGGCGCCGGACCTGTTCGGCGCGCTGCGTTCGGTGGACCTGATGCATCTCGCGGGCGGCGGCATCATCGGGCATCCGCAGGGCATCGCGGCGGGCGTCGCCAGCATGCGCGAAGGCTGGGAAGCCGCCGTCGAAGGCGTCGATCTGAACACGTATGCGAAGACGCATCCCGCGCTCCTCGCCGCCCTTTCCCACTTCAAGGCAATCTGAACCGACGATGACCGCTGCCAGGCTACGCCTCGCCTTCTATGGCGACGATTTCACCGGCTCCACCGATGCGCTCGAAGTGCTGGCGTTCGCCGGCCTGCGCTGCGCCTTGTTCCTGAAACCGCCGACGCGCGAGCAACTGGCCGCGCTCGGCGGCTTCGATGCGATCGGCGTTGCCGGCGACAGCCGCGCGATGACGCCCGCCGAAATGGATTCCGCGTTGCCGCCCGTATTCAAGGCACTTTTCGCATTGAACGCACCGATCATCCATTACAAGGTGTGCTCGACCTTCGACAGCGCGCCGGGCATCGGCAGCATTGGACGGGTGATGGAGCTTGCGCGCGCGTCGTTCGGGCCCCGCACGATTCCGATCGTCGCGGGCACGCCTGCGTTGAAGCGCTTTTGCGTCTTCGGCAATCTGTTCGCGCGCTCGGGAACCGATGGACAGATCTATCGCATCGATCGTCATCCGATCATGAGCGCGCATCCCGTAACGCCGATGGACGAAGGCGATCTGCTTCGCCACTTCGCGCGGCAAACGGAGCTACCGCTTTCGGGCTTTCATCTGCCGAACTTCGAAGGTACGCGCGCGCAGATCGATCAGGCGTTCAAGCAAGCGCTCGATGCCGCGCCCGCGGGCTTGCTGCTCGATACGGGATCGCCCGCGCATCTGACGGAAGTCGGGCGTTTGCTCTGGCAGGAAGGGCAACGGCATGGGCCCGTGTTCGCGGTCGGTTCCTCGGGCCTCGAATACGCGCTTACGCAATGGTGGAATGAAACCGGCGCGTTGCAGGCGCAGACGCACTCTCACGATCGCATCGAGGCCGCCGCGCCGATTCTCGCGCTGTCGGGCAGTGCATCGCCGTTGTCGGCGGCGCAGATCGATGCGGCCATCTACGCCGGTTTCGCCGATATCGAAATCGATGCGCGCGCGCTCATCGATACGCAAGACGGCGCGCGCACGTTCGACGCCATCGTGAGCCGCGCGCTGCATGCGCTGCGCGATGGACAGAGCGTGATCATGCACACGGCGCGCGGGCCACGCGATCCGCGCATCGGCGGCATGCTGGATGCGCTCGTGGCACAAGGCATGTCGCTCGACGATGCACGTCATCGCGGCGGACGTCTGCTCGGTCAGCGGCTCGGCGCAATCGCGGATGCCGTGCTGCGCGCGATGCCGCTGCGTCGTCTGATTCTTTCGGGCGGGGATACGTCGAGTCAGGTCACACAAGTGCTCGGGCCGGATGCGCTGGAGATCGATGCGCGTTTGACGCCGGGCGCGCCGCTGTGCCGCGTGATTTCCGGCAAGCCGCATCTGCGTGATTTGCGTGTGGCGCTGAAAGGCGGACAGATGGGCGATGAGAAGTTCTTCATCACGGCGCGGGATGGCAATGTAGCTTGAGTTCTTGTGCGGGAAGCGAAAGGGGCGGCGATGAAAACATCGCCGCCCCTTTCACTTTTCATGGCCGGAATAAGAAGCGGCGATGCCCTGAAGCATCGCCGCTTGCCCCTCACCACTCAAACCCTCAAGCCGTCTTCAGGAACCCGATCGAGATCCACGGCACCAGCGCAATCACGATAATGCCGATGAACAGCGCGATCATATAACCCACGATTGGCCGAATCCCCTCATCCGGATGAATCTTGCTGACCGCGCACGCGCCGTAATAACCGACACCGAACGGCGGCGCAAACAGCCCGAGACCCATCGACAGAATCACGACCATCGCGTATTGCACTTCGTGAATGCCGACATCGCGCGCGATCGGGAACAGGAGCGGCCCGAACAGCACGATCGCCGGAATGCCTTCGAGCACGCTGCCGAGCAGCACGAACATCACGATGGACACCGCCATGAAGCTCATCGCGCCGCCCGGCAGATGTTCCATGAACGACGCGAGGCTATGCGAGAAGCCCGACTGCGTGAGCGACCAGGCCATCGCCGTCGCGGTGCCGATGATGATCAGGATCGCGCCCGACAGCGCCGCCGTTTCGACGAGCATCGGCATGATGCGCTTCAAATCGAAGCGCCGATAGATCAGCAAGCCCGCGATCAGCGAATACACGATGCCGACCGTCGACACTTCCGTCGCCGTCGCCACGCCTTCGACCACGGCGAAGCGGATCACCACCGGCAACGCGAGCGCCGGCAGCGCGATCACGAGCGTCTTGCCGATCTCCGCGCCCGTCGCGCGTTTCGCCGACGCCGGCTTCACGCCGCGCGCGCGCCACCATACGAGCACGCACAGCGCGATCGCGAGCACGAGGCCTGGCAGCAGACCGCCCGTGAAGAGCGCGGATATCGACACGCCCGTCACCGAGCCGATCGTGATCAGCACGATGGAAGGCGGCACGGTTTCCGTCTGCGCGCCCGTCGCCGACAGCAGAGCGACCAATTCGCCCGGCTTTTCGCCGCGCTTTTTCATCTCGGGAAAGAGAATCGGCGCGACGGCGGCCATGTCCGCGGCCTTCGAACCGGAGATGCCCGAGATCAGATACATTGCGCCGACCAGCACGTACGACAAACCACCGCGCACGTGACCGAGCAAGGACGCGAGGAAGTTGATCATCGCGCGCGCCATGCCGGTCATTTCAATCAGCAAGCCGAGGAAGATGAACATCGGCACCGCGAGCAGCAGCAGTTGCGACATGCCTTCGTCCATGCGGCTCACGACGATTTCGAGCGGCATCGACGTGGACAGCGACAGATACGAGAACACCGCGAGCCCGAACGAGAATGCGATGGGCATGCCCGAGAGCACCGTGAATCCGACCACGCCGACGAAGAAGATCAGCAGGTTCAGATTGCCGAGCGATTGCAGCACGGGACCGGCCGTATGCAGCACGGTCACGACCGCCGCCGTCACGGCAATGCCGATTGCCGCCGTTTTCCAGCCGCGCGCGAGCAGCTTGACGAGCGACATCAGCAGCATGCACACGACCCCGTACACGATGGCCGCGACGCGCAAGCCGTCGTTGATCTCCAGCGCCGGCGTAACGATGCCCCATTGCTGGTTGATGAACGCGTACACGGGCGCGGCGATCATCGCGAGGAACAGCAGGCTCGCGATGAGCGCGACGTTGTCCCAGATCGCGCCCCACTCCTCGCCCGCGCGATTGACGATCGCCGTCATGCGCATGTGCGATCCGCGATGCAGCGCGGTCGCGGCGCCCGTCATCGCGAGCCAGAGAAACAGTATGGCCGCGAGTTCATCGCCCCAGACGAGCGGCTGGTGAAAAACGTAGCGCGCAACCACGCCGCTGAAAAGCAGCACGATTTCCGCGAGCACGAGCAGCGCCGCGGGAATCGACACGATCAGCCCGAGGACATGATCGGCGAGCGCGAGGCCACGCGGCATCGACGGAAGGCTGCGCAGCGCTTCACTGCCGTCGTTCGGGCCTTGCGCGAATTCATCGGCCATATGCGTTCTCATGCGAGTTTCCCGGTGACTTTCTCGAGCAGCGCCCACTCCTCTTCGCCGAAGAACTTCTTTTGCTCGGCGTAGAAGCCCGATTTCTGCAAGACCTCGCGGAAGCTGTTCAGGTCGGGCGCATTGAATTGCAGGCCCTTGCTTTCCAGCGTCTTTTGCAGCGATGCGTTCAATTGCGCGACGTCCTTGCGCTGAAGCATGGCGTACGCATTCAAATGCTTCGAGGTGATGTCGCGAACGTTCGCCGGCAGCTTCTCCCACGCCGCGCGGTTGCCGAGGAACCAGAAGCCGTCCCACATGTGGCTCGTCATCGAGCAGTACTTCTGCACTTCGTAGAGCTTGGCCGTGTCGACCACCGCGAGCGCGTTCTCCTGACCTTCGACCACCTTCGTCTGCAGCGACGAATACACCTCGTTGAAGCTGATGGATGTCGGCGCGGAATTGAGCGAGCGGAACAGCGAGATCCACAAGCGGCCCGGCGGCACGCGGATCTTCAGGCCTTGCAGATCGCCCGGCGTCTTGATCGCCTTCGAGCTCGTGGTGATCTGGCGAAAACCGTTGTCCCACACCTTGTCCTGCACGATGAGACCGGCCTTCGTGATGAGGCCGCGCAGATGCGCGCCGAGTTCGCCGTCGAGCGCGGCGAACACCTGGTCGTAGTCCTTGAACGCGAAGCCCGTGCCCGTGATCGCGGTCTTCGGCACCAGCGACGACAACGCGTTCGCGCCCGACAGCGTGAAGAATTCGAGCGCGCCCGCGCGCAGTTGCGCGAACATGTCCGGATCGCCGCCGAGCTGGTTGTTCGCGAACACGCGAATCTCCATGCGGCCGTCGGTCTCCTTCTTGATGGCATCGGCGGCTTGCTGGATACGCACGTTCAGCGGATGCGAAGCCGGCAGATCCGTGCCGACCTTGTAGCTGAATTCCGCCGCCTGCGCGCGCCTGATCCACGGCGCGCCCATCATGCCCGAGGCGGCTACCGCTGCGGTTCCTGCGCTCGTGACGAGGAAGCTGCGACGATCGAGTTTCATGGGTTGTCTCCTGTTGTGTGATATTTGTATGGACGCCGGTTTCATCGTTGGAACCGGCGTATCTGCTGCGAGATTTCCTGCGGCGCTGCTGCGTGCTATCGGGTCAGTCGACCGTGATGACGGGCTTCACCTCCTCGAAATTCTTCATGCGCGTGAGCGCGGTGTTGACTTCATCGAGCTTGTATCGGCCCGTGATCATTTCGTGGAACGGGAACGCATGCTGATGCTTTTCGAGGAACTGGAGCGCGAGCGAATAGCTGCGGGCATCGCCTGAAAAGGAACCGATGACCTGCAGGTTCTTCTTCACGATCATCGAAGGCGCCATCGTCGTCGATGCCTCGCCGAGCTGGCCGACCACCAGATAACGTCCGCCCTTGCGCGCGAGCGCGAGGCCTTCCGCGAACGCCGCGGGCACGCCGGTGAACTCCATGACGATGTCCGCGCCGCGTCCTTCGGTTTGGGCGAGCACGGCATCGAGCCGCTCTTGCGGCGTGGTGCCTTCGACGGGAATGCACACGTCCGCGCCGAAGCGCTCGGCCATCTTCAGACGCGCCGAAGGCGAGCCGATCACGATGATCTTCTTCGCGCCGCGCACGCGTGCGTTGGCGGTGGCGAGCAGGCCGAGCGGACCGGCGCCTTGAATCAGCACGGTATCGGTCGGCTCGATTTCACCGATTTGCGAGAACGCGTTCATCACCGAGCGCAGCGCACAACTCGACAGACTCGCGAGTTCGTTCGGCACCGAATCCGGCACACGCAGGCGGCCCGCCTGCGGCAGCACATAGCCGTATTGCGAGAAGCCGCCGAGCAGATATGGCGATTCCTCGATGTTCTCGTACATGTATGCGCGGCGATTCGTGCAGAGCGTCGGCTTGCGCGCGGTTGTGCAGAAGTAGCAGCCGCCGCAGGACGTATGCGTATAGACGACGCGGTCGCCGACCTTCAGCGGCGTGCCGACGGAATCGGTCGTCACGCCCGCGCCCGCGCGCACCACGCGCCCGACCATCTCGTGACCGATGATCACCGGCAGATTCACCTTCAGCGAGAGCGAGCCTTGCCACAGATGCACATCGGTGCCGCAAATCGAGCACATTTCGATCTTGACGAGCGCGGCGTTCGGCTCGGTATCGCGCGGCAGCGGCACTTCCTCGATCTTCAGCGGCGCCTTGAATTCGCGCAGCACGGCCGCGCGGGAGAATTCGGGAACAGCGGTCATGCGCTTGTGTCTCCTCGTTTGATTGACGTGAGCCTCATCAGCCGTGCTTCAGCACGACGGTCTTCGCGACGGTGTATTCCTTGAGCGCTTCGAGGCCCTTCTCGCGGCCATGACCGCTGCGCTTCACGCCGCCGAACGGCAGTTCGATGCCGCCGCCCGCGCCATAGTTGTTGATGAACACCTGGCCCACGCGCAGCTTCTTCGCGACGCGCATCTGCCGTGCGCCGTTCTCGGTCCACAGGCCCGCGACGAGTCCGTATGCGGTGCCGTTGGCGATCGCAATGGCTTCGGCTTCGTCCTCGAACGGAATCGCCGCGAGCACCGGGCCGAACACTTCGTCCTGCGCGAGCTCGTGCGTCGTCGGCACCGGGCCGAAGAGCGTCGGCGTGACGAAATAGCCGGTTTCTACGGCACTTTCGTCGAGCGAACCTTGCGCGATCACCGCTATGCCGTCGGCGCGCGCGCGATCGATGAAGCCCTTCACCTTGGTCTGCTGCGTGCCGTTGATGACCGGCCCGCACTGAAGATCCGCCGCCGGCGCGCCGACGCGCACCTCCGCCATCTTCTCTTTGAGCATCGCGACGAAGCGGTCATACGCCGAGCGTTGGATCAGCACGCGGCTGCCTGCCGAGCACGTCTGCCCCGCGTTCTGCGTGATGACGCCGATGATGGTCTTCGCCGCGTTCTCGAAATCGGCATCGTCGAACACGATCTGCGGCGACTTGCCGCCGAGTTCGAGCACGCACGGCACGTGATTCTTCGCGGCCGCCGTCTGGATCAGCGTGCCGACTTCGGGCGAGCCGGTGAACGAGAGAAAATCGACATCGGAATGCTGCGACAGCGCCGCACCCGCTTCCTCGCCGAGACCGGTCACGAGGTTGATCACGCCCGCAGGCAAGCCCGCTTCGTGTGCCAGCGCGGTCAGGCGCGCGCAGCTCATGCTCGCGTCTTCGGCGGGTTTCAATACGACTGTGTTGCCCGTGGCGAGCGCCGGCCCGATGGTGCGGCCGAACATCGACGCGGGATAGTTCCACGGAATGATCAGCCCGCACACGCCGCGCGGCTCGCGCTGCACAGTGACCTGATAGCCGTCGAGGAACGGCAGCACATCACCGAGAATCTTGTCGGCGGCGCCCGCGTAGAACTCGAAATAGCGTGCGGTCGCGCGGATATCCGTGCGCGCCTGCGTAATCGGCTTGCCCGTGTCGCGCGCTTCGAGCTGCGCGAGTTCTTCGAGATTGTCGAGAATCAGCGCGGACAACCTGCTCATGATGCGGCCGCGCTCGAAGCCGGCCATCGTGCTCCACGGCCCGGCGAGCGCATCGCGCGCCGCCGCTACCGCGCGATCCACTTCCGGCTTGCCGCCGCGGGAAATCGAAGCGAACACTTCGCCGTCAATCGGCGAGCGTACTTCGAGCGAAGCTTGCGATTGAGCGGCGCTCCACTCCCCGCCGATGAAAATGGTCCTGGCCTCCGTTGGCATTGCTATGTCTCCTGTTCGATTTAACGGTTAGCGATCGAGTGATACGTCATTGCTTAGTGAAAAAAAGTATAGGGAGATCGCTTCGACCGCTACAAATACGAATTGGCAATAGAGGATATAATTCACGCCTATATCCAGTGGCAAACCATGCAAGCCACGCATAACGGAGACAAGCACGATGGACATTCGCCAGATGCGCTATTTCGTGGCTTGCGTCGATGCCGGCAGCCTCTCGAAAGCGGCGCTCGCGCTGTCGATCTCGCAGCCCTCGCTGAGCCAGCAGATCGCGGAAATGGAAAGCGATCTGGGCGTCCCGCTTCTGATGCGCAGCTACTCCGGCGTCGCGCCCACCGAAGCCGGCGTGACGCTGTACCGCCACGCGCAATCGATCATCAAGCAGATCGCGCAGATGCGCGGCGACGTGAAGCGCGGCGAGCACGCGCTCTCCGGCCAGGTTGCGGTGGGACTGCCGACGAGCGTCGCATCCGTGCTCGCGGTGCCGCTTTTCGAGCGCATGCGCGCGACCTATCCCGGCATCCAGCTGCAGATTTTCGAGAGCATGAGCGGCTACCTGAACGAGCTGCTCGCCAATGGCCGGCTCGATATCGCCGTGCTCTTTCGCGAAACGGAAACCCGTGGCGTCTCCGTGATTCCGCTCTTCAACGAGCGCCTCGCCGTGCATGGCGCGGCGTGGGTCGGCAATCCGCGCGCGAAGACCGTGCCGCTCGAACTGCTTTCCGGCGTGCCGCTCGTGCTGCCCGGCAAATCGCATGGCCTGCGCCTGCTCGTCGAGCGGGCATTCGACAGCGCGGGCCTCGATCTGAACGTCGTCGCCGATATCGATTCGCTGCCGACCATGCTCGAGATCGCGCGGCGTGGCGAAGCCGCGACCATCCTGTCGAGCTATCTCGGACGCGAACGCGCCGGGAAGGCACAAGGCGCGCACAAGGACCTGCTCACACGCTTTCTCGTCAAGCCGACACTCGAACGCTCCGTCGCGCTGTGCCGCCTCAATGCGGTGCCGCAGACGGCGGCATCGCGCGCGGTGCAGGAATGCATGCAGCAGATCGTCGCGGAACTGGCGCCCGGCATCGAGACGGCCGCGAGCGAGAGATAGGTCCCGAACGCGGGCATATTGGATTCGCCTATACCCCATAGTTCCAAACAGTATTTCCTCCTGATGCGTCACGCGCGCTACGATTTTTCGCACGGTGGCTGAAGCGCCGCCGACGTGACCGACACAATCAGGAGACAACGCATGTCGCTTCCGCTTTCGGGCATCACCGTGGTGTCGCTCGAACAGGCCATCGCCGCGCCGCTCGCGTCCCGCCATCTCGCGGACTGGGGCGCGCGCATCATCAAGATCGAACGGCCCGGCAACGGTGATTTCTGCCGCGACTACGACACCGTGATGAACGGCATGTCGAGCCAGTTCGTCTGGACCAATCGTTCGAAGGAAAGCGTCGCGCTCGACATCAAGAGCGATGAAGGCGCCGATGCGCTCTTCGCGCTGCTCGAAACCTCCGACGTGTTCCTGCAAAACCTCGCGCCGGGCGCGGCCGCGAAGCTCGGTCTCGACGCGAAGTCGCTCGTTGCGCGCTTTCCGCGCCTGATCGCGTGCGATATTTCCGGCTACGGCAGCGGCGGCCCGTACAGCAGCAAGAAGGCCTACGACCTGCTCGTGCAATGCGAATCCGGTTTCCTCGCGATCAACGGCAGCGAAGCGGAGCCGGCCAAATGCGGCCTCGCGATCGCCGATATCGCCACCGGCATGTATGCGCTGAACGGCGTGCTGATGGCGCTTTATCATCGCGAACGCACGGGCAAGGGCACGGCGTTCGAAGTGTCGCTCTTCGATTCGATGACGGAATGGATGAGCTATCCCGCGTACTACGTGACGGGCAGCGGCAAGCCCCTGAAGCGCAACGGCATGCGTCACGCGACCATTGCGCCCTACGGCCCGTTCCGCACCGGCGATGGCCGCAGCATCTTCTTCGGCATTCAGAACGAACGCGAGTGGCTGTCGTTCTGCGATGTCGTGCTCGGCGACAAGGCGATCGCCGTCGATGCGCGCTTCAACAGCAATCCGCAGCGCCTCGCCAATCGCGACGCGCTCGAAGCGCTGATCGAGGCGCGTTTCTCCGAGTGGACGAGCGACGAAGTGCTCGCGCGCCTCGACCGAGCCGCGATCGCCAACGCGCGCATGAATTCGGTGGAAGAATTCGTCGATCATCCGCAAGTCAATGCACGCAAGCGCACGCGCGAAGTCGGCTCGCCGACCGGGCCGCTCACGATGTTCCTGCCCGCCATCACGATTCCCGGCGTCGAACCCGTGATGAAGCCGATTCCCGCCGTCGGCGAACACACGCAAAGCGTGCTCGATGAACTGCGTCTCGACAAACGGAGCAACGCATGAGTGATGCGAATGAATATCGCCTGACGCGCACCGTGCTCGCTGTGCCCGCGAATCGCAGGCGTCATGTGGAGTCGGCTGCGCGCTCTTCGGCGGATGCGGTGTTTCTCGATCTCGAAGACGCCGTGCCCGAGTCGGAAAAGGCGGAAGCGCTTCAAGGCGCAACGCGTGCGCTGCGCGAACTCGACTGGGGCACGAAGACCGTGCTAGTGCGCGTGAATGCATACGGCAGCCGTCATATCGAGGAAGAGATCCGCGCGCTCGCGCCCATCGCGCGGCTCGATTCCATCATCGTGCCGAAGGCCGAGCGTCCCGCGCATATCGAAGCGATCACGCGCATGATCGACAGCGCCGAAGGCAATGCACGCACGGCGCCGCTCGCCATCGATCTGCTGATCGAAACCGCGCTCGGCCTCGTGATGGTCGAAGCGCTCGCGCAAAGCAGCACGCGCATCGCGGCGCTGCATCTGGGCGTCGGCGATTTCGCGGGTTCCATCGGCGCGCGCAGTGCGGAGATCGGCGGCTCGCCGGCGGGTTATCGGCAGACGTCGCTCGTGCATGAACGCCATGTCGAAACGCCGCTCGATCTCTTCGCCTATCCGATGATGCGCGTGCTCGTCGCCGCGCGCGCCTTCGGGCTGCGCGCGATCGACGGCCCATGCGGCGCGTATCGCGATGAAACCCTCACGCGCGCGTGGGCCGAGAAAGCGGCTGCGCTCGGTTTCGACGGCAAGCAAGTGATTCACCCCTCGCAGATTGATGCGACGCGCGGCGCGTTCACGCCGTCGCCGGAAGAACTCGCGTTCGCTGCCCGCGTCGTCGACGCGATGCAGCAGGCGGAAGCCGACGGACGCGGCGCGGTATCCGTCGACGGCAAGATGATCGACTATGCGAACCTGCGCATGGCGCAGCGCATTCTGATGCTCGGCGCCGCGGATCGGCGCTGAGCGTATTGCTCGCCGTCCGAAGTGCGGCAGAACCTTCGGACGGCGTGTCTCAGGCTCTTTAAACCGCGCCCGCGCCCCACGACAGGAAGCCGCCGTCCACCGGCAGCACCACGCCGTTGGTGTAAGCCGCTTCATCGGATGCGAGATAGCAGATCGCCGCCGCGATTTCCGATGTCGTGCCGTAACGGCGCATTGGGATCGCGCGTGAGTATTCCTCGCGGAACTGATCGCTGTGCAGGACCTTGGTCATCGGTGTATCCACGGGACCGGGCGCGACCGCGTTCGCCGTGATGCCGTAATCGCACAGCTCGACGGCCATCTGACGCGTCAGCGCGATCACCGCGCCCTTCGACGTGCCGTATGCGGTGCGGCCCTTGCCGACCGCGCGCATGCCCGCCACCGAAGCGATATTGACAATGCGCCCCCAGCGCCGCTCGACCATCAGCCGCGCGGCATGCTGCGCGCACAGCAGCGTGCCGGTCACGTTGACCTGCATCGTGTTGAGAAAAGCGTCGAGCGGATAGTCGATGAACGGAACCAGCTTTGCGATGCCCGCGCCGTTCACGAGCACGTCGCAGCGCCCATGCGTCTTCGCGATGTGCTCGAACGCCGTGGCGATCGACTCGGGCTTGCCGGCGTCCATCTGCACGGCCGAAATCGATAGCTCCTGCGCATTGAGACGCGCGGCGGTTTCCTCGGCGCTTTCCTTGTTGAGGTCGGCCAGCACCACGTGATAGCCGCGCTTGCCAAGCTGCTCCGCCGTTTCAGCGCCAATGCCCATTGCGCCGCCCGTCACGACCGCGACGCGTCCGTTCGTCTTCTCCACGTTGTCTCCAGTTTGTAGTTCGCCGTGTATGTGCGACCCATTATCGGAGACGTGTCAGAGCGGCTCAATGGATATTAATGCAGCGTATTGTGAGGAAAGGTCACTCAACCGGCACGCGGGCATCGTGTGAGATTCAATGGTCCGGCGCCACGCTCTGCCCCATGCGCTCACGCATCGCGCCGCAATGCGCGACGAGATTCTCCCGCGTGCCGACGAATTCCTTGAGCGGCGTATCGATGTCATAAAACCAGATGTTCGCGACGAAGCCATACAACGCGGCATCGGTGCTCACGGGCGCGGCGCCGAACATGAACGGGCCATCGCCCAGTTGGTTCGCGATCGCCTGAAGACTCGCGATGCCGCGCGCATACGCGGCATCCGGCTCGTATCGCCCGATGCCCTGATACCGATAGCGCTCGAAGTTGTATTTGCGCGCGCCTTCGAGCGCTTCCCCGCCGATATCCGGATGCTGCGCGAGCAGCGCATCGCGAAACCGCGGCCAGTAGCGGTCGTCACGCCAGCGCGAATAGGACATCACCCAGTAGAGATCGTCGAGCGTGCGGCGGATCAGCAGATCGAGATCGCGTTGCGGGGCGCTCAGCGCGTGGTCGAGCGTGAGTGCGTATTTGCGCGTCAGATGCGCGATGATCGCATCGCTGTCGCCGACGGTTTCATCGTCATCGACGAGATACGGAAGCTGGCCGCGTGGCGCCGCGCTCGTGTCGAGCACATGACGATGCTCGAATGGCAGGCCCGTCAGCTTCAGGAACGCGAACACCTTCAACCCGAACGGATTGTTGTCTTCGAGGCCGAACAACTGAGGATAGGAGTAGAGCGTAATCATCGACACGTCTCCGCGCACACCGCATTGATCGATCGAACCGGCGAAGCGTCGCCCTGCAAGGACGCGCCAACTTCGCTACGATTCCCGGTTGGCCTTGCATCTTCCCGTCACACACGAAAAATACTATGCCCACGCCGCCTCATGCCATCGGTTTTACGCTCGATCCGCTCGATCGGGTGTCTGAAAAGCGCGACGACGAAGCCTTCGTCGCCGGTCTGCGCGACGATCCCTCCACGCGCTTTCTGCTCTTCGTGAACAACGTGCCGCTGTTCAAGCGCGCCGGTCGCGCCGAAGGCGGGCACGATCCGCTTTTCGGCGCAGCGGAAGCCGCCGCGCTCGGCGCGCCTTCGCAAACGGTGTTTCTCGGCCGCGACGCGGATCAGCGCGCGCTTTTCGCGCATTCATTCGATGCCGAACCGCCGGCGCTGCCCGATGTGGAAGCGATCGAGCTTCGTCCCATCGCGATGCAAGGTCTCGTGCCCCCGCCGATGGTCAGCGCGCTCGGCGAAGCACGCTCGATGCTCGACTGGCATCGGCGGCATCGCTTCTGCGCGAACTGCGGCCAGCCGACCGATTCCGCCGGCGCGGGCTGGCGGCGCATCTGCCCGAGTTGCAAGGCGCAGCATTTTCCGCGCGTCGATCCTGTCGTCATCATGCTCGTCACCGATGGCGAGCGTTGCCTCCTCGGCCGTCAGCCGCAATTCCTGCCGGGCATGTATTCGGCGCTCGCGGGCTTCGTCGAGCCGGGCGAGACCTTCGAGCACGCGGTGTATCGCGAGGTGCTGGAGGAAGCGGGCATCCGCTGCACGGACGTGCGCTATTACGCATCGCAGCCGTGGCCGTTTCCGTCGTCGCTGATGATCGGGTGCTTCGCGCGCGCAGCGAGCGTCGAGATCGTCATCGACAAGAACGAGCTGGAAGATGCGCGCTGGTTCACGCGTAAGGACGTCGCCGCGATGCTCGACGGCACGCATGAAAAAGGGCTTTCGGCGCCGAAGCCGTTTGCGATCGCGCATCATCTGCTGAAAGCTTTCGCGACGGGCGAGCTCGACTGAGCGGCAGCTTCGCGGCGCGCGTGCGGCAAACGGTGCAGAATCGCAAGCTGTGCCGCGGCTGGGTCGTGGCTGGGTCGTGGCGGCGGGCGGGCGAATTCTTCAGACACCGGGTGAACGACATGAACTCGAAAGTTGGCGTCCATATCTGGCTGATCCGGCATGGCGAAACCGAATGGAGCAAGTCGGGCCAGCACACCGGCACCACCGACGTGCCGCTCACCGATGTCGGCCGCAAGCAGGCGGCCGCGCTCGCGCCGATTCTTTCATCGCAATCGTTCGATCTGGTGCTGACGAGCCCGATGGGCCGCGCGATAGAGACCTGCCGCCTCGCCGGTCTGAGCGATCGCGCGCAGATCGAGCCGGAGTTGCACGAGTGGAACTACGGCATCTACGAAGGGCTGAAAACGCCGGACATCCGCAAGGAGATTCCGGACTGGTCCGTGTGGACGTCGCCGATTCCCGAGGGCGAGAATCTCGCCGATGTCGGCAGGCGCGCGCAGGCGCTCATCGACAAGCTGATCGCGACGAACGCGACGAACATCGCGCTCTTTTCGCACGCGCATTTCTCGCGTGTATTCGGCGCGCAATGGGCGACGGGCTCGCCGTCGCTCGGGGCGCATCTCGCGATGGACACCGCCGCGATGAGCGTGCTCGGCTTCGAGCGCGACGTGCGCGCGATCATCAAGTGGAATCTTCTGCCCTGACGGGGCGCGTCGTCACAGCGTTTCGCGCTCGACCAGTTCGAAGCCCACGTCGACGAGCGTTCGTTCCGTTGCGCCGTCGAGCCTGTCGATCAGACAGCGCGCCGCCGTCGCGCCGATGCGCTTGCCGTCCACGCGCACGGTCGTGAGCGCGGGCATGGCGTCGGCGCTGAATTCGAGGTCGCCGAAGCCGCACACGCAAATGCGCCCGGGGATGTCGATCGCGAGCCGCCGCGCTTCGGAGACTACGCCGAGCGCGAGCAGATCGGAGCTGCAGAAGATCGCATCGACGCCCGCGCGTGTTTCGAGCACGCGCCGCAGGCCTTCCTTGCCGAGCGCGACGGAACTAGGCGCAGGCATCAGCATCTCGGCGACATCGTTGACGCCGTGTTTCGCGAGCGTTTCGACGAAGCCGCGCCGCCGCACGAGCGCGCGCTGATCGTTCGCGGATACGAGTGCGGGGCGGCGCGTGCCGCGTGCGACGAAGCGTTCGGCGACCGCCACGCCGATCTGGTAATGCGAGAAGCCTACGAGCATATCGATGGGGTCGTCGCTCATGTCCCACGTTTCGACGATCGGAATGCCGATCTTGCGCAGGCGTTCCCTGAGCGTCGACGTGTGCGCGACGCCTGTCAGGAAGACGCCTTCGGGGCGGCGGCTCAGGATGGCGTCGAGGAGCTGGTCTTCGTCTTCGTCGCTGTAGCCGGAGAGGCCGAGCAGCACTTGATAGCCGGCGCGCGACATCGTATCGCTGAAGGCTTGCACGGTTGCGGAGAAGAGCGAATGCGCCAGGGTCGGCACGATCGCCGCGATCAAACGCGATTTCGCCGATGACAAACCGCCGGCCAGGCGGTTCGGCACATAGCCGAGTTCGGCGACTGCGCGTCGCACGCGGGTCAGGGTTTCCGGTGCCACCGTGTGGGGGGCGTTGAAGACTCGGGAGACTGTGATGGGAGAGACGCCGGCGGTCGTCGCCACGTCGGTGATGCGGACGGTTTTTTGCCCCGTCCGGGGGCGGCGGTTTTTGAGTTTGTTAGGCTGCATTTTTTCGTTTCGCCGGATCCCGGTTTCGCGTCGGTTTATTAGCTCTGCCCCTGTGCGGGGCGGCAGACGGTTTTTTGCCCCGTCCGGGGGCGGCGGTTTTTGAGTTTGTTAGGCTGCATTTTTTCGTTTCGCCGGATCCCGGTTTCGCGTCGGTTTATTAGCACTGCCCCTGTGCGGGGCGGCAGACGGTTTTTTGCCCCGTCCGGGGGCGGCGGTTTTTGAAGTTTGTTGGGCTGTATTTTTTCGTTTCGCCGGATCCCGGTTTCGCGTTGGTTTATTAGCACTGCCCCTGTGCGGGGCGGCAGTCACTTTCTTTGCTGCTGCAAAGAAAGTAACCAAAGAAACAGCTATCCCCATCCAAAGTGCTTCATGCCGGCCCCGGCACAGAACGGCGCACGTGGTCCGGCAGTAGCGAGTGCCCTCATAGGCCTAACCGGGCTTGGATCGCGCACGGTCTGTCACATCGCAACGCTCAACTGACTGGTAAGGCGCCAAATAGCTCCGGCCCGCTTCGCGGCCGACCGGTCAATCGGGTCGGCGCGCGCTTCTTTGCTAACTCTGCCATCTCACTGCATTCGCCCACCGTTGGTTTCCCTTGCATACCCAGCGGCAGCGCGTAGCGCTGTGCCGGAGCTATTTCGTGCTGAACCAGCGCGCCAAAACAACTAGCTCGTCAGATCGTGCGCGGTCCACGCCCGGTTAGACCTACGAGGGCACTCGCTATTGCCGGACCACATACCATCTTCTGTGCCGGGGCCGGCATGAAGCACTTTGGATGGGACAAGCTGTTTCTTTGGTTACTTTCTTTGCAGCAGCAAAGAAAGTGACTGCCGCCCCGCACAGGGGCAGAGCAAATAGACCAACGCGAAACCGGGATCCGGCGAAAGAAAGCACAGGCAAACCACCCGCCACCCCGCACAGGGGCAACGCAAATAGACCCACCCGACCACGGGATCCGGCGAAAACAAAGACATCAGCCGCCGCGCCGCCCGCGCCACTCTTTATAAGCAGCAAGCGTCCCCTCATCCGGCGGATAGGTACCGCGCAAGACAGCGCCGCCCTCCACACGGGAGGACAAAAACTCCTCCATGATTTCCTGCTCGGTCGCATCGCGGGCGACTTCCTCCGCCATATATCGCGGCACGATGACGACGCCATCGACATCCCCGACGACGATATCCCCCGGATACACCGCGACACCGCCGCAAGCGATCGGCACATTCATATCGACAGCGTGATGCTTCGCGAGATTGAGCGGCGCGCTCGCACCCGCGCAGAACAGCGGCAATCCGATATCGCCGATCGTGCCGCTATCCCGCACGCAGCCGTCCGACACCATGCCCGCGACACCGCGAACCCTGAGACGCATCGTGAGGATCGATCCCGTCGACGCAACGCCGCGCTCGCCGCGGCAATCCTGCACGAGCACGCTGCCCGGCGGCGCGGTCTCCACGGCCTTGCGCTGCGGATGATCCGGGTCCTGAAACACGCCCACATGATCGATATCCTCGCGCGCCGGAATGTTGCGCAGCGTAAACGCCGGCCCGACCATGTTCGGCGCGCCCTTCGCGGGCTTCACGAGCGGCGCGACGCCTTGCAGGAACACGTTGCGCAGGCCGCGCTTGAAAAGCTGCGTCGTGAGCGTCGCTGTGCTGACGTGGCGCAGCAGTTCGATGGTTTCATCGGAAATGGCGATGTCTTGTGTCGTCATGATGTTGCGCTTCTCAGTGAATGTCCGGCTCGCCGCCGGTCGCGGTTTTCTCTTCGAGGAAATCGAAATCGCAGCCCTTGTCCGCCTGCGTCACATGCAGTTGATGCATCACGCCGAATCCCCGTTCGAACGGACGCTTCGGCCGCGTCCACGCGGCACGTCGCGCGGCGAGTTCTTCGTCGCTGACATCGAGATGCAAACGCCGCGCAGGCACGTCCAGTTCGACGGTATCGCCATCCCGCACCAGCGCAAGCGGCCCGCCTACGAACGATTCCGGCGCCACATGCAGCACGCACGCCCCGTAGCTCGTCCCGCTCATGCGCGCATCGGAGATGCGGACCATGTCGCGCACGCCCTGCTTCAAAAGCTTCTGCGGAATCGGCAACTGGCCCCACTCCGGCATGCCCGGCGCGCCAACCGGCCCCGCGTGCTGAAGCACGATCACCGAATCGGCCGTGACATCGAGGGCTTCATCGTCGATGCGCGCGGCCATATCGGCGTAGTCCCTGAACACGACCGCCGGCCCGCGATGCTTCAGCAAATGCGCTTCCATCGCCGCCGGTTTGATCACAGCGCCGTCCGGCGCGAGATTACCCGTCAGCACGGCAAGCCCATCGTTCGGAACCAGCGGATTGTCGCGACGGCGAATCACGTCGTCGTTGAAAATCTCGGCGCCCTCGATGTTCTCGCCGAGCGTCGTGCCATTGACAGTTAGTTGCGAGCGATCGATCAGATCGCCGAGTTCGGCGAGCAGCGCGCGCAGGCCGCCCGCATAGAAGAAGTCTTCCATCAGATACTTGCCGGCCGGGCGGATGTTGCCGATCACCGGCGTCACGCGCGCGAGCTCATCGAAGCGCGCGGTCGTCAGCGGCACGCCCGCGCGACGCGCCACCGCCACCAGATGCACGATCGCGTTGGTCGAGCCGGACATCGCGAGCACGGTCGTCACCGCGTTGTCGAAGGACTTCGGCGTGAGAATGTCCGACGGCTTCAGGTCCGTCCATACCATTTCGACGATGCGCTGCCCCGTCAGCGACGCATACTGCGCATGCCGCGAATCCACCGCCGGAATCGACGCGAAGCCCGGCAGCGTCATGCCGAGCGCTTCGGCGGCGCTCGTCATCGTCGATGCCGTGCCCATCGTCATGCAATGTCCCGGCGAGCGCGCGATGCCGCTTTCCACGCCCTTCCATTCATCCTCGGTGATCCTGCCCGCGCGCAACTCCGCCCAGTATTTCCACGTGTCCGAGCCGCTGCCGAGCGTGCGGCCGTTCCAGTCGCCGCGCAGCATCGGGCCGGCGGGAAGGTAGATCGCGGGCACATTCATGCTGATCGCGCCCATCAGCAGGCCAGGCGTGGTCTTGTCGCAGCCGCCCATCAGCACGCAGCCGTCGAACGGATACGAACGCAGCACTTCCTCGACTTCCATCGCCAGGAAGTTGCGGTAGAGCATCGTCGTCGGCTTCTGGAACGGCTCGGCGAGCGTCATCACGGGCATCTCGACGGGAAAGCCACCCGCCTGCCAGATGCCGCGCTTCACCTCCTCGACGCGCTGCTTGAAATGCGTGTGGCACGGGTTGATCTCGCTCCACGTGTTGAGCACCGCGATGACCGGCTTGCCCATGTAATCGGACGAGTGATAGCCCATTTGCGCGGTGCGTGAGCGGTGGCCGAACGAGCGCAGATCGTTCACGCCGTACCAGCGGTGACTGCGCAGTTCTTCCGGCTTCTTGCGATTCGAAGTCAAGCAGCGTCTCCTTGATGGTAGCGTTACCATTCGAAGCGAAAATGGTAGCGCTGTCATCGGGGAGCGTCGCTTAGGGTTTTTCCGGGGAAATGGCGCTACTTGGCATCGAAATGAACCGTCGCGATCAGCTCGGACAGCCCGAGCCACAGAATCTCCACGCCGATGCAGAAGATGACGAACGCGAAGAGACGCATCGCGACCTGCGTGCCGGTGGTGCCGAGCAGCCGTTCGAGATGGCCGGCGAAGCGCACGCACAGATAGATGCTCGCGCACACGAGCACGAGCCCGATACCCACGCCGGCGAGATGCACCGGCTGAAGTCCGTGACGCGGCGAGCCGGTGCCAAGCGCGATGGCGACCGCGATCGCCCCCGGCCCGACGGTGATCGGCAGCGTCAGCGGATAAAACGCCTTCGCCCGCAGCGATGCGCCGCTGCGCGGCCTGGGCGCGGATTCGGGGGCGTCGTCGTCATCGGGCGCCTGGAGCAGCGTCCAGCCCGCCATCGCCACGACCAGGCCGCCCGCCACGCGCAGCACCGGAATCGAGATGCCGAAGAACGACAGCACGTACGCGCCGATAGAAAGCGACGCCAGCAGGATCGCGAAACTGTTGATGCAGATGCGCCGCGCGAGCTCGCTGCGCTCATCATCGCTCATGTGCGGCAGCACGCTCAGCACGACGAGCGCCACCGCGGGCGGATTGATGATCGGGAACAATCCGGCGACGATCACGAGAACCGTCTTGGCGAATTCGTTGAGCATGCGCGTCGTTGTCCGTTCGTCGTTGGCCGCGTGGCACGCCTTGAGCAAGCCTGGACATTGTGCACGCGAAGCCCGACGGCGTGCGCGGGAATCGACGCCGCGTGAGTGTCAGCGCGACGAATCAGGCGAACGGCACCGTGAGAATCAACGCGCATTCCGTGAGAAACGAGCCGAGCCCGACGCCGATCAGCACGCGCGCGACGACCGTCCATATGCGGTTATTCACATTGCCGGAACAGCGCCAGGCGAGCGTGCACCACAGCAGATACAGCACCGAGCAGGCGGCGAACAGGCCCAGCATGCCGGGCCAGAACCAGACGGTGATCAGCAGGAATGTTTCGGGAGCGATGCCGCTCGTCCAGAGGTCGAGGTAGACGAACCACCATGCGAGGTGAATCGGCACGCCCAACAGCCACCAGACTTTCCAGAAGCGTTCTTCTCCGCGCCAGGCCTTGCGCAACATGCGTCGTCATCAGAGGAAAGAGGCACGCATTCTACTCCACGCGTGCCCCGTTTCAGGCTGGCTACGCCGACAGGCTGCGGCGCTTCGCTTCCATGCGCGTGATGAGCCGTTGCAGCACGTTCTCCGCCGCGCCCGAGAGCCGCACGAAGCGAAAGCCGACGACATGGCGCACATCGCCGCGTGGCGTGGTCACGGTGCGCGGCGACACGAGTTCGAGATCGACGGGCAAGGCCGCGCCCGGGCCGAGATGCAGAACGACATCGTTGAACACGGTGCCGATCTCCGTCTCCGCGAGACGCGGCGACTCCATGCGCAGCGCGATGCCGCCGAGCGACAGATCGTGCACTTCGTAGCGGAAGGACTCGCCGTCTGCGAATGCGCCTTTCGCGTAGAAGGGATCGAGAATCGGCGCCGGCACACGGAAATATTCTCGGCGCTGGAACTGGTAGAGCTTCTCGGGAAACGGCGCTTCGAACGCCGGCCGCCCTTCGTGCGTCACGGCATGCGCGGCGGCCGTCGTGAATTCGACGCGCACGCCGTCCGGCGCGCCCTTGAAATACAGCTGCCGCGCATCGAGCAGCGCGCGATTGTCCGATGCGTCGCCGCCCCAGTCGAACACGATGCGCGCCCCGCGCACATCCACTTCCAGCAATTGCGTGACGATCTGCCCTTGCGCGCTCGTCACTGTCAGCATGTCGCGGCGCTGCGCGAGAGTGCGCAGGCAAATGGAAATTTCAGATGGCGTGTGACGCGCGAAGCGCTCCTGGTCCTCGGCGAATTTTTCAATATCGCATGCGTGCGGCAACGGTTCGGCGAGCATGATGGTCCAATCTATTTATCAGTTTGGGACAGCGAACGGCGATTACGTATGACCCATATGTTGCACCAAAAAAATCGGGTTCAGTACGCCGGTATCGACTAGATTTTCACGGTAATTCAGCGTTTTGCAGAGCAGCAAACCGATTTTGCTTACGCGTTGCTTTCGAAAATGAAGAAGGCCGGGTGTCATGACCCGGCCTTCTTGCGCTTCACACCGGGCGCTTCACACCGGGCGCGTCACGCAAGCGCATCGGGCTCGCTTGCGAGTGTGCGGCGTCTCATCGGCGCGAGCGCGGCGCCGAGCCGCTCGCCCTGGCGCTCGTTGATCACGCTCATCAGGATTTCGCCGAAACGCGGCTCGTCGACGCCCGAGATGATGTACTGCCAGCGATACGCATCGACCAGTCCGGCATGCAAGCGCGCTTCTTCTTCGTCGGACAGCGCGCGGTCGAGCAGCGTGACGAAGTAATGCGCGTCGGCGGCGGCCTGCGCCTGCATCATTCCGTCGATGGCCGCGACGAGGTCGATCAGATCGCCGACCGCGGCATCGCGCGCGGCGTCGTCCATGCGCGCGTCCTCGCGCAGCCACTCCAGTTCGTCGATGATCGCGTGCTGCGACTCTTCCTTCCAGTGGAACAGGAAGATGTCCTTGAAGAGCGGCGACAGGCTGCTGTCGCTTTCCATGCTCTGCCGGTAATGCACCTGCGTGACGATTTCGATGCAACAGGTCAGCGCGAGAATCGACCAGGTGGCTTTGCCGAGCACGAAGGCGGCCACTTCGTCGGCTTGCGGAATGAAGCGGTAGCCCGGCGGCAGCGCTTCGGCCGCGAGCTTCTCCACGCGGCGGAACAACTCCTGATGCTTCAGTTCCTCATCGGTGAAACGGACGATCGCTTCCAGCGCGCTCTGATCGCCGAGCGCGTGACCGCGGCCCACTTCGAGCATCTTCGCGCCGATGAATCGCTCGATCATGCCGAACATGTTCGCGTAAGTGCGGCCCTGAACCTGCGACATCAGGCGGCGTTCGCGCGCGTCCAGAAACGGCAGGCGGTTCACTTCGGACAGCCCGTCGGGCATGAACTTGTGCGCGGGATCGAAGTGACGGCCGCGCAATACGTCGCGATCGATGTCCCAGCGGATGCGGCGGGACACTTCGATGCACTTCGCGTAGCGCTGTTGCTGGCTCGATTGGGTGGACTCGTGCTGAACGGCTTTCATGTGCGAACTCCGGGATGACTCTGCGTCGATGACTGCGATGAATGTGCGCCAGAGAGGCGGCGCTTCGTCGAACAGGTCGGCGTAAAAGTCAAGCATCGAGGTCATGCATCGCGTCACCGTTCTGCGATGCATTCTCGGGAGAAGCACGCGCGTTCGCATGAGGCGCATGTCCCGGTTGCGGGCCTGAAAGCTGGCTTTTGGCGGATAGAAAGGGGGACTTTTGTCCCGAAGCGCGTGAACGAAACGCTTCAGACGGCGGGCGCGTCGAAGCCCGCGCGCCGCGCGAGCACGATGGCCTGCGCGCGGTTCTCGACTTCCAGCTTCGCGAAAATGCTGGTGATGTGATTGCGCACGGTCTTCTCGCTCAACGCGAGACGCGCGGCAATTTGCGCGTTGTCGCGGCCGCCCGCGAGCAACTCGACGATATCGCGTTCGCGCGGCGTCAACGCGGAGAAGGCGCCGTCGGTCACCTGCGCCGACGACGGCACGAACGCGCGCACTTCATCGCGCCAGCGCTGCCACGCGGGCTCGGATTCGAGCACGAGGTGATTCTCGCTTTCGAGCGGCACGAAGCGCGCGCCAGGAATCTGGCCGGCGAGCAGGCGGCTTTCGTCGAACGGCACGCGCGCATCGCCGTTCGCGTGCAGCACGAGTGTCGGACATTGCACGCGCGGCAGCAGGTCCACCACGTCGATCTCGTTGAACACGCGCATGATGCGCGCGGCGTTGCGCGGCGTGGTCGTGAGGCGCTCGAGCTCGTTGAACCAGTGATGCTGCTCCGGCGTGCCGCCCGGAATGAACTGCGTCGTGAAGAACTGGCGGAACGCCGGATTCTGCTTGCCCCAGCCGAGTTCCGCGAGCTTCACGAGCATTTCGGCTTCCTCGTGCAGCGCGGGATCGCACGAGCGCTTGAGCCGGCCGCGCGCGTAGCCGCCATGCAGCACGAGATGCGTGACACGCTCCGGATGCGCGACCGCATACGCAATGGCGATCGACGCGCCCTGCGATATCCCGAGCAGCGGAAAGCGTTCGAGCCCGCTTGCATCGACGACGGCTTCCAGATCGCGCAGCCACGCGGCGAAGGAGATCTCGGCGACATCGCGGTCCGAGAGGCCGCAGCCGCGCTGATCGTAGCGAATCAGCGTGTGCTGGCTGCTCAGCTCGAGCATCAGATGGCTCCATACCGGGCTCGTGAAATCCAGATCCAGATGACTGAGCCAGTTCGCAGCCTTGATGAGCGGCGGCCCGGAGCCGCACGTCGCGAACGCGATGCGCACGCCATCGCTCCCGGTGCACAGGCGGATCTGCTGCCGTGGTGTGGGCGGACGCGTCACCATCGAAGTGATGTGTATGTAGGGACTACGTACAAAGACGATGACCGCGCAAAAGCACCGCGCGATCACTCATGCTCGCGCGCAATCGATTAGAAAGTCAAGAACGCAAGCGCGTTGCGCGTGCTCATGATCGACGCGCACAGCGGCGCTGGCTCGCGAGATCGCCACCATGCATCGCGAGCGCGCGCAGCGACGGCCACATATGCATGTAATGCACCATGAAACTATCGCGGCTCTGATGCTGATATGGCGTGTTGAGCGTCGTGCAGTCGAGCAGATCCCGATCCTCGGCCATGCCGTGCCGCTGTAGAACCCTGATGAACACGTCCTGATCGCCGCCGCTCGCATAGATCGACGATTTGTCCGCGACCGCGCCGATGCTCTGCTCGATTTCCGTCAGCACGGCGAGGTTCTGCGGCGTATTGCGAAAGCCCATGATGCCCGAGTTGAACTGCCAGCTCACATCCATGGCGATCACGCGGTCGCGGTTCTTCAGCAGCGGTTCGAGCGGCTTGTCCTGATCGATGATGAGCACGTCGGCGTCGATCCAGAAAAGCCACTCGTGATCCGCGAGATGGCGGCGCAGCACCCACGGCTTGAGCCAGTTGCCGCTCGCGCCGGGGCCCGCTTCCGCCGGCACGTCGCGATAAAGATGAAGCGCATGGCCGTGCCGCTCGCAGTAACGGCGCAGGTTGCGCTCGGCGATCGCGCCGTACTCGCGGATATTCGGCGTGTAGAGCATCGCAAGCGCGACGGGCGCATGACGATTCAGCGCCTCGTAGCTCGCGGCGGCGGCGCTGTCATCCTGCGGCGGCAGCGCGAGATACGGCACCCCTTTCGCCTGGCAATCGTTGATGTGCTCCGCGAGCAGATCGCGCAAATCCGCGAAAACCGGGTGATTCTTCGGCGCGTCGGGAATGTCCTCCAGCGCGATCGCGAACGCGGACCATTCGGTCCAAACCGGATGCACGTGCAGCGCCGCCGGAATGACCGGGACGATTCCGCCGATCGATACGTTGAACGGCAGCGGTTCGAGCGCGCGCAGCAGGTCGGACTCGCTCGCGAGCGCACCGCCAAACTTCGCGCCGTGACAGATGCGCTCCACCTGCTCGCGAGCGGCGGCCGTGTTGCGCCAGAGTTGAAACGCCGCCATCACGTAACTGGCGTCGCCATTGCCGGACGTCATGACGATCCAGTCGCGGCCCGCATTCGCGATCAATGTCTCGCATGAGACGTCGCGCAACAGCAGGCAGTCCTGCGTCAGGAGCAAGACGAGATCGCCTTCGGCGCAGGCGCGCAGCGTACGCAAGAGAATCTGATATTTGCGCTGCATGCGCAGATGCTGCCAGCCGGTGCCGCTCGTATCGACATATTCGTGCGCATAGGACCGGCGCGCACAATAGCGGCGATGATTCTCGAACGACGCACGCGCGTGGTCCTCCGCGAAAAAACTGATGACGTGGGTTGACATGTCGATGCTCCGTGATGCGCGTGTCGCGTCCTGCGAACAGGCGTTCCAGCCGGAGAATTTTGTCTCGCCGCTCGGTGTGCGGGCAAGCGCGGGGACAGTTTGTTTCATCCCCGTTCGCGTGGATGGCGATCGTTTCGCGTAACGACGCAAGCGACCGATGCTAGTGCATTGCATCATTGAATTGGCACCCCAAGTGTGTTCAGATGCGGGTCATGGGCAAAATGAATCTGACCGATACCGAACGCGAGCAACTGCTGTCGGCGGCGCGCAGCCGAACGGTGCGTGCGGCGGACGTACGACGCGCGAAGTTGATCCTGATGCTCGAGGACGGCGAATCGCGCGACAGCATCATGCGCACACTGGGTTGCGACTCGCGCTTCATCGCGCGCTGGTCGGGGCGCTTTCTTAGCGAGCGACTGTCTGGCATGTACGCCCGACATCCCGGGCGCGCTCCCAAGCAGCCGCCAGCCAGACTTGAGGCGCGTGTGCTCAACCGTACTCTCAAGCACAAACCCACCGACGGCTCGACACACTGGAGCAGCTATAAGCTTGCGGCAGAGCTCGGCGACGTGTCGGTCTCGACCGTGCAGCGCATCTGGCGCAAGCATGGGGTCAAGCCGCAGCAGTTGGAGCGGCACATGGTCTCCAACGACCCGGACTTCGAGGCCAAAGCAGCCGACGTGATCGGGCTTTACCTGAACCCGCCGGCGCACGCAGCGGTGTTCTGTGTGGACGAGAAGACCGCGATTCAGGCACTCGACCGCAAGGACCGGATGCTGCCGCTGTCGCCGGGGCGCGCCGAGAGTCACGGCTTCGAGTACAAGCGCAACGGCACGCTCAGCCTGTTCGCGGCGTTCAATACTGCGACCGGCGAGGTGCTGGGCAGAACAGCGCCGCGCCACACCAGCGAACAGTTTGTGGCCTTCCTGACCGACGTCGTGGCCAGCCAGCCCAAACGCAGAGAAATCCATGTCATCTGTGACAACGTGAGTAGCCATAAGACGGAGCGGGTGGCCACCTTCCTCAACGCGCATCGCAACGTACGTCTGCACTTCACGCCGACCTACTCGTCGTGGCTTAACCAAGTGGAAAACTGGTTCTCGCGCATCCAGCGTGATGTGATCGCCCGGGGCATCTTCACTTCAGTAAAGGATCTGAATCGCAAACTCATGCGCTACATCCGCGAGCACAACAAAAATCCGAAGCCGATCAAGTGGAAGTATGACGATCCTTCGCGTCGAATCCGCCAGGTGCCAAATCAATGACGCAGTCGACTAGCAACCGCGATGCGTGGTTTCAGCGCTTCGCGCGCAGCGGCAGTGTCCCGATGAACTGATCGATTGCCGCGAAGAGCGCTGTCTTGCGCACGCCGTCCTGCGCCTGGATCGACAGGCCCGCGAAGAGCGTCATGCACAGCGCGGCGAGCGCCTGCGTGTCGGTGCGCGCGTCGAGCTCGCCGCTTTCGACGCCTTTCGCGAGCCGCGCCGCGACGATCGACGCCGCCTTGCGCCTGAGCTTCTTCATCTCGGCGCGCAATTGCGCGTGCTCGGCGCCGACGGACATCGCGCCCAGAAAGATCATGCAGCCGCGCGGACTCGATGTGCCGGTGTACAGATCGACACTCGCGCGAAACATCGCGCGCAGGCCGTCGCGCACCGATTCGTGCGCCTGCAACTGCCTGAGCGACGCGCCGCCTTCCGCATCCGCGTAAAGGTTCACCGCCTCGCGATACAGGTCTTCCTTGCTGCCGAACGCCGCGTAGAGGCTCGGCGAATTGATGCCCATTGCATCGACGAGGTCGGACATGGAGCAGGTGTCGAAGCCCTTGGCCCAGAACACTTCCATCGCGCTTCGCAATGCGGCTTCGCGATCGAACTCGCGCGGCCGGCCGCGCGCCCTGTGCTGCGTCTCCCGCACTTCCGACGACATGTCTCGCTCCTTCGTGCACGCCGATTGATGCGCGCATTGCAATTCTGAATTATGTGTCGATCGTAACAAAATATCTGGATTTTGTCCTCCGCCGATGGTTAAATATCTGTATCGATCGTTATATAAATAACGGAACCTTCCCGGGAGTATCGTCATGAAATCGACTTTGTCCGCGCTCGCCGCCGCTTTGTTACTGGCCAGTCCGCTCGTCGCTCTCGCGCAAACCAGCGCGCAAGCGGCTTCACCCGCGCCATATTCCGTGTTCGTCGATCAGCCGACCGGCTTCACGTTCGTGAAGATGCCGTCCGGATGGAAGTTCGTCGGTGCGGTGTCAAAGGAAGAGGCGCAGCATGTGCCGGCGAATGTGCTGACGTCGGTGCTGCCCGCTGAATCCGCGCGGGCGATGAATACCGCGTCGGTAAAGTAAGCGCCGCCGCGATGCGTCGAGGTATGTGTCAACGCATCGCGGCAGCGCGCCTAAGCATCGATCCGCCTTGGCGCTCGGGCGCATCAATTTTGCGGGCGCGTCGAGCGGCAGCGAGGCTTGGTATACCTCGCAGGCATCTTTAGAAATCAATGAGCAGTTGCTACAAGCAACATGTTGCTGTCGTTCTGCGGCGGCGAAACGCATGTAGAGCCAATCGAACTGTCTACCCCAAACGACGCAAGCGCAGCAATGAGACTCTCGACCGCAGCATCGGTACTCGCCTGACTCACGCTATCCGCAGTAGTCGTCGGACTCGCATCTTGAGAACTCTCATTCGTCGGCATTGTCCTCGGCTCGATGGACGGTGAACCTTCCATGGCCTCGGAATCGCCACCACCCTGCAAGTCAACCGGTGCACGGGACAGAGCGGCCCCTAGCCCCCCGCCGGTTACGCATACGTTCAAATCTCCATTTTCGTCGATGTAAGAGGCGCAACCACTTGGGGGATTATTGAAGGAGTTTTCGGCGTACCACGGATCTATGATGGGTGGGTACGATCCTCCGGTTCCAGGATAGATGTCTGCGCCGCCTCCGCTACTGCCGCCGCCACCCGTCGCAGTCGAGCCGCCGGAAGATGGGGGCAGTATCGGGCCATAAGTCCCCGCCATGCCGGCTCCCGTTCCGCGCGTATAGCCATTGACCGTGTCGCAAAAGACTGGGACAGAGGCGCCGGCAACGAAATTTCCAGTGGTGCCGTTGAGATCGATGATCGTATTGGGATTTGCGTTAATTATATTGCCTGTGCCTCGAACATAAATCCTTGCCTGAGTAAGCGGGTCCGCTGTGCGCAAGGCTGAAGCATCGATGTAATTGTTGTCCCCATAGACGTAGATCACCTTGCCGATATTCTGGCTCCCAAGCTGTATCACGCTTTGACTTGCGATCATCTTGTTGTTGAGCCCGTTGTCGACTATGACAGAGTTGAGTCCAACACCGACCGTATTGTCGCTGCCGTTTAATGCCACGGCGCTGTGCGCGCCAAGCCCTAACGAATTGCTCGATCCGTTGACGAGGACACTAGTATTGTCCAACGCGCTAATCGTTGCTCCTTGTGCGTTATTGACGGTGTAGCCGGTTCCACCCAACAGTCCAACGTAGGAACCAGTTCCCGAAAGGTTTATCTGGTTTGAGCCGCCCGAGATATTGCCTGAAAATCCTGACGCGCAATTGATTACCGCTCCGTAACCGTTGATGTGCTGGCCTCGTCCACCGATGTTCACCGTCCCGCTCGAACCAATGTAGGCCAGGTTGTTGTCGTTGCCGCTTACCGTGGTGACACTGTTCGCGCCGTTGGTTACCAGTGCCATGAGCCCATGGTCTTGGTCTTGGTCTTGGTCTTGGTCTTGGTCTTGGTCTTGGTCTTGGTCTTGGTCTTGGTCTTGGTCTTGGTCTTGGTCTTGGTCTTGGTCTTGGTCTTGGTCTTGGTCTTGGTCTTGGTCTTGGTCTTGGTTGGCTTCCAACGCGTTATCGTTATTATGTTTCAAGCAAAACACCTTCCTTTACTTCCAGAACAGATTGATACATCAGACGCTTGGGCACACTCCGTCATCCAATAATATCGTCGATTTCTTTACACTACTGACAAGTCGCGATATTCCGTTTGAAGCGGCCGTCTGACCGGACACGGAGGATAAGGCAAGCGCCCACAAATCCACTTCAAGCATTCGTCAAATTTCGTTGATCTTTGCAACTGATTGAACATGCGCGGACCGCAGCGATACCGCTCAAGATGAGTGAGTGCATCGACCTGTCTTGCTCGCTAGCGCAATTGCGCTAGATTCAATGCTGCTAGGAAAGTGCCGGGCTACGATCTCCAGCAAGTCATGACGGCAATCCGGCATTCAGGTGCCCGGGCGAGATCGAGAAAACGCCGGCCGGATCTTTCCCGCCGTGATAGAGGCGCTTCTCGATAAACCGCGTTGGAGCTTTCCCGGCCTCAACCTAAGACTTACCTTGCATGTCCCAGAACGGCCCCAGATGGCTCCTGCTGCACCCGGCACGGTGCTCAACGAAGACAGGCGCTTCGCTCAGGCTCATATCGGCAGGATGACGAACAGCGCAGAAGCTGGCTGGGGCGGCGAGGCATATTCGGCGCGTTCACGATACTTGCCGCGTTCTGTTGTGTTCACCGCTAAGGCTCGAGTGCTCCAGTCTCTTTTCGTCATGGTGGGCAACCGCGCGGGAGACCCAACCAGGATCAAGCATCAATGCTTGATGCTCGCCCCTTCAACCGCCGCATCCGCGGCGGTTTTACTTTTGCTCGAAACTCGGATCAACGCTCCATCGTCGCCATATCGATCACGAAGCGATACTTCACATCGCTCTTCAACATACGCTCGTAGGCCTTGTTGATCTCGTCCATGCGGATCATCTCGATGTCGGACGTGATGCCATGCTTGCCGCAGAAATCGAGCATTTCCTGCGTCTCCGCGATCCCGCCGATGAGCGATCCCGCGAGCGAGCGGCGCTTGAAGATCATGTTCATCACAGAAGGCGACGGATGCGGATGCTCCGGCGCGCCGACGAGTGTCATCGTGCCGTCACGCTTGAGCAGCGCCATGAACTGATCGAGATCATGCGATGCGGCCACCGTGTTCAGAATGAAATCGAAGCTGTTCGCGTGCGCGGCCATCTGATCCGGGTCCTTCGAGATCACGACTTCGTGCGCGCCCAGACGTTTCGCGTCGTCGATCTTGCCCGGCGAAGTGGTGAAGAGCACGACATGCGCGCCCATCGCCGCGGCGAGCTTCACGCCCATGTGCCCAAGACCGCCGAGCCCCACGATGCCGACCTTGTGCCCCTTCTGCACGTTCCAGTGACGCAGCGGCGAGTAAGTCGTGATGCCCGCGCACAGCAACGGCGCGACCGCCGCGAGCTCGAGGTTCTCGGGAATGCGCAGCGTAAACGCCTCATCGACCACGATGCTCGTCGAATAGCCGCCGGCCGTGAAGCCGCCGGACTTTTTATCGGGCGAGTTGTAAGTTTGAATGAAGCTGTCGGGGCCGTCGCAGAACTGTTCGAGTCCTTCCTTGCAGGCATCGCAGACGCGGCACGAATCGACCATGCAACCGACGCCCGCGAGTTCGCCGGCCTTGAACTTCGTCACGTCGGACCCGACCTCGACGACGCGCCCGACGATCTCATGCCCCGGCACGACAGGATAGTTCGTGCCGCCCCATTCGTTTCTCGCCATGTGCAGGTCGGAATGACACACGCCGCAGAACAGAATGTCGATGCGAACATCGTTCGGACCAACATCGCGGCGCTGAATTTCCAGCGGGCCGAGCGGTTTGTCGGCTGCGGATGCGGCATAGGAATACGCTTTCAGCATGGTTTGCTTCCCTCTTGATTTCGAATCGTGTGAACAGGATCGGCACTTGCTCCCGAAGGAAAAGCGCAGCCGATGAGACATGCCTGATGGTGTTTTATGTGCGGCATCGAACGGCTGGCGTCGTGCTTCGCACAGGTTGCGGATGACTTGCCGTGGTCGCCGATGTTTCGGCGGCAACGCGCAACGCCGTTACTGTATGCCTATCAGTGAATCTCTGCCGAGATGACGGCGCGCTTCTCGCGTCGCTGGAGAATTTGACAATCCGGCACCCTTCCATCGGCTCCCTGCCTTATCGGGATTGTTCGATTGAAAGCTCGCGTCATAAGCTTGTCATGCGCGCGGAGATGACGAATCTTTTCGCGCGGCGCCGGGCGTCTCGCGTGCCCGGCGCCTTCCCGCGAATTCATTCGAGCGGCGCAATGGCGTGCGTCACGCGGCGTCCCAGCACCGGCACCTTGAGAGAGCGAGACCATGAAGGCGAAGGCAATCACGGCGAGCATCGATTTGCCGGGCGGCGCGGTCAGCGCCGAATTCCATACCGATACGGGGCGGCTCAGGATCTTCGAACGCGGCGTGTTGCGCGCTGAATCGTTTCCGCCGCACTCGTGGTTCACGGTGGCTTCGGTCGCGGGCAGTAGCCGCTGGGGAACGCGTCCGCGCGAAGCAGATCTCTATCTCGTGGTCGAGAGCTACATCCTGCAGCGCTTCGGCAAGACGGCCTATGACAACGAGGCGTCCTGCGCGCGGTAAGGCGCGCATCAGTGCGCATGCGCGCGATTGATCAGGACTTCGTATATCTGCTTGGCGGACGGTAACCCGGAATCTGACGCAACGCGCGGTCGCATGCCGCTGAAAGCCCCGACATTCGCTCCACGTTCGCGCGCATCTCGACTTGCGTCCGCGTAATGGTCTCGCGAAGCTGCTCCAGCCGAGGCATGATACGCTGCGCGAGCTCGAGGCACTGCTCCTCGTTATCCATCGATGCTTGCGCTTCCTCGCGCGCTTCACGCAACTCCATCACCGACACTTTGTTCTGCGCAAGCAGGCGCGCGTATGTCTCCGCAAGTTCGCCGAATCCTATGGACCGCATGCGCTCGACGAAATCGCGCGTCGACTGCATGGCGAGTTCGCCCGCGTCGTAGGCCATGAACTGAACGTCGTTGATGCACAGAGAGAGGCGCCCTTCCGGTGTCGCGAATTCGAGCTTGGTCGGCATGATGCGTGTCACACGTTTTTGAAGTTGCCCGGATTTTATCCATCTGAAGGAAGGGCGACTTTCAGATCACGGCTAAAGCGCGCTCCAAAGCATGAAACGCCAAGTTGCACGCCGCGCGCTCACGCGCTCATTGCATTGCAACACGTTCAATAACGCGAAACGACGCGCGCGCATTGCACCGGATTCCGTTACGTTCGTCTGACCGGATCTATTCGACTGTTCCACGAGCCGCGTGACATCGATCGTCATTTTGGACTTGAAAAGATGCATTCCTTATACCAACAATGAAGTCATCTTTCGAGCCGGCCCCACCCATGCCAACCGAGATCTGACGCGCCCCATGGATGAGAAAGAGGAAATACGGAAATCCGAAGAGTTGCGCAGCTTTTTGTTTCTGACCGTCGTCATGGTTCCCGTGCTCACGGTCATGATCATTGCCGCTTACGGATTCGCGGTCTGGTTCTACCAAATGCTGATTGGCGGCCCGCCACATCATTAACGAGCGTCGCGATTATTTAAATTAAATGGAGCACATGCCCGTCAATGCCAACGACCGTTACAACGATGAGACGGACACGTCTTGCGAGTTTCATATCGCAGGGGTCGTTGTATACGCGCGAATAGAAGCCTTGCAACGCGTCACCGACGCGCTCGCGGCCTTACCCGGCGCCCAGGTGCACGGCTCGAGCGAAGGCAAGATCGTTCTCACGCTCGAAAGCGATCGCTCCTCCTGCGTCGCCGAACAACTGCAAGCGGTGCAGTCGATACCCGATGTCGTGAGCACCGCGCTCGTCTATCAGCATCACGAACACGCCGATTCGCTCAACGAGGACATCGCCGATGAAACTGACTCGTCGCGCGTTCATTAAGCAGACGGCCGCCGCCACGGCCGCCGCGTCCGCGGGCATCACGCTGCCCGGCATGGAAGCCGTCGCGCAGAGCGACGACATCAAGTGGTCGAAGGCGCCCTGCCGCTTCTGCGGCACCGGATGCGGCGTGCTCGTCGGCGTGAAGGGCAATCAGGTCGTCGCGACGCAGGCGGACCCGCAGGCCGAGGTCAATCGCGGGCTCAACTGCGTGAAAGGCTACTTCCTGTCGAAGATCATGTACGGACAGGACCGTCTGACCACGCCGCTCATGCGCATGAAAGACGGCAAGTTCGACAAGAACGGCGAGTTCCTGCCCGTTTCGTGGGACGTCGCGTTCAACGTGATGGCCGATCAGTTCAAGCGCGTGCTGAAAGAAAAAGGGCCGACGGCCATCGGCATGTTCGGCTCGGGGCAATGGACCGTGTGGGAAGGCTACGCGGGCGTCAAGCTGATGAAAGCGGGCTTTCGCAGCAACAACATCGATCCGAACGCGCGGCACTGCATGGCCTCGGCCGTGACGGGCTTCATGCGGACCTTCGGCATGGACGAGCCGATGGGCTGCTACGACGACATCGAGGCAACCGATGCCTTCGTGCTGTGGGGCTCCAACATGGCCGAGATGCATCCGGTGCTGTGGACGCGCGTCACGGCGCGGCGGCTTTCGAGCCCGGACGTGCGCGTCGTCACGCTGTCGACGTTCGAGCACCGCTCGTTCGATCTCGCCGACGAGACGATCGTCTTCACGCCGCAGTCCGATCTCGCGATCATGAACTACATCGCGAATTACATCATCAAGAACGGCAAGGTGAATCGCGAGTTCGTCGACAAGCACACGGTCTTCAAGAAGGGCAACACGGATATCGGCTACGGCTTGCGGCCCGATCATCCGCTGCAGAAGGCGGCGAAGAACGCGGGCGATCCGAACGGCTCGCAGCCGATCACGTTCGACGAATTCGCGCAGTTCGTCTCGCGCTACGACGCGGCCTACGTGACGAAGCTCTCGGGCGTGCCGAAGAACAAGCTCGACCAGCTCGCGCAGTTGTACGCGGACCCGAAGACGAAAGTCGTGTCCTTCTGGACAATGGGTTTCAATCAGCACACGCGCGGCACGTGGGCCAATAACATGGTCTACAACCTGCACTTGCTGACGGGCAAGATCTCCACGCCGGGCAACAGTCCGTTCTCGCTGACCGGACAGCCGTCCGCATGCGGCACGGCGCGCGAAGTCGGCACGTTCTCGCACCGTCTGCCCGCCGACATGGTCGTGACCAACCCGAAGCATCGCGAGGAAGCGGAGCATATCTGGAAGCTGCCGGAGGGAACCATTCCCGACAAGCCGGGCTTTCATGCGGTGCTGCAAAACCGCATGCTGCGCGACGGCAAGATCAACGCCTACTGGGTGATGGTCAACAACAACATGCAGGCCGCCGCGAACATGAACAACGAGGGGCTGCCGGGGTATCGCAAGGACTCGAATTTCGTCGTCGTGTCGGATGTTTATCCGACGGTCACGGCGGTCGCCGCCGACCTGATTCTGCCGTCCGCGATGTGGGTCGAGAAAGAAGGCGCGTATGGCAACGCGGAGCGGCGCACGCAGTTCTGGCATCAGATGGTGCAGGCGCCCGGCGGAGCGCATTCGGATCTCTGGCAGATCGTCGAATTCTCCAAGCGCTTCAAGGTGGAGGAAGTCTGGCCCGCCGAGCTGATCGCGAAGATGCCGGAATACAAGGGCAAGACGCTCTACGACATTCTTTATCGCAACGGCCAGGTCGACAAGTTTCCCGCGTCGCAAGTGGACCCGAAGTACCGCAACAACGAAGCCGCGGCGTTCGGCTTCTATATCCAGAAGGGATTGTTCGAGGAATACGCGAGCTTCGGCCGCGGGCACGGCCACGATCTCGCGCCGTTCGACGACTATCACCAGGCGCGCGGCATCCGCTGGCCGGTCGTCAACGGCAAGGAGACGCGCTGGCGCTACAAGGAAGGCACCGATCCCTACGTGAAGGCCGGCACCGGGTGGCAGTTCTACGGCAATCCGGATGGCCGCGCGGTCATCTACGCGCTGCCCTACGAGCCGCCCGCCGAATCGCCGGACAAGGAATATCCGTTCTGGCTCGCGACCGGGCGCGTGCTCGAGCACTGGCATTCCGGCTCGATGACACGCCGCGTGCCCGAGCTCTATCGCGCGTTCCCGAATGCGGTGTGCTTCATGCATCCCGATGACGCGAAGGCGCTCGGCATCCGGCGCGGCGTGGAAGTGCGCGTGATCTCGCGGCGCGGCGAAATGCTCACGCGCGTCGAAACACGCGGCCGCGACAAGCCTCCGCGCGGGCTCGTGTTCGTCCCGTGGTTCGATGCGAGTCAGCTCATCAACAAAGTGACGCTCGACGCCACCGATCCGATCTCGTTCCAGACCGACTTCAAGAAGTGCGCGGTCAAGATCGTCAGGGCCTAGGAGCACGCCATGCGCACGTTCATCGCCGTCGTCATCGCATCGCTCACCGCGCTGGCCGCGCTCGCGATCGCGCAGCCCACGGTCCCCGATGTGCCGTTCCACGACGCGCTGCGCGGCACGGCGCCGCTCGACACGGAGCCGAAGCCGCCGCTCATCGCGCCGACCGAAAACAAGGACGTGATACGCGGCCTCAACTACGCACAGCAACCGCCGACGATCCCGCACAAGATCGACAACTACCAGGTCGACAAGAATGCGAACCGCTGTCTCGCGTGTCATGCGCGCAGCCGCGTCGAAGAGAGCGGCGCCGTGCCCGTCGCGATTTCGCATTACATGGACCGCGACGGCGCCGTGTCCGGGCATCTGTCGCCACGCCGCTATTTCTGCACGCAATGCCACGTTCCGCAGGCCGACACCAAGCTGCTGATCGGTAATACGTTCGTCGCCGTCGAAGACATCAAGCAGCAGCCGGCATCCAAGAAACAGAAACGATGAGCGACCATCATGTGGGCACTGATCAAGCGCTACTGGATCACCATCCGAAGGCCGAGCCTGTACTACAGCCTCGGCTTTCTGACGTTGGGCGGATTCGTCGCGGGCGTGATCTTCTGGGGCGCCTTCAACACGGCGATGGAGCTCACCAACACCGAAGTCTTCTGCACCGGCTGTCACGAGATGCGTGACAACACCTATGCCGAGCTGAAGAACACGATCCACTTCAGCAACCGCACGGGCGTTCACGCGAAGTGCTCGGACTGCCACGTGCCGCATAACTGGACGGACAAGATCGCGCGCAAGATGCAGGCGTCGAAGGAAGTGTGGGCGAAGATCTTCGGCACCGTGAACACGCGCGAGAAGTTCCTCGACAAGCGGCTCGAACTGGCCGAGCACGAATGGTCGCGCTTCAAGGCCAACGATTCGCTCGAATGCCGCAACTGCCATTCGTTCCAGTACATGGACTTCACGCGGCAGAGCCCACGCGCGCAGGAGGCGCATCAACGTTTCCTGGAGACGGGGGAGAAGACGTGCATCGATTGTCATAAAGGTATCGCGCATGAACTGCCGGACATGGCGAAGGCTCAGGATATCGAGAACCGCAAGAAGCAGTGAGCGCGGCGGCCAGCGCTATCGACGAGAGAGGAGGCATCGATGCTCAGCGCCCGGCAACTCGACGTGATGCGCGGCAGCCGCACCATCGTGGCGGGCGTGGATCTATGCGTCGATGGCGGCGCGGCCCTGCTTATCCACGGCGCGAACGGCAGCGGCAAGAGCTCGCTTATCGCCGCACTCGCGGGACTGCTGCCGCCCGCGGCGGGCAACGTGTCGTGGCGCGGCGTGAACGTGCGCGACGATCCCGCGCGCTTTCGGCGCGACCTCGCGTATCTCGGCCACGCCGACGGCTTCAATGGCGAGCTGACCGTCGCGGAGAATCTTCGCTTTGCCGCCTTGCTCGGCGCGCACGCGGCGCCTATCGACGAGTGCGACGTGCTCGGCCGCGCCGGCGTGCTGCCGCTCATGCACACGCGCCTGAACCGTCTGTCGCAAGGCCAGAGAAGGCGCGTCGCGCTCGCGCGGCTCGTGCTCGCGGGCAAGCCGCTCTGGCTTCTCGACGAACCCACCGACGCCATCGACGACACCGGGGCGCTCTGGTTCGCCGCGTGCATCGACGATCATCTGCGCGAGGGCGGCACGCTCGTCGCGACGACGCATCGCCCGCTTGCCGTCGATGCCGCGCGCACGCGGCATCTGCATCTCGAGCGGAGCGCCGCATGATCGCACTGGCGCTGCAGGTGATCCGCCGCGAGCTGATCCTCAACTGGCGCTCGCGCACGGTGACGCTTTCCGTGCTGCTCTTTTTCGTGTTGGCATCGAGCCTGTTTCCGCTCGGCATCGGTCCCGATCCGAAGCTCCTGCATGCGATCGCGCCGGGCGTGCTGTGGGTCACCGCGCTGTTCGCGGCGCTGCTATCCGCCGGCCAGCTCTTCAGCAACGACTTCGCGAGCGGCGCGCTCGAACAGATGCTGCTTTCGCCGCAGCCGCTCGCGGGCATCGTGCTCGGCAAGATCGCCGCGCACTGGCTCACGACGGGCCTCGCGCTCGTCGTGCTCGCGCCGGTTGTCGCGCTCGAATACGGGCTCGATGCGCGCACGATCGTCATGCTGATGGCGTCGCTGCTGATCGGCACGCCCCTGCTCTCGCTCATCGGCTCGATGGGCGCGGCGCTCACGCTCGGCGTGCGCGGCGGCAGCGTCGTGCTCGCATTGCTGATTCTGCCGCTCTATGTGCCCGTGCTCGTGTTCGGCGTCGGCGCGGCCGATCCGGCCGCAAGCGCCGCGTGGTCGAACGCGAACTTCTCGCTGCTCGCGGCGGCGCTGTGCGTCGCGCTCTGGCTGTGTCCGTGGGCGAGCGCGGCGGCCCTGCGTCTGTCGATGGAATAGCGCCTATGAACTGGTTCCGCTACGCGTCTCCACGCAACTTCGAACGCTTCGCCGCGCGCGCGACGCCGTGGTTCGGCGTCGCGTCGGTGGTGTTCATCGTGGCGGGGCTCGTGATAGGCCTCGCCATCGCGCCTGCCGATGCGCTGCAGCGCGACATCTACCGCATCATGTTCGTGCACGTGCCCGCCGCGTGGATGTCGATGTTCATCTACCTCGTGATGGCCGTCTACAGCGCGCTGCATCTCGCGATGAACGCGCGCCTTTCCGCGATGATGGCGCGTGCCCTCGCGCCGACGGGCGCGCTCTTCACCGTGATCGCGCTGATCTCCGGCGCGCTGTGGGGCAAGCCGACATGGGGCACTTGGTGGGTCTGGGACGCGCGCCTCACGTCCGAGCTGATCCTGTTCTTTCTCTACGTGGGTTTTCTCGCGCTGCACGCCGCGATCGACGGCACGCGCCGCGCCGACCGCGCGTGTTCGGTGCTCGCGCTGATCGGCGTGGTGAACATCCCGATCATCTATTTCTCGGTGCAATGGTGGTACACGCTGCATCAGGGGCCATCGCTCGGCTTCGGCAGCGGCGTGGCGATGGAGAAGTCGATGGCATGGGGCATCGTCGTGATGACGGCGGGATTCTGGTCGTATGCGATCGCCGTGTCGCTTGCGCGCGTGCGCGTCATCATGCGCGCCGCCGAACGCGTGCGCGCGAGCGATGAACGTCCGTCGCGAATCGAGGAGCACATCGCATGACCAGCATGAACATCCTGACGATGCTCATCGCCAACCCGATCCTGTCCACCGCGCTGGCGATCACGTTCCTGCTGATGGGCGCGGAAGCCTGGCTCGTGCATCGCGCGCTGCGCGAGCCGGAGGTACGCCGATGAAGACGCGGCATCGGCGCTTCGCGTTCATCGCGCTCGGCATCGCGAGCGCGGGGCTTGCGTGCGCGTTCGTGCTCAATGCGTTTCGCGCCAATGTGATGTTCTTCGTGAGCCCGAGCCAGATCGCCGCGCACGAAGAGACGCGCACGCAGCGTTTCCGGCTGGGCGGGCTCGTCGAACGCGGCTCGATCGCGCGCGATGCCGATGGCCGCACCGTGCGCTTCATCGTCACGGACGAGCGCGCGTCGATTCCGGTCACCTACACGGGCGCGCTGCCCGATCTCTTCCGCGAAGGCAGCGGCGTGGTTGCGCAAGGCAAGCTCGGCGCCGATGGCCGCTTTCTCGCCGACGAAGTCCTCGCGAAGCACGACGAAAAGTACTCGCCGCCGCAGCTCGAACGCGCATTGCGCGAAGTGCGCGCCTCGGCGGACACGAACGCGGGAACGCGCCGATGATTCCCGAGCTCGGCCACTTCGCGCTGATTCTCGCGATGCTGCTCGCGCTCGTCGCGGGCATCGTGCCGATGCTCGGCGCGCGTCTTCGCATCGAGCGATGGATGCGCGTCGCCGCGCCCGCCGTGTGCGGGCAATTCGGCTTCGTCGCGATCGCGTTCGGCTGTCTCGCGGCGTCGTTTCTTCGTGACGATTTCTCCGTCATCTATGTCATTGGCAATTCGAATTCGGCATTGCCGGCGATCTATCGCTTCACGGCGGTCTGGGGCGGCCACGAAGGTTCGCTGCTGCTCTGGGCGCTGTTGCTGACGCTCTGGATGATCGCGGTCGCGGCGTTCGGCCGCCGCCTGCCTCTTCCGTTCGCCGCGCGCGTGCTCGGCGTGATGAGCTGGATCAACGCGGGCTTTCTGCTCTTCATGCTGCTGACGTCGAATCCGTTCACGCGCATCATGCCGCCCGCGATGAACGGCCGCGACCTCAATCCGCTCTTGCAAGACCCCGGCATGGTGATTCATCCGCCGCTCCTGTACATGGGCTATGTCGGCTTCTCGGTCGCGTTCGCGTTCGCGATCGCCGCGCTCTTCGAAGGCAAGCTCGATGCCTCGTGGGCGCGCACATCGCGTGCATGGACGCTGGCCGCGTGGATGTTCCTCACGCTCGGCATCATGCTCGGCAGCGCGTGGGCGTACTACGAACTCGGCTGGGGCGGATGGTGGTTCTGGGACCCGGTCGAGAACGCGTCGTTCATGCCGTGGCTCGTCGGCACCGCGCTGATTCATTCGCTCGCCGCCACCGCGAAGCGCGGCGCGTTCCGCGCGTGGAGCGCGCTGCTCGCCATCTGCGCGTTCTCGCTTTCGCTGCTCGGCACCTTCCTCGTGCGCTCGGGCGTCGTGACGTCGGTGCATGGATTCGCGTCCGATCCCGCGCGCGGCGTGTTCATCCTCGCGCTGCTCGCGCTGTTCTGCGGCGGCGGCCTCGCGCTCTTCGCGTGGCGCGCGCCGCGTGCGGCATCGAGGGCGGTGGGCTTCGAAGCGGTGTCGCGCGAGGCGCTGCTGCTGTCGAACAATCTGCTGATGCTCGTCGCCGCCGCGTCGGTGATGCTCGGCACACTCTATCCGATGGTCCTCGACGCGCTCGGCCTCGACAAGATCTCCGTCGGCGCGCCGTACTTCGACAGCGTATTCGTTCCGCTGATGACGCCCGCCGTCTTCCTGATGGGCGTCGGGCCGCTCGCGCGCTGGAAAGTCGCGCGTCTGCCCGAGATCGCGGTGCGCCTGCGCTGGGCCGCGCTCGTGAGCGTGGCGACGGCGTTCCTGCCCGGCGTGTCGCGTCCTTTCGTGAGCCTCGGCTTCCTGCTCGCCGCATGGACCTTCACGACGATCGCGACGAGCGCGTATGAGCGCATCGCGAAGGGAAGACAGCGCGTGCGGCTCGCGACCGTCGGCATGTGGCTCGCGCATGCGGGCGTCGGCGTGTTCATCATCGGCGTGACGATGGTGAAGGGCTTTCCGGTCGAACACGATGCCCGTCTGGATAAAGGCCAAAGCGTCGATGTGGGCGGCTATCGCTTCCGTCTCGACGACGTGCGCACGCTCGACGGCCCGAACTATCGCGCGACGCGCGCGACGATCAGCGTGACCCGCGACGGCCGCGCCATCGCGACGCTGAATCCCGAAAAGCGCGAGTTCGTCGTATCGAACACGCCGACGACGGAAGCCGCCATCGATCAGGGCGTGCTGCGCGATCTCTACGTCGCGCTGGATCAGCCGGCCGGCGCCGACGCGTGGACCGTGCGAATCCAGATCAAGCCGTTCGTGCGCTGGATCTGGGGCGGCTGCATTCTGATGGCGCTCGGCGGACTGCTCGCGGCGGCGGACCAGCGTTTCGTGCGGCAACGCGCGCCGCAACCGCAACGCGCCGCGACGATGGCCGATGAAGCGCCACGCGCAATCGGCGAGACCGGACGATGAAGCGCTTCCTGATTCCGTTCGTCGTCTTCGGCCTTCTCGTCGCGGTATTGGCGGCGGGATTGCGGCACGATCCGCGCCATCTGCCATCCGCGCTCATCGGCAAGCCCGCGCCCGCGTTCGATTTGCCGAAGCTCGATGCGTCGAGCCAGACGATGTCATCCGAAGCGCTGCGCGGTCAGGTGTGGATTCTGAACGTGTGGGCGTCGTGGTGCGAAGCGTGCCGCGACGAGCATCCCGTGCTCATGGACTTCGCGGCGAGCGGCGCGGCGCCGGTCTATGGGCTGAACTTCCAGGACGAACGCGGGCCCGCGCTGCAATGGCTGGAGACGGCGGGCAATCCGTACGTCACTTCGTTCGTGGATCGCGACGGTCGCACGGGCATCGACTATGGCGTGTATGGCGTGCCGGAGACCTTCGTCATCGATCGCGCGGGTGTCGTGCGATATCGGCAGGCCGGGCCGCTCACGCGCGCATCGCTCGATCGCGTGATTCTGCCGCTCGTCGGCAAGCTGCAAAAGGAGAAGATGCGTGATTAGCCGCTTCGCGCTGCTTCTCCTCGCGTGCATGTGCTGCGCCCACGCGCAGGAATCGCCCGACGACGAACGCGCGCGCCATCTCGCGGAACGCTTTCGCTGCGTCGTGTGCCAGAACCAGAGCCTCGCCGATTCCAACGCGAACCTCGCCGCCGATCTGCGCGCGCGCATTCGCGAGCAGGTCGAGCAAGGCGCGAGCGACGAGCAGATTCAGGCCTACATGGTGCGCCGATACGGCGACTTCGTGCTGTATCGCCCGCCGGTGAAGCCGGTGACGTGGGCGTTGTGGTTCGGTCCGTTCGCTGTGCTGCTGGCGGGCGCGCTCGCGATGGCAATGCATATCCGCCGCGCCCGAAACGCGCGGCGCCAAAGGAGTTCGAACCGATGATCGCATTCTGGATGATCGTTGCGGCGATGCTGCTCGGCGCGCTCGCCTGCGTCGTGCCGCCGCTGTTGCGCGCGCCCGCCGCCTCGCAGGGCGCGACGCACGCGGCGCACGCGGCGCTTGCCGGCTTGCTGATCGCGCTGGTGCCGGCATCGGCGCTGACGCTTTACATGCGCGTGGGCGATCCCGCCGCGCTCGCGATCCAGACGGCGCCGGCCGCATCGAAGGGCGATCACGCGGACGCGCCCGTTTCGATGCAAGCCGCCGTCAGCCGCCTCGCCGCGCGCCTGCGCGACGATCCGAACGACGCGCAAGGCTGGGCGATGCTCGCGCGCTCGTACATGGCGCTCGATCGTCCCGGCGACGCGACCGAGGCATACCGCCGCGCCGTCGCGCTGCGCCCGCGCGATGCGGAGCTGCTCGCCGATTACGCCGATGCGATGGCGAGCGCGAACGGCGGCGATCTCAACGACGCGACACTGAAGGTCATCGACGCGGCGCTCGCGCTCGATGCCGACGAACCCAAAGCGCTCGCGCTGGCCGCATCGGCGGCGTTCGATCGGCGCGACTACGCGAGCGCCATGCAGTTCTGGGAACGTTTGAGCAAGGTGCCGGATCTCGCGCCGGAGATCGCGCAGCAGGCGCGGAAGAATATTGACGAGACCCGCGTGCTCGCCGCGAAGGGAAGTGTTGCGAAAGCGGCTTCGGTGGAAATCCGCGTGCGGCTGAGCGCGGAGTTGGAAAAGCGCGTTCGTCCGACCGATACGGTCTTCGTCTACGCGCTTGCCGACGATGGATCGCGCATGCCGCTCGCCGTGCGGCGTCTGAGCGCGAATCAGTTGCCCGCGACCGTGCGTCTCGACGATTCCATGTCGATGACGCCGAGCCGCCGTCTCTCCGATTTCTCGCGCATCAGCATCGATGCGCGGGTGTCGGCGTCGGGGCAGGCGCGGCCCGCATCCGGCGATATGACGGGGACGAGCGGGCCGGTGTTATCGAAGGATGCGGGCGTCATCGACGTGACGATCGCCGATATCGTGCGCTAATGAGCTTTAGCGCCCCGGTTGAATCGACTTCGCGTTCGCTTCGACCTCGATGCCCCAGTCGCCCTGCTCGTACCAGTCTTCGCCGAGAAGCTCAGCGGGATGCTGCGTGCGGCTCGAGCCGTTGCCGCAGCGCATGGCGTCCGTTGCGCAATAGTGGTCGCAGCCCCAGCAATTGCGTTCGGGATGCTTCGGGTTCAGGGGAAAGCGCTTGGACATCGTGTCGATACTCCTTCTGTTGCAGCGTGCGAGCCGTCGATATCAAGACTAGAGCCGCGCCTTGGCTAAGCCAATAGGAACGCGACGATCGGTCGCGGCTCGCAGCGAAACTGCCTGTTTCGGCTTTTCAACACGCGGCGGGCGCCGCCTTCGTCGCACCTGTCAGCAGCAGCTCGATCAGATCGCGCACGCTGCGGATCGCCGCACCGAACGGCAGCCTTTCACGCCCGCGGAAAAACAGGCCATTGCCGACATCGCCGCGCAATGCCGCCGCGAGACGCGTATCGATGCAGAAGTGCCCGAACTTTTCGATGCCGTCGCGCAGGCCGCACGCCGTGAGACATTCGAGCGACGACGGGCACGTCTGCTTGCGCGCGCCGATCTTCGTGCGGATGCGTTCCTCGTTGCGCAGATAGCGCATGAGCCACGGCGTCTTCACTGCGCGCGCGGGCAAGCCGGTCACGCTGACGAATTCGACGATGTCCTCCGGCTCCGCTTCGGCCAGCACGCGCTTGAACGCCGGGTGCGCGTCGCCCTCTTCGGTGACCGCGAAAGGCGTGCCGATCTGCACGCCGTTCGCGCCGGCCGCGAGCCACTTGCTCACCGCCTCATGACTGTTGATGCCGCCCGCGACGATCACCGGCACATCCGAGCGCTTCAGCCCGAGCGACGCGAACGATGCATCGAGCTCCGAGAGCACGCGCTCGAAACCGAAGCGCTCGTCGTCCATGTCGGCGACGTCGGTCACGCCGAGATGGCCGCCCGCGTGCGCCGGATGCTCGATCACGATGGCGTCGGGCAAGCGGCCCTTCTTCATCCACTTCTTGAGCACGAGCGTGACGCCGCGGCTGTCGGACAGAATCGGGATCAGCGCGATTTCGCAGCCTTGCGTGAGATCGGGAAGGTCGAGCGGCAGGCCCGCGCCCATCACGATGGCATCGGCGCCTTCCTCGCACGCGACGCGTACATAGTCGGCATGCGAGCGCACGGCCTTCATCACGTTGACGGCGATCATGCCGCGCCCTTCCGACAACGCACGCGCCGCGTTGATTTCACGCGCGAGCGCGGTGAGATTGGCGCGCTCGAGCATCTCGCGCGAAGCGTCTTCGCGGCACATGGCGAGCAGATCGTCGTGGTGATGGCGCAGGTCGATGCTCGCGATGGTGCCGAGCGCGCCTTCGCGCGCCACGCTGCCCGCCAGACGGTGCGCGGACACGCCAACGCCCATGCCGCCCTGCACGATCGGCAGCAGGCTGCGGCCGCGGATCGTGAGCGGCGCGAATGAATGTGCGTGAGTGGTCATGTGTGATTCGCTTTGAAATGATTTCATGTTGTACGGCTCGATGTGTTGCGCGGTGCGCTGCGTGGCGCCGGGCGCTCACGCGGCTTCCGTGGTCCGCGGCGCATCCGGCGCGCCATGCCCGACCGCGTAGATCGCCACCTGCACGCGGCTCGTGAGATTGAGTTTGCGAAGAATGTTGCGCACGTGAATCTTCACCGTGCTCTCCGCGAGCATCAGCGTGCGTGCGATTTCCTTGTTGCTCGCGCCGCGCGCCAGTTCTCGCATGATGTCGCGCTCGCGCGTCGTGAGCGAATCCGCCGCAACCGCTTGCGCCGGCGCTGGCGCGGGTTTCGGCGCGCGCATGCTGGCGACGAGCTTCGCCGTCATGTCATCCGCGATGACGGGCTGGCCCGCCGCCGCCTTGCGGATCGCGTCCGCGAGGGTGTCCGGCTCGATGCTCTTCAACAGATAGCCGCACGCGCCTGCGCGCAATGCGAGCGTGAGTTCCTCGACAGCCTCCGACACGGTCAGCATGACGACCGCGCTATGCGGCAAATCCTGCACGAGCAGCTTCAGCGTTTCGAGCCCGGAAAGCCCGGGCATGTTGAGATCGAGCAGAATGACATCCGGATGGAACTGCTTCGCGCGCTTGAGGCCCTCGAGCCCGTCCGCCGCTTCGCCGACGACTTCGAAATCGGACTGCCGTTGCAAAAGCGCGTGGACGCCTGAGCGGAACAGCGCGTGATCGTCGATCAACAGGATGCGGATGGTCATGGCACAACTCGGAGCAGCACGCAAAACAGACGCCTTCGACGAAGCTCAGGCGGCCTGACGCGCCTCGCCCGGAAGAATGAGTTCGACGCGTGCGCCGCGTCCCGGTGCTCCGGTCAGTCGAAGCGTGGCGCCGAGCCTTCGCGCGCGCTCGCGCATTATGTGAAAGCCGACGTGCGTCTCGCCCAGGGCGGCCATCTCATCGGGATCGTAGCCTTGGCCGTCATCATCGACAAGGAGGGTGAAATCACGACCATTGACGATCGTCACGTTTACGCGCTGTGCCTCCGCGTGCTTGCGAATATTCGAGAGTGCCTCCTGAAGAATGAACAGCACCTGCAATTGCTGATCCGGCGGCATGGGCAGGCCGCCTTCGTCGCGATAGTCGAGCGCGGGTGTGATGCCCGTCTGCATGCCGAAGCGATCGATGGATTCGTCCACCGCGCGCCGCAACTCGCCGCTGCCGAGCCTGGTGCGGAAGTTGATCAGCAGCTCGCGTACGTCGTCGTAACTTTCGTCCACGCCGCCCGCGAGCAGCGGCACGATGTCGCGAATCTCGTCGATGCGCGCCTCGCGCGTCGCCGCATCGAGCAGATGCACCTGCATCTTCAGAAAATTGAGGCTCTGCGCGATGCTGTCGTGCAGCCCTTGCGCGACGAGATTGCGCTCTTCCGATACCGCGAGCTGCCGCGCCAGCGCTGCGAGCCGCCGGCTCTTGAGGGCGGTGCCGAAATGCGCGCCGAGCGTTTCGAGCAACTGCGCCTCCGAAGCCGGAATGGCTCGCTCGCCGCTGAAATGCAACGAGAAGACGCCGAGCTTCTCCCCTTGCGACACGATGTCGAACGCGGCCACGCTCGCGAAACCCGCGCGCTCGCAGGACCGCTCATCACATACGCAGGCATTCGCGGAGAAACAGCGTTCGTCCTGAAGCAGATCGTCGGGGAGTCCTTCCGATCCAATCAGACGCACCTGATCGCCCTGCGCCGAGACGAGACGAACCGCCGCACCGTCCGCGTCGAATTGACGCGTGAGGCGCGCGAGAAAGCCGCGGCACAACGCATCGACGTCATTCGGCTGGTTGAGGAACGCCGCCATTTCATAAAGCGTCGTGAGCTCGCGATTCTGCGCGGCGAGCTCCGCCGTCTTCGCTTCGACGCGTCCCGCAAGGTCGTGATAGAGCGTCTGCAGTTCGGCGGCCATGCGATTGAAGCCCGCGGCGAGACGTCCGAATTCGTCTTGCGTCTCGACGGGCAGACGCGCGTCGAACTCGCGGCCCTCGATGCGCGCAAGCCCTTCCTGAAGCCGTTGAACCGGCACGACGATCCACAGATAGAGCAGATAGACGATCGCCACCGTGCCGAGGCATGCCATCGCGGCGAGCGCCATCTGCGACATGCGCAACCACGCCGTCTTGCGCGCGTTTTCCTGTTCGATGAGACCGACCAGCTCATCCGCGCCCGCGACGAAGCCCGGCAGTTCGCGCAGATAACGCGGCACCGCTTCAGGATTGCCGGCCATGCCCTGACGCACGTCCGGTTCGAGCCGCGCATGCCACGCGCTCGCCACCTTTTCGAACTGGCGATGTACGTTCGCGTCATGCGGGAGAAAGAGCGGGCGCGCTGCGTCGCCGTGTCGCAGGCGATCGAGCGTCGCGTTCATCTGATCGATGTGCGATTGCAACGTCGAGGACGGCATCGCCTCGCGCTCGAGCAGTGCAATCGCCACCGCGTTCGAGCGCATGCGCAGGCTGCCCGCATCGTTGATGGCGGCGCCCGCGCCCTGCAGTTGCCACGAGAGCCAGAGCGTCCCGCCGATCATCGCGAGCACGAGAATCAGCGCCACCATCGACAGCGTGACGATGCGCGTGGTCAGACGTTCGCGAAACGATGGCAAGGACGTTCTCCAGTTCAGGGCTCAGCGGCTGCGGACCAGCTGCCACGCCCGCGTGAGATAGCCGAGCGAAGCGAAGCCGCTCCAGACGTGCACGAGACGCGTGAACGGGAAGATCACGAAAAGGCTCATGCCCATGAACAAATGTACACGGAAGAGCAGCGGCGCAGAAGCGACATAACTCGCCGCATCGGCTTGGAACGTCACGATGTGCTGCGCCCAGGTCATGAGACGCACCATCATCGAGCCATCCATGTGACCGGCCGACACGCCGATCGTCGAAAGGCCGAGCAGCAGCGTGACGAGAATCCACAGCAGCAGCACGCGGTCGCCGATCTTCGTCACGGCGGAAAGCCGTGCGCTCGTCAGGCGGCGATGCAGCAGGATCAGCAGGCCCGCGAGACACATCGTGCCCATCACGCCGCCCGCGACCATCGCGAAGGCCTGCTTGACGCTGTGCTCGATGCCGAGCGCGTCCCATACGGCGACCGGCGTGAGCAGGCCGACGAGATGACCGAAGAACAGCCCCAGGATTCCGATGTGAAACAGGATATTGCCAACCCTGAGATTGCCGCGCTCGACGAGCTGCGTGCTGTCCGCTTTCCACGTGTACTGCTCGCGCTCGAAGCGCACGAGGCTGCCGAACAGAAAGATGCTGGCGGCGATGTACGGATAAATGCCGAACACGAAGGCGTTGAACATGTTCATCGTGCGTCCTTTGCGATGGATGCGCCCGCGCCGGTCACGGCGCCGCGCGGATGAAAGCGGATGGTCTGCGTCTGCCCGCGCACGGGCGCGAGCAGCGGCTCGACGCCGTCCGGACCGGGCCCGAAGGTTTCGAGCATCTCGTCCATGTCGCGCACGGGCGGCTCTGCGAGCGGACGCGGCTCGACCGCGCTCGATTCACGCAAGACCGCGAACACCGCGGCATACGGGCTCTGATCGCGCGCGAGGCGCTCGCCGATCGCGTTGAGCACATGAATCGCGTCATCGAGCAATGCCTGCGCGCGCGTCGGCTCCACCGCGCCCAGCACTTCGAGAAAGAGCGGCACGTAGTCGGGCAACTCGTTCGCTTCGATATCGAGGCCGAGACCGCGATACTCGTCGAGCAGATCGACCATTGCCTGACCGCGATCGCGGCTCTCGCCGTGGATATGCTCGAAGAGATGCAGCGAGTGCGACGGATTGCGGTCGAACGTCGCGACATACGTCTGCTGCGACTCGATCAACGGACGCTTCAGCGACGCGATGAGCGGCGCGAGACACGCCCCGGCCTGCGGCCAGTCGTGCAGCGCGGATTCGATTTCAGGCAGCGCGTCGAGCAGCGCGGGCTCGGGATAATCGAGCAGGGCGGAAAGAATGGAATAGAGCGACATCGTTTGATCCTCCTTCAGCCTTCCGACAAAGCCTTCTTGCGCGACTTCGGCAGCGCCGCGTAGCTCACTTCGCCGTGCGTTCTCGAACCGAACAGCGATCCGTCCGACGCGCCCGGCGAGCCGCAATTGCCGAACGAAAAGCCGCAACTGCCCTTTTCGTCGAAGCTGTCCTGCGCCATTTCCTTGTGCGACGACGGCACGACGAAACGGTCCTCGTAGTTCGCGATCGCCATCAGTTGATACATCTCTTCCACTTGGGCAGCCGTGAGTCCGACGTCGTTCAGCACGGCTTCGTCCTTCACGCCGTTCACGTTTTGCGCGCGCTTATAGGCGCGCATCGCGAGCATGCGATCGAGCGCGGCGACGATGGGCGCCTCATCGCCGGCGGTGAGCAGGTTCGCGAGATAACGCATTGGAATGCGCAGGCTCTTCACGTCGGGAATCACGCCGTTCAGACCCATGTGGCCCGCGTCCGCGGCTGATTGAATCGGGGAAAGCGGCGGCACGTACCACACCATCGGCAGCGTGCGGTACTCGGGATGCAGCGGGAACGCCACCTTCCACTCGCACGCCATGCGATACACCGGCGAGCGCTTCGCGGCGTCGAGCCAGCTTTGCGCGATGCCCTGACGCAGCGCTTCGGCCTGAACGTGCGGATCGTGTGGATCGAGAAACAGATCGAGCTGCGACTGATACAGGTCCGTCGTCGCTTCGACGGATGCCGCCTCGGCAATGCGGTCCGCGTCATAGAGCATCACGCCGAGATAGCGGATGCGCCCCACGCACGTTTCCGAGCATACGGTCGGCTCGCCCGCTTCGATGCGCGGATAGCAGAACACGCACTTCTCCGCCTTGCCCGACTTCCAGTTGAAGTACATCTTCTTGTATGGGCAGCCGGACACGCACATGCGCCATCCACGGCACTTGTCCTGGTCGACGAGCACGATGCCATCGTCCTCGCGCTTGTACACCGAGCCCGACGGGCACGACGCCACGCAAGCGGGGTTCAGGCAGTGCTCGCACAGGCGCGGCAGATACATCATGAAGGTGTTCTCGAAGGTCGAGTACATCTCCTTCTGCACGTTCTCGAAGAGCGCGTCGCGGCCGCGCGATTCGAACTCGCCGCCGAGATCGTCTTCCCAGTTCGGCCCCCAATGGATCTTGTCCATCTTCTTGCCGGTGATCGCCGACACGGGGCGCGCGGTGGGCGGCGTCTCCGAGAGCGGCGCGTTCTGCAGGCGCTCGTAGTCGTAGGTGAACGGCTCGTAGTAGTCGTCGATCGCGGGAAGATTCGGGTTCGCGAAGAGGTTCGCCAGCACTTTCAGCTTCCCGCCCTGACGCGGCTCGAGGCTGCCGTCGCTCTTGCGAACCCAGCCGCCGTTCCACTTCTCCTGGTTCTCCCACTGCTTCGGATAGCCGATGCCCGGCTTCGTCTCGACGTTGTTGAACCATGCGTACTCAACGCCATCGCGCGAGGTCCACACGTTCTTGCACGTCACCGAACACGTATGGCAGCCGATGCACTTGTCGAGATTCAAAACCATCGCCACCTGGGCGCGGATCTTCATGATGCTGCTCCTTCCTTGAGCGGGCCTTCGAGCCATTCCACTTTTTTCATCTTCCGCACGATCACGTACTCGTCGCGGTTGCTGCCCACGGTGCCGTAGTAGTTGAAACCGTAGGCCTGTTGCGCGTATCCGCCGATCATGTGCGTCGGTTTAAGCACGGTGCGCGTCACCGAGTTATGAATGCCGCCGCGCATGCCGCTCGTCTCCGCGCCCGGCACGTTGATGATCTTTTCCTGCGCGTGATACATGAGGCACATGCCGCGCGGCACGCGCTGACTCACGACGACGCGCGCCGTCAGCGTGCCGTTCACGTTGAACACTTCGACCCAGTCGTTGTCCGCAAGGCCGGCTTCCTTCGCTTCCGCTTCCGAGACCCACACGTGCGGACCGCCGCGCGACAGCGTGAGCATGCGCAGGTTGTCGGTGTAGGTGGAGTGAATGCCCCACTTCTGGTGCGGCGTGATCCAGTTGAGCACGAGTTCATGCTCGCCGTTGGGCTTCGCGCCGAGCATCGGCGAGATGGTCTTCGTGTCGATCGCGGGCTTGTAGACGCACGAGCCTTCGCCGAAGTCCAGCATCCAGCGATGATCCTGATAGAACTGTTGCCGCCCCGTGAGCGTGCGCCATGGAATCAGCTCGTGCACGTTCGTGTAGCCCGCGTTGTAGCTGACTTCCTCCGATTCGAGCCCGGACCACGTCGGCGCGGAGATGATCTTGCGCGGCTGCGCCTGAACATCGCGGAAACGGATCTTGTCGTGCTCGCGGCCGACCGCGAGATGCGTGTGGTCGCGGCCCGTGATCTTCGAGAGCGCTTCCCACGCCTTCACCGCGACGTGGCCGTTCGTTTCCGGCGCGAACGTCAGGATCATCTCGGCGGCATCGACTGCGGTTTCGAGGCGCGGACGTCCCTTGTTCTCGCCCGACAGCGACGCGAGTTCGCTGACTTCATGCGCCGTGTTCCAGTTGATGCCCTTGCCGCCATTGCCGAGCTTTTCCAGCAACGGCCCAACCGATGTGAACTTGTCGTAGATCGCGCTGTAATCGCGCTCGACGAGCGTCATCGAAGGCGCGGTCTTGCCGGGAATCAGATCGCATTCGCCATGACGCCAGTCCTTCGGCTCGAACGCCTGGCCGAGTTCGCCCGGCGTGTCGTGCATGAGCGGCGTGCAGACGAGATCCGTGCGCGTGCCCAGATGCTTGCCGCCGATCTCCGCGAACTTCTTCGCGATCGCCTTATAGATTTCCCAGTCGCTCTTGCTCTCCCACAACGGCTGCACCGCCTCCGACAACGGATGGATGAACGGATGCATGTCCGATGTGTTGAGGTCGTTCTTCTCGTAGAAGGTCGCGCTCGGCAGCACGATGTCCGCGTAGAGGCACGTGGTGCTCATGCGGAAATCGAGCACGGTCAGCAGATCGAGCTTGCCTTCGGCGGCGTCGCGCACATTGACTTCGGCGGGCTTGATCGCGTCGGCTTCATCGGCGAACAGCGCGTTCTGCGTGCCGAGCAGATACTTCAGGAAGTATTCGTGTCCCTTGCCCGAGCTGCCGAGAATATTCGAGCGCCACACGAACATGTTGCGCGGGAAGTTCGCGGGATTGTCAGGATCGTCGCAGGCGAAATCGAGCGCTCCCGACTTCAGTTGCTCGACCGTATATTCAATCGGATCGCGGCCCGCGCGCTTCGCGGCATCGACGATATCGAGCGGATTCGCGCCGAGCTGCGGCGCCGAAGGCAGCCATCCCATGCGTTCGGACTTCGCGTTCATGTCGAGCATCGAGAGATTCTCGTAACGCGACTTGTCGGCGGTCGGCCCGAGAATCTCGTCGAGCGCGACTTTCTCGTGACGCCACTGGCTCGTGTGGTTATAGAAGAACGACGTGCCGTTCATCTGACGCGGCGGACGCGACCAGTCGAGCGCGAACGCGAGCGGCGCCCAGCCGAACTGCGGGCGCAGCTTTTCCTGGCCGACGTAATGCGCCCAGCCGCCGCCGCTCTTGCCGACGCAGCCGCACATCATCAAAAGATTGATGATGCCGCGATAGATCATGTCGTTGTGATACCAGTGATTCAGCGCCGCGCCGACGATCACCATGCTCTTGCCCTGCGTGCGGTCCGCGTTGTCCGCGAACTCGCGCGCCACCTGAATGACGAGATGGCGCGGCACGGTCGTGTGCTTCTCCTGCCATGCGGGCGTGTAGGGCACATCGTCATCGTAGGATGTGGCGACGTTCGGGCCGCCGAGACCCTGATCGACGCCGTAGTTCGCCATCTGCAAGTCGTACACCGTGGCGACGCACGCGCTGGCGCCGTCCGCGAGTGTGATGCGTTTGACGGGCACGCGTCGCGCGAGCAGCGCGTCATGTTCCGCGCCGAAGTACGGGAAGCTCACATCGGCCACTTCGTCGTGCGCGCCGATGAGCGACAGGCGCGGATCGATATCGCGGCCCGAACCGCCGTCCTTCAGCTCGAGATTCCAGCGCCCAACCTTCGCGCCGTCGTTGTGATTCGACTCGCCCCAGCGGAAGCCGATCGAGCCGTTCGGCGCGACGATCTCGCCGCTCGTCTCATCGATGACGAGCGTCTTCCATTGCGGATTGTTCGCTTCGTCGAGATCGTTCTTCAACTGCGATGCGCGCAGGAAATGATCGGGAACCAGCGTGCCTTCGTGTTCGCGCAGCACGACGAGCATCGGCATGTCGGTATAGCGCTTCACGTAGTCGCGGAAGTACGCGGACTTGCCGCTCGCGTGGAATTCCTTCAGCACGACATGGCCCATCGCCATCGCGAGCGCGGCGTCGGTGCCCTGCTTCGGCGCGAGCCAGATATCGCCGAACTTCACCATCTCGCCGTAATCGGACGAGACCGCGACGGTCTTCGTGCCCTTGTAGCGCACCTCCGTGTAGAAGTGCGCGTCAGGCGTGCGCGTTTGCGGCACGTTCGAGCCCCACACCATCAGATACGTGGAGTTGTACCAGTCGGCCGATTCGGGCACGTCCGTCTGTTCGCCCCAGATCTGCGGCGATGCGGGCGGCAGGTCGCAATACCAGTCATAGAAAGAGAGGCACGCACCGCCGATCAAACTCAGATAGCGCGCGCCGGCGGCGTAGGAAACCATCGACATCGCGGGAATCGGCGAGAAGCCGATCACGCGGTCAGGGCCGTACTTGCCGATGGTGTACGCATTCGCCGCCGCGATGATCTCGCTCGCCGTGTCCCAGTCCGCGCGCACGAAGCCGCCCAAGCCGCGCACGCTCTTGTAGCGCTGCGCCTTCGCCTTGTCTTCGCAGATCGACGCCCATGCCGCGACGGGATCGAGCGTCTTGCGCGCCTCGCGCCACATCTCGATAAGACGGCCGCGGATCATCGGATGCTTCACGCGCTGCGCGGAGTACACGTACCAGCTATACGACGCGCCCCGCGGACAGCCGCGCGGTTCATGATTCGGCAGATCGGGACGCGTGCGCGGATAGTCCGTCTGCTGCGTTTCCCATGTGATCAGACCGTTCTTGACATAGACCTTCCACGAGCACGAGCCCGTGCAGTTCACGCCATGCGTGGAACGCACGATCTTGTCGTGCTGCCATCGGCTGCGATAGCCGTTTTCCCATTTGCGGTCTTCGTTCACCACCGCGCCGTGTCCGTTCGCAAACGTGGACTTGATGCGCGACATGAACTTCAGCCGGTCCAGAAAGTGACTCATCCGTATCTCCGGGCATGTTGGCCGCGAGCGGCCATGTATTCGTTGATTCGAGTGTAAGGACGCGCCGCGTGCGCGCCCATTCCTCGAATGGGGCGGCGCCGCGCGTCATGCGGACTAGTACGCCTACGCCTTTAGGACTAGTTCAGCACGGCATCCCGGCATTGCGGCGCGCGTAGCAGAACCACGTCACGGCCGCGCACAGCGCATAGAAGCCGATGAAGCACCACAGTGCGGTGTCGGGCGAGCCGGTCGCGCTCATCGACGTGCCGAAGCTGCGCGGAATGAAGAAGCCGCCGTACGCGCCGATCGCGCCCGCGAAGCCGAGCACGGCAGCCGATTCCTTGCCCGCTTCGTGCATCGCCTGCTTCTTCACTGCGTCGGACTGGCCTTCGGCTTCGCGCTGCTTCTGCGTGAGGAAGATCACCGGAATCATGCGGAAGGTCGAGCCGTTGCCGATTCCCGTCAGCGCGAACAGCGCGATGAACATCGCGAGGAAGCCGACGAAGCTGCCGTCCGAGCCGCCATGCGGCAGGCACGTCATCACGCCGAAGACGGCGGCGATCATCGCGATGAAGGTCCACAGCGTCACGCGCGCGCCGCCGAGGCGGTCCGAAATCCAGCCGCCGAGCGGACGCGTAAGCGCGCCCGCGAGCGGCCCGAGGAACGCATACGCGGTCGGATTGACCGACGGAAACTCCGCCTTCGTCAACAGCGCGAGGCCCGCCGAGAAGCCGATGAACGAGCCGAACGTGCCGACATACAGCAGGCACATCAGCCAGTTGTGCTTGCGTCTGAAGATGACGGCCTGCTCGCTGAACGATGCCTTCGCGTCCGCGATATCGTTCATGCCGAACCATGCCGCAAGCGACGCGACCACGATGAACGGCACCCAGATGAAGCCCGCGTTCTGCAGCCAGACGCTGTGCTCGACGCCCTTCACGACATAGTCATGACCCTGGCCCGCGAACGCGCCGAACACGCTCGCCGAGATCACGAGCGGCGTGACGAACTGCACGATCGAGACGCCGAGATTGCCGATGCCCGCGTTCATGCCGGTCGCGAAGCCCTTCTTCTCCTTCGGAAAGAAGAAGCTGATGTTGGCCATCGACGAACTGAAGTTCGCGCCGCCGAGGCCGCACAGCAGCGCGAGGATGAGCAGCGTCGGATACGTCGTCGACGGATCGCGCAGCGCGAAGCCCATGCCGATTGCGGGAATCAGCAGGCTCGCCGTGGAAAACGCGGTGAAGCGCCGTCCGCCGAAGATCGGCACGAGGAACGAATAGAAGATACGCAGGGTCGCGCCGGAAAGCGGCGGCAACGCGGTAAGCCAGAACAACTGGTCTTTCGTGAAATGAAAGCCGCCCTTGTCTAGACTGACGACGACGACGCTCCACAGCGACCACACGACGAAGGCGAGCGCGAGCGCGGGAATCGAGATCCAGAGATTGCGGCGGGCGACCGATTCGCCGGTCGCGCGCCAGAAGGCCGCGTTCTCCGGCTCCCAGACGGTGAGTAGATATCTTGACATGACGATTTCTCGATGATGACGGCGCGGCACGCCGCGCCTTGTGAAAATTCAGTGCGCGCTTGCGGCGAGTTCCGGGCTTTCATTGCGCGGACGCTCGAACGTGAAGTGCATCCAGATCAGGCTGATGGCGGTCGCGCCGAACATGAGCATGAAGCAGGTGGTGCGCACGCCCGTGAGGTCGACCAGCATCCCGAAGAGAATCGGCAGCAGGAAACCGGCGAGGCCGCCCGCGAGACCGACGACGCCCGACACCGCGCCGATGTTCGCGGAGAATTCGTCCGACACGAACTTGAACACCGACGCTTTGCCGACCGCCATCGCGACGCCCACGACGAACATCAGCGCGGTGTACGCGGCCGGGCCCATCGCGATATGGAACGTGAGCGGGCCGTCCTTCGCGTGGACGACGAAATCCGTCACCGGATAGCTCAGCACGAAGAAGCACGCGAGCGCGACCCACATGACGATCCACGTCGTGCGATACGCGCCGAAGCGGTCGGACATCCAGCCGCCCAGCGCGCGCAGCATGCCGCCGGGCAGCGAGAAGCACGCGGCGAGGAACGCGGCCCGCTCGATGCCATAACCGTACTGGTTCACGTAGTACTGCGGCATCCACAACGCGAGCCCCACATAGCCGCCGAACACGACCGAATAGAACTGCGCGTAACGCAGCACGCGCCGGTCTTTCAGCACGGTCAGCTGCGCGACGAAGCCCTGCGCGCTCGCGCTGCGATGCGCGGGGTTCGACGCGGACACGAGCCAGAACAGGAGCGCCGTGACGAGCATCGCGATCGAATAGACCTTGGGCACGATGGTCCACGTGCCGGCGGCCATGATGAGCACCGGCGCGACGAACTTGGTGAGCGCGGCGCCGGAGTTGCCGGCGCCGAAGATGCCCATCGCGAGGCCCTGGCGCGACTTCGGGAACCAGCGCGCGACATACGGCGTGCCGACCGAAAACGATGCGCCCGCGAAGCCGACGAACAAGCCCAGCACGAGGAACTGCCACAACTCGGTGGCGTAGGCGACGAGCCAGATCGGGACGATGGTCACGACCATCGTCCAGAAGAAAACGGTGCGGCCGCCGAAGCGGTCGGTCCAGATGCCGAGCGGCACGCGCGCGAGCGAACCCGTGAGCACCGGCATCGCGGCGATGAGGCCGAACTCGGTATCGGTGAGATGAAGCTGCTTCTTGAGCGGAATGCCGAGGATGGCGAAGACCATCCAGATGGCGAAGCAGATCGTGAATGCGAAGGTGCTTGCGCCGAGCACGCGCCATGCGCGCGTATCGGTGGATGCGGTGGTCGGCAGGGCTGCCTTGGCGACGCTCATCGTCGTTTCCTTGTCGTTGTAGCCATGTCGACAAGGTTAGGGAGCCTCGCGCGAGACGCCTATTCGCCGCTGGGATGCGGCGTCGATGTGTCGCTAGTCCCGAGGGAGTAATCCGAACGATGCGCGCTGCAAACATCCTTTATTACACCCGCAACCGCACCTCTTCGTTGTAGACTGCCCTCCCGATCCAGCTTGGCCCGGCAGGGCCGGGTCCCACGCGACACCCTGTCGCATCAGCTTGATCTGAAACAATTTTCCAAACATTCGCGCCATCGCGAAAAATCGCGCGTGGCATGATCTTGACGCGGCGCAACGCCGCGTAACGGCGTTCTTCCGGGACGCTTCGATCAAAGAAACCAGCGAATGCAATGAATGAAAATACCCAACGTTTAGCAGTGCCGTTGTTATCGGGGTTGATAGCCAGTCTGAGTCTTTCGGGGTGCAAGCTGGAGGTGTTGGACTCGAAAGGCGTAGTTGGCGCGGCGGAAGCTTCGCTCATCGCGACCGCGACCTACACCATGCTTCTCGTGGTGGTCCCGGTGATTCTGCTCACCCTGTTCATCGCGTGGCGCTATCGGGCGTCGAACAAGAACGCCACCTACGCTCCGAAGTGGGCGCACTCCACGGCCATCGAAGTCGTGGTCTGGTCCATTCCGGCCATCATCATCCTGTACCTCGGGATCCTGACGTGGAAGACCACGCATGAGCTCGACCCGTACAAGCCGCTGCAATCGGATGTCAAGCCGATCAACGTCGAGGTCGTCGCGCTCGACTGGAAGTGGCTGTTCATCTATCCGGACCTCGGCGTCGCGTCGGTGAACCAGCTCGCGTTCCCGGTCGGCACGCCGGTGAACTTCCGCATCACCTCGGATTCGGTGATGAACTCGTTCTTCATCCCGCAGCTCGGCGGCCAGATCTACGCGATGGCCGGCATGCAGACCCGTCTGCACCTGCTCGCCGATCACGCCGGCGACTATGCGGGCATCTCGGCGAACTACAGCGGCGCAGGCTTTTCCGATATGAAGTTCCGCGCGCTCGCCATGTCCAGCGCCGACTTCGACGCGTGGCTCAAGAAAGTCAAGACCGCGCCCGAGGCATTGAGCATGGACGTCTACGCCGGCGTCGCGCGTCCGAGCGAGAAGGTCGCAGTGCGCTATTTCTCGACCGTCGATCCGAAGCTCTTCAATAACATCGTCGCCAAATACAACTACGGCCGCTTCGATGTGAATGGCGCAAATTGTGTAACCAAGGGGTAAGCCATGTTCGGCAAACTAACGCTTGAGGCGATCCCGTACCACGAACCCATCATCATGGGGGCGACCGTCTTCATGGCGATCCTCGCAATCGGTACGGTTGGCCTTATCACCAAACTCGGCAAATGGGGCTGGCTCTGGCGCGAGTATCTGACTTCGGTCGATCACAAGCGCATCGGTGTCATGTATCTCGTCGTCGCCGGGCTGATGCTCGTGCGCGGCTTCGCCGACGCTGTCATGATGCGCCTGCAGCAGGCCATCGCTCTCGACGGGCCCGGCTATCTGCCGCCGCATCACTTCGACCAGGTCTTCTCGGCGCACGGCACCATCATGATCTTCTTCATGGCCATGGCGCTGCTGGTCGCGTTCTTCAACCTCGTCGTGCCCCTGCAGATCGGCGCGCGCGACGTGGCGTTCCCGTTCATCAACTCGCTCTCGTTCTGGATGACGGCCGTGGCCGCCATTCTGATCAACGTGTCGCTTTTCATCGGCGAGTTCTCGACGACCGGCTGGCTCGCGTATCCGCCGCTCTCCGAGACGCAGTTCAGTCCCGGCGTCGGCGTGGATTACTACATCTGGGCGTTGCAGTTGTCCGGCGTCGGCACGCTCTTGACCGGCGTGAACTTCTTCGTGACGATCGTGAAGATGCGCGCGCCCGGCATGACGTGGATGAAGATGCCGGTCTTCACGTGGACGGCGTTCTGCTCGAACGTGCTGATCATGGCGACGTTTCCGATCCTGACCGTGGCGCTCGCGCTGCTCGGCCTCGACCGCTACCTCGGCATGCACTTCTTCACGAACGACGGCGGCGGCAACCCGATGGTCTACCTGAACCTGATCTGGGCCTGGGGTCACCCTGAGGTCTACATCCTGGTTCTGCCCGCGTTCGGCATCTATTCGGAAGTGGTCGCTACGTTCTCGAAGAAGCCGCTGTTCGGCTACAAGACGATGGTCTGGGCGACGTGCTGCATCATGGTGCTGTCGTTCCTCGTGTGGCTGCACCACTTCTTCACGATGGGTTCCGGCGCGAACGTCAATGCCTTCTTCGGCATTATGACGATGGTCATCTCCATCCCGACGGGCGTGAAGATCTTCAACTGGCTCTTCACGATGTACCGCGGCCGCGTGCAATTCACGACGCCGGTGTTGTGGACCATCGGCTTCGTCATCACGTTCACGCTCGGCGGCATGACCGGCGTGATGCTGGCGATTCCGGGCGCGGACTTCGTGCTGCACAACAGCCTGTTCCTGATCGCGCACTTCCATAACGCGATCATCGGCGGTGTGGTGTTCGGCTACTTCGCGGGCGTGCAGTACTGGTGGCCGAAGGTCTTCGGCTTCAAGCTCGACGAAAAGCTCGGCCGCAATGCGTTCGTCTGCTGGTTCGTGGGCTTCTTCGTCGCGTTCGTGCCGATCTACATCCTCGGCTTCATGGGTATGACGCGCCGCCTGAACCACTACGACAACCCGGCATGGCAGCCGTACCTGATCGTGGCTGCTGTCGGCGTGGGCATCATCGCGCTGGGCGTCGTGTTCCAGGTCTTGCAGATCGTGGTGAGCATCCTGCGCCGCAATCAGCCCGCCTATCGCGATGTGAATGGCGATCCGTGGGACGCGCGCACGCTCGAATGGACGATCAGTTCGCCGCCGCCGGTCTACAACTTCGCGAACATTCCGGCTGTGCGCGAGCTCGACGATTTCGCCGATGCGAAGGAGCACGGCCGCATCGACACGCGTCCGTATGGCGACATCCATATGCCGTCGAACACGAGCGCGGGTCTCGTGATCGGTCTGTTCGCCCTGGCGCTGGGTTTCGCCGGGATCTGGCACATCTGGTGGCTGGCTATCGCGAGCTTTGTCGGCATCGCCGCGACGGCGATCGGTTACAGCTTCCGTGAGAACGCCGGCTTCATCATCCCGGCGGCGACCGTGAAGTCGACCGAAGAGCGCAATCGCCCGCCGAAGGCACCTGCGAAGGCAGGCGCGGCGCGCGAACTGGAACTGGAGGCAATGTAAATGTCGCAATCGACACTTCCCGCGCATCACGCGCACGAGCATGAACACCAGTCGCATTCGGTGTTCGGCTTCTGGGCCTATCTGATGACCGACTGCGTGCTGTTCGCGTCGCTCTTCGCGACCTTCGCGATGTTCGCGATGCAAACGGCAGGCGGCCCCACGCCCAAGGAGCTTTTCAACCTGAAGGACGTCGCGTACGAAACGGCGCTGCTTCTCACGAGCAGCCTGACCTTCGGTCTCGCGATGATCTCGGCGCACCGCAGAAGGTCGGGTGCGGTGCTCGCGTGGCTCTTCGTCACGGCGCTGCTCGGCGCGGGCTTCCTGTGGCTGGAGCTGCATGAGTTCGCGCATCTGATCGCGAAAGGCGCGGGTCCGCAGCGCAGCGCGTTCTGGTCGGCGTTCTTCACGCTCGTCGGCACGCACGGTTTGCACGTGACCATCGGCCTTGTGTGGCTCGCGGTGCTGGCCGTCCAGATCATGCGCAAGCCGCAGATGAGCGGGCGCGAACTGCGCCGCCTCGCCTGCCTGAGCCTTTTCTGGCACTTCCTCGACATCGTCTGGATTTGCGTGTTTTCCTTCGTCTATCTTGGGAGCGTCGTCTGATGGCACATACGCATACCGAATCAAGCGATTTCCCGCACGTCACCGTGCGCGGTTATCTCATCGGCTTCGTGCTGGCTGTGGTGCTGACCGTGGCGTCGTTCTGGGCCGCGACCTCGGGCGGGTTCAAGGGCGAAAGCGCGCTCGTCGCGCTTGCTGTTCTCGCCGCCATTCAGATGATCGTGCATGTGGTGTTCTTCCTGCACGTGAACGCGTCGAAGGGACAGCGCTGGCATGCGCTGTCGTTCGCTTACACCATCGCGATGTCGCTGGTGATCGTCGTCGGCACGGTGTGGGTGATGCATAACGTGCACATGCTGATGATGGCGCGGTAAGCCTCGGCTTCATCGTGCGATCAAAGGCGGGCCCGCTTGCGGGTCCGCCTTTTTTTCATTTCGGTGCGCATAGGAATACGCGGCACGGTGTTTGCGTCAGTCGTGGTCAAGCAGGCGGTATCCGTCTGCGTGTACATTCCAGTCCGATCAAGGAGGGACCGATCATGAGCAAGGCAACCAGCAAGTTAATCGCGGCCGTCGCCGCACTCACGCTGTCGGGCGGCGCTTTTGCGCAGGCGGCCGGAGGAGGCACGAGCGGCGCCGGTTCGACTGGCAGCACGGCTAGCCCGGCGAACCAGGTGAACCGTGCCACGGACGGCGGATACGGCACGCCAGGCGCCACCAATTCGGAAAGCGGCATGACCGCCAGGTCGCCGAATTCGGGCCTGCCGAGCAGCACGAACAGCACGACGAATAGCGCGCCCACGAGCAACAACACGCTGGCGACCCCGAGCGTCAAATCGCCGGCCGCTAAGCAATAACGGCCGTTAAAGAGGGCGGCCAGCCGCGAATAAGCGGTCGCACGGGCGCGCGAGTCATTGCGACCAGCGGCTCAGTTTCGCGGCTAGCCGTCGCTAGTCGATACGACCGAACTGCACGGTCTCAGGCTGTCGCGCGGCCTGCTCTGCCAAACGGCGTCGGATTCGCATCCAAATCGAATGACCGTTTCGCGGACGTTCGAACGACGAACGCCATTCACTTCCCCTCAAACACGTTTCTCCCGCTGCGTTCTCAGCGCGCAACGCGCCTTAGCAGCGCTAACTCATCACGCGTTGAAGAATCTTGACAATCCGCGCAAGCGGCGCGAATATCTGTCCATAATTTGATTTCATCATCCACAATATGGACAAGGAGACGCGATGAGCGCGCCAAAGCCGGCGGCGGACGCCATGACGCCGTATCAACTTCCCTTCCCCAAGGAAGCGCAAAAGGAAATCGTTATCCCCGCCGCGATTCCGACCGATGAGCGCGAATGGGTCCCGCAAGCCGAAAATGTCTGGTTCCGCCCGCTGTGCCTGAACGTATCGACGGGCTACTGGATGAACCTCCTGCGCGTGCGCAAGTCCGGCGTGCTGTCGCGCCATCGTCATCCGCAAGCGGTGCACGGCATGGTGCTGAAAGGCCGCTGGCGTTATCTGGAGCACGACTGGGAAGCGACCGAAGGCAGCTACGTCTTCGAGCCGCCCGGTGAAACGCACACGCTCTACGTGCCGGAAGACGTCGAGGAAATGATCACGTACTTCCAGGTGAACGGCGTGATGTTCTACTGCGACCCGTACGGCAACTACACCGGCTACGAGGACGTGTTCACCAAGGTCGACATGTGCCGCAAGCATTACGAATCGGTCGGGCTGGGCGCCGACTTCGTCGACCAGTTCATTCGTTAAGACGCCCTATCCTTCAACACGCCGAAGCGCTCACAGAAAGCGCATTCGGAGGAGACATCATGCTGGAAAAATCACCGCGCCTGAAGCGCATTCAGGTCATTGCGATCACGTTTCTGATGCTCGCTGGGATCGTCAACTATCTCGATCGCAGCACGCTGTCGATCGCGAATCATTCGGTCACGCAGGAACTCGGCCTGTCCGCCTCCCAGATGGGCCTGCTGCTTTCCGCGTTCTCGTTCGCCTACGCGTTCTCGCAGTTGCCCATCGGCGTGATGCTCGACCGCTTCGGCGCGCGCATCATGCTCGGCCTCGGCATGTTCGTGTGGTCCGTCGCGCAGTTGTTCGGCGGGCTCGTGACGAACCTGCATCAGTTCCTCGCGGCGCGCATCGCGCTCGGCATCGGCGAGGCGCCGCAGTTTCCCGCGGGCGCGAAAGTCGTCTCCGAATGGTTCGCGCAGCGCGAGCGTGGCAAGCCGACGGGCATCTTCGTCACGTCATCGACGATCGGACCCGCGCTCGCGCCGCCGATCCTCACCGTGCTGCTGCTCGCCTTCGGCTGGCGCAACATGTTCGTCATCATGGGCGCGCTCGGCATCGCCGTGTCGATCGGCTGGTACATCGTCTATCGCAATCGCAAGGACGTGAAGCTCGAATCGCAGGAACTCGCGCATCTCACCGAAGGCGAACCGGCGCAGCGCACGGAACGCAACATGACCTTCGCCGAATGGCGCGGTCTCTTCGGCCGTGCCACCACGTGGGGCATGATCTTCGGCTTCATGGGCGTGATCTACATGGTGTGGCTGTATCTCACGTGGCTGCCCGCGTATCTCGAGCATGAGCGTCATCTGACCATCGCGAAGACCGGCTGGGTCGTGACGATTCCCTATCTCGCGGGCACGCTCGGCATGCTGTCGTCGGGCTTCATCGCCGATGGCCTGATGGCGCGCGGCGTCGCACCGATCCGCAGCCGCAAGTGGCCGATCTGCACGGGCCTCATCGGCGGCGCGCTCTTCACGGTGCCTGCCGCGTTCACCCCGAACCTGACGCTCGCGATCGTCTATCTCTCGGCGGCGATGTTCTTCGTCAACATGGCGAGCGGCGCGGCATGGGCGCTCGTTTCCGTCGCGGCGCCGCGCCACATGGTCGCGTCGCTCGGCAGCATCCAGAACTTCGGCGGCTACTTCGGCGGCTCGTTCGCGCCGTTCATCACCGGACTCGTCGTCGACAAGACGCACTCGTTCGTGAACGCGTTCCTGATCAGCGCGGGCGTCGCGTTCGCTGCCGCGCTCGTCTACATGTTCGTCGTGCGTTCGCCGATTCAGGACGTCGAGCAACCCGCCGAAGCCGTTCCCGCCGTATGAGCCAAACCGACATGACTTTTCAAGCTGATCTCTTCAAGGGCAAGACCGTCGTCGTGACCGGCGGCACGCAGGGCATCGGCGCGGGGATCGCGCAGCAGTTCGCGGCGCTCGGCGCGCGCGTGATCGCGGCGGGCCTCGCGCCCACCGATGGCCAGCGCGACGCCCTGGGCTCCAGCATCGAAATCGCCGCACTCGATGTCGCCGATGCCGCCAGCGCCGCCGCGCTCTTCGGGCGGCTCGACACACTCGATGTGCTCGTCAACTGCGCGGGCATGATCCGTCGCGGCGACGAGCACGACATCGAAACCTTCGAGCGCGTGATCGCCGTGAACCTGAACGGCACGATGCGCATGTGCGCCGCCGCGCGCGCCTTGCTCGCGAAGAGCAAAGGGTCGATCGTCAACACGGCGTCGATGCTGACGTTCTTCGGCGGCGGCCTCGTGCCCGCGTACAGCGCGAGCAAGGGCGGCGTCGCGCAACTGACGAAGTCGCTCGCGATCGCCTACGCCGCCGACGGCATTCGCGTGAACGCGGTCGCGCCCGGCTGGATCGCGACACCGCTGACGCAGGCGCTGCAGGACGACGACGGCCGCTCGCAAGCGATCCTCGATCGCACGCCGATGAAGCGCTGGGGCTTGCCGGAAGACGTCGCGCGCGTGACGGCGTTTCTCGCCTCGCCCGCGGCGTCGTTCATGACGGGCGCGATCGTTCCGGTCGATGGCGGCTATCTCGTGGCATGATTCCCGGATCATGCCTGCAGACACCTCTTCCCAAGACGCCAAAGCCACCGGCACCGCCGCCTTCTCGAAGTTCATGGCGGTGCTGCAACTCATCGCCGATGCCGCCGAGCCGCCGTCCATCGCGCGTCTCACGGCGGCGAGCGGCTATCCGCGCCCGACGGTGTATCGCATCGTCGGCGCGCTGATCGCGGAAGGTCTGGTCGTCGAGAGCGCGCGTGGCGGCTGCTACGCGCTCGGCCCGCGCCTGATGTCGCTCGCGAGCCGGAGCTGGGAGCGCTCGGATTTGCGCATCGCCGCCACCGACACGCTGCAGGCGCTGCGCGATGCGACGCAGGAAACCGTGCACCTCGCCGTTCGAAGCGGCTCGGAAATGGTGTATATCGAGAAGCTGGAAAGTCCGCACGCGGTACGCATGGCGTCGCGCATCGGCACGCGCGTGACGCTCTATTCGAGCTCCGTCGGCAAGGCGTATCTGTCGACCTTTCCGCCCGCCGAACGCGATGCGCTTTTGCAAGGCATCGCGTTCGAGCGCTTCACGCCGAATACGATCGTGGATCGTAGCGCGCTCGATGCCGAACTCGACGTGACGCAGGCACGCGGTTACTCCGAAGACCGCGAAGAAAACGAGGCGCAGATTTTCTGCTATGGCAGCGCGATCGTCGGCGCGAACGGCGCGACGCTCGGCTGCGTGAGCGTCAGCATTCCGCTGTTCAGAAAGAGCGCGACGCCGCTCGAAACCTATGTCGCGCCGCTGAAGGAAGCGTGCCGCGCGATCGCGGAGCGCATGAGCCCCGGCACCCGCTAGCGGAATATCGTGCCGCGCGTGCGCCGCGACGCCGCCGCACGCTGCGCGATGAGTGCCGGCAAGCGCGGCAGCGTGTGCGGCCAATGCGTCGCCTCCCGCACGAGACGCGCCGCGAGACTCCTGAAGCTGAACTGATCCGCCGCGAGCCGCACGATGACTCTGCGCGCGATCTTCCATACATCGACATCCGGCGCGATCTCCTGCGCCATGCGCTCGATCCTTTCCGCCGAACGCGACAGCAGCATGGCCCGCGATGCGATCCGCCCATGCGCCGCGCTGAACATATGCTCGGCGGGCGCCTTGCCGATCGCGCCGAACAGATGCGCGACACCGGCGTTGCTTCTCGCATGCGGCGACGCGAAACGCTCCGCCTCGCGCCGATACGTCGCTTCGACGCGCACTTCATGATGCGTCGCGTTCGCGGCTGGCCGGCCGTGTTCGAGATGCGCGCGCGCCGCCGCCTTGTGATCGCCCTCCATGAGCGCATGGGACACGCCGACGAGGAAATCGCGCTCGTGCGCGGCGAAGATCATCATCGGATTGTCGGCTTCGAGGACGATCTGGCCGCGCGTCTCGCGCTCGATGCTCACGCGCGCGCCGGCCGCATCCAGTCCCGCGTGATACAGCCCGACGCCGAGCGCCATTTCGAAGAACGCTTCGATGAGCGTCGCGAGAACATCGGCCTGATCGAGCCCGCACGATGCGAGCGCCTCGGCATCCGACAGCGCGGCGGTTTCTATCGCGCGCGTCGTCAGCACGGCGTCGTTGCAATAGTCCCAGAGCACTTCGGGCACGGCGATCCGGTCGTCGTCGCGCAGGCGAAAGCGCAGATAGCTCTGATCCGCCGCGCGCTGGCGCAAGTCGATCATTGCGTCCACGCTTTCGCGCGCCCGGCGCACCCATTCCACCGGATGCAGTTCGCGCGCCTTCGACGAGCGACGCTCCGCGAAGCGCGCCGCCGCGAGCGCGAGATCCAGATCGTCGTCGAGCTCGGCACGCGCGTCCGCCCGCAGCAGCGTGACGCGCACAGGCACCGTGCCGATGCGCGCCGCATGCGTCTGCTCCGCGACGCCCGAGCGCAACGGCACGTCGCTCAGTTCCGTGAGTTCGAAGGCGAGCGTGGCGGGAAACGCGGCTTCGCAAGCCGCCCGAAAGCGGGCCGCATCGTAAGGCGTGAAAAGTCCGTCCAGCTCGGACAGCGCGACGCGCACCGCCGTTTCCGCCAGCGCGGGATGACGCGCGAGCGCGCCGGACGCGTTTTCCAGCACGCGCGACAGTTGCGAGAGCGCGGGCACGCCCGCGCCGAGCGGCGCGGCGCGCGCGCCATGAAACGCGAAAAAACGCGCCACGCGCGTCATTGCGGCGCCGTCGCCGGTCAGATGGCTTTCACGCACGAACGCCCGGCCAAGCCGCCAGAGCGTCGCGATTCGTCGAACGGACAAATTCAGGCTCGCTGAGTGTGAGTTGACGTTGCTGAAAGGCTGCGATGCCATCGTGCGTGGCATCCGAATTGCTCAATGTGTATCACGATTACGACAAATATGCACGCAGATCAAGCAAGGTGCCGCTCGCAATCGACCGCGTGCTTTTGCTTCGCTATCCTATTCATATTCAGCCATTGCCGTTCCCACCCATGAACTTCGCCAACGAATCAGACTTTGCTGCCCTGCGTCGCGCGCTGACCGGACGGAGCGGCGTGCGCAGTTTCGTCGTCGCGCACGATGACCGCATCGTGTTCGAGCACTATCGCCATGACGTCGCGCCGGACAGCCTGCAGGACATCAACTCGGTGACCAAGACCGTCGTCGGCCTGACGGTCGGCGCTGCGCTGCGTGAACGCGTGCTGCCCGATCTCGACACGCCCGTCAGCCGCATTCTTCCGCAGTTGCGCGCACACGGTCTCGACCGCCGCGTTCAGCGCATCACGTTACATCACCTTCTGACGATGACAGCCGGCTTCGAATGGGATCAGAGCGTCATCGACGAATGCGTGCTCGGCCCCTGCGAGCGCTTCGATCGCGACGAAAGCCGTCTGCGCTTCATTCTGTCGCGTCCCATCGCGCCGCCCGGCATGCACTTCCAATACGACTCGCATGCGATGCAATTGCTGTCGCTCGTCATCGAATCCGCGACGGGGCGCACGCTCGAGTGCTACACGCGCGACGCACTCTTCACCCCGCTCGACATCACCGCGAGCGAATGGATGGCCGATGAAGACGGGCACACGTTCGGCGGCCGCGGACTCATGCTGCGCACGCGCGACATGATCAAGCTCGGCCTGTTGATGATGCATCGGGGCGCATGGCGCGGCGCGCAACTCATCGACGAAGCGTTCATCGAGGAAGCCACGTCCGTGCAAAGCGACGGCGGCCCGCCGATGGAAGACGCGCAGTACGGCTATCTCTGCTGGATCGATCCGCGCTATGTCTTCGCGGCGGGGTATGGCGAGCAGTTCATCTTCGTGGCGCGGCGTGAGGGGATCGTCGCGGCCGCTACCTGCGAAAACGACGACGCGTCCAAAGGCGTGCGCGATCTGTTTGCGCAGCATGTGCTCGACGCGTTCTGATCCGGTTCGGTCCGATGCGCAGGCACTAGCTGGCTGACATCCGGCGCCGATCTGCGCGTTCCCTCAAGAAACGGCGCCGCAGCATGCGTTTGCAGGGGCGCCTTGCTGTTGCATCGTCGTAAATCCATGCGCGGCACATCGACTGTATCTTTTTGTGGATACGCATCTAGGAATTATTCCACTTTGGTATCTTATTAATAGGCCAAGTTACAAGGTTTCATTTTTGAGACCGAGGCCGCGTAGAGCGCCCGTGCGCAAAAATCCAAAATGAAAAACAGAGAGGCGTCATGCAACACCATTCCGAGCCGCCGATGGCGAAAGCGATGTACATCCTGGGACAAATCGGCGCGATCATTTGCCACGAACGCGGGCCGCGCCCGCAGACAGCAGTGCTGACGAAGATGGCGTCGCGCCCGGCCGAGGGCTTCTCGATCGCCGTCGCGAGAATGAACGAGATGTGCGCGCCGCGACGCGGATATCGCCGCACGCTACTGCAATGGAAGCACAGGGAGATCCGGCGTCTGAGCAAGATGCTGCCCGATCCTCTGCCGACGGCCGCATCCGCGCATACGCAGATGCCGTTCTGGGCCGGCTACTGCCAATACTGGGAAGACGTGCTGAAAGAGCACGTTCAACGCGATATCGACCGGCTCGCGCTACAGCTGCACGAGATTCAGCGCAAGCCCGCCGATGCGTGATCGTCCGCGCCTTCCCGCGTCGAGAAATAATCGCGAATCACGGCGATCATGCCGTCCAGCTCCGTCGGCTTGACGAAGTAGCCGTTGAACCCGGTGCGCTGCGCGCGCATCAGGTCGTCGGGGTCCGTGCGGCTCGTATGTGCGATCAGCAGCATCGAAAGATCGATCGCGCGGATTGCTTCGGCGGCCTCCCAGCCGTCGCCGAGCGGCATCATCAGGTCGAGCAGCACCACGCCGGGGCGCCACTTGCGCGCCAGCGACACCGCGTCGAGTCCCGTGTGCACCGCGCGCACGCTGAACTCGGCGTCTTCGAGCGCAAGACAGATCGCGCGCGTCGCCTCCAGATCGTCATCGGCGATGAGCACGCGCGGCTCGTCATGGCGCGTCGCGGGCAGCGGAATCTGCCACAGTGCTTGCGAAGGAACACGGTCGTATCGTTGCATCGTATTGGCCTCGGAATGGACGGAGATAACAGCAACGATCATTCCCTCGCGGGTTTCCGAAAGCGCATCGTCAAGCGGCATGCAGACCGTCGACGTTACACTTCGGGAATACCCGGTGGCTGTCACGACGCGCCGATGCACGGGCGGCGTGCAGGATTTGCATCGCCGTGGCGCGAGCCGCGACGATGGTGCGCACATCCCCTAAACGAGAGGCTAATCGATGTTCGTCGTGTATTGGCTCGGCGGCAACCCTGATATCGAGGGCGCGGCGCGCTTCAAACGATTCGACGCCAGCGCGCTCGCCGACGCGCTGCGCTTCGCGGAAGGCCTGCGCAAGCGCCAGGGCGATGGCGAGGACATCGGCTTCGTCACGCTATGCAGTGAAAACCCGCATTCGGTCGGCAAGCCGGGCGTCGCCGATCCGCCCGCCGATTACGACTGGAAAAAGCGCCGCCGTTAATTTTTGCGAGGTGGCGGCTTCGTCGCCCTGCCATCCGCTGCCAAGCGATTTGTAAACTGCGATGAGATCCGTCGTCACATTCACCGTCGATTGCGCGAGCTGTTCGCGCGGCTGTGCGAGCGGGCGCTCGTCGTGAGTTCCTGCGCCTGAGCCTGCGCAAGCTGCGCGGGATACTGCACGCGCGCGACTTCGAGTTGTGTCTCGGACGCGTGCAGTTGCGCCCGAGCGAGGCCGAGTTGCGCGTTCGCCTGATCGAGTTGCGCCTGATAATCGCGCGGATCGATCTTGATGAGCAGATCGCCCTTGTGCACGAAGCAGTTGTCGTCGAGGTTCATCGTCACGACATAGCCCGATACCTTCGGCGCGATCTTGACCGCGTCGCCGTCGGTGTACGCGTCGTCGGTGCTGATCTGATTGCGCGTCATGAACCACCAGATGACCGCACCGATCGCGAGCACCACGACCGCGATGCCCAGAATGATCAGCGGCTTCTTTCCGGGCTTCTTGCGCTCCTTGCCGTTCTTGTCCTTCGAATCGCCATGCGAAGGCGCGCGCTCGTCATCGCGCTTCAGCTTGCACGAATGCCGCGGGCGCTCGGACGCCCGACGCGTATTGCATTCGAGGGCTGACGATCAGCAAGCGCTGCTCCCCGGCGGCTACGACGCGGCGCGAACCGAACGTGCGCACGGGCTGGCACGAAAGCGCCGGGCGCGCGGTTTTTAAGTCCTCTCGTAAAAGATGCAGGCGCGCGCTCATTCGCAGCTAACTTTGCGCGCCGATCATCCTGTCTGACACTTCGACACAGACAGGAGCCTGATCATGTACAAGCACATTCTCGTTGCCGTGGGTACGAGCCTCAGCGAAAGCGCCCTGATCACCGCCATTACGCGCGCCCGCGACTGCAACGCGCGGCTCACCGCGTTGCATATCGTCGATCAGGCGCCGTGGTGGGCCATCGTCACCGCGGAAAGCAATCCGGGCGAGACACTCGACGTCATCGACGATCACGCGCGCGCCGTCACACGCTATGCCGCGCGGCTGATCGATAGCGCGGGCATCGACGGCGTCGCGCGCAGCGTCACGCAGCCGCTCGACGGCACGAGCGTCGGCGAGCTGATCGCGAAACAGGCGGTCGAGGCGGGCGCGGATCTGATCGTGCTCGGTGGCGAAGCGGAGACCGCATGGCGGCACGGCGAAGCGCGTCTGCGCGACGTGGTCTGCTCGTACGCGCGCTGCGACGTGCTCATCGCGGCGCACGCGCCGGCGCCCGCGTATGCGGACAACGAAATGGAGTCGATCGAGGCGCGCTTCGCGGCGTCACACGGTCGGCCGCAGGCGCGCGCGTCGCATCGTCAGAGTGCGCCGCGCAAGTGAGCCGCAAGCTGAACGATGCCGATGGAAATCTGCTTCTCACGTTTCGGATCGAGCCGGCCGACCGGCACGCTCGTCGACACCGCGACGCGCTTGCCCGCCGGCGTCATCCCGACATACGCCGCGAAGCACGCGAGGCCCTCGGCCACTTCCTCGCGCTCGACGGCCAGCCCGCTCGCGCGGATCGCGGCCAGTTCGCGCAACAGCGCCGGGCGCCGCGTGATAGTGCGCGGCGTCACCGCTTCGAGACGCTCGGGAAGGCGCTCGATCACGGCTTCATCGGTCATGCCGGCGAGCAGCGCCTTGCCGAGCGCGCAACAATGCGCGGGCAGGCGTGAGCCGAGGTCGGACACGAGCCGCACCGGCCGATGCGCGTCCTCGCGCGCGATATAGACCACCTGCACGCCGTCGAGCACCGCGAGCTGCACGACCTCGTTGTGCTTGTTGATGAATGCGCCCGCGCCTTCGCGAAACGCCGCCTGCAGCTTGTCGTGGCGCACATACGCGTTGCCGAGTTCGAAGAGCCCGACGCCGATCATGTAGCCGTCGTCCCGCTTTTCGATCCATTGCATGCGCGCGAGCGTTTCGAGCAGCAGATAAAGCGTGCTGCGCGAGAGGCCCGTCTGTTCGGCGAGCGCCGTTGCGCGCACCGGCTTCGCGGCGGCGGCGAGCGCTTCGAGAATGTCGTTCGCGCGACGCAGCGCGGGAACATCGTAGGCTTTTTCCATGTGCGGCTTCATCCGTTGCGAACGGATATATTCCAACAGGTTGGATAAACAATCAACCTGATGGACACCATTGGACGCGCGGGCTACGATCGGCTTTCCTTTTCCGCCCCCCATTCGAATTCATGCAAACCGTCAACGTTTCCTCCTGCCTGCCCGAAGACTTCGCCGACGCCGTGCTGATCGGCCGCGTCTGGCGTCCCGCGCCCGTGAACGGTCCCGCCGTCGTCGCGGTGCGCAAGGGCGAAGTGTTCGACATCACGCGCGCCGCGCCGACCACCGCCGATCTCTTCGATAACGCCGATGCGCTCGACATCGCCCGTAACGCCGAAGGCGAGCATCTCGGCAACGTGCAGGATCTGTTGCAAGCGACACTGGCTGCGTCATCCGGTGGCCTTCGCCTGCTCGCACCTTGCGATGTGCAGGCGGTGAAAGCATGCGGCGTCACGTTCGCGGTGAGCTTGCTCGAGCGCGTGATCGAAGAGCAGGCCGGCGGCGACGCGAGCAAGGCGCAGGAAGTGCGCGACACGATCAACAAGCTGATCGGCGCGGATCTGTCGAAGATCAAGCCCGGCTCGGACGCGGCGATGAAGCTGAAGGCCGAACTCGAGCGTCGCGGCGCGTGGTCGCAATACATGGAAGTGGGCATCGGGCCGGACGCGGAAGTGTTCTCGAAGTCGCAGCCGATGTCGTCGGTCGGTTTCGGCGCGGACGTCGGCCTGTATCCGACATCGCAATGGAACAATCCGGAGCCGGAGATCGTGCTGGCGGTGAATGCGCGCGGCGAGATCGTGGGCGCGACGCTCGGCAACGACGTGAATCTGCGCGATATCGAAGGCCGCAGCGCGTTGCTGCTCGGCAAGGCGAAGGACAACAACGCGTCGTGCGCAATCGGCCCGTTCGTGCGTCTGTTCGACGAGCGCTTCACGCTGGATTCGGTGCGCGCGACGAGCGTATCGCTGCGCATCGACGGCGCGGACGATGGCTTCGTGCTCGAAGGCGTGAGCCACATGAGCGAGATCAGCCGCGATCCGGCCGATCTCGTCAAGCAGACGCACGGCGCGCATCATCAGTATCCGGATGGCTTCATGCTGTTCCTCGGCACGATGTTCTCGCCGATCAAGGACCGCGATACCGAAGGCGGCGGGTTCACGCATCATCTCGGCGATGTCGTGACGATTTCGACGCCCAACCTCGGAGCGCTCGTCAATACGGTCAGGCTTTCGACGGAGATCGAGCCGTGGACGTTCGGCGTGCGGGCGTTGTATCAGAGTCTGGCGGCGCGGGGGCTGTTGGGGAAGGCAGCGCAGTGACGCTCAGGGCGTCTCACGACGCCCCGAACCGAAACCCCTTCCCCCGCCCCTTCGTCACGAGCTGAACCGGCGTCTCCATATACGGCGACAAATCCTTTTGCCGCCGTCTCTCCACAAGCGCCTTCACGGCGACATCCACGCCGAATACCGCCTGCCGCGCGCCGAATTGCTCCACGGTCGCAAGCAGGCGGCCGTCATCGAGCATGGGCTGCACGGCGTCGATATTGTTGTAGCCCGTCACCAGCACGCGGTCCTTCTTGCCGGCGATGCGGACCGCATCGATCGCGCCCATCGCGATGTTGTCGTTTGCGCAGAGCAGGCCGCGCAGCGCCGGATGCGCGTACAGCATTTGCAGCGCGGCCGCCTTGCCGCTCGCCATAGTCCACTCGCCGCCGTCCGTATCGGCGACACGCATGCCCGCCGCGCTCATCGCGTCCTTGAAGCCGAGCGTGCGCTGCTGCGCATTGCGATCGTTCGACGGTCCTTCGATGATGCCGACCTCATCGCCCGCCTTCAGCTTCGAGCCGAGATACGCGCCGACGAGCCGCGCGCCGCGCCGGCTGTCCGGCCCGACGAACGGAATCGTGATGTTCGCCGCGTCCTGCGCGGCTTCGTCGAATGGATTGTCGATCGCGATCACGATGACACCCGCCGCGATCGCCTTCGCCGCGACAGGCACGAGCGCCTTCGAATCGGCGGGCGCGATGACGATCGCGTTCGTCTTCGCTTCGACGAGCGTTTCGACGATGTGGATCTGCCCGGCCACGTCGTTGTCGGTGAGCGTGCCGTGCGTCGTGAGATCGAGCTGCGAGGTGTAGTGCCGCTGGTAATTGCGCGCGCCTTCGATCATCGAGACGACGAAGGGATCGTTCAGCGACTTCATCACGAGCGCGACCGTCGCCTTGTCCGATGCCGCCCGCGCATCGCGAACGCGCGCGAGCCCGCATGCGCTCAGGGCGCACGCGGCGAGCAGGCGGCGGCGGGCAAGGCTCGTCATGGAATTTATCGAGACGGCTGAAACGTCTCATTGTAGACGCACGCGCGCGGCCGCCGGCCGCAGCCCCATCGCGTGTAAGGGCACGGTTTCAGCGCGCCGCCGCCTCGGCGAGCGCGGCCACGCCGCTGACCGGCTTCATCTGTTCGGCATCGAGTCCGTGGCGCGCGCGCAGATAGTCCGTCGCGTTGTATGACAGCCAGGCGCGGCCCTCCGCGTCTTCCCAGGACAGGATCTTGAGCGGCAGATCGAGCGCGGCGGTCGGCACGGCCTGCATGAGCGGCGTGCCCGCCCGCGGATTGCCGAACACGAGCAACTGACTCGGTGGCATCGTGAGGCCGGCGCGCGCGGCGTCGCCGCTGAAGTCGATGCGCGCGAAGAGCATCAGCCCGCGGGCGCGGATCAGCGCTTCGAGCTTGTCGGCGGTCGCGACGGCGCCGTGCGCGCTCGCAATCGTGACGACGCCGTTATCGATAGCGTCGGCGGACATATCAACGCTCCGCCCGCTTGCCCCACGCGAGCGCGACGAACGCCGTGCACAGCGCTTCCATGCCGAGCGCGTCTTCGTCGTCGAAGCGCTTCGGCACGGGACTGTCGACATCCCATACGCCGATCAGCGTGCCATCGCTCGCGATGAGCGGCACGACGATCTCCGAGCGCGACGCCGAATCGCACGCGATATGCCCTGGAAACGCATGCACATCCGGCACGACCTGCGTGCGCCGGTCGCGCGCCGCCGTGCCGCACACGCCACGCCCGATCGCAATGCGCACGCATGCCGGCTTGCCCTGAAACGGCCCGACGACGAGCTCGGCGCCATCGAAAAGATAGAAGCCCGCCCAGTTCAGATCGGGCAGCGTGTGATAGACGAGCGACGAGAAATTCGCGGCATTGGCGATGAAGTCGGTTTCATCGGCGATGAGCGCGCGGGTCTGCTGAAGCAGGTCGTCGTACTGCGCGGCCTTGGTCGCGTGCGTGGCTTGCGAGATCGAAAACATGGAACGCCGGCGGAAATGTCGAAAAGTGTCGCCGACGATAGCACATCGATCCGTGCGTCGCTTCGCCCGCGCCATGCGTCGAAAGCGGGTTTATCGGCGTCTGTAAGCTCGCCGCAAATCATCTGCCTGTTTCTTGGCACTGCCGGTCGCATCGCCTAGTGTGAAAGCGCACCGGGTCCGCGGTTTGCAACTGCGGGGCATCGCCTTTCATGCTCAACCGTCTTCGACGAACGCTTAACAACTGCTTCGGGATTTCCCTGCTTTACTTCGATGCGTCTTCGTTCTTAAATAAATCAACTTGATTTAATTAATGGCCGCGACTCGATGGCCATCTTTCGGAGACAGCGCGTGAAATCCCCAAGCGGCAGAGGAAGCAACTCCGCGAACGTGCGCCGGTACAACGAGCGCCTGCTCCTGCAGGCGCTGCGGCGCGCCGAGCCGGCGTCGAAGGCGGATCTCGCGCGTCACGCGAATCTGACGAGCACGGCGGTCGGCAGTATCGTCGAGTCGCTGGAAAATGCGGGCCTGATCGAATACACGGGACGGCGCCTCGAAGGCCAGCGCGGCCAGCCCGCGTCGCTGATCCGGCTCGATCCGCGTGGCGCGTTCGGCATTGGCGTGCGGCTGGATCGCACGGGCATCGAGACGGTGCTCGTGAATTTCGCCGGCGATGTGCTCGCCCGCAGAGCGCTCGATGCCGTGCTGCCGCATCCGTCCGAGGTGCTGAGCATCGTGCGGCGCGACATCGAAAGCATGCTCGGCCTGCTTTCCGCGACGGAGCGCGAGCGCCTGACGGGCGTCGGCATCGCGCAGCCGTTCAATCTCGGAAGCTGGCTGCGCGAACTCGGCTTGCCCGCCGAAACGTTCCGCGCCTGGGACGAAACCGATTTCGCCGATGAACTCGGCCGCGCGCTCTCGCTGCCGGTTTTCAGCGAGAACGACGGCAACGCCGCCGCGACCGCCGAACTCTTCTACGGCCACGGCCGCCGCTGCGACGACTTCGTCTACCTGTTTCTCGGCTCGGCGATCGGCGGCGGCATCGCGATCAACGGCGATTGTCTGCGCGGCGCGTCGGGCAATGCGGGCGATATCGGCGTGATTCCGGTGCCACCGAGCCGCCTGCCCTCCGCGCCGCAGCCGAACGGCCCGTGGGACATCCTGCTGTCGCGCGCGTCGCTGAACGCGCTCGTGCGGCATCTCAACTACTGCGGCGCGGCGGCGGACAACCGCGTCGATTTGGAGGCGTGCATCGAGCGGCGTCTTCCCGCCGTCGACGAATGGATCGACGACTGCATCGAAGCGCTCGCGCCCGCCCTGCGCGCGACGCTCTGCGTGCTCGACGTGCCGATGGTCGTGATCGACTCCGATATCGACGGCGGCCTGCTCGACAGACTCGTCAAGCGACTTTCGACGACGCTCGCCGCCAACGCGCCCGAAGCGCGCGGGACCCCTTCGCTCGTGCGCGGTTCCTTCGGCCCGGATGCGGGCGCGATCGGCGCAGCCACGCTGCCGATGTTCTTCAACTTCTCACCGCGCGCGGCCATCCGCCACGCGGGCATCAAATCGCAAGAGGTGAACCATGCCGCATGACTCTTCCAGCCGACCGCCGCTTCTCGAGATGCGCGGCATCAGCAAGACCTTTCCCGGCGTGCGCGCGCTCAACGACGTGCGTTTGTCGGTCTATCCCGGCGAAGTGCATTCGCTGATGGGCGAAAACGGCGCCGGTAAATCCACGCTGATGAAGATCCTCTCGGGCGCGTATCAGGCCGATGCGGGCGGCGAGATTCTCATCGACGGCAAGACGGTCACCATCGACGGGCCACTGGCCGCGCGCGCGCTCGGCGTCGCGGTGATCTATCAGGAGCTGAGTCTTGCGCCGAATCTTTCGGTTGCCGAGAACATCTATGCGGGGCGCGAACTGCGGCGCGGCAGACTGGTCGACCGCGCCGGCATGGAGCGCGGCTGCGAGGACGTGCTGAAGCGCCTCGGCGCGAACTTCAAGCCGCATACGCTCGTCGGCGATCTGTCGATCGCGGAGCGGCAGCTCGTCGAAATCGCGCGCGCCGTGCATGCGCATGCGCGCATCCTCGTGATGGACGAGCCGACCACGCCGCTGTCGTCGCGCGAAACCGATCGTCTCTTCGAGCTGGTTCGGCAACTGCGCGAGGAAGGCATCGCGATCATCTACATCAGCCATCGGATGGCGGAGATCTATGAGCTGTCCGACCGCGTTTCGGTGCTGCGCGACGGCGCCTATGTCGGCACGCTGATGCGCGACGAACTTTCCGCCGACAGCCTCGTGAAGATGATGGTGGGCCGCGACATCTCCGGCTTCTACAAGAAGCAGCATGCGCCCTACGATCCGGGCAACGTGGTGCTGTCCGTGCGCGATATCGCCGACAGCAACCGCGTGCGCGGCTGCAGCCTCGATCTGCACGCGGGCGAAGTGCTCGGCATCGCGGGGCTCGTCGGCGCAGGACGCACGGAACTGGCGCGCCTGATCTTCGGCGCGGAGGAAAAGACGCGCGGCGAAGTGTCGATGCATGGCAAGCCCGTGAAGCTGCGCACACCGCGCGACGCGATCGATGCGGGCCTCGTCTACCTCACCGAAGACCGCAAGGGCCAGGGGCTTTTCCTCGACATGAGCGTGCGCGACAACATCAACATCACGATCGCCGGCCGCGACGCCAAAGCGGGCGTGATGGACCTCGCACGCGGCAACACGCGCGCGAAGGACGCCATCGCCGCGCTCACGATCCGCGTGCCGAACATGCGCGTGAACGTTGGCGCGCTGTCGGGCGGCAATCAGCAAAAAGTGCTGCTCTCGCGTCTGCTCGAAACGAAACCGGAAGTGCTGATCCTCGATGAGCCGACGCGCGGCGTCGATATCGGCGCGAAGTCGGAGATTTATCGAATCATCAATGATCTCGCGCGCTCGGGCGTCGGCGTGATCGTCATCTCGAGCGAGCTGCCGGAAGTGATCGGCGTGGCGGACCGCGTGCTCGTGATGCGCGAAGGCGAAATCGCGGGCGAACTCGGCGGCCATTCGGGCAAGCCGATTTCACAGGAAGGAATCATCGAACTGGCGACGGGCTCGAAGGTCGCGCTCGATCAGGCTGCTTAAGGAAATCTGGAGAGAGACATGGCTAACACGACGAAACACCACGACACGAGCGCCGCGCCGGTTGCGAAGGCTGAGAGCGTCTCGCAGCGGCAAAACCGCATCGAGCATCGCGAACGCATGCAGGTTTTGATGCGCACCGCGGGCATGCTGCCCGTGCTGATCCTGCTGTGCATCGGCTTTGGCATCGTGACGGATGGCTTCTTCAGCTTCCAGAACCTGTCGATCGTCACGCAGCAGGCCTCGATCAACATCGTGCTCGCGGCGGGCATGACCTTCGTGATTCTGACGGGCGGCATCGACTTGTCGGTGGGTTCGATTCTGTCGGCGGGAGCGGTGGCGGCGCTGCTGGCATCGAATATTCCGGGCTGGGGATGGCTCGGTATTCCGGCCGCGCTCGCGGTGGGTCTCGGCTTCGGCGTCATCAACGGTCTGCTGATCGCGCTGCTCAAGCTGCCGCCCTTTATCGTGACGCTCGGTTCGCTCACTGCCGTGCGCGGCATCGCGCGCCTGATCGGTCACGACACGACCATCTTCAATCCGCAACTGCCGTTCGCGTTCATCGGCAACGACACGCTGTTCGGTGTGCCCTGGCTCGTGATCATCGCGCTTCTCGTCGTGATCGTGTCGTGGTTCATCCTGCGCCGCACGGTGCTCGGCCTGCGCATCTATTCGGTGGGCGGCAATCCCGAAGCGGCGCGCCTCTCGGGTATCAAGGTGTGGGGCATCGAGCTCTTCGTCTACGCGATCTCGGGCTTGCTCGCGGGTCTCGGCGCCGTGATGTCGGCCGCGCGTCTTTACGCCGCGAACGGTTTGCAGCTCGGCCAGTCGTATGAACTCGATGCAATCGCGGCGGTGATTCTCGGCGGCACGAGCTTCGTCGGCGGCGTGGGCTCGATCGTCGGCACGCTGGTCGGCGCGCTGATCATCGCGGTGCTCTCCAACGGCCTCGTGCTGCTCGGCGTGTCGGATATCTGGCAGTACATCATCAAGGGCCTCGTGATCATCGGCGCTGTGGCGCTCGATCGTTACCGTCAGCGCGGCTCGGCTCGCACCTGAATTTTCATCGATCATCCGGGCGCTTGCAGGTCCGCTCGCGCCCGCCCCGATACCAACGGACCAACTGGAGACAACAACATGCGCAAGCACAATAAGCTTTTCGCCAGCGTCGCCCTCGCTCTCGGGTTTTGCATGACGGCTTCCGTCAACGCGGCCGACAAGCCTTTGAAGTCCATCGGCATCACGGTCGGCTCGCTCGGCAATCCGTACTTCGTCACGATCTCGAGGGGCGCGGAAGCGAAGGCCAAGACCATCAATCCGAACGTCAAGGTGACGGCGGTGTCGTCGGACTACGACATGAACAAGCAGTTCACGCAGATCGACAACTTCATCTCGGCGCACGTCGACATGATTCTCCTCAACGCCGTCGATCCGAAGGCGATCGAGCCGGCGGTGAAGAAGGCGCAGAAGGCGGGCATCGTGGTGATCGCGGTGGACGTCGCGGCGGCGGGCGCGGACGCGACCGTGCAGACCAACAACGTGCAGGCGGGCGAGATTTCCTGCGAATTTCTGGCGAAGAAGCTGGGCGGCAAGGGCAACGTGGTGATCGAGAACGGGCCGCAGGTGTCGGCGGTGATCGATCGCGTGAACGGGTGCAAGACCGTGCTTTCGAAGAATCCGGGCATCAAGATTCTGTCAGACGATCAGGACGCGAAAGGCTCGCGTGAAGGCGGCATGAACGCGATGCAGGGCTATCTCACGCGTTTCCCGAAGCTCGATGGTGTGTTCGCGATCAACGATCCGCAAGCGATCGGCACGGACCTCGCGGCGAAGCAACTGCATCGGAACAATATCGTGATTACGTCGGTGGACGGCGCGCCGGATATCGAAACGGCGCTCAAGACGGACACGATGGTTCAGGCATCCGCGAGCCAGGACCCGTGGGCCATGGCGCAGCAGGCGGTGAGCGTCGGGTATGACCTGATGAACGGGAAAAAGCCGGCCAACTCGACAATCCTGTTGCCGTCGACGCTGGTTACGCGGGAGAACATCGGTAGTTATAAGGGGTGGTCGTCGCCGCGTTGAGGGTTGTTTCAAGCGCGTGCTGGCGTGGAAGGCTCAGCCCGCCACGTCAGCACGCGCTTCGATCATTCGCCATCGAAGACCGTCGAGCGCGCAATCACACGATGGGTGCCTCGAGGGCAGTCGCACATCACGATATCGCCGTCGGCCACGGCTCGCGCGGCGCCGAAACCCCAGTTCACAGCCGTTCCGAGTATCTGTCCGCTCTTGCCGCAGCGCGGACAGGAGGCCAGTCCCATGTGACGGGCGATGGGTTGTCCATCGTCCAGCATCGAATCGTCACCGTCCAGCACGCGACCGCCGGTGGTGGTCAAGTTTCCCTTCAACGCGATCATCCTGGCCATCGCCGCCTCCTTAGTTCTCTTCGGCCATCGAATTCAACATGCGCAGCCGCGTCCTGCCATCCGGCGTGAAGTGCGTGCCGAAGCGCACGAGTCCTTCTCGGCGCAGATGACACGCCATCGTGAAGCTCAGCAGCATGCCCGGCTCCGGCTCGTTGATCTCGATGTCGATCGATCCAAGGCGCGGCTCGTATTCCAGCAGCGTTGCCTCGATCTCGCTTCTCAACCGGTGCGCCGACGCGGGCAAATGCCGATAAATCTCCGAGAGATCGTCGAGTCCATATCGCGGCAGATGCGCAAGCGCCTTGCGACGGCTGTTCAGAATGCGCTGGATGTTGTCGCGCACCGAATAAAACGTCTGCGCTTCCGGCGGCAACTCATCGATCGCCCTGCCGTCAGCGAAATGACCTGTGATTCGCTCGAACAGGCCGGGTGCTGCGCGTGTCATCGGCTCTCCTTTTGCATCATGTGAGTGACGGACGCATCGAGCCAACTGTCGATCCCGAACCAGACCAGGCCTATCATCGCGCAGGCCAGCGCGATGACCGCGAGCGGGGAAATCCGCCGCATCCACGGGCGATGAACAGCCGCCTTGATCACGACGGAGCCGTCATCCCCTGAGTCTTGCGATGTGCCGAGCCGATCGGCGATGGCACGCCTGAGCCGAATGCGCGCGTCATCGCCATCGAGCGCGAAGCGTCCCTTGAAGCCGAGGTCCAGCACCGCGGCGAAGATCGCGAACAAGGACTGCACCGGCCGCCTTTCACGCAGACGCTGCTCGATGCGCCGCACCAGTTCTTCGCCCGCCTCGTTCGTGTGAAACTCCTCCAGCTGCAGCGGCGTTTGCTCCCACTCGTCGCGCGCCGCGCCCTCGAGACAGCGCAGCGCCACTTCGTCGAGCAAGGCGCATTGCGCATAGACGGCATCTTCGATCTCGTCGGACGAGAGCCGGCGTGCGCGAAGCTCTTCTTTCAGGCGGACAATCTGGTCTTTGCATTCATCACGCAGCGATTCTTCCGATCCCGACGAATGCTCGTTCCTGCCTTCGAGATCCGAGATGGTCAGCGCCGTATCGCGTAGCGCGACGGGCAGCAACGCGGTGTCGTCAGCCGATAGAGACATCATCGCGCTCATGTCGGCAGCACCGCGTAGAGTTCGATCGACACATCCGGAATCGACGCCGGCACATAGAACTGGCAAGCGCGCGCCGCGATCATGCGCCTGAACGCGGGATGCTGCGAATCGAGCGCGAAATACTGATTCTCGATGCGCACCGGAATCGCCGCGGGCAACCGCGACATCGATTTGAGCGGAATGCCCAGCAGCGCCGAATTGACGATCTGCTCGACCTCATCGGGCGCGCCCGCCTTGCACAGGCGCGGAAACTGCTCGATGAGCGCGTGCGCGGGCAGTCCCGCCTGCACGGACAAGTAATAGTCCGCGTCTTCGACCAGGCGCTCGTCCTTGATCTGGCCGGTCCACATCGTGCCGCGTACACGCTCCAGTGCTATCGGCACCACGCGCGACGGGATGACGGTATCGAGCAGCGTGCGGATCAGCGACTCGAGTTCCGCGAATACGGGCTCGGGCGCGCGATGATCGTAAGGCGGGATCGCTTGCAGCGTCTCGGTGGTCGAGAACGTCAGAAGCGAGCCCGCGAGGCGCGACAGCAGAGCGTAGAGCTTCTCGGGATGTTGATCGGGGGCTTGAGCAAGCCGTGCAAGTTCGGGCCACGTGGTATTCACGCTATGCAGCAGCCAGAACAGCGATACGTCCGCGACGGCATAGTCCGCGATCTGGTCCGAACGCTCGCGCCGGCGCACCGCAAGGCTCGCGCTCTTCGCGCTCAGGATTTCCGAGAGCCGCTTCATGCGCACCGTGAGCGTGGCATTTGCCGACAGGAAAAGACACGGCGGCACGAAGGACGCGTCGGCCTCGAATCTGCCCTGTGCGTTGCGGATGAGTCGCGCCACCGGACACGTCACGTAGTCGCTGCTTTCCTCGAAGTCGAATAACAAAGAGACGACATGGCGCTCGACGCTGATTTCCTCCTTGCCTTCGCCGTGCAGGTCATCCACGTGCTTGTACTCCCGCATGAAGCGCCGCGGGCGTGCGGGCTTCGCATCGGGCTCGACGCAGTTGTTGCCTTGTGCATCGACGAGCGCAACGCCAGCGAGCACTGTCATGGATTCGTATTGCGTCGGGACATCGTCGAGATGGCGCGCGGCCGGCAGCCAGTCGGACGTTTCGCTGTCGATGAGCGTGCCGTCCGGCAAGCGCAACGACAGGCTCGTGAGCTGCAGACGATTGATGCTCAATGCCTGTGCGTCGATGGCCACGTTCACCACGCCCCACGGATCGGGACTGGCGATCGTCGCGATCCGCTGGTTGGCGAACTGCTCCCACAGGGCTTGTTGCTGAAAGTGCTGCGGCGTCATGAAAACGCCCTGCGCCCAAAGCGGTCTGGTGATCTTCATATTGTTGTTGTCTGAAATGGCAAGGGCCGTCGGCACGCCTCGCGCCGACGGAGATTCGAATTCGGTTAGTTCTTCGCTTTGGGCATTTGCGAGACGAGCGCGAGCTTGATATCCATGCCCTCGATCTGAAAGTGCGGCACGATGAAGAGCTTGATGCGGAAAAAGCCGGGATTGTCCTCGAGTTCCTCGACTTCGACATTGGCCTCGCGCAACGGGTGCGAGGCCTGGAGGTCATCGCCGGGTGCCGTCATTTCGGTGACGAGCGTCTTGACCCAGTTGTTCAACTCCAGCTCCAGCAGCCGCCTGTCCTTGGTCGTGCCGATGTTCTCCCGCTGAATCAGCTTCAGATAGTGCGCGATTCTCGAAAGCAGAAAGATGTAAGGCAAGCGCGCATTGACCCGGCTGTTGGCGCTCGCCTCCTTGGTATCGTAGTTCTCGGGCTCCTGAACCGAATGCGCCGAGTAGAAGCACGCGTAATCATGGTTCTGGTAATGCGACAGCGGAATCAAGCCCAGGTTGGCGAATTCGAACTCGCGCGCCTCGGGGATCAGCGCTTCGGTGGGAATCTTGGCGAGGCCGCCCGTGCCGAGCTCGTAGAGTTGGGTCGGGAGGTTCTCGACCAGGCCACCCGCTTGCGGGCCGCGAATCTGGATGCACCAGCCATTGCGGATGAAACTGCGCACCAGGTTCGTCGCGAAGGCAAACGAAGCGTTTGCCCACAGATAGCCGCTCTGGTCAGCGCCCTTCACGTCTTCGGTGTAGTTGAATGCGCGCACCGGCGCGGAATCCGGCCCGTAGGGAAGCCGCGCGAGAAAGCGCGGCAGCGTCAGCCCGAGGTAGCGCGCGTCCTCGGATTTGCGCAAGTTTTTCCAGCGCAGATACTCGGCGCGGTCGAAATAGTCCTCGATGTCGCGAATGCCCGGTACCGTTTCCATCGTCTCCTTGCCGAAGAACTGCGGCGAGACCGCGCCGATGAAGGGCATATGGGCGGCCGCGGCCACCTTCGACAGATCCCGCAGCAGTGCGACATCCGGCGCCCGATGGTCGAACTCGAAGTTCGAGATGAGCGCGGAGATCGGATTGGCGCCGGGGGTGTCGTATTCCTGGGTGTAGGTATGCCAGAACAGGCCGCTGTGCGTCACATCCGGCGCATCTTCGAAGTCCTGGCGCAGCGCGTCCTTGGAGACGTCGAGCACCTCGATGCCCACGGCCTTGCGGAAGTCGGTCTGGTCCACGAGGAACTTCAGTCCCCGCCAAGCCGACTCCAGGCGCTGGAAATCCGCGTGATGGAGGACGCGATCGAGCACGTGGCCGATCCGCTCGTCCGCCTCCCCCATGGCGAAGTCCAGCAGGCTCGGCTCGACCGCACCGGTCTGCAGGGCGAGGAACACCGCGCGCAGGGAAGCGACGAGCCCATCGTTGGCCGATCCGAAATCGATTGATTCGGCCAACGACGGATGGACGCTCGTGTCACCGGCCGCGGCCATGCCGAGCGGCGTCTGAGCTTGAAAGGAAGGATGGACCATGACGCGGATCTTTCTATTCTTGGCACCAGGTTGTTTCTTGCCGGCTTGGCAGTCACTCGAGCCTCGTGCCTTCTCTTGGTGTCGAGTTTTGAATCGAACGACGTATAGCATGCCTTACCATTCCAATCTGTAGAAGTTTGACAAATAGCAGATAGGCACCCTGATTTATGTGAAAAAAAGCGCGGCAAGGCTGTTCAGATTGTTCTGGTTCGGCTATCTTCGTGCCCTAAATTGGACACAATGTATCCATGCGCACGAACGGCTTTCAACGCTTGCAACGCAGCAAGCTTCGATAGCACTGCACATTAAGGAGAGCCTGTTGATGGCCAACCTGTTGAATGAAGGGAGAAATCTCGTCGGAGATCAATGGATTCCGGGCCAGCAACAGTACTTTCTGGAAGTGCCGGGCGCCGAGAAGGCGGACGGCTTCTCACGCGCTGATTGCCCGGCAGGTTGCACAATCGCTCTTCCTCGGCAAAGGTTCGGAACTCGCCAACACCCTCGCCTACGCGCAACTCATCGCCGCGAGCCTGGGCGAGCAATGGGGCGGCATGGGCGCGGAGCTGTTCGTGCGTCCGGTCTCCCAAGCAACGCAGACCGTGCTCGAACCCGCGCAGACGAGTCTGAACGATGCGTGGCGGGACACAGTCGTCGCGACCTGGAACAAGTCGTTCGCGGGCCGCTATCCATTCGCCAACACGACGAACGATGCGTCGTTGCCGGAACTCGCGCGCTTCCTGCGTCCGCAAGGTGGTCTGATCGGCGCCTTCCTGACGACTCAGTTGGCCGGCGTGTTGCAACTGCAGGGCGATCAATGGGCGCCGGTGTCCGGCGCGGGCGGCTCAGGCGGCGCCGCGCGCGCGGTCGATCCGGCGTTCCTGAAAGCGATCAACACGCTGCAACGCATCGCGGGACACCTGCTCGCCCAAGGCGAGCCGTCGTACCGGTTCGAACTCAAGCCAATCCCGACACCGGGTATCACCGATACGCTGCTCACCATCGACGCGCAGAAGCTGCACTACTACAACCAGGTTGAGACCTGGAACGGGATGTCGTGGCCGACCAACGACCCGCAGAGCGCGGGCACGCGCCTCGAATGGCAGACCGAAACGGCGGGAACCAACAAGCGCTTCGAATTTGCCGGGCGCTGGGCATGGGTGCGCATGCTGGAGCGCGCACACGTCGAGCCGATCGATACCGCGACATATCAGGTGACGTGGCAGGCGACGCCACAGTTCGAAGACACGCGCTCGAGATCATCGAAAACGAGCGACGCCGACGATCACGACGCCCTGACCGCGCACGGACCGTTCGCCGCTACATCGGCGGACATCACGCATCCGTTGAGCTACATGATGCGAACCGACGTGGGCAAGGGGCCGCTGGAACTGCTGGAGTTGCGCGGCTTCGCGTTGCCTTCACGCGTGTTCGTGAAGCGCGAGACGCCAGTCAAAAGCGCCGGGACGGCCGATGCCCCCCCGCCGCTTCCCAAGGCCGCCATCGAAGCCGCCAGGAAAGCCGGGACTCCATTGCCCGGCGGCCGAGGCGCGCCGTGACGGTGCGTCGAGACGAGGCGCGGCGCGAGCGGATCGTCGTCGCCCCGGCGCTGATTCGCGCGGACCGGCTCAATGAGCCCAGCAAACACACCCACCTATCTTTATGTTCACCAATTTGTTGAATGCGCTGTTCGGCACGCGCCAACCCTCCGATCTCGCGCGCGCCGCGCAATCGCAATGGGACGCGTGGCTTTCCCCCATCCGGCCCGATGCGCCCGTCGGAGAAGACCCCGGTTACGACGACGATTTCCAGGCCATCAAGGACGAAGTCGCGAAGCTGTCGAACGTCGACGATGCGCTCATCATCGAGTCGGCCGAGCGCCTCATCAAGCAGCGCGCGAAAGACGTGCGACTCGCCGTCTACTACGTCTACAGCCGCATGCGCCGCGATGGCGCAGAGGGTGTTGCCGCGGGCTTCGAACTTTTATCGGCGCTTGTCGATCGCTTCGGCGATGCACTCCTGCCCACACGCGTCACGTCTCGCCGCGCCGCCTTCGAATGGCTATGCGGCAGCACCTTCGCTGACCGCCTCGACAACGTCCAGGGACTGACCGGCCCGTTGCTCGAGCGCACACTCTCGGCGCTCGCGCTCATCGACGAACGTCTGCAATCGTGGCCGGATGACGCGCGCCCGGCGCTCGGCGCGCTTTTCAGGCGCTTCGAAGGCCGCATCGAGTCGCCCGCAGCAAGCGATGGGGCATCGGCCCCGCCCGCGCCGGCATCGACAGCGTCAAGCGCGCTGCCCGCATCGTCCGACGTGTCGTCGACGCGGGATCTGCTCGATCGTGCCCGCCAGATGGCGCAGTTCCTGCGCGAGCAGCCGCAGGGCTATCTGGCGGCGTATCGATTGATGCGCTGCGTGCGCTGGGACACGCTCACCGAGGCGCCGCCGTTCGAAGCCGGCGGCAAGACGCGCCTGATCGCGCCGCGCGCCGAGTTGCGCGCCAATCTGAAGCGGCTGCTGCTGCAAAAGCAATGGCCGGAGTTGCTCGAACGTGTCGAAGCGGCGTTTGCCGAAGGAGCGAATCATTTCTGGCTGGACCTGCAGTACTACGCCTTCGTCGCGCAGGAGCAAGCCGGCGGCGAGTACGCGCGGGTACGCGAAACCGCCGCCACCGATTGCGCGCTGATGCTCGAACGTCTGCCCGGCCTGGAACATCTGCTGTACGCCGATGGCTCACCCTTCGCCGACGACGCCACGCTCGAATGGATCGCCCGTTACGCGACCGTGCGCGACATCGAGCGCGGTGATGCCGTCGCGCCGGTCAGCGCCAGCGCGGCGCACACCGATTGGGCCGAAACCGAAGCGCACGCGAACGACATGGCCGCGCAGCAGGGCCTCGACACCGCGCTCGCCTGGCTGCAGCGACGCGCATCGCAAGACGAAACGCAGATCGCGGGTGGCGAGCGCGAGCGCTTCACGCGGCAGCTCGTCATGGCGCGCGTGGCCGAGCGGGCCGAGCGCTCCGATACCGCCTTGCATCTGCTCACCACATTGGATGCGGACGTTGCCCGCTATCGGTTGGCGCGTTGGGAACCGTCGCTCGCGTTCGAGGTGAAACATCACCTGCTGCGCATTCTGAAGAGCCGCTTCAATCGCAAGGATGCGGATAAACCGACGCTGGCCACGCGCATCGAAACGCTGACGGCTGATTTGACCGCAATCGACGCTGCACGCGCCGTGGCGTTGGCATAAAAGAGGAACGCGATCACCATGTCATCCCCCACCAAGGACAATGAAATCCTCCGCTACTACGAAGCGGAGATGCGCTATCTGCGCGAGGCGGGTAAAGAGTTCGCCCGCGCCTTCCCGGATCGCGCGCGCGAACTCGATCTCGACCGTCTGGGCGAACGCGACCCGCACGTCGAGCGCCTGTTCGAAGGCTTCGCGTTCCTCATGGGCCGTCTGCGCCACAAGCTCGACGACGAATTGCCCGAGCTCACCGAAGGGCTCGTCAGCATGCTGTGGCCGCACTATCTGCGCATGATCCCGTCGCTCGCGATTCTCGAGCTGCAACCGAACTTGGGCGCGCTGCAAAAGCACGAGATCATCGACGCGGGGCTCGAAGCGACATCCGATCCGATCTCGACCGGCGCAGCGGGCAACGATGCGCAGATCACGTGTGTGTATCGCACCACCCAACCGGTCGATATCTATCCGCTGTCGCTGACCGAAGCGGGCACCTACGCGCGCGAGGACGGGCGCTCGGTCATCCGTTTGCGCTTCGCGATTCAGCAGCAGGCGCAGCGCGACCGGCTCGACGTGCCGCGCCTGCGTCTGTATCTCCACGCCGACCGTCCGGTCGCGCACGCGCTTTATGCAGCACTGGCCGCTAAACCAGTGGCCGTGCAGGTGCGCGTGCCGGGGTTTCCGGAAGATCGTCCCGGCGCGCCGCAAACCCTGCCCGGTCTGCGCCTCGCGCCCGCGGGCTTCTCTATCGACGAGCGCTTGTGGCCCAAAGCGGACAATGCCTTCGGCGGCTATCAACTGCTGCTCGAATACTTCACCTTCCCCGAGAAGTTCATGTTCATCGATCTGCTCGGTCTGGACATGAATGCGATTCCGGCGTCCGTGCGCACCTTCGACATCGAAGTGGTCCTCGATAAGCCCTATCCGGACGACATGCGCTTCACCGAGGAGAACGTGCGGCTCTATTGCACGCCGGTGATCAATCTGTTCCCGGTCGCGGCCGATCCGGTGAACGTCACGCAACTGGAAACCGAATACCGCTTGCGCGCGCGTGCGCAATATGGCTCGCTCGTCGATATCTATTCGGTCGAGACGGTGGAAGGCATCGAGCGCGGAAAGCGCTTCGAGTATGTGCCGTTCGCGGCGTTCAAGCATCGCGGCGGCATGCTGCGGCATGAGACGCCGGAGCGGTACTTTCACACACGCATGCGCCGGGGGCCGTCCGGGCGCTTCGACACGTGGATCGTGCTGGGCGGGCACGCCTGGGAAAACGCACGTGCGCTGCCCAAGGAGTCGCTCTCGGTGACGGTCACCGGCACCAACGGCATGCTGCCGCGCAAAGCCTTGCGCGAATCGGGCATCACGCGCATGCGCGGCGGCTTCACGAACATCGGCGCGGTGCGCAATCTCACGGCGCCGACGCTGCCGGTGTATCCGCCCACGGGCGATCGCTTCCAGTGGCGCGTGCTTTCGCATCTGGCGCCGAACTATCTGTCCTTGCTCGATGCGGAGATTCTGCGCGGCTCGCTTGCGCTCTACGACTGGACCGAGGGCGAACTGAACCGCAGGCGCATCGAGGCGATCTCCGAAGTGCGGCATCGTCCGCTGCAAAAGCTCGTGAAGGGCGGTTTGATGCGCGGCGTCGAGATCACGGTGACGCTCGATAGCAGCCGTTTCGCGGGCGACGGCGATATCGAACTTTTCGGCGGAATGTTGAACCGCTTTCTCGGCCTCTATGCGACGCTGAACCTGTACACGAAGCTCGTGATCGTCTCGCAACCCACGGGCAAACGCATCGAATGGCCCGAGACGAAGGGCGAAGGAGCACCGTTTTGAACGCGCGAGAGACATCGACGAAGCCGTCGAACCCGCAGCGGCCCCTGCTGCCCGCGCTGCTTGCCGATGCGCCGCGGATGAACTTCTTCCGCTTCTGCGAGCTGATCGAGCTGGCTGCGCCCGAAGCCGCCGCCATCGGCACGACGGATTCGCCCTCGGCCGAGCCCGTGCGCTTCCGTTCGCGCGCGCGGCTGGGTTTTCCGAGCCGCGAGATCGACCGCGTCGAATACGACGCCGACGATGCCGCCGCGCCGCCATCGATCCGCACGACCTTTCTCGGGCTGTACGGCGTCGATGCGCGCATGCCGGCATACTTCGTCGATGAAGTCGCCCAGAACCGCGACGGCGCGGAGCCGCTCGCGGCGTTTCTCGACATCTTCCATCACCGGATTCTCACGCAGTACTACCGCGTGTGGAGGAAGTATCGCTATCCGGTCGGCTATCGGCAGGGCGGCAGCGATCCGGTCTCGCGTTATCTGCTGAGCTACGTGGGGCTCGGATTCGGCACGGGGCGCGCGCATCAGGCCAATTCATTCGTCGATCCGCGCAAGCTCACGTCGATGCTCGGTGTCATCGCGCAGCGAACCCGCACCGCAGAAGGCCTCGCGGGCGTGCTGCGGCATGCCGCGCCCGATGCGAGCATCACGGTCGAAGAGTTTTATCCGGTGTGGCGCGAAGTCAATGATCACGAGCCTGCCGCGCTCGGCGAGCAGTGTCTGCTCGGACGCGGCTTTTACGATCGTTCCAACGCGGTGCGCGTGATCATCACCCCCAATACGCGCGAGACCGTGCTCGATCTGACGCCGGGCAATCACGCGCACCGGGAAATCATGGCGCTGTTGCGTTTCTATCTCGGTTACGAAGGCGAAGCGCACCTGGAGATGCACGTGCGACCCGAACTGATGCCGGAGCCGGTGCTGGCGCCGAAGCAAACGAGCCTTGGATTGACGACGCAACTGACAGCGCCTTCGACTCACGGCAAACAGCGCACCACGCGCGTTCATCTGGGCCGCTGGAACGGCTCGACAGCATAAGCAATGAGGCGGAACAAGAATATGCAGCACCATGAAACGGGCACATCGCTCAACGACAAGCTCAAGAATTCAATCACGCGAATACCCGCGGCGGGCGCCGCCGTCATGCTCCTTGCGCTTGCCGGCTGTGGCGCCTGGCAAGCCACCAGGGACAGCACGGTGGACGCGGCGCAATGGCTCTTCACCACGCAAGTCAAGACCATGAACGTCGATATCGACGCGCGTGCGGCGGTGAATGAAACCACCACCGGACAGCCGCTTTCGACGGTGGTGCGGTTCTATCAGTTGAAGGATTCGAAGACCTTCGCCCAGCTCGAATACGTCCAGCTTCAGAACAGCGACCTGGAGTTGCTGAAGGCGGATCTCGTCGCGACGAAGGATGTCGTGATGCGGCCGGGCGCTGCCGCAAGCATCAGCGAACCGATGGACAAGGACGCCGAATACGTCGGCGTGGTGGCATTCTTCCGCTCGCCCAGCAGCGATGGCGTGTGGAAGCTGCTGATTCCGAAGAAACAATGGAAGGATACGGACCCGGTGAAGATTCGGGTGCAAGGCAACCGGCTCGCGTATGAGGGCGCGAAACCGAAACCCGTCAAGCACGACTCGCCACAGCAATCCATGTCGACGGCGGCATCGGGGGTCTCGAACGCATCGTCGGCGGCCAAGGCTGCGTCGCAAGACCTGAGTTCCGCCACCGAGTCCCTCAAGAGCGCGAAAGCCGGTGCAAGCGCGGCATCACGAAGCGCCGCTGGACTGCTTTCGAATTGAGCATGCGGCAGCTTGAGGACAGTCGGCACTCACTAGCGCGCTTCACCTGATCGGCACCACGCGCAGCGCGCTCGGCTTGTCCGCCGCGCTCGACCGATCGACCGCAATCAGCCGCTTTCTCGCCACATCCACGGCGACGCCGCGCGGCGATTCGAAACCATCGGCGATAACAGTCGCACGGCCGCGCTTCGAGACGCTGCACACGGCGTGCGCGCCGCACTTCGTGTACAGCGTGCCATCGGGCGACGCGGCCATCAGGTCGGGTGCCTCGACGGTCGCGAAGACATCGCTTGCGGAGAGGGGCGCGCTCGCCGCCCGCGCCGCCTGCAGATCCACCCGGTAGATGCGATTCGCCGCCTGATCGCTGATATAGAGCAGGTCCCCGACCGCCGCGAGGCCCACGGGTTTCCCCAACCCGGTGACGATATCGCGCTCGATCACCTGCCGCGGCGCCGTGCCGCGCGTAATCACGCTCACGCCGCCTTCGGGCGGCGCGCTGCCCTCCTTCACGAACCAGTTCGACAGAAACGTGCCGGCATCGAGCACGAGCAAGCCCAGACGCCGACGCGCCGAATTGGTATCCGACGCGAGCGCGACCCGGCCGCTCGGCGCGACATCGAAGATCGCGGCAGCGGTTCCAAAACCGAATTGCTCGACGAGCAAATGCCCGTTCGGCGCAAACGCGATCTGGCTCAAGCCGGTTCGCTCACCTTGAGCCGCCGGAATGCGCGCGTACGACGAGAACGCGGGCGCGTCCTCGTCGCCGATGTGGGTCGTCATCACGATGCCGTTGGTTCGATCGTCGGTGACGAACACGGCACCGTCCGCATCGCGCACCGCGACGCCGTTCGGCGTGCCGGCGAGCGGCACAGACTGCGCGGTCGTGCCCGGCGCGACCGAGCCGCACGCCACGAGGAAGGTCGTCGTTGCGATTACCGTCATCAACCGCGGCTTCATGCGCTTCTCCCGTCGATCACGCGATGAACATGACCGGCATATCGCGGCTTGCGAGCCGGCACCTTCGCCGCGCGCCCGCCCGATCGGGTTTTCAGGAACGCGGCGTGAAGGACGTATCGTACGCCGGGAATCCTCATTGCCCCTATCGCCGATACGAGTCAGCGCGCGACGCCGGTTTCGCGCAACATGAGGGATAGCGGGATGCAAACTGCCGTCGCCACGGCCAGGGCGATGAACGCTTCATTCGAGGCCCCGCCTGTCCCGCTGCTCGCGGCGGCGTGAACCTGGATCGCCGCCAGCGCATTGATGCCCAGCGACGCGCCGACATTCCTGAGCAACTGCACGGTCGACGTGTATGAACCCAGCTCCGCCGCGGGCGCGGCATTCTGTGCCAGCACCAGGGTCGTCGTCGCGACGAAGCCAATGCCGAGCCCGATCAGCGCCTCCGGAACAACGGCCAGATGCCAGGACAAAGTGCCCATGCCCCAGACTAGCCATGCGGCCCCGGCCAGTAACAGGCAGCTGCCCAGGCTGGCCGCCCGGTGGAACCCGATGCGTTTCAGCAACCAGCCGCAGCAGGCCGCACCGACCACCCAGCCGACCGCCGCCGCCATCACCACCACGCCGCTTGCCAGTTCGCCGCCTGCGTGGGCGCGGTGAAGATACAGCGGCACCAGCGTGACCGAGGCATACAAGGCCGTGCTCGCCAGCACCACCAGGCAAGCCGTGGCGATCAGCATGCGCTGCCTGAAGAAGGCTCTCGGCAACGGACTCTTCAGCCGTGTCCGTCGCACGCCCCAGGCCAGCGCGGCGAATGCGGCGATGGTCACCGCCCAGTAGGCGGGCGCCAGCTTGCCGCCGCCCTCGGAGATGCTCAGCAACAGGCCGACGATGAACGTCGCGAACAGCGACTGGCCGGGCAGATCGAGCTTCTCGGTCTGCCGCCGACGCTGGACCTGTCTGCTCGACAGCAGGCACAGCGCGCAGGCCATGCACAGCGGCAGGTTGAGCCAGAACACCATGCGCCAGTCCCAGGCCGCCGCCATTCCCGCGCCGACGAGCGGCCCGAGGATCGCGGCCAGGCCCCACACGCCGCTCAACATGCCCTGCATCTTGTCGCGCCGTTCGGGACCGTAGAGCTCGGCGATCAGCACATAAGTCACGACGATCATCATGCCGCCGCCGATGCCCTGCGCGACCCGCGCCGCGATCAGCACATACATGTCGCCGGCGAGCGCGGCCGCTGCCGAGGCCAGGGCGAAGATCGCGATCGCGACGTACATCGTCGCCGTTGGCCCATGGCGATCCGTCAGCGCGCCGGCGAACGGCGTCACCAGCGCGACCGCGACCATGAACCCCGACATCAGCCAGGGGAACAGCGTCGGCCGGCCCAGGCTGTCGCCGATGGCAGGCAGCAAGGTACCGACGACCGTGCTGTCCATCGCCGCCACGAACAGCGCGATCAACGCGGCGGCGAGTCCCCATTTCACATCCCGGGCGGATGGCGCCGCGCCGGGCACTTCCTCCAGATAGCTCTGCATGGCGTCATCCCCTCGAAGTCATGCGGCCATGGCAACGTGTACGCCGTCACTGTAGGAAAATTCGCGGATGGTCTTCCGCAATTGTGTATCCAGGTGATCGTCGACTTTGCGGATCAGCTCCCCGCCCTGCACCAGTTGCCGGAACGCCAGCGTGAGCTGGAGCTGGACCCGGGCGGTGGGATTGTCCTGGGTATAGTCCACGCCGAACTGCTGCTTGATCTGCTCACCGGTGGCGATCGCCATACGCGTGTTGAGATCTTCGGTCTGGTTGATGATCTCGTGCATGCGGCGGCGTTCCGCGTCGCTCAGGGAAGGCACCACATGATCGAACACGAAATGATCGGCGCGGATGTGCCGGGCTTCGTCCAGTCCGTGCAGATGCAGCAGGTTGGTCAGGAAGTAGTTCCGGTCGGGATCGAGCGCCTTCATGCGGTTCTCGACGATCGTCATCACCGACTCGCCCACGTAGGCGGTCGCGCACAGCGCGGATAGCTTGACCAGCGGCGAATCATTGCCTTCGAAGGGCTTCATCCGCTCGGAATACAGATTCTGTGCGATCTTGTAGTCCTGCCCGCTCAGGCGGCGAACGTACTGGTAAAAGGTATTGGCGTGGTGGATCTCCTCGGCGGCGAAGCATGACAGCGCATGGTAGACCTCCCCGCCCCGGTTGAACCCGATGTTCGGCGTGCTCTGCAGCTCCGCCAGCACCCGGGTCAGCACCGAGGAAACCTGCATTTCCAGTTCGGTAAGCTGACCCAGCTCCTTGTAGATATAGGCGCAGGCCTTGTACTCATGGCCCGGCGCGCCGAAGATCACACGCGACAGAAAATCCATTTCGTCAGGCGTGTTGGCCAACTGCCAGGGCAGCAGATTGGGATGCAGCGTTTCGATGTGGGCGTACCGGTTGATGCCGCTGATTTCGTTCAACATGTCAGATTCCTTCGTCGAGTAAAGTGCATTCATGGTCTTTGCAACTGTCTTCGATGCGCACGACGCGTAGCGCATCGTCCTTCCCTACAAATAGCTCAAGGCGTTGTAGATCGTGCGGGCTTCATCGACGATCTTCCGGCGCCCATGCATCACGCGGGTGTTGTCGATCAACGCCACGTCGCCGTCGCGCCAGCCGATGTCGAAAGTCAGCCGCCGGCACAGCGTATCGGCGCGCTGGAGCACGGCCGGATGGATATCGCTGCCGTCGGCCATGGTGATGCGCGGCGGCTCGTAATTGAACGACGGCCCGTAGATGCTATTGGCGAAGGCCCGCGTAGGCTGCCGCGCGACCACGCTGTAACGGATAGCCGGAACGGTGAAGCGGTAGGTCGCCGTGCCATCCGCTTCGACCCCGAACTCGGTGCCTTGCGCGCCCGCGGCGAGCGACTTGAGATCGTCGAAAGTGACATCATCGATACCGGTCAGCCCCGGCCGGTCGTCACGCAGCGCATGAAAGACATATGTACGCCAAAGCTTTTCGCCGACTCGCCGGGAATAGAGGATCGGCTGCTGCTCGAAGGCGCCGCGTGTCTCCGGGTCCATCTGCTCGAGCACCTGCACGCCGTCGCAGATCGTGGTCTGCGAGCCCGCCATCGGTGCGCGTTCGCAATAGAACCAGCACAGGTCCGGCCAGAACGGACTGTTGCCGTTCTCGCAGTGCAGCCCGATGGCATCCACGCCCGCATCGACCTTCTGCGCCGTACCGCCCTTGAAGCGGCGGGCGGGATCCAGGCTGACCCGGCTGCTGCAACTGCGCACCCATTCGCCGAAGACGTCGACATCGCCACGGAAGCCCCGGAACAGCACGAAGCCGTGTTCGGCCAGCAGCGTCTTGCTCTCGGCTGCGGCGACGCCGAGCATGGATTCCTGCCCTTCTGCCACGCAAATCACGCCGACTCCGCTGTCGTGCGGAAATAGTTTCATGCCTGACCTCCGGAAAGTTCGAGTTCGATGAACGCCTGCACTTCGGCCCGTTTCGGTCGGCCCGTCACGGTGAACAGGCGGCGTCTGACAGCGGCGCTGTCGGCGATCAGAATCGGATCGGCCACACGTTCGATGCCGCTGATATGGCGCTGCGAATAGCGCTCGATATCCTCCCGCGCGATCCCGAGGTTGGACTCGGCATCGATCAGAAACATGCCCTGCAGCGTTTCGCCGGTACAGAACACCACCACGTCGTTGACATGCGGAAGCGTCCGGTAACGGGACTCGACCCATTCGGGCGAAATGTTCCGCCCGTTGGCGGTGATGATCACGTTCTTCTTCCGCCCGGCGATGGTGATGTAGTCCTCGTCGTCGATCGTGGCGATGTCGCCGGTATGCAGCCAACCGTCGCCATCGAGTTCGCAACTGCTCGGGTCGGTGCCCAGATATCCCGCGAATAGCGAGGCGCTCCTGATCAGCAGTTCGCCGTCATCGGCCAGCTTCACCTGTACATGCGGCAGCGGCCGTCCCACGGTTCCATAGCGGTTATGTGTGCGCGTGTTCAACGACACCACCGAACTGTTCTCGCTCAGGCCGTAACCTTGCAGAACCTGGATGCCCCGACTGTCGAGCAGCGTCAGCACTTCCGGTGCGACGGGCGCGCCGCCAGCGGCCAGACAGGGCGCGCCCGGCGTTCCGAAAAGCTCCAGCATCAGAGCGTCGTCGTCGAGGGTTTCCATCTCGCGCACCCGATTCGCCAGGGCTTCGGCCAAGGCCGGCGTCAGGGTCAACGCCGTTGCCTTCGCGCTGCGGATCAGCGGCAGGCGGTCGACCGCACGCACGCCCGGCGTGCCAAGCGGCGCAACTTCCGGTGCCGGCAGGACCACCGTGCCGCCCGCGCTCAAAGGCAGATAAAGCCCCGACACCTGTTCGATCAGCAGACTGAACGGCACCAGCGAGAGATAGCGCTGGTAGTCGCTGCGCGGCACGCACGTCCACAGCGAATCGATCAGGCTGTCGAGCCCATGCGCCCGGATCTGCACGCCCTTGGGCCGGCTCGTGGTTCCCGAGGTATGGATGACCTTGCAGACCTGATCCCCCGCCGGTGCCGTCCAGGGCGCCGCGCGGGTCGCGCCGCGCAGCAGCTCCTCGACGCGCAGTAGATGACTGGCCGGGAATCGCACGTCGCTCTGCACGCTCCAGGCATCGAGTTGCCGCTGGCCCAGTTCGTCCGTCAACACAAGCTCGCATTCGCCCAGCAGATAAGCCGACTGCTCCGCGGTGAACGCGAGCGGCACCGGGACTTCGACGAACCTCCCGAGCGCCAGCGCCAGATCGGCGACGGGCCATTCGATGCTGTTCGACAGAGCGAGGCCTATCCGCGCGCCTGGCGGCAGGCTGGCGCTCAGCATCGCGCAGAGCCCGGACGCGCAGCGAACCAGTTCGGCATATGTCACCGCGCGCTGCACGCGACCGCTGCCGTCGGTTGCGATTTCGCTGATCGCGGGCTTCTGCGGAGTCCAGGCCGCGTGTTCGAATATTTCCGAAAGGATTTTCATGCGGCTGCCTCGACCAATGGCTTGATCTGATCGGCGGCGCTGTTATCAAGCTGATAGCGCCCGCACAGGCGATTGAATATGTGGCCGATGGTGTTCACGCGCATCAGCACGGTTTGCGGTCTGGTTTGGTAATAAGCACCCCACATCGATGCATCTTTTGGTGTCAATCGCGCAGCGCTGGCCTCGGCAATCGGATCAAACGGCACGCCTTGGCGTTCGAAGATCTTTCGCAAATGTGCGGTGGCCGTGCAGATGGCCACTTCGTAGCCGAAAAGCCAGGTGATGACGGCGAGGGCGCGGACTAGCTCGGAACCCGCCGCCCGCCCGCTGGACGCGAGCGAACTGATCTCGACGATCTTGCTTCTCTCCACGGCAAAGCCGAATTGATGCTCTATCTGCTGCTCGATGGCACGGTCCAGATAGCGCTCGGAGAACAGCTGACCGCCACGGGCAGAGGTGATTCCCGCACAGGAGACCAGTTCCCAACCGCCTTCGCATTGATGGTTCTTTCGCGATACGACAACGAAACGCTCAGGTGACGGTTGAATAATCGCTCCATAGTGTTCTTTATAAACTTCCTGTGCCAGCGCCACAGCCTGCTTCCAAAGATCATCACTTCGGCGCAGCACGCTTACGCGATGCACTATTCCTTCGCTTTCAAAGCTCAGCATATCGACCTCACGTCAGTGTTTATTGCAGGGTAAATCGATGCGTCATTCATGAGCTATGCGTTCCACTGAAATGAGTTCGACAGCTTTCACTGCATCACGCGCAGTTAAACTTGATGCTTATTCACCCGATCCCGACTTCGCCCCGCCCGAGGGCTTAAACGACTTACCCTCCGGGACTTTGAAGACGTTGCCCGTCCGGACTGCGAAATTAGAGTGGGTTTTCAAACTTCAGCTGGCTGACATAGCAAAGCGGATATTCCGTCCGCCGTAAGATGGCTCCGTTAGCTGATTTCTGAAGTCATGCGCCGGCTATGCCGCCTTACGCTGACACTCAGTTCCGAGATGATTTCTGACGCCACCTTTATGATCTGGCTTTGACTAAATCCCGCTTTCGTCATCTCTCGATAAAACAACTTGGCCACGATTCTGGCCATCTGATGCGGGCATTGAGTGAGGCCGGCCATGCCGGAAATGGAAGTTATTTCCTGATGCCCGGTTGAAATGCGAATGCGCTGTGTATCCGACTTCGACTGCAGCTTGGCTGTGCGGTGCAGGCCGCTCGCCAGAGCGGCTACGGTACTGAGCGTCTGCTCATCCCCCTCACTGAAGTGCGGCTTTCGGCTTGCTCTTTCTACCCTAACAACGCCTATCGTCCGTCCGTCAAACAATATCGGGGATTGCATCACGCTGTTAGCGTACGCAGCATCGAGTTCCGGCCCGGCAGCCGAACCTCTTGCCGAAATCGTCATGCAGAAATCCTCCGCGAGAGTCTTTATTTCGGCCTTGTCTTCGTTTAATTCGATTCGACAAGATTCGGCTTGCAGGACAGTAGCGGTCATCGCTGCCAATTCACGAAGTTTGTCCCGAAGGTTACCGACACATTCGCGCTGCCCCATTGCTTTAGTTTCTAATAGTGGCTTTCCCATCATGTATACATTTCCTATAAAACATGGCGCTTCGATCACGTCGCAGACTTGGCATCGGCTGATCATAAAATCATCAAGTCATGGAGATTATTCAACGCTATGGAATCAGTTATTTGCCGATCCGCGAACTGGAATGAAGCGTAAGGGATATCGAGTGCGGCGCGTTATAACGATCGTGCTAGTCGGTAGGAAAATCGTGCGCGTGCGCGAGGGGTGTCGCGGCTTTATAAGGCTTCGTTGGAAGTGCAGTGCCTCCATACATATGCAAATGCCACGCTCCCGCTTCGCACGATGGCGAATCGCATAGGCGGCCGCTGCTTTGAGGCAATACAGATTGGTCGCAAAGGTGACTTCGCGCCGGAGGAAAGTGCCTGGTGACCGCGCTGGTGGATCGAATCCCCAGCCGAGGATGACATGCGGGTCGCTGCCGTTCATTGAACGGGCAGCACCGGTGTGATTTTCAATCGATCGAGCGCAGCGCGATTACGGCGTGGGTGGATGCAGCCGTCCGTCGTCTCCGAGCACCAGACCTTGCCAGGTCGCGGGCTTGCCGGAAATCTCCCAGGCCTGAATCTGTTGCGGTGTTCTGCCGATGCCGCCGCGCACGGTGGCGAGCGTCTCGGGTTCGAGTTCCTTCGTCATTGGCAGGTCTTTGATGGTCAGCGTGTTCATCGCAGTCTCCTTCGGTGGCATGGCCAGCCGGTTGGCGGGCTCACGCGTTCAAAGGCACAGAACATGCCAGTCGCGCGAAGGCCGTCGCGACGGTGAGGTGCGCTCAACGGTGACGGACGGGGACCAACAATCGCGCACGGTGTGTTGGCGCGGAACCGTCAATCGCTGGCTCGCGGCGACGCCCCGGGGCGCTTATGCCTGGCCGGGTTTCACCATGAGCGGCAGACGCACCTGAAAGGTCGTTCGTCCCGGGCGTGAACTGACGAGCAATGCGCCACGGTGCCGGTTGACCACCGTCTGATACGAAATCTCGAGGCCCAGACCCATGCCTTGGCCCGGCGGCTTGGTGGTGAAAAAAGGTTCGAACAGATGCGGCATGACGTCGTCTGCGATGCCGGTCCCGTTGTCGGTGACCTCGACCACTGCCTCGTCCATCTCGCGGTACGTCCGGACGATGATGTCGCCCCTGCCGCTCGTCGCGTCGATGGCGTTGTCGATCAGGTTGGTCCACACCTGATTCAGCTCGCTGCCATACACAGTCAGTCGCGGCAGGCTGCGATCGTAATCGCGCTGCACCGTGATGCCCTGCTTGAGCCGGTGTTGCATGATGATGAGCGTGTCTTCGATCCCCTCGTGAATATCCACCTCCTGCAGCGGCGCCTGATCCATGCGCGAATAGGATTTCATCGCCCGGATGATCTCCGAGATTCGGAGCGAACCCACGCGGATATCGTCCATCAGCGCGTCGAGCTCCAATGTCGAAGCCAGCCAGTTGATCGCAGCGGAGAACTGCTCTTTGGTCAGCACGACTGCGAGCGGGCCGAGTTCCTCCTGCAGGATTCCCGAGCCGATGAGGCATGGCGCCTGAAGCCAGGGTTTGGCCACGCCCTGCGCGACGAGCCATTCGCAGAGCGCATCGACTGCCTGATTCTGCTTCAGGGCGTCGATACCCGACGCAACGCTCGCGACCTCCCGGCGATCGCCCAGGCCCTCCAGGATTTTCAGTGCCTCGACAGGGATCGCGTTATTCCTCAAATCGACGTCCGCAGCCTTTAGCGTGGCCAGCGCGGCGACGGCACAGTCGGCCGTTCGCACCAGCGCGGCCGCGGGATTGTTCAACTCGTGCGCGAGGCCAGCGGCAAGCGTGCCAAGGGCAGCGAGTTTTTCGCGGTTGCGCAGCGTCGCCTCCAGGTTGGCGAGGCGATCGAAGGAGCTGTGGAAGATCAGCTGGCAGAACGTCTCCGAGCCGACCAGCAATTCGCGGAACGCGCGCTCCGGCAGCAGCGCGAGGCGTCCGTCCGTGACCGCGTTGAGCGTGCTGGGCGCGGGCGCACCCGAGAGCAGCGAGACGGCCCCGAAAAAGCTTGGCGCGATGTAGCGCGCCGTGGGAATGTGCTGCCCGCGTGACAGCTTCGTAGCGGCGACCTCGCCCTGCAGCACGATGTGAAAGTTGGATCTCTTCTCGCCTTCGCCGGCAAGAACCTCCCCCGCCGCGAAGCTCACTTCGGTGAGCTGTTCGCGTAGCCACTGCAAGAGCGCTTCTGACAGATCCGCGAAGAGCGGATGCGAGCGCAGTTCCTCCAGCTGGATCATGACGCTGACCTAAGAGGCGAACAGAACGAGTCCCAAGTGAAGTGGGCACTCACGACACATCGTGACGCCGCCATGCGGCTTCAGAAGGATTGTAGTGCGCACGCGTCGACGTCGCGGCGTGTCGTTGGATCGGGTAGCGGCGACCGGAGCAGCCGCCGGATCGGTTGCGAAAAGAGCGGTTGGCGAAACGAGGGCGGGCCGCCCGTCGTCACGCCTGGTTGACGGCGTCCTTGAACGCTTTACCCGCCGTGAACTTGACCGTCTTCGCTGCTGCGATCTCGATCGTCTCACCCGTCTGCGGATTCCGGCCGGTCCGAGCGGCGCGCTCGCCCGACCCGAACGACCCGAACCCGATCAGCTGAACGGAGTCTCCTTCGGCCACCGCTTTCGCGATCGTGTCGAACACGGCATCGATCGTCTCGGCGGCGGCGCTCTTGCTCATGCCGGCCTCGGAGGCCACGGCGTCAATCAATTCCTGCTTATTCATAAGTCTTTCTTCTCCTTCAATTGAAAAAGGCGTTGCCAAGGGGATGTCATCTTACCAACGGATGGGCCCGCTCACGCCCGTCACGTCCGCCCGATGCGGTGCCGCGCTCGATCATCCGCGGCACAAGGAACGATCTTACGCCCCGACGACTCCCGTCACGTCGAATCGAGCAGCACGCCTATTTGCGCTTCGCCATGCTTCGCGCCGGCTCAAGTTTCGGAAGCGCTTCCGCACCGCTTCCGGATCTTTCGTGAACCGCGGCCCCGGTGCTCGACTCCCTGACGACGAGTTCGGGTTCCGCGAAATACTGCACCGGTGGTTCCGCATGCTCCCCGGTTTCATGGAGTCTCGCGAGCAGGATGCGGCTCGCCATCGTGCCGAGCTTGTCCGCCCCCGCTGACAATGTCGTCAAGGGAGGGTTGGTGTGTTCGGCGGAAACGACGTTGTCGCACCCGACGACAGCCAGAGCCTTGCCTGCGCGCTTGCCCATCCGGTCGAGTTCGTGCAGCACGCCGAATGCCACCTGATCGTTGTAACAAACGACGGCGGTCGGCGCCGGCTTCATGTCGAAGATCGCGCGCACGGCATTCCGGCCACCGGCTGGCGTCAGCTCCACGTCGATGATCCACTCTTCGCCGACGGGCAGCCCGTGTTTGCTCATCGCGGACAAATAGCCCTGCCGGCGCTGATTGGCGACCGCGTACCCCTTTCTGTTTCCGGCGAACGCAATACGCGTGTGACCCTGTTCGATCAGATGCTCGGTCGCCAGTTCGAAGCCGTGCGTGTTATCGACGCCGACCGTATCGACATCCGCGCCCATCGGACGCATGACGAGCACGAGCGGAATGCCCCACGACTGGATTTCGGCGGGCATGTCGTCCGGCGTCCCCAGCGCGGGCGACATGATGAGCCCGGCGATGTTCTGCTCGCGCATCGAGCGCAGCACGCGCGTCTGCGTCTCGACGCTTTCCGCCGTGTGCGCCATCAGCGTCGTATAGCCCGACTGTGCGAGCACGCGCTCGATCGCCACGAGCAGCTCGACGAAAAACGGATTCGTCAGATCGTTGATCACCATGCCGATCGTCGTGCTGCGCCGCCCGCGCAGATTCGCCGCGCCACGGTTGTACACGTAGCCCAGCGCCCTCGCCGCCTCGCGCACCTTTTCCGCCGTCTCGGCCTTGATGCGCGGACTCTCCTGCAACACCAGCGACACCGTCGATTTCGATACCCCGGCCGCCGCGGCGATGTCCTGAATGGTCGGGCCGGATTTCATGTTGCTTTGCACAATTGGAACGTTCCAAAAAGCGTTTGACAGCGTGATTTGAGTCTACTACAGTTTGTTGGAACGATCCAACGCACCGAAATTGGAACGTTCCAACAAAGAGAAACATGACGTGTCCCGTCCCGCTTCGCTGAATAAAAGTTCGAGGAGATTTGCCGTGCGTTCCAGCAAGCTTGTTTCATTGGCCCACGCAGCGAGCCTGATCGGCGATGGCGACATCGTCACCGTGAGCTCGTCGAGCGGTCTCGGCTGCCCCGACGCGATGCTCGCCGCGATCGGCGCGCGCTTCGAAGCCGAAGGGCATCCCCGCAACCTGACGATGCTGCACCCCATCGCCGCCGGCGACATGTACGGGATCAAGGGCATCGATCACATCGCGAAGGAAGGACTGATTCAGACGGTCATTGCAGGCTCCTTCCCGAGCGGCCCGTCCAGCCTGCCGATGCCCGCCATCTGGCATCTCGTCACCGACAACGCCATCCGCGCCTATAACCTGCCGAGCGGCGTGCTCTTCGACATGCATCGCGAAGTCGCGGCGAAGCGGCCCGGCGTGCTGACCAAGGTCGGTCTCGATACCTACGTCGATCCCGATCGTCAGGGCGGCGCGATGAATGCGCAGGCGGCCGAACATCCGATCGTCGAGAAAGTCACGTTCGCGGGCGACGAATGGCTGTACTACCGGAACTTCGTGCCGCGCGTCGCCATCGTGCGGGCAACCACGGCGGACGAGCGCGGCAACCTCTCGTTCGAGCATGAAGGCGCGCTGCTCGGCGGACGCGATCAGGCGCTTGCCGCGCGCAACAACGGCGGCATCGTGATCGCGCAGGTCAAGCGTGTGGTGAAGGCCGGTTCGCTGCACACGCAGCAGGTTCACATTCCGTGCAATCTCGTGGACTACGTGGTCGTCGATCCCGAGCAGAAGCAGACCACGCAGATCGAATACGACCCGGAAATCAGTGGCGAAGTGAAGCTGCCGGACAGCGCGTTCGCGTTCGCCGATTGGAACGCCGACAAGGTGATCGCGCGCCGTGCCGCGATGGAGCTCGCCCAGAACGATGCCGTGAATCTGGGCTTCGGCATCTCCGCGAACGTGCCGCGCATTCTGCTCGAAGAAGGCTATCGCGACGATGTGACGTGGGTGATCGAACAGGGCGCGGTCGGCGGCGTGCCGCTTCTGGGTTTCGCGTTCGGCTGCTCGGGCAATGCCGATGCGATCATGCCGTCGCCGTCGCAATTCGTGTACTTCCAGGGCGGCGGCTTCGACGTCTCGCTGCTGTCCTTCCTGCAAGTGGACCGCTTCGGCAACGTGAACGTGTCGAAGCTGCCGAGCAAGCCTTATCTCACCGCCGGCTGCGGCGGCTTCATCGACATCACGACGCACGCGAAGCGAATCGTCTTCAGCGGCTATTTCACGGCGGGCGCGAAGATCGAAGTGGGCGATGGCCGCCTGAAGATTCTCAAGGAAGGCAAGAAGAAGTTCATTGCCGATGTCGATCACGTGACGTTCAGCGGCCGCATGGGACGGCGGCGCAATCAGGACGCGCTGTACGTCACCGAGCGCTGCGTGATCCGGCTCGGCGATACGGGGCTCGAAGTGATCGAGATTGCGCCGGGCGTCGATCTGCGGAGGGACGTGCTCGATCAATGCGACATCGAACTGGCTGTCTCTCCTGCCCTCAAGACCATGGATGCGTCGATTTTCACGGACGCGCCGTTCGGCCTTCGACTGAAGGAGGCGCGTCATGGCTGATCCGCAACTCATTCACATCGAGACGCAGAAGGCCGTCGCTATCGTCACGCTGAACCGGCCCGACAAGCTGAACGCGCTGACGCCCGAGATGCTCGAGCAACTCGAACTTGCGGCGGCGCAGCTCGAAGCGGATGCCAACGTGCGCGCCGTCGTTCTCACGGGCGCGGGTGATCGGGCGTTCTGCGTCGGCGCCGATATCAACCAGTGGTCCGCGCTCGCGCCGCTCGACATGTGGCGCGTGTGGGTCGCGCGCGGTCATCGCATCTTCGATCGCTGGGCTGCGCTGCGTCTGCCGGTCGTTGCAGCGATCAACGGCCCCGCGTTGGGCGGCGGTCTCGAACTGGCCGCGGTCGCCGACGTGCGCGTGGCCGATCCCGCCGCCACCTTCGCGCTGCCCGAAGCCAGCATCGCGACCTGCCCCGGATGGTCGGGCACACAGCGGCTCGTCTCACTGATCGGCCCGAGTCATGTGAAGTCGCTTGCGCTCACCGGCCGGCGTATCGATGCGCAGCGCGCGTATGGCATCGGACTGATCGATGAAATCTCCGCGCCGAAAGAATCGCTCGAAGCGGCCATCGCCATCGCTGAAAAGATCGCGGCGCTCGCGCCCGTCTCCGTGCAACTGACGAAGCAACTGATCAACGCCGCCTCGGGATTCGGGGCCGGCGCAACCCTGGAAGCCATGGCAGGCGCGCTGTCCGCGACGACGCACGACGCGCGCGAAGGCATGGCGAGTTTCCGCGAACGGCGCCCGGCGCAATACGAGGGTCAATGACATGACGTACGACACCGCAACCACGCTCCTGAAGAGCGATAACGCAATGGCTCATGAGGTCTTTCACGGCCGCATGTATATCGGCGGCAAGTGGCTCGAGTCCGCGAGCGAACAGCGCTTCGAACGTCGCAGCCCCGCGCACGGGCACGTCGTCAGCACGTTCCCGGAAGCCACGTCGGCGGATGTCGAGCGCGCCATCGCAGCCGCCGACGCCGCCTTCCGCCACGGTCGATGGCCGAAGCTCAAAGGCGCTGAGCGAGCCCGCGTACTTCTCGCCGTCGCCGATGGCATCAAGGCCCGCGTCGAAAAGATGTCGCTGCTCGAATCGCTCGAAACGGGCAAGCCGCTTGCGCAGGCGCGCGGCGAAGTGTCGGGCTGCGCCGATCTCTGGCAGTACGCGGCGAGCCTCGCACGCACGACCAGCGGCGATGCTTACGACACCCTCGGCGAAGACATGCTCGGCATCGTGCTGCGTCAGCCCATTGGCGTGGTCGGTCTCATCACGCCGTGGAATTTCCCGCTGTGGATTCTTTCGCAGAAGCTTCCGTTCGCGCTGGCCGCCGGTTGTACGTGTGTCGTCAAGCCGAGCGAACTGACATCGAGCACGACCGTCATGCTGATGGAGATTCTCGAGGAAGCGGGCGTGCCTTCCGGCGTCGTCAATGTGGTGACGGGGAAAGGGCCGTCCGTCGGCCAGCCGCTCGCGGAGCACGACGCCATCGACATGTTGTCGTTCACGGGATCGACGCGGGTCGGCAGCCTGCTCGGCGGGCTCGCATCGAAGAAGCTGAAGAAGGTCGCGCTCGAACTCGGCGGCAAGAATCCGCAGATCGTTTTCGCCGATTGCGACTGGGACGCGATGATCGACGCCGTCGTATTCGGCGTGTATTTCAACGCGGGCGAATGCTGCAACAGCGGCAGCCGCGTGCTGGTGCATGAATCCATTGCGGAGCGATTTGCAGAGGCCGTCGTCGAGCGCGCGCGGCAGGTGCCGGTTGGCGATCCGCTGCATCCCGATTGCAAGATCGGCGCGATCGTCAGCGAGAACCAGTTGGGCGAAATCCTCGGCAATATCGAAAAGGGTGTTGCGGCAGGCGCGCGCCTGCGTCTGGGCGGCAAGCGCTACGACGCGCAAGGACTCTATCTCGAGCCGACCATCATCAGCGACGTCACACCCGACATGAGCATCGCGCGGGAGGAGATCTTCGGCCCCGTGCTCGCGATCATCCCCTTCTCCGATGCCACGCAAGCAATCGAGATCGCCAACGACACCGCCTACGGCCTCTCCGCCGCCGTCTGGAGCAGCGACATCGACACGTGCCTGACCGTTGCGCGCGGCGTCGATGCGGGCACGGTCTGGGTCAACACCTTTCTCGATGGTTATCCCGAACTGCCCTTCGGCGGCTTCAAGTCGAGCGGCGTCGGACGCGAGTTGGGCAAGCAGGCCGTCGAAGATTACACCGAGACGAAGACGATCCAGCTTCATATCGGCGAGCGCAGGAACTGGTGGTTGCCGCGTCCCGCCGCCTGATCGCGAAGCCACCCGACATCACGCCACGGCATGCCCGCCGTGGCGCCCACAAGAAAGCCCGTCAAGAGAGCGTTTCATCATGGAGACAGAGATGTTCAAGAAGCGTATTGCTGCAATCGCAGTGGGTCTCGTTGCCTGCCACGCGCTGTCCGCGGCCGCCGCCGATACCAAGCAGGTGGAAGTCATGCACTGGTGGACTTCCGGCGGTGAAGCCAAGGCGCTCACCGTTCTCAAGGACGGCCTGAAAACCAGGGGCTACGCGTGGAAGGACAGCCCCATCGCGGGCGGCGGCGGCGAAGCTGCGCGCACGGTGCTGAAGGCGCGCGTCGCATCGGGCAATCCGCCGGATGCGATCCAGATGCTCGGCTTCACGATCCCCGAGTATGCGCAGGAAGACTATCTGCAGAGCCTCGATGCCGTTGCATCGAAGGAAGGCTGGGACAAGCTCGTGCCCGCGCCGATCCAGAAGTTTTCGAAACCCGACGGACACTGGATCGCCGCGCCCGTCGACGTGCATCGCACGAACTGGATCTGGGCGAACAAAAAGATCTTCGACGAACTGAAGCTCACGCCGCCGAAGACGTTCGATGAACTCGTCGCCGCTGCGGACAAGATCCGCAAGGCCGGCTACATTCCGCTCGCGCATGGCGGACAGGCATGGCAGGAAGCGACCCTCTTCGACAGCGCCGTGATGTCCGCGGGCGGGCCGAAGTTCTACCAGCAGGCGCTCGTCAAGCTCGACCCCGGCGCGCTCGGCTCGAAGACCATGGAAAAGGCCTTCGACCAGATGCGCGCGCTGCGCGGCATGGTCGATCCCAACTTCCCGGGCCGCGACTGGAACCTCGCCACGTCGATGGTCATCAGCGGCAAGGCCGCGATGCAGATCATGGGCGACTGGGCGAAGGGCGAGTTCGCATCCGCGGGCAAGCAGCCGAATGCCGACTATCTGTGCTTCCAGTATCCGGGCACGGAAGGCGCCTTCATCTTCAACACCGACCAGTTCGCCACCTTCAAGAAGGGCGACGCGAGTCTGCCGGGTGAATACGCGTTCGCATCGACGATCATGGACCGCGGCGTGCAGGCGAAATTCAACCAGATCAAAGGCTCGATTCCCGCGCGCCTCGACGTGCCTCAGGACGGCTTCGACGAATGCGGCAAGAAGTCGATGAACGACATGCGCGCCGCGCTCAAGACCGATTCGATGGTCGGCAGCTTCGCGCACGGACACGCCATGCCGGATGGCCCGAAGAACGCGGTCTATGACGTCGTCACGCACTTCTTCAATTCGAACCAGTCCTCCACCGACGCGGTGAAGGCGCTCGTTGCGGCCGTGAAGAACGCGCAGTAAGCCAACTGGTCCTCGCGCGCAAGCGGCGCTGCGCGCCGTTATCCGCGAGGCTCGTCATCTCCGACGACAGGTGTTGCCATGCTCTTGCACAATCGCGCCCACGGGGCGCCCGCTCTGGAAGATCTGAAGCACGGCTCGGACTACAGTCCGACGAACAGGCGATCGACATTGCGCAATCGCTTCGAAGCGGTTCTGCCGAAGCTCGTCCTCAGTCCGACGCTCATCATCACGCTGATCTTCGTGTACGGATTCATCGTGTGGACCACGCTGCTTTCGTTTACACGCTCACGCGCTTTCGCCAACTTTCACTGGGCCGGACTGCTTCAATATGGCCGCGTGTGGGAGCATCCGCGCTGGCATGTGGCGATAGGCAATCTCGGCATCTATGCATCGCTCTATGTCATGCTTTGCATGGCGCTCGGCCTCGGGCTCGCAATTCTGCTCGATCAGCGCATTCGCGCCGAAGGCGGTCTGCGCGCGCTCTTTCTCTATCCGATGGCGCTCTCGTTCATCGTCACGGGCACCGCGTGGAAGTGGATTCTCAATCCGGGTCTCGGCCTGACCAAGCTGTTCCATGACTGGGGATGGACGAGCTTCCACTTCGACTGGATCATCAGCGACGACATGGCGATCTACACCATCGTCATCGCCGCCGTGTGGCAGGCCTCGGGCTTCGTGATGGCGATGTTTCTCGCCGGCCTGCGCGGCATCGATCAGGAACAGGTGAAAGCCGCGTCCATCGACGGCGCGCGCATGCCGGCCATCTATCGCCGCATCATCATTCCGCAGTTGCGGCCCGTGTTCGTATCGGCGTTCGTGATCCTCGTGCATCTGGCCGTCAAGAGCTATGAACTCGTCATCGCGTTGACGGGCGCCGGCCCCGGCTACTCGACCGAACTGCCCTCGACCTTCATGTACTCGTTCACGTTCACCCGTAACGAGCTCGGCATGGGCGCGGCGAGCGCGGTGATGATGCTGTGCACCGTCGCCGCCATCATGGTGCCCTATCTCTATTCCGAAATGCGACCGCGCCGCAAGAGCGCGGGCCACTGATTCATCCGCCAGCCTTTCAGGAGACAACGATGACTACCAAGACATGGGACTCGCCACAGATGGTGGTGGGCAAGCACAACTACGTCTCGCGAATCGTGATTTATTCGCTGCTTGCGATTGCGGCCGTGGTCTATCTCGTGCCGCTGCTCGTGATGCTGCTGACCTCGTTCAAGCCGCTTCCCGAAGTGTATTCCGGCAATATCCTCGCGCTGCCGCATCAATGGACCATCGCCGCGTGGGAAAAAGCGTGGGGCTCGGCCTGCGTGGGACTCGACTGCTCCGGCGTCAAGGGCTTCTTCTGGAATTCATTCCGGATGGTATTCGCGGCCGTGGCGGTATCCACGCTGCTCGGCGCATTGAATGGCTATGTGCTGACCAAATGGCGCTTCAAGGGCGACAACCTGCTGTTCGGCCTGATCCTGTTCGGATGCTTCATCCCGTTCCAGATCGTGCTGATTCCGATGGCGTCGTTTCTCGGCAAGATCGGTCTCGCGCAATCCATCACGGGGCTCGTGTTCGTGCATGTGGTCTATGGCCTCTGCTTCACGACGCTCTACTTCCGCAACTACTACATCGCGTTCCCGGATGAACTGGTGAAAGCCGCGATGATCGACGGCGCGCGCTTCTTTCGCATCTTCTTTCGCATCCTGCTGCCCAACTCGGTGCCGATCATCACGGTCACCGTGATCTGGCAGTTCACGAACATCTGGAACGACTTCCTGTTCGGCGCTTCGTTCACGACAGGCAGCTCCGCGCCGATCACCGTCGCGCTGAACAACATCGTGAATACGTCGACGGGCGTCAAGGAATACAACGTCCACATGGCCACGGCCATGATCGCCGCACTGCCGACGCTGTTCGTCTACATCGTGGGTGGTCGCTATTTCGTTCGCGGTCTGATGGCCGGCTCGGTCAAGGGGTAAATCATGTCTTCTCTGCACGTATCCAAGGTTCGCAAGGCCTACGGCTCCACCGAGATCCTCAAGGAGATCAATATCGATGTCGACGACGGCGACTTCCTCGTGCTCGTCGGCCCGTCGGGCTGCGGCAAGTCCACGCTGCTTTCGCTGATCGCGGGACTCGACACGCTCTCGGGCGGCGAAATCCGTATCGGCAACGACAAGGTCAACGACCTGCATCCGAGCGAGCGCGACATCGCGATGGTGTTTCAAAGCTATGCGCTCTATCCGAACATGACCGTCGGACAGAACATCAGCTTCGGTCTTGAGATGCGCAAGGTTTCGAAGATCGAGCGCGAGAAGGCCGTGCAGGATGCCGCGCGTCTTTTGCAGATCGAGCATCTGCTCGACCGCCGTCCGGGCCAGCTTTCGGGTGGCCAGCGTCAGCGGGTCGCGATGGGCCGCGCGCTCGTGCGTCATCCGAAAATCTTTCTGTTCGATGAACCGCTGTCGAATCTCGACGCGAAACTGCGCGTCGATATGCGCACCGAGATCAAGAAGCTGCATCAGCGCCTCGGCGCGACCATCGTCTACGTGACGCACGATCAGATCGAAGCGATGACGCTCGCCACGCGCATCGCCGTGATGAAAGGCGGCGTGCTGCAACAGCTCGGCACGCCCGCCGAGGTCTACAACACTCCGGCGAATACGTTCGTCGCAACTTTCATGGGCTCGCCGTCCATGAACCTGATTCCCGCGCGCATCGAGCGGGCGGATGGTTCGCTTCAGCTTCGCGTCGGCAGATCGAGCGCGATCGCGCTCGATCTGCCGACGCAGAGCGCGGCCGTCGACCGCTATGTCGGCAAGAAGGTGATTGCGGGTCTGCGTCCTGAGGCGATCGGCGTCGAGAACGAGCGCGCCGCCGCGGCGCTGCGAACCGTGCCGGTGACGATCAACGTGCTCGAACCGACAGGCCCCGACACGCTCGCCGTGCTCGATTTCGGCGGCATGGAAGTGTCCGCGCGTCTTGGCGCCGACATGCCGCACGCGTCAGGCGAGCGATGCGAATTGCGCGTCGACCTGTCGAAGCTCGTGCTGTTCGATGCCGACACGGAAGTGCGGATTCACTGACGGATGGTGCAGCCATGAGCAAGCCAGAGGGAAACTGTTCGACCGCATTGGTGACGGGCGCGCGGCGCGGTATCGGCAGATCGATCTGCGTGGCGCTCGCGCGGCGCGGCTTCGATATCGTGCTGACGGATGTCGTGCATGACGAAGACGCGGATATGACCTGCGCGCTGGTGCGCGACGAAAGCCGCGACGCCCTGTTCATACGAAGCGACCTGAGCGATGTGGCATCGCATGCGCGTGTCGTCGAAGAAGCCGTGCGCTTCAAAGGCGGCATCGAATGTCTCGTGAACAACGCGGGCATCGGTTCGCCCAGCCGCGGCGATCTGCTGGATGTATCGCCGCAAGCCTTCGATGCCGTGCTCGGCGTCAACCTGCGCGGCACGTTTTTCATGACGCAGGCGGTTGCGCGCCATATGGCGTCGGTAACGTCGAGCATCGCGCGGTCGATCGTCACGGTGTCGTCCGTATCGGCGGAAATGGCCTCGCCCGAGCGTGCCGAATACTGCGTATCCAAATCCGCGCTGCGGATGATGACGCGCCTGTTCGCCTTGCGGCTCGCGAGCGCGAATGTCGGCGTATTCGAAGTGCGGCCCGGCATCATCCGCACGCCGATGACGGCGGGCGTCGCGCAAAAGTACGAAGCGCGTTTCGGCGAAGGTCTCGTGCCCGCCGGACGCTGGGGCGAAAGCGACGAAGTAGGCCAGGCCGTCGCGACGCTCGCCGATGGCGCGCTGCCCTTCGCAACCGGCAGCGTCGTCAACGTGGATGGCGGTTTGTCCATCCCTGCCTTCTGAGCGACCGACATGAATACGACGACATACGACTATGTGATCGCGGGCGGCGGCTCGGCGGGCTGCGTGCTCGCCAACCGCCTGAGCGCCGATCCTTCGATCAGGGTGCTGCTGCTCGAAGCGGGCGGTTCCGACCGGCATCCTTTCTTCTCGATGCCGGCAGGCTTCGCGAAGATGACGCGCGGCATCGGCTCGTGGGGCTGGTTCACGGTGCCGCAAAAGCATCTCAACAATCGGGTGCTGCGCTTCACGCAGGCGAAGGTGATCGGGGGCGGCTCGTCCATCAACGCGCAGATCTACACGCGCGGCGTCCCGGCGGACTATGACGACTGGGAACGGAAAGCGGGCGCGACGGGCTGGTCGTATCGCGACGTGCTGCCGTATTTCAGGAAGTCGGAAAACAACCAGCGCTTCGCCAACGAGTACCACAGCTACGGCGGCCCGCTCGGCGTGTCGAACCCGATCAGTCCCTTGCCGATCTGCGAGGCTTTCTTCCAGGCGGGACAGGAACTCGGCATACCGTTCAATCCCGACTTCAATGGCGCAAGCCAGGAAGGGCTGGGCTATTACCAGCTCACGCAACTGAACGCGCGCCGCTCGTCGGCCGCTGCCGGATTCATTCGTCCCGTTCTCGGGCGGCCCAACCTCACGGTATGGATGCAGGCGCGGACGCTTCGCGTGATCGTCGAAGGCGGCCGTGCGACGGGCGTCGAATACGTGTCCGGCGACAGCCGCGACCCGAAGGTCGTGCGTGCATCGCGCGAGGTGATCGTGGCGTCGGGCGCGATCGGCTCGCCGAAGCTGCTGATGCAGTCGGGCATTGGTCCCGCCGATCATCTCGAGTCTGTCGGCATCCGGCCTGTGCATCATCTTCGAGGCATCGGCTCGAATCTTCAGGACCATCTCGATCTGTTCGTCATCGCGGAATGCACGGGCGATCATACCTACGACAAGTACAACAAGCCGCACCACGCCGCGTGGGCCGCGCTGCAATATCTGCTGCTGAAGAAAGGGCCGGTTGCGTCGAGTCTTTTCGAAACGGGCGGCTTCTGGTATGCGGACAACGACGCGCGCGACCGTTCGCCCGACATCCAGTTTCATCTGGGCTTAGGCTCCGGCATCGAAGCCGGCATGGCCAAGCTGAAGAACGCGGGCGTCACGCTGAACACGGCGTATCTTCGCCCTCGCTCGCGCGGCACGGTTCGTCTCGCCAGCAATGATCCGGCCGCCGCGCCTTTGCTCGACCCCAACTACTGGGCCGATCCGCACGATCGCGACATGGCGATCAAGGGCTTGCGTCTCGCCCGCGACATCCTGCGCGCGCCCGCGTTGAAGCGCTATGTGCAAAGCGAGATCCTGCCGGGCGCGCGCGCGAACACCGAGCAGGAACTGTTCGACTATGCCTGCGCGAATGCGAAGACCGATCACCATCCAGTAGGCACCTGCCGTATGGGGCGGGCCGATGATCCGGACAGCGTCGTCACGCCGGATCTACGTCTGATCGGGCTCGAAGGGCTGCGCGTCGTCGACGCGTCCGTCATGCCCTATCTGCCCTCGTGCAACACGAATGCTCCGACGATCATGGTCGCCGAAAAAGCCGCCGACATGATCGTTCAATCCCAGACATCGAGAGGAATCCATGAAGATCAATCTGCCGACCAGGGAAGGTTCAATCCAGCCATACGCGATGCAGCACCGCGACGACCGGCTTCCGCCATCCAGCGCGCCGACGTTTGACCGCATCGCGTATGCGGCGGCGCATGTCGTCGTCGATCCTTCTTACGCTTATGAACCCTGGGGCGATGCGCCGCGCATCGACTGGGACGCCACGCTCGCATTTCGCAGCTATCTCTACGGCCTCGGCTTCAAGGTGGCGGAAGCGATGGACACGGCGCAACGCGGCATGGGCATCGGCTGGAAGACGGCAGCGGAGCTGATCCGCCGCAGCATCGCGCATGCGCGCGGCATTCCGGGCGCGGATCTCGCGTGCGGTGCGGGCACGGATCATCTCGATGGCGGCCGTGCGCATACGCTCACCGACATCGTCAACGCCTATGCGGAGCAGTTCGACGTGATCGAATCGGCGGGTGGCCGGCCTATCATGATGGCGAGCCGCGCGCTCTGCGCCACGGCGCGGTCCGCCGACGACTACCAGCACGTCTACGACGCCGTCCTCTCCGCGTCGCGCAACAAGGTGGTGCTGCACTGGCTCGGCGATGCTTTCGACGCGTCGCTCGCGGGTTACTGGGGCAGCCGCGATGTATCGACGGCGATGAACACCGTCCTCGACATCATCGGGCGTCATCGTGACAAGATCGAAGGCATCAAGATTTCCCTGCTCAATGCGGACTACGAGCGTCAGCTACGATCGCGGCTTCCCGAAGGCGTCCTGATGTTCACCGGCGACGACTATAACTACGGCGAGCTCATCGCCGGAGACGGCACGCGGCACTCGCATGCGCTGCTCGGCATCTTCGATCCGATCGCGCCCGTGGCGTCGGCGGCGCTCGCGAAGCTCGCTGCAGGCGATCTCGACGGCTACCGGCATCTGATCGATCCGACTGTCGCGCTCTCGCGCGAGCTGTTCGCAGCGCCGACACAATACTACAAGGCGGGCGTCGTCTTCCTCGCATGGCTCAACGGTCATCAACGCCACTTCTCGATGGCGGGCGGCATGCAGTCGGCGCGATCCGCCGTGCATTACGCGGAAGTGTTCAGGAAGGCCGACGCGGCAGGCGTCCTTGTCAGGCCCGAACTGGCCCATCAGCGCATGAGCCGATTTCTCGCGCTGAATGCGGGCATCGACAACGCTCTGTAAATGGAAATGCCCACGCCTGCGAGACAGGCGTGGGCATCGAGGTTCATCGTTTCAGTCTGGGGTCATGGCAAAACCGGCGCCTGCATCGTCACGTGCCGTCCCGTTTTCGCCGCCTCGTCGAGAGCGAGTGCCGTGGCAAGCGATTGATACCCGTCACGGCCGCTGGCCGCTGGGCTTTCGCCCAGCAAGACGGCTCGATGAAACTGCGCAACGCCTGTCGTGTACAGATCCGCGTGCGAGATCCCGATGATCTCCTCGCCACGCGCGGTGCGCAGCATGATCTCCCCGACCGGGCGTTGAGTCATGACATCGCGTGCGAACAGCGACCCCTCGGTGCCATGCACCTCGAGTCCCGTATTCGCGAACGGCACGGTGAATGCATCGTGGATCTGGGCAAGCACGCCGTTGTCGAAGCGGATGATACCCATCACGCCATCCGCGAGCCCCTCCTTGCCCATGCTTCCCGACGCGGTCATCGCGCTCACTTCCACCGGCTCCGCGTCGAGCAGGAACCGCAACGTATCGGCGTCATGCACCGAGATGTCGAGCACGACGCCACCGCCCGCATCCGCCCGCTCGATGCGCCAGCCGCGCAGATGAGGCGGCAGCGATACGGCGTGAAAAACGCGGGCAAACAACGGTCTGCCGATAGCGCCGGCGCGAATCAGCTCGCGCATGCGCCGATGACTCGCGGCGCAGCGAAGATGATGGTTGGTGGCGAGGACCACCCGTTTCTCCGCGCATCTTTCAATCATTTCGCGCGCATCGGCGGTGGACATCGCGAGCGGCTTTTCACACAGGACGTGCTTGCCTGCCGACGCGGCTTCGAGCACTTGCTGCAAGTGCTTTTCATTGGTGCTGCTGATGTAGACCGCGTCGATCGCCGGGTCCGAGAGCACCTGCTTCAAGTCCGCGCTTGCCCTCGGAATGCCATGTTTGTCCGCGAATTGCCGCGCCCGAGCGAGGTCGCCGCTGACGACCGCCTCGATCGAGCCGTCGGGCTGGGAGCGAATCGCGTTGATCATCCATTCTTCGGCAATCGTGCTCGCGCCGATCAAAGCCCACCGAATCGTTGCCATGCCTCTTCTCCTTTCAAGTTGCACTAGATGATCGACGATGCCGACACAGACTCGCCCGATTCGGCGACGGTCGGTTTCTTCCGCGCGGCGTGGCCAAGACTTCGGCACAGTGCTTCGCCGACACGCAGCGCCTGCGCGGCAATCGTGAGTGCCGGATTCAACGCAGCGGAAGACGGAAAGAAACTCGCATCCACGACATAAAGGTTGTCATGGTCATGCGCCTTGCACAGCGGATCGAGCGATGACGATGCCGGATCGATGCCGAAGCGCACCGTGCCGCATTGATGCGACGGCGTGTCCTCACCGAATCGGCGGCTGACGACGAACGGAAAGCCCGAACGACGCAGCAGCTCCTTTGTTTTCCTGACGAGCCGCATGTGCGGCTTAAGGTTCGTGCGCTTCCACGACAGCCGGATGTCTCCGTCATTCGTCAGTTCGATACGGCTCTCACGGTCGGGCAAGTCTTCCGACATCGCATAGAGATCGAGGCTGTGCTCGCTCAGGTATCGCAACGCGCGCTTCGGCATATAAGGCATGGCGCCGCGCAGCATGGGCTCGCGAATCTTCCCGAGCATCTGGATGTTGCCGAGCGGCCAGCTGTCGTGCTCGCCCGCAAAATAGAAATCGTTGACGGACAACGTCTTCGGAAATCGCGTGTCGTTGATACGGCGCGGATCGATCGCCAGGACGGCCGTGCAGTTATGGTTCATGTAATACCGGCCGACCACGCCGGACGCGTTCGCGAGGCCATTCGGCATGCGGTCGTTCGCCGAGGCGAGCAGCAACGCAGCACTGTTGATCGCGCCCGCAGACAGCACGAAGCTGCCGCCCGTCACCGTCTTCCGCCCTTCGCGCGTTTCGACTTCCGCCGCCACGATTCTTTTGCCGGTCGCGTCGGTCACGAGGCGCGTGACGCGCGCGCCGGTCATCAGCGTGACCGAGCCGCGCCGGATGGCAGGACGCAACAGGCACTTCTCGGCGTCGCCTTTCGCATCGATGCGGCAGGGAAAGGCATCGCAGGTTCCGCAACGCACGCAAGGCCCGCCATCGCCCAGATCGATCGAGGACGGCATATGGAACGGATGCAGTCCCAGCCGTTCGAATTGCCGGCGCAATGCCGCGATGACAGGTTCGTCCGGAACCGGCGGATGCGGATACGGGCCGGCGTGCGGCGGTTCTGTCGGATCGCCGCTTGCATCCCCTCTGATGCCGAACAGCGATTCGGCGAGGTCGTAATAGGGAGCGAGGTCCGAATAGGAGATCGGCCACGCGGGCGAAACGCCCTCCTCGTGCTGCACTTCCCGGAAGTCGTCCTCCCTGAAGCGAAACATCGCCGTGCCGAAGAACTTCGTGTGTCCGCCGACGAAATAGTACTGGCCCGGGCGATATCGCTCGTTCGCGCCGTTCAGCCAGGTTTCGCGCGTCCTGTAGCGAAGCTGCCCGAAAACCGCTTCGGCGTCCCAGTTCGCGAGCTCACGCGGCAGATCCTCGCCGCGCTCGATGATCAGGATGCGCGCGTCCGTCGCCGCGAGTTGCCACGCGACGGCACTCCCGCCCACGCCCGAACCGATGATGACAATGTCGGCGTCCATTCCTGTCTCCGTAGACTGCTTCGAGGCGCGAAGTACCGCCATGCTGGCGGGTCGGGTCAGAGGTCGAATCCGAGTTGCTGCTTGCCAAGCGCGGTCAGGCTGTCCGCAGTGGCTCGGCCGACGAAACCGGTCTCGAAGTCATCCGCCGGAAAGTCGGGCGGACTCTCCCCGCTGATGAAAGCCGGCAGTTGCCTTTTGAGGTACTCGTCGTTCTTCGCGCAGCCGGGCGCCGCCGCGATGTACATCACGTTGCTGTATCCCTTGCCGCGATGTTCGTCTTCCACCGCATGAATCACGTCGCTGTGCCAGAAGACGGTATCGCCCGCCTGCATCGGCGGAATCGATGAAAGCGCTTCATGCAGCGGCGCATGCCAGGTCGGACTGATCGACAATGCGCGGCCCGGCATCGCGCCGCACAGGTCGTCGTCGGCGACATCGTCCTGCAGCGCGCGCAGCAGCACGTACACCATGGCATTCGCTATCGGCACCAGCTGCAACGTTCCGTCGCCCGGCCCCTGCGGGGTGAGCGCCGTCCAGCCCTGAAAAGTGCGGAACATCGAACACACGGTCGGGGACGGAATCTCGCGCGCCTCGGGGCGATACGCTGCGTCGAAGGCGTCGTAGCGGCGCCAGTCGCCACTGAAAACATGTCGATAGACGCGACGGAAATTGTCGTCGAGCCATCGTTCGACAGACCCGCCATCGCAATGAGGAGAAAGCCCGAGCGACGCGGAGCCGGGCGGCCGCCGGCGCAGACGGTCCGCATACACGGGAACCTGGTCGGGATCGAAATGCACGCGCCCTTCGCTCTCCCATTTCCACAGCCGGTTCAGGAACACGCGCGTCTGCATGAGTTCCGGTGACTGGCGCGCCTCGACCTGCGGGCCGGACCAGTAGATGCCGTAGATTTGCGGCTTGCTCGATGCGAGTTCGCCGAAGTATTTGTCCTCCGCCCGATGCGCGAGTTTCTCGTCCAGACGGTTCTCTTCCACATAGCCGGCAATCGCTTCGTCCCATTCGGCGGCGCGCTGCGGACTGAAGACGCCGCGCACCACACACGCGCCGCTGTCCCTGATCGCCGCGAGCGCCTCTTCACTCACCTGTCGCGCGACGATGTCCGCATGGCGAATCTCCGGAATCACCGGTTCACCGCGCCGTCGCCGCTCCGCGATCACTTCCGCCTTGCGCCTGATATCGGCTTCGACCTCCTGGAACACTTCCTTGTAGCGCGGCAGATTTTCGCGAAGTTGCTTCTTCACCGCGCGGATTGCCGCCGGCAGATCTTCAATATGCAGGGATTCCACAGCGCGTCTCCGGATGTCTTCGAGTGCCTAAAGCTTAGACGTGAGCGCGGTTTCGTTGCGATACAATCGAGACAACCTTTTTGCACTTCCGGCCATGAAACCCGCATACGAGCACGTCAAGATGGATGCCGGTTGTTCGATCCGGGTTTTCCATCGCAAGCTGCCTCGAATACCGTTCGAATGGCATCACCATCCGGAGTACGAGCTCACGCTCACGATGAACAGCCGTGGAAAGCGCTATATCGGCGACTCGATCGTGGATTACGAAGGCAATGATCTCGTGCTGGTTCCTCCGGATTTGCCGCATACGTGGGCGTCGAACAAGTCGATCGATTCAGGCGCGCCGCAGGTGGCAATCGTGATCTGGTTCAGCGGCGATTGGGCGCGGCGTCTCGCGGACTGCTGCCCCGAATACGAGCCGCTTCGAAGACTGCTGCGCAGAGGGGCGTCCGGCCTCGCGTTCGCGCAAGAGGCGAGTGAGACTGTCAATCGAAGGCTCGCCGCGTTGTTGTCGCAATGGCCCAGGGAACGCCTCGGCGCCGCGCTCGATGTCTTGTGCGAACTCGCGGACATGGACGCCGCGCCGCTCGCTTCGCCCAGCGCATTCGACAAAGGCCAGGTAAGAGCACCTTCGGGCCACGAACCCGAACGTATCAATCGCGTGCTGGGTGTCATCGACGCCCGGTTCGCGGAGCGCCTGACGCTGCGTGAACTCGCGGACGCCGCAACGCTTTCGGACCGCACGCTGAACCGCTACTTCGCCCAGCATCTCGGCGAGAGCGTCGGCAAATATTTGAGCCGCGTTCGCATCGGTCACGCATGCCGGATGCTCGCGGATACGTCATGGCCGGTTTCGGTGATCGCTTCGCGATCGGGATTTCCAAACGTCGCCAACTTCAACAGGCAATTCCGCGCGGTGAAGCAGATCACGCCAGCCGCTTATCGCAAGGCATTCTCGGGGACGCAAGGAGAACCGCACGATCCGTCGTCGCTGGAATCCAGATCGCCTTCGCTGGAGAAACGCAGATAGATCTCGTTTGTCCATCTGCGTTTAAAGCGAGCGACGGTGCGCCGAAAGCTCACGAAGCTTCGGCGCACATACCCTTCGATTGATTTAAGCAGAACACGATAAGTCGACTGCACCGCGTTAGCTGTAACGCCTTCGAAAAGAGCGGGATGCTACTGCCCGCCGAAATAGATCTGCTTCAGCTCTTCGGCAGAGGCTGGACGAGCGACGGTGCGCGAACCGGATCCCGATGATCCGGACATCGCGCCGCCATACGCGGTTGCGCCGCTTTGGGCCGATACGCGCGCCTCTGCCGCCTGGATTTCCACCGGATAGTTCGGATCTTCACCTCTGGCCGGCGTATATCCGGCCTGTTCGAGCTGTTGCAACTCGGTTCGTACCTGAGCACGCGTGAGTGGCGCATCCGTCTGAGAGAACGCGACAAGTGGTACGGAAAGCGCCGACACAGCGGCGACCGCGATAGCGATTGATCTCATGGCGACCTCCTTGTGAACGCCAGCCAGCAGGATTCGCATGCGAACTCCTCTAGCTGGCAATCGAAGTCTAGGCGGCCAATCCTTCAACTTCGATACGATCGCGCGGGCTTCGCGCGATAGCGGCAGCCGCGCCTGGCAAAGCGATGCGGGGAGATCCGGCACGAATCATCGGCGGAAACGCCCGAAGCGTCTCGCGGGCACTAAGGGTAAACATTCACGTTCAAAACGCTTGAAATAGTTGGTGTACGGAGTATATTCACCATCACAGGTGACTCGAACAGAACGGAGGTAGACATCATGCAATTTCATCTCGACGGATTCCGGGTCGGCGACCCGACTATCGAGCCAGCCGCAGAAGGCGCGCCGCGCGTCGACATGCCCGACACGGTCGACGTGCTCATCGTCGGAAGCGGCCCGGCCGGACTCGTGCTCGCGGCACAACTGGCGCAATTCCCGGATATCAGGACGCGCGTCGTCGAGCGTCGCAGCGGACCGCTGTTGATGGGGCAGGCGGACGGCGTGGCGTGCCGCACCGTCGAGATGTTCAATGCATTCGGGCTGAGCGACCGCTTGCTGCGCGAAGCGTACTGGGTCAACGAAACGGTGTTCTGGCGGCCCGACGCAAATGATCGAGGTGCGATCAAGCGTACCGGACGCGTTCAGGATACCGAAACAGGCATGTCTGAGTTTCCGCACGTGATCGTCAATCAGGCTCGCGTACAGGATTATTTGCTCGGCGTGATGCACCGCTCCGAGCAGCGCCTCGAACCGGATTACGATCTGGAAGCAGTCGACGTGCAACGCGACGATGCCGGCGAATATCCGGTGCGCGTCACGCTGCGCCGCACCGATGAAGCGCGGCTCGGCGAGGAAGTGACCGTGCGGGCACGCTACGTCGTGGGTTGCGACGGCGCGCGCAGCCGCGTGCGTACGGCCATCGGACAGGCGCTGCACGGCGATGCCGCCAATCATGCGTGGGGCGTGATGGACGCGCTTGCCGTCACCGACTTCCCGGACATCCGCCTGAAAGCGGCGATTCAGTCCGCAAGCAAAGGCAATCTGTTGATCATTCCGCGTGAAGGCGGCTATCTGGTCCGCTTTTATGTCGATCTCGGCGAAGTCACGCCCGACAACCGCGACACGATCAAGCAAACTTCGGTCGATCACATCATCGAGACGGCTCAGCGGATTTTGCATCCCTACTCGCTCGATGTGAAAGAAGTCGCTTGGTTCTCGGTGTATGAAGTGGGACAGCGTCTGACGGACCGCTTCGACGATGCCCTCGCGGAGGACGGAAGCGCCCGCGAGCCGCGCATCTTCATCGCGGGCGACGCCTGTCATACGCATAGCGCGAAAGCCGGCCAGGGCATGAACGTGTCGATGCAGGACGGCTTCAATCTCGGCTGGAAACTCGGCGCGGTATTGCAGGGACGCAGCGACGCGAGCCTGTTGCGCACGTATTCCGACGAGCGCCAGCCCATTGCGCAAGAGTTGATCAACTTCGACAAGGAATGGTCCGCGATGATGGCCGCTCCGCCAAAGGATCCGAACCACCCCGAGGCGGGTGGCGTCGATCCTGCCGAGCTTCAGGCCTATTTCATGCGCGCGGGCCGGTACACGGCAGGGCTCGCGACGCATTACCGGGCGGGCACGCTCACGGGCGAAACGACGCATCAGGTGCTCGCCAAGGGCTTTCAGATCGGGACGCGCTTTCACTCGTCGCCGGTCGTGCGTGTCGCGGATGCGAAGCCCGTTCATCTCGGACACGCGGCACGCGCGGACGGTCGCTGGCGTCTGTACGCATTCTCGGACGCGAATCGAAGCGCGCTCCGTGCCTTGTGCGAGCATCTCGCGACATCGCCCGATTCGGTCTTGCAGCGCGTCACGCCAAAGGATGCCGACGTGGACAGCGTGCTCGACCTGCGCGCGGTGCTGCAGGAGCCTCATCGCGAAGTGCGTCTGGATGGCTTGCCTTCCATCTTGCTGCCGCGCAAGGGACGCTACGGTCTCGTCGACTATGAGAAAGCATTTACGAGCGACGCGACGACTGATATCTTCGACGAGCGCGGAATCGACCGCGAACGGGGCGCGCTCGTCGTGGTCCGTCCGGATCAATACGTCGCCCATGCTCTTCCGCTGGACGCATACGAAGAACTGGCTTCCTTCTTCCGGCCGATTTTCCGCACGCGCTAACTCTTTCCGACACAGCAAAATTGCCGATCAAACACGACGACCCCAAAGCGCTTTCGACCTTCACTGGCAGCCTCGTGCGCCGCGCCCAGCAGCGTCACGTAGCGGTATGGCTCAGCGAAGTCTCGGCTGAGATCACGAGCGTCCAGTACGCGGCGCTCGAGATCCTGCAGAAAGCGCCGGGCGTCAATCAACGGCAACTCGGCGACGAGCTCGACGTGGACCGTTCTACGATCGCCGATCTCGTCGCGCGGATGGTTCGCAACGGCCTGATCGAGCGGTCCGATGATCCCGTCGACAAGCGCAGCTATGTGCTGTTCCTCACCGCGGCCGGCAAGAAGCAGCTTTCGATCTTGCGGCCGCGTGTCGAGGAAGTCGAGCGCATACTCACGGCAAAGCTGACGCCGCGCGAAAGCGTGGAACTGAGGCGTCTGCTTGCGGCGCTGTTGCCGTAGTGTCATGGCGCATGCGGCGCCACCGGTTTTCGCGAGGTTCATACAACGAAGACGCCGTCCCACCACGGAGGTTGCCATGCGATATCTATCCGTCGAACAGCAGAAGGACCCGCTCCTTCTCGTCGCCCGCGTGCTGTTGATGATTCTCTTCGTGCTGTTCGGCTGGCAGAAGCTGATTGGCTTTTCCGGCACCGTCGCCTACATGACATCGACGGGCGCGCCGCTTCCGACCGTCTCGGCAATCGTCGCGGTCGTGATGGAACTCGTGGTCGGCATTGCGATCATCCTCGGCTTTTTCACGCGTCCGCTTGCGCTGCTCCTCGCGCTCTATACGCTCGGCACGGCCTTGATCGGCCATCATTACTGGACGATGCAGGGTATGGAACGCTATGCCAACACGATCAACTTCTACAAGAACATCAGCATCATGGGCGGTCTGATCCTGCTGGCCATCACGGGTCCTGGGCGATTCTCGCTCGACCGGAAATGAACGAACGGATCATGGTTTTTGCTATCCGGGCAACCGATAACGCCGATGGCCGCGTCATGAAACGTCCGTCCGTTTTCGTTCGTGTATCCTCACGGGCATGGCCACGACTCTGAAAACAACGGAAAGCGCGAAGGAGACGGAAACGGCGAACCAGCCGGCCGAAGTGCGCTTTCGCATGCGCATCATGAAAGGCGAGACCATCGCGATCGGTCCGGGCAAGGTCTCGCTGCTGGAAGCGGTGCGCAAGCACGGCTCGATATCCGCGGCGGCGCGCAGCCTCGACATGTCGTACCGGCGCGCGTGGCTGCTCATCGACGAACTCAACCGCTCGCTTCAGTCGCCCGCGACGATCTCCGAGCAAGGCGGGCAAAGCGGCGGCGGTTGCGTGCTGACGCCGGTCGGCGAGAGCATCGTCCGGCTTTATCGCGATATCGAAGCTCAGGCGCAAACCGCATGCGCCGAGCAGATCGGTTCGCTCACGAGGCTGCTCAAACCTTAGCCGTGACGCAGACAGAACGCGGACGGCGGCGGTGAAGACGCTTCTGTGTGCCGCGTGCTCGCGGTGAGCCGCGCGACGAACTCCACGAAGCTCGCGACACTCGCCGTGCGCAACGGCGAATACTCGACGCCATGCCGCTCGCAGACGCGCTTCAGCATGCTCATCGAATCGTGATCGATGCAGTCGACGGGAAACAGCACGACATCCGCGTTCGGCAGCGCCGCGGCGAGCAAGCCCTTGCGATCCTCGATGCCGCCATCGTGGACGGTCAACTCGCCGCCCGCTTCTTCGACCAGCGCCTTCAGCACCGCATTCGAATTCGGCCTTCCGCCGACATATACGATGCGCTTGCCATTCGCCCACTCGATCCCGCGACGGCGCGCGCCGGACTGATCGCCGGCATCGAGCGTCGCGCGTTCCAGCGCCGCGCATTCGGACTGCACGACCCGCAGCAACGCCTGTGCCTCGCCCAGCTTGTTGCGCAACACGCGCGTCTCGGCCTCCTCCCGCTGCGCGCGCTGCTCCGCGGCTTCGCGGCGGCTCGTGTGCAGCGCTAGCCGGCGCTCGCCGTCATCGACCTTCTCTCGCAAGCGCCCGACTTCGGCTTCCAGGTGCGCGGCCGACCTGTCAGGCTTGCGTTCCGCGAGCGCGGCGAGTTGCAGCGCGTGATCATTCGATTGCCTGATCGACGCATCACGCTCCGCGTTCAGTTCCAGCAGGCGCGCCTGCTGACGTTCGAGCTTGTCCCTGAGTTCGACGTTTTCGGCTTCCAGCGCGACGAGCCGCCGGATATCCGCGCGATTCGCCGCGCCGACCAGATGCGACAACATGTGCAGCTCGCCGAACGCGGACTGGCGCACGTCGATGGTCGCGTGCGGATGCGACATCAGCGCCCAATATGCGGGCGGGATGTCGCCGGACTTGAGCGCATCGTTCCAGAGATCGAGCAGCGTCTTTGGATCGCGCGCGGCGTCGAAGCGCCGGATCGCGCCGGCGTAACGTTCGTCGAGCGCCTTGTTGAGCGCCTTTGCGCCCGCGCCGCCCGCGATCGCGAGTTCCACCGCCGCGTGATGAATCTCCAGATCGCTCGCGTGATGGTGGTCGAGATCGGTGAACTTCGGCACGAGCTTGCGCAGCTCGCCCGTCGAAAGGCATGTGCCGATCACCGAGCAATGCAGATGCGAATCCAGTTCGGCAAGACGGGCGCGGCGGCGCGACGTGCGCAAGTCGGCCTCGGTCGGCTGGCAGCAGGCGTCGCGATGCGCGTGCGCGCTCGTGCGCGCGAGTTCAAACGGAGGGGTCTGCATGATCACCTCTTTCTCGATCGGCGGGGCCGGAAGGTGCGTCGTTTCAGGTCCCGCGCCAGGTCTTCCGGTTCGATATCCGCTTCGCAATATACCACCGAATATAACGAGCGGAAAAAGACGGATCGGCGCATGAGCCGCTCACCGCGCGCGCGGTGCGGACAGGGCGTATCCTACGACTTCGGCGCGCCGGGCCGGCCAGGCAAGGCCGCGTTCACAAGGCACGCTTCGCCGGACGTTTCCAAACGCGAAAAATCGCTCACAGGGAGAATCTGAATGGCCAGGGTTGAAGTCAAGGTTCCGCAGCTTTCCGAATCCGTCACCGAAGCGACGATGTTGCCGTGGAAGAAGAAAGCGGGCGACGCCGTGGCGCAAGACGAAATCCTCGTCGAACTGGAAACGGACAAGGTCGTGCTCGAAGTGCCCGCTCCTTCCGCCGGCACGCTCGCGGAAGTGGTGAAGAAGGAAGGCGATGTCGTCCACGCTGACGAAGTGCTCGCGGTCATCGATACGGAAGCAAAAGCCTCCGCGGCGACGCCCGCGCCTGAAAAGCCGGCGGCACAAGCTGCACAATCTGCTCAACCCGCGCAAGCTGCCACGCCCGTGCCGGCCGCCGCGCCGGGCGCGAAGGCCGACTTCGATGTCATCGTGATCGGCGCCGGCCCTGGCGGCTATATCGCCGCGATCCGCGCCGCGCAACTCGGCCGCAAGGTCGCGTGCGTCGAGGAATGGATCAACCCGGCGGGCAAGCCGAAGCTCGGCGGCACCTGTCTCAACGTAGGCTGCATTCCTTCGAAGGCGCTGCTGGCGTCATCGGAAGAATTCGAGAACGCAAAGCTGCATTTCGGCGATCACGGCATCAGCATGGACAACCTTTCCGTCGATGTCGCCAAAATGGTCGGGCGCAAGGAGGCGATCGTCGAGAAGATCACGGGCGGCGTCGAATTCCTGTTCCGCAAGAACAAGATCACCTGGCTCAAAGGTCACGGCAAGCTCGCCGGGAAAGACGGCGGCAACTTCAAGATCGAAGTCAGCGGCGATGGAAAGAGCGAAAGCCATACCGCGCAACACGTGATCGTCGCAACGGGTTCGAAGGCGCGGCATCTGCCGAACGTGCCCGTCGACAACAAGATTGTCTCCGACAACGAAGGCGCGCTCGCCTTCACTTCCGTGCCGAAGAAGCTCGCCGTGATCGGCGCGGGCGTGATCGGCCTGGAGCTCGGCTCGGTGTGGCGCAGGCTCGGCGCGGAAGTGACGATTCTCGAAGCGCTGCCCGAATTCCTAGGCACGACGGATACCGCGTTGCAAAAGGAAGCCGCCAAGCTCTTCAAGAAGCAGGGCTTGACGATTCACCTCGGCGTGAACATCGACGGCGTGAAGACCACGGATTCGAGCGTCTCCATCTCATACAAGGACAAGGACGGCAACGCGCAGACGCTGGAGGCGGATCGCCTGATCGTGTCGATCGGCCGCGTGCCGAACACGAACAATCTCGGTCTCGATTCGATCGGCCTTGCCGCCGATGAACGCGGCTTCATTCCCGTCGACCGTCATTGCGCGACGAAAGTGCCGAACGTCTACGCGATCGGCGATGTCGTGCGCGGCCCGATGCTCGCGCACAAGGCCGAGGACGAAGGCGTGCTGGTGGCGGAAATCATCGACGGACAGAAGCCGCATATCGACTACAACTGCATTCCGTGGGTGATCTACACGCATCCGGAAATCGCGTGGGTCGGGCAAACGGAGCAGGCGCTCAAGGCGGAAGGACGCGAGATCAAGGCCGGCCAGTTCCCCATGATGGCGAACGGCCGCGCGCTCGGGATCGGCGAGACGGACGGCTTCATCAAGGTCATCGCCGATGCGAAAACCGACGAGATTCTCGGCGTGCATATCATCTCCGCGAACGCGTCCGATCTGATTGCGGAAGCGGTCGTCGCGATGGAGTTCAAGGCGGCATCGGAAGATATCGGGCGAATTTGCCATCCGCATCCTTCATTGTCGGAAGTGATGCGGGAGGCCGCGCTCGCCGTCGACAAGCGCGCGCTCAACATCTGAGCGCACGGATGCGAGTGAAGCCGGTCGACCTTGATCGGCTTCGCCGGCGCTGAACGCTTGCAAGTCCCGCCTTACAATGAATCCGCGACACCGATCTCAGGAGAGGGATATGAAAGCGACGCTTGGCAGCAAACTCGCCGTCTCATTGATGGCGGCCGCTTTCGGCGTGAGCATGGCGCCGATCGCGAGCGCGCAGGACAACGCGGACACGACGGCCACCGGCGCCACGCAAGCCGCGCCGCCCACGAAGGCCGAGAAGAAAGCGGCGCGCAAGCAGGCGCGCGCGAAGAAGAACGCTGAGCTCAAGCAGCTCGAAGAGGCGGGCTACAACCCGGCAAAACGCGACGACAACAGTTATCCGCAGGACATTCAAAACGCGCAGAAGAAGGCGGGAATTGGTACGGGTGCGAGCCAGTAATATTCTGCTTCAGGGCCGCTTCCATTTCTGATTGCTTGCGGCCCTGACGTTTCCTTCATGCCGCGCGAGCCGGTTTCGGCTTGCCTTCTTTCACTTCACCGCTTGCGCTGGCCCGCGCTGCGCGCATAGCCCCGCCTCCGAAATTCGCCGCCCGCCAGCGAAGCCCCTGCATTTCTTTTCTCCGCGCGACGCGCGCTAATCTCACGCGAATCAGCCCCGCTGCTTTAAAACGAGGGCGGGCTGATTCGTTTCTCAGGTATGAGTCCGGCACGAGAGGCGCCGTTACGCGCTTGGACATCGCTCCGCGCGCCGGGGGCTTCTCGCTGTTCACGCACGGCTATGAGCCGTCGATAACAGTCGGCTGCCAAGGAGTCGGCACGATGAATCACGATCTTTACATGGGCAGCCTGTCGGCCATGTTTCTCTTCTGGAATGGCGCTCGCGTGCTTACCTACGTCCCTACGATCGTCAGACTGCTCCTGACACCGACCAACGCGCGCAGTCACAGCCTGCTGACCTGGATGTGCTGGGTATTGAGCAATGGGACATTCGCGCTCATGCTGCTCGAGCACAATGGCGGAGTGCCAGAGGCGATGTTCTGGATCAACACCGGCAATACGGGGATGTGCCTGATCGTCTGCGTGATCATCTTCTGCAAGCAGCGCGGACTCTCTCTCGGACGGCGGAAACGACGACCGCCCGACACCAACGCCTGACCGCCCGACATCGAAGACTCGTCCGCTTTCATCTGACTGACAGACCAAGCGGCCTGCGCGAACACGCGTGCAGGAAGCAAATTTTTCCGTGTCCATCTGCAACGGCAGATTTTTTTACTGCAACGGGATTTACATTCATCTCATAAGACGATAACCTTGCTGCCGTTGATCCGGTTTTCGGCAACGGTTGCCGCCAGAGAGCAAGAGTTTCGTAATTTCGGAAATTCTGACCTCGCTCCCGCAAACGTTTCCCACCTTCCGGCGACGCCCGCCTTCGAACTGAGCTCGTTTGTCATTTCGTAAGGCCTACGCGGGCGAACAAATCTGTTTGCTCGACTCTGCCATCCAGAGCGCTTGCCGTGCCGCGCGCTGGACCTTATCAGCGAATCCGTGCCATTCCGGTTGTTCTTTGCGCCTTGACTCCGATGTCAAGCGGCCGGTCTTGCGTTGCGCCTATCGTTTGGATGACTAATCAACGTCATCTCGATATCGCGGATTTCCGTGACTCCAACGCCACGCCGTTGGGGTCGCAAAACGCCGAAAGGGTCCGACAGCGTGCTCGAGTTCACGGGCATTGCGCTAACAAATAAGCAATGCTAAACGTAATGACGAATCGAAAGCAAAACTCTCTTCGCCCCTTCAACGTGTTCTCGGCAAAGGCCACCACCTTCGCGGCCGCGATTCTCACGAGCGTGCTGCTCGCCGCTTGCGGCGGCGGTGACGCCGGCACCGACCTGGACGCCACTGCCAAGAGCGAGCTGCCGGAGTCGACTGCGAAGGCTACGACCAGCACCTCCATCTTCTACGGCATGAACGGCCGCAACACGAACGGCGGCGCGTACGACGCCACCGCCGTATCGACTCAGCTCGCGCAACTGCAAGACCTCGGCGCGAAAATCTATCGCAACTCGGTGTACAACCTGGCTTCGGCGAAGGTCGTCGCGAAGATGGCTCAAACGATGGCGGCAGGCGGCGTGACCGTGTATCCCGTCATCATGCTGGGTACGGGCTACAGCTCCGAGCAGGCAGCCTATAACGCGGGTTACACGCTCGGCCAACAAGTCGCCGGAACCTACAAGTACAAGTACTACGAAGTCGCGAACGAGCTCGAAGCGCAAGCGCTCAACGGCAACGTCGACGGTACGAACTGGACGCACTACCGGAATCAGCCTTTCGTCGTCGCGCGCGGCGTGCTTCGTGGCCTGATTGCAGGCGTGAAGTCGGTGGACGGCTCGGCGAAGATCATCGTGAACGGCACGTGGCTGCACTACTCGTTCTTCCAGATGATGATGGACGGCTCGCAACCTGACGGCACACATGGCCATCCCACGGTGAACTGGGATATCACCGCATGGCACTGGTATTCGGACCAGGGCGACATGACGCGCGCATGCGGCGGCACGGGCTGCTACGACATGCTCGGCGTGCTCCATTCGTTCGGCAAGCCGATCTGGATCACCGAATTCGGTGTGCGTCCGAATTACGGCTCGTATCAGCAGATCGCGTCGTATATGGCGGGCAGCAAGATGATGGGCCTGTTCCAGAGCGTGGCGTCGAAGTACAACATTCAGTCGATCCAGGCGTTCGAACTCTATGACGACAACGAAGGCGACTTCGGCCTGATGCGTTCCGACGGCCAGACGACGAAGGATGCGTACTGGGCATACAAGAACTTCGTTGCCAGCCATCCGATGTAATTTGCGCGGGGCCTGAAAGCCCCGCTGAATTAGCAGCACTTCTCGCCGTTACAGGCGTACTTCACGAGCGACCCATTGCGGTCGCTCGTTCCGTTTTGGGCCACGAGGCCGCGTCGAACGTTTATCGGCATGACTATATGACTGGTATTCGGCCACAACGCCTTGCTCGCACGTCCGCTCCGCCCTACTCTCGGTGAACGCCTACCCTCCCGATCGCCACGGGGTCGGCGATATTCATACGATCCATACAGTGACGCATCTTCCGTTGGGAGGTGCGGGTTCTATCGGAGGAGACATGCGCGACAACCTGATTCCCGTCATCGTGGGCCGAAAATGGCGAATTGCCGAGGGTTACCATGCCGTTGAACTTCGGACCACGTCGCAATCGGTTCTTCCAGCGTTCGACGAGGGTTCGTGTGTCACGCTTTCTCGGAATCGCGCGGGCGACAGGGGAAGCGTTCACCCCTTGCTCCGCGTTTCGTCGCTTTCGGATGGCTATGTGATCGGCGCGCGGCAAGAGCGTGATGGCAAAGCGGATGGCTCACTATCCGGCTTTCCGTTGAATGAGCGAGACGAGGTATTCGTCGGAGTGCCCCAAAGCCCGCCGACCGTTCTGGACGAGCGCGTGCGATCGATCCTTTTTTCGGGCGGGATAGGTGCCGCATCGATCGTGGGGATCGCGAAGCGGCTCGCATCGGCGGGGCAAAGATTCGAAGTGCACAACTTCGCTCGCACGGTCGACCGCGCGGTGCTTCGGGAAGAGTTCGACGCGCTTCGCGGTCACGGCGAGGTCTATCACTATTTCGACCTGTCCAATGATCGGTTCGAGGAGACGAGCGCTCACGCGATGAGCCCGGCTCGAGCGAATACACAGATCTATTGCAGCGGGCCGCCTGCATTTATGGATTTCATCGAGCGTCAGGCGCGCGACTGGGTGTACGCGGCCAACATTCATAAGATCGTGCTTGGCAAGCAAGCCGCATAGCCGACGATTCTGCTCATGGTCGAGCGGCCGGAAGTGCCAGGTGCAGTCACCCGCGCGCGGCATTCTCCTGCACGCACGTGAACGAAACCGTCGACGTCTGCTCTTCGAGTGAACGTACGCCGCTCGTCGCTTCCGATCTGATCACGACGCGTTGCGAACGCTGCTTGCAGTAGTCGCTGGCGGCGTCCATGGCCGCGTTGCGCGCGGTCACCCACGACATGCGCGTGCCTGTCGCCTTGCCCGTGACCGTGTAAGTGTTGGGCTGCGCGCCAGCGGTGACGCCGTTCGTCGTGCCGCACGCCGCGAGCAGAATGAAAAGCGCAACCGCGCCGGACGCGCGCCGCGCTGAGACAAATGATCGTAGGGAATCGAACATACGCTTATGGACCGTGAATATTGAGATACGGCCCGAATGGTACAAGCGTCTGCGGATTTCTTCACAGATCAGAGGAAAGGCGCTGCTCGATCGGGTCCGCGTTGAGCGCTCACGCGAGCAGTGTCGCGCCTTTTCACGCTCGACCGCTCATGCGGCCCGCCGGTCCCTCAAGCCTGCGCGATGCGATCCAGCAGGTGCTGCAAGCGCGAGTGCTGACACGGCGCGAGGCCCGGTGTGGAAAGCGCCTGCACGACGCGTCCGCGCCAATAGGTCTTCGAAAAGAGCGAATTCGCGCCTTCGAGGCTCAGCACTTGTTCGAGGTGTTCGATCGCCGAGTCGAGATGACCGACGCTATAGAAATGCGTGCCTGCGCTGATGTGGTTCATGGCGCGGTCCATCGGAAGAGCGAGTGTTTCGAATGAGGGGTGGATCGATGCGCGTGCGCGATGTGTCGCACGCGTGGACATTGTCGCGCGGGTTCGTGACGAACGTGCGACGCAGGCAAAATTTGTTCACTAAAACATGGAGCGGCACGCGAATCGTCGCGCGCCGCTCGCATGCATCAGCTCATGTGCTGGCCGCCGTTGATCGCGATGTTCGAGCCGGTCACGAAGCCCGCGTCATCGGAGCACAGGAACGTGACGAGCGCGGCCACTTCTTCGGGCTTGCCGAGACGGCCGGCCGGAATCTGCGGAAGAATCTTCGTGTCGAGAATCTCCTGCGGAATCGCGGTCACCATCTTGGTCGCGAGATAACCCGGCGAAATCGTGTTGACGGTCACGCCCTTCTTCGCGACTTCGAGCGCGAGCGACTTCGTGAAGCCGTGCATGCCCGCCTTCGCAGCCGCGTAGTTCGTCTGGCCGATCTGGCCTTTCGAGCCGTTCACCGACGAGATGTTGATGATGCGGCCCCAGCCGCGCGAGACCATCTCTTCGCAAACCGGCTTGGTCATGTTGAAGACCGAGTCAAGATTGGTGCGCAGCACGGCGTCCCAGTTCACCTTGGTCATCTTCTTGAACGTCGTGTCCTGCGTGATGCCGGCATTGTTCACGAGGATGTCGATCGGGCCGACTTCGGCCTGGATCTTCGCCACGCAGTGCTGGGCGGAATCGTAATCGGCGACGTCGACGCCATAGGCGCGGAAGTTGTAGCCCTGGCGATCCATCTCCGTAAGCCATTCGGCGGTCTTCGCGTTGCCCGGCGAATGCGTTACGACGACCGCGTAGCCGGCGTCGTGCAGCTTCATGCTGATCGCTTCGCCAAGACCGCCCATGCCGCCCGTCACCACTGCGATTCGCTTAGTCATGCTGATACTCCTCGTCAATTCTCTCAGGTTGAATAATGCTCGGAATGTCACCGGCGCTGCCTTGTTGCCTCGACGCTTATTTTGATTGGATGACGCGTCGGGCCGCGTGCGCGCAGCACCGGTGTACTGCTTTCGTTACGGACGTTCGACCGCCAGCGCGACACCCATCCCGCCGCCGATGCACAGCGACGCCAGACCCTTCTTCGCATCGCGCTTCTGCATTTCGTGCAGCAGCGTGACAAGAATCCGGCAGCCCGACGCGCCGATCGGGTGACCGATCGCGATTGCGCCGCCGTTCACGTTGATCTTCGACTGGTCCCAGCCCATCTGCTTGTGCACCGCGAGCGCCTGCGCCGCGAACGCCTCGTTGATTTCCATCAGGTCCAGATCGTTCACGCTCCAGCCCGCGCGCTCCAGACAGCGCTTCGATGCCGGCACCGGGCCCATGCCCATGACCTTCGGATCGACGCCCGCGTTGGCGTACGCCTTGATACGCGCAAGCGGCGTCAAGCCGAGCGCTTCAGCCTTCTTCGCCGACATCACCACGACCGCGGCCGCGCCGTCATTGAGGCCCGATGCGTTCGCCGCCGTCACCGTGCCTTCCTTCGAGAACGCCGGCTTCAGGCCCGCGAGCGCGTCGGCGGTGACGCCGTGACGCACGAATTCGTCGGTGTTGAACTGCAGCGGCTCGCCCTTGCGTTGCGGAATCGCGATCGGCACGATTTCGTCGTTGAAGCGCCCGGCCTTCTGCGCGGCTTCCGCCTTGTTCTGCGACAGCGCCGCGAACGCATCCTGCTGCTCGCGCGTAATGCCGAATTCCTTCGCGACGTTCTCCGCCGTCGTGCCCATGTGATAGTTGTTATAGACGTCCCACAGGCCGTCGACGATCATCGTGTCGATCAGCTTGGCATCGCCCATGCGGAAGCCGTCGCGCGAGCCCGGCAGCACGTGCGGCGCCGCGCTCATGTTTTCCTGACCGCCCGCCACCACGATCTCTGCGTCGCCCGCGATGATCGCGTTCGCGGCCAGCATCACCGCCTTCAGGCCCGAGCCGCAGACCTTGTTGATCGTCATGCCCGGCACCATGTCGGGCAGGCCGGCCTTGATCAGCGACTGGCGCGCCGGGTTCTGGCCCGAGCCTGCCGCGAGCACCTGGCCCATGATCACTTCGCTCACCTGGTCCGGCTTCACGCCCGCGCGCTCCAGCACGGCCTTGATCACCGTCGCGCCCAGTTCCGGCGCCGCGATCTTCGCGAGCGAACCGCCGAACTTGCCTACCGCCGTACGCGCGGCCGATACGATCACTACGTCAGTCATTTTCTATCCTCGTCAAACAGCGAAAACATGAGCGGACTTTCCGGTCGCGATGAGCTTCGCGCGACGCGAAAAAACGCATCCATATGGAAATGGACTGGGTGAGTCCGATTCGAACTCGGGCGGATTGGTGCGCATCGTCGAGACGGAGCGACGTCCGACCGTCCGATGCATGAGCGAGCGATGACGCCGAGCGCCGCGCCGACTACGGGATGACCTCGCCCGTGGGACAAGGTACGCTCCGCAGAAAAAATCCCGAACGGGATGCGGCAAACTCGAAGCCTATTGCATGGTCCATTTATATGGGCCTTTAATAAAATCTCTCAGGTTCAGCACCGGCCTTCTCTTTCGCCTGGCTGCCGTGAATCGCGTGAGCGTGATTCCGCCGCGCGAGCATTCGCGCCGATTCGCAACAGGCATATTGGAAGTTATTCGGTCGTGCGTGCTTGTGCGACGCACCAAATTAGTAACAATTCTAAACGCAAAACATGCGTAAAAAATTTCATATTAGTAGGTATAAACCCTAGTTTGAGTAAAAAGTCCCTTAACAAACTGGTCGAATATCTCGTATTTGCTCGAACGCACGTGCATTAATCATCCTATATGACGACGAAAATTGCGCAGGTTGTATGATCAATTCAGGGCGTTCGGGCAAATACGTCACACTTACGCAGGGCCTGTGTTAGCTGCTCGCAAGCAATTATTTCTGCGCGTGCGGCCGATTCATGTCTCGGACGTCAGGGCCGACAGCGTGATTCCTTATATGCGAATTAACTACTGGGTATAACCAATTCATCTTTATCGAGTGCCGATCATTCCTCGATAACGCTGATATATGACTGCGTGATGAAACAGTGTGCAGTTAATCGATCGCGGATTGGCGCGGCATAATGTCATCCGTCGGCGAATGAAACGATTTCGCGCGGACAACGAATGCCGCGCGCGAAATTCCGCTAAATCGTCAAAGCGCGAGAACGAGCTTTTTGCTTCGCGCCCGCGAGCAGCACGCCATCATCCGATTGTTCGACTGACGTTCGCCTTTGGTGAGCACGACGTCGCGATGATCGACTTCACCGTCGAGCACGCGCACTTCGCACGATCCGCACAGCCCTTCCTCGCAGTCGCTCTGCACATCGACGTTCGCGCGCCTGAGCGTCGTGAGGAGCGTCTGATCGGCGGGCACGTTCAGCACGAGGCCCGAATCCTTCAATTCGACCTCGAATGCCTGTTCCTTCTCCGGATCGAGCGTGCCGAGCTTGGATTCGAAGTGCTCTATTTTCAACGCGTCCTCGGGCCACGCCGCGCTCGCTTTGCCGAGCGCGTCGAGCATCCGCGCCGGGCCGCACGCGTAGACCAGCGTGCCTTCATCCACGGCGAGCGTCGAGAAATCGTTGCGGGCGCCTTCTTCCGACACGTACACGAAGAGGCGCGCGCCGTGCAGCGCGCGCAACTCGTCGAGCAAGGCCATCGACGCTTGCGAGCGTCCGCTGTAATGCAGCGCGTAGTCGATGCCGAGCGCACGCGCGCGGCGCGCCATCGCGCTGATCGGCGTGATGCCGATGCCGCCCGCGATCAGCACGAGCTTTTTCGCGGTTTCGTCGAGCCGGAAGTGATTGCGCGGACCGCGGATGCGCCAGTGCGCGCCCGGCTTCACGTTGTCATGCACCCATGCCGAGCCACCGCGGCTCGCGGTCTCGCGCAGCACCGCGATATCGAAGGCGCGACGATCGTCGGGGTCGCCGCAGAGCGAATACTGGCGCGAAAGGCCGGTTTCGCCGCAGACCACATCGATATGCGAGCCCGCGGTCCAGCGCGGCAGATCGCGACCGTCCGCGGAAACCAGCCGCACGCGCACGATGCGATCCGCGCACGCGTCGATCGAATCCACGATCACCGCGCGGCTCACAGCATGCGACGACGGTTCGCCGATGCGCACCACCGCGCGCGCATCGCGCACCGACGGGTCCGCGCGCTCGGGATTCATCGCCGGATTCCATTCGACGTAAAGATGCTCCGGCCCGCGAAACGACGTGTTCGGCACATAGGTGAAGCGCTGCTCGGCGAGGCGCATGTGCGGCAGGCGGCGCGTGAGTTCGTCGAGGAAAATCTGCATCTCCATGCGCGCGAGGTTCTTGCCCATGCACTGATGCGCGCCGTAGCCAAAGGTCAGCTGATCGCTGGCGTTTTCGCGGCGGATGTCGAAGAGATCGGCATCGGCGAATTGATGTTGATCGTGATTCGCCGACGACGTGACGATCAAAAGCTTCGAGCCCGCCGCAATGTCGATGCCGCCGATCGTCACGTCCTTCGTCGCGAGCCGCCGCCACGCGGCGACGGAGCCGTTATGACGCAGGCACTCTTCGACCGCGTTCGGGATCAGGCTCGGGTCTTCGCAGATATCGCGCCACGCCTGCGGATGCTGCAGCAGCAGCTTGAGCGCATTCGCGGTGGCGTTGGCGGTCGTTTCGTGCGCGGCGACGATGCCGGCCATCATCATCGAATGCAGATACGAGTCCGTCACGACTTCGGGCAATTCCTTCTGCTTGCGAATGCCGTATTGCATCCAGCCGGGGCCGGACGGGTCCTCGCGCATCTTGTCGAGCACCTTGCCCGCGTACTGCCAGAACTTGCCGACCGCGTGCGCGACTTCCACCTGTTCCTCGGGCTTCGGCCGTCCCCAGGTGTTGACCGTATGCGCGATCGAATACCGGCGCAGCGTGTCCATGTCTTCCTCGGGCACGCCGAGAAAATGCAGCGCGACGGTGAGCGGCACCTCCCACAACATCTGATCGACGAGATCGGCCCGGCCATCGTCGATGAAGCGGTCGACGTATTCACGCGCGAGCGCACGGACCATCGGTTCGTGATGCGCGAGCGCCTCGGGCGTGAACGGGTCCATGAGCGCGCGGCGGCGCGGCATGTGCGCGGGCTCGTCCTCGTTCACGAGCGTGCGGTTCAGCGCGAAGCCGTAGGACGCGAGCACCGCGTTCGCTTCGGGGCCCGTCGGCGTGATCTTTTCCAGCGCGATCGACGGGCTGAACGTGAGGTTGTCGCGGAAGATCGCCTTGATGTCGTCGTAGCGCGTGACGACCCAATAGCCGAGTTTCGGGCTGTAGAACACCGGTTCCTGTTCGCGCGCCCAGCGCACGTATTCGGGCGGGTCTTGCTGATAGCCGTCGCCGAACGGATCGAACTCGGCGGCGCGCGCGCTCACCGGGCAGCCGTTCGGGGCGCGGGCGCTGTCATGGAAGGGACATTGGGGCGTGCGGTTGCCGCCGGCCACGTCGGTCATGCTTGTCTCCAGATACATTGTTTTTTGGCGTGACCATAGTATGCAACGGCTTAGCACTTCAAACCGGCTTACCCTCGCTCGACGCCCAGTTGGGCATCAGTTCGTTGCTCGGCAGCGTTTCATCGATCAGCTTGCGGGCGGTCTGCCGTCCCGCGACAGGCAGGCCCTCCGGATTCAGCACGCCGATCTGCACGAGCACCGAAGCCTGATCCCAGTAGATGTGCTCGTTATAAAGCTTGTCGCCGCGAAAGCGGATCACGGCGAGCATCGGAACTTCGAAGTATTTCCCGGTCGGCGCGAGGCCGGGCAGCAGCCAGTCGATCTCGCGGTCGTGCGTCGCGCAAAACACGAACTCGTCGACGACGCGGTCCGCGCCGATCGTGCGCGATACGGGAATCAGCTTTGTATCGGCCGGATTCGAATGGACGAAGTGATAGGTGTAGAAGCGCTTGAGCTGATCGTGCCCGACGCCGCCCGTCATCGTCGGCACGTGGTTCACGTAAGGCTCGGCGACCATCGTCGGCATGACGGCGTCGACATCGCGCGTGCCGAACTCGAAGTAGCAATGCTGCTCCCACAAGTGATCGAGATCGAAGAGCGGGCCCAGCACCTTGCGCAGCATCGCAAGCGTGCGCGAATACGCCATCAGCGCGGCGGGCTTGTCGAAATGTTCACTGCCCGACACGGTGAACCCCGGCGCGGTGCCCGGATACACATAGCGCTCGATGTGCGGCCTGCCCGCGAGCGCCGCTTCGATCTCGCGCTGCATCGGTATGTCGTGCCCGGAGAAGTGGAAGACCATCGGGCAGCGGATCGTCGGGATATCGCCGAGGCAAGCTGCGAAGTCGTCGGCGTCGTAGCAGGCGGCGCAATCGACATCGGCCTGCGCGGCGATGCGCGTCGCGAGCCGGCCGCCGCGCCCGAAGCCGACCACACCGACCTTGCCCGCATGCTGCGGCAGCGCGCGCAGATGATCGACGAGCGCCGCGAAGTTTTCCGCCGCGATGCCGCCGGGCTTCGGATCGTAGCCGGGAAGTTGCGGCGCGAGCACGACATAACCTTCTTCGGCGTACAGATCGGCGGTCTGCCTGATGAAGTCGTCGAGGCCCGCCATGTCGTGCAGCAGCACGATGCCCGGCCCCGAACCCTTCACGGGCTGCGTCATGTAGGCGGGAATCGTCGTACCGTCGCGAAGCGTGATGTCGATGAACGTGCCGCTCATTGTCTGCGTCTCCTTATATATAGAGGGGTTCGTCGCCGCGCTCGCCGCGCGTTCACGACAGCAGCGTGTCGGCGAGCAGTTTGACGTTCAGCACGACGATCGCGCCCGCGACCAGCCAAGCCAGTGCGCTCGTCCAGCGCGAGATCGCGAAGACGCCCATCTTGCGGCGGTCCGACACGAATCGCACGAGCGGAATCACCGCGAACGGCAGTTGCATCGACAGGATCACCTGGCTCAGCACGAGCAGCTGGCCCGTGCCCTTCTCACCGTAGATGGCCGTCACGACAATCACCGGAACGATGGCGATGCCGCGTGTGATGAGTCGCCGCGCCCAGTTCGGAATGTGCAGACGCAGGAAACCCTCCATCACGATCTGGCCGGCGAGCGTCGCGGTGACCGTCGAGTTCAGGCCCGACGCGAGCAGCGCGACCGCAAAGAGCGTCGATGCGATCGAGAGGCCGAGCAGCGGCGACAGCAGGCGAAACGCGTCGCCGATTTCGGCCACGTCGTCGTGGCCGCTCGCATGGAAGACGGCGGCGGCGACGATCAGAATCGCGGCGTTGATGAAGAGCGCGAGCGTCAGCGCGATGGTGCTGTCGATCGTTGCCCAGCGGATCGCATCGCGCCGCGCCGCAACCGACTTGCCGTACGCGCGCGTCTGCACGACCGACGAATGCAGATACAGGTTGTGCGGCATGACCGTCGCGCCGAGAATGCCGATCGCCACATAGAGCATTTCGCGATCGGCGACGATACGCGGCGACGGCACGAAGCCGCGCAGCACATCTGCGAGCGGCGGCGAGGCTGCGGCGATCTGCAACGCGAAGCAGCCCGCGATCACGATCAGCAGCGAAATGACGAACGCCTCCAGCAAGCGAAAGCCCTTGTTGATCAGCAGAAGCAGCAGGAAAGCATCGAGCGCGGTGAGGAGCGCGCCCGCGATCAGCGGAATGCCGAAGAGCAGTTGCAGCGCGATTGCGGTGCCGATCACTTCGGCCAGGTCGCACGCGACGATCGCGGCCTCGCACGCGAGCCACAGCGCGAAATTCACCGGCTTCGAATAATGGTCGCGGCACGCCTGAGCGAGGTCGCGGCCCGTGGCGACGCCCAACCGCACGGCCAGCGCCTGGAGCAGAATCGCCATCAGGTTCGACAGCAGAATGACGGTGAGCAGCGTGTAGCCGAAGCGCGAACCGCCCGCGATGTCGGTCGCCCAGTTGCCCGGATCCATATAGCCGACGGAAATCATGTAGCCCGGACCGGCGAACGCGAGAAAGCGGCGTATCCATCGGCCGGTCGTCGGAACATGTATCGTCGCGTACACCTCCGGCAGGCTCGGGCGGAAGGCGTCGTCCTGCTCGGGCGGCTTCGAAGCGGGGCGTACAGGATCAAGCATCGGCTCGTTTCTCCTGCGGATACCGGCGGTGGGCGTGCTGAAAATATGCGCCGGGCGGGATGAACATTCAAGCATGCCGGGATGACGGAAGGCACGGCTCGTGCCAGATTCATCGTCGATGCTGATAATTCGACTTATCAGATGTAGCGATTTTCCTTGTCAAATTCGAAGCTGGTTGATAACCTCGCCGCAAATGATTGAAAAGAAAGCAGAAATGCCTAGCGCTAGCGCAACCTCTGGACAACGTTTGGCAGATGGCGCGGTCAATCCCGCTTCGGAGTCGGTCCGCATGCACGCGCCGAGACGTCTCACGCGCCAGCATTTCGCGCTTTATCGCGGCTATCTCGATGGCGTCTCCGAGGCGCAGTTGCACGCATCATACGGCGATGCTGCTACAGACGTACGCACCACGCGACGGCTCATCGACGCGCTGCGCGACACGCTTTCGGTCCTCGCCCGACGCGCGCGCGACATCGAGGCCGCGCACCTGCTGCGCCTTCGTCCGGGAAGCATTCCGCTTTTCGAGCCACCGCCCGCCACTGCCGCGCCCACGCTCGACGACTTCCGGGAACGGATCGACCCCGGGGGCGTCTATGGCGAATCCGAGCTGCTGGCACTGTACGAGGAGGAATATCCACCGGGCACCTCGCCCGCCGTCGATCGGCGGGCGGCGCGCAACGCAAGACTGCGGCGGCGTCAGGCGGAGGCGCTTGCGCGCATGGAGGCTTCGCTCGCGCAGGATCCGAGTCCCGAACATCCCATCGACGGCTGGTTCGAGCCCGCGATCGCGGCGCGACTGAGTGCGGCGGGGCTCACGACACTCGCGGACGTCATCGAACTGATCGAACAGCGGCGCCATCGCTGGTATGTGGCCGTGCCGCGGCTCGGTCCGAAAGGCGCGCAACGGGTCGTCGACTGGCTGCAGCTTCACGCGCAGGCGCTTCGGCGCACGCTGTCGCCAGCCGCATTGGTGCCGCGGCGGCAGTGGCACCCAAGCGATGTCAATCGCGCCAGGCAGCTCGACATCGGAGAAACCGATGCGGTGGTCGTCGCGCCGCTCGAGGCGCTACGCGTTCCGGCGGCGCTGGATGGGTCGAAAGGGTCGAATCGGTCTGCCGCAAGCACACATTTCGATACCGATTTGCGCGCCGTTTCCGCATGGCTCGACGCCCGGTCGAGCAGCGCGCACACGCGGCGCGCATATCGGCGCGAGGCCGAGCGCCTGCTGCTGTGGGCGCTGGTGGAAAAAGGCAAGCCGCTTTCATCGCTCGATGGTGTCGAATGCGCCGAATATATCGGCGCGTTTCTGCCCGATCCGCAGCCGGCCACCCGCTGGATCGCCGCGCAGCGCGGCGAGCGGTGCTTTGCCAACTGGCGGCCGTTCGCCGGTCCGCTGTCCGACCGCAGCCGGGAGACGGCACGTTCTATCTTGAGCGCGATGTGCGAATGGCTCGTCGGCGAGCGTTATCTGGCGGTCAACCCGTTCGCCGGGTTCGCGCGCGTGGCGGCGCCGCCTGTTTTCGAATCGGCTACGCGCACGCTCAACGTCGAGCAGTGGAAAGGCGTGCTGCAGTCGGTCGAGCGAAGCGAATTTTCGTTTTCCGAGCATCGCGACAGATTGGCGCTCCTGCTGGCTTACGCCACCGGCCTGCGCCGCGCGGAACTCGCCGCAGCTACGACGGATGCCCTGAGCGTCGGGCGTTTGTCCGGCGTGGAAGGCCCGGTCTGGCGTCTCGCCGTCGGTCAGAATCGCGGTTCCTCGCGCACGGTGCTCCTGCCGCCGGTTGTCGTAGAGGCCCTGAAGGAAAATCTCGCTCTGCGCGGCTTGCCGACCCCGCTCGATTGCGCCGTGGGCACGCCGATTTTGGCTCAGGCGCGGGGCGGTCAGCCCCTCACGCCAGACGGTATCGGGAAGATCTTCAAGAGCATTTTCTCGAATGCCGCCGCGTTACTGGAGTCTCGAGCGCCCGGCAGCGGCCGGGACTTGAAGCGCGCCAGCACGCACTGGCTGCGCCACACTCATTCCACGCATGCGCTCGGGCACGGCGCGAAACTGCGCGAAGTCAGCGCCGGCCTCGGTCATGCCGATCTCTCGACGACCTCGCTATATCTCGAAAACGAAGACATCGGGCGGTTTCTAGGCGTCGAAGGGCTGATTCGCAGCGCCTCGGCGGGAAAGTAAACCTCGGTCTAGCCCCGATTTCGCGTTTACACAAGCCGCCGGCGTTGTAAAAATGCCCTGTGCGGGCGATCAAGTACTTCAGAGTTTACTTGAGGTTTACCGGTTCGCCGTTTATTCTTCGGTTTGCAGCTTGTTTTCCACAAACCGAAGAATTATTTGCTTACCCAGGCCCGCCAGTGACTGCGAATTCCATGCTAAGCGCTCGGCTTCCCGAAGTCGATCAATCCGTTTCGATCGAAACGCTCTTGGGGGTGGCCGCCCAAGCCACTGACATTCTCAATCAGATCCGCGATGCAATGTTGGAGCCGTATCCGCGCAAGAGCGCGCCAACATTCACGAGCGCGCAGGTCGCTTCGCTCTGCGGTATCGACAAGCAGCGGTTCCAGTACCTGACGACCAAAGGCGAATTGCCTGCGGGCACGTCCAAGGGCGCGGGCCGCAGCAAGGAGTTCACGCTCGAGGAGGCGTTGACCTGGATTCGGGCGACGAAGGAGCGCACGCGCCGGCCGGAAGGCAAACGCGGGCGCATCGTGACTATCGCGAATTTCAAGGGCGGGGTCGCAAAGACGACCACCGCCGTGTCGGCCGCGCAGGCATTGACGCTGCTCGGGCGGCGCGTGCTTGTCATCGACTGCGATCCGCAGGGCACCACGACGCAACTGTGCGGATGGGCGCCCGACGCCGAGATTTCCGACGATCAGACCCTTCTTCCGCTCATCTACGGTGACCAGCAGACGCTGCACTACGCCGTGCAGGAAACGTACTGGCACAACCTCGATCTCATTCCGGCGTCGTCGTCACTATTCGACGCCGAGTTCGAGATTCCCGCGAAGGTTCTGAACGACAGTACGTTCGAATTCTGGGAAATCGTGCGCAAGGGTTTGATGCCGCTCACCGATGAGTACGACGCCATCGTGATCGACACGCCTCCCGCGCTCAGCTATCTGACCATCAACGCATTGCTCGCGTCGGATGCCATCTTGCTGCCCTGCCCGCCGGAGGCGCTCGACTTCGCAAGCTCGACGCAATTCTGGCATCTCTTCGCCGATATCGCGAAGAAGCTGCCCGGTGTGCTCGAGCAGAAGCGCTTCGATTTCGTCAACGTGATCATGACGAAGGCGAAGTCCGATGACGTCTCGCGCGTCGTGCGTGGCTGGCTGCAGAAAGCCTATGGCGATCGCGTGCTGCCCTTCGAGATTCCGGAGTCGACGGTGCCGAAGGGCGCGTCGGCGCAACTGTCGACGGTCTACGACCTGTCGAAGCCGGACGGCAGCACTGCCGCCTACAACCGATTCAAAGAGCCGCTCGACCGGCTCGCCGAACACCTCGACGCGCAGTTCGTTCGCGCGTGGAACCAGCCGGAGGCATAAATGGGCATCGGGGACAGACTCCTCGCCAAGACAGCGAACATCGGCAGCAAGCCGGCGGAAACGACACAGCCGCGTCCGGTCAGCACCGAACCGCGCACGTCGCCGGGGCGGCTGATGGACGCGCAACATCGCATCAATACGGCGCAGGCTCGTATCAAGGAACTCGAGACTCAACTCGAGGAGCGGGCCGCACTGGAAGTGCCGCTCGACGCGCTCGTCGAAGTCAGTGGACGGCGCCGCAAGCTCACCGCCGAACAGTTTCAGGAACTGAAGAGCAATCTCGCGCAGCACGCGCTCGCCACGCCAATTTTGGTGCGCACGCTGCCAGATGACCGTTATGAGATCGTCGCGGGTCACAACCGCGTGGCCGCGTATCGCGAGCTCGGACGGCCGACGATTCGCGCCAACGTTGCGTCGATCGATGAAGGCGAGATCGAATTCGCGGCGTTCTTTTCGAACCTGCTGTCGCCGTCGCTGACGGACTTCGAGAAGTATTGGAACTTCAAGCGGCTGCAAGAGTTGAGCGGGCTGTCACGCACCGAGATATCGGAAAGCGCCGGACTGAGCAAGAGCCACGTCACACGGATCTTTTCGTTCGATGCGCTTCCCGAGGCTGCCAAGGTGGCACTCGCCGAGAAGCCCGAGCGACTCGGAAGCAATGCGGCGCAGAAGCTCGCCGCACTCACGGAAGCAGGCAAGTCGGACAAGGTGGTAGAAGCGGTCCGCCGTCTGATCGACGACGAAAATTTCACTCAAGACAAGGCTGTCGCACTTGCAGCAGAGAAGCCCCGCGCTGTAGCTCCGAGTGCCACGGTGGTTAGATCGGGCCGAAGGAAGGTTTGCGAGGTTTCCACCAGGAACGGAGTCGTTGGCGTGCGCTTCTTCGAGAAGGACGCAACAGATGCGGAACAGTGGGGGCAGAGAATCGCCGACTTCATCAACAAAACGTTGAGTGAGTCGGAGCAGGATTGAGGCTCTACTAGGTTTTCGTTTTAAATCAGCAACTTAGTGAATCAAGCGAAGCTGCGGATTGTTAAACCTAGTAGAACCTCCTTAAAAATCAATGCCTTGATGAAAAGCACTGACGAGGCTGCTATGTAACGAACAAGCTGTACAAAGACAAAAGCCTTCGGCGCCAACCGAAGGCTTTTGAATATCGGGCTTAACTGCTTATCACCCGTTCCGCTTCCCGACGCCAATCGGGTCACGAGTACACACCTCGAAGTTTAGCGGAACGCGATCGGCAGTCAAGCGTTTGTCTTCCATTTTTCGAAATGGACGTACTTGACATGCGTATCGCGCAACATTCCGTTGCAGGCGAGGCTGTTTCTCGCCCGCAGAATTCCGAATCGACCTCCGCGCCGGCGGATCAGCAGGCTCTCGACGAATATGCCTGCGACCGATCCAATCTGCCGTGGGTCATCTTTCGAGCCGCACATCGCGCGACTCACACCACCGCCCTGCCCGCACGCGCTCGCGCCCTGTTCGCTGCTTTGGCCCGCACGGTCGACGCATCGCGTCCCTACGCCCCGATCTTCGCACGCCGAGAATTGCTCACAGGCCGTGCTCAGCAGTCGATGCGCACCTTCTATCGAAGCATGGACGATCTCGAAAGCGCCGGATTCATCACACGCCCGCCGCAGACACGGTACGGAGCCGCCGGATTGTTTGGTCGCGCCTACATCCATCTGACGCCAAAGGCAGCAGCCCTGCTCGGTCTCGTCGAGCCGGTCACGCAAGCCGACAAGGTGAGCGCCGTCGACCAGGAGGACGCAAGCGGCGCCGAAGCTTCGTTTTCTTTGGGCACTCCGTCTGTCACGGTGGCAGACGGCCCTATATATAAGGATCTAATCCCTGATACTCAAAAGAGACAACCAGGACGCCTCCCCGCCGACCTCCAGCGTCTGCTGTCACTGGGCTTTCGTGAATTCCTGATCTTCAAGCTGATGCGAGAGGCGAAGCTTTGCGGCAAGCTGCTGTCCGATGTCGTGGAAGCCAGCTGGAATCATTTGCGCCGGGCTGCACGGCCGATCAGCTACCTGCGCGCCTTGTTGCGCGCCCCGGTCGATTTCGCCTTCCGCGTACGGAGCCAACATAACGCGGCCGCCGAGAACGAGCAGCAGCGTATCCGCGCGAAACGCACTGAAGACGCCGTTGCCGGTCTGGCTGGTCGAACGTTCGCTAGCAGAGACGGACTCCGTCGATATCGGATTGCCGATGACACGAAGTCCATCGTCATCCATCATCGCGACGAGCCGCAGCCGCGCGTGCACGCCGGCGCGTGGGCCCACGATTTCGTCACAGCGCTCGATGCCGGCCATATCGTGCCAGCGAGCGCTGGCGACGCGCATCACCCGATGCCGGACACCCGTCGATGCACGCAAGCGCACTCGTCGACAGCGAACCCAGCCCACACCGATGCCGCCGAGCACAGCCGCAATTTCGAATCGCATCTCGCTGATCTCAAAGCATTACTGCGCTTGAAGCGGGCGGGTATCGCCCCAACTATCAAAGCACGGGACGAGGCGAAACCGACGAATCCAAACCGGTCAACTTCATCCCCGTTGAGTTCGCTTTTGAAGGCAGTATCGCGTGCGGCCTCGACGACGAGGCCGGCGGAGACATCCGGCACGCCCTGCTGACGCTATGCACGAGAATTCGAGAAGCCATGACGCATTTCATCAGACGAATAACGGTGAAAGGCGCATCCAGAAAACTTTTAGAAAACCTGCTGCGTCGCAACAAATGCTGGTATACTCTAAGGTTGCGCCTGAGAGGGCGATTGAAAAACGCAAACCGCGTTCGGATGCGGTCTGTGTGCTTTGCTCGATGCGATTTTCAGCAAGCCGTCCGTGGTCGAAGCTGTCGTCGATATCATCGCGAGCCGTCACGCTCGCTTCCGGGGATCTGTCGTCGCCGAGCAAACCTGTCGAGGAGAAAGTATGGCAAGTTTTGATCGGGAAGAATCGGAGCTGGATATCGTCGCGCCGGCGCGAAAGGGCGCGGGCCGACGGGCGAACAAAGCAAAGGGCCAGGCCGGCACGATGCAGCCCGATGTCACAATGACCGCGGAGCAGAACGAAGAACGTCAGCGCCAGATGCGCGCGCTCATTCAGTTGGGCAAGGAGCGTGGTTATCTCACGCACGCCGAGATCAACGACCACCTACCGGATAACTTCGCTGAAACTGCGGCGATGGAAACTGTCGTCAGCACGTTCAACGACATGGGTGTCGCTGTCTACGAACAGGCACCCGATGCCGAGACGCTGCTCCTGAGCGACAACGCGCCGAGCGTCGTGTCCGACGAGCAATCGGACGAAGAAGCGGAAAACGCGCTGTCCACTGTCGATTCCGAATTTGGCCGCACGACCGATCCGGTCCGCATGTACATGCGCGAAATGGGCGCGACCGAGCTGCTTACGCGCGCGGGCGAAATCGCCATTGCGAAGCGCATCGAAGACGGTCTGCACGAGATGATTCAGGCGATCGCGGCGTGTCCGTCGACGGTTGCGAGCATCCTCGCGGACGCGGCGCAAGTCGAATCGGGCGAGCTGAAAATCGACGAACTGGTCGACGGCCTGAAGGAAGAAGATTCGGCGGACGAAGACATTTCGTCTCCCGAAACAAACGACTCGACCGAAATCGATACGGACACCGACGAATCCGACGGCGACGAAGATGATGACGACGATATGGACGGCGACGATGCGGGCGCATCGAACGAAGCGCGTCTGAAGCAGCTGAAGGCCGATTGCCTCGAAATCTTCGGGCGCGTGCGCGAGCTGGCGGAACAGGCAAGCAATCCTAAGGGCACCGGCGCCGTTGCGGCAAAGGCCGTCGAAAAAGCGCGCGCCGAAATCCAGCGCGAGCTCGGCTCGATCCGCTTCACGGCGAAGACCATCGATCGCCTGTGCGCCAACGTTCAGCAGCAAGTCGCGCAAGTCCGCGATATCGAACGCCGCGTGCTGCAGATCGCAGTGGACCGTTGCGGCATGCCGCGTGAGAAGTTCGTCGAATCGTTCGTCGGTCATGAGACGGACCTCGAATGGACATCGCGTGCGGCAGCGGGCTCGAAGCAATATGGTGCATCGCTCGAGCGCAGCCTGCCGGCGATTCAGGCCGAGCAGCAAAAGCTCATCGATATCGAAGGCGTGGTCGCAATGCCGCTCCAGCAACTGAAGCAGATCAACCGTCGGATGACGGCTGCCGAGTTGAAGATGCGTCAGGCGAAGCGCGAGATGATCGAAGCGAACCTGCGTCTCGTCATTTCGATTGCGAAGAAGTACGTCAATCGCGGCATGCAGTTCCTCGATCTGATCCAGGAAGGCAACATCGGTCTGATGAAGGCGGTGGACAAGTTCGAGTATCGCCGCGGCTGGAAGTTTTCGACGTATGCCACGTGGTGGGTTCGCCAGGCCGTGACGCGTTCGCTCGCCGATCAGGCGCGCACGATCCGCGTGCCGGTTCACATGATCGAAACGATCAACAAGCTGAACCGCATTTCGCGCGAGATCCTGCAGCAGACGGGTCAGGAAGCGCATCCGTCGGTGCTCGCCGAGCGCATGGAAATGCCCGAGGAAAAGATTCGCGGCATTCTCAAGATCGCGAAGCAGCCGGTGTCGCTGGAAACGCCGGTCGGTGAAGATGCCGATGCGACGCTCGGCGACATGATCGAAGACCAGGGCGCGGCATCGCCGGCGGACGCGGCAGTGCACGCGAACATGCGCGCCGCGATCGACGACGCGCTGAACGCACTGTCGCCGCGTGAGGCGAAAGTGCTGCGCATGCGCTTCGGCATCGATACGGCTTCGGACTACACGCTCGAAGAACTGGGCAAGCAGTTCGACGTGACGCGCGAGCGTATTCGTCAGATCGAAAGCAAGGCGATGCGCAAGCTCATGCACCCGAGCCGCGCCGACAAGCTGCGTCCGTTCCTCGATCGCTGATCGTCCGAGCCGCCCGGGCTCACGTCCGGGTGCACTCGAAAGCGCGTGCCGCCGAATCGGGCGGCACGCGCTTTTTTATTTCCGGAAAGCATCAACCGTGTTTCGTGTTCTTCGGCACGGTCGACGATGCGCACGCCTGCAGCGCGGCGATCGCCTTATTGGCGAGCGTGAGCGTTTCCTCGCACGCGAGGCGATCGCGGAAAATCGAGCATCCGCCGCCCGCGTTCACACGCGCGACCGCGTTGCGGATCTTGTCCAAGGCCGATTGCGGTGAACCCGTATCCCTGATGATCGATGCGATATCGAACGCGCTGCCGGCGTCGGTCTCGACATAGCCAGGACATTGCGTCTGCGCATGTGCCGCGGCGCAGATCAGGCCGACTAGCGCGGCGGCGTGAAAGCGTCGCGCGCAGACGGCGCGAACAGCAAATTCGCGAGCGGGGAAAGAGCGGGGAAGGGCATCCATGAGCGTCACCATCGTCAAACGTCGCATCGAAGAACGTGCGCGTCGGGCGAATTCGCGTCGGATGAAATGGATGGGCGCTTGTCCACAGTTTTGGTGCACTCACTTGTGGAGATCGCGTAGTTCGCTCGTAAGGCACTGATTAGCAAGAGCTTCCATTCTACGCTCGATCACGTGCTTCTTTGAAGGTTCCATTTTTTACCCACGCTTTTTTCTTATCCCGCCGTTATGTACGGCGGGATATAGTTCATTTCGGACTGTATTTTAGAGGTGGAAAATAAAACGAATGTTCTGTCACAAATAACAAAGGGAGCAATTAATATCTCTCGATCACAACATTCTTGTAAGAAGTTATCTCAAGTGCTATGCGAGGCGTTAATCGAAAAGCGCGGCTTTTGTACTACGCCGCATCATAGAGAATTGTTGTCTCTATTTTCCTCGCAACCGAACGGAGCGCTTCTATGCGCCGATGCCCGCTGTCTCAGGCCAGCTAAGGCTCTCGCAGTACGAGCCGCCGCACCGCGAGGCAAGCCCGGCAATGTCACTGTAGCGTTTGACACATCGCTAATTGCATTCGACGCTCACGGCACGTATTGCACTGAGTGAGTGCGAACATTCTAGTCTTTCGCTGTATGGCGTTACCAGCATAGGAAACAAATGCTGACCTGTTTTAATTTTCAAAATGAACGTGCAGAGCGCTAGCACTGAGTCATGCGAACAAGTAACTTGATCCACCCTACAGCATGGCGCTAATCGTGCAGTAGTAGAGTTATATGCCGCTGAACGAGCTGTGCGGGATGATTGATCCGATCGAACGGGAGTTGCGCCCGAAGGGCACTCAAGAAACTGGAGTCACGTTTGCTCGCGGAGCAGCAGCGCGCCGGTATCGGGAGGGAGAAGAAGGCCGACCCCTACGGGCCGGTGGACATGCGGGATCTGACCTTTCACAACTGGCGGCGGGAGAATAAATCATAGGGTGTGATTTTTGCCCCGCCCGTGCGGCGGGGTGTCCCTCTATTTACCTCTTCCGATAAGGTTTAACCCACGTGTAGCTCGCGTTGGCCTGCCCGCCCTTTAACAGACGCTTGATTGGAAATGAGTCTCCCGCAAAGCGAAGGTCTACGGCACCGGACCCCTCATATCCTGTGGCATTCCAAAAGGTGGCATCCTCGCCCGCCTCTTTGTCGAGCCACACCTGCCACCACCCTGTCTCGGGACACATCATGCCCGAGCGCAAGTTCATTGCGCCGTATTTCAGGCACTTGGCGTGGTTGCGCTCCTCTAGTTCTTCAGGGGTGAGATACCAGCGCGTGATTTCAAGCTTCTCGAAATTTTCTGTATTCTTCAATGTTGATCCGGGTTCGTCAGGCTTTCGCTTATAGTCAAAAACCGCTATGACATCAAATTCCGAATCGGCTGGTAAAGGTACGCGATAGTTCAGGTGTACAAGGTCGGGATTACTGATGCCCGGTATCGGCTCGACGAAATGTATCAACGTCTCCTTGCGGGCCCCGTCAATTAACTCACCTACTCTCGTAGGTTGCACGCCGAGCGCGTCTCTCAATTCATCCCGTGGTAGGCTTATCCGAGTGGCGACACTTGGCTCGATTTCGAATCTTCTCGCGCGAGAAACCTTCTCTTGTTCAAAACGTTCATTGACTTCAAAAGTTGCGCCGTATTCACTGTTTTCATACAAATATGTTGGGAGTTCGTCATCTTCAAGGTGGCGCAATGGACCCACTTGCCTTGCTATATCATCGATACTGATTCTCCCCGCAACCCATTGCGCGCCCAGTTTTGCAACGGCAATCATTTGAGAACGCGACTTCGCCGTGATGTCATGCTGAATAAACTGATAGGAGGGCATGGGTTTAGCCTCCATTTGAAGCGGGTCCGCTTCCAGAGACCGTTTTTCGGTTGTTAGCGGCGTTGTGCCTGCCTGAGCCGGTGTTATATGCAAATGCGTAAGCACGGCTGCACCGATTATCAGACATGCCATCTTGCGCTTTGCCTGAGACCCAGTATTCGCCTGCAATTTCTCCGCAGTAAAAGGCATTATCTTCCCAAGGCCGCGATCGATACCCCTCGGCCGTATGCTCATAAACCAGATTGTCCACATTGATTGCTGTGCCTCCTGCACCGACTTGGTTTAAAACATCCTTCGCTTGCTCGAACGCGGCATCATATTCCCGAGCGAGTTCTTCATCATTAGTGGCGGTAGGTATGGGATACCATTTACCGAACCTTCGTGCGTTGCTCGATTTCCAAACGCCGAGATTCCAGACGTACATTCCCGTTACCATCTGCTTGATTCCGGAGAGCACGAGCATATCGTCGGGTATTGGTTGTTGTCTCGCCAGCTTTAAGATTGCCTCACCCTTCCGATTGCCTGTCGTAATAATGCCCGGCCAATTTACGATGTTTGGCGTTTTGGGAAAGTTGTTTGGCGTCTGAACTGCCATTGCATATATCCAGAAATGCTGTTGACAGTGACGCGTTTCGTGAAAAACCGTATCCACAAATTCCTTGAGTTTTCTCTTTGTTTCGGAGACTCGCTGTGAGCGCTCTTGTTGCTCAAGTTTCTCAAACAGATATTTGAACGTTTGTGTATTTATTATGAGGGTCCAACTTTGGTCCGAGAATACACCTTTTGCGTCGCCATCTAATGATTCGTTGGTTACTGTTACAGAAGGCAGCGCTTTTTTTGGAATCGCGAAGACACCCGATTTTGCTGACGTGAGCGCCACCGCGATTACTTCTTCGATTGATATGCGGATGGCGTTGCGAGAGTTCTCGTCCAAAGCGAGGTCTTTCCTGATCCCTTTCTCTCCGTTCGGCATGGTAACTTGAACATCAATCCACGCTGGCACGATGGTGAATTTCTGCGTACCCTTGCCAAGATAGTTATCGCCCCACTTGAATTTTTCAAGTAGCACATCTGCAAGCTGCTCCGCGTACTCAGCGATCACTGGAAAATCGAGACTTGTCTTCGAGCCATTGCTACTTTTCTTGCTGTAGCGCATGCCCCAGTTATACGGATGGCACAACGCGAAATAGTTATCAGAGGAAGTTTCTTCTATGTGGTTACGCTGAAGCGTCCGGCCATTTACTTCGGTATCGCCTTTCTTTGCGGTAACGATAGCAGGCTGCTGCGGCTCGACGGGTCGAGTCAACATGGTTTCGAAGATCGCGGCTGGATTGCCGGTGCCATCGTTATGAAGGATTTCAACGATCGCTGGTTGAATCGAGTCCGCGAAAACCTGCGTCAGTTCGCCCGCATCATTTGTGCGCCCTTCGATGAGATGTCCGCTGTCCAGCAAGATGCGATAGGGCTGGTTCGGGATACGCAAGCCAGAACGGTTGTCAACCAGCACGAACGGCTCGGCCACCTTCGCATCGTCGATATCGGCCAGCGGCATTTGTACCGGCTACCTCTTCCGATAAGGTTTAACCCACGTGTAGTTCGCGTTGGCCTGCCCGCCCTTTAACAGACGCTTGATTGGAAATGGGTCTCCCGCAAAGCGAAGGTCTACGGCACCGGACCCCTCATATCCTGTGGCATTCCAAAAGGTGGCATCCTCGCCCGCGTCTTTGTCGAGCCACACCTGCCACCACCCTGTCTCGGGACACATCATGCCCGAGCGCAGGTTCATTGCGCCGTATTTCAGGCGCTTGGCATGGTTGCGTTCCTCCAGTTGTTCAGGCATCAGGTAGCGACGGTAAATCTTGAACGAGCGAAAGTTCGTGGTGGTTTCGAACTTGGCTTCGGCAGGCTGTTCGGGAATGACCCGGTACACGAATAGTGCATGAACGTCAAAAGGTGAATCGTTTGGCATGGGCAGTCGCAAATTAAGGCCCACTTCGTCTGGATCTTGCGTGTCAAAAATTGGAATGCGCAAGTATTCGGTCTCTTCCTTACGAGCACCATCAATCAGTTCGCCCGGTTGCTTGCGATGCAGTCCGAGCCGCTGTTCAAAGATTTCCCGGGGGATGCTGGCGGACATCCATGACTCTGGGCCAATCTCGAATGTTCTTCCCATCCCTGTTTGCTCAGCTTCCGCTTCTTCATTTAATTCGAAGTCGGCACCAAATCCGCGTCCGTCGTAGTAGTAGCGAAGCCGGTTGTTTATGTTGTATTGCTTGAACTTGCCGAGCATCTCCTGAACCTGCTCAATGGTGATCTTTCCTGCCACCCATTGCGCGCCAATCTCAGACACTCTGAGGATGTCCGCAATCTGTGCCGGCGTGACGGGGGTTTGTGGCTTTCGCTTTGGTGCAACTCGCATTCGTTTACCCTCCGTTCTTGTTGTTGGTAGTTGAAACGGTTGAACGCGTATGGACTTCGTGAATGTCGAGCGTGCAGGATACGACCAGATACTCGGCGTTGGCCTTTTTCTGCGGGTAGCCGATGAGTTGAAAGTACCGGCCCGGAATGAGTCCCGTGAGATGTCCATGCCCATGCGCGCGTGCGCCCGCGCAGCGCAGGGCATCGAGCCGCACGTGCGCGAGATACTGGGCTTCGGCGAGTGGGTCGTTCGGGGCGTTCGCGAGCCCGCCTTCGAGTGGCTGACTGAAGTTGCCCCAGTCATAGTGTTCGGCGCGGGGGTAGTTCAGATCGCGCTGATCCTCCGCGACGTGCTCCATCGGGGGAAAGGCACGCACGCCGCCTGAGCGAGTGTAGTCGTAGTCCTTGATCGCCACGTGCGCGGTCGTCATCTCGCTCGTCAACGAAAGCCGGTCGATGTGTTCTTCGTCAAGCCGGTTGTCCGACGCAGCGTGAAAGCGCAGTGTCTCGTAGGCAAGCTCGTGACGCCGATGAGTGCTCATCGAATCCGACAGGACCAGACGATGAAAGCCCTCGGTGTGCTCGAACCAGAACCAGATGCCCCATTCTTCCCATAAGCGGCACAGGAATTGGTAATCACTTTCGAAGGCTTGGCGCTGGTAGTCCCGCTTGGGAAACATGCCATTCGAGAATTCCCACGCGCTGATGCGGTAGTCGACCCGGTACGCGTAGCCGTTCAGCACCTCGCGTGTGACCTCGACGACGTTCATGCCGAGGAACACCCGGCTCGTCTGGTTCAGCGTGGCAAGGTGCAGCCACGGGCGCAAGGTCAGCTCGTAGATCATCGAGCTTCCATCGGGGCCGACGATGCGCGCCGCACTCACAAGGCCGGTGATCTCACGCGTGTATGCGCCGAGACTGCAGCCGGAGACGCTGGAAATGGTCTTACCCTTGCCGGTGACTTCGATCGATACCGTGGCTTCGGCCCCGACAATCGCCGCAATGTCGAAGTGTTGGTCGGTCGTAAGCAAGTTGTGGCGCCCGTCCGATATACGGGCGGTGACGACATATTCGAAGAGTTCGCTTAGCCCTTCGGTGCCGCGAAGACGTGTCGGTGTGAGAAACGGCGTGCCGAAATAATCCGGCTCGGGCAGCGCGTCGCAGTGCAATCCAAGCACATGCATCTGTAAGTTTTCTGCCATGTATTACCCCGCGATCAGCGTTGCACCGCACGCTGTCTTGTCGCCCAACTGAGCGACACGCCTGCCCCGATGGGTCATGCTGCCGCTCGCGAGGATCGGGAATGTGCCGCTGCATTTTGGGCACTCTGTCAAATGCCCATCGAGCGCGACGCGCGCGCCTTTCACTGTGAACGTTTCGGCGGCTTCGATAATGGCTTCGCCGTGATCGGTCTGTCCATTCAGTACTGCTACATCGCGCCCTTGAACATCTCTCATGATTTCGTTATCCCGAAAAAAACCCCGCGTGAAGCGGGGCAAATGGGTTGCTGATGCTCGATATATTAACTTGCTGCGCGAGCGACGTCGGGAGTCGCCTGAATCATTCTACGTAATCCATATTAAATTGGACGTGCAGAATGGGCGCTTTTTTTCGTAACGCTTCGTTGCCTTCACCAGAGCATCCTGCAAATGGTGCAAACAGGTGTCGAACCATACACCCCGGTACTGGCGCAGTGTCGTTGACATTCCGTTGGCGACGCGCTGGATTCCAGCACGCATCTGGCTATATTGCCCGGTGCGCTGTGTTTGGGGTGGCCCGAGCGACCCATCAGGCTTGCATCGCTTTGTTGCCGGGTGTTCGCGTTCTTGCAACATACCGATTTCCTGTTCGCCTATCCCACCTTCTGTCTCTCGGATAGAGGCGGGCGGGTGCCCAAATGACGGGCTTAGGAGTCTCGGCTACCAAACCACGAATCGAACTGCCCCCGATAAGGGGCAATCCGTCACGGCCCGCCCGTAGGCGAACAGCAACCTATCGGAAACACCTTTGCTTCAACAACTTAAGTGTTCTACCTGAAGGTAGGGAGGTGATGCACCGCAACCCAAAAGATTTCCACAGTTTTGGTGCACAAGCATGTGGATATCCTGAGCATCGCCGGCCCAACGTCTTGATGCGTAACGCATTTCATGCGCCGTGCGAAATTCGCGCGCTGCTTCGCCTCCCATTGCGAACCGGTTATGCAAACCGCGTCGGTGACGGCGAAAGTCGCTCTTTGCACGATCGCGAGCGCCATAAAAAAACCGCGCGAGCAATGCATGCACGCGCGGCGAATTTCAAAGCCTCAAACCTGGAAGGCCTGCACGGTCTGCCTGAGCTCGCGCGCTTGCACATCCAGCGAGAGGGCGGCCGTCGCCGCTTCGCTGACGAGCGCCGCGTTCTTTTGCATGAGCCGGTCCATCTGCGAGACGGCGTCGTTCACTTCGTCGATGCCGCTGCTTTGCTCGCGCGAAGCAGTCGCAATCGCTTCGACCAGCGTGGATACGCTGTCGACAGATTCCAGCAAATCGGCGAGTGTCGTGCCGGCGCGCTTCACCGTCGAGCCGCTCGATTCGACATGCGCGTTCACCTCGCGCGTCAACTGCGAGATTTCCTTCGCCGCGCCCGACGAACGGCGTGCGAGCGCGCGCACTTCCTCCGCGACGACCGCGAAGCCGCGTCCGAGCGAGCCCGCCCGCGCCGCTTCGACTGCCGCATTCAGCGCGAGCAAATTCGTCTGAAACGCGATCGATTCGATGACATCCGTGATCTGTCCGATCTGTGACGAACGCGAAGCCAGATCGGTCATGCGCGCGATGGCATCGGAGACGGCGCGCTCACCGTCCTTCGCACGGGCCGACGCTTCCTTCGCGAGCTCGCGCGCGCGGTTCGCGTGATCGGCGTTCGCACGCACCGTGGACGCGATCTGCTCCATGCTCGCGGATGTCTGCTGCAAGCTCGCCGCATGCTCTTCGGTGCGCGTGGACAGCGCGTGATTCCCTTCGGTGATGCCCGCCGCCGCGATACCGATTGTGTCCGTCGAACGCTTGATGTCGCCGACTATCGACGCGAGCTGGCTGCGCATCAGGCTCATCGCGTGCATCAGACTTTGCGTGTCGCCGGGCGCGACGGGCACGTTCATCAGCAAATCGCCCTGCGACACGCGCCGCGCGACGCTGGCCGCGAGCGCCGGTTCGCCGCCGAGTTGACGGATCAGCGTGCGCGCCATCGAAAAGCACAGCCATCCGACGAGCGCGACGCCCGCGACGATGCACCCGCCGACCGTCCACTGCACGATGCGGCTCACGCGCTGCGCTTCGTCGTACTCCTGCTGCGCGGCGGTGAGCTGGAACGCACGCAGATCCGTGCTTTCCTTCTTGACGCGCGCGGCCGAAGGCTCGATCTGCTGCGTGACAATCCATTGCGCCTCGGAGAGATTGTTCGCGGCGAGCAGATTCGTCGTCGGGAGAAAGCCTTTGTCGCGCAACGTCGCCCAATCGGCGGCGAGGCGTTTGGCGAGCGGCGCTTCGGTGGCATCGAGCGGATAGCGCAGATAGCGGCCGAGCAGGGCGTCGATCTTCGTGATGCGCTGCTGCGTCGCCGCAACGACGGTCTGCGTCTTTTGCGCCGACGGATCGAGCACGGCGTCGCTGATCGCAAACTGGCTTTGCGTGATGAGCTCGTCGATGGTCGAGATGGTTTGCAGCGCCTGCGCGCGGCCTTCGAAGACGTGACGCAGCGCGGCATTGCCTTGCTGGACGCCGAATAATCCGACGCTGCCGACGGCGACGAGCACGGCGGCAACCGCGCCCGTGACGATCGCGAGGCGCGCCTTGACGGTGAGCTTTGACATGTTCGGTAGAGGAGAGAAGTGCGCGAGGAAGTCTGCGGGCCTGGAGCGCGGCGTTGCGCGGCGCGAAGCGGCCAATGATCAGACGTTTTTGGAAAGCGCAATCTACCGGGGCTATAAGACGGTTGTGTGACAGCCGGATGAATGCCGCGGCGCATACGTTTGCGTGCGCGAATGCGACAAAACACGAGGATGCCCGCGCCAAGTCGCGCGGGCGTGAACGAGCGTCAGTCGCGCTTCGGAATCTCGAGGCCGCGCTGCACGGCGGGCCGCGCGAGGAACGCGCCGAGCGCGCGCTCGACGTTCGCGAACTCGTGAAAATCCACGAGCTCGCGCGCTTCGTAGAAGCCGATCAGATTGCGCACCCACGGAAACACCGAAATATCCGCGATGCTGTACGCGTTGCCCATGATCCAGTCGCGTCCGTCGAGCCGCTTGTCGAGCACCGCGAGCAGCCGCTTCGACTCCGCGACATAACGCGCGCGCGGCCGCTTGTCCTCGTATTCCTTGCCGGCGAACTTATGGAAGAAGCCGACCTGACCGAACATCGGGCCGATGCCGCCCATCTGGAACATGAGCCATTGCAGCGTCTCGTAGCGCTTCGCGATGTCGTCGGGCATGAGCTGTCCGCTCTTCGCCGCGAGATAGACGAGAATCGCGCCGGATTCGAACAGCGGCATCGGCTCGCCGTTCGGTCCGTCCGGATCGATGATCGCGGGAATCTTGTTGTTCGGATTCAGCGACAGAAACTCGTCTGACATCTGATCGTTCTTGTCGAAGCGCACGAGATGCGGCTCGTAGGGCAGGCCGGTCTCCTCGAGCATGATCGAGACTTTCACGCCATTCGGCGTCGGCAGCGAGTAGAGCTGAATGCGCTCGGGATGCTGAGCAGGCCATTTGCGGGTGATGGGGAAATCCGAAAGCACTGTCATGTAAGGTCCTCGAAGGTCGAATCGCTGAATATAACGATTTCGCGAATTTCTCGTTCGCGCGGTCTTTTGCGCGCTGTCATCGGATCGACGCATCGAAAAGAAAAGATTGAGGGATCTCGTACAGACTCGGCATGTCGAAGCGCAGAATCTGTCTTTACGTCGACTACAGAATCGATTGTAGGAATCACTGCACGAGCACGAGGATTTGCGCGTAGCGCCACGGTCAAGAAGTCAACCAACACACAATAAACCCAGCCCTTGCGGGAATGATGCAGCGCGTGCGCGAGGTGCGGGCCGGTTCGCTGGCTCGCTTATTGCATCGATGCGGATGCCCGAGCATCAGTGTCGGCCTTACGAACCGTTCGTTTAACGCTGCCATGAAAACCGTTCCTCTCGCAACGCTCACCGCATTCGCTGCCGTGGTCGGGGGACTGCTGCCCAGCCTATGCTATGCAACGCCTCTCGAAAGCCAGCTCGACTGCAAATCCAGTGCGCACAGGTTCATCGCGCCGCTTGTCGCCGACAAATCCATCGATGCGCGGCCCATGCGCGTCGAGGCGAACTCGGTCAACGCCTTCAAACCGACGCCGGGCAGCGAGCTGACCGCCTACGGCTTTCGCGTCTACGCCGTGCTTGGCTACGAGCAGGGCGACGACATGTTCAAGCGCGGCAGCGGCCAGCCGATCAACGATTCCGCATACGGCGTGGTCGTGCTCGCGGGTGCGGAGACGGTCGAGGCGAAAGTGCGGGAATCGGGCAGCACGGCCGTCATCAAACAGGTCGTGCCGATGATGATGACCGCCATCTTCTGCGACGGCAGCAGCATGCACAACACCACGACGGCAACGGCAACGGCGACGGCAACGGCGGACCCGGTTACGACGGAAGCATCGCGTAATCGCTGATTCATCGTCGATAATGTTCTCCCGATTAGCGCGCGCATGTGTCGCGCGCATAACAACAGGAGAACGCCGACATGTCTGACGCAGCCAACCAGTCTCAACGAATCGCCATCGTCACCGGAGCAGGCAGCGGCATTGGGCGCGCGGCGGCGCTAGCCCTGCTCGGCGACGGCTGGTCGGTCGTGCTGGCGGGAAGGCGTCCCGCGCCGCTCGAAGCGGTGATCGGCGAGTCCAACGCGGGCGACCGCGCGCTCGCCGTGCCGACCGATGTTTCCGATCCGCAATCGGTGGAAAAACTCTTCGCGGCGGCGGTGGAGCGCTTCGGCCGCGTCGATCTGCTGTTCAATAACGCCGGGGTGTCGAATCCGCCGGGGCCGTTCGAGGACTGGACGCCCGAGCAATGGCGCGGTGTCGTCGATATCAATCTGAACGGCATGTTCTATTGCCTGCAGCAGGCGTTCCGCACGATGAAGGCACAAACGCCGATGGGCGGCCGCATCATCAATAACGGCTCGATTTCGGCGACCGCGCCGCGCCCCAACTCGGCGGCTTACACGGCGACGAAGCACGCGGTCGAGGGCCTTACGAAATCGGCATCGCTCGATGGCCGCAAGTACGACATCGCGGTGGGTCAGATCGATGTCGGCAACGCGATGACCGAACTCGCCGCGCGCATGTCGAAGGGCGTGCCGCAAGCGAACGGCGAGATCGCCATCGAACCGATGATGGACGTGAAGATCGTCGGCCAGTCGGTCCTGTACATGGCGAATCTGCCGCTCGAGGCCAACGTCCTGTTCCACACCGTGATGGCGACCAAGATGCCGTTCGTCGGCCGCGGCTGACGCGTCCTTCTACGCGGTCCGATACCAGACGCGAATGCCCGAGTACCAGTGGCTCACGCTGGTATCGTCGCCGGCGCCGAACGTCGAGAGGCTCTCGACGTTCAGCACGTCGATACCGTTCTCATCGATCCATTTGTTCGCGCGCTCGACGAGCGCCGCGCCGTTCTCATACACATTGCCCTTGATGATGTGATGCTGCACGATCTGTCGCTCGAAATCTTCGTAAGCGATCTTCGCCATCCGTCGTCTCCTGTATTTTCGTTTTGATGCGCTCGGTTATCGGCGCGCCTTTGTTGCGGCGCAGCGCTCCCGCCGCATGACGCGTTCCGCCGATTCAAGCATCATATGGCCTGAGACACGCTCGTGCGAATCGGTGAATGCCGCGCTCGCGAGCGAAAGAATGAGAGCAATGCCAGGAGGCGAATAAAAACGAAAGCGCGCTGCCATGCGCCGATAAACGCCTGACGCGTCCGGAGACAAGGAGAGCACGCATGGACATGCGGCAACGCGAGCACATCGAGGCAGTCGTCGCGGCCACCACGCGGGCCGACGCGCTCGGTTCCGCGCGCACGCACGACGGCATCATTCAGAGTTCATGGCGGCGTTGCGTGCATCAGTACGGGCTCGATCCGTCGCGGATGCAGGAAGCGCGCATCTTGCCGCAGACGCGGTTGCGCGAGCATCAGCAGCGCATCGACGATTTCGCGCGTATTGCCCGTCACGGCCTGGAGACGCTTTACGAGCAGGTCGCGGGCATGGGCTACGTCGTGCTGCTGACGGATGCGCTCGGCGTGACCGTCGATTACATCGGCGACGCCAACACCGATTCCGCGCTGCGCCATGCCGGGCTCTATCTCGGCGCGGAATGGAGCGAAGCGGGCGCGGGCACGTGCGCGGTCGGCACCGCGCTCACGACGGGCCAGGCGCTCACGGTTCATCAGATCGATCATTTCGACGCGACGCACATCCCGCTCACCTGCACCGCCGCGCCGCTCTTCGATTCGCGCGGCACGCTCTCCGCGATCCTCGATATCTCCGCGCTCACATCGCCGCAAGCGCGCGACAGCCAGAACCTCGCGCTGCAGCTCGTGCGGATCTACGCGGGCCATATCGAGAACGCGAACTTCCTGCGCACGCATCGGCAGGACTGGATTCTGAAGCTGAACACATCGCCGGAATTCGTCGATGTCGACCCCGAATATCTGATCGCGCTCGATGCGAGCGGGCGCATCGTTGGCCACAATCGCCGCGCGCACGCGATGCTCGCCGCGGAAATCGGCCGGCCGATCGCGCCGGGCGAGGCGGCGGCATCGCTGATTGGCGTGCCGTTCGACACGCTCTTCGATGCGCGCATCGAAGAGCTGGGCCGCTTCGTGTACTCGCGGCCGAGCGAGTTGCGCGCCGTGCCGCTCGCGCGCTCGGGCGCGCTGCTTTACCTGAGCGTGATGCCGCCCGCGCCGTGCTTCACGCCGACGACGAACGCGGCTTCGCCACGCAGCGTGGAAGTGCCCGCGCCGCTGGCCGCGCTATGCGGTGGCGATGCCGCGCTCACGCGCCAACTGGAACGCGCCGCGAAACTCGTCGATTCGCCGATCAACCTGCTCGTCAATGGCGAAACCGGCAGCGGCAAGGAATTCTTCGCGAAGGCGCTGCATCGCGCGAGCGCGCGGCGCGCGGGGCCGTTCGTCGCGGTGAATTGCGCGGCGATTCCGGAGACGCTCATCGAAAGCGAACTGTTCGGGCATCTGCCGAACAGCTTTTCGGGCGCGGGCGCGAAGGGCAAGCGCGGGCTGATTCAGGAAGCCGATGGCGGCACGCTCTTTCTCGATGAAATCGGCGACATGCCGCGCGAGCTGCAATCGCGTCTTCTGCGCGTGCTGGCCGAAGGCGAAGTGCTCGCGATCGGCGCATCGCGGCCCGTGTCGGTCGATGTGCGCGTGATCTCCGCGACGCATCATTCGCTCGACGCGCTCATGCACGACGGACGATTCCGCGAAGACCTGTACTACCGCCTGAACGGCGCGCGCTTCACGCTGCCGCCGCTGCGCGAACGAACCGATCTCGACTGGCTGATCCGCAAGCTACTCGACGAAGGCAATGACGCCGCGCGCGGTCCCGTCGCGTTGTCGCCGGCGGTGCGCGAGCGGCTGCATCGGCATGAGTGGCCGGGCAATCTGCGCGAGCTGTGTAACGTGCTGCGTTATGCGCGCGCGGTGTGCTCGAACGGACTGATCGACATCGACGATCTGCCGGAAGGATTCGCGGGCGCCGCCGCGCCGGTCGAGCTGCCGCCGCGCGTCGTCGAGGAATTCGATCCGCATCGGCTTCCGCCCGAAGGCATGCTGCTGATGCAGTACTTGCGCGCGGCAAGCTGGAATCTGAGCGCGGTCGCGCGGCAGATCGGCGTGAGCCGCATGACGCTGTATCGGCGCATGGCGCGCTACGGCATCAAGTCGCCGAATCAGCGCGACGCGAACGGCCACTGAACACGCGATACGCCTGTACCCCCCGATACATCTGCCGCTGTGACACCTGTCACGGCGGCACCCCGTACACCCCCGCCTATCGCCCGTTTTCTTCGGGTATTCCCTCGCTTTTTCAATTGGCATAGCGCTTGCCTTTATCCGCCGCACAACGATTCCAGGCGGACCACAAGGAGACATAGCGCATGCGTGATAGCGCAACGCCACTCGTCGGCATCATCGCCAATCCGGTTTCGGCGCGCGACATTCGCCGCGTCATCGCGAACGCGAACAGCCTTCAGCTTGCCGATCGCGTGAACATCGTGTTGCGGCTGCTGTCGTCGCTTGCGGCGTGCGGCGTCGGGCGCGTGTTGATGATGCCGGACCGCGAAGGCCTCAAGGTCATGCTCCAGCGCCATCTCGCGCGCAAGCATGGCCCCGACGCCGCGCTCGCCCAAGTCGAATTCCTCGATATGCCCGTGACCGCGCGCGTCGACGACACCTTCCGCGCCGCGCGCATGATGCGCGAGGCCGGCGTCGATGCGCTCATCGTGCTCGGCGGCGACGGCACGCACCGCGCGGTCGTGCGTGAGTGCGGGCAAGTGCCGATCGCGGGTCTTTCGACCGGCACGAACAACGCGTATCCGGAAATGCGTGAGCCGACGATAGCCGGACTCGCAGCGGGCCTCTACGCGACGGGCCGCGTTCCGTCGAACGAAGCGCTCGCATCGAACAAGCGGCTCGACATCGAGATACGCGATTCGAACGGCGACGTGCGCCGCGATATCGCGCTCGTCGATGCCGTGATCTCGCACGAGCATTTCATCGGCGCGCGGGCGCTGTGGAAGATCGACACGCTCGCCGCCGTCTACGTCTCTTACGCCGACCCGCAGGCGATCGGCATGTCGGCCATCGCCGGACTGCTCGAACCGCTCGGGCGTCACGACGCGGGCGGCGTCGCGATCGAGCTCGCCGCGCCGGGCAAAGGCGAATTCGATCTGCACGCGCCCATCGCGCCGGGCCTCGTCGAGCCCGTGCCGATCGCGAGCTGGACGCGTCTTTCGGACGGCGTGCCGCATCGCGTGACGCAGCGCACCGGCATCGTCGCGCTCGACGGCGAACGCGAGCTCGCCTTTAGCCCCGGCGACGAAGTGACCGTCACGCTCCGGGAAAACGCCTTTCGCAGCATCGATGTCGCCGCGTGCATGCGCTACGCGGCGGCGTCCGGGCTGATGCGTCAGTCGCCTCAGTCCATGAGCAATACCCGCTAGACCCACCCAACGAAGGAGACAGAGATGACAGCTACGCAACACGCGGGCGGCTTGCCGCTCTCCAAGGAAGAACTGCTGAGCGCGTATCGCAAGATGCGCACGATCCGCGATTTCGAAGAGCGCTTGCACGTCGATTTCGGACGCGGCGATATTCCCGGTTTCGTGCATCTCTACGCGGGCGAAGAGGCGGCGGGCGTCGGCATCATGACGCATCTGAACGACGGCGACCGAATCGCGAGCACGCACCGCGGACATGGACACTGCATCGCGAAGGGCGTCGATCCGGTCGCGATGATGAAGGAGATCTACGGCAAGAAGGGCGGTTCGTGCAACGGCAAGGGCGGCTCGATGCACATCGCCGATCTCTCCAAGGGGATGATGGGCGCGAACGGCATTCTCGGGGCGGGCGCGCCATTGATCTGCGGCGCCGCGCTCGCGGCGAAGTTTCGCGGCAAGGGCGAAGTGGGCATCACGTTCGCGGGCGATGGCGCGTCCAATCAGGGCACCTTCCTCGAAAGCCTGAATCTCGCGGCGGTGTGGAATCTGCCCGTGATCTTCGTGATCGAGAACAACGGCTATGCGGAATCGACCGCGCGCGATTACGGCACGGCGGTGGATAGCTACGTCGACCGCGCGGCGGGCTTCGGCATTCCCGGCGTGACCGTCGACGGCACCGATTTCTTCGCGGTGTACGAAGCGGCGGGCGAAGTCATCAAACGTGCGCGCGAAGGCGGCGGGCCCGCGCTGCTCGAATGCAAGATGATCCGCTTCTACGGCCACTTCGAAGGCGACGCGCAGACCTACGGCGCGCCGGGCGAGCTCGACGATATCCGCTCGAACAAGGACTGCCTGAAGAAGTTCGCGGCCGCCGTCACGCAAGCCGACGTGATTTCCCCCGGAGAACTCGATGCGATCGACAAGGAAGTCGCCGCGCTGATTGATCGCGCGGTGCAGGAAGCGAAGGACGCGCCTTTGCCGACCGCCGCCGATCTGCTCACCGATGTCTACGTCAAATATTGAATTCAGGAGACGACAATCATGGCCCGCAAATTGAGCATGAAGATGGCGATCAACGAAGCGCTCGATCAGGAAATGCAGCGCGATCCGAGCGTGATCGTGCTGGGTGAGGATATCGTAGGCGGCGCAGGCGCGGACGGCGAGAAAGACGCGTGGGGCGGCGTGCTAGGCGTGACGAAGGGACTCTACGCGAAGCACGGCGACAGATTGCTCGACACGCCCTTGTCGGAATCGGCATACGTCGGCGCGGCGATCGGCGCGGCGGCGTGCGGCATGCGTCCGGTCGCGGAGCTGATGTTCATCGACTTCATGGGCGTGTGCTTCGACCAGATCTTCAATCAGGCCGCGAAATTCCGCTACATGTTCGGCGGCAAGGCGGAAACGCCCGTCGTGATTCGCGCGATGGTCGGCGCGGGCTTTCGCGCGGCGGCTCAGCATAGCCAGATGTTGACTTCGCTGTTCACGCACATTCCGGGCTTGAAAGTCGTGTGCCCGAGCACGCCGTACGACACGAAGGGATTGCTGATCCAGGCGATCCGCGACAACGACCCGGTCATCTTCTGCGAGCACAAGAACCTCTACGGCTTCGAAGGCGAAGTGCCCGAGAACTCATACGCGATTCCGTTCGGCGAAGCGAATGTCGTGCGCGACGGCAAGGACGTGTCCATCGTCACGTACGGCCTGATGGTGCATCGCGCGCTCGAGGCGGCATCGGCGTTGGCGAAGGAGGGCATCGAAGCGGAAGTCGTCGATCTGCGCACGCTGTCGCCGCTCGATATCGACACCGTGCTGGAGACGGTCGAGAACACGGGACGGCTCGTCGTCGTCGATGAAGCGAATCCGCGCTGCAACATCGCCACCGATATTTCCGCGCAGGTCGCGCAGCAGGCGTTCGGCGCGCTGAAGTCGGGCATCCAGATGGTCTGCGCGCCGCATACGCCGGTGCCGTTCTCGCCGACGCTCGAAGACCTCTACATTCCGAGCGCCGCGCAGATCGCCGACGCCGCACGAAAAACCATGAAGGGAGGAAAGCACTGATGTCTGCAATCACACCGATCGTGATGCCCAAGTGGGGCTTGTCGATGAAGGAAGGCACGGTCAACGAATGGCTCGTGGAGGAGGGCACGGAGATCACCGTCGGCATGCCGATTCTCGATGTCGAAACCGACAAGATCGCGAATGCCGTCGAAGCGCCCGATGCCGGTTTGCTGCGGCGCCGCGTGGCATCGGCGGGCGATACGCTGCCGGTGAAGGCGCTGCTCGGCGTGCTCGCGCCCGCTGACGTGAGCGACGCCGATATCGACGCGTACGTCTCCTCATACGTGACGCCCGCCGAGGACGACGAGGAAGGCGAGGAAGCCGCGGCGTATCACTTCGTCGATGTCGAAGGCATCCGCGTGCGCTACGCATCGCGCGGCGGCGACGACGCGAGCCGGCCCGCGGTGCTGTTCATCCACGGCTTCGGCGGCGATCTGGACAACTGGCTCTTCAATCTCGATGCGCTCGCGGAGAAGCATCGCGTGTTCGCTCTGGATTTGCCGGGCCACGGTCAATCGACGCCCAAGGTGCCGGGCACGACATTGGCCGATCTCGCGGGCTTCGTCGGCAAGTTCATGGATGCGGTGAGCATCGAAAAAGCGCATCTCGTCGGCCATTCTATGGGCGGCGGCATCGCGGCGCAGATGGCCGTCGATCAGCCTGCGCGGGTGGAGTCGGTGTCGCTGATTTCGCCGGCCGGTTTCGGCGATGAAGTGAACAACGCGTACACCGAAGGCTTCGTCACGGCCGAATCGCGCCGCGAGCTGAAGCCGGTCGTCGAACTGCTGTTCGCGAATCCGGAGCTGGTGAGCCGCCAGATGCTCGACGATCTGCTGAAATACAAGCGGCTCGACGGCGTGAGCGACGCGCTTACATCCCTGAACGGCGGATTGTTCGCGGGCGGCAAGCAGACCGCGCAGCCGGCCAGCAAGCTCGCCGCGACCGGCAAGCGGGTGCTCGTGATCTGGGGCGCGCAAGACCAGATCATCCCGGCCGCGCACGCGAAAAATGCGCCGGAAGGCGCGACCGTGCGCGTGTTCGATGACGCCGGGCACATGAGCCAGATGGAGAAGGCGAACGAGGTGAACGCGTTGTTGAAGGAGCAGGTGGGAAAGGGCGCGTGATCGCATCCTGACCTGCAGGCGCCCCGTCTGCGAAGGCCGCCGACGGGGCGCGCTCGCTTTTCCCGGTTATTGGCTACCATGCGTGGATGGCGCTGTTCGCGGCGCGCTCCGACATCGATTCCATGTCCTTCGAACTGATCGATCCCGCTTCCCTTTCCGGCGATCCTCTCGACGCCGAGGAAGCACTTCTCGCGCGCGCAGCCGCCGGCGACGCCGTCGCGCACATCTGGGAAGCGCCCGTTTCGCTGGTCGCGCCGCGCAGCTACCAGCGTTACGCCGCGCTCGCCGATGCGCGCGAAGCCTTTGCGCGGCGCGGCTGTCCGGTATGGCTGCGTCTTTCGGGCGGCGGGCTCGTTCCGCAAGGTCCGGGCATTCTCAATCTGAGCCTCGCGTATCCGGTGCGCGCGCCTATGGGCACGCTCTCCGAAACCATCTATGTGCATCTGTGCAGGATCGTCGCGGATGCGCTCAACTCGCTCGGCGTGCTGACGCACTGGCAAGCGGTCGAAGGCTCGTTCTGCGATGGCCGCTTCAATCTCGCGTGGGGCCCCGGCGGCGACGCCCGCAAAATCGCGGGCACCGCGCAATACTGGCGGCGCGTGCCGCACGGCGACAAGGATCAGCCGCTCTACGCCGTGCTCGCGCACGCCGTGCTGCTCGTCGATGTCGATCCCATCGAAATCAACGAGCGCGCCAATGCCTTCGAAGCGATGATCGGCAGCGGACGCTGCTATGAAGAATTGAAAGTCGTGACGGTTGCGCAGGCGCTCGCCTACGAATGTTTTTCGATGCCCGCCGATCTGCGCGAGCGTGTGCGCGCGGCATTGATCGAACGCGTGAAGGACGCGCCGCTGCCTGAGCAATAAAACGCATCGAGGTGGCCATGCCGCTCAGAAGTGCTTCGAACGGGTTCTTCTTCGCCCTGTGGGTGGCCGTGTGCGCCGCCGCGCCCGAATTCCTGTGGCAAGGCCTCTTTTCCCTGTTCGGCCATTTCTCCCTCACCGATGCCGCCGCCGCGCTGCTGATCGGCGCGATTCTCGCGTTCTTCGTCGAACCGGTTCTGGAGCGCTTGCGTGGTTTCGGCGATGCACCCGCGCACGCGGAGAAATCACCGGCTTTTGCCGCGTGCGAGGCGTTGAGCTTCGCGGTCGTCGCCGTCTGCGTGCATGAAGCGATCACCGTGTATGTCGCGGCGAGCCATTCGAACGAGCAGGCGGGCGAGAACCTCGCGAAAGCCGTCGCGACCGCGTTGCAATGGGCCATCACGCCGTTTTTCATCACCATCGCGTGGATGGCGGCGCGTGGGCCGTCGTGGATTGCGTGGCCGATGGCGGCGTTCGCGGTAATCGTCAGCCTGATCGTCGGCGTGATATTCGGATGGAGCGCGCACGTGCTCGTGACGAGCGTGATTCCGGCCGTCTGCGTGCTGATCGCGGGATGCATCATCGTGCGCGAGCAGTGGGATGCGTCAACCTTCCGCCGCTGCGCCCGCGCGACCGGCGTGATTGCGCTCGTCTGGCTCGCGCTGACGGGCACGCTGCAACTCGTGCTGTGGCTCGCGCACGTGCAGGCGTTTCGCGTGTATGAACGGTCGGAGTTCTGGAGCGACTTGCGCTTCTATATTGGCTGGGTGACGGGCCTGCTCGTCGCGCCGGCGTTCGTGCCCGAAGCGCCGCTCGTGCGGCGCTAGACCCTCAACTGTGCGGCGGCGGAGGCGGCTGCCAGCCCGGCGGCGGCGGTGGAGGCGGCGGCGTGGTGTAAGCGCCGGAAGGCGGCACGGTGTGCACGGCGCCGCGCACCGGCACCTTGTCGCCGGCAGCGTACATGCACTGCAGATACGCGTAGTCGTAACGCTGCTGGACGTTGTAGCCCGAAGCTTGCGACGCGCCGACGCCATACGCGCTGCCGGTCAGCAAGCCCGCGCCCGCGCCGATGGCCGCGCCCGAGCCGCCGCCGAACGCCGCTCCCGCCGCCGCGCCGAGCGCGGTGCCGACGATAGCGCTGCCCACTGCGCTATTGGTGGCGGCCTGATTCGCGTCCACGCCGCCGACCTGCTGGAGCGCGAACTGGCGGCACGAGGCATCGTCGGCGCGGAACTGGTCGAACGTTTTGGTGCTGCCGGGCAGCGCCATCACGCTGGGTCCGGTCGGCATCACGGTGCAGGCCGAAAGGCCGGTTGCGCCAATCGCCGCCAGGAGCAGGGCGAGCCTTGAGTAGTTCATAGATTCTTGCAAATTCGCTTCGTGGTCGATGTTCGGAATGCCGGAAGCATCAGTTCGATGGCGGCGGCGTTGCCGGAACCGGGCGCCATGCGGCGGCGCATTGCTTCACGTACGGATAGTAGGCCTTGGCGGTGTCGCAGTAGTACCACATGCCGGGCTGCTGGGCGGGCGCGCCCGGATCGGCGACCGGCTGGCCCTGTTCGACATATTGAACCGGCGCCGACGGCGCGACGACCACGGGCGGCGGCGGATAGTAGTAATACGGAGCCGGCGCGACCGGATACGGGTAATACACGGGTCCGCCGACCCACACGCCGACGCGCGACCAGGCTTGCGCATTGGCGGCCACGCCCGCGCTCGCGATCAGCGACAGCGCAATAAAAGCCTTCAGGCGATTCACGACCTTCTCCAGAAAAATTGTTCGCGGCGTCGATAACCTTGACGGAAATCCGCCCTCGGCCGTCGATCGCACATGGCGAATCTTTAAACGCTATTCCAGTTGCGGGGGAAATTCAATTACAGCCCACCGCGCGTATTTTTCAGCGCGTTACCCGGTAATAAAGTGTCGTAGTTCTAAGCGCGCAGCACGGTGATTCCCGCCTGCTCGATGGGCTCGACGAGCTTCGCGTCGGTCGTGTTCTCGACGATGATCGTCTGCGCCAGTTCGATACCGCCGATCCGGTACGGCGACGCCGCATTGAGCTTCGCCGCCGACGCGAGCACGACGGTTTCCGCCGCGCGCGCCGCGAGCGCCCGCTTGATGTGCGCTTCCTCGAAATCGCCGGTGGTGAGGCCGGCGGCCGGATGCACGCCTGTGACACCCATGAAATAGATGTCCGCGTGAACGTGTGACATGGCTTCGACGGCGGCCGCGCCCACGGTGACGATCGAATGCTTGTACAGCTTGCCGCCGATCAGCACGACCTCCACCGACGCATGCTCAGCCAGCGCGACCGCGACGCTCGGGCTATGCGTGACGACCGTCGCGGACAGATTTTCCGGCAGATGACGCACCAGCAGCGCAGACGTCGTGCCGCCATCGATGATGACGACTTGCCCCGGCGCGATCATCTCCGCCGCTTTCCGTGCGATGCGCCGCTTCGCGTCCGACTCCATTTCCTCGCGGCGCGCGAACGGCGCAACCGCGGGCGACGCGGGCAGCGCGCCGCCATGCACGCGTTGCAGCAGGCCTTCGGCGGCGAGCTCGCGCAGGTCGCGTCGCACCGTGTCCTCGGAGATGCCGAAGCGCGTGCTCAGATCGCTGGCGAGCACTTGTCCATCGCGCTTGAGCGCATCGAGGATCGCTTTCTTGCGTTGGCTGGTCAACATTGTTTTGCACGAATTTGCTTGATGTTGCACGAAACTGCACGCTACCATGAGCTTAACGAATTGTCGATCAGGTGAGCCCGATGGAAACCCAAGACCGTATCCGCATCCTCAAGACGGAAGTGCTATCCGACGACTGGTACGTCCTCAGGAAAGTCACGTTCGACTTCCTGCGCCGCGACGGCACCTGGCAGCGTCAAAGCCGCGAAACCTATGACCGCGGCAACGGGGCGACCATCCTGTTGCGCGACCGCAAAACCGGCAACGTGCTGCTGACGCGCCAGTTCCGCATGCCTGCGTTCGTCAACGGGCATCACGGCATGCTGGTCGAGACGCCCGGCGGCCTGCTCGACGACGCGTCGCCGGAAGAGCGCATTCGCGCCGAAGTGGAGGAGGAAACGGGCTACCGCGTGCATCACGTCGAAAAAATCTTCGAGGCGTTCATGAGCCCCGGATCGGTGACCGAAAAGCTCTACTTCTATCTGGGCGATTACGACAGTTCGATGCGCGTGTCGGACGGCGGCGGCGTGGAGGAGGAGGGCGAGGAGATCGAGACGATCGAAGTGCCGCTGCAAACCGCGCTGGAGATGATCGGGCGCGGCGAGATCATGGACGGCAAGACGATCATGCTTTTGCAATACGCCGCGCTGAAGGCGCGCTCAGGCGAGTAGCGACACCGCTTTCACCTGCGCCCACAACTGCATGCCGCGGGCGACGCCGAGCCGGTCCAGCGAGTAGCGCGTCACGCGGGCAAGCAGCGGCGAGCCGCCGACATCGAGCCGCACGACCGCCTGGGATGGATTCGCATCGTCCGCAATGCCGACGACCGTCGCGGGCAGCACGTTCAGCACGCTGCTGCGCGCGTGCTCGTGCGTACCGGTGATGAGACTCACGTCGCGCGCCTTCACGGCCACGCGCATGGTTTTACCTTCGGCCAGCGGCGCGTGCACGACCGTCAGCTTCGCGCGCGAGCCCGGCAAGACGAGCGTGAGCAGGCCATACGCGCTGTCGTATCCATCGACGACGCCTTCGAACACGACCGATGCGTCGTCGGCGAGCGCGAGCGGCAGGTCGAGGCGCGCGAGCGTATCGGAGATCGGGCCGCTCGCGAGCGCGCGCCCGCTTTCGAGCAGCACGAGATGATCCGCGAGCCGCGCGACTTCTTCCGGCGCGTGGCTCACATAGAGCACGGGGATATCGAGCTCGTCGTGCAGGCGTTCCAGATACGGCAGGATTTCGAGCTTGCGTTTTTGATCGAGCGAGGCGAGCGGTTCGTCGAGCAGCAGAAGACGCGGGCTCGTCAACAGCGCCCGCGCGATGCCCACGCGCTGCCGTTCGCCGCCCGACAAGCCGGCCGGCATGCGCTCCAGCAAATGTCCGATGCCGAGCAGCTCCGCCGCCTGAGAAAGATCGACGCGCCGTGTTGCCGCGCGCACGCGTTCGAGCCCGAAGCGCAGATTCTTCTTCACGCTCAGATGCGGAAAGAGGCTTGCCTCCTGAAAGACATAGCCGAGCGGACGCTTGTGCGTTGGCAGAAAGACGTTGCGTTCGGTATCGAGCCAGACTTCGCCGTTGACGACGAGCCGCCCGATGCGCGGCCGCGCGAGTCCCGCGAGACAGCGCAAGAGCGTGGTCTTGCCCGAGCCGGAATGGCCGAAGATCGCGGTGACGCCGCGCCCGGGAAGCGTGAGATCGAGATCGAGCGTGAAGCGGCCTTGCTCGACGAGAAAGCGCGCGTCGATGGCTTCGCTGGAACTGCTGCGCGCGCGTTCGAGCGTCAGGCGGGATGAAGTGAGTTCAGACATGAGCCGCAACGGAACGTCGGCTGGAATAGAGCAGCAGAAGAACGATGAACGAGAATATCACCATGCCGCCCGCGAGCCAGTGCGCCTGAGCGTATTCGAGCGCTTCGACGTGATCGAAGATCTGCACGGACACGACGCGCGTTTTCCCCGGAATATTGCCGCCGATCATCAGCACGACGCCGAATTCGCCAACGGTATGCGCGAAGCCGAGGATCGTCGCCGTGACGATGCCCGGCCGCGCGAGCGGCAGCGCCACCGTGAAGAACGTATCCCACGGTCCCGCGCGCAGCGTGGCGGCGGCTTCGAGCGGGCGCCGGCCGATCGCCTCGAACGCGTTCTGCAACGGCTGCACGACGAAAGGCAGCGAATAGATCACCGAGCCGACCACGAGCCCCGCGAACGTGAACGGCAGCAAGCCGATGCCGAGCGCCTGCGTAAGCTTGCCGACATGACCGTTCGGCCCCATCAGCACGAGCAGATAGAAGCCGATGACGGTCGGCGGCAGCACGAGCGGCAGCGCCACCACCGCGCCGACAATGCCCTTCAGCTTCGAGTGCGTATGCGTGAGCCACCACGCGATCGGCGTGCCGACCACGAGCAGCAGCGCCGTGGTCAGCGCCGCGAGTTCGAGCGTCAGCGTGATGGCCTGGAGGTCGGCGCTATCGAGCGGCATCGGCGGAATTACAGTTGATAACCGTAGGACTTGATGACTTCGGCGGCCTTCGGACCCTTCAGATAATCGAGGAATTGCTTCGCGACCGGATTGTCCTTGCCCTTGTTCAGGATAACCGCGTCCTGCCTGATCGGCTCATGCAGATTGCCCGGCACGATCCAGGCCGAACCGCTCGTGATCTTGCCGTTCTTGTAGATCTGCGACAGCGCGACGAAGCCGAGCTCCGCATTGCCCGTCGCGACGAACTGCTGCGTCTGCGAGATGTTCTGACCTTCGACGACCTTCGGCTTGATTTCGGCGGTCAAGCCCAGCTTGTCGAGCGTCTGATAGCCCGCGAGACCGTACGGCGCGGCCTTCGGATTCGCGATCGCGATATGCGTGAACGCGTTCTTCTTCAGCACTTCGCCCTTGTCGTCGACGTAGCCGTCCTTCGCGGACCACAGCGCGAGCGCGCCCGTCGCATAGGTGAAGCGGCTGCCGGGCACGGTCGCGCCTTCGCTGTCGAGCTTGGCGGGCGTGGTGTCGTCGGCGGCGAGGAACACTTCGAACGGCGCGCCGTTCTTGATCTGCGCGTAGAACTGACCCGTCGCGCCGAAGGACGCGACGACCTTGTTGCCCGTATCCTTTTCGAACTCGGCGGCGATCGCCTGCACGGGCGCCGTGAAGTTGGCCGCGACCGCGACCTGCACTTCACCCGCGAGCGCGGATGTTGCAGCGATGCCCGCGGCGAGCGGCACGAACGCGGAAAACAAAGCGCGCAGAATGCGAGTCTTCACGTAAAGCTCCTTGAATCGAGTTGAATTTCTGGTTATGGATCGACTTCGGCGGCACCTCGAATGGCCGCGAGCGTGCGGCGGCGTGGCTTCGCGAGCACCGTAATATATACGACTATATTACGTCCGCGCATGTTCGCGGCGTGACATATCGGTCATGAGTCTTGTCGGATGATTGTCGAGCGGCGGCTTTGTGAGTCGGGCTCAAAGAATTGAGTTGACCGGCCGCGCGCTTTTCGCCGACACTTCTCGATAAAGACAGGTTCGCAGTAAAGATAAATTGAGCAGCGCTCAATTCGAGCGTATCAAGGAGACGACACATGACCGACGCATCCAATCTGCAACGCCTGACGCTGGGCATCGAAGGACATGTCGCGCGCGTGACGCTCGATCGCCCCGACGTGCGCAATGCGTTCGACGACGCGACCATCGTCGAGCTGACCGCCGCCTTCCGCGCGCTCGACGACGACGCCAACGTGCGCGTCATCGTGCTCGCGGCGAGTGGACCGGCGTTCTGCGCGGGCGCCGACCTCAACTGGATGAAGCGCATGGCGGGCTATTCGGAGGCGGAAAACCGCGCCGATGCGCTCGGCCTCGCGACAATGCTCAACACGATCTATACCTGCTCGAAGCCGGTGATCGCGCGCGTGCAGGGCGATGCGTATGCGGGCGGCATGGGCCTCGTCGCCGTGTGCGATATCGCCGTCGCCGCCGACAGCGCGCACTTCTGTCTCTCCGAAGCGAAGCTCGGCCTGATGCCCGCGACGATCGCGCCCTACGTGATCCGCGCGATGGGCGCGCGCGCGGCGCATCGCTATTTCGTGTCGGCCGAGCGTTTCGACGCAGCCGTTGCGCTGCGGCTCGGTTTCGTGCACGAAGCCGTCGCCGCCGATCAGCTCGATGCGCGCGTCGATGCGATCGCCGCGAGCATCGCCGCGAACAGCCCGAACGGCGTGCGCGAGTGCAAGAAGCTCGTTGCGGATTTCGCCGGCAAGCACATCGACGAAGCGTTGATCGCGGAGACGGCCGAACGCATCGCGCGCATCCGCGCATCCGACGAAGGGCGCGAAGGCGTACGCAGTTTCCTCGAGAAGCGCAAGCCGTCGTGGCTCGGCTGAGCGGGGTATCGACGTGATTACGCTGCATCATTGCGTGAGCGCGCGCTCGTTTCGGCCGCTGTGGGCGCTGGAAGAGATCGGCGTGCCGTACGAACTGAAGATGCTGCCGTTTCCGCCGCGCGTGTTCGCGCGCGGTTTCAAGGACGTGAACCCGCTCGGCACGATTCCCGCCTTCGGGGACGACGCGCTCTTCATGACGGAATCGGCGGCGATTTGCCAGTATCTCGCGGCGCGTTACTCGCCGGGCGCGCTGGATGTCGCGCCGCACGAGGCCGATTTCGGCCGCTATCTCAACTTTCTGCATTTCGGCGAAGCGACGCTCACGTTTCCGCAGACGCTCGTGCTGCGCTACGCCCATCTGGAGCCGCCGGAGCGCCGGCAGCCGCAAATCGTCGACGATTACGCACGATGGTTCCACGCGCGCCTGCGCACGCTCGCGCCGCTGCTGGAAGCGCAGCCGTATCTGTGCGCGGGGCGCTTCACGGCGGCGGACATTTCCGTCGGCTATGCGTTGATGCTCGCGGAACTGCTCGACCTGAGCGAAGGCTTCGCGCCGCCCGTCGCGCAATACTGGCGCCGCCTGCGCGAGCGCGAAGGCTTCATCCGAGCGATGCAGGCGCAGGAAGCCGCCGCGCTCGCTCAGAACGTTTCGACCATCCCGGCGCCGAAACTGCGGCCGTAGTCACCCTCCTTCAAGTCCCCCCGTCCGTAGGGCTGTGCGAAGCGCCGCACGGCTCTACTCTTCACATCACGCGCTGACGTTCACGCGCGCCGATTCCGAGAGATTTCCTTGACGAGGTTGGCGATGGTCGTCTTTTCCTGGTTTCTGTCGATGCTCCTTGCGCTGTTCGCGACGGCCACGATCGCGATGGCGCTGCCGAGTTCCGCCGCTGATGAGCTGAACGCCACCGCGCCGCAGTCGCTGTTCAGCATCGAAATGAATCGCGTCGACGCGATGCTCGCGTCCTGCATGCCGAATGCCGAGTAAGTCCGGCGATGCCAACGGGGCGCATCGCCGGGCGTCGGATGTAAGTGTTGTCGAATCAATGTGTTGCGCTAGTACATAGAACGATATCCACAGGCTTGTGCACGTTTTCTGTGGAAAAGATAGCGATTCGCAATCCCTTGCGCGGGACGCGTTGGGGAGACCAGGACAAATTACAAAGAATCGAGGCCGAAGAGCCTGGGAAGCAAACCCCTGCCTTGCGCGCGAGGCGCGTCGGGGAGACCACGTAGATAGAAGAAGTGCGAGTGTCCGGGCCGGAGCCGCGCCTCGATGATGCAGGCGCGGTTCCGCGCGCGGAGTGTTGCGGCTCGCCGATTCCGCCGATAATGGCCGTTCCGAAACAACCGGCGTCGAACCAGGAACCGCATGACCCGCGAACCGCTGCCCGCGTGGGGCGACGACTACCGGCGCTGGCTCGCCGAACTGAAACTGCGCGTCGAGCGGGCACGCCAGCGCGCCGCGGCCAGTGCGAACCGGGCACTGGTCACGCTGTATTGGCAGATCGGCCGCGACATCCTCGACCGGCAGCAGCGGCAAGGCTGGGGCGCGGGCGTCATCGATCAACTCGCGCGCGATCTGAAGTCGGCGTTTCCCGATATGCGCGGCTTCTCTCCGCGCAATCTCAAGTACATGCGTGCGCTGGCCCAGGCATGGCCGGATGAGGCATTTGTGCAGCAGCCTGCTGCACAATTGCCGTGGTTCCATCTCTGCACCTTGCTGGACAAGGTCAAGAATCCCGAGGATCGAAGCTGGTACGCCGAAAAGGCGCTGGAGCACGGCTGGTCGCGCCAGGTGCTCGTCATGCAGGTCGAAACGGCCGCGCACGCGCGCAGCGGCAGCGCCGTCACGAATTTCGGCGAGCGCCTGCCGCCGCCGCAATCCGACCTGGCGCGCGAGGCGCTGAAAGATCCGTACATCTTCGACTTTCTGGGTCTTGCGGAGAACGCGCAGGAGCGCGACATCGAGCAGGCGCTCACGCGGCATATCACGCGCTTTCTGCTGGAACTGGGCGCGGGCTTCGCGTTCGTCGGACGGCAATACCGTCTGGACGTGGGCGGAGACGAGTTTTTCATCGACTTGCTGTTCTACCACCTCAAGCTGCGCTGCTATGTCGTCGTCGAGCTGAAAACGACGCCGTTCAAGCCGGAGTACGCGGGCCAGCTCAATTTCTATCTGTCAGCCGTGGATGCTCAGCTGAAAGGGCCCGACGATCAGCCGACCATCGGGCTTCTGCTGTGCAAGGAGAAGAACCGGCTCGTCGCGGAGTACGCGTTGCGCGGCGTCGCCAAGCCGATGGGCGTGGCCGAATATCAGTTGCTTCGGGAAGTGCCGGCGTCGCTCGAAACGACATTGCCGTCGATCGATCAGATCGAGGCCGAACTGCGCGGCGAGATGCCGGACGGGAAATAGGGCCGGGCTGCGGGTCGCATGCGCAAAAAAAAAGCCCGCTTCAGTTGAGCGGGCTTGAATCCACATCGGTTGAGACATGGAGGAGACAGGTCTTAGTATAAACCCTTAACTCACCGCGTCAATACCTAAAACAAAAAAAATCGCAATCGGGTTTGTACCGCAGCAAATTTGCAACACTTCGCCGCCGTCACTGCTTGCCGAGGCTGTGGTAATAAGCCGCCAGATTGGCGACATCCGCGTCCGACAAGGTTTTCGCCATCATCGACATCATCTCGTTCTTGCGTTCGCCCGTGCGGAAGTCGTTGAGCGCCTTCACGAGATATTCCTCCGTCTGTCCGGCGAGATTGGGCGCTTCCGGCAGTTTCGACATGCCGTCGATACCGTGGCACGCCGCGCACTGCGCCGCTTTCGTGCGCCCCGCCTTGACATCGCCGGCGGCGAACGACGCGTGCGATGTCACCAAAAGCACGCCGCCGAGCGCCGCCATCCTCGCTGCCCGCCTCATTTGGCCCCCGTGTACGAGATGCGATAGATCGCGCCCGCGTAGTCATCGGAGACGAGGAGCGAGCCGTCCTGCAGCATTTGCACGTCGACCGGGCGGCCCATGTACTCGCCGCTCGGCGTGAGCCAGCCTTCCGCGAAGACTTCTGCCTCGCCTGCCGTGCCGTCGTCCTTGATGGGGATGTACATGACGCGCGCGCCGATCGGCTTCGTGCGGTTCCACGAGCCGTGCTCCGCGTCGAAGATGCCGCCCTGATACTTCTGTGGGAACATCTTGCCGTTGTAGAACGACATGCCGAGGTCGGCGGCGTGCGCGGCGAACTCGACCTGCGGGAACACGACACCCGCCGGCGGATTCTGGTCCTTGTACTCGGTGGTGCGCACCTTGCCGCCGCCGTACCACGGGAAGCCGAAGTTCTCGCCGGCTTTCGTCGCGTGATCCAGCTCGCCGGGCGGCGTGTCGTCGCCCATGCCGTCGACCTGGTTATCCGTGAACCACAGCGTCTTGTCCTTCGGATTGAAATCGAGGCCGACCGAATTGCGCACGCCGTGCGCGTAGACCTCGCGATTCTTGCCATCCTGATCGATGCGGATGATGCCCGCGAGTCCATTCTTGTCGAGCTCGGCGAGCTTGTCTTTCGGCGGCACGTTCCACGGCTGGCCGAGCGCGATATACAGCTTCTTGTCCGGTCCGATGCGGCACGCGCGCGCGCCGTGGTTGAAGCTTTCGAACTGCGTCGGGATCAGCTTGCCCTGCGGCACGACGACCGCCGCGGCCACGTCCGGCCCGCCTTCGCCGAAAAACTGCGCGGCGGGAAAGCCCAGCACGCGATTCTGCTCGACGACGTAAAGCACGCCGTCGGGCGAGAAGCAGACGCCGTTCGGCACCTTGAACGGCACCGACGACGCGAACTGCACGACATCGCTCGCGACGCGCTGCTTCGTGCGATCGGTCACCTGCCACACGCGGTTCTTGCGCGAGCCGACGAACACGACGCCCGTCGACGGCTCGATCGCCATGTGCCGCGCTTCTGGCACGATCGCGTACAGGTCGATCTTGAAGCCCGGCGGCAGCTTGATCTGCTCGAGATTCTTGCGCAGCGCGTCAGCGGTTTGTCCGGTTTGCGGGATCTTTTCCGGCGGCGCGGCGTTGCCCGTCTGACCGAAGTTCGAAAGCGTCTTGACGTTGTCCTGCGCGGCGTTCGCGTACGGCAGGCAGGCGAACATCGCACCGACGGCCAGCGGCAAAAGCTTGAGCGTTGCGTTCATCTGGTTGTCTCCTGTTGTTATCGACCAGTCCGGTCTCATGCAAAACAAGATCGTTCTCGGAAATTGCACTGAACAACACACGAATACTTTCGCCGGGGCGCGCAGCCCGCAAAGCAACCAGACGCGAACGCGGCGACGCTGCCTGCAGCGAAAAGAATCTTAGGATAGAAAACGCTTTTGTAAGCAGTGGCCACGTAATTTTCCTGGCCGCAGCCCGCTTTCGTGCGGCATCTATTTCCGGCCGTCGAAGAGGAACACGTTCGAGCGGTCCGGGCTCGGCAACGCAACGAGAAGGCGCGCGCCGTCGAGCACCGCGTTACCGGTCACGGTCGCGTCGGGAAGCGGGCAGGGCGCGGGACCGAACGTCACCGAGACGTCGTAGGCATTCGTGCCCTCGTGCGGCGCCACCTTTCCCTTGAAGATGCAGCCGGATGTCGTCGTGCCGGCCAGATAGCCGTCGCCGGCGACGGTGATGCGCGTCTGCGTCGTTCCGCCGAGCGACATGCCGCGTCCGCTATAGAGGCCGCCAGCGTTGGCACGGCTCGGCGCGATGTCGAGCATCGGCGCGGCGCTGCCGGAAAACGCGAGGCCCGCGCTGCCGTCCGCGTTCGCGACGGTTCCGTCGACGGCGGGCGCGTGCGAGAAGTCCGCGCGGAACACCACGGGCGACGCGGGCGCCTTGCCCACGCGATAGTCGAATGCCGAATTGCTGAGGAAGCGCCCGTCGCCCGACTGGGTGCCGCTTTTCGCGACCGCGACGCCCGCGAGACCGGTGCCGCCCGCGGCTCCGTAGAAGAGATAGGCGGTGCCGTCGAAGAGCATGAGCAGCGTGGCCTCGGCGGTGCTGCCCTTGAGCGAGCCATGGTAGACGCCGCCGGACGGCAACGTCGTGGTGGCAGCGCCGGGAGGCAGGGCGGCGCTGGACTGGGTGTTCGCGCCGTCGGTGGAACAGGCAGCCAGAGCGACGGCGCAAACCACGAAGGGAATCGCGTTTCTTGTCATTCAGGACTCCGGTCGCGAGCGGGGAGAGTCCTGTATAAGCGCTTCAATCATGCAGGTCAAGCGCGTCGCTCGCCCTCATTCAAGGCTCATTCAGCGTTTTTACGATGCTTTCCATGGCACCGCGCTGCATAAAACGCGAGCCGATCCAACAAGACATTGCCCGAACTGAGGAGCAAAACATGAACAAATCGACTCTCGCTGTATGCGCAATGGCAGTCGCCTGCACGGTGGGCATGAGCGGTTGCGCATCGATGGGCAGTTCCGCCGACGTCTATAACAGCATGCAGACCCAGCACGAAGAAACCGTGCGCATGGCGACGGTGGAAAGCGTGCGCGGCGTGACGATCGAGAACAATGACGGCCGGCCGAGCCCGTTCGGCGCGATCGGCGGCGGTCTGCTCGGCGCGGTCGCGGGCAGCGCGGTCGGGCACGGACATGGTTCGCTGCTCGCAGGCGTGATCGGCGGCATTGCGGGCGCGGTCGCGGGCGATCAGGTTCAGGATCATCTCGAGCGGCAGAAAGGTCTCGAGATCACCGTGCGTCTCGACAACGGCGATCTCCGCGCGATCACCCAGGACGCAGACGGCCAGATGTTCTATGCCGGCCAGCGCGTGCGTCTCTTGTCGAGCGGCGGCATCACGCGCGTAACGGCGTAACGGCGTAACGGCGTAACGGCGTAACGGCGTAACGGCGTAATGCGGGGCGGGTCGGCTGCTCGTTCCGCGATTGGCCGACCGCCTGGATCGGCATGAAAGTAAGTCGACCGGCGCACTAAGCCCGACGATAGATCGACGCCTGCATGCCGCTCTTCGCGCGGCTCCAGATCTGCTCGTCAGTGAGCGCGGTCTCGATCAGTTCGACGGGCACCTCGCCGTCCCGGATTACCGCGACGCGAAAGCCGTCGATCGGTTCGTACGGACCGAGCAGCACCGTCTTGCCTTCGATCGCCTTTGCCAGATCGCTCACCTTGAACGCTGCGTGCGGCACGGTGCGCATCAATTCGGGCAGCGTGCTGCCTGCTTCGAAGCGGTGATATTGCACGCGCATGAGTTCGCATCCGGCATCGCTCGTGTACATGCGGAACTGCGCGCTGTAGCGTTCGCCTGCGCGCGGTTCTTCTGTCGGGATACCCACGTGATGGAACTCGTAGGTGACGCCTTCTCGCGTGGACATCGGGTGCTCCGGAGATTGGATTCAATACGCGCCGGCCATCGGCAAAAGCAGATAGGGCAGGAGGTCTTCATAACGCATCGGCTCGGATGATGCCGTGGCGTCTTCGAGCGGAGCCTCGCGCTCCCCGTCTTCGGGGATCAGCGCAGCGGCGGCGATGGGCGTCGGTTCGATCTTCATCTTTCCCTCCTCTCGTGCAGCGTGTGAGGGAAGTGTGATCGGGAAGAGTTAGGCGATCGTGAGGTCGGCCGTGCCACGCCAGCTGTCGCTGTCACTTGCCGTGGCCGTCATGGATTCGCAGCCCAAATCAATTCGGGTTCCCGATGCGACCGTTCGTGCCTGGCCTGCCACCCGCGCTTCGCCACTCCCGACAGGCAGCCAGTCGGTCACGATCGATCAGACGTCGTCGCGCGGCGTCATCGAATGGCGCAGCTATTCTATTGGGTCTTCACACGGTGATCTTCGACAATGGCAGCGACGCGACGCTCAATTGGGTGACGGGCGACGATCCTTCCACGATTTTTGGGATGCCTATGCGGGATAAGAAGCGCCCGTCGTTTGCCGCCAGTTACTTTTGATAGCCGACATAGTAGATACCGATGACAGCCCCTTTGGCATCGTGTATCGGTTCATAGCCTGTTATATAGGGTTTGCCCAAGATATTGGCATCGCCAAAGTACGCGCCGCCGCCGCGAATGGCCGCGATGGCCTTTCCGCTCGGATCGAGGACAGTGCCGATTGCCCGTGACCCATCATCTTTCTGCACGTTCGTTGCCACACGAACGTAGTCTTCGCCGCTCTTCACAAACAACGTGGCAGTCCCGCCCATCTCCTTCTTGACCTCGTCGACCACCGTGAAGTTGTTGTTCATTTTCGTGGTCCCAAAGTACAAAGCCGGGACCGGCTTACCTGCAACAGCCTCCTCTCCTTTGATTCCCGGTGCTCCTAACTTGGCCGTCTTAGTCTTCAGCAAGGCCATAGCTTGCTTTACGTTCTCCGGCGACTGCGCATGACTCATGGTCGGGAGAACGATCGACATTGCAATTGCAGACACCGCCAGCGTTAGAAAGCGCCGGATGAAGCCCACTCTTACATTACTTGGCATCATGTTGGCCTCCGATTTTTGTTGCCGATAAGTTTGGCGACAACATGCCAAGGACGACGGACTGACTGCTCCGTTCCGTAATCCCATTTGAGTATAGTGACTGCTTGCAATTCGCCGATGTATTAATTTCACGACCATCATCGAGATGGCAATTGGCATGGAAGAGGGGGCGAGACTTCGCCGTGAGCTTTCAATTTGAAATGAACGGAAGATACCCGACGCGCGATGACAGTTGGCTTTCCCGCATGTCGATTTCGGGAATCCGATAGCCAGCGAGAAGAAGTGACGACTGATCATCCGCACAACTACCGACACGTTCCATTGACCGGATTTCCTACACTTCCATTGCCTTGCAATTCAAACGATAGCTAAAGCGGCGCGCGCAATCCGGTCGATACCGACGAACCTACGTCGGACATCTCATCTTGTTGGAAGAATTCTCGATTACGCGTTCAACAGACGAGGCGAAAGTATTTCGGGTTGCTAATAAAGATGTTTTCGTATTACGAGTCGTGTGTGCCTCTGTCGTCAAGAAGGTTTGTCATTGGGAGATCCGCCATGCATCGAAATACCAGTCATTCTCTTTTGGCGGCACTGTTTGCGGCCTCTACTATTTCGGCGCCGTGTTTCGCGCATGACGACGCCGATTCGTCTTCCGGGCGATGCGCGCTTGCGTAAGGAAACGTAGAGCTTGTGCAAAAAAAGCTCTTTTCAGTCACGTTCGTTAGCAGCGGGGTCTACACGACTTTTGGCAATGACTGAGCCAAGAAGGAGAGCATGAGCCGCGCAAGCGGCTTCATGCATCATCGTCAGACGCCGATCACGCCAAGTGCTTTGAAGGATGCGCAAATAGCTTTCGTTCAGCGACGCCGTTGCTAATAGCCTTTTGCGATCTACGGTCGGCCAGTCACGCGCTGCACCATCGCGTAGAGCACCGACATCTGCAAGCCGCTCTTCAGTGCGTAGTTCGGGTCGTATTGATTGGAGTAGCCCCACCAATCGAAGCATGCGTTCGGATTGGTCGGGCCCGGCGCGGACGACGCGATCGTGTCGGGGTACACGACCACCAGCTTGTTCGTGTCGGCCCACTCATTGATGCCGGCCTCCGTTACCCAACGATCTCCGATAAGCGACGCCTGCTGCAGACAGCCGTGGAGAGCGAGCACGAATCCGCACTTGCTCCCTTGCGCGCACGCTTTGGGAACAAAAACGCTGCCTGTCGAACTCATCGAAAGGTTTGGGGACGCTCCGAATTCCGTTTGATCGAATGAAGACAGCGTACCCGACAACTTTCCGTTGTTGCGCGGTTTCAATGGGCCGAGGAATAGCGTCAGCCACGTTTCCACCGAATCGTAGACCGCGCCATTGGCCGAGCAGCGCACCATATACGGACTTCCGAGCGTGCCGCATGGAAGTTCGGCATCAGGCGATTCCCAGCCGTGCGCAGCGGGATACGTGTTGTCGAAATGGACATTGGCCCCATAACGATGGTATTCCGAGTCGAGGTCGGCCATCTCCAGCGGATTGACGACCTTGTCTTGCGTGCCGGACCAGAGGTAGACCGGCTGTCCACGCAGATTCGCCGCCGGGTCGATGGTCCCGAGCGACGATTGCGCGTCCAGGTACGCTTCGGATATCGTCAGCGTGCTGTTGTACGACGCCTGGTTCGATGGAAGCGTCAGCCCGCCACAGTTTGCCAGAGCCGTCGCAGCCCCTCCGGCGGCGGCGCACCAGTACACACCGCCAGCGTAGACAGCGGCCCCTTTGAAGGTCGACGAGTGGGCAACGTGCATCTGCACTGCCGCAAAGCCGCCCGACGAGATGCCTGCGATGAACACCTTCGCCGGATCGATCTGGTAGCGCTGAAGCTTTACGGAATTACTCCGTGCCTTTGCAGTGGGGCTCGCGAGGGCGGCCGATGTTTTCGCCGATGTTCCCAAAGCGCCGCCATCTGAGCCCGGCGAATTGCCTCCGCCCCCGCACGCAGCAAGACCGATCGCCACTGCAACAGCCGGGGCTAACCGTAGACCCAGAGCCTTCGTCATCATTGTCGTCTCCCTGTCGCAGCAAAATAATCGGCAACATCGCGCGGCCAGCCGAACGACGCACCCGACGATGCCCCGGCACCGCAACAATCGCTCCCGTAACGCGGACAATCCCGAGCCTCATGCTTCGCCACGAAGCGCCGCCATCTGCGGCATTCCCTGAGTGCCTCACTGATGCGGGTTTGCACTTAGCCTGCAATAAACAAATGGAATTGCTTTGCCGGGAAATTTGATTGGATTTCTGCCCGATGCAGTCATATCGTGCCTCAGTCCAATGCTGCAATAACGCACCTGCGGGCTTGAAAAACAGAGTCGCTCAGCGAACAGACCTTGTCAGGAGACTTAGATATGGAGCAATCCTCCCCCGTTCCAACCGCGCCTCAGTCGGATGCCGCCGACGCTCATGATGTCGGCACCAGCGACAGGGCCTCGGCAAGAGTGCGGAGAATTCAACGTACCGCGCTCGCTTTGCTCCTGCTAAGTGGGATCATCAACTACATCGATCGCGCGACGCTGTCGATTGCCAATCCGCTCATCCGGCAGGACCTCGGACTTTCGATAGCGGAGATGGGCTTGCTGCTTTCCGCTTTTCTGTGGGCCTATGCGTTCGCGCAGTTGCCAGCAGGCGCGTTCGTGGATCGCTTCGGCGCGCGCGTCATGCTTTCCGTCAGTCTCGCCATGTGGTCCGTCGCGCAGGCGTTCGGCGGAATCGTCACCAGTTTTGGCCAGTTCTTCGCTGCTCGCATGGTGCTCGGTATAGGAGAAGCGCCGCAATTTCCGACGAGCGCGAAGGTCGTGCGCGACTGGTTTGGCCAGAAAGAGCGAGGGACGGCGACAGGCATCTGGAACAGCTCGTCGACGCTCGGAACCGCCATATCGGCGCCGTTGCTCACTGTCGTCATGTTGACTGTCGGGTGGCGCTGGATGTTCGGCATCATGGGGATCGCCGGGCTCGTCCTTGCACTGTGTTTCTACCTTGTGCATCGTGACCCGAACCACGTGGAATTGACCAAACGTGAACGGGCGTATCTGTCCGACGTGGACGGGGAAGTTTCATCCAGACCGACCTGGCGCGAATGGCGCCGCCTGTTTGAATTCGGGACCACCTGGGGCATGCTTCTGGGGTTCTTCGGCACGATCTACGTGCTCTGGCTCTACAACGCGTGGCTGCCGACGTACCTCCAGATGGAGCTGCATCTGACCATCGCGAAGTCGGGATGGGTCGCGGCGGTTCCCTATCTCTTCGGCGTAGTGGGCAGTCTTTCTGGCGGCAGGGTGTGCGATGTGCTCGCGAGACGAGGGGTCTCCGCGATCAATAGCCGGAAGTACCCCATGGCCGCCTCGTTGCTGGGCGTAGCCTTCTTCACGATACTGACCGGTCTGACGCATAGCGCAACGCTAGCCGTCGTCTTCATCTCGATCTCGATGTTGCTTCTCTATATTTCGAGCAGCGCGGCGTGGGCGATGGCTTCCGTTGCGGCACCGGCCAACTGCACCGCATCGATCGGCGCCATGCAGAATTTCGGAGGCTATTTCGGTGGCGCACTGGCACCGGTGATAACTGGCTTCATCGTGCAGCAGACGCACTCGTTTCAACCTGCGCTGTTCGTGGGAGCGGGCGTTGCGGGTGTTGCGGTGATCGGCTATTGGCTGCTCGTGCGCGCGCCGATACCGGCGGCCGCGTTAAGCCACAGCAACTGAAGAGCGAGCACGTCTCGCCCGGGCGTTTGCATCGCGCCCAGTTTGCCCGTCAGTTCGGCGACACGCGCCGCTGACGGGCTTCGCTCTTACTCAAAGATCGCGGCACGCCTGATCCACGCAACCGCGAGCCACGTTCAAGCGAATCATTCAGTCAGCGCAGCAGGGAACGGCACGCCATAGCGCTGTGCGCAGGGTTCGAGGCCAGGCGGGATTGTCGGATGAAGGGCAACCCCATGCTGCAACTGTTCGCGCTTGCGACTCAAGCCTCGATCGCCCGGCATGCGCACGCCGGCGAACCCGGGGCGCGGTGGATTATCTCGGCAAGCGTCACCAACCCAATCCATCTGCCTGTTGAACGCGGCATGGCCGCCAAACGCAGCCGGATCGTATAGGGACAAAAACACGGTGGCGCCCCAGCCATCGGCAGGATCGGCTCGGCCATGGCCTGCCAGACCACCCGTCAGCGCCTCTATCAGCAGCGCCATGCCGAAGCCTTTATGTCCCCACGTCATGCCCCCGACCGGCAGGATGGTTCCCGGCGGATCAGCGGAGAGTACGCCGGGATCGCGGCTGGGTTCTCCATGTGCATCGAGAAAGCAGGCTTCGTCGAATAGTTGCCCTGCTTTGTGCAAGCGCGCGGTCATGCCGTTCGTCACGGTCGATGACGATATGTCGATCAAAAAGGGCGTATCCGAGGTTGGAATGCCGGCTGCGATCGGATTCGGCGTAAAGACCGCGCGCGTGCCGCCGTGAGGGGCCACGCTCTGGACAGCCGGGTCTGAACTGCTGAGCACGATCATGAACCCATCGGCGGTGGCCTTTTCGAGGTAGCTCGCAAGGCACGCGATATGGTGACTGCGACGAATGACCAACGTCGCGCTGCCATACTCTCTTGCCCTCGGAGCCAGCGTTTCGATGCCCGAGAGAACGAGCCACGGCCCGGGAAGACGCCGACCATCCCACAGCAGGCTAGGGCCTCGATCCGAGATGACGTCCGGCTCACCGGAGCAGGCCATCGAGCCACGTTCGATCTCGCCGACATACGCGGCAAGCAATGCCAGACCATGCGTGTCATGCCCCATCAGATCACCGTCTACGAGCGTGCTCGCAACGGCTCGAGCCTTCGGATCTTCCATCCCCGCTCTGCTCAACAGATCCTGTGCGAAGCGTTGGAGTTCAATGGCGGGATATCGGACTATTTCGTTCATCGTTTTCGCATCGGTTAAAGGTTATCGAGCGGACCACGCCCCGCTTTCTCCGGCGATTGTCCATTGGGCATTCGTCAAGCGTCCAATCGCTAATTGAGTAGAATCGATTCCATCTGGTTATGAGGTCACATGCGTATACCCTTATGGCGCAAGATCCCGCTATCTCGGCTTCCCAGGTATTGACCAAGCTACGGTTCAGGCACCTTCAGTTGCTGGACCTGCTCGGCCGTACTCACAACCTGCGCGTTGCGGCTGAACAGATGCACATCACGCAGCCGGCAGCCACAAAGATTCTGAGCGATGTCGAGGCGATGTTCGGCGCACAGCTCTTCGAACGGCTGCCGCGCGAGATGCGGCCCACCGATCTCGGCGATCTCGCAGTGCGTTACGCCAGCACTGCGCTAGCCAACCTGGGAAAGTTTTCGAGCGAGTTCGCGACGCTCAAGGACGGCGGCTACGGTCACCTCACGGTGGGTTTCATTCCGGCTTCCGCCGCTCAGCTGGTTGTCGCCGCGATCAAGGAGATCCAGCGCCGGCGGCCACGACTCATCATCAAGCTGGTCGAACAGAGCAGCGATCAGCTCGCGATGTGGCTCGAAGAAAAGCGGCTCGATGTCATGGTCGGCCGCCCGACCGCGCCGCGCCATGAAGCGCTTTTCGATGTAGTCGATCTTTTGGCGGAACCGGTGCGCGCGGTGGTCGGGCAGCATCATCCGTTGCTGCAGCAACGCCACCTGGAGATTGCCGATCTGGGCGACTGGCCGTGGATCTTGTATCCGCGAGGCACGTCGATGCGGCAACTGTTCGACGAGACATTCGCGGCTGCCGGGATCGTCGCACCGGTAGGCATCGTGGAAACACCTTCGATGTTCTCCACGCTAGAGCTATTGCAAGCCACCGACATGATCTCCCTGCAGCCGGAGGTCGTGATGGACAGGTACGTCCAGAGTGGGCTCCTCGGATATCTGCGCGTGCCAATCCGGCGGACAATGACGAACTACAGCGTCATCACGCGGAAGAACGAAGTGGCTTCACAGGCGATGAACGAATTCATTGCCATTCTGGTAGCCATCGCCAGGCAAATCGATCTGCGCCGAGACGCTGAAGACCAGATCAGCGGTTCCACGGAGACGGCCTGTGCGGATATGAGGGTTCACGGCTCGTCTCACCGGTGACGTGGAAACTTCGATGCGGTACGGTAGCCGCAACGAGGAGGATGAATCCATGAACGCGAAACTCCAACGCCTCGGCATGCGCGCCCTGCTGGCCGCGTCGATCCTGATTTTTGCATCGACAGTTCAGGCGGCCGACATCATAGTCATGAGCGATGTCCCCCTCGAGCCTGCGTTGACCAAGGTGGTGGAGCTCTATCGCCACGAGACACACAACCAGGTCAGCATGGTTTTCGATCCATCGCCCGCCGTGAAAAAGCGGATCGAGGCTGGCCAAGCGGCCGACGTTGTCATCGTTCAGCCGGACTTTGCCGAGGACCTTACGAAATCGGGTAAAGCGATTCCCGGGGACAGGGCAATAGTCGCTCACGTTGGTGTCGGCCTCGGTAACCGCGCGGATAGCCCGGCGCAGGACATTTCAACCGTTGAGAAACTCAAGAATACCTTGCTCGGTGCGGACCTCGTTGCCTTCAACAATGTCAAATCGGGACAGGCGTTTGCAAGCGCCCTCGATCGCATGGGGATTGCCGAAGCGCTCAAGCCCAGGATCGTGCGTACGTCGCCCACCGGTATTTTCGAGCCCGTATTGAAGGGAAAGGGCAACGATTTCGTGGCGGGCACCATACCGCTCATCGCGACGACACGCGGCATAAAGCTCCTCGGCCCGCTCCCGGGGGAACTGCAGAGCACGCTCTCGTACACCGCCGTGCTCATGGCGCAGACCAGGGAACGCGACGTAGCCGAAGGGTTCATCAAGTTCCTCTCCTCACCGGAGGCGCAGGAGACTTTCGCCGCAAACGGCGCCAAGTGAGTGACCGGCGGGCCGCACCGCTTTAAGACCCCTCCAATGACCATTCGCCCAACCCGGAAGCGCCGGATCATCGTCTTCGGCGCATTCGATCGCCACAACTTCGGCGATCTGCTGTTCGCGCATATCGTCGCGGGCTTGCTCGCCGAGCGCGATTCGGACATCGAACCCGTATTCGCTGGCTGCGGGCAGCGAGACTTGCGTGCCTGCGGCGGCCACGACGTCGCTTCGATATCGCAACTGACGGCGCGTTGGCGCGACGAGCCCGTCGCGCTGATTCACGCTGGCGGCGAACTGCTGCCCTGCGACGCATGGGAAGCCGCCGTGATGCTGAAGCAGCCGGAAGAAGCGCAGGCGTGCATCGCCCGATACGGCTCGAACGCCGATGACCGCCGCGCATGGGCGCGCGCCGAACTCGGAACGGATGCGCTCGCACCCTACGTGATCGGCCGGGAGACGTTTCCGCAAGCCGCGTCGATCTGCTTCAACGCGATCGGCGGCGTGACGCTCGACGCCCGCTACGCCGCCCTGCGCGCCGACGTGCTGACGAAGCTGCGAACCGGCGATTACATCAGCGTACGCGACGCGCGAACGCAAGCCACCTTGCGAAACGCGGGCATCGACGCGCACCTTGTCCCCGACCCCGCGACGCTCGTTGCGGAACTGTTCCACGAGCGCATCCGCGCGCACGCCGATGCACGCGGCGGCTATCTTGCGGTTCAGTTCAGCGCGGATTTCGGCGATGACACCACGCTCACGCAAATCGCGCATGAGCTGGATCGGATCGGGGCAACGACCGGCCTCGGCATCGTCCTCTTTCGCGCGGGCGCGGCGCCGTGGCACGACGACATCGCGGTCTACGCGCGCATGGTGCAACGCATGCGTCATCCGGCGGTCAGGATCTTCGAATCACTGAACGTCTGGGACATCTGCGCGCTGATCGCCGGAAGCGAGGGTTTCGCGGGTAGCAGCCTGCACGGCCGGATCGTCGCGATGGCGTACGGCTTGCCGCGCGTCAATCTTCAGCACGGCGAGCCGGGCAAGCATCGCGCGTATGTGTCGACGTGGGAGATCGCGAACGCGCCGGGCGTCGTGGCTATTGGCGAATTGCACGCGGCGATGCGCGAAGCCCTGGCGATGGATCGCGAAGCGCTGCGTCATCAGGCGTCGGTGCTTGCGCGAGCGCACCGCGCCGGATTCGCGCCGATCGCGCAAACCGCGCTTGGCTCATGAAGCCGCGAATGTCAGATAAGCCCGCACCGCAGGCGCCCGCTCGAAGCGCCGATACAGCATCGCCACTTCCGACGCCACGGCCTTTCCCGCGATGTCCCGATACTCGACGTCCGGCACCGTCACGCATTGCGCGAGCGAGCGCGGCACGACGGCGACATCGCCGCCCAGCGAAACATGCGCGAGCACGGCCGCGAGCGTGCCCGGCCGCGCGACGATCCGCGCCGTGAAGCGTCCGCGCCGCGCCACGTCGAGCGTGCCGGATTCCTGCTCGGGCACGACGAACGACTGATCGCGCAACTGCGACGGCGCGATGACCTTCGACGCCGCCAGCGGCGACGAGGCGGGCAGCGCGACGATGAACGCATCGCGATGCACGGTGCGTGCCTCGACGCCCTCCGGATACGGCACCGGCGGCCGCACGTAAGCGATATCGATACGCCCTTCCATCAACAGCGCGCCGGCCTCGCGCATCACGATTTCCTCGATGCCGATCTCGACGAGCGGATAACGCTCCCGAAAGCCGCGCACGGCCGCCTGCAGCACGCCCGAATAGACCGCCGAGCCGACATAACCGATGACGATCTTCCCCAGCTCACCGCGCTCCGCGAGCGCCGCGCGTTCGGCCCCGCGCGCGAGATGGTCGAGCGCGCTGACCGCTTCGCTCAAATAAGCCTCGCCGGCGGCGGTCAGCGCGACCGAACGCTTCGTCCGATGAAACAGCCGCGCGCCCAAGAGCCGCTCGGCTTCCTGAATCTGCCTGGTGAGCGCGGGCGGCGCGATGCCGAGCTCTTCGGCCGCGCGCGCGAAATGCAGATGCCGCGCGACGCTCAGGAAACAGCGTACATGACGCAATTCGACGGGCATTTTAGTCTTCACGAATTCGATAATTATCGAGCGATTCTATGCCAATGACAGGAAAGACTGGCGCCACTAGCATCGACGGACCGTTTGGTCTTTCTTCGCATTGCCATGTCGAACACGTCCGAAAACCGCTTCATCCTGCTCACCGCGTCCGCGACCTGCGCGCTGATCACGCTCGACACCAACGTCGTCGCGGTGGCGCTGCCGTCCATCGCGCGCGATTTCCACGCCGGTTTCGCCGATGTCGAATGGGTCGTGAGCGCCTACATGGTCGCGTTCGCCGCGTGTCTGCTGCCCGCGGGCGCGCTCGCCGACCGCGTCGGCCGCAAAAAGATGCTGATCGCCGGGCTCGCCGTGTTCTCTCTCGCGTCGCTCGGCTGCGGGCTGGCGCCGTCGGCGCTGATGCTCAACATCGCGCGCGCGGCGAAGGGCGTCGGCGCGGCGATGCTGCTGACCTCGGCGCTCGCGATCATCGCGAACACGTTCCACGAAGGCGCGGCGCGCGCCCGCGCGTGGGCCGTGTGGGGCACGTGCATGGGCGTGTCGACGACCATCGCGCCGCTCGTCGGCGGCGTCATCACGCAGTGGGCCGGCTGGCGGTGGATTTTCCTGATGAACCTGCCGATCTGCGCGCTGCTTGCCGCGTGCGCGTGGCGCGGCATGCGCGAGTCGCGCAACCCGCAGGCGGGCGCGCTCGATCTCGCGGGCAGCGCGCTCTTCGCCGCCGCGCTTTCGCTCGGCATCTGGGCGCTGATCGACGCGCAAGCCGACGGCTGGACGAACTGGCGCACCGAGGCGCGGCTCGCGGCCTGCGCGGCGCTCTTCGCCGTGTTCGTGCGCGTGCAGCGTTCGCGCCCGCACGCGATGATCGACCTCGCGCTTTTCCGTCAGCCGCGCTTCGTCGCCGCCGTGCTCGCGATGTTCGGCTACGCCGCCTGCGCGCAAGTGATGATGACCTTCCTGCCGCTCTATCTGCAAAACGCGTTCGGTTTGCCGGCAGTGCGCGCGGGCATCGGGATGCTGCCTTTCGCGATCGCGATGGTGGTCGGGCCGCACATCGGCGCATCGCTCGGCAGGCGTGTGCCGGGCATGGCGCTGCTGTCGCTCGGCCTCGCGACCATCGGCGCTGGCAATCTGCTGACGGCGCTGTTCGCGGGGATGTCGAGTTACGGGCTGATCGCGGCCGGCATGATCGTCACGGGCCTCGGCGCGGGCGTGCTCAACGGCGACACGCAAAAAGCGATCATGGCGTGCGTGCCGGCGAACCGCACCGGCATGGCCTCGGGCATCAGCACGACGACGCGCTTCACGGCGATCGTCACGTCGGTGGGCGTGCTCGGCGCCGTGCTCGCGACGCGCACGCACGCCGCGCTCGATGCGCACGCGTCGAGCCTCGCCGATCCGCGGCGCGTGCTCGATTCGGCGTTCCTTTCGCGCCTGCTCGCGGGCGATCTCGCGCATGCGGGCGACGGCCTCGCCGGACCGGAAGGCGCGGCCATCGCGCGGATCGCGCGGGAGAGTTTCGCGAGCGGCTTTGCGGCTTCCCTTGGCGTGGCTGGCGTGTGCGCCCTGACCATCGCGGCGGCCGTCTGGCTGCTCGCGGGCCGCGCGCGCGTCGAAGGCGGCGCGCGGGCGCCGGAAAAGGCGGGGTCGGCACTGGCCGAATAGCGCGGCGAGAGACTTCCGGCCAGACGCCGGCGAACGGTGCGATGGCGGCTTTTCGTCCGGCGCCGTCCCGTGCCCCCGAATGAATAGCATCCCGAAGGTCTTCAAAACAAAAACGATCGACGCCCGCCGCGCGGTGTTCGAGTTCGCGCGGGCGCTGTGGCATTTGCCGCTCGCTGCTCGCCATGCGCCGCGTTTCCGTCCTATGCTTCTTCAGGCAGCATTCAAACGGAGTGAAAACGCGATGAACAACCTGGAAGGAAAGATCGTCGCCGTCACGGGCGGCTTCGGCAGCCTGGGACTCGCGACCGCGGGCGTGCTCGCCGGGCGCGGCGCGCGCGTCGCGTTGATCGGCCACGGCGGCCCATCCGATGCATTGCCCGCCCCGCTCGACAAGGCGTGCGTCGTGACTGGCATCGATCTGACGGATGCGAAGTCGGCGCAAAAGGCCATCGACACCATCGTTCAGCAGATGGGCGCACTGCACGCGCTCGTGAACGTGGCGGGCGCGTTCAGCTGGCAAACCATCGCGGACGGCAGCGTCGACACCTGGCAATCGATGTTCGACGTGAACGTGAAGACCGCGCTCAACGCCTCGAAGGCCGCGCTCGCGCCGTTGAGCGCGGGCGAAGGCGGGCGCATCGTCAATATCGGCGCACTGGCCGCGCTCAAGGCGGGGATGGGCATGGGCGCCTACGCGGCGTCGAAGTCCGCGCTGATCCGCCTCACCGAAGCGCTCGCAGAAGAGCTGAAGGACAAGGGCGTGACGGTGAACGCGGTGCTGCCGTCGATCATCGATACGGCGCCGAATCGCCGTGACATGCCCGACGCCGATTTTGCCCGCTGGGTGAAGCCGGAAGCGCTCGGCGCGGTGATCGCGTTTCTGCTTTCGCCCGACGCGCAATGCATCACGGGCGCGGCGATTCCGGTGACGGGGCGCGTCTGAACCGGTGCGCGATCAGCGCGTCTGCATCTTGAACGCTTCGCCCTGCATGCCGGCGCGATCCACCGCCGCAATGCGATTGCGGCCGTTGTCCTTCGCCTGATAGAGCTGCGCGTCGGTCAGATTGATGAACGTCGTCACGTCCATGCGCTCGCCCGGCACGACGGTGCCCACGCCGAAGCTCGCCGTCACCTGCTGATTGTGCGGCGAACGCACGTGCGCGATGGCTTCCTCGGCGATCAGCGCGCGGCAACGCTCCGCGATGCGCATCGCGGTTTCGGCGTCCGTCCCGGCGAGAATCAGCGCGAATTCCTCGCCGCCGAAGCGGCCGAGAAAATGCTGCTCGCCGGCCGCGACGCTGAGCACGCGCGCGACGCGCTTCAGGCATTCGTCGCCTTGCAGGTGGCCGTAGTAATCGTTGTAGGACTTGAAGAAATCGATATCGATCATGACGAGCGACAGCGGCTTGCCCGATGCTTTCGCGGCGTGCCACTCGCGCGCCATCACGTCATCGAAGCGGCGGCGGTTGCCGACGCCCGTCAGGCTGTCGCTGAACGACAGGCGCTCCAGTTCCTTTTGCATCTGCGCGAGCTTTTCCTCGCTGCGCTTGCGTTCGCTGATATCGAACATGAAGCCGATCAGCGCCTGCACCTCGCCCTGCTCGTTGCGCTCGACATGCACGACATCGCGCAGCCACACGTAGCCGCCGTCGCGCGTGAGAGCGCGGTAATCGGCTTCGTGATCGGTGCCCGCCTTCGACTGCGACACGCAGAAGCTGACCACCGCTTCGCGATCGTCGGGATGCATGCGCTCGGCCCAGTCGTGAACCGTCTTCCACGACGACGGCGCAAAGCCGAGCAGCGCCTCGATCTGCGGTCCGATGTAGACGAATTCCATCGTCGCCCAGTCGATCTTCCAGGGAATCGCCTTGGTCGATTCGAGCAGCGTGCGGTAGACAGCGTGATCGTCCTCGCCGAGCGCGCGCTCCGGCGGCGCGAGGGTGTCTTCGTGCCGCAGGAAAGCGGCTTTGAGCGGGCTCTCGGATGATTCGCGATTCATGATGTCCTGTGGCTGCGCTGCCTGATTGACGTTTGCGCGTGTTATCGGCAACGTCTTGCGCATTCTGAAGGACATCCGTCAACGACCCGCCGATGCACGCCCAGCGTTTCAGACTTTACTGGTGTGAAGTACGCGTGCGCGTGCCTATGCTACGTCGCGTAGCTCATTGCTACACAAGGTGGTCTCGTACGTTCGCCCCGACTCGCTCGGGGCTTTTTTTCGCCTTGAGTTTCGCCCTGAGGCGTGAAAACTACCGCGAACGCGAGAGCATCGTTCCGCGGCAGCCGGAGGCGAGACAGCGGCACGCATAGAGCCGTTTGAGTGCCGCGGTGCGCCGGCCATCGACGGTCAGGCAATAGTCGATGAACAACTCCTGCCCTTTCGCGATCGGCCGGATCGCGCGGATGAACACGCGCTCGCCGTCCTGCTCCGCTTCGCAATTCGGCGCGCAACTGTGATTGAGCCAGCGCGCGGAATTGCCGCCGCGCGCGCCGTCGATGACGCTGCCGTCATCGAGGCCGAACAGAAACGTATGGCCGTCTTCCGCGCCCGATTTTTCATGGATGCGCTGCGCCTCCTTCCACGACAAACGCAAGCCTTTGTATTCGAGCAGAAGCGTGCCCGTGGGCAAATCGGCGAGAGCGAAGACGCCCCGGCCATGAACGGGCGAAGTCCGAACAGTGATTCGACGCATGGTGTGGCGGTTCGCAGTGAGGAGGTTGAATATTTGAGAGAAGGCGTGAGCATCGTTATGATGTGGCCGTCATAAATCGTTGTCACGTCCATGCCCGCAGTTTCTCCCCGCAAGAGCAGAAAGCGCAAGCCGTTACGCGGCACGCTTGCGCGATATCGCAACCGGATTGTCGAAGTACTCGGGGAGGCGCGCGGCCAGCGCGTCATGATACGGTCGATTCATGACGATGGCGTCGAGCGGCGCACTGCGGTGAAGTGGATCAACCTCGTGCCGCTGGAGAGCGAACTGTTCTAACGCACAGGCTTGCGGAGGCTCAGCCGCGCAACAACCCGCGCGCCTGCTCGAGCAGCGCCGCCGCGGCGAGAAACTCCTTGCGGCCCGCCATGGTGAGCGCGGCCATCGCCGTGTCCTTGAAAAGCTCGTCATCGGAAATGGCCGGCACGCCTCCTTCACCGATGCGTCCCCGCCGCAGCCGCATGAACGCCAGCATCTCGAACGCCTGCGCGCGTTGCTCGTCACTCACGCCGGCCGCGACGAGTTCCGCCGCGCCGGTCAGTTGAGCCATCGCACTTTCGTAGTCTGCCCGTTCCATCGTCACGATCCTCGAAAAAGCCCGCCGATAATTTTCGCGCGTTTTGGTTCAAACTATCGCATCTCACCTCAACTCAACTCGATAGAACGAACGGAGACGACGCATGGCGGTAAGCGAAGCGGTAATGGCATTGCGTGAAGCGCTCGGCGCACAGGTCGTGGCGCTGCCCGACGAATTCGGCGACCGGCGCGTCGCGGACTGGAGCGGGTTGCCCGGCGCGACGCCGCTCGCGATCATCCGTCCGCGCACCACCGACGAAGTCGCGCAGGCGCTCGCCATCTGCTCGAAGCACAAACAGCCGGTCGTCACGCAAGGCGGCCTGACGGGGCTCGTCGGCGGCGCGAATCTGCTGGGCGGCGAAGTGGCGCTGAGTCTCGAACGCATGAACCGCATCGTCGAGATCGATGAAATCTCCGCGACGATGACCGTCGAAGCCGGCACGCCGCTGCAAGTCGTGCAGGAAGCGGCGAGCGCGGCGGGCTTTTACTTTCCGCTCGATCTCGGGGCGCGCGGCAGTTGTTCCATCGGCGGCAATCTCGCGACGAACGCGGGCGGCAATCGCGTCATCAAGTACGGGATGATGCGCGATCAGGTGCTCGGCGTGGAAGCCGTGCTCGCGAGCGGCGCGATCGTCGGCGGCTTGAACAAGATGATCAAGAACAACAGCGGCTACGACTTGCGTCACTTGCTGATCGGCAGCGAAGGCACGCTCGCGGTCATCACGCGCATCGTATTGCGGCTGCGGCCGAAGCCCACGGCGACCGCCACCGCATGGTGCGGCCTGCCGGATTTCGCCGCCGTCACCACGCTGCTCACGCGCGCGCAGGCGAGTCTCGCGCCGGGCGTGTCCGCATTCGAGGTGATGTGGGCGGGCTATCACGATACCGTCATCGCCAATCTGAAGAATCTGCGCGCGCCGCTCGCCGATGCGCATCCGTTCTACGTGCTGCTGGAAAGCGTCGGCACCGATCCTGTGCGGCACGGCGAAGCCTTCGAGGAGTTTCTCGGCGGCATGCTCGAGGCGGGCATCGTGACCGACGCGGCGATCGCATCCAACGAAGCGCACGCGCGCGACTTCTGGGCGATCCGCGATGCGCCCGGCGAATACGATCGCTTCATCCCGAACTACGCGGCGTACGACGTGAGCTTCTCCATCGCGCAAGTGGGCGATGCCGCCGCGCAATGCGAGGCGCGTCTGCGCGCGCGCTGGCCCGACGCGATCGTGATGACCTACGGCCATCTCGGCGACGGCAACATCCATATCGTCGTGGACGTGCCCGGCAGAGGGAAGCAGGATCACGACGACCTCGACGCCGTCATCTACGACGTCACGCGCGAGTTCGAAGGCTCGGTTTCGGCTGAGCACGGCATCGGCGTGAAGAAGCGCGATTATCTGCATCTCGCGCGGCGCGAAGCCGATATCGCGTCGATGCGCGCGATCAAGGCGTCGCTCGATCCGCTCGGCCTGCTCAATCCGGGCAAGGTGTTCTAACGGCGCTTGTGCGTATGCCGGTGATGAATGTCGGGGAAGTGCGCGTGCGTGTGCGTGATCGGCAGATGCACGTGCGCATGCGTATGCGGTTCATCGCCGGAATACGGAAAGTCGTGCTCATGCCGATGATGCTCGTCGTGCACATGCCGATGCGTATGTTCCAGCCGCTCGTGCGTGTGCTCGTGCTCGTGCCGCTCGCGCACGTGCAGCCAGACGCCGAGCGTCATTAGCGCGGCGGCGATCCAGAACGCGATGCCGGGCGTCTGCGGCCACATCGCGAGCGAAAGCGCGACGCCGAATACCGGCGCGACCGAGAAGTATGCGCCGGTGCGCGCCGTTCCCAAATGGCGTAGCGCGATCACGAACAGCACGAGACTCACGCCGTAGCCGCCGAAGCCGGTTGTCATCGCGGCAATGGCGATGTGCGGCGCGGGCAGATGCGCGCCCATCGCGAGCGCGATACCGAGGTTCGTCGCGCCCGCGGCCAGTCCTTTCGCGCAGGCGATGACCATGGCGTCGGCGTTCGAGATCTTGCGCGTCAGGTTGTTGTCGATGGCCCAGCACAGGCACGCGAGCGCGATCAGAAGCGCACCCGTCGATGCATCCGCCGCGCCCGGCGACCACGCGAGCGCGACACCGCCCGCGACGATCGCCACCATGCCGAGAAACACCGGCAGATCCACATTTTCGCGAAACACGATCCACGCGATCGCCGCCGTCAGCACGCCCTCGAGATTGAGCATGAGCGCGCTCGTCGCGGCGGGCGTGCTCGTCAGGCCGAGCATCAGCAATGCGGGACCGGCGACGCCGCCGAACACGATCGCGCCGAAGAGCCACGTCAGTTCGTGCGCGCTCACGCCTTTGCTCCGGGCGCGAGAGAACGCGCGGACGAGCAGGATCGCGCCGAGACCGACGCCGCTGCCGAGATAGAACAGGCCCGCGACCATGAACGGCGGCATCGGGCCGAGCAGCGCTTTGGCGATCGGCGTGGTCGCGCCGAAGAGCGCGGCGGCGGTGAGGGCGGTGAGGATCGCGGTGAATCGGCTTTGCATGGTGTGGCTCATTGGGGCGCGCGCTATGTTTCAAAAGTTTAGTCGGCGCGGATTCTCCCGACGATTCGCTCCTCCGCGCTCTCATTCTTCGCTCATTCTCCGCGCGCAGAATGCGTTCCATCGACAAATCGACTGAGACGCGGGAGATGAGACATGAAAGCGATCAGATATGTAATGGTGGCCGCGAAACTGACTTTCGGCCTGGTGACGGTGGCGCAGGCGCATCCGTTCATTGGCGTGGGAATCGTGGGCGGTCCGGTGTTTCCGGTCGCGTCCAGCGCGCAAAGTGCGCCGCCGCTGCCGGTCTATGCGCGCGCGACGAATTCCGGCCCCGCGCCGCTGCCGCCCGAAGCGCCGCCGGTGCGCTACGCGCAACCGGCCATCGGCAATATCGCGGCGATCATGGGGCGGGCCAATGCAGTGAGTCTTCAGAGCGGCGTGTGATGTCGCAATCGCGCTCACAAGCATGGCAAAACTGCTCGTTTGTCTCGCAACGCGCGCGGCGTTAGGCTATATGGTTCCAGGTCACACAGGTCCACGAGCACATGACCGCAACCATCGACTACGCCGCTATCGCCGATGCCGCGCGCGACGGCTACATGAACCGCGTCATATCGAGCGTCAACGATCACGACGTCCATATCAGCGTGATGGACGCGCCTTATCGATGGCACTTTCATCCGAACTCCGATGAAACCTTCGTTTCGGTGGAAGGCACGCTCGTCATCGAATTCGAGGAAGGCGCCGTCGAGCTGCGCGCCGGTCAACTGCTGACCGTGCCCGCCGGCAAGCCGCATTGCACGCGGCCGGGCGGCGCGCGATCGGTCAATCTGACCATCGAAAGGAAGGACACGGAAACGGTGTTCTGCGACGCGCCCGCCTAACGCAACGCGCGTGCCTTCAGATGCTCGACGAGACGCTGAGCCGCTGGCTGCAATGCGTCGAAGTCCCGGAAACACACGACGAAGCGCCGCTTCGCGAACGCATCGGAGAGCGGTATCGCTTCGATGCCGAGCGCCTGCCGATAGGTTCCCGCCACTTCCATCGGCACGACGCTGATGCCAAGCCCCGCCGCGACGACGCGAAACGCCGCGTCGAAGCTCGATACGATCACGCGATACGACATCGACTTGCCTGCCTGCGCGGCGGCGCGTTGCAGCATCGTGTGAACGGCGGTCGCGGGCGGCAGGCCGACATGCTCGAATTCGAGCGATTCCTCGAAGCTCACCGAACGCCGCCCCGCGAACGGATGATCGGCGGGCACCGCGAGCGCGAGCTGATCGTGCCGATACGCACGATGCTGCAAGCCGCGCAGATCGACGCTGTCCCAGCACACGCCCACCGACGCCACGCCTTCGCGCAATTGCCGCACGAGATCGTGCGACAAGCGCTCTTCCACATCGACCTTGATGTTCTGATTCGCGGGTTCGCGCATGAACGACGCGATATCGTCGAGCAGCGCTTCCGCAATCGCCGATGCCGACGCGCAAATGCTCACGCGTCCCTTCAGGCCGCCGCCGAACGCGGCGACATCGTTCGCGATGCGCTCCATCGTGAAGAGCACGCTGCGCGCGTGCTCCAAGAGCGCGATGCCCGCGGGCGTCGGCTCGACGCCGCGCCGCGAGCGCGACAGCAGCGGCACGCCGAGCGACGTCTCCAGTTGCGCGACGCGCTTGCTGATCGCCGATGGCTCTATATGCGATTCCTGCGCCGCGCGCGCGATGTTCTGGTGCTCGCAGACCGACACGAAGAGGCGCAGCGTTTTCAGATCGATATCGCGCATGGGGATTGGCAGCTCATATGACGTTCCGAACGGGAAGCATGGGCCTTCCAAAATACCGCTTTTATGGCGTTTGCGGAATCTCTAAAGTCGAGACCATACACAAAGACGATACGGAGACAAAGCCATGCCCGCGTTCCCATCGAGCGCCGTGATCCGCGAAGTCGGCCTGCGCGACGGCCTGCAGAGCATTCGAACGATCGTGCCGACAGAACGCAAGATCGAATGGATCGGCAACGCCTACGCTGCCGGCCAGCGCGAAATCGAAGTCGGCTCGTTCGTGCCCGCGCGCCTTCTGCCGCAACTCGCCGATACGGCCGAACTCGTCGCCTACGCGAAGACGTTGCCCGGTCTTTTCGTGTCCGTGCTCGTGCCCAATCTCAAGGGCGCCGAGCGCGCCATCGAAAGCCGGGCCGATCTGATGCTCGTGCCGCTTTCCGCGAGCCGCGCGCATAGCCTCGCGAATCTGCGCAAGACGCCGGAGGAAGTCGTCACGGAAGTGGCGCGCATGCGCGCCGCGCGCGATGCATCGGGCTCGAAGACGATGATCGAAGGCGGCATCGGCACGGCGTTCGGCTGCACGATCCAGGGCCGCGTCGATCATGCCGACGTGCTGCGCTACATGCAGGCGCTGCTCGATGCGGGCGCGGATCGCGTCTCTATCGCCGATACGGTCGGTTATGCCGGTCCCGCCGCCGTGCGCGCGCTCTTCGAGAAGGCGCGGGACATCGCGGGCGAGCGCTTCTGGTGCGGCCACTTTCACGACACGCGCGGCCTCGCGCTCGCCAACGTCTACGCCGCGCTCGAAACCGGCGTCGCGCGCTTCGATGCGACGCTCGCGGGCATCGGCGGCTGTCCGCATGCGCCGGGCGCGAGCGGCAATGCATCGAGCGAGGATCTCGCGTTCATGCTCGCCGACATGGGCATCGATACCGGCATCGACATTCCCGGGCTTTTGAACCTGCGCGCGAAGCTCGCGAGCTGGCTCGATGGCGAAACGCTGCATGGCGCGCTCGCGCTCGCGGGCTTGCCCGTCACATATGAAATCGACACCGAAATTGAAGCCTGAGGACGATATGAGTCATTCAACCCTGCCGCTCGAAGGCGTTCGCGTGATCGAGTTCACGCATATGGTGATGGGCCCGACCTGCGGCATGATCCTCGCGGATCTCGGCGCGGAAGTCATCAAGATCGAGCCGCCCGGCGGCGACAAGACACGCAATCTGCCGGGTCTCGGCATCGGCTTTTTTCGCTCGTTCAATCGCAACAAGAAGAGCGTCGTCATCGACATCAACACGGTAGAGGGGCGCGAAGCCGCGATCGAACTGATCGGTGAATGCGACGTGCTGCTCGAAAACTTCCGTCCCGGTCTGATGGCGAAGCTCGGGCTCGATTACGGGACCTTGTCGAAAGCGCATCCGAAGCTCATCTATGTTTCGCACAAGGGCTTTCTGCCGGGCCCGTATGAAAAGCGTCTCGCCCTCGATGAAGTCGTGCAGATGATGGGCGGCCTCGCGTACATGACCGGCCCGGCGGGCAGGCCGCTGCGCGCGGGGACATCGGTGAACGACATCATGGGCGGCATGTTCGGCGCGATCGGCGTGCTCGCCGCGCTGCGCGAGCGCGATCTCACCGGACGCGGCCAGGAAGTGCAGAGCGCGCTCTTCGAGAACTGCGTGTTCCTCTCGGCGCAGCACATGCAGCAATACGCGATGACCCGCGAGGCGCCGCCGCCGATGCCGTCGCGCGTATCGGCGTGGAGCGTGTACGACGTGTTCACGCTGGCCGAAGGCGAGCAGTTGTTCATCGGCGCGGTGAGCGACAAGCAGTTCGTCACGCTCTGCGATGTCCTGGAGCGTCCCGATCTCGCGCAGGAGCCGGAGTTCGCGACCAACGCGATGCGCGTCGCGGTGCGGCCGCATCTGCTGGAACGGCTCGGCGAGATTCTCGCGCATCATCGCGCGGACGAACTGGCGCCGAAGCTCGAAGCGGCCGGCATTCCGTACGCGCCGATCATGCGCCCCGAGCAACTGCTCGACGATCCGCATCTGAAGGCGAGCGGCGGCCTCGTGCCGATGCAGACCGACGACGGTGGCAGCACCGACGTCGTATTGCTTCCGCTCACGATGGGCGGACGCCGTCCCGGCGTGCGTCAGCCGCTCGCGCGCGTGGGCGAGCATACGGATGAAGTGCTGGGCCGGTTGACGAAGCGCGTCACGGTTTAAGGCATCGCGAGAGGCGCACAAAAAAACCAGCGCCGTCGCCAACACAGGAGACAAGACAATGCAGCCAACTTTCAGCGCGGTCGCCGAGCCGCTCGCATCGCCGAACATTCATGTCGATACGACGCCCGGCGCGCAAATCTCCGCGCGCATGGATCGCCTGCCGATCACACGGCATCTGTGGATGCTCGTGTTCCTCATTTCGCTCGGCGGCTTCTTCGAAATCTACGACCTGATCTTCACCGGCTACATTGCGCCGGGCATGGCGAAGAGCGGTCTGTTGCAAACGACGACGCATGCGTTCTTCGGCTTCACGGGCATCGCGGGGTTCATCGCGGCGACGTTCGCGGGGCTTTTCGTCGGAACGTTCTTTTTGGGCTGGCTGCCGGACCGTTACGGACGGCGCAGCGTGTTCACCATCTCGCTGCTGTGGTATTCGATCGGCTCGGCGATCATGGCGTTCCAGACGACGCCCGAAGGCGTGATCTTCTGGCGCTTCGTGACGGGCATCGGCGTGGGCGTGGAGATCATCACCATCGACAGTTACGTGACCGAGCTCGTGCCGCAACACATGCGCGGCCGCGCGATGGCGTTCAACCAGATGGTGATGTTCGCCGCCGCGCCCGTCGCCGCGATTCTCTCGTACTGGCTCGTGCCGGAGACCGTGTTCGGGCTCGATGGATGGCGCGTCGTCGTGCTCGCGGGGTCGGTGGGCGCGGTGATCGTGTGGTTCATCCGGCGCGCGGTGCCCGAAAGCCCGCGCTGGCTCGCGATGCACGGCAAGATCGAGGAAAGCGAGCGCGTGGTCGGCAAAATCGAGCGCGTCGTCGAGCGTGAATCCGGCGCCGCGCTGCCGCCGCCCGCGCCTGTCGTCGAGCAGCCGGCACATAGGCGGGCATCGCTCGGCGAGTTGTTCAACGCGCCGTATCGCTCGCGTCTCATCATGCTCATCGTCTTCAACTTCTGCCAGGCGATCGGTTACTACGGGTTCGCGAACTGGGTGCCGACGCTGCTGATCGGCCAGGGCATCACCGTGACGAAGAGCTTGTTGTACTCGTTCATCATCGCGTTCGCGCTGCCGATCGGCCCGCTGCTCGCCATGCTTTACGCCGACCGTATCCAGCGCAAGTATCTGATTGTCGGCGGCGCGCTCGTCGTGATCGCGAGCGGCATCGCGTTCGGGCAGATGAAGTCGCCCGCCGCGCTCATCGCGCTCGGCGTGCTGATCTCGCTCGCCGGCCAAACCATCTCGGTGTGCTATCACGCGTATCAGACCGAGCTCTTTCCGACGGCCGTGCGCTGCCGTGCAAGCGGTATCGTGTACTCGGCGAGCCGCGCGGGCGCGATGATGTCGGGTTTCATCATCGCGTTTCTGTTGAAGGACTTCGGCGTGCCCGGCGTGTTCACCGGCATCACGGTGTGCATGTTGATCGTCGCGCTCGCGATTGGCCTGTTCGGACCGAAGACGAACGGGCTGCGTCTTGAGGAGCTGAATCACTGAAGTGCCCGCATTCAGGCGCGCGCGCGGGCGCCCACCCGCTCGCGCAATGACGGCGCCTCACAGGCACGTCGCATGCTCAGTGCACTTCAGACGCCGTGCATGCTCGCGCGGCGTGTCCATTTGCGTCGTCCGGAAGTGGCGGGGTGCACTGATGATACGGTCCTACAACCACAAGGGTTTCGTGCTCGAAGTCGCGATCGAAACGAATTGCCGGCTCTTGCCTGCGCCCGAGACCGTGCGCTATCTGGCCATCGTGACCATCAGCCGGTCGGGAAGACCGGTTACCGCATTCTCGCCGTTGTGTATCGAGAGCCGACGCTATGCGAGCTTCGCCTCCGCCGAGGACGCGCTGATGAGCGCCCATACGGCGGCACGCGCATTCGTCGACGATTGGGTGCGAGCAGCTTCGTGAATTCCTGATGCGGGCCATGACGAAGCTAGCCGTCTTCGTCATGTGAAGCTGAGTGGAGTGGAGCTAGGCGGCGGCGCGCCGGCTCTGCTGTCCTTCCTGTGCGTCCGCAGCGGACGAAGCGTTATTGAGCGCGTTGTCCAGCAACGCGAGCTTGCGTTGAAGCGATGCCACACGCTGGCTTTGCGACGGGACGAGGTCGTATTCGGCATCGAGTTGCGCGATGCGCATATCCCAGTATTTGGCGGGCAGGCGTTCGGATGCCGCGCTGCGCTCGACGAAGTTCGCCAGAATCATTTCCAGATGCAGGAGCTCACGCTCCGCGAGTTGGGCTGGCCGTCGCTGTCGAAAGGCTGGGACGGTTGTTGCGTTGGCACTTCTTTTCATTTCACTGTTCCGGCTAGATTTGCAGAGACTTCTATTTAAGCAATCAATGTTCCGGAGGGGCTTTTCAAGTCGCTTCAATTTGTTTCGAAATGAAACGGCTCGGCAACGTTTCATGGAAGGACCGCGCCGGCAAACGTTTTCGTCTGGTTACATGTCTGCCCCTTGTAGACTGGGATTCCGGCGATGAGGGGGTGGCGTGTTCCCGGGAATCTGGCGGACGCCGCCGCAAATATCATGCAAACTTTTCAAACATACCGGGATATTCCGCTGGGCATACAGAAGTCTAAATGCGAGTCGTTTCCATGTGGACTAATGGCTTCCTTGATAGCGAATTGAAAGAAAATCCGCGCAAGATTTACTTCGGGTAACTGAGTTTTTTAGACGTGAGGATAGTGGACGACTTCCAAGCGCGCGTATTTACCGGCGATTATCGGAATCGAAAGAGCGATAAAACGGAGTGGCTTCCTCTCGCGAAACCACTCCGTGTCCTCAGAATAACTGCTCGGAGATCTGTAGACGCCGGATAGCTTAACAACGGCCAGAGCCGCTATTAACCGCATGCGGCGCAATGGACCTCTCCGGAATGCGCAGTAATAACGTGGTCCGTGTGCAACAGCGGAATCACGGCCTTGAGCGCGTCTTGCCAGCTAAGCAATTGAGCTTAAAAGAATATGAAGGTCCTTGCGCACCGATTCGCAGAATTCGCAAAAGATTATTGCGTGCGATACGCGGACAAATTCAAGAGCCCGTCGCATAAAGTGTCTCCCAGTTTCTCAGGGGCAAGCGGCCATCGATACGGCTCTTCATACCCAGGAAGCTTTCGCTTTAAACAGGACACTAGAGAACCATGAAAAAAACCCTTCTCATCGCGGGCATTCTCGGCACATTCGCAGCGGCGGCCCACGCGCAGAGCAGCGTTACCTTGTACGGCACGCTGGATGCAGGTCTCGTCTATACGAACAATGCCGGTGGCCACAACAACTGGCAGCAAGGCAGCGGCTCGGTTTCCGATACGTACTACGGCCTGAAAGGCAGCGAAGATCTCGGCGGCGGGTTGCACGCGCTCTTCAAGCTGGAGAGCGGTTTCAACCTCAATAATGGCCGTTACACCGAAAGCAATACGATGTTCAACCGACAGGCCTATGTCGGCTTGCAACACGACCAGTTCGGTACGGTAACGCTCGGCCGTCAATATGATTCCATGGTCGATTATCTGTCGCCGTTCTCGGAAGCGGGCGCGGGCTATGGCAATAACCTGAGCGCGCACCCGTTCGATAACGATAACCTCGATCATTCGTTCTCGATCAAGAACTCGGTCAAATATCAAAGCGCCAATTACGCGGGCTTCAAGTTCGGCGGCCTGTATGGTTTCTCGAACGACGCAGGCCAGTTCGCGAACAATCGCGCATGGAGCGTCGGCGCTTCGTACGGCAACGGCCCGCTGAATGTCGCCGCGGCCTATTTGCAGACGAACAACTCGCGCAACAATGCGAACGCGAATGGCGCGGTCTCCGCCGGCCAGGGCAACAATGCCAATCTGACGGCCGAGTTGCAGCGCACGTTCGGCGCGGGCGTGGACTACACCTACGGCCCGGCGACGGTCGGCTTCGTGTGGACCAACACGCACTACGACAACCTGCTCGCCGCATCGCAAGGCGGCTCGACGTTCGCGTTGCCGGGCAATACGAACCTGCATATGAACAACTTCGAGCTGAACGGCCGTTACGCGCTGACGCCGGCGCTGAGCCTCGACGCCGCGTACACGTACACGGACGGCAAGGTGACGGGCGGCAACGGCACGGGCGATCCGAAGTGGCACACGGTTTCGCTGCAAGCCGATTACTCGCTCTCGAAGCGCACCGACGTGTACGTCGAGGGCGTGTATCAGCATGCATCGGGTGAACTGGGCAACGCCGGCGCCAATGTCGCGATGATCAACACGCTGTCGCCGTCGTCGACGGGCAATCAGGTCGCCGCGACGGTGGGTCTGCGTCACCGCTTCTAAGCCGCCGACAAGCATCAGGGCGTCGTAGAAACGAAACGGCCGCGATCGACGAGATCGCGGCCGTTTTGCATTGCGCGCTACTTTCTGTCCTGCTCCGAGCGCTTGATGAGCTGGCCGATGTCGTGTCCCGTGCCGCCCGTGCCCGCGGCGAGCCGCGCCAGCGCGGTCGCGGCCGTGTCGCGCCGCACGCCGCTCTCGGGACGGAACTGCTTCGGCAGCGCCATGTAGAAGGTCGCGCCGCGATCGGGCGTGCCTTCGGCCCACGCCTTGCCGCCGTGCCGCTCGATGATGCGCCGCACGTTCGCGAGCCCGATGCCGGTGCCGTCGAACTGTTCCTTCACATGCAGGCGCTGAAACACGCCGAAGAGCTTGTCGACGTAACGCATATCGAAGCCCACGCCGTTGTCGCGCACGAAATACACGACATGACCGATCAACTCGCCTGCCCCTTCCTGCGCGCCGATTTCGATCGCCGGCTGCTCGCGCTGCGCGCTGAACTTCACCGCGTTGGAAATGACGTTCACGAACGCCACATGCAGAAAGACGTGATCGGCTTCGACGGGCGGCAGCGCGTCCACTGTCCAGCGCACGCGCGAGGACGCATGTTCGTCGATGTCGTTCTGAATCACCGCATGCGCGAGCGTGTGGACATCGACATTGTGCGGACGCAGCGCCGCGCGGCCGAGCTGGGCGAACGAAAGCAGATCGTCGACGAGACGGCCGCCGAAGCGCGCCGATGTCACGATGCGGTCGAGATAGCCGCGCCCGCGCTCCGAAAGCTGGTCGCCGTCGATCTGCTGCAGCAGATCCGCGAAGCTCACGATATGACGCAGCGGCGCGCGCAGATCGTGCGACACCGTGTACGAGAACCCTTCGAGTTCGTGATTGGCGCGGCCGAGCTCGGTCGCGAGCTGCGCGATTTCCTCCGCGCGCCGCAGCACGATGCCGAGCACCGCGGCGCGGAATTCGAGCGCGATCTCGCGCTCGGCGGGGCGCCACGGCAGCGAGCGATTGCGCACGACATCGGTCCACGTATCGAAGCTCATGCGCGGTGAGAGCGATGGTGCGAGGCCCGTGAGCTTCGCGCGCGGATCGCCGGCCCATTCGATCGTCTGCACGACTTCGCGGCGAAACCAGATCACGTAGTTGCGATAGATCTTCGAGATCGACACCGCGAGAAAGCCCGCGACGTCCGGTGAATCGCGCAAGACCGGGCACTCCTGCGATGCGTGGTCCGACATCACGACGTCTTCGCTCTGATCGTCCAGCCAGTCGACGAGCGCGTGGACGTGATGCTCGTCCGGCGTTACGCCGACGAGCGACGTGCGCCCTTCGAAGATCACCGCCGCGCCCGACGAACGCGTGAAGCCGAGCAGATCGGGCGCATCGCTGACGAGCGCGTCGACGAAGCTGTCGGTGTTCGCCATCGACGAAAGCAGCTTCGACAGCATGCGGCGCAGTTCGAGCCGGTATTGCGCTTCGGCCTGCGTCTCGCGCGCCTCGATCTGCAGCGACACGATCTGCGCCACATGCTCGCACGCGGTCCGCACTTCGAAGGGCGGCAGGCGCGGCGTCGCGTGATGACAGGAGATGAGGCCCCACAGCTTGTCGTCGACGAGTATCGACATCGACATCGACGCGAGCGTGCCCATGTTGCGCATGTATTGCAAATGCACGGGCGACACGCTGCGCAAGGACGCGTAAGTGAGATCAGTGGCGCGGCCTGTCGCCGGATGCAGCGCGGGCACGAGCGGCGCGGCATCGTAATGCGCGTTCGCGATGAGCCGGATGCGATTCCTGCGATACAGTTCGCGCGCCTGAGCCGGAATGTCCGACGCCGGAAAGTGCTGGTTCAGATACGACGGATAGCCCGGCTGAACGGCTTCCGCGAGCACGTTGCCGTGGCCTTCCTCGTCGAACTGATAGACGAGGGTTCGTCCGAATCCGGTGATGCGCGCAATCTCCGTCGCGGCGAACTGGCAAAGCTGTCCGACCGTATGCATCGATTGCACTTCGGTGACGAAGGAGCGCACGAGCGGGTAGATCGACGAGAACACATCGGCGGTGTCCTGCGCGGGCTCGACCTCGACGAACAGCAGCCCGTCATGCCGATGCACGACGATCGCGACCGGGCCGCGCGGCGTCCAGCCGTCGATCACGGCGTTGCCCACATGGGTCGCCGCGCCATCGCGCGTGAGCCGCCTGAGCCCCGCGCTCGCACGTTCGGCCGCGGGTTGTCCGAGCACCATCGACAATGCGCGTCCGAGGCATGCGTCGGGCGCGATGTGCGCGAACTCCGCGACGTTGCCGCTCACCTGCAGGATGTGGCAGTGCGCGTCCACGCTGAAGAGCACGCCATGAGGCTGAATGCCCCCGGGAATGTGAATCGGCTCGCGCGCGCATTGCGCGTGAACCGACGCATCGAGCGAATCGGAATCGGTGATGTCTGTTTTGGAGGGTTTGTCCATCATCGTCCTGACAATGCGGTTTCGGCTGTCTATGAGCCGAGCATCCCTGAATCATAGATGCGTTGAGCGCTCGGAAGAAAGACTAGCGGCGCGTGATGACATGCATCGCGTGCGTCAGCGGTGATTTCTACTCGCTGCGCGTTGCGCCTCGTGTCATTTCTACGCGATGCATGTGGGCGCAAAGAAGCAGCCAGCGCACATGTTTCGTGCGCGAAGCGCCGTGGACGTGATGGCTGCACGAAACGTTCCGCGCCATCGTTCGATCGCGCATCACTGCTGCGCGCCGCCCGCTGATACCATTCGAAGCCCCACGAGAGACGCCGGAGGAGACGTGCATCGGATCGCCGCGACGGCCTTATCGGTTGCGATCGTCTGCATCGTGCATGCGCGCGATGCCGCTGCGCAGTCCTATCGCGATGTCGCGCCGCTCGCGCCGCCTGCCGCCGAACGGCCGCGCGCGTTGCCGTCGCCGCCGGAACCCGGCGATGGTTCGCAGGACATCGCGATTCGGGACCTGCGCGGCATCGCGTTCGTGCGCGCCGATGCCGATGCTCGTGCGCCTGCCGCGGTCACGCAATCAGGTGCAGGCGGCGCGATCACGTCGACGGACGTTCCCCTCCTCACGCCCGACTTTCTCGATGCCTTCGCGGCCGATCTCAAGAAGCCGCTGACCTTCGCGCGTCTGGCCGACATTCGCCGCGCGGTCGTGCAGCGCTATCGCGCCGCGGGCCAGCCGCTCGTCGATGTGTACGTGCCCGAGCAGGACGTGAGCAATGGTGTCGTGAAGATCGCGATTGCGGCGTTTCGCGCGGGGCATGTGATACCGAAAGGCAATCGCTATTTCTCCGATGCGCTGCTCGTGCGCGAGATGCCGCTTGCGAGCGGCGAGCCGATCCGCGAAGCCGATGTCGCTTCGGGGCTCGCGCTGCTCAACGCGAATCCGTACCGTCGTGTCGATGTGATCTACGCGCCCGGCACCGCGCTCAACACGACCGATGTCGTGCTGCAAACCGAAGACCGTCTGCCGTTTCGCATCTACGGCGGCTATAACAACGACGGCGTGCGCGATCTCGGCCGCGACCGCATTCTCGCGGGATTCGATTACGGCAACCTGTTCGGCATCGATGCGCGCATCGGCTACCAGATGACCGCGAGTAACGATCTGCTGAGCGGCAATCCGGATATCGAAGGGCGGCCCGATCGCCCGCGTTACATCGCGCATGCGTTCAATGTGATCGCGCCGCTGCCATGGCTGGACCGCGTCGAGCTGTTCGGCGTATTCGCCGAGAGCACGCCGCGTTTGCCCGACAGCTACGGGCAGACCGGCCTGAGTTCGCAGCTCAGCTTTCGATATGACTGGCGCCTGCCGCCGCTCGACAACGCGGGCGCCTGGCAACAGCAGGTTCAGTTGGGCTACGACTTCAAGCGCTCGAACAACGACCTCGAATTCGGCGGCTTTCAGGTGTTCAATGCGAACACGCATATCCATCAGTTTGTCATCGCCTACGATCTCTCGAATAGCGACGCCACGGGCGACACGCACCTGAATGCATCGCTCTTTGCGAGTCCCGGCTACTTCGACAGCAACAGCAACGACGAAGCCTACGATGCCGCGCGGCTCGGCGCGAAGCCGCGTTATCAATATCTGCAACTGTCCGCGCAGCGCGACCTGCCGCTCGGCAAGTCGGGATTTTCGGCGTCGGCGCGCGGGCTCGTTCAATGGACCGGCAGCACGCTTTTGCCGAGCGAAGAACTCGGCCTCGGCGGAGACGCCACCGTGCGCGGCTATGAGCCTTATGCGGCTCAGGGCGATCGCGGATGGAACCTGCAAACGGAGCTGCGCGCCCCGGCGATGTCGTGGGGCATCGCGGCGATGCAGCCGTTCGTGTTCTTCGACGCGGGGCACGTGTGGAATCGCATCCCCGAAGCGGGCGAGGTCAACGATGCGTCTCTGGCGAGCGTCGGAGCAGGGGTTCGCATGCAGATCGGGCGCTTCGTGAGCTTTCGGGGAACGTATGGGTTTCCATTGAAATCGGTGGTGCCGAATGGATCGAAGGCGCCGGTGGGCGAGCTATTTCTCGTGATCGGAAGTTAGCGCATCGGACGGCGCGACCGGGCCGTCCGATGCGCGCGCTTCAAGGCTGCGCCTGCTGCCACTGCAGCACGGGATGCGTCGCCCCGGTGGGCATCGCCCAGACGCCGCCCGCCGGAATATTCCAGTCGAGGAAGTTGGACGCGTTGCTCATCTGCGCCGTGGTGAGGCCGTTCGAATCGGGCGGTACGGTGCCCGAGTTCGATCCGGCGGCCTTCGTTCGGATCGTCGTGTCCTTGTTCCAGTAGACGTTGTTATGGATCGCGCCCTGGTTGTAGCCCGCGATGCCGCCTTCCGGATCGCCCGGAGGCCCGCCGCCGCCGACTTGTCCCACCGCGAACGATTCGTTGATCACGCCCGTGGCGCCGTTGACGTACACGAGCCCGCCGCCGCCGAATCCGCCGACGCCGCCGGTCGCATAAGACTGCGTGATCAGTCCGTTGTTGTACGCGGCGAGACCGCCGGTCGAGCCATGATTGCCGCCGCGGGTGAAGCCGGTCGCATACGACTGCGCGATCGTGCCGTTGTTCACGCCCACGAGCCCGCCCGCCGGGATCTGATAGCCGACATCCGCGGTGCTCGACGAACGCTCGATGATCCCGTTGTTCACACCGACGACCCCGCCCGCACCGAAGCCGCCGAAGCCGTTTTGCCCGACAGTGCCCGTCGTGTTGACGTAGGTGACGAGGCCGTTGTTCTGCCCCGCGAGCAGGCCGAGCGCGCCTGACGTGTAACCGCCCGTGGTGCTGTTGGTGAGATTCAGATTGCGCACGACCCCGCTCGCGCCGATCACGCCGAACATGCCGGCGTACTGGTTTTCGAAATCCGACTCCGTCCGAAGCTTGTCGATCGTGTGGCCGAAGCCGTCGAACTGGCCGGTGAAGGGCGCGGTCGTCGTCAGGCCGATCGGCGTGAAGGAGTTCGGATAGAGCGTGCCGCTCGCGTCGATATTCTTGCCGAGCGCATAGTTGCCCGCGAGATCTTGCGATACCTTTTGCAGATCCGCGAGATCGTTGACGAGCTTGTACGCGGTCGCCTGCGTACGGAGCCCGCTGAACGGCGCGGCGGTCCAGCCGCTGTTGGTGAGCACGGTGCCGGGCGCGTAGCTGCCGTTCATGTCATAGAGCGCGCTGACGATGCCGCCGCTTTTCGACCAGTCGATCGTGCCGCCGTTCGTCACGCTGCCGCCGTTGCCGATGCCGTTCGCATCCGCGCGCAGCGTGAGATTGCCGTTGCCCGTGTTGCCGATAGCCGCGCCCGTGCCGATCGTCACGCTGTGCGCCGCGCCGAGCGTGAGCGATGCATTGCCGTTCCACCGCACATTGCCGACCACGGCGAGATCGCCGCCGCTGGCTTCGGCATCGACGGACGTGCCGTTGCCCAGGCTGCGCGCGAGCGCGTCCGCGTTCGCCTGATCCACGGTGAAGGTCGGCGCGCCGAGCTTCCACGTGCGCGCCTGCACGTTGGCGCCCGCGATTTCGAGCGTGTTGGCGCGCGCTTCGACCGTGCCGCCGCTGCCGTCCGCGTTTGCCGCGGCGATGTTGCCGTTCGCGTGCACCGTGCCCTTGTCGGCGACGAGCCATACGTGGCCGTCGCGCGTCGCGGTGCCGGTTGCGCGGATCGCGGCGCTGTTGCCCGCGAGCGCATAGACGTTGCCATCGGCGGCCTGCAGGCTGGCCTGCGCGGCCTGGATCGCGCCGGCGTTGATCGCCGTGCCGCCGCTGCCCGCCTGCACGAAGACCTGTTGTGCGCCGGACGCGTCCTGCAACAGCACCTGGCTGCCCGTCGCGAGCTCGGCCGTGCCTTGCGGCGCGCTGATGCTGCCGAAATTTGCCGTGAGCGTGCGCGACACGAGGAACACATCGCCGCCGGACGATCCGATCTTGCCGAGATTGATGACGACGCCATTGCCGCCGCCCGAGAGCGTGAGCGGGCCGCCCTGCATGAACGCGTCGTTGCCGATGTCCAAGGCCGATGCGACGAAGCGCCCGCCCGTCGCGACGACCCCGCCCGGACCGACCAGCACGCCCTGCGGATTGACGAGATATACGCTGCCCGTGGCGTTGAGCTGGCCGAGGATCACGGACGGATCGCCGCCCGTCACGCGATTGAGCGTCGCGCCGCTGCCGTTGTTGAATGTCACCCGCCGCCCGCCGCCGATGGAAAAGCTGTTCCAGTCGATCACGCCGCGCGATGACGTCTGATCGATCGTCAGCGACTGACCGCCGCCGCTGATCGCGCCGCTGCCTTTGACGAACTGGCCGCCGCTCGGCAAGGGCGGCGCTGCACCGGCGGGGTTCGCGCACGCGAGTCCCGCGACGAGCGGCACGAGCATCGCGAGCGGCCGCAGGCGCGCGCGGCCAAGTCGGGCTTGGGAAAGAAGCGGACGATTGCTGCGCTGCATATCACCCTCCGTTCAGTGTCGATTGTTTTCATCGTTTTGGCCGCTGACGGTGTAGCCGCTTGTCGCCCGGTGATCCGCAACACGGCCGGGAGGCGCGAACATCGATGTGCAGGCAGGCGCGCCGATGGTAGCGCCGCGCCTTGTGCGCCAATGTGGGGTTCCGCACATTCTTGCGGGTCAAAAAAATGACGATACGCGAACGCGAGACGCGCCGGACCATGCGCGCGAGGCGGCACGAAAATTGAACGTCGAATTAGACTGAGGGAAGAATGAAGGCGCGTCAGGGCGACGGCTTGCGGCGGCCCGTCAACTCGGCCCGGCATTCGTGATAGATGCGCTGCACGAGCGCGCTTTCGTAGTCGAGATCCTCGCCTTCGAGAATGCGCGCGATGTCGCCGCGGGAGGCATCGGCGTCGAGCATGGTCGAGAAGCGCGCGGCCAGCGCCTGCGCCGCGACCGAAAGCCTCGCGGTCTCTATCCAGTCCGCCGCGCGATGATGCCGCTCGAGCCAGCGATGCGCCGCGCGCACCTGAAACGAGGTATCGGGCCAGGCGCCTTCGATGTAGTACGCGCCGAGAAATCCGCACGTGAGCCAGCACAGCAGATGCACCCGGTCATCGGGTCCGAGGGGATAGCGCACTTGGCTCATGATGGCGGCATCCAGATGACCCTTCGGAATGACGCATCGACGATAGCACGGCGCGCCCATGCCCGGCATGCGGCGCGCGTATGTCCGGATGCGGCCCGCATGCTCACGTAAGCAGCTAACTTAGGCCGCGAGCGACGCGCCGCGGCATCAGATCGTGACGGTCACGACGAGGCCGCGCGGCACGGCATCCGCGAGTTCGATCTGCGCGCCCATGCGCGCCGCGATCGTGCCGACGATCGACAGCCCGAGGCCCGAACCGTCCGCGTCGCTGCCGAGCACGCGATAGAACGGATCGAACACGCGCGGGCGTTCCTCGGGCGCGATGCCGGGACCGCTGTCCTCCACGCGAATCCACGGCCGCGCGTTCGAGATGCCCGTCGCGAGATCCACGCGGCCGCCCGCTGGCGTATAGCGGATCGCGTTCTCGACGAGATTCTTCACCATGATCGTGAGATCGGCCTGCGGCGCGTGGACGAAAACATCGTCGACGCTCGACACGCCGATATCGATCTGCTTCGCCTCCGCGAGCGGCATCAGGTCTTCCAGCACGTTGCGAAAGGCTTCCTGCACGCGCAGGCGCGTGGCGTCGGCGTCGGTGCGTTGCTGAAGGCGTGCGAGCGTCAACAGTTGATGCAGCAGCGAGCGCGTGCGCGCGAGACCGCGCCTGAGCGCGTCGAGCCGCTCGCGCGCCGAATCGGGCAATTCGGATGCGCTCAGGCGCTCGGCCTGCAGCGACAGCGCGGTCAGCGGCGAGCGCAGTTCGTGCGCGGCATCGGCGACAAAGCGGCGCTGCAGCGCCACCGACGCCTCCACGCGCGCGAGCAGCCGGTTGATCGCGACGACAAAGGGCGCGATCTCGCTCGGCAGCGCGTCGCCGGACAGCGCGGAGAGATCGTGCTCGGGCCGCGTGTCGAGGCTGGCGGAGAGCGCGGCGAGCGGGCGGAACATGCGCCGCACGATCAGATGCAGCGCCGCCAGCAGCACGAGCGCGAGCGCGGCGAAGGGCATCACGGTGGCGAGCGCGCTGTTGCGGGCGATTTCATCGCGGCCCTTCGTCTTCTGACCGATGACGACGCGCGTGCCGTCTTCGAGCGTCTTGATGGCGAGACGCCACGGCGTGCCATCGACGAGCGCGTTCTGCAAGCCGTCGGGCAAATCCGGCGCGACCGAGAGCGGCGCGCGCTCGCCGAGCGTCTGGATGACGAGCTTCGCTTCCGGCTCCGCGCCCGCGACCCTGGGGAGCGCTTCGCGCTCCATCACCGGGAGGGTGCGCGGCGTGACGAGCGCGGCGATCTGCTTCAGCTGGCCGTCCTGCAACTCGTTGGCCTCATGAAGCGCCGTCTTGAACGCGATGACGCCGCCCGCTGCCGCGATTGCGACGATGAGCGCCGACAGCCAGGCCGACAGCCTGAACTGAAGCGAGCGCCTCATGACTGCTTCGAGACCATCCAGCCGACGCCGCGCACGTTCTTGATCGCGGTGGCGCCGAGCTTCTTGCGCAGCGAGTGAATCAGGAATTCCACGGCGTTGCTTTCCACTTCCTCGTTCCAGCCGTAGATGCGGTCTTCGAGCTCCGCGCGCGAGAGGATTGCGCCGGGACGGAGCATGAGCGCCTGCAGGAGCGCGAATTCGCGGCTGGAAAGGCGCGTGGCGGTATCGCCGGACGTGGCTTCGCGTGTTGCCGGATCGAGCGTGAGCACGCCGTTCGTCATGATCGGCGCGGCCTGTCCGCCACGGCGGCGGATCACGGCGCGCATGCGCGCTCGCAGCTCGGCGATATCGAAGGGCTTGATGAGGTAATCGTCGGCGCCTTCATCGAGGCCGCGTATGCGGTCTTCGACGGAATCGCGCGCCGTGATGATGATGATCGGCACGTGATCCGCCCCGCGGCGCACGGCGCGCAGAACGTCGAGGCCATCGGCGCCGGGCAGGCCGAGGTCGAGCAGGATCGCGTCGTACACGTGTGTCGCGAAGCTCGTGAGCGCGAGCTTGCCGTCGCGCACCCAATCGACGGCGTAGCTGCTTTCGCGCAATTCGTCCTGAACGGCTTCGCCGATCATGTGGTCGTCTTCGACGAGCAATACCCTCATGGCGTGTCTCCGTGCGGTCATGGAGTTGGACCACGCGAAGCGGTGCGGGGTAGCGAGAGATTCATCTTGCGGCGCATTCGCGTTCACGAAAGCCGCAAGGTTAGTGGAGGAAAGCTTAGGAGACACTTAGGGATTAGGCGGGATTCGGCGGGATTCGTTGGGTTCGGCGCCGTCCGCGCACGCGCGGGCGCGGACGGCGCATTTCGATTCGTACTACGCCACGTCAGAACGCGTGCCGCAACGCCACGCGCGCGACGAACTGCTCCGAATTCGACGACAAGCCCTGCGTGCCCGGAATGAACGCCTGATCCATCACCGAATCGGTCGATTTGCCCGCGATCTTCTGATACGCGCCCTGCACGTACACATCCGTGCGCTTCGACAGGAAGTAATCGGCCATCAGACCGGCCGAGTGGATGCGCGGCTTCACGGTGCCCGCCGTCGAATCGTACGTCTCGATCGAGTACACGTATTGCGCGCCGACGAAGAACGCCGGCGTGAACTGATACTTCCCGTTCACTTCGAAGTTCTGATACCTGAGGTTCTTCAGGGCATTGCCGTCAGATGCGAGCGGCAAGCCGATATACCCGTTCGTCACCGGATCGCGATAGCTCGAGTTCGTGTACGCAAAGCCCGCCGTTGCGTTGCCGAACGTGTAATTGATGCCCGCGCCGAAGATCTGCATGCGCGATGCGATGAAGCTCGCATCGTTGGTCGCGATCGCGCCGTTCGTGCTCAGACCCGTGCCGTCCGCGCGCAGGTAAGCCGCGCCGAACAGCAGGCCGCCGTTCGCATACGATGCCCCGACGCTGTACTGCCGGTTGTTCGCGAAGTTCGTGTCGTTGCTGAAGCTGTACGTGCCGCCGAACTGCAAGCCGCCGATCGACGGGCTCGTGTACTTCACCGTGTTGTTCACGCGAAACGAGTTGTCGGTGTTGTCGTTGTCGAACGGATGCGCGAAGAGATAGCCCGCCCAGTTGCCGTTGGCTGTCGTCGGCGCGAGATAGTCGACGACGGAATCGTACTGACGGCCGAGCTTGACCGAGCCGAAACGCTGATTGCTCACGCCGACATAAGCCTGCCGGCCGAACATGCGGCCGCCTTGCCCGGCCGCGCCGTTGCTGATGTTCACGCCGCTTTCCAGCTGGAATACGGCCTTCGTTCCGCCGCCCAGATCCTCGACGCCGCGCATGCCCCAGCGGCTGCCCGCCGCGTAGCCGCTCGTGAGTTCATAGACATGCTGCCCGCCGACATTGCTCGTGTAGTCGAACCCTTCGTCGAGGATGCCGTACAAGGTGACGCTGCTTTGCGCATGAGCGGTGGAGGCGATGCACGCGAGCGCGGCCAGCGAAATTGCTTTGATTCTCATGAAAGTCTCAAGTTTTTTACTTTTTCGTGAAGAAGTCCCAACCATCGAAAAGGCGGAACCACGAGCGACGGATTGTGCGCGACGGAAGAGGGACTGCAAAAGGATTTAGTCGAACAGCAATCGTGAGTTTTTCGAATGTTCTTCCAGAAAATTCTTCGCTTGTCGTTGCAGCGCGAGGCACGGAAAAATGAGCCGCAAATGCGTTGGAATGCCGCAGGCGTGGCCCGCGGTGACACGGCGCACAGCAACCAAGGAAATCGCCAGACATGAAGCTAGAACGGAATTTCGTGAACGGACGTTTCATCGAGTCCATGAGCGATGACGTCACCGCCGTCCTGAATCCCGCGACCGAAGAGGTGCTGGGCCACGTTCAGAGCGCATCGCGCGAAGAGGCGCTCAGGGCCGTCGAGCAGGCCGCGCAGGCGCAACGCCTGTGGCGCCTGATGCCCGCCGCCGAGCGCGCCGCCGACATGCAGCGCCTCGCGGACGCGATCGTCGAAGCCTCCGCCGATATCGGCGCGGCGCTCGCGATGGAGTCCGGCAAGAGCCTGACCGATGCGACCAACGAAGCCGTCTACGCCGCGCAGATCACGCGCTATCACGCGGAGTGGGCGCGCCGCATCGAAGGCGAAGTCATTCCGAGCGATACGCCGAACGAGAACCTCGTGCTGCATCGCGAGCCGATCGGCGTGGTCGCGTGCCTGATTCCGTTCAACTTCCCGATCTACACGCTGATGCGCAAGATCGCGCCCGCGCTGATCGCTGGCAATACGGTCGTCGTGCGTCCGAGCAACAACACGCCGCTGTCGGCGTTCGAGCTCGCGCGGGCCGTCGAGCGCGCGGCGCTGCCGGCGGGCGTCGTCAATATTCTTGCGATGGATCACGCGACGGCCGAAGCCGTCTGCACGCATCCGAAGGTCGGCATGATCACGCTGACGGGCAGCGTCAACGCGGGCCGCAAGGTGCTCGAATACTGCAAGGCGAACATCGCGAAGCCTTCGCTGGAGCTTGGCGGCAAGACGCCCGCGATCGTCGAGCCGGATGCCGATCTGCCGAAGGCCGCGCGCGAACTCGTCGCGTCGAAGCTCACGCACAGCGGCCAGCTTTGCACGGCCATCGAGCGCGTCTATGTGCACGAAAGCATCCACGATGAATTCGTCGGCCTGCTGCGCGAGCAGATGAACGCGAAGCATATCGGCGATCGCTACGAGGACGCGAACTACATGGGCCCGCTCGTGAACAAGGCGTCGCGCGACGGCGTTCACGCGATGGTGGTCCGCGCGGTCGAAGCAGGCGCGAAGCTGGAAACCGGCGGCGCGGTGCCGAGCCGCAAAGGCTTCTTCTATCCGCCGACGCTGCTTTCGAACTGCCGCCAGGACATGGAGATCGTTCAGGAAGAGACCTTCGGCCCCGTGCTCGCGGTGCTGAAGTACAGCGCGATCGACGAAGCGCTCGCGATGGCGAACGATCACCAGTTCGGTCTTTCGTCGGTGCTCTATACGGAGAACTATCGCACGGCGATGAAGATCGCCAACGCGATCGAAGCCGGCGAGCTTTACATCAACCGCACGCCGGCCGATCCGTACCAGGGCTTTCACTCGGGCTGGAAGCGCTCCGGCATCGGCGGCGACGACGGCAAGCACGGCATGCTCGAGTTCACGCAGACGCGTCTCGTCGTCATGAAGTACTGATCCTCGCGGCCGCCGCCGGCCGCATTCGTTTTCTTATCTTCAACAAAAACATATTGAAGGCCCGGCCGCGCGGCTTCCACACGCCGCGCGCCGCCGCCTTCCAAGGAGCACGTCTGTGTCATCGAATCCCGTTCAATCCGGCCAGAGCGTGGCCGCGCCGCGCGAAGCCACGCGCGCGAACCGTTATCTGCAGCTTGCGCTGCTCGTGATCGCGGCCGGCGCAATCTACCCGATTCTGTATCTGCGGCAGGTTTATCAGCCGACGATGCTCGAAGTCTTCCATATCACCGAAGCCCAACTCGGCTATCTGTACTCCGCACTCGGCACGATCTTCCTCGTCTGCTATCTGCCGAGCGGCTGGCTCGCAGACCGTGTCGCACCGCGCGTGCTCATCTGCTTCTCGCTGATCGCGACGGGCGCGCTCGGGCTGTGGTACTCGACAGCGCCGTCGTTCGCCTCGCTGATCATGATCTTCGGCTGCTGGGGCCTGACGACGGGCCTCACGTTCTGGGCCGCTATCATCAAGCGCGTGTCGCTGATCGCGGGCGCCGACGAGCAAGGCCGCTTCTTCGGCTTTCTCGACGGCGGCCGCGGGCTGATCGAAGCGCTGCTCGCGACCATCGCGATCACGCTGTTCGCATGGATCACGCAGACGCGCGGCGAATCGACGGCGGCGGGCTTTCGCCTCGTCGTCTATATGTACGCATTCCTGTGCATCGGGCTCGGCGTAGTGCTCGGCCTCGTGCGCGATCCTGAAGGCGCGCAGCCCGCGCAAGCCACGCGCGAAAAGCGCAACGTGTTCCGCGACCTCGGCGTGCTGCTGAAGAACCCGCAACTGTTGCTGCTTTCGGCGATCGTGTTCTGCGGCTATCAGGTGTTCTGGGCCACGTACAGCTTCTCCGCGTATCTGCATGAGAAGGAGATCGGCTTGTCGGTGGTCGCGGCGGGCTTCATCACCACGGCCAAGCTGTGGATGCGCCCGATCGGCGGCATCGGCGGCGGCTTTCTCGGCGATCGCTTCTCGAAGACATCCGTGCTCGTGTTCGCGCTGTTCGCGGCCGCCGCGGCGCTGCTCGTGTTGATGGCCGCGCCTTCGATAGGCAGCCACGCGCTCATCGCGGTTGTCGTGCTCTTCATCGGCGTGATGACATACGCGATTCGCGGCCTCTACTGGTCGCTGCTCGACCAATGCAAGGTGCCCGCGGAAACGATGGGCCTCGCCATCGGCCTCGTCTCGGTGATCGGCTATTCCCCCGATGCGGTGCTGCCGCTCATCAATGGCTATCTCACGCAGAACTATCCCGGCGCGCACGGCTATCAGCTCTACTTCGGCTATATCGCGTGCATGTCGACGCTGGGCGGCGTGGCCGGGCTCGTCTTCAAACATCGACTCAACAAACTGGGAGCGCAACAATGAAGATCGCCGCGCTGGAAACGTATGTCGTCGCGGTGCCGCCACCGCATATCGGCGGCATGTACTGGATTTTCGTGAAGCTGCGCACGGCGTGCGGCATCGAGGGCGTCGGCGAGATTTACTCCGCGACGTTCCATCCGAAAGCGATGACGCCGATCATCGAAGACGTATTCGAGCGCTATCTGCTCGGTCACGATCCGCATCATGTCGAGCGCTTCTATCGCGAGGCGTATTCGAGCGGCTTCACGCAGCGCCCCGATCTCACGATGATGGGCGTCGTGAGCGGCCTCGAAATGGCGTGCTGGGACATCATCGGCAAGGCGGCGGGCAAACCGGTCTATGAGCTGCTCGGCGGGCGCGTGCACGAGCGCCTGCGTTCGTACACGTATCTCTATCCGAAGAACGCGCGCGGCGAATACGACTACGACGACCCCGACCTCGCCGCCGAATGCGCCGCGCACAACGTCGCGCTGGGCTTTACCGCGGTGAAGTTCGACCCGGCCGGCCCGTACACCGCGTACTCCGGACATCAGATTTCGCTCGAAGTGATGGACCGCTGCGAGACCTTCTGCCGCAAGGTGCGCGAGGCGGTCGGCAGCAAGGCCGATCTGCTGTTCGGCACGCATGGCCAGATGGTGCCGTCCTCGGCGATCCGTCTCGCGCAGCGCCTCGAAAAGTTCGATCCGCTGTGGTTCGAGGAGCCTGTGCCGCCGGGGCAGGAAGGCGCGATGGCGCAAGTCGCGGAAAAGACCAGCATTCCGATCGCGGCGGGCGAGCGTCTCACGACCAAGTACGAATTCTTCAAGCTGCTCGAAGCGCGTGCGGCGTCGATTCTGCAGTTCAACGTCGGGCGCGTGGGCGGTCTGCTCGAAGCGAAGAAGATCGCGAGTCTCGCCGAGGTGTATTACGCGCAGATCGCGCCGCATCTCTACAACGGCCCGGTGGGCGCGGCGGCGAGCATTCAGATCGCCGCCTGCTCGCCGAATTTCCTGATTCAGGAAAGCATCGGCACATGGGACGGCTTCCACGCGGATGTGCTCAAGACGAAGATCCGCTGGGAAGACGGCTACATCATTCCGTCGACGGAGCCGGGTCTCGGCGTCGAACTGAACATGGACGTCGTGCGCGCGCATACGCCGTACACCGGCGAGCGCCTGCATCTGCAGATGGCCGCGAAGGCCGCCGACGTGAAGGATCTCGCGCCCGCGAAGGGCTGAAGGCAAAGCATGAAGAGCATGGATTTCGATTACATCATCGTCGGCGCGGGATCGGCGGGCTGCATTCTCGCCAATCGGCTCACCGAGTCCGGCGAGCATTCGGTGCTGCTGCTCGAAGCGGGCGGCGCGGACGATTCGTTCTGGTTCAGGATTCCGGTCGGGTTCACGAAGACCTATTACAACCCGGAATTCAACTGGATGTACTACAGCGAGCCGGAAGCGCAACTGAAGGACCGCTCGCTGTATTGCCCGCGCGGCAAGGTGCAGGGCGGCTCGGGCTCGATCAACGCGATGATCTACGTGCGCGGCCAGCCGCACGATTTCGACGACTGGGCGCGCGCGGGCAATGCGGGCTGGGGTTATCGCGATGTGCTGCCGTACTTCCGCCGCCTGGAATCGCATTGGGCGGGCGACACGGAATATCACGGCGCGCACGGCAAAATCAGCATTTCGTCGATGAAGGAAGGCGCGCACCCGATCTGCGGCACGTTCCTTCAAGGCGCGCGGCAGGCGGGTTACCCCGTGACCGGCGACATCAACGGCGCGGATTACGAAGGCGCGACCATCTACGACATCAACGCGCGCCATGGCGAGCGCTCGTCGAGCAGCTTCGAGTATCTGCATCCGGTGCTCGGACGCAAGAATCTGCGCGTGGAGCGTAATGTCAGCGTGAGCCGCGTGCTGTTCGAGGGCAAGCGCGCGACGGGCGTGGCGGCATCGCGCAACGGCGAGTCATTCCAGTTCCGCGCGAAGCGTGAAGTGATCCTGTCGGCGGGCGCGGTGGATTCGCCCAAGCTGATGCAGCTCTCCGGTCTCGGCGAGGCATCGCTGCTCGCGAGGCACGGCATTCCGGTCGTGCACGATCTGCCCGCGGTCGGCAAGAACCTGCAGGATCACCTGTGCGTGAGCTTCTACTATCGCGCGACGGTCAAGACGCTGAACGACGAGCTCGGTTCGCTCTTCGGCAAGGTCAAGGCCGCGATGCGGTATCTGACGTCGCGCAAGGGTCCGCTTTCGATGAGCGTCAACCAGTCGGGCGGCTTCTTCAAGGGCGATGACGACGAGACGCAGCCGAACCTCCAGCTGTATTTCAATCCGCTCTCGTATCGCATTCCGAAGAGCAGCAAGGCGCAGCTCGAACCCGAGCCGTATTCGGGCTTCCTGCTGTGCTTCAACCCGTGCCGGCCGACGAGCCGCGGCTCGATCGAGATCGCGTCGAGTCGGGTGGAGGATGCCGCGAAGATCCGCATCAACGCACTGACGACGCCGAAGGACATCCGCGAAGCCGTGCAGGGCAGCAAGCTCGTGCGCAAGATCATGAGTTCGGCCGCGTTGCGCGCGATCACGGGGGAGGAAATCTCGCCGGGACCGGACGTGAAGAGCGACGCCGACATGCTGGAATACTTCCGCGAGCAGTCGGGCTCGATCTACCATCTGTGCGGTTCCTGCGCGATGGGACCCGACGCGGGCACCGCGGTCGTCGACGAGCGGTTGCGCGTGCATGGCATCGAGGGCTTGCGTATCGTGGATGCGTCGATTTTCCCGAACATCACGTCGGGCAACCTCAATGCGCCCACCATGATGGTCGCGGAGAAAGGCGCCGACATGATCCTCGACGACGCCCGCGTGACCGTCACGCAGGTTCCGGTACCGGCGGAGCCCGCGGCGATCGTCTGATCCGCGCGGAGCGTGAGAGCGTGGTGTCGAGAGACATTAGTTGCGGATAAATTGAGACATTAAATGCAGATACACGCTATCGTGGCTTTCCTGGCGCGGCAGAGCCGTGCCAACCACCGCGGGCGCAATTTCAATAAGTTTTACGGTTCAGTTTGCTGTCAAGTTTCGTCGCAGTTGCTCAATAGTTGGGGATAAAGAGCGCTAATGTATCCCGCGGCCGCGGCGTCCGCGGTGGTTATTGGAGGATTGTCCTATTTCGTCGGATCGCCTTGCTTACCTCTCGCGAGGTAAGCTTTTTCTGCCAGTCTAGCTGCATCGGCGAGTGGATCATCGCTCAAATGCGTATCGTCCACGGTCGCGTCCTCGGACGTACCGGACGGAATTCCTTCGGCGCCAGCTTCATCTGCCAACTGCCCATTCACGCCATATGCAATTTTCTGTTGTTCCAACAACTGTTGCGCGCGGAAGGCAGTGGAGTTGCGCTTCGCTGCGCTCTTGGTCGCTCCGACAGCGCCTGCGAACTCATCGGTGCGAGAGCGCTCGATGTCGTCTAACTGCTGCTGAGTCTTCACGCTGACCCTCTGAACCGACTTTCGTTTCGTCGGCTGAGTCAGCTTCGCTTTCTCATGTGCCGCCTCGGCTCGTCGTATATCGTCGTCCATCTTCGCAAAAGTCAGTTCCAACCATGTCAGGTCTTCTCCAAACCGGATCTTGTCCTCCTCGATCATCTCGATCTCGAAGACTTGCCCTTCCGGAATTCGGCACAGGATCTTGCCGGCCTTGCGATAAGGGCTCTTGACTCCGACAACAAACGCTTCCTTTCCCGGTCTGCGTGAGTGCACGATCGCAGCATCCTTGAGCTCGGCGGACGAGTAGCGAGCTTTCTCCCAGTGAACAAGCGCGTCATTGCAGGTCCTTGGCGTCCACGGTATGAAGATATCGAAAACTTCATCTGCACTTCGAATGCGAGTCCCCTTTCCATGCCGCCTCTTCTGATGGTATTCGTGAAGCTTGGCAGGAGTTATGTCGCAGCCCGTGTCTCGCATCGTCGCCGTGCGAAGTTTCGATTTATCGGTCGTTCGGTTATATATATCGATCGCCTGCAGGACGACCCTCTCAAGCGGACGAGGCAAAATGGGCGAAAGCTTAGACCTCTCACGACGTTTTGCCCTTTCGAAAAGATTGTTTTCGCGCGAGTAGCCTTGTTCGGTCTGTTCTGACACGATGTGTATCAGTATCTCATTGAAGCGCTCGCCGACTGGCCTTAGATCCGGCCTAGCCCCAGGGGGGTTGAACATTATTCCGCCGTAGGCATTTGATACCGACGAGCGAACTGCGCGCGACTTCCCCGGACCATTGTCATTGCAGATTCCGTCGAAATTTCCAGTCAGCAGCCCCGGAAGCGGATCTAATCCAAGTTCAGACAAATAGTAGTTCATAGGAAGTAACGCGGAAATAAGGCATCTCAGGTAACCCTCGCCGGTTTCACCTTGGGTACATATGGCATATCCCCGGACGGCTCCGGTCAAACGTGAGATAGCGAGGATCAAGATCAAAGATACGGCTTGGATCTTTCCCAAAACACGGGCGCCGACGGGAATCTTAAAGTGAAACCCGTCGATATCCAGGATCTCGATAACAGATTGAGTTAGCTCGCTTGACGTTCCCGGCCGCGGATCCACATCTTTGGATGTAGCTTGCGGTCCATTTCTTAGTGCAAGCAATCTATTGTCTTGGACGATTTCCTTATATCTGTACCTCATGCGACGATATGATGGAGTATCGTCAACGGGACGATACTTATAGCGTCGGGGGATCATTCGGCTATGGGTCGTGGCTAAGCTCACCTTGTCACCCCCCGCCCAATCGAGTTGGAGGCCCTCCTTCATGTTCTCGATATCTTGCGCGTCGACGCGTCTTGCTTTTCGGACGTAATTTTTGCCCTTTGCCTCGGCGCGGGCTTTGTCGAGCTTTTCTTTTGCCGACAGCGGCCCAGGTTTTGTCGCAGGTGAAAGGCGTCTCTTCCCAGGACCTCCGCGGTCTTCGGTTCGGGCAAGCAGCGTGTTCCAGCCTTTCCCGTCATCTGCCCCGTAATCTCCTCCGTACCAAAAGAACTTCGTCACTACTTTTAGGACGTACGATCTGAATCCTTTCCCTCCGCCGATTGCTTTGCGCATCTCTTCGATACGTTGACTTCGAAGCGAGGAGTCGATGATTATGAAGTCATTGACAATGAAGTTGGATGGTCGTCCCTTTCCAACTGTGTCGACCATGAGGAGTGCTTTGACCAAGGACACGCGATCCTCCCAACCGACCAAGGAGCTCACGGGCACGTTGGCGAGTGGCAAATCCATGCATCGTGGGCGGATCAACTTTTCTATGGGCCTCACTCTTGACGCCCAGTCATGAGCGTCTACATTAATGGGTCTCGGAATGCGGCATGCGGGTGGAGGCGTCCCAACGTTGATCGTCTGAGCATAGAGGGTTCTCGAGTCTGGTTCCCATGCAACGGCGATGTAAGCTACGCCCTCTTCGTCGTCCGAAAGCGTGTAGATCGCGTAGCGGTAAAGGTTTGCGGGCCAAACCGCCTCGTGAAGCTGCCGCAGCTGTGACAAGACAATGTCGTCGGCAACTGGAGGTTTAAGGGGCGGGTTTTCCTTTTTCATCGAGATCCTCACGAAGGAACAGCGGCAAGTCCTCACGCAGATATTTGTTGTGATCCACGTACAAAAATCCGAAGGAGGCGGCCACTGCAAACAACTCGAAGGCATGGTCGATTGACACGCCCATGTGTCGAGCGTGACGCTCGAGAATGTGTGCAAGCGTTCCCCGGAGCGACCGTGTTTTCATGCGACCTGCGAGTATTCGTGCTTCATCGTAGTAATCCCAGATGTTCATTTGTGTAATCCAGCGACTCATCAAAAAATTATTACCATAGGCCTTCTTCGTGAAGCGGTTGCCGCGGATCATTTGCCAAGTCCATTCACGTTCTAGGATGGCCGACTTTTCGTTCACTTCCCTTGTTAGCGTCGGTGGCTCAAGTTCATCGTCACTGTCTTTGATGGAGACTATGTGGTAATGCAAACCCAAGTCAGGTGGGAGTACCAAGGTCAGGTTGATGTCACATCTCTTGAGATCAGCCCTCCGCATACGGACAGCGTTCGCTTTTGCCCGGTAATACGCGTCGCGGTCGTACACTGGATATTCTTCTCGGATGTCTCTGACGTATGGAAAAAAGCTGAAATGCAGAATGGCGCGCAGTTCGTTCATCGACAGGGCTATATGGGTCCGAAGAACCTTGACTCCGGGCCATGTGCTGCGGGTTCCAAACGTCAGGTCCCCGGGTTCGGCGAACGGTACATATTTGGCTCCGTGCAGCACGCCGTGCGAATCTCGCTTTGGAAGCGTGACCAAAGGTGGCATCTCGAAGGGCAGAGGCAGATCGAACACATTGAACTTTTCCATACGTAGTCTTCAGATGGCAGGTGTTCTGAGGTCGACGGACTGGTCGATCCGTCATTGATGCGGCCTGTCAACTCCCTTCGCTGCGCGTGCTCGAGCTTTCCAGGTGAACACCGGTGTGCGAGATGCAGCAGCGAGATCTCGGAGCGTTTCGCGAGCTTTGCGAAAACGGTCCTGGCAATTTGCCGCTCTCGAACCATGGTGGCGGACACTATCCAGTTCCGGTACATTGACTTTTCAGCCTTCCAGTTCCGGTAGAGAAATCACGGGTCGGAGCTTCGAAAAAGGCAACCAGTCGCTATATTTAATAAGTGAAGCTGGGCTGGGCTTTGGTTGCGCCAGGATAGCTTTAACTGCATCGATGTCCGGCGTTTCCAATAGCAGAGCGAGCTTGCCGTACTTAATGAAGATTTTTTCGTTGAACACCTTCGCTTCAAGGGTAGCAAGATGCAGGGCGATGCCTCTGAGCGCGTTCGCTAACAGCCCTGGGAAACCCAGGGTCAGTAAGTAGGCGGCGTCCGGAAGCCAGTGCGGCATAGGACCGATCCGAAGGACCCCCAACGTCGCATCGAACTGCGCTCGACATATCGATACCCAGCGCTCGTCGCGAGAGCTCCTTATTGGAACGAGTTCGACCGGCTCGGCGCCTGTTAAATCCCCGCGTGAACCTGGCAGCCAGCGAAGACCAAGGGCTACTGCGCCTGGTGTCGCGAGGCAGAGGACTGGAATTCCCGTTGTTCGTGTGAACTGGGCTATCCCACTCCACGTTGCAGCCGCTCCTGTTTTAGTGGCGCCATCAACGTTGATGCGCTCAACAATGAGCAAGCCTAGGTTTGCCGCAACGCCCAGAGTACATATCGCCGGAAGAATATCTCTCTCACGAAAGCGCATAGAACGTACGCTGTCTGCCAACACTGTGTTGAATGCCGCGTCGAACGCCCCAAAGAATCCTTGAGCGAACCCACCAAGTTCTCCATTGAGCGGCCAGTGCATTCGCAGGCAAGGAAGCTGGAGGTAGTCTGTGAACCGGTCCGCTGCTGGAATTCGGACGGCGCGCGGTTTGCTTCCAATTTCAGACTGGAGGATGTCCGCGAGCAAGCGTCGACCCATTCGTACCGGGGCGATTAAGATCATGCCTCGTTGCTTTGCATGTGGGGCGATACCAAAGCGTAAAGGGACGAGGTGTCTACCTCTCTTAGGTTCGGTCCGGAAAAAGGCGGCTGCATTTGTAGCGTACTCGCGATACTCTGGATTGCGAAGGTCCCGGTCGTGATAAGAACTCCACATAAGGGAGACGACGCTTACGAATGCTCGACCGACTTCTGGATTGCTCACAAACGTATCGGCGGCTCCCCCTACAATTAACTCGTGTGGCGTCGAACTTTCGGGCTCTAGATTTGGATAACGCGTAGTAAGCGTCATCGCTTCTTGAAGCGTTGGAATGGCTCGTATGTTCTGCTGGAGAGGGTTTCCCTCGATCTTCGTGACCGGTGCGATCTCAGAGCTGCTCGATGAGTTACCGTCCGTGCTCATTGCGTCCTCCCCATGACCACCGATTTCCCGATTGCCGGGCGACGACACGCCGGGCACATGAATATGGGTAATGCTCTTGTGGGGCGCAAAGGGCCACGCGCCCCACAAAGTGGGCACTATCGCTCGATGCCAGATCCACCATGCGTAGCTACTTAGAACGGCCGAGAAATCGCTCACATGGCATCCGTTCTCTCACCGCCAGGTCGATTGGTCGCCCAGGCTGTGTAAGCTCAGGTTCGAGAGGGGCCGCTTCCGAAGTCTTTCGGAGCACAAGCTGTCAGATGCTCTTTATCAGCTTCGCTGTTAGGCGCGGTGCCTGGCGCGGAAGAGGGTCTCGCTTCGCTCTCCGTCGGTTCCGTGCTTGACGGCGCGTCTGAGGTGGCTGGCGCGTTCGCGACAGCAGGTGGCGACACTCGCTTCGAACTGGGGAGTACCGGCGGGGGGAGTCCGGTCAGGTCGCGCGAAGTCGTGACGCGTACTTTTCGCACTATCGTGCGATTCGGTTGCTGCGGTGTTTTCTTCGTCATGGAGCGTCCTTGTGCCTTTGTATAGGCGTGTGTTGACAAGGCGCACCCGTTTGTGAGATTCTACGCGCGTGTGATCGCGTGAACCCTGACTAAGGGTGCACCAGCCAGACGGCGCATTAGGGGGCCAGCCCTGATGCGCCGTAGTTTTTTGTGCGATGGTTTAGTTCGTCGCTCTCAGCACTTGTCTAAGTCTCCAACGTTTACTTGCGGTTAGACTCCGTCTCGCCCTCGAGCACTTGACAAAATAGCTATTTCGCAGTACTATGGAAATTGGGTCGTTTTATGCTACGCTTAACTGTGTGCAGTTGCAAGTGCTTCCTCCGCCCTCGCGACTTCGCTCGGCCCAATTTGTAGTCCGCACGCCGTCCCTACGCTTACAGAAAATATAACTCCTCGCGTACTTACGGTCGATCCTTAACTAATCGATCGAAAACCCGCTGCGTCAAGCCGCAACTGATCCGCGCCCGATATTTCCACTTCGGCCGGTCGGCATCTGTGGGGTTGCAAGCGTCGCGCAAACTGGCCTTTACTAAGCTGCTGATCGCATCGTTGCATTGGATGCGCCGCCCACCATTGGACTTGCGGAGGGGTGGGACTTGATGCGCGAGCAGCCAATCGTGATCGTACAGATTGAGCCATCGCCACAGAGCGGGTGCCGCCAACCTTGCTTGTGTGCGCGTCAATCCTATCCCTCGTGCGAGGTGCTGTTCCCAGAGCGTCCGTTTCGCCCGTCGCTCGACCTCATTAGGCGGCGAACTCCTGCCATCGACTTGTTTGGGAGCCCTGAGGCGGGCTGTCGGTCGTTTGCAGGCGATCACATCCAAAGCCATCCGCAGTAGAGCGACCGCGACGGGATGCGCCGGGCGGTCGTCGTAGAGCAACGAGCGCAGCGCAGGCGAAAGCATGCCGAGCTCTCTGATCCAAACGATAATGCGCTCGTCCTCAAATCCGTCCGAGAAAAAGGCAAGGAAGTCGTTGCTGAAGTCCTTCGCTCGCAACCGTCCGTGCTCGGGGACGTATCCCCTCTCGCGTATGAGGATCCGTACATCCTCAACGGCGGACTGGACCTTCGCGGACTGGTACGTTCGGTACAGAATTTTTCCCAGCCGCAGACTGTTTGAGCGTCGACTTCGTTCATCCAATACCCTCATGTTGATCTCGTGCGCGCTGCACGGGTCAGCCAATGTCAGCGCGGTGTCGTGAATAGCGCATCGAGTCAAAAGTGGAATGCAGTGGAATGTGAATGAGCATCGTCGCCCTGTCGCTTGAAGTGACAGCGCGGTGCACTCCTTGCATTCAAGGCCGTACCTGTTGGCGCTTTGTATCGGCAACGGCAGACTCGGGCAGCATAAGCGAGGCTGATCGGTCGAACAGACCTGCCACTCTAACCTCTGAGCTAACGACGCCGTCAAGCACGACATGAACAGAGGGTAGAGCGTTCGCTCCATCAATACCTGGCGAGGTTCACCATAGAGCCGGTTCGTGAGGTTACAAAATTGCCCTATGCGGCAAGGAGCGGTGTGGAGCAGGGGATTGCCGCGGCGGAATACGGTGGTGACGATTTGACGAATGCGCGGACTAAAAGTCGTGTCAGCAGTTGCGGTTGCGAGGCTGAGGGCCGTCTCAGATGGGCCAGCTTCATACAACGTCATTAACATGGCAGGCCAGTCCTTTTCCGTCATTTGCGTGTGTCACCTGCAACGACCGGAGTTCATGCAGAGGCAACCAGTCTCCGAATATGCGGACGTCCGGCAGTCTTTCTCCGCGGCGCCTGCGGAACGCCGCGATTTGGTCAAGGCTGGGCTGATCCAGCATAAGTGCGCGCTTTCCAGAAGACGTGAGCATGTTTCGTGTGATGGTCCGGGCGTCCGAGGCAGCAGCGCTTTCGACAGCCATGCTTGTCAGTACCTTAGAAGCGAGTCCCGGATAGCCATGCGTCAGCCTATGCACAGCATTCGGTAGCCAATTGGGCATAGGCCCTGGATACACACTTCCTCTTCCTACGGTGAAAGCGTAGATCGACCCGCAAACTTGTAGCCAGAAGTCATCGGTGCAACTCTCGGACGGGCAAATCTCGAACGGTGCATTGCAGGAGAGTCCTGATCGAAGTGCAGCGAGCGCTGCGCCTGGTGTCGCCATACACAAAACCGGAATTCCAGTCGTCCTGCTGAATTCTGCAATCGCGCTCCAAGTGAGGGCCGCGGTTTTTGTGATCGCCTCCGCAGTATTAATCCGCTCGACGACTAATAGACCAAGATTCGTGACGACTGCTAGGCAGCGGACGACAACAAGAAGGTGCCGGTCACTGAATAAAGGAGTAGCCGCCAGCCGAGCATAGTCTGTGTCCAAGGCAGCGTCGAAAGCCGCAAGTACGGCGTTAGCGAACTCGTGGACGCTCCCGTGCACGGGCCAGACGACGCGAACCAAAGGTAACTGCACGACCTCGGTTTGTCCTCCTCCGAGCGAAATTCGGTGAAACGCGGGTTCACGGCCGAACATCGCTTCAATTAGATCTGCCAACACGCGGCGGCCCGTTCGCACCGGGGCGGCCACAAGGATACTGCGGGATGTTGCTCCTGGCGCGGAACCGAATGTGATCGGGCTGTCATGACCTCGGCGGTCGCGCCGAAAATGTAAGGCGCGATTTGCGGATATAGTGAAATCGCGAAAATGCGGGTTCAGGAGATCGCGGTCGAGGTAGGACGTACGTATTTGCATGAGCACATCCTTCAAGATCTCCTGTCGGACCATGTCAGCGATGCACGGCTCGGATCCGGACGATGCTGGTAAGTTTACAGACCCACATCGCGCCGGCTTCTGCGAAAACATATTACCCGCGACAGCCTCCGCCTCAACGACGTTGCGTACAAACGGATTTGCCGCTCGTGACTCGGAATGGCTCATTTGTCGACCTGTTTCCCTGCGGCAGCCGGTGAGTTTCCATCGCTCGCGATGTACATGCCGGCTAACATACAACGGGCTATGGCTGTGCGATCTGACGGTCTTCCTGAACTCTCACGAACACTCGGCTCCGTGACATGAAACGACCTTGCTCATGCGGATTGCGCGGAGTTAGTCGTTTACTACGAGGCTGGTGTTACGATTGTTAAGCCTGCGTGGCTCCGAGGAGATGTGTGAGGCGTGTCGTCACGTCACCAACATGACGGCAACTCGCAGGAGGGACCCATATTGATCGGTCTCCGTACTCGTCGGGAATCGCACTGCGCGAAGCATCAATAATCGTTACCTTGGAAGGCGCGCGTCGCTTGATGTCTGCTCGAAGCATGTCCGCACGACCGTGGTATGCGATGAAATGCCTGTGAAGTCGATTTCCGGGAATGGTTGCACCGACGGTTCGGTGGGCAATCGAATCCGGCAATAGAGCGATAAGTGACCGAAAGCCGTAATCGTTAACTAGCCAGGTGTTGAGTACGATCGACAGGTCATGCTGTCTCACGACGAGGTCCGAAATTGGATGAAGCAGAGGAAGAGGTTGAGCCGAGAGAATTGACCGGGGTCGATGCTGGCCGCAGCTTCGCCCATAGATACGAAGCACTACCCCCTCGATTCCGAGGTAGAGAAATGAGGCCATGACGTGATTCTCCAAAACTGCCCATTCAGCGCGAACCAAGGATTCACGATGGGGCGAGGAATCACCGTCTCAACTGTCTGTAATTTTACTTTTGAGCGAGAGAACTAGCGTGCGTTTACACACGAAGCACAACATACCAACCAGAGTACTACATGCGAGCGCGAAATCAAGGCGTGCGTGATGAGCAGATCGAAGCTGCATGGGCCGGCCTCGTTTCGAGGGCGACGCGAGTTGCGTTGGCTCGGCAAGATCTCAGCTACGCCGAACTCGCATCGAGGCTATCGGCGCTTGGACTGACCGAGTCCGCTCGCTCCGTTGAAGGAAAAGTTCAGAGGGGACGGTTTCGCTTTTCCTTCTTCCTGCAAGCTGTGTACGCCTCTGGCGCGACATACCCCCTTTCTTGGGCACCGGTGATGTCATCGACGGCGTCCTGGCAGGAGCGCGCGACCTCGCTGCTCCGCGCCGAACTAGATGCGCAGCCGTGGTTGGACTGGCCCAAAGTTTCTCGACGTCTCGAAGAAATCGGTATCTGGATCGATGCAGATGAGCTAGAGACGCAAGTTCGAGAAGGCACGTTCTCGGCTACACTTTTCTTTCAATGTGCTACGGTCTGCCGCTTCGACGGAGTCCAGCTCTATCTGGACAGTTCCTACCTGAACACCATCGCTCGTGACGGGGCGTCGGCCAGTTGAAAAGGATGATCGAGATTGTCTTGATGTTTTCCACTGTTCCACTACACTCAACATCACGATACGACGTGCGGAACCGCACGCCAGAACGGTTGGCAAAAAGTCAAATAATTGTCGTCTGACCGAAGCTCTCCGGAAACTCGGGCGCTAGAGTGCGCGCGCGTCCGGGGTTACTGCTACCCGGGAAGCGGCTATGCCGAACGTAACCCCTCGACGTGCGGGTAACCGATATGAGGTTCGACTCGTCAATTGGCGCGTCATGGTGGTGTACCCCGAGAACACGCGTCATGTCGTTGGCATCGACGAACGGGAAAGCACAGGCCGAGTGAGTTCCGCAATCAAGGACTTCGATGCCAAGACTGGGCGCGTGAACACATATTCGCGGCGCGTGTATGTTCTCGTGGGCTCAAGCAGGCATGACGCAAAAGCCCAGTGCGTCTGGGATCAATGGTGCTCAGTCAACGGCGTGTCTGGGTGCAAAGAGATAACCGACATCTTTTGTGGACAGAGGCGCTATGACAACGCCTGAGGAGCGAACCCGCGCGATTCTGGGAGGGCGTGAACTCTTGGCGACCCTAGCACAGGGACGCGGCTCCTATTCGCCAGATCTTGTCCGGACGTTAGCGATGACATTACTGAGGCATTATCCGCTCGACGTTGATATTGACGTCTCGGCCGCGGCGTTACCTCATTTGTGGGCCGAACCGGCAAAGGCTCGTCGCGGGCCGATTCACTAGCTAACATCGTTCCTTGTTCTTTGGAATGACCGAATAGTCGACAGTGGAAGGCTCGGAGGCGCAACAATGAGTAGTGCACCGACGGTGTACGCTCGGGAACCGTGAGGCCTCGCCGCCTCGGAAACACTACGACGTAGGCGTTGACGGCGCGGCAAAGAGGGAATGCTGATGGTGAGTCTGCACGTAGCAATCGCGACGCGCCTCTGCTCGACGATGGAGCATGCGCTCTAAGCGCTACATACTGCGCCGAACTCGTCCGAACGTTGGCCATGACGCTGCTGCGGCACCACCTCAACGAGGCCGAGATCTGAGGGGTCGCGATCGCGCTGCAGAACCTCTGGACAGCGCCGGCGAAGGTGGCAATGCAGCGGCAGTGTGGATGATAAGGAAAACCAAGAGGGCGGCGCAGCTTGCTGCGACGAAACGAGCGGGATAGTCGAAGAGCGGGTCACCCGCCGCTCGCGATTGCGGTCGGGGTCCGCTTGAGGTCTCTCTGCTCGGGCGCCGCGAGCGACCGTCTGTCCCCGACCGCGCTTTTGATCGTGCATCTCGCCTGCTTCCACGTCGTCAGGTCGACAAACTACTCGAAATCCCGAAAGAGGGCTGGTCGGAAGCGAACTGGGGGAGGAACGACGATGCCACGTTCAGCACGAAAGAATAGCGACCGTCCAACGCTCCGCGACGCTCGGATGGAATACCTATTCCGCCGTGCTGCCGTGGCGGCAGTCCTGTTCGATCCTATAGCGGCCGAAGCGCTCGTAAGCCTCCCAGATGCCGAGGTCGGGCGACTCTTTAAGATCCATCTCGCGCGAATAATGGGCCTGGCCACCGTCTTGAATATGGACCTTTGTTCGCTCCGTGAACAGGACGAGAAACAACGCAGCAAACGCAAACGCGGTGCGATCTCCCGGATCTCGTCGCGGAACGCCCTTGTCGCTGAAGGCAAGTTGCTTCGCGCACAAATTGTCTGCGAAGCTTTGGGTATCACGGTGCGGAGGCTGAACAAACGTGTCGCCTCGGGACGCATCTTCAGCGTTGAGGTTGGTGGCGAGCAGTACTACCCGGCGTTTTTCCTCGCAAAGGAGCTCGACCGGAAGGATCTATCGAAGGTCGCGCGGCGGCTTGGCGGTTTAACCGGCTGGAGCAAGTGGAGTTTCTTCACAGAGCCGAAGGAGTCGCTTGGCGGCCTCACACCGCTACAGGCACTTTTGCGCGGCGACGTGAAGCAGGTGAGGCGCACGGCAAAGCTCGTCGAAAAGCAGTCCCGGACGCTTGAGAACGGTGTACCGGACACCCGAGAATCATGAAGCTCGTGGAACAGCTTTGGGCGTTTGCGTTGATGTATCCGGCGCTGCTGGTCGTTCCCGCGATTGGATTCGTGCTTAGCCTGGTGATAGTGCGCATCAAGACCCGATATATAAATGAGGGCGTTCTGTTTTGTTGGTCACCCGGCGCGCCGCGCGAGGGTGAAAGAACGAACGCAACCGAAGAGGGAGAGATGTCTACGGAGAACGAGCTCGATCTTTCGATAGCTCTCGAGAAGATTCACGAACTCGCCGTGGCAGAGGGTGACCTCGGGTACGAGTATTGGCATGGGGTCGGCAAGCTTCTGAAGCGGGCGAATAGTATGCAAGCGGAAATAGATTCGCTCAGCAAGGAGCTCGAACTTTGCCGGGCGAGGCTTCCGAAAGCAGAGTGAGGCGGAAGAGCGTCTCTGCGACCAAGGCACATCCCCGCCCGGACCGCAGCCATAAAGCCCTACGATTCGCCACCGGTCGCAAGGTGGGATGCCGTTTCGCGGCGACCAGCCAAGAGTATGTTGACAGCGCCGCGATATTGTGTCGGCGGCAGGGCCGTTCCGCCATGACTTTATCCACAGAGTAGATAGCGCAAGTTGCTTGAATCGCTTGCGCAACCCTCTATATTTAAGGTTGGATAGGCATTAGTAGCGTTGAAGGATGGCCTCCGATCACCCCTGCCCGGTAAGCCTGTTCCTCAGACGTTCGACCAATGAGGATGGAACACCCTGCCTACTTGTAACGGATGCGCAGGGCCGTGCGAATCGCCCGTTAAGTTACTTCGTTCGATACGCTCAAAGACGGTATGCGCCGACCACCGTTAGCGTTTATGCGCACGCGATGCTCCACTACTTTTCGTGGCTAATTGGGAAGCGGCGGCGGTGGGATAGCAACGTCGCGGGGGTCCGCGCACTCTGCGCGCAGTTTCTCTGCGAGGTCCTGCGCTGTCATGCCCGCGAGCGACGCGGGCAGTTTGTCGCGGTACATGCGACTGTCGCTAATCCTGCGGAAGTGCGCGCCTTCCTGGCGGCGGCGCGAGCGTTTTATCGGTTCGCCATCGACGCCGGCCTATATGCCCAGCCCGACCCGCTAGGCCGTAGTGCAGACACGACGGGTGTGGCGTTGCTCCGACACCGTCGCGACGATTATCCGGCGATGCCACAGGCCAGCGGCGTTCAGCCGTTCGAGGCTGCACCTCGAGGTCGTCACACAGCAGCGTATTTCGTGCTCGTAAACGAACGCTGGATCCCGCAGATCATCGATGATCCGCTATTCCCGCGCCGCATCCTCGATGCCGGCCGTGCGGCCGGTTGGGGCCTGCGCGACCAGCTGGTCACGCGTTTGCTGTTCGAGACCGGCGCGCGGATCAGCGAGGTATGCGGCTTGACTCTGGGTGACTGGCATAGCCATGGATTGCGCCGCGAGGTTAGCGCTTTCAGTAAAGGCAGCGGTCAACGGCGCGTTAAGACACTGCGCTTCAGCGAAGCGTCTGCCAAACTGCTGCGCCGGTATGTGGATCACGACCGCTGTGCTGTCGATCCCGATCACTGCAATCTGGCCGATTACCTCACCCACGACGCACCTGCACGGTGGTCCATCAGGCCACTTTTCCTGACCTCACACCATACCGCGCTGACCGCGGCCACCTTCCGCGATCTCGCGTGGCGCCCCGCGTGTCGCCGAGCCAACATCAGCGCAAATGTCCATCAAACACGGCATTGGTATGTCACGCAAGCGATGCGAGAAATCTACCGCACGTTTGCCGCTGGCCTCGCTCGCGACCGTGCCATTGACGCCCTTATCACGTACATGAACTGGCGTAGCGGACGCGCGACGCTTGAGCGCTACGATCACTACTTCCGCGACCTTGAGCATGCGGACCTTCAGAACACGCTGCATGCAACCATTGATCGTGCATTGCGCGCGCGTAAGCCGACCTTCGACCTTCCGAGCTCCCCCATCGCACCACGCTCGGTGCCGGATATAGTGGCAGATCCACACTGGCAATTCCTTCAGCATCTGGGAGGTGCGAACGATGAACTCCCGCCGTGAAACACGAGTCGACATGCGAATTGACCAGTTTCAGTCACTGCCTGACCTGCCACGGCTGATCAAGCATGCACCCGCGACTGAAGGTGATATGCAGAGTGGCGCCGAACTTGGACGGGTACCGCCTCCCGTCGTTCACTATCTGCTGCGTCATGTACTCGGCAAACCGTGGTACGGTCATCTTGCGCTAGCAGCGCTCGTGATGGCCGCACAGCGCTATGAACACAGCACGATCTACAGCGCGGTGTCGATAGTGAGCGCGAAGCTGCAACTCATCTTCGGTTATCGGCATCAAGGGCACCTGCTTAGCGACATGCCCGCATTTTTTGCCAGCCTTGACACCTATATGCGACCGTATCTGGATGGCACCGTCGGAGACGATCCGCAAGAAGTCCGTATCAGCTTCTTTCAGCGGTATCAGTCCGTCGCCAGCGCGGAACTGCTGTGGTTGCGGGGGTTATCCACTGCTCAACGCAGGCGCTTTGAGCCTTGGCTGCTTAAACATGCGAACCGGTCACTACATGATCCGTGGCTTAATATGAAGCCGATCGAGCAGGCCCGTCAGCAGCGGCGTAAAGAAGACACCGATGTATTGATGCAGGTGTATCCCGATATTCGAAGTGAAGCGCACCTGCGATGGAACTGGTTCATCCGGTTTCGTACCGCCTATCGCAACGCACTGCGTAACGCCGAATCGTCAGGTCTTCCGTGCAAGCCGACCGAATATACCTACATAGACGGCAACTGGCGCATGCACATGAGGATATGGACGGTGGACGCGCTTCTGGCTGCGTATCCGATGCTTGCGCGTCGCGCTAGCGCAGCCGTGCCGCCTCCTGATACACGTTTGCCCGAACTCGTTTCAATGCAGGAGGTCGGGACCGACCGCGAACTGGACGTCAGTGCCACGGTGTGGTTCGCTGATCTGCTCCGTTATGCATCAGATCGTGCACGAAGTACCGAAGCCGCTGCATGGCGCCAGGCGTGGGGATATGCCGCTCTCTCATTCAACACCCTCAACCCCGGCGTGCTTTTTCCACCGTGGCAAGTATTTCTTGTCCGGGCGCAAGCGTGCTTGGGCCGGGTGCTGATACCAGTTGAACAGGTCTTTCACGCGTTGACTTTCGGCGTCATGGCGGTCGACGTGCTCACGACCACTGGCGCCCGCATGAACGAGCTTATGCAAATCAGCCTGAACCGGCACTGTCTCGTGCGCTTGATTCAGCCCGCTCCGCCGGGCGCAGCGGATGAGTCGCCGAGGATTCGATACCTGTTTCGACTGATTCCAAAGGGCGAGCGCCGCAATGTCCGGCACGACTTTTTCGTGGGCGCGGAAACCGTCAGGCTGCTCGCCAAGATAGGCCAGATCCTGGCAGCACACTACGGCCTACTCAGCACAGATCCCCTCCCTCCGGTCCCATTCGACCCGCTGAATAGGCGAGCCCACCGTTTTGGCGTTGAACCTTATCTATTTCAGTTTGAGCACCGACATCTTTCGGCGATCACGATCAGTTCGTGCTTGCGATTCATGGTGCACGGAATGTTACTGCGGACGGCTTCGGGCAGGACAGTTTTTCTCCGACCTCATCTCCTGAGACACGGATTCGCCACGCATGCAGTCCAAATTCAAAAGATCCCGGTGGATATTGTCGGTGCCTGGTTGCACCAGAAGAGCATTCCCGTCACTCGATACTATTCGCAACCGACAGCGACAATGATCGCGGACGCCGCCGACCGGTATTTGGCCGCGATCGCCAGCAACATCGACGTCGAAGAGGCGGTCCTCCGCTCTCCTGCTGAATTACAACAACTGTATCGCGACGCCGCGATGCGGACCGGCACGCTCGCCGAAGTCGTCGGAGGGCATTGCGGGGCGCATGGCCTCTGCAAGGTGCAGTTTGCTTGCATTGGCTGCGCGGCCAAGATACCGGATCCGTCGAAGCGTTCGCAGGTTGAGCAGCGGCGCAACTGGGCCGAACATGAGATCAGTTACTACCGCAAGGAAGGGCTGCTTGCCGACGTGAACCGGCTTGGGCAGCTCATTGCTGCCGCAGACACCGAGCTTCGGGAAATGGACCTCATCGAGCACTACCGGGCCGACGAGGCACGGCGCCCTGAAACGGAGGAACATCATGCCATCAAGCCAACGTCCGTGGCTGGCCCGCATTCACCAGGCGCGTCGAGCACACACGCTCGATCTCGTGCGACGCGCCATCGCCGCTCTGCAGGGTGAGCGTCGGGCAGTCACCATCTCGGCCATCGTCACTTCGTCGCGAGCGCTTGATCCGGACGGAAAAGGTATCAGTCATAGCGCATTGCTCAACAATGCAGGTGCACGTCGTCTGTATGAGGACCACCGGGACTGGCGACCACGGAAGCCGCGCCGACGCCCCGCAGCTCCCGTCGACGCACAAGTGCTGCCTATGCCGGCGAAGCTCGACCGGGATATCCGCTCGACTCGACAGCGCCTTGAACGTCTGACCAAGATTGAACTAATCGACCGACTCATCGCGGCGGAACGCGCCTACGCGGCACTGTACTTCTGCTCATTGAAACTGCAGGCCCGAGCCGTTGAGGAGGAGTGGCAAGCGCTGGAAGCGCGAAGGTTGTCCACTGTTTTGCGGGATAACGCTGTGGATAAGAGCGGCGAAGCCCTTACCACACAGCGTAGGCGTCGAGCCAGCCGAACGTGATGCAAATAATGTGTTTACCAAACCCACAAGGGCCGATGGTCTACGTCCCTTCGGACATGACTTCTGCAGAGGTCGCCTGCCTGGACTCTTGGAGCAAAATGACGCATCAGCACACGCGTCCGACGAGAACCTACAGTAAGCGAAGTTTGACTGACGTACTGACGGGTTAAGATAGCTCCGTTCTCAACCTTTCTGACATCAGTCATGGCGCCACGGGACGGTAAATATCTGGCCACTTGCAAGGAGCGGAATGCGTTGTCAGCTGCGATAAACGGCCATAGTGCTGTTTGGCCACAGGCGCAGTGCACGATAGCAAAGGGAATCGCAATTTTTAATCGTGACGGGAAGGAAGTGTGGAGTTGCAACGCCGCGTACGCGGAAGTGCATTTCAAACTTGACCGAATCACCTGACCTTCGCTGGGACTGTCGGAATTCTCCAGGGACATACTTCTTCGATCCGATCTTCGCTCTTGCCCACAACTCGCAGATGAACGATATACGACACTAGCGCATAGCGTCATGCGTGTGAAACCTGACTCTTCCGCAAGTAGAGCGCGGTCGTTATAAAGAATTTGTGGGCAAGCCTGTGGAAAACAGAAGCACTACTCAGGCGTGTGTTCACGCTAGCACCGGTCAGAGAGATCGCAAACTACATGCCGCTGATGCTGCGACCACTTCACGGTGCGAAGGCTCACCGTGTCCGAAGCGGCGTACGCCGTTTCAGGATCTTTGCCATTCATTGCGAGTGCCCACGGCCTCTCCAAGGATATAGAAGGACTCGTCGTGATCCACGCGATCATTCGGCGGTAACGATGTTTTGGCATTCCGATCGAGCGCGTCATGCCGTTGTCTGGCGCTGGCGCTTCCAGGCATTGAGATGATCCGGCTGTACGCTTTGCATGCATAGAAAAAAGGATCTTGCGCTTGGAATTGTCAATGTCGAGTGGGTATTAATCGCGACTGCTCTCGTTCAGCCCGACGGTCACTCGCTTGCAGTTATGGAACACGTGATCGGCCTCGTGCAACACGAAGTCGGCATACGGGCTGGTCTCGGCGAAGTACGCCATTGAGACGTAGCAGGCCGTCTCTTCGCTCAGCCCACCATGTCGAGCGCCCGTTTCGAGAGAGCATGGGCACCGATGCTGGCCAAGGTAGATGCTCGCTAATTTCCACGCTGTCGACATCCACTTTTGCTGCGTGAGGACAGCGGCGATGTCGTCGGGTGTGAGTAAGACAACGCTGGGTTCGAGGACGTCCAGGATGATGCAGCGCTCGAATGGGCCGGGGCTCCGACATGAGTTACTGGCGCTGCTTCGGTGACGGGCAGCAGGCCGGCGTCTGCGAACCAGTTGCACGGGTACTCCAAGCACGATTCGCCGACCGAGTCGACTGGTCTCGCGTCGCGGTCGATTCCTCCTCGAGCCGCGCTGTGGGCTCAGGTCGAAAACGGGCACGAATCCCACGGACCGCGCCTCGACTGGGTTCAAGCGCCGTCATTGCCGAAGACCTGCGCTTCCCTGATGCGATACCGGAAGGCATCGCCTATCGGAAGGTCCGCGGGTTGACTGCGCTTTATATACTGGGTTTGACGCTTTGCGCGTCAGGCACAAGCCGAAGACGTTGACCTAGGCCCGCGGAAGATTCGCGAGGTTGCCCTGGAATGGGTGATTTTGCCCTGATTGACTCGGTTCAAATGCAAGCACGGCGGCGGAAATTTGTCGATCGTTGTTTTCCAATTTTCGACCTGCGGCAACATGGTCGCCCGCTGCCGTGTCGACGCCCGACAGCAGAAAAATCCGCGAGTTGTCACCTACGTTGTTGAGACCATGCGTTGGTTGTCCAGAGTCGCTGAAGCAGGGGCCTCTCGTCTGGCCGTGACGCTCCGCTTTCTTGTGGTCGAGCGCCCCTTGCGGAAGACGTCCCTGCGAGCCATAAAGCGAGTGGCAACGCGGGGGTGCGTCTGGCAATGGACGCAGCGATGGTAAAAATATGAAAGTGATGTTATCCTGCCATATGAGATAAATTACATAAAAGACGAGCTTTCCACGGTTTCAAGGCGGTAGTTCGTCGGGGACATCGCCGATGAAACATTCTTCTTAGGATTGTAGGAAGACGCACATATTGGGATTATTTGTCGATCTCAATGCTGTCACAGTTGGCCTGCGCCGATTGCGAGTAATGTCGAAAAGGGTGGATCTATGTCGAAGGACCGAGTTGGCTTTATAGGGCTTGGCCGTATGGGGGGCGCGATAGCGGAGCGCCTGCTCGAGGCCGGTATCCCGCTCATCGTCTATGACGTGAGCCCAGAAAGTGTTGCTCCGTTCGTTGCGGGTGGTGCGAAAGGAGCGGGTTCTGTGAGCGAGGTGGCTGACCAGGCTCGAGTGGTGTTCTCTTGTTTGCCGACCACGCAACTATCGTTGGACATCGCTCTCGGACCAATCAGCGAAGGCCGTGGCGTCGAGGTGTATATCGATACCGGAACCATCGGAATAGAGGTCGCCCGGAAGATCGGGGATGGCTTGCCTAAACGGATCGGGTTCCTTGACGCGCCCGTCAGTGGGGGGCCGAACGGAGCTCGCGCCGGGACACTGACGACGATGGTCTCGGGTCCCAGCGGGTCTTTCGCATTGGCCAAAGAATATCTGGCCGTCATGGCGAAGAACGTCTTTCACGTGGGCGATCTTGCGGGGCAGGCGCAATTAGCCAAGCTCATCAACAACCACCTTTCTGCGGCGGGACGCCTAGCTGCGTTCGAGGGTCTGGTAGTCGGTATGAAGGCTGGTATCGATCCGATGCGTTTGCTCGAAGTGATTAATGCCAGCACGGGCCGCAATCACACCACGTCGGACAAAATTCCTGCTGCCGTACGGTCTGGCGAGTTCGCCTATGGGGCAAGGCTTGCCAACAGCATCAAGGATGAGTCGCTACTGATCGATGAGGCCGAAGCTCTCGGCGTTCCCCTATGGCTTGCGCCCCGCATGGTGGAAACCCTGAAAACAGCCGCGCAGGCGGGCTTCTTGGACAAAGACAGCATGTTCTTGATTCAGTTCATGGGAGAGCACGCCGGAATCGATGCGCGAGCCATCCTTGAGGCTGCCGGCAGATGAAGGCCCGCCCTTAGGACGGCCACCGAGCGATGCTCGGCGAAGCAGCAATATTTTTACTTTCGAACTCGCGTGGAAAGGGAACGCAATGAAACACTATTCACATCATTACATCGACGGCAAATGGATCGCTCCGTCGGGGCCGGGACAGCGCGACATGGTGGACCCCGCCACCGAAGAGGTGTTTGCCACGGTCGCCAATGGTGCTACGGCTGAGGACGTTGATCGTGCCGTAGTTGCCGCCCGGCGCGCGTTTGAGACTTTCTCGCGTACTACCGTGGCTGAGCGGGTCGACATGATCGATCGTCTCATCGTCGCGTATGAGGCGAGGGTCGCCGATCTCGCCGACGTGGTCGCCAGTGAAATTGGGGCGCCCGCGTCTGTGCGTGCCCAGGTTTCAGGGCCGATCGGGCATATGAAGGTGGCGCGCGACCTGCTGCAATCGTATCGGTTCGAGACGCATATGGGTGACACCATCATCCGGCGCGAGCCGGTCGGAGTCTGTGCACTAATTTCGCCCTGGAACTGGCCCATTCAGACTCCGGTCATTAAATTCATCTACGCGCTAGCTGCCGGCTGCACTTCCATCATGAAAGGTTCGGATGCGTCTCCGCTTAGCGGTATCCTTCTGGCCGAAGTCGTAGACAAGGCAGGTCTTCCCCCGGGTGTATTCAATCTTCTCCTTGGCCGCGGTCGAATTGTCGGCGAGGCCCTATCCGCTCATCCCGGTGTGGACTTCGTGTCGTTCACCGGATCCACGGGAGCCGGGATCAAAGTCGGCGAAGCGGCTGCTCGCACTGTCAAGCGGGTCTCCTTGGAACTCGGGGGCAAGTCAGCCAATATCGTGCTGAAGGACGCTGATCTCGAGGCTGCGGCTCGCTGGAACGTCGGACGCTGTTTTTTCAACACCGGCCAGAGTTGTCACGCTCCAAGCCGAATGCTTGTCCATGAAAGACAGGTCGAAACGGTGCTTCCGTTTCTGCTCGATGAAATCTCGAAGTTCCGTCTAGGTGATCCGCGTGACCCAAACACGACAATGGGGCCGGTGGTTAACCAAGCGCAGTACGAATCGGTGCGGCGTTTCATCCAGACGGGCATCGACGAGGGCGCCAAGTTGGTCTGCGGTGGCACGGATCGCCCCGAAGGCCTTGATCGTGGTTTCTTCGTGCAGCCGACGGTGTTTAGTGACGTAACCCCGAGTATGACCATTGCAAAAGAAGAAATCTTTGGGCCGGTATTGGCGGTGATGCCGTACCGCACGGAGGATGAAGCCTTGGAGATTGCCAACGACTCAATTTTTGGGTTGGGTGGGTATGTATTTGCGGGCGACCGAAAGCGAGGATACGAATTTTCCAGTGGTTTGCGCGCCGGGAGGATTTGCTTCAATGGCGCGGCGACCAACTCGCTGACGCCCATGGGCGGCTACAAACAATCGGGCATTGGCCGCTCGATGGGAGTCTTCGGGCTCGAAGAGTATCTCGAGATCAAGTCGGTATACGGTTTTGCCGCCGAAGCTGTCGAATTGCCCGAATTGATCCGCTGATCTCGTTGCTCAGTTTGACCTCGGGCGCCGCGACGCGCTTAAAAAGCAGGGGTCCGAGGTATTGCTTGTTCGAGATATAAGTCCCATGGGCAGGACGCACGAACCCGTGCCGTCGCGGTTCTCTTTAAGCGACGCGACACGGGGTTCTACAAGCGGTTTCGTGTATGGTCATCTCGTGCAGGGGCGACAGCTCAGACGGCCCTCACTCCATACGTAGCGGCGAGGCCTCCTCGTTGGGAGGCGACACCCATGATCACGGTTTTGTCGCGACGCATCTTCTACATGCTCAAAAGGATTACTGAGGATTCGCTTTTTGAGTGGTTGCCGAGAGAGCGTGCGACTCTATCCGGAGAGCGTAGAGGAACTGCTGTACGAGCGCGCCACATCGATCGGCGTCCCAGATCGCACCGATGTCCGGGAAGCGAATAATCGGCTCAATACGCACACTTTGCAGGCCCATTTGACTGTAGAGCCGTAGCTCAGAACTCAGCAGAATCGAGAGGTAGTTGCTGTCGCCCATCAGCAGTTGCGCGCGGATCGACGACCCGGCCTCGACGCATGGCGTTGGCGGAGCGACGCGCTGCGTAGCGAACGCAGCGTCAAATGTAGCTCTCATTTCCGAACCCGACGGCGGCAGAATCCAAGGATATGCCAAGAGGTCTTTCCAGCAGAGCGCGACGGGCTCCAGGCATGGGTGCCCACTTCGAGCCACGATGTTGATGCTCTCGGAGATGAGGGGCTCTCTGGCCAAACCCGTTTGCAGTGCCTGTGCGCCGAGTGCGCCGATGATCACGTCGATGCTTCTGTGGGCGAGCATCTCCAATAGCGCTGAAAACGGCGCCTCGACCACGGAGACGAAAATACCTGGTCGCTCGCTCTGAAGTCGAACGATCGTGCTGGGGAGCAGCACGCGTGGAAGGCCGCTTCCGATGTGCACCCGTCCGTTCATTCCTGAGTCGACCGCTTTCAGTTCCGCATCCGTTCGATACACCTCTCCAAGCATTCGCTCGGCGTGTCCCCGAAAAACTTCTCCGAGACCCGTGAGTTCGAGGCGCCGGTTGCGCAGAAACAGCGGATGTCCGACCACGCTCTCAAGATCCGCCAGCCAGTGCGACAAGGCTGGTTGTGTCATGTGAAGCCGAGCCGCCGCAGTCGTGATGCTGCCGGTCTCATGGAGCGCCAAGAAGACCTCTAGATGCCGAAATTTAAGCTTCCGAGCCCACTGAACGCTATGAAGGGTGTTCTCCATCTAAGAGGGACGCATATGTTCTTGTTTATGGATGCATCCAGTTTATTCATTTCCCTGCTGACGCGCCAGATTCAATAATGCTAAGCAAGCCAGCAGACATGGTTGGCGGAGGCAAACGAGAAGCCTCCGCTCATGCGGTGTTAGGCATAAGCCTTCCCGCCCACAAATCGTTTCCAGGAGACAACGTGAGAAAGGACAGTTCGAAGCGCATACTCGGCGCCGCCTCGATCGGAAATTTTGGCGAAATCTATGACTTTGCGGTTTTCGGTTTTTCAGTGCCGATCTTGTCGGCTCACTTCTTTCCAGGAAGCGACCGTACCGCCGCAATTTTGAGCACCTTCGCAGTTTATGCGGTGGCTTTCTTCGCTCGGCCGCTGGGCGGCTTGATGTTCGGTTACATGGCTGATCGCGTCGGCCGGGTTAAGGTCCTTGCCGCCACCGTCTGGTTAATGGCCCTCGGGACTGCTGTCATCGGGATCCTTCCGACCTATTCGGACATCGGCATCGCTGCGCCAATGCTCCTTGTGGCGTGCCGCATTGCACAAGGCCTTGCATTGGGCGGGGAAACGACCGGCAGCACCAGTTATATCTTGGAGTCGGCTCCGGCCGACCGCAGAGCGCGCTGGGTCGGCTTCACGTTCATCTTCTCCCATCTGCCAAACACAGTCGTCGCGCTGATGCTGGTCGGCATTCAACTGTGGGCTGGATCGAAGGCGTATGCGGATTGGGTTTGGCGTGTCCCGTTCTTGGCTGGTGGCCTTATCGGTATCGTTGGCTTCTGGCTTCGACGCAACTTGCAAGAGCCTGAGGAATTTAAGCAAGCAACTGCGAAAAAGCACGGATCAAATCCGCTGCGCGGTGCAACTCGCCTTGGTCTGAAGGGAATGCTCTATGTCGTGATGATCCAACCGGTCCAGACGGTAAGTTCTTATCTTCTGCTCGGCTTCATGTACACGTTCCTTGTGAGGGAGGCGAAGCTCGACTCAACGTCAGCGTTGCTGTCGAACGGCGTAGCAGTCGCCGTCCTTGCTGTGCTCATTCCCATCGGCGGCCTCCTAAGTGATCGATTTGGGCGAAAGCGAATCCTCACGCTTGGCGCAGTCTGGTTGGCCATCGCCGCTTACCCGGCGGTCCACTTTGCGTCGACAGGCACGCTCTCGGGGGCGCTAATCGGCCAAATTCTTCTGGCGATCGGAATCGGCATCTATGACGGTCCTTGCTTTACCGCTGCGCCCGAATTTTTCCCGACCTCATTCCGAGCCACCGGCCACGCTATTTCTTATCAGCTTGCTGTTGCAGTCTTTGGTGGTACGACGCCTTTCGTAAGCGCCTGGCTCGTTCACGCGTTCGAAACCCCAATGGCGCCGGCATATTACGTCGCTGCGATCGCAGTGGTCTGCCTCATTGCAATTCAGTTCGTGCCGGAGACTCGAGGTATCTCGCTGCGTACCTCTATTACCGATTCTCCTAACGAGGTTAAGGGCGCAGTGGCCCATGACCTTCGATGATTGAGAGCACCGTTGCTCACGCGACATCACGTACTAAAACGCGATAATTTTTTCCCGAATGAAAGCATGAATACCACGGAAATCTACGACTACATCATTGTAGGGGCAGGGTCGGCTGGTTGCGTCGTTGCGCGTGAGCTCACCAACAACCCCGACAATAGGGTTCTTGTATTGGAGGTGGGCCCGCATTCAGACCGATTCTGGGTGCATACCCCCGCGGGGATGGCAAAGCTCTACTACAACGAGAAACTCAACTGGAACTATTTTACCGAGCCGATGCCTGCGCTACGTGGCCGGAAGATGTACTGGCCGCGTGGCAAGGGACTTGGCGGTTCGAGTTCGATCAACGGAATGATCTACATTCGAGGTCATCAACAGGACTTCGACAATTGGCGGGATCTCGGAAATCGCGGTTGGGGCTACGACGATGTACTGCCTTACTTCAAGGGGATCGAACATAACGAACGCGGCGCCGATGCTTATCGTGGAGTCGACGGTCCCTTATGGATTAGCGATCCAGCAGTGAAAATGCCGAGTTCGTTCGACTTCATTGAATCGGCGCAGCGCTGCGGCGTACCGCGGACAGACGATTTGAATGGCGCACTTCACGATGGTGTTGGCTTCATGCAGCACACGATCCGTGAGGGGCGACGCCAGTCCGCGTATGTCGCCTTTCTAAAGCCCATCATCGATCGACCGAACCTGACAGTTCAGACCGGGTGCCTGGTCGAGCGCATCTTGTTTGAGAACAACCAGGCTGTCGGCGTGCAAGTGTTGATCAACGGAGAAAGACGCACTATTAACGCAGCCAGGGAGGTGATCCTTTCAGCCGGATCTTTGAATTCGCCACAGGTTCTGATGCTTTCAGGGATAGGTCCGGGCGAGGAGCTGCAGCGGCACGGCATTCCGCAAGTTCACCATTTGCCGGGTGTCGGGCAAAACCTCCAGGATCACTTCTATGTACACACTACTTGGCGCTCGACCGAACCGAGTTCATATAACCGGAACATCCGTGGCATCTGGAAGTATCTCGAAGGAGCGCGTTATCTACTGACGCGTGGCGGATTCCTGGCTCTCGGAACTTCGCAAGTCGCTGCGTTTGTAAAAAGCCGGCCGGAGGTTGACTATGCGGATCTTCAAATCAGCTTCCGCCCGATGACGTTCACGTATCATCCGGACGGACGGGTCGAGGTTGATCGAGAGCCAGGCATGGGCGTGTCGGTGTTCATTCTCCGTCCGCGGACGACGGGCGCTGTGACTCTCCGCTCGTCGAACCCTGCCGACGCGCCAAAACTTACGCCGAACTTCTTGACCGATGAGGACGATGTCCGCGCGATGATCAGCGGTGTGAAGCAGATCCGCGCAATCATGGCGCAGGAGCCGATTGCTTCGCGGGTCACGCTTGAACATCTGCCTGGCCCAGGTATTCAAACAGATGCGCAATTGCTGGACTTTATGGCCGAGACCGGAAACACCGCAGCTCATCAGACGAGCACCTGCAAAATGGGTAGGGACGCGATGGCCGTGGTGGACGAGCGCCTGCGCGTCCGAGGCATCGAGCGGTTGCGCGTGGTGGACGCGTCCATTATGCCTCACGTCACTTCGGGCAATACCAATGCGCCGTCGCTGATGATCGGAGCGAAAGGGGCTGACATGATTAGACAGGATGCAATTCCGCGACGCGCGGTTCGGGCGGCGTAAGGCGCGTCACCAATCGAGTCGATCTCCGCGCGTGTTTGAGATAGAGAAAACCCGCTATTGATTTGAGCGGGTCACGCGCCGGAGCGGTTCCACACCACCCTAATGTCGAGAGTCGAACCTTAGGACCTCAACATCGTCCCGCGCGAAGCATGCGCGGGATCCACCGTCGCTCACCGCTCTGTTCGGATCGGTCGAGAGGCTAGCTGCCGACGCAACGCGGAGTCGATGACGGGCGGCTGTCCGCGGATCCAGGCGAATTCCGGACAGTCTCCGTTGTCAGCTCGCTTTGGTGCCGCCCAGCGCGCGCAGGGTTCGAACTCCGACGTTATTAGCACGCTCGTGCACGAATCGGGAATGCAAAGGGCATCGATGAAAGCGATGATGGAGTATCAGCATGCGGGACATCCTATATCCTGCGCCGAATTGTGACCGGCGATCGAGAAGCCGTGCCGAATTTGTCGCACGTCGGGGCCAGTGCGGTCGCGCCAGAGCATGCCATTGACCACTATAAGTATGTCGCGTAATATGGGATTAGCTTACATCGTGGCTGTTTCCATTAGGCGAGCGGGCTCTGATTGACCGGATTGCCTTCAGACGGGCGATTTAAACGAGATGAATGGTACGAAGCACGAGAACTGCCGTGGCGTAGAGGACGAGCACCCGCCCGATGACATGGGGTCGGTTAGGTGGGATCGCGAGGTCGATCTCCTCGTGGTCGGCAGCGGCGCAGGCGGCCTCAGCGCCGCCATATTCGGGCGTCAGTTGGGACTAGAGACGCTCCTCTGCGAGAAAACCATGCAGCTAGGCGGAACGACCGCGACTTCGGGCGGAATCGTTTGGGCGCCCGGAAGCCACCACGCCGTCCAACGGGGAATCCGCGATTCGAGCGATCTTGTCAGGACATACTTGAAGGGCGAACTCGGAAGCTCCTACAAGGCCGAACTGGTCGATGCTTTTTTAGAGAGCGTCCCTGAAGCAATTGCGGGGCTGGAGAAAGCAGGCGTCAATTTCTCTCTAACGCACTGGCCCGACTACCACCCAGAGCGGATTGGAGCAGCAGAAGTAGGTCGAACACTGGAAGCGCAGCGATTCGATGGAAGAAAACTCGGCAACAACTTCCGGCTCATTCGCCCGCCGCTGCCACCTCTGATGTTGCTAGGTGGCATGCAGGTGGACAAACGAAAAATCGACGACTTTCTAAATCCTTTCCGCTCCTTCGCAACGTTCTCGCGCGTCGTAGAAACGTTCTTGCGATACGCTTCGGACCGTCTACGCTTTCCTCGTGGCACCGAGCTTTGCGCAGGTAATGCCATGGTGGCATCCATGGTCCACAGCATCCTGGCGAGTAGAACCGAGATATGGACAAGCGCTAAGTTAACCCGACTTGTCCGATCGAGTTCAGGTATCGCGGGCGCTTTTGTTCAGTGCGGAGATCAGCTAAGAGCAATCCGCGCTAGGAAAGGCGTCATTTTGGCAACGGGAGGTTTTCCGAACAACGCGGAGATGCGCCGGGAACTCTCGGCCGATTTCCCACACGACCTCACGTTCGGGTTCGAAGCAAATGTCGGCGAAGGCATTTTTGCTGCACGAACGCTTGGCGCCACACTAGATCGAGAAGTTGAAAGTTCGGGCTACTGGCAACCGTCTTCGCAAATCAGACGTAAGGATGGCATCACGAGCGGAGTTCTGTATGGATATCTCGACCGTGGCCGCCCTGGTGTTATCGCTGTTGATCGATTTGGGAAGCGGTTTGTCAACGAGTCCAATTCCTACCATGATGTCGGGCTTGCGCTCTTGAAGAACGGCTACGGAAAGGGAAACTTTTTTCACTTCGTGTGCGACCGCTCGTTTGTATGGCATCACGGTCTCGGCTTAATCCGTCCGTTCAACGGGCGCTTGAAGAAGTATGAGAAGTTTGGCTACGTGAGCCTTGCTGCCACGATCTCGGAGCTTGCGATGAAGATCGGTGTGGATCCATCAGGGCTAGCGCAGACAGTCAGCGATCACAATAAGTATGCCGAAGCCGGAGTCGATCCAGACTTCGGAAAAGGGTCAACTGCATACAACCGTTTGTTTGGACACACCCGCGCGGCGCCTAATCCAAATTTAGCCCCAATCTTGAAGCCACCATTTGTTGCCCTGCGTATCGTTCCGTCGTCGTTGGGTACAGCTATCGGACTGAAGACCTCGGGGAACGCTCAAGTTCTTGATGCAGCGGGAGCGCCCATCCCAGGTCTATACGCATGTGGGAACGACATGGCGTCTGTGACTCGCGGATGCTACCCCGCTGGTGGGATCACATTAGGTCCAGCAATTGCCTTCGCCTACCGAGCCGCGGCGCATGCTGCAAACGCTACTAGCGAAACTAAGCGATCAGTCTTACAGGGTCGCGAGACGTAAAGGCCTCGCATCTAATGAAATGGTGATGTTGGAGCCAGTTGGACCAAACTCACGGAGAGTTTTATGCTATCAACAGCTGTGACCGCCATGTTGCCGACCTTTCTCGGAGACCGCATCCAGCTCGCTTTTGTGATTTCCGACTTGAACAGCGCATTGAACTTTTGGACGGAAACCCTCAAGATCGGCCCATTTGTTGTAATTGAGAACTCTGTCGCCGGCCGCACGGTGGTCCATCGGGGAGAGCGTACCCCCATGAACACTACACTCGCATTCTCGTATTTGGGCGACATACAGATTGAACTCGTTTGCCCGGAAGACGATCATCCTTCGCCGTTCAATGAATTCCTAAACAGCGGTCGACAGGGATTACAACACATAGCTTTCTGGCCGGAGAATTTCGAAGAGGCTCGCAAGGATCTAGAGTCCAATGGGTTTGTCGAAGCCTGTTCGATGTATCTACCGGACGGATCGCGGAACGTCTGCTATTACGATGCCCCAAATGAAATCGGCACAATGATTGAAATTGTGCCGTTGACAGAGGAGAGGAGAGCCTATTTCAGCCGAATCCAAAACCTCGCCCGAGGTTGGGATGGCACTCGTCCAGTGAGGCGCTTCAAAAGTCGCGAGGATTTCCTAGCTTCCAACGAAGGCGCAGACAAGAGCTAAACGAAAAGACTTACGCGCAGATGCTGTCGTAAAGCCTCCATTCTTGACGATTGGTGCCCACGCCACCGGGAAATTATATACATCAGGAGATGCCGTATGAGCAGTGCCGAGAAGCCGACCCAACTTAGTTGTATCGGATCACTTTTCGAAAACGGCGAAGCGCCGCCAGACGCAGGAGGCGCCGCATCAGCCCTCCATGGCGCGGTAGACGCCTTCTGGTCGACTGTCTACAAGAGCCCACATCTGTCCGCGCGTATGAAGGAACTCGTCCTTCTAGCGCTTCATGCCGCGCCGAGCGCCCTAAATGCGGCAGCGGTAAATCGCCAAGTGCAGCGAGCTTTAGATGTCGGTGCGTCTGAAAACGACATCGCGGACGTCTTAGTAACGATTATTCCACTCGCCAATCATCCGCTTTATACGGGCATTCCAATCCTCATGGAGGAACTGAGAAACGCGGGGCGCGAGACAGAATGTGTTGCTCCGGAGATGTCCGACCGTGTTCAGGCGCTCAAAGACGATTTCATCGAGCGGCGAGGTTATTGGACGCAAAAGAGGGACTTGATTGGCCGCTGGATGCCCGACTACTTCATCTCATTTATTAACGCTTGCATGGAGCCGTGGAAGAGCGGATCACTTACGCCCGCGGAGCGCGAACTCTTGTACATTGCTATCGATTGTTCAATCACGCACACATACGAAGCGGGACTGCGGATGCATATCCAAAATGCCTTGCGCTACGGTGCGACGCGCGATCAGATTCTAGAAGTATTTCAACTCGCGGGTCTGCTTGGGACGGAGGGATATGTCCTTGGCATCAAGCGTGCAAGACGGAAGGCGTTATAGGCTTGTCGGGCAATTCAGCCATTTAGATGTCCCGCGACGAGTGGTCCATCGGTCGTTCAAATCGCGACGTTAGGAGTTGAGACCACTCTCACGAGTGCGTAAGTAGCAGTCACTAATCTGCTTCTCGAATGGCACTCAGCCCGTTTCGAACAAGTGAGGTTTGTTTCGAGCTAAGAGCCACGGATGAGCGCACAGCGCGTCGATGAGCGGTAAGAAGGCCTTACCGCACCGTGGGAATTCGCGACTCGACGTTAAGGCGGTAGTGGCGGAGAATCAGTTTGCGTCGGACCTCCCAGCGATCCGGCAGACTTCTGGCATTTGGGAAATAAACTTCGGAGGAGACGAATGCGCATTGGATATATCGGCTTAGGCGCGATGGGCGGCGCCTTGGCTCGACATCTCGTAGGGAAATATGAGTTGAGCGTCCTCGACTTGAACGCAAAGATTGTTGCGTCTTTTGTCGAGGAAGGCGCAACTGCCGCCGCCTCGCCTGCAGAACTTGCGCGTGCCAGCGATGTAGTACTGCTTTGCTTGCCCCGTAGCTCGGACGTTGAGAAAGTGATCTTCGGCCCGGGTGGGCTTGCCGAAGGACTGGACCGCGGAAAGATTGTTATTGATCAAACAAGCGGTGTGCCAAGCGAAACCCGAGAATTTGCTCGTCGTCTGCAGGAGATGGGCGTGTCGCTGTTCGACGCCCCTGTGTCAGGCGCGATGGCAACCGCAATCGCAGGCACGATCTCGATCATTGCTTCCGGCCCGGCAGAAGCTTTTGCGAAGGCGCTGCCAATCTTGCAAACAATCAGTCCAAATGTCTTTCATTGCGGAGAACGGGTCGGTAACGGGCAGACAATGAAGACGGTCAACAACATGATGAACGTCAGCGCGCGCCTTGCAACCCTCGAAGCTGTCGCTATGGGACGCAAGCTAGGTCTCACGCTCGAAACCATGACGGAAGCAATCAACGCCACGACTGCACGAAACTTCACCTCGCAAGGTATGCTTCCGGCGATTGCCCAAGGCCGGCAGTCGACGAAATTCGCCCTCGCCCTTCAAGTCAAGGACATTCACCAGGCGATTTCGATCGGAGCTGACCAAGGAGTGCCGATGCCCATAGGCGGTGTCGCCCGAGCTCTGCTGCAGACTGGGTTGAACTCGTTGGGAAAGGACGCGCAACTGGAAGAGATGATCGGCTTCATCCAGTCGATGGCGGACACCCAATACGTCGAAACGACCGCGAACGCGACAACGGAAGGGACCAAGTGATGAAAATCGGACTGGTAGGGTGCGGACCGCTAGCAGGCTTCATTGGCCATCAACTGGCCGAGAAGTTCCATGTAGTGACGTTTGATGTGTCTGACGAAGCTAGCTTCCGCATCGCGAAAGCGGAGGCTGCTGCGAGCGCCGCCGCAATCGCCCGTGAATCGGACGTGATCCTGGTATGTGCTGAGTCCAGTGACGCGATCAATGCGATGCTTTTTGGACCAGACGGTGTCGCTGGCAAAATCAAGCCGGGTAGCACAATTGTCGATTTCGGCCAAGCGGACCCAGACAAAACGCGCTCGCTAGCGGAAGACCTAAAAGAAGCCGGAGTGACGCTTGTTGACGCTGCGCTTCATACGGAGAATACGCAGTTGATTCAAGAATCTTCCGCGATCCTCTGCGGGGGCGAGAAAGAGGCGGTCGAGTCTTTGCAAGAGGTGTTGAAGGCGGTTTGTCCGACGGTCGTGTATTGCGGTGACGTGGGAAGCGGGCAAGCTGCTCGGCTGGTCGTCGCAACTGTCGCTGCATGTAACAGACTGATCACTTACGAATGCGCGGCCATGGGAGCTGCGAATGGGCTCACGCTTGCCGACATGGGCACCGTCCTGAACAAAAGCTCGGGCTACAACAGTGCGTCGGCACGGGTTCTTCCAGCGCTTGTTTCGGGCGCCCGTGTCGCTGACATTACGCTCGGAGCCGTGTCTCATGACCTTGCGCTCGCGTCGACGGTGGCTATGAGATACGGGGCGCCGATGTTCATCGGTACGCTGGTCCGCTCGCTCGTCGATGCGGCATCAAACCGGTTGGGAAAGGCAAGCTCCCTAGACGACTTGGCGACAGTTTGGCAAGCCGATGCACGCCTCCCTAGCGCGGCGGCTCGTTAGGCTTCAGCTGTTACAGCGAACGCAACGGCGTATTCACTTGCCGTTGCGACCGCCGGTCTCGAAACGTATTCAAGAAGCGCGCATACCCTGCATCGCGACGCCGACGCGAGGTACAGGACGCACGCGCGTCGGAGAGCCGGCTACACGCCGTTGGACGGCGCTATTTAGCGAGCGCCTCTACGATTTCAATCATCCGGTCGAGCGTCGGGTCTTTTTCGCCTTTCATCCATGCAAAGATGAAGTTGACCGGATAGTTGACGTTTTCTAGCGGAACGACGGCGAGGCTGTTTGGGTATGTGAAGCCTTTGCCCATGACGGCGAGCCCAATTCCCATTCCGCACGAAATCAAGTTCAGTTGAGACGCGATCGTGCTCACCTCTTGTACTACCTTCGGTTCAAAACCGGCCTTCTGGCACATCGTATAGAGTTGTCCGTAACTCGGACTGCTACTTGACCGCGGATCAACGACGAACTGTTCCTTCGCGAGTTCTTTGAGGCCTACCGAGGATTTACTTGCGAGCCAGTGGTCAGTCGAAACTGCCACACCCAAGCTGCTGGTTTGAATTCGCACCGATTCCAGTACAGTTCCGTCTCTACTCGACACCTCAGTACGTCGTTTGTGAACCGGGCCAGGGCCGGGTCCCAAATGCATGAATCCAGCGTTGATCTTCTTCTCTGCAATCGCTTTAGATTGCAAGCCTGAAGACATCTCAATCAGAGACAGCGTAACGTCCGGATAAGTTTCTCGGAACTGCTTTACGGCGGCCCTGAAGATAGAGTGCATCAAGGTTAGCGAGCCATACCCTATGGAAAGGGTACCTCTCTTTCCTTCTCCGACGCGCTTCGTCAACGTAAATGCTTCGTTCAATTCGTCGATCACCCGCACGCAGTGTGGAAGCAATGTCCGCCCTGCCGCAGTGAGACGTACATGATGAGCAAGGCGTTCGAACAGAGGCGTTCCAAGCTCCCCTTCCAGATCTGCGATGATCTGGGACACGGCCGGTCTCGTTACATGCAGACGCTCTGCCGCACGACCGAAGTGCTGTTCTTCTGCCGCAGCAATGAAGTAACGCAAATGTCGAAGCTCCATCTTTCACTCAACTCCTTTGTGTTTCGAAAGCTGCCAGCTGGCGGCTTCACGTCCCTTGTTATTTCTCAAAAGTGAGGTTAGCGCGGCTTACCGTCAGTGCACAATAGGTGACTTGACCGAGACGCTCCCGGGATCGAAACTTCTAGACATGGATACGGCCCGCGAAACAGTTGGTGGCAACTTGATGCAGTGCTGACTCACTGTCGGAGACCGTTCGCGCATGGAGTTCGTAGTTGTTTGGACGGCGCTGTCGAACGAGTCGTCGGGTCTGACTTGGACCCTTCTGCGCCGATGCCTAGTTTGGCCAACGTTGATGTGCCTCAAAATTCTCGGAGTGGGAGGATTTGACTTTCCGTACGATTGGCACCGAGGCGCGCAGAAGCTGATCTTGCCGCAGCATAGCTGGATCGCAAGGACTCTCAGTCGATAACATGGAGGGCTCGATGCACCGGCGCCAACCTCTCTGCGTCTGTCTCGAACCCTTTTCTCACCATGGCTGTGTCGGAAAAGTCGGTCGGTGCTTGCGGGCCATACTTCTTGAGCGACCGCGTTAGGGATGTAACTTGGTCGGAGTTAGTTGAAAAGTACGTTTTGCAAGCGTTCAACCGGCGCAGGTGGGTTTCACCGATTGGAGCCGCATCCGTAATGGCGGCGTGAAGAAAGGTACTGCAATGAAATCGTACGACAACATTTACATTGACGGCGAATGGGTACAACCGCGTAGTGGTCGGGACTGGCAGCTTATAAACCCGGCGACAGAAGAGACGTTCGCGACGGTTGCGTTAGCTGGGGTTGAAGACGTAGATCGAGCAGTGAGGGCGGCAAAAGCTGCGTTTCCGGCATTTAGCACGACCCGCAAGCAAGAGCGCATCGATCTTCTGGAGCGAATCATCGATCTGTTCGCAGCTCGGGAGGATGAGCTCGCTGCGACGGTAACGCTTGAGCTGGGCACGCCGGTCGGTCAGAAGCTTCACGTGCCAGCCGCACTTGGGTCATTCAAGCAGGCAGTTCAAACACTGCGCGACTACGACTTCGAGACGCATCTCGGGCCGAACATTGTCCAACGTGAAGCAATTGGCGTCTGTGGGTTGATCACAGCATGGAATTGGCCACTCCAGTTGCTCGCTACGAAGCTTGCGTACGCACTCGCCGCGGGATGCACCACTGTTTTGAAGCCGAGCGAGTTCACTCCGATCAGCGCAATCTTGCTCACCGAGATCTTGCACGAGGCGGGCGCTCCAAAGGGCGTGTTCAACCTGGTACTCGGGGACGGGCCAACGGTGGGCAACGCCATTAGCAAACACATGGACATCGATATGGTGTCCTTCACAGGATCGGCGCGCGCAGGTGTACTGATTGCGGAAGCGGCGGCTCCGTCGGTAAAGCGCGTCGCACAGGAGTTGGGTGGAAAGTCGGCAAATATTGTTCTCGACGATGCAGACCTTAAGGCAGCGGCCAGTTGGAATGTCACGCGCGCCTTCTCCAATAGCGGACAGTCATGCCACGCGCCCTCGCGTGTGCTCGTGCACGAAAGCCAGATTGAGCAGGTCGTCGTATTCTTGCAAGCAGAGGCTAACTCCGTGCGAGTTGGCGATCCGCTGGATTCAATGACCACCATGGGGCCGGTGGTCAATAAAGCGCAGTTTGATCGAGTGCAGCATTACATCCGTGTAGGGCTGGAGGAAGGTGCCCGCCTGGTTAGCGGCGGTCCAGGCCGACCTGACGGTCTTGAGCGGGGCTACTTTGTGAAACCGACGATTTTTGCGGACGTTAAGCCCGGCATGCAAATCGAACAAGAGGAGATCTTCGGGCCAGTGCTCGTCGTAATCCCCTATTCGACAGACGAGGAGGCAATCGAGATCGCTAACGGAACGCCCTACGGCCTGGGCGGATACGTCTTCTCGTCGAATCGTGCGCGCGGAAGAGCGATTGGTTCACGAATCAGAGCCGGCCGCGTATTTTTCAACGGTAAGCCTAGCAACACGGAGGCACCGATGGGCGGATATAAGCGATCGGGAAATGGACGGGAAATGGGCATATTTGGCATTGAGGAGTATCTGGAAGTAAAGGCAATGATCGGTTTTGAATAACGAATACGGTCAACGACGAAGCGGTTGGACGCTTCGCGCGACCGAACAGACAAGACAATCTCAAAAAAGGAGTGAGACATGCGTAGCAATCTCAAGAAGTTGGGCGCTGCTGGCCTCTTCGCAGCGTTGACGATGACGTTTCAAGCTCAGGCGTATGCAAAGGACGTAACGCTGGGGCTGATCGTTACAAACCAGCAAAACCCCGCGGAAGTTTCCCAAATCAAGGGTTTCAAGAAGTCCGCTGAATCCCTTGGCGCGAAAGCTGTGATCCTCGACGCGAGAGGTAGCGTTGAAAAAATGTCGAATGCTGTCGACGACTTGATCACGCAGCAAGTGAGCGGTATCGCAGTCATTCCACTCGATGGCGTTGTGGCTCAACACTGGGCGGACCAAGCGAAAGCGGCGAACATCCCGTTCGTCGCGGATGCGGTGCAGGTTGGCGACCCGAACAAGCGGCCATTCAAAGACGTGTATCCGAGCCTCTCCGCTCTCGTTGGTCAAGATTATATTGATTCTGGTAACCGGATGGCGCAGGCCGCTGCGAAACTTCTGCCGTCTGGTCGCGTCATTAAGATCGGCGTCGTCGAGGGCCAAACTGGTTATGCTCTCGTTAAGCAGCTAAGCGATGGTTTCAAAGCTGGCCTCACATCGAGCGGGGTGAAGTACAACATCGTCATGTCGCAACCGACGGACTGGAGTCCCGCTCAGGGCGAACGGGTCTGTCAGAATGCTCTGGTTGGAAATCCGGACATCGACCTGTTCTTTAGTCAGGCGGAAGACATGGCAATTGGCTGCGCAAAGGCGATTTCTGCTGCAGGGTCCCATGCAAAACTTGTCACTGTGGCAGGCGGTTCGAAGGTTGGTAGCCCTCTGATTGAGTCGGGCGCAATTTCGATCTCAATGTGCGAAAAGTGGGAGGAGACGGGCGCGCTGACAGCTAAGTCTCTCTATGAGGCTGCGACCGATCCGTCGAAGTGGAAGGCGAGGCTCGTTGAGTACAAGCCTGTAATCATCACGGCGAGCAACCTCAAGGCTGTGTGCAGTCCGCCTCAGTGGTAAGAACTGTCGAGCTAAACCAAGCGGCAAATTAGCGATGTGCGTCAGCAATGCTGGCGCACCTCCTATCGGCCAGTCCGAAAGAATTATGGTGTCTCAACCCTGCGCGTCGCAAGGACGACTTCGAGCACCCGTTTATTGCTCACCTCCCAACGGGGTCACGCGATGCTAGGGGGTTATGCCGGCGCCCCGTGTGTATGCGACCACGTGGCGCCCCCCACGTTTAGGTGATCTCGGGGCCGTACAGGACGCGTCTCGACCAAGGCAAAGTGATGAAACGCATGAGCAATTCATCCATGCCATGAAGGTTCGGTTCGACATCCTAAGCCGGTTCGCCCCTACTCAGAGCCTATAAGTTAACTTTAGCTTTCGCCGTTCTCCGATGCAGGCGACCGTTGCGTTGATCTCTCGCAACACTGTTTCGCTTTCGTGCTCGCGCCGTGTCCTTCTTCTCCGATTGTCGTCGAAACAGCAAAATCAATCTTGCATCGTGCACCTTCGGCACAGAAGGTCGGGATCGAGTTTGCTTATGTGCTTATTCGCAAAAGCATCCGTTTGGGAAAGTCTACAAACTGCAAAATGAAAGGTCGTCAGATGAAATACTACCAACATTGGATTGACGGAAAGGAATCACCTCCGGCAGGCGGTGAATGGCTGGACTCGATCGATCCCTATCGAAACGAGACCTGGGCCAAAGTCGCGAGAGGAAACAACGAAGATGCTGACCGAGCGGTTAAAGCCGCAAAGAACGCAATGGAGGAAGGGCCATGGGGACGCATGACCGCGACCCAGCGGGGCGATATTCTGAGACGGATAGGCGACTTGTTGTCCGACCCAGGCCACGCAAAGAGGTTTGCCGAAATCGAGTCACGAGACAACGGCAAGATCCTCGCGGAAATGCAGGGCCAGCTCCGGTATTTGCCAGGTCACTGGTACTACTTTGCCGGCTTGGCGGACAAAGTCGAAGGCGCCGTGTTGCCAGTTGATAAAGCCGATATGCTCGCCATGACGTATCGCGAACCAGTTGGAGTAGTGGCTGCGCTTACCGCGTGGAACTCTCCGCTGATGTTCTTCACCATCAAGTGTGCGCCCGCTCTAGCAGCAGGATGTGCTGTAGTCGTAAAGCCTTCCGAGCATGCGTCGGTGAGTTCACTAGAATTCGCAGAGCTGACAAAGATGGCGGGGCTGCCGGATGGAGTGATTAACGTCGTGACAGGGCTTGGACATGACCTCGGAGATGCGTTAGTCCAGCACCCCGACGTTTCGAAGGTCACGTTCACCGGATCCGATGCTACCGGAGCGGTAGTTTACGCGGCAGCGGCGAAGAGCATGAAACGCGTTTCAATGGAACTTGGAGGAAAGTCGCCGAATATTGTGTTCGATGACGCGGACCTTGATAGCGCTGTTGTTGGAGCCGTGTCGGGGATATTTGGAGCGGCAGGGCAAATGTGCACGGCTGGCTCACGTCTTCTTGTTCACAACTCTATACGCGAGGAGTTTACGCGGCGTGTCGTCGAGATGGCTCGGAGCTTAAAGTTGGGGGACCCAATGCTGAGCGATACCGATATCGGCCCGATAGCCACGAAAGATCAGTTCCAGAAGATACAGCACTACGTTGATGTGGCCAGGGCAGAAGGAGCACGTTGTCTGATCGGAGGCAAACCAGTCATAGGCTTGGGCAGCGGGCAGTTCTTTGAGCCCACCGTCTTCTCAAATGTGACAAGCGATATGCGCATTGCTCAGGAGGAAGTATTCGGTCCGGTTCTCTCGATCATTAGCTTCGAGGACGAGCTCGACGCTGTACGGATCGGGAACGATGTGAACTACGGTCTTGCAGCAGGTGTGTGGACCCGAGACGTTGGACGAGCCATCAGGATGTCCAAGGCGCTAAAAGCCGGGATGGTTTGGGTGAACACGTACCGCGCATATAGCTTCACCGTGCCAATTGGCGGTATGAAACGTTCAGGCCTTGGCCGCGAAAGCGGTGCAGCGGCAATCAGTGAGTTTCTTGAGACAAAGAGCGTGATGATCTCAACCTCTACTGGTTTAAGCGGCAATCCGTTTATTCAGCGTTGAGTGTGTTCGATCTGCTTCCGAATGGCTGCGTCCCCTATTTGATCTGCACGCGGACTGCGGACGCAGTCTAATCCGCACTCGATTGGCATCATTCTGGCGAACGAAAGCAAGGGTAAGCGCTCCTTACCGGAGCGACGAAATAAACGCCTGTACAAGGTTGTTCAGGCAAAGCAGACTATCGAGCAGAGATGCAGCGAGGACTCAAGGAAGTTCGGCCCGTCTCGCCCTACTTCGCGCTTGGAAACGCTCAACGCAAATGATTGTGCCGATTCGGCAGCCGTGAAGATTCCTACCTAACAATTTGTCTATCAGAGTGCTCGATATGTCTCGAACCCGCGATATCTCCCATGATTTTGCCGACCTGGTTGTAAATACCCGGTATGAGAGTTTGTCCCTTGAAGCAATCGAGGCAGCCAAGAAAAGCATTTTCGATACGTTGGGGGTGACTATCGCCGCTAGCGGAATGGAGCCTGCGGTCAGAAGCCTGGTCGAGATGGTCGAAGAATCCGGCGGCCGTCCCGAAGCGTCAATTCTTGGCTACGGAGAAAAGAAAGTTCCCGCGATGCTGGCAGCGTTCGCCAATGGCGCTATGGCGCACAGCTTAGACTTCGATGATCAGACCCCGTGGGGTGCACACTCGGACAGCTCCATCGTGCCGTCGACGCTTGCAGTCGCGCAGCGAAAAGGCGGCGTATCCGGTAAGGATCTCATCGCAGCGGTCGCCGTGGGACAAGACATTTTTGCACGATTCCGCCAGTTTATTGGCTGGCGCCAAGATTGGAATTTTACGTCGGCCGTCGGCGTATTTTCGGCCGCAGCCGCAGCTTGCCACGTGCTGAAGTTGGATCGCAAACAGGTCGCACATGCCTTCGGCATTGCCAGCATGCAGGCTTGCGGAACGATGGAGTTGATCTTCGGTGTGGGCAGCGATCTTCGCGGCATGTACGCCGGCTTCACATCGAAAGGTGCCGTGATTGCAGCGACGTTGGCGCAAAAAGGAATAACAGGCATTGAGGACGTGTTCGAAGGCAAGGCGGGGATTTTCAACACGTATTTCGGTGGTCGCTATGACCGAGACAAGATGCTTCAAGGCTTGGGCACTCAATACATGGGGGGAACCACGTTGTATAAAGCGTGGCCTGCTGTGGGAAACTCGCACACATATATTCACGCGACGCTCGAGTTGATGAAAGAGCAACGATTGAAGGCGGTCGACGTCGAAGAGATCCGTGTCTATGTGGGTGACTTCACGCAGGAGATGTGCAAACCTCTGCAGACTCGTCGCGCACCGTCAACGTTGGTCGATGCGAAGTTTAGCCTTCCTTTTCTGGTGGGAATTGTGGCCACAAAAGGGAAGCTAGGGGTAGCGCAACTTAGCCCGGACGGACTTAAAGACCCAGAAGTCCTCGCGATGGCGCAGCGAGTCGTGGCAATCGATGATCCCAGCCAGGACTGGAAAATGAAGTTGCCCGACGGTCGCATTGAAGTTACGACACGCGACGGTCGAACGTTCGAAAGGCTCGGTAGTGCGGTTCCGGGAAGCGCCGAAGCGCCCATGACCTGGGAGCAGTTGATCGCCAAGTTCCGGGATTGCGTGTCGGTCGCGGCCGTTCCTCTGCAAGAGCAACGGATCGAGAAGGCCATCGCTATGGCGCGTGACCTCGACTCAGCGGAAGACGCCACGGATTTGCTGCGGATACTTTGCTGACGTGGCATCGATATTGACCCCAGACCGTTTTTCTCGCGATGTCTGATACTAAAGAAGGCGCGGCCTTGTTCCTGTCATCGCGAGAGGCGCCGCGGACTTGCATTCGGAACCCTCGTGTTTTCGGTTGATCCCGGGCAAGAAGGCTCTGCGAGAACAATGGCAGGACTCTTGCCGTTGGTCGCCGTCGTTTTCGTCCTATTCCTGTTGACTGGCGTCGCCTTACCGGTACTGCCGTTCTACGTAACGCAGGAGCTTGGCGGGAGTACGTTTGTGGTGGGCTTGATATCTGGCACTCAGTTCGCCGCGTCATTAGTCTCCCGTCTTTATTCCGGGCAGTACGCCGACCGTCGCGGTGCGAAGGGAGCAGTTCTTATCGGATTGATCTCGGCAGCGACGGCGGGCTTCTTCTGTCTGGTATCTGCTGCACTTCGACCGATGCCGTCGCTTTCGGTCGGCACCCTCTTCCTCGGCCGTGCGTCGCTTGGTGTGGCCGAGAGTTTCGTAACGACCGGAGTACTGGCTTGGAGCCTGGCAATCGTTGACGCCCGAGCTGCGGGTCGCGTGATGTCGTATGTCGGAACCGCGATGTATGCCGCGTTGGCGGTCGGCGCGCCCATCGGTAAAATGCTGTATGCAGCCTTCGGCTTTCCCGCAGTGGGATTGGTTACGTGTCTGGTTCCAGTCGCCGTATGGCGCTGTGCATCGCAATTGCGCGGAATAACACCGAAACATCAGGAAGCTGAGCCGGTGACAAAAGTCATTCGCTCAGTATGGCTACCGGGCCTAGGTCTCGCTTGCAGTAGTTTTGGCTTTTCTGCTATAACCGCGTTCGTGGGACTTTTGTTTTCTGAGCGGGGGTGGCAGCCCGTATGGCTGCCGTTCACCGCATTTGCGGCGGCGTTCATGACCGCTCGAATCTTTCTTGGTCATCTACCCGACAAACTCGGTGGGGCGCGCGTCGCGATTGTTTGTGTGCTTGTAGAAGGGAGTTCATTGTCGCTGGTTGGATTTGCGCAGAGCTCGCCCATGGCAGTCTTAGGAGCAGCTCTTACTGGCTTAGGATATTCGCTGGTGTATCCGGGCCTGGGAGTGGAGGCGGTGGCGCGAACGCCTCCGAATAGTCGAGGCGCAGCGATGGGCGGTTACACCGCCTTCTTAGATCTCGCTCTAGGCTTAGCGGGCCCGATGTTAGGGGTATTTGGGAACCACGCAGGTCTTAAAGTCGTGTTCCTCGTTAGCTCGGCGTTCGTCTTCTTGGCGTTGATTCCCTGCGTGACATTCGCAACTAAGCCACGAAGTCTGGAGAATCGGCGCCGCCGAGATGCTCGATTGGGGTGATTCTCGGGGCAATATTCCGCTGATCACCGATTGTCGAATTGCTTGCGAGCGGCCCCTTCGGTGAGCCGCTCGAGCGGTCTTGTTGGGGCGGCAAGCATTCCTTACACGTCGAGACGATACGTTTTAATGGCGTTGTCTCTAAAGATTTTCTGCCTCTCGGATCGTGACATGCCGTCTGTGGCCCAGTCCACGAGATCGACCCACTCGCGGTAGCAGGCCGCGAGTTCGAGAACCGGCCAGTCGCCGCCGAACAAGACCCGATCCACGCCGAAACTTTCAAGGATATGGTGTATATAGGGCAGCAATTGCTCTGGGCTCCACGTCGCATGGTCCGCCTCAGTGAGTAATCCTGATAGCTTACAAACAACATTCGGGCATCCGGCCAGGTCGCGAATATCTTCCGACCATGGTCGGATACCATGCGACTTGATGTCTGGCTTTCCGGCGTGATTGAGCACAAACTTTACGTCCGGGCAAGCGCTCACCATTCTCACCACATCGGAGAGTTGATGGTGATAGACGCAGATTTCGAAAGTCAAGTTGTACTCTGGTAAGAGATTAAGCGCGTTAAGGAATGGGGGCGTAAGAATCACTTTGTGGTCGGGGAGGTTCTGTACGAGACGCCTCACTCCACGCACATGCGGCAGCATCGATATCTCTCTCAGTTCAGACTCGATCCGTGCACCCTGCTCTAGGGGAAGGCAAGCTACGCTAGCCTTCATTCTGCTGTCATGTGTCGCAAGGGACTCAACCCATTTCACCTCATCTAGATAGTGAGGCATGTCGACGTCTGCCTCGATAAACACGAAGGCCTCAATTTGATAAGGCTTGACATAGCTCGAAAGGTCGTCAAGCAGCCAGTCGCGGTTCAGCTTGGCTGCAGAAGCCGCCCAGGTCGATCCGGATGACCAAGAGTAGTCGAACTGCTTTCTGTCCAGCAAATGAATGTGGGAGTCAATTATCGGGAAGTCGATCACATGCACCTCAGGTCGTTAGGGCGACGCGCGGTCGATGAAAAAATATCGAACAAGGTGAGCGCTACGGCTACTGGGAGAAACGTTAGGTAGTCATTCCGCTGGGCGGGAACGTTTGCACGACAGGTAGTTGAGGTGTCAGTGAAGCACTTGGCTCAGAAATATTGTTACGGTTTCGTGTTTCCCAGTCCGTCCTGGCCGGCGATCCAGTGGATTAGGTGTTCTCTGAAACCCTCGGCCGCAGGAGATAACGCCCGTGATAACGATTGATAGAGACATACAGTACGCGTCACTAGGGGATGAACAATTGGGCGCATTACCAACCCGAATTGACGTGCCATCAATCCAACATACTCGGGCGCAAGCGTCAATGCCTCCCCTTGTGCGGCTATCCCGAAAGCGGTGCTGGCATTGTCGACAATGTCGACGGGAATGAGTCGCTCGGCTGGTGTTCCTTCGACTTGAGTGAGCGCCACTGTCCGCTCGTGGTCGTGGCCGGCGACAACTAGCGTTTGCTGACGAAGTTTAAGCCAGGAGACCTGTTCCTCCCGCGCGAGCGGATGCTCCTTCGAACACCACATCACCCATGGGCTTTTAAAGAGGTCGATACGGGCGATGTCTTCGCCTGTCAACTGGTCAGATCCAATGGCTAGATCGACTTGGGCGTTCATCAACATGTCAATAAGTGAGTCGACCGGAGCATCGCGGATCCGCACGATGACCTTGGGACGGTCTTGCCTGTATGCGCTAATGCAGGCTGGAAGTACCGTGCTCGCAATGATCATTGGGGCTGCGATTCGGACGACACCCGCAGCTCGGTTCCGGATATCGTCGGCGGCCGACTGCGCGAAGTCCATGTTCTTTAGGACGCTTACCGCTGAGGGTAAGAATTCACGCCCTGCGGAAGATAACGAGACGGTGCGCGTGGTTCGGTCAAACAGGCGAAATCCCAAAGCAGTCTCAAGCTCTCCGACCAGTTGACTAACTGCCGACGGAGATAGAGCCATGCGTTCACCGGCTCGACCAAAGCTTCGGACGTCAGCAACTGTGACGAAGGCCGCGAGTTGCCTTGGGGTGAACCGAGCAGAAGTCATGTAGCGGATCCCACGTGATTATTCAGATTAGCTTAATGGTAGGCCACAATTCATCGCTTGTTCATAGGGGTGTGTCCCATCAGACTACAGGCAGGTTACGGACATCGTCAGACGCATATGGAGGCTTCGCACTGAGGAGCCTCGTGCGTACGGACAAATTCGCGCCTACTGATCGGCAGTCTCGCGATCGGTCTTCCCTAGTCAACTGACATCAAGCCATGCTTACTGACATGCCACCATCCAACGACCTCTGTCACATCTTTGCCAATCACGTTGTCGACGCGCGATACGAAAACCTTTCGAGTAAAGCGGTCGAGGCCGCGAAGAAGTCGATTCTCGACATTCTCGGTGTGACCCTTGCCGGTAGCGGCATGGAACCAGCGACACGCGGCGTCGCGGAGGTCGTGCTCGAGGCCGGGGGACGCGCTGAGTCAACAGTTCTCGGTTTCGGCGGAAGGGCTCCAGCGGCGATGGCAGCTTTCGTAAATGGCGTTATGGCACATAGCCTGGACTTCGATGATCAGACGCCATGGGGTGCACATCCTGACAGTTCGGTCGTGCCGGCAGTGCTTGCACTGGCTGAGCGGAATGGAGGCATCTCAGGGCGCGATCTAATTACGGCGGTTGCCATCGGCCAGGATCTATTCGTTCGTTTGCGTTGCAACGTCGCATGGCGTCAAGATTGGAACCTGTCATCGGTCGTCGGCGTGTTTTCGGCGGCCGCCGCGGCCGGGTACGTGTTGAAATTGAACCCTTCGCAGGTTAGTCACGCGCTCGGGATCGCGAGTATGCAAGCGGGTGGCACGATGGAATTGGTGTTTGGGATCGGAAGTGACCTTCGAGGCATGTACGCTGGTTTCACAGCCAAGGGTGCGGTACTCGCTGCGTTGATGGCACAGAAGGGGATCACCGGCATCACGGATCTATTCGAAGGGAAGGCGGGAATCTTCAATGTTTATTTCGGCGGCAATTATGACCGCAGCAAGATGCTGGCTGACTTAGGTGCCGATTTCCTAGGCGCGTCGATGCTGTACAAGGCTTGGCCAGCTGTGGGGAATGTCCATACGTACATTCACGCCACAATCGAGTTAATGAGGGAACATCAGCTTTCGGCCGAGGATATCGAGCAGATCAACGTTTTCGTTGGGGACTTCCACCAGCGCATGTGCTATCCACTGGATCAGCGGCGGGCACCTCGGACTTTGATTGATGCCAAGTTCAGCCTGCCATTTTGCGTCGCGCTCGCGGTCGCAAGAGGAAGGATCGGCATCGCCGACTTCAGCGAACAGGCGTTGCAAGATCAACGAGTCCGCGCAATCGCGAGCAAGGTCGTTCCCGTCGAAGACAGCAGTTTGGATTGGAAAGTGAAGATTCCAGACGGGCGGATTGAAGTCCTTACGCGCGATGGACGTAAGCTGGAGCGCGTTGGGGACTACGTTCCGGGTAGTTCGGAACTACCCATGTGCTGGGATCAGATCACGAAAAAGTTCAGCGAATGTGCGTCCGTCGCTGCTAACCCCGTATCGAAAGAACGAATCGAAGCCGCGCAGGAAATGGTTAAAACTCTCGAGCTTCAGAGTGACGCCGCGCAGTTGGTGAAGATTTTGACGTAACGAGTGGCGCAATCGACGGGACGGAAAAAAATTCTATACAACTAGGAGTGTGTAATGAAGCGATTTGAAGGAAAAACTGTTGTCGTCACTGGCGCAGGAAGCGGAATTGGAGCGGCATGCGTTCGACGTCTCCACGATGAAGGAGCAGCCGTTGCACTTGGCGATCTGGACGGATCAGCTGTCGATAAACTGGCATCTGATATTGGGGGCAGCGGCCGGATCTTCAGCTTGTCCCTGGATGTAGCTGATGCAAAAGGCGCTGAACATTTCATTCGAAAGGCGAAGGAAGCGCTGGGAGGACTTCACGGTTTGATTAATTGCGCGGGTATTAAGGGCGTCGGAAACGTGCTCGACTGCGATCTCGACACGTGGAAGCAAGTTATGTCGGTCAATCTTGATGGGACCTTTATCATGAGTCAGGCGTTCGCGCGGGCCGTACGGGACGATCGCACCTCCCGAGCTATCGTGAACATTTCTTCCGGCGCGGGTGTTCTTGGTGTCCCAAACCGACTACCGTATGTCGCATCAAAGTTTGGCGTTTCCGGCATTACTAAAACGATGGGGGCAGAGCTTGGCCCCTATGGGATCAGGGTCAACGCTATTGCTCCCGGAATGATCCGAACGCCGTTCACCGCGTATATGTTCGAGGACCCGGAGAAGGTAAAGCGAATTCGGGCTGCGCACGCAATTGGGCGTGAGGGCCAACCTGAAGAAATTGCGGCAGTAGCTGCGTTTCTGCTAACTGACGATGCAAGCTTCATGACGGGCGCGGTCGTCTCCGTGGACGGCGGGCAGACGGCCTGCATCCCGTCGTTTTAGCGCGCTCCTTGGGAGTGAGAGTGCGAAAGCGTGCTGCCGTACGCGATCGTCCGGACTTGGGGAGGAAACGCATGAAAACGTATCAACACTGGATCAACGGAGAAAGTGTGCGCCCAGCCAGTGGTGAATGGCTTGACTCGATCGACCCGTATCGAGGTGATGTATGGGCGAGGATACCAAGGGGGAACAGCAAGGATGTGGACCTTGCAGTGCAGTCGGCCAAGAAGGCGATGGAGGTAGGACCGTGGCAGAGTATGTCGCCGTCAGAACGCGGAGATATTCTACGAAAAATTGGAGACCTGCTCTGCGACGCCGACGTCGCGCAAATGCTGGCGGAGACCGAGTCACGTGACAACGGGAAGATACTGGCTGAGATGCAGGGGCAATTACGGTACTTGCCCCGACACTGGTTCTACTTTGCCGGTCTCGCGGACAAGGTAGAGGGTGCAGTGATTCCCGTGGACAAGCGCGATATGCTCGCTATGACCTATCGGGAACCGGTCGGAGTAGTGGCGGCGCTTACAGCGTGGAACTCGCCCCTGATGTTCTTCACTATCAAATGCGCACCCGCATTAGCGGCGGGGTGCTCAGTAGTGCTGAAGCCTTCCGAGTACGCTTCTGCTAGTTCACTTGAATTTGCGGCGTTGACTAAGAAAGCCGGGCTACCCGACGGTGTTCTTAACGTCGTCACTGGACTCGGACACGAACTGGGAACCGCGTTAGTCGAACATCCTGATATTTCGAAGGTCACGTTCACGGGTTCTGACGCAACCGGGGCGAAGGTCTACGAGAGCGCGGCGAGGACAATGAAACGCGTCTCGATGGAACTTGGCGGAAAGTCACCGAATATCGTGTTTGAGGATGCCGACATGGACAGTGCGGTCGTCGGCGCGGTCGCAGGCATCTTCGGAGCGGCTGGGCAGATGTGCACCGCGGGATCTCGGTTGCTCGTGCAGAACACCGTCCGCGAAGAGTTCACGGAACGCGTGGTGGAGATGGCGCGAACGCTGAAACTTGGCGACCCTATGTCAGCCGACACGGACATAGGTCCAATTGCAACCGCCGCTCAGTTTAAGAAGATCAATGATTACGTCGACTTGGCCAATAGGGAAGGCGCACGGTGCATCTTGGGCGGCAGAGCGCTTACCGACACAGGGCCGGCACAATTCTTTGAACCTACTGTCTTTACCGACGTGAAGAGCAGTATGCGAATCGCCCAGGAAGAGGTTTTCGGCCCAGTGCTTTCTGTTCTCGGATTTGACGACGAATGCGATGCAGTCAAGATCGGGAATGACGTGATCTACGGCCTTGCTGCAGGGGTTTGGACGCGGGACCTAGGACGAGCGGTTCGTATGTCCAGAGCGCTTAAGGCTGGGATGGTCTGGGTCAATACATACCGTGCGTACAGTTTCACGGTTCCTATTGGAGGGCAGAAACAATCAGGGCTTGGACGCGAAAGCGGGTTGGAAGCGATCAACGAATATCTTGAGACAAAGAGCGTCATGATCTCGACTGCGTCCGGCTTAACGGGAAATCCGTTTGTGCAACGATGATACATCGCGGTCCAGACAACGAAGACATTGCTGGGGGCACAGCGATGTCTTTCAAGACTCAGCGATGATCTGCACGCTGATGCCCGCACTATAAACGCTGGTTAGGAGACGATGATGAAATGCTCTGATTTTCGCGCGGCGAACCTCGCTCTGATTGGTGGAGTTGCGCTGAGCACCTATGGCATAACGTGCAACGCAGTTACTTTTGGTTATGTAGCGGCCGGTTTGCAGTATCCGTACAACGTCGCCGTTGCGAAAGGGTTTCAAGATGCGGCTAAAAAAGAGGGAGTCGAGGTAATTGTACTAGACGCGAAAACGAGCGTCGAGCGGCAGAGTAATGCAATCGATGACCTGATCGCACAGAATGTAAGCGGAATCGCTGTCTTGCCGCTTGACGGGGTGGTCGCGGAACGCTGGGCAGATCGCGCGGCCGCTCACAAGATACCATTCGTATCGGTCGCGACGGAGATCGGAGATCCCCAAAAGAGATCGATAAAGGACGTTTACCCAGGAGCTACTGCATTAGTCGCGAGCGATGAGATTCACACGGGAGAGGTTGCAGGTGAGATTGCGGCGACGTTGCTACCACGAGACCGTGTCGTAAAGGTAGCAATAGTGGAGGGCGCTCCGGGCTATCCTCAGGTCTGGCAGCGAAGCAAGGGATTCAAGCAGGCTCTAGATAAGTCAGGAATCAAGTATGAGGTGGTCGCTTCACAACCAACGGATTGGACCGCAGAGAAAGGAGAAGCCGTTTGTCAGAACATTCTGATTGCTCATCCCGACGTCGACGTCTTCTACAATCAGGCCGATGACATGGTCATTGGATGTGCTAAGGCCGTCAGGGCGGTGGGGTCGCATGCTAAGTTGATTGGTTGGGGGGGATCACGGTTGGGGCTGAGCGCAATAAAGGCCGGCGAGGTTGATGGCACTGTTTGTCTAGAACCGGAGAAAATGGGCCGCCTAGCGTTCGCTGCTACTTATCAAGCAGTCACGCATCCGGAAACGCCGAAAGGGCGATTCATACAGGTGGATACGCCCCCTGTGACAAGAGCAAATCTAGCCACCTGTAAGGCCCAGTGGTAGTTCGGTTTGGCGCACTCTGTGTTTAACGTGCTAACCGACCTTCGGCGCGTCTTGTTCGGCACCTCGGCACGTCTCACCCTCTGACATCAGAGGACCGACCGCCGAGGGTCCGTTGTCGTCCGGCAAAAAAACGCCGACCAGGGTCGGCGTAAAGTCGCACTTGCGACCTGAGAGACTGTCTGAAATCGATACTGTACTTCTGTTCTTTCTGTTACAGGCCGGCGGTCTGTCCACCGTCGACGACCACTGCGTGCCCGATGGCGAAACCGGCTACGTCCGAGCATAACCAAAGTACGGTGTTTGCGATCTCTTCTGGCTTGCCGAGCCGGCCAATAGGCTCTTGTGCGATCATTCGCTTAACGCCTTCGTCAGTACCTTTCGTGAAGCGCCCGATCATGGGGGTGTCAATGATGCCGGGACACACGGCGTTGATGCGAACGCCATCTTTCGCGTACTCCAGCGCTGCCGACTTAGTAAGACCAATTACCGCGTGTTTCGAAGCGCAATAGACGCCCTGACCTCGGATGCCGATCACGCCAGCGCCTGAGGACGTATTCACAATTGAACCACCACCGTTTTTCAGCATAAGCGGAATCTGATACTTCATGCAGTAAAACACCCCGCCAAGGTTCACTCGCATGTTGCGCTCGAAAACCTCTTCGGTCACATCCACGGTGTACGACGTCGGTTGCTCCACGCCAGCATTGTTGAATGCGAAATCGAGTTTTCCGAAAGCATCGATGGTCTTGTCCAGTGCTGCCTTAACTTGGTCGGGTTGAGATACGTCACATTTCACCGCCAGTGACCGGACGCCAAGTTCCTCGACTGCTTTCGCCGTTTCTTTTGCCCCTTCCTCCGAAAGGTCCACGAGTACTACGTGTGCGCCTTCCTCGGCGAACGCCAACGCGGTCGCTCGACCGATCCCGTTAGCGGCACCCGTCACGAAGGCGACTTTTCCTTCAAAATTCCATTTTCTGTTTGCTGCCATCGTCTGCTCCTGTCTCCAGATTGAATACTGCCGTTGGATTAGTGTCGACGTCCCGCTCCTTGGACCGGCCACTATTCCTGCGATGTCTCGGACCGTCGCACGCGTTCAGATCGACGCTCTTTTTTCGGGGAGTGGAGCGTGTTCGCGCGCGATGCGGTGCTTCCTTGATCACTCGGACCTTAGTTGGGGCTAACGCCTGGTACCTCGACGTCGACCTTGTAGATCGCGCTGCGTGGCTCTCTTCTCTGCAGCTGCTCGTCCGTTCCGAGATAGACGCAGCAGTAGAGGGTCTTGCCCTCAGTGCCCCCTAGCGCACAAGCGACAGCGTTTCCCTCGAATTTCACGACATCGGTGATTTCGCCCCCGTCGAGCAAGCGCACGAACTCCCCGGTGTTGTAGCATGCGACCCAGATTCCGCCTTCGGCATCCACGCATATCCCGTCTGGTTGCCGGCCGTCGAGGTCCGCAAAAAGGCGCCGGTTCGAAAGGCTGCCATCCGGTGCACGGTCGAACGCAGTTAGGCGACTCGACCACGTTTCAGCGACAACGAACGTACGCCCATCGTCCTTGATGATGGAGCCGTTTGGAAATTCTAGGCCGCTAGCACCCACCCGGATGGATTTGTCAGGCTCGACGATATGGATGTCGGTCAAGGCTTTCGGTGCCCCGTTGAAGAGGTCGTAGCCGAAATTTCCTACATAGACCCGACCTTCTTCATCGACTACCAGGTCATTTAGATCGCCCGTCGCAATGTTCGACAGGTCAGCGTAGACCGACACGCCCTCATCCGTTACTGACAGAATTTTTTTCTCTGCGCAGGAGACGACAATCGGCGAGCGATCCGGCAAGAAACCGATGCCGCACGGCCGCCCTGGAACGTCGCAGACGAACTTCCGGCCGCCGTCCTGCTGGACGGTGTAAAGCTTCAAGGCAAAGACGTCCGATACCCATATTTGGCCGCCGTGCCATCGCGGTGCTTCTAGGAACACGAAATTGTCCGCTAGCAGCGTTGCCTGATGTTCTCTCATGCGTGTCTCGATGTATTAGTTGGACCACGCCAGCTTGATGTGGCGCTCGGTTCGAACACAGATTATTGCTGACTGTGGGGTGGGGTCCAGTTGGTTTTTTTGGGGGCGACGGTAAGCTTGGCTAACCAGCTCAACGGAGACCCCGGCCACTGGGGCACTGCGTGCTGCCAAGTCGTACGTCGCCGTGTAACGGCAGCGCTGGCCGTTTTCCATCGACGGAGGTGCAGGCACTCATCGCGCTGCATTTCTCGGACTGTAATGAAAGAGTGACGCGCCAAACCGCGAGTGTCGCGGATCGCGCAGGCGAGCATAAAATCCACGAATTCGTTGCCCGCCTATTGGCCCGGACTCAGGCGACCAAAGAGAAAGGGACGAAAATGTGAGCGCAGAGTTGCTTAGACGCGGCTGGAGCCGGTCTATCTCGTCCCGTCACTGCGATGCCACGGAGGCCGTCGCAAGGCGCGCCGGCGTCACAATCATCCAGGCGATGACTGGCATTGCGAGCGGCGCGCGAAATGCAGAGATCTACCACGGTCGACGAGACTCCTGAGATCACTTGCTTTTCGTCAATACGTATAGCTTGTTGTCTTCTATCCAGTCTTTGGCCGTCTCCAAATAGGCGTTCACGTGTACAGAGTTGCAGTGCGCTTGGAAGCTCGCCATATCTGTCCATCTCTCGACGAAAACGAAACATCGGCTATCTGTTGATTCTTGGAACATGTCGTACTGCAGCATTCCGGCTTCCCTGTGGGTTGGAGCTAGAAGCGCTGCAAGCGCCTCTGCAACTCGCTCGCGATGCTCAGCCTTTGCCACCGTGACGGCGACAGCAGAGATCTCTGACATGACGGTTTCCCTTACGTATATTCGAACGATGAGCATATCGTCTGGAAGGTCGCGTGAGAAGCATTGCGCCTACCCGACACCTTCTTCTAACCGTGTGTTCGCCTCGTTCTACATGTTTCGGCGCATAAGGACTTTCCCGGAGTGCGGGTTTGGAGGAAACAGCGGGATTCAGCCTCGCGGGGCGTCGGAGCCCACTGCGCGTGGCTTTGCGGACCCCCGAAAAGCACCGAATGGTGTAGTCAGCGAAACTTACCGTCAGCCGTAGAAAAATCAACTAGACCTTTCGTGCGGTGCGGAAATAACCTTCGTGCAAGCAAGTCGGTTCTTGCAAAAGATGCCCATCGGAAAGGAACGAAAGAATGGCAACTCTAGACCTTCACGCGACCAGCGGCGCCCCGAAAGTCGGCTACCCGCGAGTTGCGTTGTTTATTGATGGCGAATGGATCAGCGATCGCGATGTCTCCGTTGAGGTGCGAAATCCAAGCACCGAGGAAGTACTCGCTCGGGTGCCGAAAGCAACTGCGGTGGATTTAGAGCGTGCGCTGATCGCAGCAGACCGCGGTTTCAAGATTTGGCGGAACACGCCGGCTCAACAGCGGGTGAAGATCATCCTGAAGGCTGCTGGCATCTTGCGTGAGCAGCTCAATGAAATCGCTCAAAGCATTACCTTAGACAACGGGAAACTTTTCTCGGACGCGTACGCAGAGGCGGACCGATCCCTGAACTTTATTGAATGGAACGCTGCCCAATCCCTCAGAGACTACGGCCTCGTAGTCCCTGGTGAGCCGCGGATGCAAAAGTACGTGCTGCGGCAACCTATCGGGCCTGTCGCCGCCTTCACCCCTTGGAACGTGCCGATAAGCTCTGCTGCGCGGAAAGTGAGCGCTGCGCTCTCGGCCGGATGCTCCGTGATCTTGAAGGCCGCGGAAGAGACGCCCGGAGCCGCCTGTATTGTGGTACGAGCGTTCGAGGAAGCAGGACTGCCTCCCGGCGTGCTTAACTTGGTGTTCGGCAATCCGTCAGACATCTCAAAGACGCTGATCGCATCTCCTATCGTCCGTCTCGTAACGTTCACCGGATCCGTTCAGGTAGGCAAGCACCTTACGCAACTGGCGGCAGCTGCGATGAAGCCTGTACTTATGGAGCTAGGGGGCAATGCCCCGGTCCTGGTCTGCGAGGGCGTCGACGGAGCTGAAGTGGGAAAACTAGCGGCGCGCGGCAAGATCAACGCGAGCGGGCAAATTTGCGCGTCGCCGTCTAGATTCATTGTGCACCAAAGTGTCTATGAAGACTTTGTGTCGGCCTTCGCAGATTCAGTAAAGAGGGTTCGGGTTGGCGACGGCTTTGGCTCTGACGTGCAGATGGGTCCGGTCGCAAATGCGCGCAGATTGGCTGCGATGGAAGCTCTCGTCGCTGACGCAAGTAAGCGGGGGGCACGTATCGCGGCCGGGGGAGCGCGGATCGGTGACAAAGGCTACTTTTTCCAACCTACCGTCCTAGCGGACGTTCCTTTCGACGCAGATGCAATGACGACCGAGCCTTTCGGCCCGCTTGGCGCGTGCGTCTCCGTCACAGATCTTGATCAAGCAATTTCTGTGGCAAACAGCCTGTCGGTCGGCCTCGCTGCATATGCGTTCACGAACTCTCTCAGCGACGCTGAGCGGATTAGCCGGGAGCTCGAGTGCGGAGTACTCTCCATCAATCACTTCGGTACGCCTGATGCCGACACGCCGTTCGGAGGTGTCAAAGATAGCGGGATCGGACGGGAAGGCGGCCCCACCACACTCGATGCTTATATGGTTACTAAAACGGTTCTTCAGAAGGCTGTGAGAATCTAAGAGCGAGATTACAAGCCGCTCAAAATAAGCTGTTCACGAGACGTTTCGAAACCTGCTCGCCAGTTGCACCGGTTCACATGAAGGCCGCCGCGAATCTGCTTCCGGCGCGTCTTCCAAACGGGATTGGCGGCATAGCGGTTCAAGGAGGAGGCAGCGATGCAAAACACCGATGACGCACCGCTCCTGCAGTTGGAGCAAGTCACCAAGACTTTCCCAAACGGATTAGTCGCACTTAGGGGCGTCGACCTCAAAGTCTTCCGGGGTAAGGTCCACGGGCTGCTGGGCGCCAATGGTGCTGGCAAGTCCACGTTGATCAAGATCCTTTCTGGCGCACTTCCCTCAACGGGCGGGAAAATCGTATGGCGAGGCGTGCCGGTCGAGTATACGAGCCCGAAGCAAGCTAACGAACTTGGCATCGCCACGATACATCAGCATATCCCGCTGGTCCTGACGCTATCGGTCCTTGAGAACGTCTTTCTCGGGGAAGAGGGACGCTGGCGGAGAGACACGTTATACCGCAAGCGGTTCTTCGACATTTGTCAGCGCGTCGGATACTGGCTAAATCCCGACCAGCTTGTGAGCGAGCTCTCGATCGGCCAGCGTCAGATGGTGGCGATTCTCCAAGCACTAGGCACCGGCGCCGAACTCATCGTGATGGACGAGCCTACCGCTTCCCTCGCAGCATCCGAGCGCGAGGTAGTTTACAAAATCGTTCGCCATCTCTCCAAGGTCGAAAACAAAGCAATCCTTTTTGTTTCGCATTTTCTAGACGAGGTTGTGGCGCTAACGGATTGCGTGACGATCCTTCGAGATGGACAAGCAGTAGTTGACAGCGATACGTGTGAACTCGACGAGTCACGGATCGCCGAGTGCATCGTTGGTCGCCAAATTGTTGCGCTCGAACGTGCACCATCCGAGAAGATCAAAACTGACGCCCGGTTGCTTCTAGAGATCAGTGATCTCGCGTCTCCGGGTAAGCTCGAGCCGACTTCGTTCAAACTTAGAGAAGGAGAAGTCCTGGGAGTCGCTGGCCTGTTAGGCTCCGGGCGCAGCGAACTTCTCCACGCGATTTTTGGGGCCGACCCTGACGCGACTGGGCAGGTCAAGGTCGCCGGTAGATTGTTGCGGCGTTCTACCATGGCAGCCGTGAAGGCAGGAATAGGCTTAGTGCCTGAGGATCGAATGGCGCAAGGGCTTGTGCCGAACTTCGAGATTTGGCGGAACACGACATTACCGGCATTAGAAGGCTTTTCGTGGCGTCGTTGGTTGCCACAGCGCGAACGCGAGCGGCAGTGCGGCGTTGATGCGATTCGCCGTCTACAGATAAAGGCGCCTTCTCCGGACGTTCTTGTCACTGAGCTTAGCGGCGGAAACGCTCAAAAGGTCACGATCGCAAAATGGCTGTTCAGTGACGTCAAGGTCTTTCTGCTCGACGAGCCCACTGCAGGGATCGACATCGGTGCAAAGACAGACATTCTCTTACTGGTTCGACAGTTGGCTGCGGCCGGGAAGGCGGTGATTATCGTCTCATCCGAATTTGAAGAGATTCTTGCAGTGAGTGGCCGAGTGCTTGTCATGCGCGATGGACGCTGCATCGCTGAGCGCAAGGCCGACGACACATCAGAGCACGAATTGATGCTCTTGGCTGGTGGGCAGAGCGCGACATCAGATAACAGCACGGGTCGGCAGGCCACGCATTCAATACAGAGTGAGCAATCATGAGTCTGACTTCTACGCATCAATCCGCTGGGACCCATGGTGCCCCCGGAACTACAGTTTCTACCGAGCAGACGGACGCTTCCGCCCTTACGCAAAGTCCCTCGGCGGACTGGCGGCGGCTGTTCAGCCTGCGGGAAATGGGCGTGTACTACGCGCTAATCTTGCTGGTTGCCGTGCTATCGGCTGTGACAGCTTACACCGGTCGACCGAACTACTTGAGCCTCGCCAACGTAACGAACGTCTTATATCAGACTTCGATCGTTGGGGTCATGGCCGTCGCAATGACGGTGATTTTGATAACTGGAAACTTCGACCTCTCTGTGGCCTCCGTGGCTGCATTGTCCGCCGCCGTCCTGATAGGCCTAGCGGACTCGATTGGCTTTGTGCCCGCGGCTTTCGCAGCGATGGGCGTTGCAGTGTTGGTGGGATTACTGAACGGCTCAATCGTCCAGTATCTGGGCATCAATGCATTCATCGTCACACTCGGAACGTTGACCGCAATACGGGGGGTCGTCCAGATTTACACGGATGGGCGATCTCTGTCCCTGGAGACGCCCACCGCTATCGACGCGATGCACGCCTTCGAGTCGGGGCGCGTTCCCGTCGGAATTCCCTTGTTGATCATCGGTGTGTTGCTCGTGGCCGCGGGGATCGTAGCGGCGATGAAAATGCGTCGACAGGGAAGAGGCTTGTCGGTCGCGGCATTTGGCATGATCCTTGGAGGAATCTGCCTGCTCGCCTTGGATTGGGCAAACGGTATGAAACTGGCTATGCCTAAGCCGGTGATTTACATGGTCGTCTACACCACTGTCGTTTGGTTCGTGCTCAGCATGACCAACATTGGCAGGCGCGTATACGCCGTGGGCGGTAACCCTGAGGCCGCCCGATTGTCTGGCATCAACGTGAAGCGCTACAAGATGATGGGCTTCATTCTCTGCAGCGCGACGGCTGGTTTTGGCGGAATTCTGTTTGGCAGCCGACTCGGCGCCGTCAATCCGACTGCAATGCAGGGTAGCGAACTGACGGTGATCGCATCAGCCATTTTGGGTGGTACATCGCTTTTCGGCGGTGCTGGGTCGGTCGTTAAGACGCTTGCCGGTGCATTGCTTCTGTTTTCGCTCACGAACGGCTTCAACATTCTCAACCTGGGCGCCAACTATCAGGGTGTCATTGAGGGAACGGTCGTGGTGACTGCGGCGGCGATTTATACCGTCGGCGGCAACCGTCGTCGGAAAAGGTAACGTCAGATATCTCAAGCTGCTTTTCAATACTTGGCTCGTGGCGCTATGCCACGAGCCAAAGCTCAAGACCGTCCAATTTCGAGGGCCGGGCGTATAAGACGAGCCATAAAAGCTCCATTCGATGCCGAGCTGCACGATTGCATGGTGCGCTCGGCCCCGTAGTCGTTGAAACACATCGATTTATCCTTAAACGTGCTGCACCGGAATATCGTCCCCGAGGACGCGTCGTGTCTTGTCGCACGAAAGGCCGACGATTACGGACTAAGCACTCGCAAGGACTAAACATGAGTGACGGAATTCAAAGAAAGGTTCTCGTCATAACGGGTGCAAGCAGTGGCCTTGGCGCTGCGGCAGTACGCATATTAGCGCGCGAGGGCGCAGCTCGTTCTTGGCGCGAGGCGGATCGCCCGCATTGCGGCGTTGGGGAGCGAGATTGAGGGCTTCGGTGGAAAAGCCTTGTCAGTCGGATTGGACGTCACCGATAGGGATCAGGTCCGCAGCTTTGTAGACAAAGCCGTGGAGCCTTCGGTCGAATCGATGTAACGGTAAATAACGCCAGACTCATGCTGCCGTCACCTCTGGACAGTTAGAAGCTCGACGATTGGGACAGGATGATATTCGTCGCACCCTTGATTGGTATTAGACGTTGAAAACAATTTATGAATCTACTTATTAAGTAGTACATATTTAATACTTTGTTTTGTCATGCAGCGGGTTCAGGCGAGACCCTGCGTGTGGTGGAATCGTTCCGCTTGTTTAATTTGAGTCTTTGGAGGAGAACAATGAAGAAGACAGTTATTGCAGCGTCGGCACTTACAATGGCAACCATAGTCCACGCCCAGAGCAGCGTCACGTTGTATGGACGTATTGATTCTGGCCTGGAATACATGACGGGTGTTCCCACCGCGCCATCTGCCACGGGTGCGGCTACAGGCTCGACGCATCGCTTCCGTGCAGAGAGCGGTGATTGGGGAGCCAGTTTCTGGGGTTTGAAGGGAGCGGAAGACTTGGGTGGCGGAAATAAGGCCGTATTTCAATTGGAGGGCGGCTTTAATTCGATGACAGGGGCCGGTCCGGGCGGCGGAGGTCTGTTTAACCGATGGGCCACGGTCGGTGTGGCGAACTCGAATTACGGTACTCTGCTCTTAGGTCGAGAACTTTTTATTGCGAACGATCTCTGGGATTTTGACCCTTTTGGCCAGTCGGATTGGTCTTCCGCGTCGCTTGTTCGTGGTCGCAACTGGCCTATCTCCAGCAACAACATCTCATACCAGTCGCCGAAATTTGGTGGCTTTGATTTTCATGGTCAGTATTCTTTGTCAAATGCAACGAACTGGAACGGAAACGGCACCACACCCCAGGGTCGCCAGGCGGGCGCTGTGGTGACCTACACCAATGCGCTCTTCCAGATCCGAGGCATGTACGACGAAATTCGAAACCCGTCCAATGGCCTTCTGTATGGACCTGGCTTCGACGGCGTCAACCAAGCGAACACGGGCAACGGTGTATTCTCGGCGTCGCGAGAGTACACAGCCGCGGTAAATGTTTTTCTCGGGCAGTTCAAGGTTCAAGGTGCCTATCAGGCAATCCGGTCTTCCAACGCAGCGAATGTTTTGCCAGGTCAGCCAACGACGTTGGATCATGAGTGGGGTGGCATAACCTGGCAGGCTACGCCGGCTGCCGCGTTAATCGCCGCGGTCTACCATGTCAACGGAAACAACGGCTCCGGCAATGCAACGCTCTACACGATCGGCGGCTCGTATAACTTGTCGAAGCGGACGCTGCTGGACTTCCAAGTCGCGTCTGTCCAAAACAGCAAGGCAGCGAACTTTGGATTGAACGCTAACAACGCGGGGACATCGGTCAGTACCGATAATCCGTTGCCTGGCCACAGCCAGACAGGTGTGTACGCCGGGATTCAACATTCGTTCTAAGTACAAACTTTTACCGCTGCGAGAGGCGGGTTTTGGCGCGATACCAACGTGGTATCGCGCCTTTTTTAGTGTCAGGAATGCGCCAATTCGAAATCGGACGGGTGTGCAAAGAGGATTTTCCGTAAGAAAGTCGCGATCCGAAAACGGCTGGCCAGGAGGATGGTCATTCTTCAGCGTCTATAAAGGCGGTGACGTTAGAAGAATGTTCGACGTGCGCGTATTCGCCGGCGTTAGGTAACCTGCTACGCAGATTCGCGAACCCTTTTGAACGGTTTGAACTATCAATTCCTGCTTGCCGCCGTGTATGAGACACCGCCAGGCGTTCGATTGGGCAATGGCGGGCGCCTGGCTTCGGTGCATTGAGAGAGGCTAGGGGACGTAGTCCGCTTTGGCATTCACTGCACATGTGAGTTAGTACTTCTTCGAATTCGTGAAGACTGCTCATTAGGGTACGCAGAAGGCGGTAGATAGTCCTCGCTAGGATTCGATTTTAAACTTCTTGGGCAACAGCGCTGGGCACGGAGAATTTGCTCAACCGGTGCCCTTTACCAGGCGTAGGCGGTAGTGTGCATCTTCAAACGCGACTACGGCAACGAACACGACTTACGAGGAGATGATGATGACAACGTTCGACGCAAGACTTTCAGGGCAATTCGAGATTGGCGGGGAGTTGATGGTCAACCGTCTCGGCTTCGGTGCGATGCGCATTGTCGGCGAGGACGTATGGGGCGATCCTGAAGACCGGGAGGAGGTCGTTCGTTTACTGAAGCGGCTGCCTGAACTCCACGTCGATTTTGTCGACACGGCCGACAGCTATGGCCCGTTCATCAGCGAAGAATTGCTGGCGGAAGCCCTGCATCCATACGAAGGACTGGTGATTGCAACTAAGGGCGGATTGGTTCGTCCCGGCATCACCGAAGGTGAATGGCCGAATATGGGCGGTAACCCAAACTATCTCGGCCATGCTGTGCGGCAGAGCCTGCGTCGGCTCAAGGTTGACCGCATCGACTTGTGGCAGCAGCACCGGATCGACCGCGCAGTGTCTCTCGACCAGCAGTTCGCCACGATCAGGTCCTTTATCGACGCCGGCTTTATCCGTTTTGCCGGGTTGAGCCAGGTCACTGTGCCCGAGATTGAGCAGGCACGCCGGTTCTTTCCGGTGGCTACTGTCCAGAACCGTTACAACCTGATTGATCGTGAATCGGAGAACGTTCTGGATTATTGCGAGGCGAATGGTATCGGCTTCATCCCGTGGTTTCCACTTGCTGCGGGCGATCTCGCAAAGCCCGGCGGCGTTGTTGATGTGATCGCCAGGACCAAGGACGCTACGCCGAGCCAGATCGCGCTCGCTTGGCTCTTAAAGCGCAGTCCGGTCATGCTGCCGATTCCGGGAACTGGGAAGGTCAAACATCTGGAGGAAAATGTCGGCGCTGCCTCGATCGAACTCACAAGTGAGGAATTCAAAACCCTCAGCCACGCGTGCTAGAGAGCGGCCTTTCGCGGCCGATCCCCGCTTTACGGATGCTTCCGCGAATCTGATGAGGCTCACGCGGTCCTAGGCCGGCGCGTTGCCGGAGTTGTAATCAACGAGTTCAAGGAGCTCGGCAGCGACCTTGGGCCATAATGGACTGAAAGCCGCAGCGCAATAGCGGCTCTCAGTGTTTCAGTATTAATTCGAGTCACCTGCCAGCAGTGCAGCTAGAGCAGTCGAGTCGGCGACATCCTCGAGATTCATTATGCAGTCAATCGCCGACTCTGTTCGTTTCTTATCCAAAACTCCGAACGCGTTGGCCCTGAACTTCTCTGCTAGGTCGTCGTCACTTGCGCGGAACTCTGCTACGTCGTTGGTAAGCCACTTTGCGAAATCGACGGCGTGCTCGTAGACGCGACCCCGAGCGTGGACCTCCACCAGGGCCGGGCGGCGTTTAAGGTTGCTTCTGCCTTCGATCTCGAGATCCTCGTACCGGGTCACTTCGCAGCGGTCGTAGACGCCGTGTTCCACCCGTTTCATGAAATCTCGAATGTCATGCCTCGCTAGCGTTTCACGCGACTGCCATTTAGGACCTCGAGTTATGCGATGCGCGGCAACAGCGATATTGTAGGGAAGGCTGGACGCTGCTTCCACATGGTCTTGAACGTCAATATTGACGTATTTTGGAAGGCCGGAGAATGCCTCGCTCTTTACTACAACCTTGGTAATCTCGGAAGCCGCGAGGTCATGCTGGTCGATAGTTTTCACGAAGGCGTCGAGAGGCGATTGGTGTGAACCGCAACACGGCCAATATTTATAGCCGATCGCCTGAAATGCCCATTCGCTCCCGAGTCCGGACGTCAGCTTTTCCCAGTCGCTTGACTGCGAACCGTTCATCGCCCAAAAGCCGTACTCTCCGTCTAGCACAGTGTCGTCGCCGCGATATCCCATCTCGGCTAATTGGGCGGTCACTACTCCGGCTTGAGCCGTCCATCCGGACGGGCCGTATTTCGCGAGACCCGGGTGAACCGTGTGGTTGTATTTGACGTGAGAAGCGATTGGCGCGTGATAGCCGGCTAGCCCCAGAGCATGTCTCATCTTTTCGGTGTCTAGGCCAATAATGCGAGCTGCTCCAGCCGTTGCGCCAAACTGCGTGCAGCCGACCCCAAAGCTGCGAACTGGAAATCCACCCGCCGTTGCGCGTAAGTTGCCCATTGAACGCGCGATCCTGCACGTTAATTCGTGAGCGACCGTCAACGCTGCAATAAAATCTTTCCCAGAAGCATGAGTGATCTCCGCCATCGACAATACTGATGGAATTACATATGGTGTTACATGCGCAGGCGGTTGCAAGGCACAATAATCCAATGCGTTCATAAGCTCGCCGTTGACAAACGCAGCCATTGCACCGGGAACTTTCAGGCGAGTACCGAGCACCGTCGCTTCCGGTTGACCTCCAGCTTGTTGCGCCAATCTGAGCGCCATACTGCCCTTGTCAAGGCCCAGCCCACCTAGTCCGCAACCAATCGTGTCGAGAAGCAGTCTTTTGATTTCATGGCTTACTTCGCTAGGAAGATCACTAAATTTTAGTCCTGAACTGAATTCAGCCAGAGTCGCGGTGTAAATTTCGGGCATTGTGGTTTTCGCTTGCCTATAAAGAATCAAACGTGAGGTAGTTAATTCGGAATTATGAGCCTTGCTTGAGCCGAATCGGTTAATCGTAGCGATCGCCGACTACGTCGCCTGGTCGCTACTCTGCAACGCCCGCCAACGTGCTGTCTAGACGGCTTTTATTTCGTCGCGTTAACTTGAACTAACGCCCTGCTCATTTAGCTTTGTTTGAAGACCTAGGCCCGATGCGTATGGCGTGGTGAGCAAAGGATTATGTTGGTAATTACCCTAACCGCAGAGTAAGTTCGACTTACATTTCAGCAATTTAAAATAACTGGACGCTGATGGGATCGCGGATGACACTTTGCTCATTAGAAGACAGCGGCCGGTGCCTCGACTTTGCACACGCTGTCGAACGTCCAGGCGACTAGCTGTCGTAGTGGCTCATAAATTCAAAACCCTGTGTCGGAGAAAACGTAATGTTGAACTATGGCCTTTCGGGGCGGGTTGTGGTAGTTAGCGGCGCTACATCGGGAATCGGTCTCGCTTCCGCCGTTGCCTTGGCCCGAGACGGTGCACACGTCGCGATTCTCGGAACGAACCAAGAGCGCATGACCGACGCCGTCGCGAAGGTCCGTGCTGCGGGCGGCGGAAAGTCAAAGGTCGTGGGGGTCTTGGTCGATGTGCGGAACCCCGCAACACTTACCGACGCAGCCGCCGTGGTAAATGCGGAGCTCGGACAAGCATCTGCGTTGATTGCTTCCGCTGGTATCGCAGGTGCGGTCAAAGCTGAGGATATGACACTCGAGGAGTTGAACAACGTCCTCGCCGTCAATGTCGGTGGCGTGCTTTCCACCTGCCAAGCGTTCGTCCGCGGAATGATCGAACATCGCAGCGGCAGCATCGTACTGATCGGCTCTGTGAATTCACTGGGGGGGCAGCCGGGGCGCATGCATTACACCGCCAGTAAGCACGCAGTGCTGGGCATGGTAAAGAACTTAGCGATCGAATGGGGTCGCTTTGGGGTTCGCGTGAATGGCATCGCACCTGGACCGGTCGATACGCCGCTACTGCGCCGAAACTTGCCTCCATCCTTCATCTCAAGTGTTTTTGAAGACCGTATACCGCTCGGGCGCATGGCGCGTGCTGACGAGATCGCTGGAGCGTCGCTCATGCTTTTGTCGGACGCAGCCAGTTTCGTCAACGGTGCAATGCTGGTGGTGGACGGCGGGATGACCGCCGGACCGTACACGCGTCGGCAGGGCGCGGATATGGGTTCTCGCCGGTTACTAGAGGCTGGCGTCTACAGCGAAGACTGAACACTCCCGTGTGAGCCTATCGCGCGCATTTGCGAGTTGCGGAAATTTCGACACCGCCGTTCCGCGCCGATAGGCTCCTCATTGGTCAAGCTTCAAGGATTGGAATCGATACGACAGTAGCGATGCTCACAGGAAGCGCAACAAGCACTCATCATCAGGTTCAAGGCGCAAATGCAAGACACAGACAACGATACGGAGACAGTTGATTACTGCATTGTAGGCGGTGGCCCCGCGGGCTGCGTCCTGGCTAGCAGATTGTCCGAGGATAGCCGTACCAGCGTCATGCTACTTGAGGCAGGCAAGCGTGATTGGCACCCGTTCATTCACATCCCAGCCGCCTTCATCTTTGTCTACCGTGATCGGCGGTATAACTGGCAATACGAAAGCGAGCCTGACGCGAATCTTGCCAACCGCTCACTGACTATTACTCAAGGTCGGGTTTTGGGCGGGTCAAGTTCGATCAACGGAATGCTTCACGTTCGAGGGCAGAAGGAAGAGTTTGACCAATGGGCGCAATCCGGCTGCCGTGGTTGGAGCTATGAGGAATTGCTTCCATACTATAGAAAATCAGAAAACTATTTAGGTGAAGTGCGAAGCGATGCTCCCCTCCGTGGCTTCGAGGGCCTGCACGCCGTATCCGACGCCGGCGCGATTCATCCTCTGTCGCGCGCGTTCGTCGAGGGTGCACAGGAACTGGGTATGCATTTCATTGCAGACATGAATGGAGCAACCCGAGAGGGAGTTTCCTATTTTCAACACAATCGCAACGGGCGTTTTCGGAGCCAGCCCGCTCAGACGTATTTAAGAATCGCTCGAAAGAGGCCGAATCTGCAGGTCAAGATTGAAGCGATGGGAACAAAGGTACTCTTCAATGGGAAGAGGGCCGTCGGTGTCAAATATTTTCAAGGTGGACAAGAGAAGACTGTCTTCGCGCGAAAAGAGGTGATCCTCTCAGCTGGTGCTTTCAAGTCGCCGCACTTGCTGCAGTTGTCGGGTGTGGGAGACCCCGAGCTGTTGGGTAAAATCGGAGTGTCCCCGATCGTCGCAAATCGCTCTGTTGGTCGGAACCTTCGTGACCACTTCCTGCTCAGTGTCGTTCAGCGTGCACACAATATAACAACGTTTAATGAACGCGCTCGCGGGATGACCCTTGTCAAGGAAGTATTGAAATACACCTTCCAGGGAAGCGGAATGTTGACGCTCGGAACTGGTACCGCCGCTTGTTTTTTCCGGAGTCGGCCGGGTCTGTCAGCGCCCGACGCCCAGCTAATGTTCGCGCCAGGCAGCTACGCGAGTCCTGGGGTTCTCGAAAAAGAACCCGGAATGTCAATTGGATTATGGCCTTCTCATCCGCAGAGTGAGGGAAGCGTGACGGCGCGAAGTTCAAATCCGCTCGACGCACCTTCCATCCACCTTAATTTCCTCTCATCCGAAGACGACCAGCGAATCGTTGTCGAATGCGTACGAAAGAGTCGCGAAATCTTCGCAAGTCAAGCGATGTCTCGGTGGAGCGTCAGGGAAGTGAATCCTGGGGCTGATGTGCGCACTGACGAGGAGATCGTTGAGTTTGCTCGACAAAACGGGCGCTCCGGTATGCACTTCGCTGGGACCTGCCGAATGGGCGCTGATGACGGGGCAGTCGTCGACCCAGAACTGCGAGTCAAAGGTGTCGACGGTTTGAGAGTCGTCGATGCGTCGGTAATGCCGAATTGCACGGTGGGCAATATTAACGCGACGGTAGTCGCTATCGCGGAGCGCGCAGCGGATCTGATCATTGCATCTCGATTGAATTCCTGAATGTTCGATGAAACAGACAGGCAGTGGAGAGACGCTTCTGCGCGCACGTCATTCGACGTTTGCTTTGAATTGAATTACCAACACTAGACGAAGGCGGATTGGCTATGAATGAACGTCGTAGGTTCGAAGGACAAGTCGTTGTCGTAACAGGAGCCGCTCGCGGAATTGGATTCGTAACGGCTGAGATGCTTGCAGGAGAGGGTGCGCACGTTGTGCTATCTGATCTCGAACAGGGTGCCGTAGAAGCGGCGGCGGCCAAGATCGCACAAGGTGGGAGCCACGTTTGGGGCATCGCGGGGGATGTTAGCAACACCTCAAGAGTGCGCGAGATGGTGACGCAAATTGTGGAGAAGCATGGTCGTATCGACGTACTTGTGAACAACGCAGCAATTACGTCGTATCACGCGCCTGAAGTATTGCCAGAAGATGTGTGGCGACGCGAGTTGGATGTTGTTCTGGGCGGGACGTTCTTCTGGTCTCAAGCGGTTGCTGTCGCTGCGATGATTCCAGCGAAGAAGGGGGTAATCGTCAACGTCGGGTCGGGCGCTAGTCTCGCCGGTATTCCGAAGTGTGCGGCCTACGTATCAGCGAAGCATGGCGTGGTGGGTCTTACGAAGGCGCTAGCCGTGGATTGGGGGCAACACGGAATTCGGGTGAATTGTGTGTGCCCTGGCCTTACCTTTACGGAACTGTCGAAATATGTAACGAGCAAAAATCCGGAGATGATGAAGCAACGCGAACTCCGTATTCCGACAGGTAGGGGCGCGCAACCAGAGGATGTGGCTAGGACGATTCTGTTTTTGGGTTCTCCGGAAGCGGACGCAATTAGCGGCGTTTCACTCAGTGTCGACGGAGGCACTCTTGCCATGTCCTCGGGCTTCTCGCCGCCGAGAGACTCCGTTTCCTGACAGGTCATCAAGAGCAGCGCAAGAGCTACCTGAAGCTGAGAGATGGTGTTAGCAAGTAGGTGTTGCGGAGCCTCAGACTTAAGACGCTTCACCCTTTGCTGCGGTTCCTTGAGATCCGAAGTGTGAGGTACTAACGGTTCGCCGATCTTACGTTGAGTGATTTCCCTAGAAGTGATTTGAGCATGAGGAGACAAAAAATGGCACAGCTGGATATTTCATATGAGCCCTCTGAGGCGCCAGCCAGCGTGGAGATGACAAAGCGACAAAGACGCAGCATGATTATTCGAGCTGTCGTTGGAGTTTCATTCGAATACTACGATTACGTCGTGTTCGCTGCGTTTGCTCCCTTCTTTTCGAACCAGTTCTTCGTGTCCGGAAGTCCGATTGCCGCGATTTTAAACACGCTCTTGGTGTTTGCGTTGGGATTCGCGATTCGGCCGATCGGCGCAATCATCGCGGGGCGGGTCGCGGATCGCTTCGGGCGGAAGCCTGTGATGATAACCGCACTCGCTCTTGCGGCCATAGGCAGCCTTGCGATCGCCGTCACGCCCACCTATGAGAAGATCGGGGTTGTGGCTATGGTGGTCCTTGTCGTGGCCAGGCTGTTGCAAGGCCTTGCCCATGGTATGGAAAGCATCTCAGCGTATATTTACACCGCTGAGATGGCCAACCCGAAGCACCGGGCATTTCAGAGTAGCGCCTATGCGATGGCACAAAATCTTGGTGTTATGCAAGGCACGCTGTTTGGCGTCATCCTGACATCCACACTCAGTGATGCCGACATGCATTCATGGGGATGGAGAGTTCCCTTTGCGATTGGCGCGATCTATGGTCTGTTCATCATCTTTCTGAGACGTGGCATGGAGGAGTCTTCTGCCTTTGAGAAGACAAAACAGCAGGCTGCCTCGGAAGATCAAGGCTACTGGAAGAATGTGTGGACGTATCGTCGGACCGTACTCAACTTGTTCTTGATCTGGCCGGCCGCAGCAACGGCAGCCTACGCGCTGTCGGTGAGCTTCAGCCAGTATGCAATTACAGCTGTGAACGCTAATCCTCGTGATGCTTATTGGGCCGCGCTAATTGCACAAACGATATTTCTGTTTGCGCTTCCATGCTGGGGGCTTATCTCTGACAAGCTCGGACGTCGATTTAACTATTCGGTGGCGCTGGCCGGAAGTATTCTTCTCGCTTTTCCGCTCCAATGGATGTTGGGTTCGTCGTTGTGGCAAATTGCTGTACCGATGTCCATTGGGCTGTTCGTTTGGGCTGCTGCCGCTGGAACCGAATTGGCATATATTAACGAGTTGATCCCGAACCGCGTTCGGGCACAAGTGATGAGTCTGCCGTCATCGCTTGGTGCCGTGCTTTTCGGTGGAACGGCCCCATATTTGCGGTCCTGGGCGGCGGCGTACGTCTCTCCTTTCGCTTTCACTGCTTATTTCATGGTGCTTTGCCTTATCGCACTTATCGCCGTGCGGAAGCTCCCAGAGACTTTGGGCCGTGACCTAGCGCAATGAAATAGGGGGCGCCCCCGGCAGAGCCCGCGTGTCTGCGGGCCTGCTTCTCAGCTAATTGGGAGTATTGTGAGTTCCCGAAGTGCACGCCTCGCAAGCGTTCAAAATTACGAAGAAGAGAATTGAAATGATTCCATTCGAGCTTTACGCAATCTTGTATGCGCGCAATGGTCCGAGAAAAGAAAGTCAAAATTTGATTGGTGGAGATATCCACGAAGAACACTCGAATTTGGACTACTTTGTCTGGGTTGCGAAGCGCGCCGACCGTGCGTTCCTCATAGATACAGGGATGAGCGAGGCTACGGCGACGCGTCGAGGAGAGCAGTTGTTCCGTCAACCTTGCGATGCGATTCGCCTTCTCGGACTGGATGCTGCAAAGGTTGAGGATATCATTCTCACACACTTGCATTACGACCATGCGGGCATGCTCGACCGATTTACAAATGCGACGTTCTATGTGCAGGACACGGAGGTTTCATACGCTACCGGCCGATGCATGTGTTCAAAGCTACTTCGGCGAGGATATGAAGTCGACGACGTCGTTAGCCTTGTCAGATGCGTCCACACAGGAAAGGTGGAGTTCGTCGACGAGTTTCACGAGATCACCAACGGACTAACAGTTCACCGGGTTGGTGGTCATACAGGCGGGTCCCAAGTCGTGCGTGTATGGACCGAGCGAGGGTGGGTGGTACTTGCCTCGGATGCCTCACACCTGTTCCAAAACTACAAGAACGAAGCACCTTTTCCTTCGGTGTACAGGGTGGACGAAATGATGGAGGGGTATCGAACGATCAAGCGTCTCGCAGGCGGCTCTCTGTCACACGTCATCCCTGGGCACGATCCCCTCGTCATGAAAATGTATCCGGCACCATGCAAGGAACTTGAGGGTATCGTCGTTCGCTTGGATAAACCTCCTGTACTACCGATGCCTCTCTGAGCGCTGCCGGAAGACAATCAGAAAGAGCGTTTTGAGAGGCGATAAGCCGGCGACTAAGCTCAAAACGCTCATTCGTCTACTTCACATCGATTGTTTAATTTTGAAGCTTGACTCGTAACGCACCGGTTTAAAAGTGCCGCGTGCGGTACGGTCTTCCGCGTAATACATCTTTCAAATAGGAGTGCGAAGTTACTAGCGATTATCTCCTGGTCGTCAAAGTGATGAATTCCTGAGGAGGAACTCCGAGTCGCGAAGGAGGATGCGTGCAGGGAATGCAGCAGGCATAGAAGATTTCTTGAAACCACAGGTCAAATTGGAGACGAGCAATGAAGAATATAGTATCGAGATGTATTTTCGCGGGGGCGGTAGTCGCGGTACCCCAGATCGTAGTAGCTCAATCGAGCGTGACATTGTATGGAAGCGTAGATACTGGCATCGCCTATGTAAGCAGCCAGACGTCGCTCGGATCGACAAGTGGCGGACGATCCGTTGTTAAGATGTCGCAAGGTGTCTGGAACGCGAGCAAGTACGGTTTTCTAGGCACCGAGGACCTCGGTGGAGATTTGAAAGCTATCTTTCGATTGGAAGGTGCATTCAACAGCGCAAACGGCGCTCAGCAATACACGAACGCGATGTTTGGAAGATCCGCTTACGTCGGAATCACTAAACCGGCCTATGGTACGCTGACGTTGGGACGTCAGTATGCAGCGTACTATCAAGCGCTCTCGCACTACAGCCCGACGACTGTGCTCACTGGTTACTTTGGAGCTCACCCTGGAGACGTCGATGGTCTGGATACGGGCTATCGCGCCAACAATACTATCGAATATCAATCGCCGAAATATCTTGGTTTCACTGCCTACGGCTCTTACTCACTGGGTGGGGTCCCTGGCTCCTTGAATAGCGGGTCGACCTGGGCGGGCGCGTTGCAGTATGAGAACGGTCCAATCGGAATAGCAGCCGGCTTCCAGCGCACGAACAATTCGTCTCCAGGCGGCGGCGCTTGGGGACCGGATTCGACGATGTCGAACAATGGCGCCGAGCAGGGCGTTTCGGCGATCACGAACGGATACCAAACGGCACAGGCACAACAGCGGTTCGCAGTTGACGGCACATATGTGTTCAATAGTTCGTGGGATGTGTCGTTATCGTACTCCAACGTACAATACATTCCGGGCATCCGATCGGTGTTTACTGACACCCAGATCTTCAACACTGGAGGCATTGTAGTTCATTGGAAACCGGGTGCCGCGGTGGATCTGGGTGCCGGCTACAGCTATACGCGCGCCACGAAAGCGAACGCCATTCAGAGTTCGGCGACGTATCAGCAGTTCAATCTATCCCAGTACTATAGTCTCTCTAAACGTACCGGCCTTTATGCGCTCGAAGCGTATCAACGAGCTGGCGGCCAGACGCTGGGAACGCCTGGCAGCAGTCAGGTGATAAATGCGACTGCAAGCGTGGGGGATGGTATGAACGGGACGCCGTCTTCGTCTAGGAGTCAATTCGCTGCGGCTATCGGGATCGTACATCGCTTTTGACTTGAATGTTGCTGTGGTGAAAACGCCGTTGAACTACTTTGTCGGATCTGTACGCAGGGGCAGGTCGACGTTGCGCGGATATAGCCGGGCAGATCGAGACGAACCGGGCGCGAGTTCAATGGCTCTCTAAAGTCAATGTTCGTTGGCGGTGACGTTGGACGGGACGGTGGAGCAGGGGAAGCAGTCAACACGTCGGGCGCCTTGCCAGGTTCTATCGTCGCTCCTTACGTTTGCGTGACGGAACGGCACTCCCTGGGTATTAGTTTATGCCTCGACAGAGAAAAACTGATCTGGCGAGAACAACCGCTTGCACATGGAGCTTAGACCGAAATAAGCCCGTTCCCCGTTCCTTTTTTAGCGAGTATTACTTAGCCAAGCTCGAGACAATCTCGATCATCCGGTCAAGGGTGGGATCTTTCCTGCCTTTGACCCAGCCAAAAACAAAGTTAATTGGATAGTCAACGTCTTTCAGTGGCACAATCGAAAGGCTGCTTGGATAAGAAAAGCCCTTACCCATGACGACAAGGCCGACGCCCATCCCGCAGGAAATCAAGTTCAACTGCGATGCGATTGTTCCAACTTCTTGCACCACATTCGGTTCGAAGCCAGCTTTTTGGCATAGGGCGTAGAGTTGTCCGTAGTTGGGGCTACTTGTCGATCTCGGATCGATGATGAACTGCTCGTCGGCCAGTTCTCCAAAGCTGAGGGACTTTCTAGTTGCGAGCTTGTGATCGGTTGAAACTGCTACTCCCAACGCGTTTTCCTGGATGTGTATAACGTCAAGCACTGTTCCGTCTCGACTCGATATGATTTCAGTGTGGCGTTTGCGGATTGGGTTCGAGCTCGGCCCAACATGCATGAAACGCGCCTGGATTTTATCATTCGCCATGGCTCTAGACTGCAGATCGGCCGACATCTCAACCAGCGACAGCGTCACATCAGGATAGCTCTCGCGGAATTGTTTTACGGCGGCACGAAAGATAGAATGCATCAGGGTCAGCGTACCGTATCCGATCGCGAGCGTGCCCGTCTTTCCTTCTCCGACACGTTTAGCGATCGCGAGGCTCTCTCTCAGTTCATCTATAACTCGGACGAAGTGCGGAAGTAGCGTTTTGCCCGCGGCGGTCAGATGAACATGGCCCGCAAGCCGTTCAAAAAGAGGAACACCAAGCTCCTCTTCAAGATCAGCGATGATCTGAGATACAGCGGGTCTTGTAACGTTTAGACGGTCCGCCGCGCGCCCGAAATGCTGTTCTTCCGCTGCTGCGATGAAGTAACGCAAATGTCGTAGTTCCATTCTTGCCCGAAATCTCCAATTTTTTGGGTCTGTCCGACGTCGGCGGTTGCTGATTGAACGAACTCGGTACGGGCCCCCCAACGCTGTGCCGCCTAGGCGCTTCGTATCACAGGTTAGCGCGGCTTACCAAGAGTGCACAATAGGTGACTTGACCGAGTCGCGGTCCGCGTCGATGATATCAACGTGTCCTGAAAGGCTCCGACGGAAGGGCGACGGGATGCTCATCATTCTGTTGATGCGCAACTCACCACTTGGCTGAGGCGGGCGTCGCAAGGCGGCTTAAGATTGTCGGTTGGCTGAGTTAACGCGGCGAGATCTAAGCTAATTATCGGGGACGGCGTCCGGACCATAGAATTGAGATGGGACGCTTGAGCGCGTGCCGTCGAGATGTCCAACGAGCGAACCGGTTGTGCTGACGAATCGGAAGGGACACGAGCGTTTGAAACTCACTTTGAAAGAGACGGCGCTTCAAAACTGCATGGAAACGTTTGTTCACTTGTCGATTCCGCAGATTTTGGTCGACTGTCTATGTGAGTCAGCATCCGTCGACGCGGACGAAAAATCAGGTCATGCGTGGCGCTCCATGCCGCTTAGAGCATTTACCAAAAAAGGGTCTCATTGATATGCTTACCTCGATTCACCTCAGTTACATTTTAGGGGACCTTCAATTCGACGAGCGATTTTCCGCGGCTAGACAGTTGGGATTCAACGCCGTCGAGTACCCATTTCCATATGAGGTTGATCCAGATCGATACGCGGCGCTGTTGAGAGGTAACGGGCTTCAGCAAATTTCGATCGGCGCTCCCGCCTGCAATTACAAAGCTGGCGAGCCCGGGTTTTCGCTCACACCTTCGCTGAAGTCCGAATTCGACCGTTCCATTGATACTGTCATAGGCTACGCAAAGACAATTGGTTGCACCAACGTACACGTCTTTGCGGGACCTCGCGCTCATGATGTTTCAAAGGAACTGGCGTTCGAAACTTACTGCAATCGCGTTGCAGAAGCTCATGACAAGCTCCAGGCCGAAGGTCTCAACGTTGTGATCGAAGCAGTGAACTCAAAGGATTTCAGAGGTTACTTCATCGACCATCTTGGCATTTTGCTTCGTGCTTTGGAGTTGATAGATCGTCCGAATGCGAAAATCATTATGGACGTCTATCACGCCCATGTGAACGGTGAAGATCCTATCGATTTCATCGACACCTATTCGGATCGGATCGCGCATATTCAGCTTGCCGACTATCCATGCCGTCACGAACCCGGAACAGGCAAGATCGATTTTAATAAAATATTCGAGGCGCTTCGAAAGGTTCAGTACACTGGATCGATCGGATTGGAGTACGTGCCTACAAGACCTGTGTTCGAAGGTGTGCCGCTCGCGAAAGAGCTGGGTCTCGTCGCGTCTGCGAGCTGACCGAAGAGGGTCGGGAATCGCGCAGCGCTTGGTCGTCTCTTGGCGACCAAGCGTTGGAAGGGAATAGATAGCAACATGCCGTCTGCGATGTCGTTACATCTAAACAGCTCTAGAAGCCATTCTTGGTCTCAGACTGCGACGAGTCTCCGATCTCACCGCATGTCGGAAACAACCGCCCAGTCTCACCGGCCAGTTCGGGACGAGATCGATCCGTATGCGCGAGGAGGGGGGACGAGTTCGGAACCTTCCTCAGCGAGAAGGTGCCGCATTTTCTCCCCGGCATCGACCACCGCTTTACACAGCGTCGGCAAGCTTTTCCGATCCAGATGCTCTTCTGCACCCGCGATCCCGATACTTCCCACGACTGAACCGTCCGCATTGAAGACGGGCGAAGAGATCCCAAAGACGCCGGTATTGAACTCGCCGTAGCTAATTAAGAAGCCTTCTCGTCGAATCGCTGCCAAGCTCTCCCTAAAGCTCTGCCAGTCAGTGCCGAGGCCAGCGATCGCGATCGCCCTTTGATGATGTTGAAATATGCTGCGCAGGCGATGTGGCGGCAGATACGGGAGAATGATCTTGGAGGCGGCGCCAGAGAAAAGCGGGCGCTTCTGACCGCGTGAGAAGAGGTTGGGAGGACTTCCCTGAGCCAGTTCCTCGCGGATACACATCACCGAATCGCTATAAAGCGCGCACAACAAAGACGAATGTCCGGTCGACTCCATAAGTGGTCGCAGAACGCGTATTCCGCTCTTGTAGAGCGGATCGCTCATGCGAATCTGTCGATCGAACTCTACAATGCGCGGTCCGAGGACATACCGTCCATTAGCAACGGCTTCGATTAGACCCGCAGCGTGTAATGCCTTTATGTAGCGATAAGACGTTGATCGAGAGGTCCCCAGATATGAAACAAGATCTGATACCGGACGTACAGGGGTTGAGGCTGTGAACAGGTCCAGTAATCCGAGCATTCGCTCAAAACTACTTTGTTGATCAGATTCTTTGAGCGGCGTCACGTTTCCGCTGGCCTTTTTCTCAGGTCCCCCTTTCGTGGAGCGTGTCGCCATAATCTCTTTCCTGACGTTCAAAAAATGTTCCGCGATCGCAGTCTGGAGAGCAACGATCGCAGGACTGACCAAGCGCGCCTCGTTGGTACGCTCGGCGCGAGATTAGGCAAATTATACTTCGTCGGCGATCAAAGATCGCGCGCATCTGGACGGCGGAGTCAAGTGCGGCGGGACAAGCGGGAAATTTGACTCGCATCCGTCAGCTTGTCGATGTCCCAACAAGCACCCATTACGCGCGACGCTTTTATTGGAGAAAGTGTCAAATGGGCCTGACCGAGAAATTTCTCGACTAGATCGTCATCAGACATGGGATTCGAGATGCTGCCTTTACAACGCTCGATGGTGATTGTCTCCTGTTCGCCGTTCTTGCAAGCTACATTCAGAACTGAAGCTTCTGATGTCAATGCATTGTCGCTCTGTAGTTCGATAATGCCGCGCAGTCGGGTCACCTCTGAGTCCTCGATGGCAGTGGTCTGAACCTCAGTAAGCGTTGCCCGACCGCACGCAAGTGCGGCGGCTGTCCAGTGACTGATACTTACCTTCGCCTCCAGCGGGTTAGTCGGATGTCGACGATATCCAAGCGCTAGCGCGTCAGGATGCACATACAGTCGGACAGACTCGATCGATTCACTGCTTTTGTCTCGTTCGTGGCGCCATTTGAGCGCGGCGTCGATCGCGGGATGGATTACGATTCCACATGGATATGGTTTGTAGGTGAGCGCCTCGATTTCGTACCGCCGGCCTAACAGGTCTGTCAGATATGGTAGGTGGGCTGGTCTTGCAAAAAGGCTCGTGTACCCGTATTTCCCGGTGAGAGGCTCCAGCGGTGCGCTCAATCCCTCACGCGCTAAAAGCACTGAGCGAAGTCCGGACTGGGCTGCGTGTCCGAAGATGAGCGTAGCTGACATTGTTCCGTGCGAGGCGCGGTAGCCGGACGCTTGCAAACTAGAAATGCTAATGGCGGCAAGTGTTGAGTCTGTATCGAGTCCTAAAGCCTTCGAAGCTGCAGCGGCTGCGCCAATTCCTGCTGCGATGCCTGTTTGAGACCAGCCCATCTCAACGGAAGCAGGCGCGACGGAGGTGGCCTTGCTGATGCGAGACGCGATATCGACGCCGAGTACAAAAGCCAGCAGAAACTCTCTGCCGCTCAGGGGGCGATGCTCCGCAATGGCAAGGAGTGTGGCCGCGACGACTCCGCTGGGATGCAGGATAGTCTCCGCGTGAGTGTCGTCGAAGGAGTAAGCAGCCGAACTCAGGGAATTCAGGAGTGTTGCTGTGAGGATGTCCGTACGCTCGGGCCGTCCCAGTAGACTTGCTTGTTCCTTCCCTCCGAACGGTAGTAGAGCGCGCGCGGCGGTATCGACGATCGGGTGTTGTGCACCGCTAAGGCAGCACCCAATGATGTTCACGAGTGCTCTTCGTGCCGCGTGGAGGGCGCTCTGCGGCAGGTCCTCGTACGACGTCTCGCAAACAAAGCGAGCCAGTTGCGCCGTTGCGCCATCCGACATGATTTTCTCCAATCTCGGCTACTTTTTCTCTTCCGGCCAGTCAGCGGCGAGTTTTGCATCACCGTCCGGCTGGCAAGTTCTGCGACTGCATGCCCACCAATAATTTCTTGCTGTCTTCATGGCGCGGTCCGCTGCCGCCGCATTCGGGCCACCCCGATCCCAGGTTTATCGTGAATTCTCTGTCAAGGGATTTGCACCAAGGGACTCGCGCCAGCCGGTAGCGGCAGCTTGGCGGTGTTAAGTACAAAGGCCAACATCGTGTAATAGCCACATACCGCCAGAAGATCGAGCGCGGTGGATTTGCCGAACCGGTCCGCCACCGCGTCGAAGGCCGCATTCGTTGGCGTCCCGTCCCAGACCGTCGGTTCCGCGAATTCCAGGACGAGGGCTTCGTCCGCAGTCAACTCACCCGGTCTGTTGCGAAGGGCGATTGCGTTGATGATATCTTCGCGCAGCCCGGCATCTCGAGCGATTCGAGCGTGGGCAGCCCATTCGTAATCGCAATTCCAACGGCGCGCGGTCACGAGAATTGCGATCTCTACCAGCGGCTGAGGCAAACCTGTGCCATAGCGAAGATGTTCTCCTAACGCTTGCACACGGCTGGCCAGCTCCGCATTGTGGATCAAGACCAGAAAGGGACCTTTAAGAGCACCACGCGGACCACTAGCGATGCTATCAGCGACTTCTAACTGTCGCGCCGTCATTTGTTCCCGTTGGAGCACTTCAAATCGGTCCATGCTGCTGTTCCCCGTTGGTAGCGTAAGCTTGAACATCGAAAGCACGATCGTGCTGGAGTGAGGGCATCCGGCCGCGCACCGATTCGACTTTTGAGATATCGATCGTCGCGCAGATGACTTCGGGCTCGTCGCCCGCCTCAGCGATTACTCGTCCGTTGGGATCGACAATCATTGCGTGCCCGTAGGTCTCATGGCCGCCGGGATGGGTCCCGCAAGTCGCTGCCGCCACGACATAGGCGCCGTTCTCAATTGCTCTGGCCTGCAGCAAGGCTTTCCAATGGAGTTCGCCTGTCGCCTTTGTGAATGCCGCGGGTACCACGAGGATTTGCGCGCCCGATTGAGCGAGCGTCCGGTAGAGAGTCGGAAAGCGAACGTCGTAGCAGATGGACATGCCAAGCTTTGCCCACGGAGTGTCTACGACAATTGCCTTGGTGCCGGGTTCGTACGACGAGGACTCAAGGATGGTGCGGCCGCCGGGCAGCGTCGCGTCAAACATGTGAATCTTGTCATATCGACTAACCACGGTTCCGCTCGCGGAAATCAGGAAGGACCGGTTAGCTAGCTTGCCACCGTCTGTCGCCAAGGCGAGGGAGCCAACTAGAAGCCAGACCCCTTCCTCTTTCGCCAGCTGACGAAATCGCGGGAGAGCAGGATCGTCTTCTTCGCGAAGCGCGTTGCTCCGCATAGCATTCCCACTGGCGTGCAAGAAGGTCACATATTCGGGGAGGACGACCAGTGACGCTCCCTTGTTCACCGCCGTGCGTACCGCTTTCTCGGCTTCCTCTATGCCGACCAGTCGATCATCACCCGGATTGACTTGCACGCAGCCGACCACAAAGGTATCGATGCTCATACTTACACCAGGCCGAGGATAGAGCGAGCCTCTGCAGGGGTAGCCAATCGGCTTCCCAGCAAATCAGTGATTGTGGCTGCCTTCTTAACCAAGCTTGCGTTGTCAGGAGCAATCACGCCCTTGGACAAATACACGTTGTCCTCGAGGCCCACCCGAATGTGGCCGCCAAGGAGCAGAGCCTGCGCGACCATCGGGAATTCGAACCGGCCGACGCCAAAAGCAGCCCACGCAGACCCGACCGGCAGCAGGCTCTTCAATGCTGCCAGAACTTCTGTCGTTGCCGGCGCTCCCCAAGGTACCCCAGTCACCATCTGAAACAGCGGCCGCGGTTCCAGGAGGCCCCTGCGAATCATGTCGAGTGCGAACGCGATATGACCGCTGTCGAACACTTCGAGTTCGGGCTTGACACCGGCTTCACGAATCGCAGCTGCAATCGTCTCGACGTGCGCAGGCACGTTCACCAGTGCTCCCTTCCCAAAATTTAGGGTGCCCATGTCGAGACTGCAGATTTCCGGCTTTAGCTCAAGGATGTGCTGCACTCGGTCAACGGGCGGACGAAGATTAGATCCCGGCTCTGCGCGATTCGCTTCTGAATTGCTTGGCACAAACCGCGCGCCAGGACCCGTCGTCAGATTGATGATCACTTCGCTCCCGCTTTCGCGGATGCGCTCCACGACCTCTCTGTAGAGTTCGATCGCCATGCTCGGTTTCCCGCTCTGCGGATCACGTACATGGATATGCGCGATTGCAGCACCGGCTTTGCACGCGTCAATTGCTGCCTCAGCGATCTGTTTTGGCGAGACGGGTACCGCGGGGAATCGCCCGGCAGTGTCATCGCCCCCTGTCACGGCGCACGTAAGTATCACTGGCTGTTCCAAAGTCTCTCTCCTTCGAGGGTGGTACGGTCGGATTCAATGAAATCCCGTTAGGTGAGATATAGTCTAGTCGAGACGGCAGCGAAGTCAAGTCGGAATCGTCTAGCCCAACCGATTGAAGCGAGATTGGGCGGACAAAAAATCACGTTGCAAAAGATGCCGCCATTTGAGACTATGTTCAATATCCTGTTTGGAGAACCACCATGACGGCTGAATACGCAAATCACGAGGTTTCGACTGATGAATCCGCGAAACGAGTGGTGGAGGCGATAGAGACACACGTCTACGCCGGCACCGCCGGGCATTCCGCTTGGTTCAGCGATGATCTTGGTAGGACCTGGGTCCATCCCAACAGTCACTCGGGCATGTATCTGGAGGCTCGCGTCTGGGCGTTAAGCACTCATCCATCGCAGCCGGAGTCAATGCACGCCGGTACCGACGAAGGTGTTTTTCGGTGGAGCGAGACAACGGCTCGGTGGGAGCGACTCTCCACCAAACTGGGCGATGTGTGGGCGATCGTTCACGATCCCGCTGACCCTTCAGTCCTCTTCGCCGGAACACGGCCGGCTGGCCTCTTCCGCTCGACTGACAGCGGTGTCACCTGGAACAGCTTGGAAGTTCCCAATATCGCGACGTACTCGGATGTAAATATGGGGCCGACGCGGGTCACGCAGATCCTGTTCGATCCGTTTGTTCCAGACACTGTGTGGGCGACAATCGAAATTGGCGGCATCTATCGCAGCGATGATCGCGGCAAGACGTGGCGTCTGTTGACGAAGGGCCTGATCTCAGGCGATGTTCACGGAATTGCGGTTGCACGCAAGCCATCTGGCGCCGCACGCGTGCTCGCTTCCACCAACCGCGGTCTGCATATCAGCGACGATAATGGCGAAAACTGGCGGTTGGTACAACTGGATTCGCCATGGCAATACAGTCGCGCAATCGTGACCAGCCCGAATGATCCCGCGACGCTGTTCTTGGCTAACGGTAACGGGCCGCCGGGCAATGATGGCCGACTCTTTCGCAGTCGAGACGCCGGTGACACTTGGGAACGCATTCCCCTTCCAGGCGAGTTAAACAGCACGGTCTGGTGTATTGCCACACAACCCTCGGATCCCTCGCTAATGTTCGTGTGCACGAACCTCGGACAACTGTTCCGTAGCACTGATGCAGGCGATTCGTGGACGCGGCTGCCGCACGAGTTTGGAGAGATCCGAGCGTTACATTGGCGTACCGTGCCTCGGGGAACGCGCGCTGCCGAGCATTCGATCACGCGTCCGATCGCACCGAAGGCTGCCGCCAAAGCGGACTGAGGACAGCGTCGATGGCCCAAGTCCCGCAAATATCTTGCGGAGTTTTAATGGTGCCGGGAGCGTATTGAGCGCTAAACCCGGACAGAGAAGGAATCCCCTGTCAGCGCAGTCGAGGGCCACGCATTCATCGGTGTGACCGCATCGGCAGACAAGGGCCCACACAGGGTTATCCGAGGGAAATGAAATGGATCTTGAACTACGAGGCAAGCACGTCCTCATTACTGGAGGTGCTGGCGGAATTGGATTTGCGTGCGCCGAGGAGTTCCTCAAGGAAGGCTGTACGCTTAGCTTAGTCGGTCGTGAGCAGGATGAGCTCGACAAAGCGCTTTCCCGACTCGCTCCCAATGAGGCGCGTGTTAGTGCGTATCTCGCTGAACTCTCCAATACTGAAGACGCCTTGAGGGTCATCGACGAGGCGGAAAACGCCCGGGGTCCGGTCGAAGTCTTGGTGAACGCGGCAGGTGCGGCGCGTCAGAAGCCTTTTGCCGAACTGGAGCCAAAAGACTTCAGCGATGCCATGGCTGCGAAGTTCCTTACCTACATGAACGTGACGACCCCGCTCATCAAGCGCATGGGATCGCGAGGCGGTGGAGCGATCGTCAGCGTTGTCGGCATGGGAGGGAAGCTACCTATCACAACCCATCTTCCCGGCGGCGCGGCGAACGCGGCATTGATGCTGGCAAGCGCAGGGCTGGCCATGGCGTACGGCCCACAAGGTGTACGAGTGAACGCGGTAAATCCTTCCAAAACCGCCACTCCCCGACTTGCACATAATCTTGAGGCACAGGCAAGGCAGGGCAATGTGTCGGTCGAGGAAGCGATGCAGAAAGCTCAAGAAGCGATGCCTCTCGGGCGACTCGCAACGCCGCAGGACGTAGCAAACGTAGTCGTCTTTCTGGCGTCACCTCGAGCCGGGTATATCTCTGGCGCGATCCTGTCTGTTGACGGAGCATCGCGTCCAATGATCGTTTAATGGGTAGAGAGTGCACCACGCGATCGCGTGAGGTGCACATAGGATGCACAACTCGATCGAAGTGTCGTGGAAGCGGGTGCGGCTCTTTTCGCTATCCACGATTTCATTAGTTATACAAATATAACAGGCGACAAATCTTCGGAAAGTGTGCGAGTAAAGCTAGGGGTCTTCAGACCATATCAAGGTAGAGACCATCGAAGGAGGGATCGCATGGGAAGGTCAAGGCTGCGGGTAGACTGTCCGCGTATCGTTATTGTTGGCGGCGGAGCGGGAGGCCTAGAGCTTGCCACTCGTTTGGGCGACAAGCTTGGAAAGAGCGGTGCATCGCAAATCGTGCTGATTGACCAGAATCCCACTCATATTTGGAAGCCGCTCCTTCATGAAGTTGCTGCCGGAAGTATGGACGCGAACACTCATCTGTTGGAGTACGCTGCGCAAGCACGCTGGCACGGGTTCGAGTTCCAACAAGGAAAATTAATCGACTTGGATCAACAGTGTAAGTCGATCATTGTCTCGGGACATGTGGATACCGATGGCATTGAAGTATTGCCCGAGCGCGTGATTCACTACGACTTGCTTGTTCTCTCGATCGGCAGCGTGACCCATTTTTTCAATGTGCCGGGGACGGCAGAACACGCAATCGCGCTCGACACCGCGTTTCAAGCTGAGCGCTTTCGGAAGAAACTGGTCGCCGCCTGCATGCGGGCGCAAAACCACGTCAATGGTGAAATCCCGCGCGTAGATATCGCAATTGTCGGTGCCGGAGCGACGGGCGTTGAATTGTCCGCTGAACTCCGCAATACTGCGGAGGTTCTATCGGCGTATGGTCTACACAAGCTAGATCCCCGGCGAGACGTTCGCATCCATCTTATTGAGGGCGGCCCGCGCATACTGCCAGCGCTGTCGCCTCGAGTGTCGGCGGAAATCGCCAAACTGCTCCGCAAGTTGGACGTAGACGTCAGCACCAGCGATCAAGTCACAGAGGTGACGGCTCGTTCCGTGTTGACGGCTAGCGGCAGATCGATCCCTTCTGATCTTACAGTCTGGGCGGCTGGCATTCGAGCGCCGGCGATTCTGGCAGAACTCGGTTTGCCGGTCAACCGATTGGGTCAGGTTCTTGTGTCCCAAACGCTTCAAGTGGAAGGAGCCGTCGACATCTACGCATTCGGCGACTGCGCATCTTGTCCGTCTCCGAATCTTCCTGGTAACGTCCCTCCCCGCGCGCAGGTAGCGCATCAGCAGGCCAACTACCTTTATAAGGCCATGCGCCGCCGCCTAGAGGGCGGAGCGGTGGGCGTGTTTTCGTTCAGAGATATGGGGTCTCTGGTATCGCTGGGTCATTTCAGCGCCGTGGGCAGTCTTATGGGAGGAATTATTGGCGGCACCATGTTCGTGGAAGGAATGTTAGCGCGAGTCATGTACGCGTCGTTATACCGTCGCCACGTGCTGACGTTGCACGGCTTTCTCAGGATGTCCCTCGATACTGCTAGTCACTGGTTGCGAAGTCGAACAAATCCGCGGGTGAAGCTGCACTAATAAGAATCGGCTGAACTCGGCCGAAATAATTAGCTATGCTCGTTGTCAAGAGCTAAGGAGACGTCGATGGGATATACAACGGTAAATGCGGGGGCACGGCTCGATCGCCTGCCTGTTGGGCGTTTCCATACGAAGGTTTTGTGGCTCGTAGGGCTTGGCATGTTCGCCGATTCTTTCGATAACCAGCTATCAGGGGCTGTATTGGCCTCGATGCTCAGCACCCATTGGTCAACGCTGGAATTGAATTCGGCTTTCATGTCAGCGACGTTTGCGGGCCTGACTATTGGCGCCGCGTTAGTTGGATGGTTAAGTGACCGTTACGGACGTCTGTTTGCTTACCAATTCAATCTGGCAATCTTTGGTGCTATGGCTCTGATTTCAGCGTTCGCGCCGTCAATGGAGGTGCTCATCGCGTGTAGGTTCATCATGGGTGTCGGTATGGGAGCCGAATACGTGATGGGCTATGGCCTAATTGCTGAATTTGTGCCTCCGCATCAGCGAGGGCGTTACCTTGGTTGGCTCGGTTTGATCGGTGGATCTGGCGTTTTCGTCACCGCGATGGTAAGTATGGGGGTCATCCCACTTTTGGGATGGAGAGCGATGTTTGTAATTGGAGGCGTTGGTGCGTTGTATGTCTGGTGGCTGCGACGCCACCTTCCGGAGTCTCCTCGTTGGCTGGAACGCATGGGGCGTAACGAAGAAGCAGAAGCTATCCTTCAGCGCATCGAACAAGAGGCAGGTGTCACTCCTCTAGCTTTAGGGGTACCGCAACGATCGCCATCCGAAAAAAGGGCAATTCCGATATCCGTACTGTTCTCCCGCGGAGTAATCAAGCGTACTGCCCTAGCTATCTTTGTGAACGTCGCCGTCTTGTTCGGTGCGAACCTGCTAACAGGATGGATGCCGACATTCTTCGTAAGCAGAGGAATGAGCGTGACCAACTCTCTCGGATTCCACACCGCAATGATGGCCGGATTTGTCGCCGGCCCTTTGGTCTGCGCGTTGGTCGCCGACCGCCTTGGACGACGTTGGGGACTCGTACTCTTCTCGTTTCTGTGCGCTTGCGTCGGGGCGGTATATCCATTTCTTACCACGCCCGCTGCAATCATTGTTTGCGGCTTCCTTTTGATCTCGGCGGTGGCAGTAGCGTTGACACTTGGTCTCGGGGGAACGCCGGAGCTCTTCCCAACGGAATACCGATTCCGTGGCGGCGGTGTCGCGCAAACGTTCGGAAGACTGAGCCTAGTTTTCGGGCCGTTTATCGTACTCGCGCTCTTTAACAAGTACGGAATTTCAGGAGCAGTGGGGATGATTTCGGGAGTCTATCTCCTTGTCGCGCTGGTTATGGCGATCTGTGGCATTGAGACAAATCAGCGGTCCCTTGAAGATCTTGAGCCCGACGCGGACTGGCGCGAAGGGGTGGAAGGTTTAGCGGCTTCCTCTGTGAAGAACTGAAAGCAGCAGTTCTTGTCGGAGCCCCTAAAAGAAAAGGCAGCCATGTAAGGCATCATTTTTCAGGCTGATCGTACTCGGGAACTCAAACACTTCCCTGATCCCACTCCTCTCGGAGACGTCCTTGAGATTCATGGCTTTACTGGTCTGCGTGGCGCAACGGACTCTCCAGTCAAATAATCCGGGTGCCAACGTAAATAGTTCTCGAACTGTCATCTGGCATCAATTCGCGATATGTTGGATTGGCTCCGGGGAGCTGTGCCGCCTCGTACGGGGTGCAGTGTCGGGAAGAAGGACTATGCTCCTACGGAGCTTGGCACGTTGCACAGATCTGCAATCCAAGAAGCCAGAGATGAGTGCGCAGGCGATACTCGCCCGCCGTCCGGGAGGCGACTTTGATTGAAAATTAACAAAACTCGGGTCGCGTTAACATGGGTCGGGAAAACATCAACGATTTGATCGCATTTTTGGCGGTAGCGCGTGAGAAAAGCTTCACCCGCGCAGCAGTTAAACTCGGAGTTTCTCAGTCAGCTTTAAGTCACACGATCCGTACCTTGGAGGCTCGCGTTGGCGTCAGGCTGCTAACTCGAACAACGCGCAGCGTATCGACAACCGAAGCGGGCGAAGGCCTACTGCAGGTAGTCGCTCCACGTATCGATGAAATTGAGACAAAACTGGATTCGTTATCTGAGTTCCGAGACAAGCCGGCAGGTATTGTTAGGATTACAGCTACGGATCATCCACTCGATACAATCGTATGGCCGAAGCTCAGAAAGATTCTGCCGGGCTATCCCGACCTTCGCGTAGAGGTCACCGCAGACTACCGTCTCGCGAACATCGTAGATGAGCGTTACGATATTGGCGTGAGATACGGTGATCAGGTTGCGAAGGATATGATAGCCGTGCGAATAAGTGACGATATTCCCACTGCGATGGTTGCCTCCCCAGCCTACTTGAAGAGCCGTAAGTCTCCCAAGACACCCCAGGATTTGCTCGAGCATAACTGCATCACGTTACGGTTGGCGACAGCGCAAAGTCTGTACGCGTGGGAACTTAAGAAAGGCAAGCACGAGACACAGGCGCGTGTTAACGGGCAGATTACTTGCAATACTCAGCCGCAGATGGTTCAAGCGGCCCTAGATGGATTCGGAATCGCTTTCGTTGCCGAAGACGTTGTACTCGAGCATCTGCATAGCGGACGACTACAACGCCTGATGAAGGACTGGTGTCCCGTATTCCCCGCTTACCACGCGTACTATCCTAGTCGTCGGCAGGCTTCACGGGCCTTTACAGTCGTGATCGAGGCATTGAAGGCAAATTCCTAATCTCGTAGAAGGCACCTGTGAACCGGTGGAGATGCGCCACGCGGGGGAGTACGGGCTCTCGAAGAAAACTTACCCGCTCGCGGATGCCGCTGATATCCGACACATGCGTCATCGACCGCCCTTTGACCTAAACCTCTGGGATTATTTTCCACAATCGTTACCTCCTCCCTGGGTGAAGACGCACGAAACAAAAACGGTCGGCGACGCGTCTCAACGCTCATTGCAGAAAACACTAACGCAGCGAAGTGGGAAATTGCATGACAAGCTAGTCTTACTCACGTGGATGCCCATGTGCCGAGGCGCTTCATGCAATATTACCGATAGCCCGAAGCCGGCAGCTGCTCGGCGACTTCTTCACATTCCGCCCACGGCTCCGCGCGCGCCCTTTGACGGCCCCTTTTGTCCACACGCACATCCATCTGCCCCCTCGGGGATTCATGAAGGCAGTTCATAAGATCATGCGGCGTCATCGCATTGGAAAGTCGATAGTTAGGGAATACACTCAAAGCTACCGAACAGCTGACAGTCTTTTACAGCTCTGCGGTATATCCTCTGAATCCCTTATTTTTGAAGACTCATGAATCGCATCTTATTCACTATCGCTTTTCTCGCTAGTTTGGCAATGGCGGCGCCCGCCTTCGCTTCAGGCTACGGCCCGGCTCCGTTCTATCGTCCGGCTGCGGGAGTCCCGAGTTCGCAGCAGGGCCCGAGCGCACAGACAATCGCTGCAGAACAAGCAGCGCACGGCGTGGACAATCAGTCTTATGGGAGTTCGTGCGAAAGCCACACTCAGTCAGGTAAGCGATAAAACTGTCCGGTCTCGTTGGGGGAGGTCGGTTTGGGATTAGCTTACTTTTCGACATATATGCGGACGTCGTCCTGCGGTACGTGCGCATTTGTCCATGTAGGACTGAGCGGTCGCCGCTGCTCTTACGCATCCGGCGTAAGCCTGGGGTTGCTTCAAGTGTCGAAACCAAAGCATCAATTCAGGCGCTTCGAAGTGAACCTCATCTTAAGGAATTGGCTTCGCTTTTCGAGAGCCCCGAGATCGAGTTGCTGAATACGTGGGTCTCGAAGCGCTGCTCGACTTATTTACTTTTTCCTGCTACCGCAGTGAAAGCGGGCGGACATTAAGTCCTTCGCTTACGCTTCATACGTCATTTGAATCGTAGGCGCAGGTAAGGCAGATGCCGTGTTGCCGCGGAGGGCTGAGCGACGGACGCTTGGCAGGATGGATTGATATTTTAGCGCGCTCAGTCGACATCGATGGGGGCGTCGCCGTGCACGAACGTGGTAGTTGCGGAGGACTAGATTCGTTGCCATTTAGTGAACAAAAATCGAAATCCGTATACACACTAACTTTTAATCTTTACGCGAGGGCCGATGAGAAAACTATTGTTACTGCTGCTGGCACTAATGGCTAGCTTCTTTTCTTACTCTGCAATAGGACAAAACATGTCGAATGGCGCAAACAATTTCTACGAAAGCAGCGAACTTAACTCCGAAAAAGTCACCTTTCTAAACCAGTATCGAATGAAGGTCGTAGGGAATCTCTACACTCCAAAGACTTTAAAACAAGGTTCTAAGTATCCCGCGGTGATTGTTGGACATCCGATGGGAGCGGTTAAAGAACAGAGCGCAAATTTGTACGCGCAAAAATTGGCTGAGCAGGGGTTCGTCACGTTGTCGCTCGATTTGTCTTTTTGGGGTGAAAGCGAGGGCGAGCCACGCAACGCAGTCTTGCCAGATGTTTATGCGGAAGACTTCAGTGCCGCGGTCGACTTCCTTGGCACAAGGTCTCTTGTCGACAAAAATCGGATTGGCGTTCTCGGTATCTGCGGCAGCGGCAGCTTCGTCATTAGTGCGGCCAAGATTGATCCGCGAATGAAGGCCATCGCCACTGTCAGTATGTATGACATGGGCGGAGTGAACCGAAACGCGCTTCATCACTCGTTGACCATTGAACAACGAAAGAAGCTTATCGCTGCAGCCGCTGAGCAGCGTGACGCTGAGTTCGCCGGCGGAAACACCGAATACACGAGCGGAACGGACCATCAGTTGACGAAAGACACGCATCCGATTCAGCGAGAATTCTACGACTTTTATCGAACGCCGCGGGGTGAATACACGCCGAAGGGGGGATCGCCCGCACTAACAACGCATCCGACGCTGACGAGCAATGTCAAGTTCATGAACTTCTATCCTTTCAATGACATCGACACCATCTCTCCTAGACCCATGCTTTTCATTGCAGGTTCGGATGCGCATTCTCGGGAATTCAGTGAGGAGGCTTTTAAGCTAGCTGGCGAACCTAAGGAACTCGTCATCGTACCCGGTGCAGGCCACGTTGACCTTTACGATCGTGTCAATCTCATTCCGTTCGACAAATTGACGCATTTCTTCCGTAGCAACTTGAAGTAAGTTTGATTGTCGAACGCTCTATCTGAGAAAGAGGCTCCTCACTGCCCTACCTTGCGGGGCCTCGATTCTAAGCAGGGTTACATGGCTCAGCGTTACCGACCCGCAACCGGTATGCCGCTGTCCATCCCGCATCGCTCAATTCGTCAGGGTACCTGGCAATTCCAACGGAAGTCCGCTATCAGCCCGCGGTGAAGCCGGGCTCGTCAGACTCCTTCTGCGCGAAATTTGCTAATGAATGGGGAGGAGGTTGTGTTCACTCAAATGTTGAACGGTCCCCGTAGCTAAGATAGACCCTTTCGCGCCTTCGATCACATGCTCAATGCGTGTTAATCGACTCTGCCAGTGCGCCCTTCGCGTTTTTGAAAGGCGCGACTTGCCGATTTCCAATGCGATTGATCCCGGCGGCTTCGCTCCTTGCCCCGATCGCTGTCCGGGGCGTCCGGCAGTTTGCTTTTGCGCTTCTGAGAATCGAACAAGGGGAGGCAGGCAATCCCGCAGGCGCGCTCCTGAGGCCGCCCTCCAGTTGCAAATTGCTAGGTCGCTCCGCTTGAAACGAGCAATTGCGCTATGGAGCGAGACGCGTGGAAGGACGCTCCGAAGGCAGGGTCCCGCGAAACATCACTAGGCGCCTGAATTTCGCTGAACCGATACATCTAGCGACCAGCTCGGCCACCGAAGTATTGTTCTGAGGCTCGTGAAATCTCAACATCCTTTGCGTAGGGCGGACGTCCGATGACGCTCGCCAGGAGAGGATGCGGACGTCGGAGACGCCGATTTAAGCTTTCGTTTCCGATGGACAACGTCGAACGGTCCTCTACGCCGGAGCGAGATGCGTCGCATGCTTACTTGTTTATGGATGCATCCAGTTTATTCATTTCCTTGCCGACTCGGTAGATCCGATAATGCTTCGCAAGCCACACAGATAGGGTAGGCAGCGAAACGATCTCGTCCGCGGCGAGCGATGAGGTTCCCGCAACCCTTAGCGATGTGATGCCGACCCACGAGGTCATGCGGGGAGAGGAGGCAATTACTTGTCGCTTCTCGGTTCTGTGGCCGTCAAGCCGTAGATTCGGACAGACCCGCAATTGCACATGGTCATGGCGAAGACCGCGATTTCCGGAGGTTAACTGGCGAAAATGTTTAACGGTAGTCGTGATGCTGTGGTCATGGAAGCGCCGTCTTATCGCGCGTTTACCTTATACGATGATAGTTCACTGGCGCTGTTGTTTGTTGCAAGGACGCAAACGATTTTTGGGAAGAATATCCTGCGATCGAACGTGGTTTCGGTGCGCGTTGCCGACCATTTGAAGGCGCTGTTCGCTGGAGTTGGCCTGATTTCTAACAAGATTAACGCGGATGTCTTTAAATTAGTAAAGCTAAGTATTGCGTGCATTGAATGTGTTCTTCAGAAAGAACGGGACCTAGTTGGAGATAGGATGATTCTGCAACTACGTCGGAGGGCTTTAACTTTCAATATATAGGAGACGCTTAGATTATGAAGAAAAAAATCGCCATCAGTTATCAATTCGCAGTCTTTGGATCTGTGATGGTTCTGCACGGCTATGCGTATGCTCAAAATAGCGTGACTTTGTACGGCGCGATCGACAACGGCATCAGCTACCAGACGAGCCAGACCTCGTTGGGGTCAACGTCGGGGGGACGGTCAGCTGTCAAGATGATGAACGGTGTTTGGCTTGGAAGCCGATTTGGACTGAAGGGTGCGGAAGATCTTGGCGGTGGAAACAAGGCGATATTCACCCTAGAACAAGGATTTAATAGCGGCAACGGGGCTCAGGCTACAAACGGACTTATGTTCAGTCGCCAAGCGTTCGTCGGGTTGACGAATCCAAACTATGGTTCGCTGACAGCTGGGCGCCAGTACGCATCCTACTATCAGTTGATGGCTCCCTTCGGCCCGACTCAGGTTCTCACTGGGTACTTCGGTGCACATCCAGGGGATATTGACGGCTTGGACACAGGGTATAGAGCGAACAATACGCTTCTGTACACGTCACCACAATGGTACGGACTGACCGTGAGTGGCTCCTATTCGTTTGCTGGTGTCCCCGGTAGCGTAGATCAGGGATCGACCTGGACGACAGCGATCGCGTACGCCCAAGGACCAATCGGCGTAGGAGTCGGTTTCTCGCGAATAAACAACTCGACTCCTGGCGGTGGCGCTTATGGTGCCGATTCAGCAACGTCGAATCTCGGCGCGCAGCCAGGTATTTCAGCTCTAACCAATGGGTATCAGACCGCCCGAGCGCAGCAACGTTTCGCTGCCGGCGCGAGCTATGTCTTCAACGAGGCTTTCGACGTCAGAGCGATCTACACGAACGTGCAATATATCCCTGGAACCGGATCGAAGTTTCATGACCAAGCGGTCTTTAACACGGGCGGTGTCACTTTGCACTGGAAGCCTTCGGTGGCATGGGATTTTGCATCTGGTTACAGCTATACCCGCGCAACGAGTGCAAACGGAATCACGAGCAGCGCGCAATATCAGCAATTCAATCTATCCGAATACTACGCACTGTCGAAGCGGACGGGCCTTTACGGCGTGCAAGGTTACACCCGAGCAAATGGAAGTACGCTAGGGACAAACGGCGCCGGGAATATCATCGATGCAACAGCAACGGTCGGCGATGGTTTCAATTCGACCCCTTCGTCGTCTCGCTCGATGTTTGCGGTAGGCGTCGGGCTTGTACATAGATTCTAGGTTTCATCATTCGGCACATGTAACGTGACGCCGCCCAACGGGGCGGCACCGCAGCGCTCGGGCGACGGCACTTCAGTGCCTTTCATACATGGGAGGCTGGATTCGGTCCTTGCAGATCGGAGCTTTCGCGATGAAATTGGCAGACAAGCACCCTATACACGCGTAGCAACGGCACGTATGTGGCGGGGCACCACCAGACAACCCCAACGATACCAAGTACCACAACTGGTCATCGAAGGGAAATGTCAATCTGTACACGGGCAAGGAAGGAACGATCGATCCGTCCAAATAAGAAAGCGGCGGCGGGTCAACGATCTGCACGTCTGCGCCATCGAGGTGTTAGTGCCCGTCGATGGCGAGAAAGCATTTTCTCCGTTCGCTCTATGGTGTCCGTCTGCAACACATGGCCTTTTTGTCCAACCATGTCAACAGATGCGGCATCGATTTCTTGAGAACGCGCTGAACTTGCCGGGTTGAGCCGGCCGACGTCGCCTGACTGAGCAGCAAGGCCGGGCGCGGGCAAATAGCGATTCAGGGATTGAGTTAGCTGGTGCATCGCGGACTGGCTTCAGCTTACTCCATGCCGCATGCCGCATGCCGCATGCCGCATGCCGCATGCCGCATGCCGCACCCTCGCCGACATTGCCCATGCTTCATCACCGTTCGCGATGTTACCTAAGACCCGTATAGAAGACGCGACCGCGCTCGGTAGAGAGGAAAGTGACAATTAGATTAGAAAAACTTTCCGGATGAAAAGATCAAATGTCTAGCCATTATCGTCTTATTCGGCGCATAGTTTAGGGCAGATCCGACAAATGCGCAGTGTCGGTCTTCGCCAGCATACGCTGCTCTTCAATTGCCAGGAAGACCGACTACGGCGACAGCGCGGCCAGGGAGGCATGTTGGAACTGCGGCAACCCCGCTGTTTCGTTTGCGTGGCTGATTGCAGCAGCAAGAGGCAGGCCGCAATCGACCTCAACATGTTCACCCGGCGCAGACGCGCAACTTGCGCTTCTAAAACCTTTGTAGGGATTGTCCATTAGCGATTTTAGGAGTTTGTCTCATAGCGCCCATCCAATCGATGAGCGATGCGTCTCTTGGGTTCTACGTAATCGTCGATGTGCATTCCAGAACTCCACGCGCAATAGCTCGCGCGCGCATCAGATAGGATTACTAGATTATGATAATCGCCGATTTGCGTGTGATCTTCGAGATGGAAAAAGAAGCAGTCAATGGAGTTGAGAAGTCGCCGATGCCTCAAGCGATTTGCAGCCGTTAATCGTGTTGGCAAGGAGTATCCACATAACGTCAAAGATAGCGAAGCAAGCGATATACGCGGCATAAAGTGCTTCTCACCCGTTCCGAAAGAAAAGGAGGATGGAAATGTCGAAGGTCTGGTTGATAACCGGAAGCGCCCGAGGTCTCGGCCGCTCGATCACCGAGGCCGCGCTAGCGTCGGGCGCCAAGGTTTTGGCAACTGCTCGGAATCCCGGCCTGCTCACTGAATTGGAGGCCAGATATTCACCGGCGTCCTTCAGGACCTTTCGATTGGATGTCACTAACGCGAAGGAGGCGCACGCAGCCGTCGAATTTGCGGTCAGTGAGTTCGGTCGCCTCGATGTGCTCGTGAACAATGCGGGCTATGGCCATATTGTGCCCTTCGAGCAGATGACTTCGGTCGATTTTCGCGAACAGGTTGAGACGAATTTCTACGGAGTAGTCAATCTTGTTCGTGCTGCGCTTCCTAAGATGCGCGTTCAACGCTCTGGGCACGTAATCAATATCTCTTCAGTAGGTGGGCGCGTGAGCTCGCCCGGCCTTTCAGCCTACCAGGCCGCCAAATGGGCACTGGGAGGATTTACCGAGGTTCTCGCGAAAGAGGCTGCGCCGTTCGGGGTCAACTTCGTTGCCCTCGAGCCAGGTGGAATGCGTACCGACTGGAGCCTCATCGCCGCTGGAGTGGAATATTCCTTGATTCAGGAATACGAGCCGAGTGTCGGAGCGCGACTGAAAATCGGCAAGGCAAGCGCAGGGGCCGAGATCGGCGACCCCGCTAGAGTCGCGGCGGTAGTGGTGGATCTCGTAAAACGTGACACCGTGCCCCCCCATCTTTTGCTTGGCAGTGACGCTTTGCGCGCATTGCGGCAAGCAGACGCAATACGGCAGAAAGACGCAGAGGATTGGGTGAATGTAAGTGTTTCCACCGATTTCCCAAACGTCGAAATATCGTCCTAAGTTGGCGAAGCGGAATCTTATACCCTCGGCTCCCTAGTTCGGTCGCATCCTAACGCGCGTCAGGAAAAGAGCAATAGTCCTCGCCATGTGTTCAGCACTCACTTGGACGTAGAGCTATGGCCGTGAAGTCCGCACTGTGAAGTCCTGGAGGGTTAGCCCTCGAATGACCACGGGACGCAGAAGACAGACGTTTTTCTTCGTCGTTAGGTTTTCTTACGACCGCGGAACTTAAAGCGTCTGTACTTAAGAAAGCAAATATGACATCTTTGCCTTCAGCTGGCGCTGTGTAGTGCACGACAAAATGGCTTTGCGCAGAGAATGCTTCTCGCATTCCTTGAGGACGAAAACAATGTTATGCCGAGCGTTTAGGCATCGAGAGGATGGGCATGCTTTCTTGTTAGTGAGAGTTCAGCATGATGCTTGCCTTAACATGTGGAAGCCGAACTAGTTCGCAGTCCAGTCGAGACGCGAACGTTAAGAAAAGGTCGAGGAGATCAAGTGATAGGACAACAGGTCACCACTGAGAACGTGCTTGGAGTTCGTGAGTCGCTCTCGAGTTTGCATGTCTACGAAGTGTTGGACGCCCCGTTCGCGCGGCTTGTGAATCTCCATGCGGGTCTTGAACGTCTCTGGACAGGTGGCGGCTGGACGGAGGGGCCAGCTTATTTCGCGGCAGGCAGATTTCTTGTCCTATCTGACATCCCAAACGATCGTATGCTGAGGTACGACGAGACCGACGGTTCAGTGAGCGTCTTTCGCAATCCCTCTGGAAAGGCAAACGGAAACTCCGTTGATCGTCTTGGTCGTCTAGTCACTTGCGAACATAGCGGGCGACGCGTGAGCCGCACCGAGCATGACGGTACCGTCGTCACCATTGCCGACTCTTGGCAAGGCAAGCGCCTCAATTCACCGAATGATGTTGTGGTGAAGACCGATGGATCGGTTTGGTTTACTGATCCTATGTACGGTATCGAAAATGACCATGATGGGAGCAGAGCAGACAGCGATGTCGGAGCGTGCCACGTCTATCGGGTGGATCCATCGACTGGGAAGGTCGAGGCTGTAGTTACCGACATGATACGACCGAACGGACTGGCCTTCTCCCCGGACGAGCGAGTTCTCTATGTTGTCGACAGTGGTCGCACGGAAGGGCCCGAATACCCGGCGCACATTCGGGCGTTTCAGGTCCGCGACAATGGCTCAGTTCACGGTGGGAACGTTTTTGCAGAGTCCAATCAAGGCATATTTGACGGACTCCGCCTCGACTGTGAGGGCAACGTATGGGCGAGCGCGGGCGACGGCGTGCAGTGCTTTAACCGCGAGGGATGCCTGATTGGAAAGATCAAAGTGCCCGAAGTGGTGGCCAATCTGTGTTTCGCAGGTCCGAAACTTACGCGCTTGTACATCTGTGCGAATACTTCACTTTATTCCGTTCCTCTGAGGGTGAACGGGGTGAACACCGCATAAGAGGGACCGCACGCATCATCGAGCAAGAAAAACCGAGCGATACAGCAGCATGTCCGGGTTGTTGATGCAGCTATTGAACGAATAAGCCGTAAGGCAAACTATGCGGCGCGCACATGCAATAAGAGCCGCAACAAATATTGGCGACACGGGTATCGGTGCGTTAAACGCGGTATTTCACGGTGCCGCGATGCAGTCAAATCACTTTAATATCAAGCTAACTTTTCCGGGCGAATGTATGACATCGATTTGGAACCCGTTTTCAGCTGAATTTATTCGTGATCCGTTCCCAGTCTACGCAAAGCTCCGTGAGGAGCATCCGGTCTATTTGAACGACACTTACGGATTCTACGCGCTTTCAAGGTTCGAAGATGTCGTTGAGGCGAACAGGAACTGGGCTGCGTACAGTAATGCAAATGGTGTCGATCTCGATAGAACCGGAAGTATTTTCTTTGCGGAAGGAAATGTGGTCGAAGCGGATCCGCCCGACCATACTGCGCTCAGGACTGTCCTAAAAGATTACCTAACGCCAACGTTCTTTCGAGAAAAGGAAAGAGGGGTCGTTCGACGCGTTGAGAATTTGGTTAAAGGATTGAAGGGGAAAGAGGAAGTTGATCTCGCAGCGGAGTTTTGCGTGCAACTGCCACTCGGAGTTATCTCTGAATTACTAGGCATAGATTCGACGAATCAGCAATGGGTCTATGAGCATTTTATCGGGTTGCTCCATCGTGAAGATGGCCGAGAAACGATTCCAGAGTCTTCGTTACAAACAGCCCGTGAGGTCAGAGAATTTCTCACCTGTGAGCTTCGCGCGCGCCGGAAGTCACCACGGGGCGATCTGATGTCAACGATAGCGCACGCGGAAAAAGCGGGGGTGCCGCTGAACGAGTCCGAGCAGATTGGAATGAGCACATTGATCTTCTTCGCCGGCATGTCTACCACCAAGAATCTTCTCACCAACATCTTCTGGCATTTGGCAAAGGATGCAAACCTGAGAGCACGAGTGGAATCCGCTGTGTCGAACGCGGCATTGACCGTCGAAGAGTTTCTGAGATACGAGAGTCCGATTCAGGCCAGCGCGCGCACCGCTACACGGGATGTTGAAATTCACGGCATCACCATCCCAAGAGGTGCAACGGTCACGCTGCTCTATGGTTCGGCGAATAGGGACGATACTGTGTTCGACAACGCTGACGCGTTGGACATCAATCGGAAGATCCCAAAGCATATGGCGTTTGGAGGCGGGGTGCACCTATGTCTTGGCGCACCGCTGGCAAGAATTGAAGCAAGGGTAGCTCTACAGTATGGGCTGACCAAGATGCCCGGGTTCACATTGGCGGATACACCTCAGCGATGCTTGATGTGGAACGAGCGTGGATTAGAAACTTTGCCAGTAAAGTTTGAAGCGAACTGGAACCATTAACTTTTTTCCATTGATTCAGTTGCCGACCATGTTGTCAATAGATCGCCCGGGACCAAGTATAGCAATTATAGGAAGCGGCCCGTCCGGATGCTTCCTTGCGAGCTTTCTTATCAAAGCCACGCCGACAGCGGAAATCACCATTTTTGACAGATTGCCCGTTCCATATGGCTTGGTGCGATATGGCGTTGCTGCAGATCATCAGGGTACCAAATCTGTTACCCGTCAGTTCGACCGGCTTTTCATGAATGGTTCGATAAGATTTGCCGGAAATGTTGAACTCGGTGTCGACATAGATTTGAATACGTTACAGGAAAGTTTCGACATAGTAGTACTCGCGACTGGCGTTCACGCGGATCGAACGCTAAAAATCGAAGGGGAGCATCGCACGAATGTCTTCCGCGCCGGCGCACTTACTCGATTACTGAATTCACACCCTGACGAGCACAACAAGAACATTGCACTAGGACGCCGCGTCGTCATCGTTGGGAACGGAAATGTCGCGCTCGATATTTTGCGGATTTTGATTCAAACAGAGAACGACCTGTCGGATAGCGATGTGAATGACGAAGCGCTGGCAATGCTTCAGACATCGTTCATTCGTGAAATACACTTGATCGGACGGTCACCTGCTAGATATGCAAAGTTTAGCGGACCCGGGATTCGCGAACTGTCCCGAATTGAAGGAGTCGAGTTCAACGTAGCGGATGTGCAACCAGCCATTGAAAGTGGCGCTACAGAATCTGAAGACGCGCTACTTGCTGCTATTCGTATGCTGGAGGAAAAACAGGGCGGCATTCAGAAGCGGTTGACAGTGAATTTCAGATTCGGCTGGACTCCACTGCGGATCGATAGTGAAGGCATCGTATTCGAAGCGTCTGCCGGCGAGAAAGTCGAACTCAAAATCGCAGCAGACAGCGTTATCACCGCAGTTGGATTTGCCCACCGAGATCTTCGGTGGCATCGGGACATTCTGCCACCAGACGAGTGGGCGGACCCCACGGTAGGAAAGATTCGGGACGGGCTTTATTGCACGGGCTGGTTTCGAAGGGGCCCGCAGGGAACGATCCCAGAAAATCGTAGCGACGCTCGTCAGGTGTCGGCTGCGATTGCGGCGTCGCTCGCTGGAAGCAACCAAGGGTGGAAACCAGGACTCGATGGGCTACCGCGTGAGCTCGTCGAAAAATCGGTCACGTTTGATGGATGGAAGGCGATCGATCGAGCGGAGCTAACGGCAGCCATCGACGGGCGCATTCGACGCAAGATTAGTGATTGGGGCGAACTCCTACGAGTGGCTCGATGTGGGGATACCGATACAAGTACAGGAGTAGAGACATTGTGAACATTCAAGTCCTTTTCGGCACAGAGTCCGGCACAGCAGAATTTGTTGCAGGCGACATCGAAAATAAGCTTCGAGAGACCATGACCACATCGGTCTACGACCTCGCAGAATTCGATCTGTTAGCGTTCTCGAAGGACACTTTCTACATAATCGTCTGTTCAACGTATGGAGAGGGTGATCCTCCGAGCAGCGCTCGCCCTTTTTTAACTCGACTTGAAAACGAGTCGCCCAACCTTAAGGGAATTCGTTTTGCCATGTTCGGCCTCGGAGATAGTAGCTATTCGGAAACATTCAATCATGGCGGCAACGTGATTTCCGAGGCACTCGAGAAGTTCGGTGCCGCCAGAGTCGGTGAATTTGGCAGACACGACGCGTCTGGCCGAGAGCATGCAAGCGATGTTGCCCTTGATTGGCTGGACAGGATCATTCCTCATGCAACTCCGATCGCATGTTGAGATCGGGGAGACGTGCGATCCTTTAGGGTGAGTAAAAGTAGACCAAATTCCAATCAAATACCGGAGACAAAATGCAGTCGATTAAGACAAAGGCTATTCAAAGAACGGCAGCTGCTGTCGCACTGTGCGCCGTTACCGGCGCGCTTGCCAACTCAGCGTACGCCTCGAGCACCAAACCGCTTATCGTGGTTGCTATGCAAAAGCAGCAGGAGCAGAGATGGGCGTTCGACCGTGTTGCCATGGAGGCGGAGGCAAAAAAGGTCGGAGCAGACATTGTTTTCCAGTACGCTAACGGCGACCCGATCAAGCAAATGTCCGAGGTAGAAAACATGCTTAATAGGCAGCCGGATGCCTTAATTTTGAACCCAGTTAACAGTAGGACAGCTGGCGAGATCGTCAACTCGGCACATGCCGCTGGGGTACCTGTGATCGCTTACGATACCGGGGTGGAAACCGCCAAGGTAGATTATTACGTTACTCGCGATAACTACAAGGTGGGTCAGCTTCAAATTCAAGCAGCAATGAAATTCGCTCCGTCTGGAAATTACGCGATCGTCAGGGGAGACGCCAGCGATCAGACTGGACGAGATATTTCGAAAGCATACGACGACCGGCTTAAAGGTCAGCAGGCAATTAAGGTTGTATTTGATCAAAACATCGCGAGCTGGAGTCCAGCGAAAGCGCAGATTGCGGCTGAAGATGCGATGTCCGCAAACAAAGATCACATTCAAGCGTTCGTGGTTACTAATGACGGGATGGCCAGCGGTGTCGCCCAAGTACTCAAATCGCGTAATCTTCAGGGGAAGATCTTTCTTAGCGGTAACGACGCCGAGTCTGCATCTTTGAAGCTTATTGCGCAAGGGATGCAGACGATGACAGTCTACACGGATATTAACGAAATGGCACGATCGGCCGTAAGCGCTGCAGTGGCGCTTGCAAAAAAGCAAAATCCGACATTCGATGCAATGGTCGACATCGGGGCAGGAAAAGTGCCAACTCGACTAATTCCAGTGATGGCCATCACGAAGGACAATCTCTGTGAAGCGATCAAGGACACGCCCAAGGGATGGACTTCAGTACAGCAGGTATTTGGCCGAGATGACGCTTGCCACTAAGGCATCCGGCAATAAGTCTTCACTACATCCGAGAGACAAGGCATGGATTCTTGGTTTTCGAATAAGGTGGCGCTCGTGACTGGCGCCGGTGCAGGCATTGGTCGCGCAACGGCGAAAGCCTTTGCGGACGCAGGAGCCTTAGTAGCGTTATCCGACATCTCCGAGCAGGCGGTACAAAGCGTGGCTGACGAGATCAGATCCGAGGGGGGGAGCGCGATCCCGATCGTTTGCGATGTGGCCAACGAAGAGGAAGTGGAATCAATGATTCGCCGCACCGTATTTGAGTTCGGAAGACTGGACGTTGCATTCAACAATGCAGGTGTTCAGTTTGCCGCCGCAGAAACAGCGGATGCCTCCGGCCTCGAATTTGACAGAGTCATTTCGGTGAATTTGAGGGGCGTATGGAATTGCATGAAATATGAACTAGCGCACATGCGTGAACGCCAGTCTGGAGCCATTGTTAATTGCTCTTCAATCTGCGGTTTGGTAGGGGTTCCTGGTCGTGGTGATTACCACGCCTCGAAACACGGAATTATCGGACTGACAAAGACGGCTGCTCTGGAATATGCAGCACGCGGCATCCGCGTCAATGCCGTATGTCCTGGAACGATTGAAACGCCGCTGGTGAAGACCATGTTAGAGGGCGATCCCGACGCCCTAAACAAGATTTTGAAAGTTGATCAACCGATTGGCAGACTGGGACAGCCCGAAGAAGTCGCGTCCGCCGTGCTTTGGCTGTGTAGCCCCGGAGCAAGCTTTGTGATTGGGCATGCATTGGTAGTAGATGGAGGTTGGACGGCTCAGTGAGTTCCGACCACTGCTGTGATGCGCGGAATGGAGTTGCTCCGGCGGTGTTTTTCGTTCACGGAAGCACGTCGAAGATCAGGTCCGAGTCCGATTTATAAGGATGATTTGTCTGGCGTGATTCTGTTGACTTAGGAGATCTTAAGGTTAAGGGGTCTAGTCATACGTAAAGTAAGGATGTGATGTCGCGCTGTGTAACCATTTGGAGTGCGAAAGATGTGTAACGAGTCGGCTTTAAGGATTGAGAACCTGACTAAAGAATTCTTTGGTGTCGCTGCTGTATCCGATGTGTCTCTCTCGATTCGCCGAGGCGAGACCATAGCATTGCTCGGGGAAAACGGTGCTGGAAAATCGACGTTGATGAAGGTTATTTCCGGTGTATATCCATTTGGAAGCTACTCCGGAAATGTCATCTTGGGCGACGAGGAGTGTCGATTTAGTGGCGTCAGCGATGCAGAAGCAAGTGGTGTCGTGCTAGTGCCTCAGGAGCTTCGCATTGCTCCGAAGCTCAGCATCGCGGAGAATGCCGCAATGGGCGCTCTGCCCAATCGGCACGGCATAATCGACAGAAAGGCTCTACGCGAGCACGCGCGAACATGTCTAAAATTTTTCGATATCGACGCAGATATTGATATGCCGGTCCGGATGTTGTCGGCCTCGGAACAACGCCTTCTTATGATCTCGTCTTCGTTGACAAAGGCGTCGCCGCGCGTACTGATTCTGGACGAACCGACTGCTGCTCTAACGCCGGGTGAAGCCATTCATCTCTATGACAAGATTCGCCAGGTTGGTCAGGCCGGCGTGGCAACAATCTTCATCACGCATCGCCTGGACGAGATTGAAGAGGTCTGCGAGCGAGCGCTAGTGATGCGCAACGGTCGGCTAGTATTTGAGACGTCGAAAATAAAAGGGGGGAGATCTGAAATTGTTCATGCCATGATCGGACGGGAACACGAGAGCAAGCCACCGCGGAAAGTCGTTACCGGCGAAAAGAAGCTTGAAATATCCAATTTGCAGGTGACGAATAGAGCCAGCCCCAAGCGCTTTGTCGACGGTGCATCGTTTCACGTTTGCTCAGGCGAAATTGTGGGGCTTTTCGGTCTTGTCGGCGCGGGACGCTCTGAGCTGTGCATGGCCGTTTATGGAGCCTGGGAGGGAAACGTCGATGGAACTATCACCATTAATGGGCAGACGGGGCGACCAGGTTCTCCCAGTCAAGCGCTAAGACGTGGCTGCGCGATGTTGACCGAGGATAGAAAACTCTCGGGACTGTTTGAAGGCCAGTCAGTTCTATGGAATATGAGTGCGGCAAGCCTCAAAAGTGTGAGTAGCCGGAATGTAATCGCAAAACAAAGAGAACTTCAGCGAAACTGGAAATTGGCGCGAAACCTGGAACTCCGACCACTTAGCATGAGTAGGCGAGTCGAAACATATAGCGGTGGTAACCAGCAGAAGGTAATGCTTGCGCGCTGGCTCGCTGCCGAACCAGAACTACTCATCGTTGACGAGCCGACTATCGGAGTGGACATTGGGGCGCGCTTCGAGATTTACCGAATCCTTAGGGAGTTGGCAGACGATGGAAAGGCAATTTTACTAGTGTCCAGCGATATCGAAGAGGTAGTGAACGAGACGGATCGAGTTATCGTTATGCACAAAGGGCGCGTCACAGGTCATTTTCCGGCAGGAAGCAGCCGGCAGCAACTCTTGAATGCCGCGACGATGTAAGACGAGACCCTGGATCAACAGAGATGAAGGAGACTAAGATGAGTGACGTAACTGATATTTCGTTCAAGCCATCAAGATTCCAAGCCGCAAGGCTACTGCTAACCGGTAATTCGCGATGGATTCCAATGATCCTTGTAGCAGTGATTGTTGGTGTATCTCTCCAAGTTGCGACAGATGGTGTGTTTCTCTCGCCAAGAAACTTGACGATGCTGATGAGGCACGGAGCTATCACATCCATTCTTGCAATGGCAGTGGCGATCTTAATTATCGAGGGAGAGATCGACCTCTCGATCGGAAGCGCTGTTTATTTGTGCAGCACGGCTGCCGCGGCATTGCAGGTAACTCATGCCTGGGCGGTAGTTCCCACTTTACTGGCGACTTTGGGCATTGCGTTGCTTTTAGGATGCTGGCAGGGGCTCTGGACCGTCGGATTTGGCGTACCATCTTTCGTGGTTACTCTCGGGGGGCTATTAGGGTTTCGGGGTCTGGCCTATTACTTAACGAATGCAGCTACCATATCGCCTGTTTCGTCGAGCTACGCGTCGCTTAGCGAAGCATTTATTCCAATCCGTGCTTCATTAATTTTGATTTCACTCCTCTACGTCGCCGGTGTTGCGGTAATCGTGAGGGGAGGTCGTGTGCAGGAAGAGAAGGGTGGCAGTACGCTGCTGAAGATCATGATCCTATCTATCGTCTGCGTAGGGTTGGCCTGGGTGTTCGGAAGCTATCAGGGAATTCCAACGGCGTTTCTCTGGCTTGCCGGGTGTGCAGGAGCAATGCACTTCTTGATGTCGCGAACAGTGTTTGGACGCAATATATATCTAATTGGATCGAACCGAGAAGCTGCGCGCCTTGCCGGTGTCAATGTCAAAATGCACATCTTGGGCGGATTTCTCTTAATGAGCGTTTTCTACGCGATCGCAGGTACTTTATCTACCGCTCGACTTTCGGGTTCAACCCCGGCACTCGGTCAGTATCTCGAATTGGATGCGATCGCGGCTGCGGTGATTGGCGGAGTGTCGCTGCAAGGCGGCGTCGGCTCGGTTCCTGGGGCCGTTGCGGGCGCGACGTTGTTAATCATTATCGATAACGGAATGAGCCTTCTCGATGTCTCTTCTTTTGTTCAAATGGTAGTAAAGGCCCTTCTCCTGTTGTTGGCGTTGGGAGCGGACCGTCTGTTCAATAGAAAGTAAAGTGATAGGCCGGGAGAACCATCGGTTCGGCCGGAGGCGGAGTGTCCGCTTGAGTACCGATGCGACAGCTGGACGTTCGTTGCGCAACTTCGGCTAGTTGAGACACCACTAAGATAGTGGTGTCCAGCGTTGAGATGTGAGGTAAGGGCGAGGAGGCTATTTCCGAACACTCTCTACCTCATATCTCGCCCACCACCGGGCTTGAGGAGTGGAAGCCGTCTCCGGTTGGCCTTAGTCTAGCTGACCATCTCGTGCCGATTTCGTTTGGACCACAATGCCTAAATGGAGGAACAAATTGGAGGCGGTTGGAGAAACGAACTGGAGCGCGATTGTAGCGATTGGTTGTAGCGTGGCGTGCATGTTGACTGCTGAGTTTTTGCCGGTCAGCTTGCTGACGCCTATGGCTCACGGTTTAGGAATTTCCACTGGATTGGCTGGGCAGTCGATGTCGGCCGTCGCGTTGGCTGCAATGATGAGCGGCTTGTTAGTAACGACGCTTGCTCGTGATATAGACCGGCGCAACTTGTTCTTAGGATTTTCGACAGCGTTGGCTTTGTCTTGTGCAATTGTCGCGGCTTCGCCTACCTTCAGCGGCGTTCTCGCGGGAAGATTTCTTCTTGGGCTGGCTCTCGGAGCGTTCTGGGCGATGTCGACGTCATTGATAATGCGCCTGGCCCGGCCAGACGACGTACCGAAAGCTCTGTCGGCAGTGTTCGCTGGGGTATCAGTGTCGATGGTGATCGCCGCTCCGGCGGGCAGCCTTCTGGAGAAGTTAGTGGGATGGCGTGGAGTCTTTGCCATCACCGCGTTTTTAGGTGCCGGATGTACGTTGTGGCAACATTTATCATTGCCGTCGCTGCCTGTATCGGACCGGCGTAGCACTATTGCGGACGTGCTCCGGTTGCTTGGAAGACCGGGGATCGCAATGGCTATGGTGGCGATGTCCACGATATTCGCGGGGCAGTTTGCGTTCTTTACGTTCGTCCGGCCGTTATATGAGGCGCGAGGTGAGGTAGATGCTTCAGAGATATCAATGATGTTCATCGTCTTAGGACTTGCAAATTTAGCCGGTACATTGGCGTGTTCGTTTGTTTTGCGGACCAGCTTGCGTGCAGCGTTGCTCATCGCGCCTATTGCGATGGCTTTAGCGGGCTTAAGTGCGTTGAACGCACAAAGTGCACCAGTTGCTTTAGTCGCTGTCAGCGCTTGGGGTCTGTCCATGGGATGGGTGCCGGTATCATGGTCCACTTGGGTCGCGCAATATCTGAATGACGATGTAGAGAATGCTGGCGGACTTCAGATTGCTTTAATTCAGATCGCAAATGTCACGGGTGCTTCAGTAGGGGGCCTGACGTACGACTCTATCGGTATCGCGGGGCCCGTTCTGGTCAGTGCGGCGTTTCTCACGGTCGGAGCAATTGTCGCGTCAATCTCCCTTGGCAAAGTCCGGAAATACGTCCCTGTGAAAGCGACGTCACTTCGTCACCCTGAATAGCTCCGGCGTGTCGGGGAGTGACGCTGGAAATACCGCTGACCCGCGAAATTCGTGTCCGTTTGCTCGCATGTATAGCTGGCTTGATAAGCGATCGTCGTCCGCTCGGAGATCTGCATCGTTGTCTCGCGGTCGGTTTCGTAGTCGCACGATGTCGACAACCTAAATATCACCATTAGAAAGTCGTGTGAAACGAAGTTGAAGCGTATCTGAACAGATCGATATGTATAACTAAATTAATCATAGAAGGTACATTTTTTTACTTGGGCGTGTCGATGGGGCTGGTCGGTTGAAAGGTTATCGCGGGAAAGGGCTTTTTTAAGGCCGATGAGTATGCGTAAGACGGCGTGCACAGGGAGAGTGAGCAGTCGGGTGGGATGAAAGCGCTTAAATTTTCGGAAGTAATGCTATTTCACTAAGGAGTCGATACTCGATAAACACACTTCATCCAGTCTAAGAACTGAAGTTACATAAGAAGTAGAAGGGAAATCAAACCCTATATTGGACGAGACACTTAAAGGTTGACACATGAAGAATGGAGTCGTTGTACTTTCTTTACTGGCATTTGCCAGTGGCGCCTATGCTCAGACGAGCGTCACACTGTACGGCCGCATCGACAACGGCCTGACGTATCGCACCGGTCAGCCAGGAGGCTCATTGTTTGGCATGGAAAGCGGCGGCTATGGGGAATCATGGTGGGGACTAGAGGGTTCGGAAGACCTCGGTGCGGGCACAAAGGCAACTTTCGAGCTGGAAAGCGGTATTAACACTGCCAACGGTAGCATTAACAATGGTGGCCTATTTGCTCGCCACGCGCTCGTGGGACTTAGCAATAACACTTATGGCACATTCAAGCTTGGCAACATTGGCGCATGGTGGATGTCGCAAGACAATTGGTATGTAGATCCGCAATTGAGGTCTGCCTATAGCGTTTGGAATCTAGACCGAGGGCGCAGTTCGGCGCAAGCAGGCAACGGTGCCCAGTATACGTCGCCATCGCTCGGCGGTCTAACTTTGAAGGCCCAGTATGCGCTGACCAACTCTCCCGGTAACTGGAACGGATGTAGCGGAAACACTTGTGGGAGCCAGCCGAGCAACGATGGGAATGCGCAAGGACGCGCCGCAGGCATAGAGGCGAGGTACGTCACCAACAACTTCGAGCTGCTCGCACTTTACGACGAAATTCGAGATACAAACGGGCAGTTCACGAGCGTTTATGCCGCCTCGCGTGAGCTGACAGTGGGGGGCACCGTAACGTGGGGTCCGCTCAAGGCTTACATTGGTTATCAGCTTCTGCGTGCGCCCGATGCAACCCTCGGGAACCAAAGCCTGACGACTGGCACAGTCACCGGTACGCTTCCGTCAGGCATTACCGGAGCTCCGACTACGGTCAATCACGAGTGGATTGGGCTTAACTACACGCCCTCGCCGGACGTTATCCTTACGGGAGGCGTTTACCACGCCAATGCGAATAACGGCAATGGGAATGCGACGCTGTACACGCTTGGGGGTACCTATCTCCTATCTAAGCGAACATTCTTATACAGTGAGTTCGGGTACGTTACGAATAGTGCGACTTCGAACCTCGGTTTGGCTGGCACCGCCTACTACGGACCAAATACGACCCAGGGCGGTGCGAGCACTACCTCACCCAATTACGGTAGGAGCCAATTCGGCGCAGTGGCCGGTATCATGCACTTGTTTTGATGTATCGTTTTTATGTCTTGAATTGGTGTAGAGCCGGTATGAAATTAGACATCTTTTCATGCCGGCAACCTCACGGGCAGGAAGAAGGGACTACGACGAGTCGGCAGTCATGGGATGGGGCGATGTCTTGGACTGACCATGATCTCGCGTCCGCCCTGGCTTGAGAAGGCCACGCTACGTGCGCGGACCGCAGGCCCCGATACTCCGACCGGCAAACAGGAGCGCCATGGAGCGCGGACGCAATAAGGCTTCGGCATGGCTTGCAGGCACCAAGGGCGGAGCGATGTACCTTATCGACAATGCTGACGAGACTGTGGCGTCCGTCGCTGCTCCGGCAAAGAAGAGCGGCGCCATAGGAGTGGTGACGAAGAAGGTTGGAGCCAAGAAGACGATGATCAAGAAGGTTGCCACCGACAAGGTCGAGTCAAAGAAGGCGTAGCCAAGAAGGCAGCCTCGAAGTAGACCGCCGTGAAAAAGACGACAGCGAAAAAGGGTGAGTGCAAGCGTGTAAGCAGATCTGGCTGCGGATCGGAGGAGCACGATCATGGCCGTAGACTCGCGGCACTGTTCATGAAATATGCCGATCCAGGCATCGCTCCATCGTGCTTGAAGTTGAATTCACGGCGGAGCTCGCCAACGCGAACGACACATATCTCGCGGAGCGGTCGGACGCGTTTCTCAACTTGATCGGTGGGAAGACAACAGGTCGCGCGGTCGAGTCTGAAAGGTGGAATGGCATACGCTGCAGTCGGTGCTGCGCCATGAGCTGAACGTTCGCTTCTCCTATCCGTCTCGTTTTGGCAGCCCTGCGCTCTCCGGCTTCACACTTAACGTGGCACCAGGTTAGCACGTTGCGCTGGTCGGGCCTTCAGGGGCGGGCAAGACTACGCTGTTTCAGCTACGCCTGCGCCTTTACGACCCGCAATCTGGAAACATCCTGATAAGCGGTGTTCCGACGCGGCAAGTATCGCTTGCCGCGCCACGGCGGGGAATTGGTGTAGTCCTGCAGGAATCTGTGATCTTTTCGGGGAGCGTGCTCGACAACATCCGCTAAGGCAAGCCAGGCGCGACGCTCGCTGAAGTGGAGCGAGCTGCCGAAATGGCTGCTGCTACCGACTCCATCCAGGAGCTGCCGCAAGTGTATGACACGTTTCTGGGCGAGCGGGGCGTACGGCTATCGGGTGGACATCATCAGCGAATCGCCATTGCGCGAGCGATTCTGAAGGATCCGCCAATTTTGCTTCTCGATGAAGCGACCAGCGCGCTCGATGCGGCGAGCGAACGGCTGGTGCACACGGCCTTGAACAATGCGGCGCGGAATCGCACGACGCTGGTCATCGCTCACCGCCTTGCCACCGTGCAACAATCCGACCGGATTGTCGTCCTCGAACAAGGCCGCATTGTTGCGCAAGGCAGACACGCGGAGCTGCTGGAGCACTCGCAGCTCTATGCCCGACTTGCGGCATTACAGTTTGGCGAGCCATCGCTAGGGGCCAAGATGCACATTGGGTTGAAGGATCGCATCAACGCCAACTAGCTTCTCGAGAGGAGAAACTCAACCTTCGCTCAGCGAGTGCGGTACGTCCTCGTGTACACCGTGCCCGGCTTACTTCTTGACCCAGGATGCCGTTCGAGCTTGCGGTACTCCTTCCTCGAAAAAGGTAGCGGCTGGGAAACGTAGCTCGAGTAGATTCTGCCCCGGGGACGGTCGCCGTCGAACCACCGACTTTCGAGAGGGATACTCCGATCTTATTTCACCTTCTTGGTACTTCAGTTACTTCACAGGAAGCATATTTTACTTTCGAAATATGCACCCTGGTGAAGTTGAGCCTAGCCCCCATCCTACTGGGAGCCTTCAGACCCAACTCGTCAGCATCAACTTGATGCACCCCGGAGCCAGCGTCGCCCGTCAGCCGTTTGTCTCAAGGCGCTAACTTCGCCACCTTGCCCGGGGTCTCAAGACTATCCCACAGTCCCGAGGTCTCCCGTGGCCGCTGTCGTAATGTCTCCGACCAGCCACGCGGCAGCCAAGAAAAGAAGGCTGCAATCAATATACGTTGGCGGGATGGGGATGATTAACGGCGTGGGTATCCACATGTAGAACCTATCTAACGCCGCGCAAGGCTACTTTCGGATTTCTGTAGTTTCGTCCGGGCGATCGCGCAGAGCGTCAATGACAAGTCTTAAGGCGGGGGAAATCTGCTTCCGGCTGGCGTAGTAAAGGTGATAGCCGGGAAACGTGCACCACCAGTCTTGCAGCACGGGCAGCAGCAGGCCTTGCTTAATATAAGGCTGTACAAGATCGAATGGTACATAGGCGAGGCCATTACCATCAAGTGCCGCCTGCAGTATCAGCAAGGTATTGTTGAAGGTCGTCTGTCCTTCCACACGCACGCTGAGCGACTTCCGTCCTTTCTTAAATTCCCACGCATACAGTCCGCCGTGTGTGGGCAGTCGAAGGTTGATGCAACGGTGCATGGTCAGGTCATGCGGCGTGGAGGGAAGCTCCCTTCCTTCCAGATAGGCGGGCGATGCGACCACTGCCATGCACAGGTCGGGCGCAATCCGGACCGCGACCATGTCCTTGTCCACGCGATCGCCATTGCGTATGCCGGCATCGAAGCGGTCCGCCGCGATGTCGGTCATTGCATAGTCCACGCTTAACTCGATGTGAATGTCAGGGTACTTGCGCAGTAGAGGCAGCAGCTTCGGCCACAGAATGGTGGAGATCGAATGGTCATGGGCGGTGATGCGAACGGTACCGGCCGGCGCATTGCGCAGGCACGCGAGCGACGCAAGCTCGGTTTCAATCTCGCCGAGGCGAGGCGCCAGCACATTCAGCAGGCGCTCGCCAGCGTCGGTGGGCGACACGCTGCGAGTAGTGCGTGTCAGCAGGCGCACGCCCAGCCTCGCTTCCAATGCCGAAATGGCGTGACTCAGCGCCGAGCGCGACAGGCCCGCTTGCGCCGCCGCCCGCGTAAAACTGCGTTCTCTTGCGACGGTGACGAACAGTTGCAGATCGTTGAGATTTTCCATTGTCATTGGTGAGCCACATGCACCAGTGTATGCGGATTTGCCTATCTTCTCATCTAATGGTCGCAACAGTAAATTAAGTCCATACAGCCAATCATCTCAACAAGATCTGTCATGAGAATGTTCTGCAAGCTTTGCTTCGCCGCCGGCTTTCTGCCGATGAGTATCACAGAGGCGACGCCCGCCGCAGCCGCTACGCCCATTGACGTGCAACAGATTTCGCGCGCAGGAACCCAGGCCGTCAGCGAAGGCTCCGCCGAGTATTTCACCGGACGCGTGCGCGTGGAGCCCGTCTGGCCCTCAAGCAAGGAAATCACCGCATCGGGCGCGAACGTGAGCTTTGAACCGGGAGCACGATCGGCATGGCACACCCATCCAGCAGGGCAGCGCCTCGTTGTTTTGTCCGGCAAAGGTCTGACACAGGAATGGGGCAAGCCCGTTCAGATCCTTCACCCCGGCGATGTCGTCTGGTGCCCGCCGGATGTCAAGCACTGGCATGGCGCCACGGCGAACACAGCGATGACGCATCTTGCTGTGACCGGGACGCTGGACGGCAAGAATGTAGACTGGATGGAGAAAGTCACTGATGAAGAGTACGGCCGACGGTGAGCGGGGACCGGTGCGATGCCGGATGGCTATGCTCGCGCTAGCGATGTGTATTGGCGCCGCATCGGCGCACTCTTCAACGACTGAGACCGGCAATATGAACGCATCCTCTACGATCGTCCCTGGCGACGCGTCAACCCTTGACGAACGGCAGCGGGCAATCATCCCTATCGCAGCATTCGCCAGCGCTGGGGGCATTGAACACCTGAGCGAGGCACTGAACCAAGGCTTGGACGCGGGTTTGACCGTGAACGACGTCAAGGAGATTCTCGTTCAGCTCTACGCGTATGCAGGCTTTCCGCGCAGCCTCAACGCGCTTGGCGAACTGATGAAGGTGTTGGAGACTCGCAAGGCTCGCGGCATTCAGGATGCCGGCGGCAGCTTGCCCAGCCACGTGGCGCCAACCGGGGATGCTCTGGTCCAGGCCGGGACCGCGAACCAGACCAGCCTTTCGGGCGGACCGGTCAAAGGCCCATTATTCGAGTTTGCCCCAGCAATAGACCTCTATCTGAAGACGCATCTTTTTGGCGATATATTCGAGCGCGACAATCTCAACTGGCAAAGCCGCGAACTAGCAACGATCGGGATGCTGTCTGCGTTGCCAGGTCTGGAGTCTCAACTGCAGGCGCATATGCGAATCGCGATGAACGTCGGTCTCAGCGGGCAGCACCTGCGCGAGCTCACGGAAGTGCTGGCGGACCGTGTCAGTGCGGAGGCAGCATCACGTGCGCGCAGCGCACTCGAGGCGCAGCTGGCGAGCGTGGCCAAGCAGCCATAACGCACGGAGAAATGCGGCTATCCGGTTCCGGTATCCTAAGTGATCGCGAAATTCCGGGAGGTGCACATGAAGGTCGAGGGGTGTTGTCACTGTGGTGCGATCCAGTACGAAGCCGAGGTGCAACCTGGAACCGTTGTCGTCTGCCATTGTGCAGACTGTCAGATGCAGTCGGGATCGGCGTTTCGCGCAAACATTCCCGCCCCGGCCCATACCTTTCGATTGCTCCGGGGTGTTCCCAAACGGTATATCAACGTGGCACCAAGCGGTGCACGACGGATACACGCATTTTGCGAGAACTGTGGCGGCCCTATATATTCATCGGCGGAAGTCGATCCCACGCATTACTCGTTGCGCATAGGTGCGCTGAAACAGCGCTTCGAACTTGGCGTGCCAGTCAGGCAAATCTGGGCGCAGCGCCGATTCGCTTGGGTATCTCCGCTGGACGGCGTGGTGACGTTCGATAGCCAACCTTGACGCTCCGGCGTGATGCCGTAGACAGCGGTAGCCAAATAACGCTCCCTGCGTTTGAAGGCATGCGAACGTCCGCTCACAAGATGATGAAGTCGCGCGAGTGCCTGTGCGGCAAGTCAGCGAACGACTCTTTGTGGCGGGGGCGCCTGCCGGATGACGGGGGGTACGAGCTTCGGCCTTTGCGGACATTGACGCTCGGTGCGTTCAACATCTGGGGTCGGCCGGATTGCTGACGTTGGCGCGTCGTGACGCAGGACTGCAACTGCCTGCATGAACGAACTAGCACTCACAACACTCTCCGGCCATTCGGAACATGGCTATCTCCACGTCCCGGAACCAGTGGACAACGGAAATTCAACTACTCGTTGCCGGCGATGCTCCTGCACTATGTACGGCTGTCCTACCCGATCAGGCTCGCGTCACATCATGCCTCACAGACACTTCCACGGTAGAACGGCCTAGGCGAGTCGCTGTTGTTAATTTCGCATGTCAATCGCGATATCCGCGTCTTTGGCTTTTCGATAGTCAATGAAATTTCCTGAGGGTGACGTAGCAGCAAACCCGACGGTGAATCACGCCGATATCGACGCGACGATGCGTTGTTGGCTGCCCGCCGGACGCGCAAGACGTACCGGACTTGACTCACCGGTATGTGTCGACTAGACCGATAATTCGAGGCCGTAAAAATGACGGCTACGGGCGCACCCTTCCGCCTCAGATTGTCGTTTCCCTTCATCTAGTCGATGCGGCCGCCGACAACGCACTCCCGTTGGCCACGCGCATCCGATTGACGGCTACCAAATGATCCCGCCGAGCACAACTCCTAATGGAAAACGCTGATGACGCTATAAGCTCGCTTCAGCGAGTCCTGCGCGTCTTCGCGGTGACGCAGGTATGAGGGCCTGCATGCCTCAGTTAGGGATAGTCGGGCCGAGTTTCCTAGATGCCGCCTTTCGCCGGCTTGTCGCCCACCAGCCTTACTTGAATGCGCGCGTCCGGGCTCTTGAAGTCTTCTTCATTCATAGGGCAATTCCCTCCATCCTTTTTCGTCTGGCAGATAGTAGCCTTTGATCGACAGCACCTGCTCCACGGTCCATGGACAGGTCTTGGGCATCAGGTCAAAGTTAAGACCCATCGCTTTGTGGACTTCGAGGACCGCGCTTCCCCACAGATGATCGATCAGCTCGGGGACATCGACGTTCGGGTCGTCATCAAGGGCGGTTGCGATCCATGTGCGGTGCTCGCCGATCTTTTCCTGCCAGTTGATGCATCGCAATCCTTCGAAGCAGTTCCACCTGATCATGGCCGCTAACAGCGGCTCCAGATGCCGCTCAAGTTCATCTTTGATCTGGCGCGAGAGGCTTTCGACCTCTTCGATCAGGTTCTCCAGATCAAGTTCGTGAAACCGCTTCTCGCGCAGCAGTTTCGCCTGATGTAAAGCCCACTTCGAGAAGTCTTGATCGTACGCAGCCATAGCGCGCCTCCCTGTGCACTATTCCATTGTATGCGGGGCGGCCTGCGTCGGTGCTTCGCTCAACACGGGCGGGTATGGGCAAATCGACGCCGACGTTCGTTGTGTACGACGTACACCTCATACTATTTAGAGAACAACCGCTGTTCATCCCGTCGCTTGGATGCGATACCATTTAGACGCCAAAGCGGGGGACCGACATGGGCGCCGACCTCAGAACCGTAGCCGACGAGATGTGCGAAGCGAGCAAGCGGACTGATGAACGGTTACGCTTGCAGGAGGAAGATCGGGAGCAGTGGTCGGATACCCTTTATCTTCTTGATGATCATGGTGCTTCTTTCGCGGTACACGTTTCTTCCCTGGCGTCATCACGGAGGTCATCGTTGCCACGGCCGAGGCGGGCGCTATTGCATTGAGGTTGTGATGAACATTGACCGCTTGCTGCTGATTCTGGTCGCGCTCGGTACGATGATGAACAGCGCGGCGCCGATTATCTACCTGCTCAAGCCCTGAGGTGCGCCATGCCGACCGATGAAGAGTGCATGCGGCGTTCGCGGGATACCGTGGACCAGATTCACGAATCCGTACAACGCATGGTTGAGGACAACAAACGCTGGGCCAAAGAACGCGAAGCCGAGCGCGAAGCCGACTTGGCCTACCGCAAGAAGCACGGCGGGAAGTCGAAGGACGACGTGATGATGAAGTGGGTCGTCGGCGTGCCCGTCGTCCTGTTCGTGCTCACGTTCCTCGTGTTTATGTATGCGATGCTGCCCCTGCTCATCAAAATCGTCATCAGAGCAACGGCCGAATGGAGTGCCCTGCTGCACTAACTTTATCCACAGGTATTTTATAACGACCGCGCTCTACTTGCGGAAGAGTCAGGTTTCACACGCATGACGCTATGCGCTAGTGTCGTATATCGTTCATCTGCGAGTTGTGGGCAAGAGCGAAGATCGGATCGAAGAAGTATGTCCCTGGAGAATTCCGACAGTCCCAGCGAAGGTCAGGTGATTCGGTCAAGTTTGAAATGCACTTCCGCGTACGCGGCGTTGCAACTCCACACTTCCTTCCCGTCACGATTAAAAATTGCGATTCCCTTTGCTATCGTGCACTGCGCCTGTGGCCAAACAGCACTATGGCCGTTTATCGCAGCTGACAACGCATTCCGCTCCTTGCAAGTGGCCAGATATTTACCGTCCCGTGGCGCCATGACTGATGTCAGAAAGGTTGAGAACGGAGCTATCTTAACCCGTCAGTACGTCAGTCAAACTTCGCTTACTGTAGGTTCTCGTCGGACGCGTGTGCTGATGCGTCATTTTGCTCCAAGAGTCCAGGCAGGCGACCTCTGCAGAAGTCATGTCCGAAGGGACGTAGACCATCGGCCCTTGTGGGTTTGGTAAACACATTATTTGCATCACGTTCGGCTGGCTCGACGCCTACGCTGTGTGGTAAGGGCTTCGCCGCTCTTATCCACAGCGTTATCCCGCAAAACAGTGGACAACCTTCGCGCTTCCAGCGCTTGCCACTCCTCCTCAACGGCTCGGGCCTGCAGTTTCAATGAGCAGAAGTACAGTGCCGCGTAGGCGCGTTCCGCCGCGATGAGTCGGTCGATTAGTTCAATCTTGGTCAGACGTTCAAGGCGCTGTCGAGTCGAGCGGATATCCCGGTCGAGCTTCGCCGGCATAGGCAGCACTTGTGCGTCGACGGGAGCTGCGGGGCGTCGGCGCGGCTTCCGTGGTCGCCAGTCCCGGTGGTCCTCATACAGACGACGTGCACCTGCATTGTTGAGCAATGCGCTATGACTGATACCTTTTCCGTCCGGATCAAGCGCTCGCGACGAAGTGACGATGGCCGAGATGGTGACTGCCCGACGCTCACCCTGCAGAGCGGCGATGGCGCGTCGCACGAGATCGAGCGTGTGTGCTCGACGCGCCTGGTGAATGCGGGCCAGCCACGGACGTTGGCTTGATGGCATGATGTTCCTCCGTTTCAGGGCGCCGTGCCTCGTCGGCCCGGTAGTGCTCGATGAGGTCCATTTCCCGAAGCTCGGTGTCTGCGGCAGCAATGAGCTGCCCAAGCCGGTTCACGTCGGCAAGCAGCCCTTCCTTGCGGTAGTAACTGATCTCATGTTCGGCCCAGTTGCGCCGCTGCTCAACCTGCGAACGCTTCGACGGATCCGGTATCTTGGCCGCGCAGCCAATGCAAGCAAACTGCACCTTGCAGAGGCCATGCGCCCCGCAATGCCCTCCGACGACTTCGGCGAGCGTGCCGGTCCGCATCGCGGCGTCGCGATACAGTTGTTGTAATTCAGCAGGAGAGCGGAGGACCGCCTCTTCGACGTCGATGTTGCTGGCGATCGCGGCCAAATACCGGTCGGCGGCGTCCGCGATCATTGTCGCTGTCGGTTGCGAATAGTATCGAGTGACGGGAATGCTCTTCTGGTGCAACCAGGCACCGACAATATCCACCGGGATCTTTTGAATTTGGACTGCATGCGTGGCGAATCCGTGTCTCAGGAGATGAGGTCGGAGAAAAACTGTCCTGCCCGAAGCCGTCCGCAGTAACATTCCGTGCACCATGAATCGCAAGCACGAACTGATCGTGATCGCCGAAAGATGTCGGTGCTCAAACTGAAATAGATAAGGTTCAACGCCAAAACGGTGGGCTCGCCTATTCAGCGGGTCGAATGGGACCGGAGGGAGGGGATCTGTGCTGAGTAGGCCGTAGTGTGCTGCCAGGATCTGGCCTATCTTGGCGAGCAGCCTGACGGTTTCCGCGCCCACGAAAAAGTCGTGCCGGACATTGCGGCGCTCGCCCTTTGGAATCAGTCGAAACAGGTATCGAATCCTCGGCGACTCATCCGCTGCGCCCGGCGGAGCGGGCTGAATCAAGCGCACGAGACAGTGCCGGTTCAGGCTGATTTGCATAAGCTCGTTCATGCGGGCGCCAGTGGTCGTGAGCACGTCGACCGCCATGACGCCGAAAGTCAACGCGTGAAAGACCTGTTCAACTGGTATCAGCACCCGGCCCAAGCACGCTTGCGCCCGGACAAGAAATACTTGCCACGGTGGAAAAAGCACGCCGGGGTTGAGGGTGTTGAATGAGAGAGCGGCATATCCCCACGCCTGGCGCCATGCAGCGGCTTCGGTACTTCGTGCACGATCTGATGCATAACGGAGCAGATCAGCGAACCACACCGTGGCACTGACGTCCAGTTCGCGGTCGGTCCCGACCTCCTGCATTGAAACGAGTTCGGGCAAACGTGTATCAGGAGGCGGCACGGCTGCGCTAGCGCGACGCGCAAGCATCGGATACGCAGCCAGAAGCGCGTCCACCGTCCATATCCTCATGTGCATGCGCCAGTTGCCGTCTATGTAGGTATATTCGGTCGGCTTGCACGGAAGACCTGACGATTCGGCGTTACGCAGTGCGTTGCGATAGGCGGTACGAAACCGGATGAACCAGTTCCATCGCAGGTGCGCTTCACTTCGAATATCGGGATACACCTGCATCAATACATCGGTGTCTTCTTTACGCCGCTGCTGACGGGCCTGCTCGATCGGCTTCATATTAAGCCACGGATCATGTAGTGACCGGTTCGCATGTTTAAGCAGCCAAGGCTCAAAGCGCCTGCGTTGAGCAGTGGATAACCCCCGCAACCACAGCAGTTCCGCGCTGGCGACGGACTGATACCGCTGAAAGAAGCTGATACGGACTTCTTGCGGATCGTCTCCGACGGTGCCATCCAGATACGGTCGCATATAGGTGTCAAGGCTGGCAAAAAATGCGGGCATGTCGCTAAGCAGGTGCCCTTGATGCCGATAACCGAAGATGAGTTGCAGCTTCGCGCTCACTATCGACACCGCGCTGTAGATCGTGCTGTGTTCATAGCGCTGTGCGGCCATCACGAGCGCTGCTAGCGCAAGATGACCGTACCACGGTTTGCCGAGTACATGACGCAGCAGATAGTGAACGACGGGAGGCGGTACCCGTCCAAGTTCGGCGCCACTCTGCATATCACCTTCAGTCGCGGGTGCATGCTTGATCAGCCGTGGCAGGTCAGGCAGTGACTGAAACTGGTCAATTCGCATGTCGACTCGTGTTTCACGGCGGGAGTTCATCGTTCGCACCTCCCAGATGCTGAAGGAATTGCCAGTGTGGATCTGCCACTATATCCGGCACCGAGCGTGGTGCGATGGGGGAGCTCGGAAGGTCGAAGGTCGGCTTACGCGCGCGCAATGCACGATCAATGGTTGCATGCAGCGTGTTCTGAAGGTCCGCATGCTCAAGGTCGCGGAAGTAGTGATCGTAGCGCTCAAGCGTCGCGCGTCCGCTACGCCAGTTCATGTACGTGATAAGGGCGTCAATGGCACGGTCGCGAGCGAGGCCAGCGGCAAACGTGCGGTAGATTTCTCGCATCGCTTGCGTGACATACCAATGCCGTGTTTGATGGACATTTGCGCTGATGTTGGCTCGGCGACACGCGGGGCGCCACGCGAGATCGCGGAAGGTGGCCGCGGTCAGCGCGGTATGGTGTGAGGTCAGGAAAAGTGGCCTGATGGACCACCGTGCAGGTGCGTCGTGGGTGAGGTAATCGGCCAGATTGCAGTGATCGGGATCGACAGCACAGCGGTCGTGATCCACATACCGGCGCAGCAGTTTGGCAGACGCTTCGCTGAAGCGCAGTGTCTTAACGCGCCGTTGACCGCTGCCTTTACTGAAAGCGCTAACCTCGCGGCGCAATCCATGGCTATGCCAGTCACCCAGAGTCAAGCCGCATACCTCGCTGATCCGCGCGCCGGTCTCGAACAGCAAACGCGTGACCAGCTGGTCGCGCAGGCCCCAACCGGCCGCACGGCCGGCATCGAGGATGCGGCGCGGGAATAGCGGATCATCGATGATCTGCGGGATCCAGCGTTCGTTTACGAGCACGAAATACGCTGCTGTGTGACGACCTCGAGGTGCAGCCTCGAACGGCTGAACGCCGCTGGCCTGTGGCATCGCCGGATAATCGTCGCGACGGTGTCGGAGCAACGCCACACCCGTCGTGTCTGCACTACGGCCTAGCGGGTCGGGCTGGGCATATAGGCCGGCGTCGATGGCGAACCGATAAAACGCTCGCGCCGCCGCCAGGAAGGCGCGCACTTCCGCAGGATTAGCGACAGTCGCATGTACCGCGACAAACTGCCCGCGTCGCTCGCGGGCATGACAGCGCAGGACCTCGCAGAGAAACTGCGCGCAGAGTGCGCGGACCCCCGCGACGTTGCTATCCCACCGCCGCCGCTTCCCAATTAGCCACGAAAAGTAGTGGAGCATCGCGTGCGCATAAACGCTAACGGTGGTCGGCGCATACCGTCTTTGAGCGTATCGAACGAAGTAACTTAACGGGCGATTCGCACGGCCCTGCGCATCCGTTACAAGTAGGCAGGGTGTTCCATCCTCATTGGTCGAACGTCTGAGGAACAGGCTTACCGGGCAGGGGTGATCGGAGGCCATCCTTCAACGCTACTAATGCCTATCCAACCTTAAATATAGAGGGTTGCGCAAGCGATTCAAGCAACTTGCGCTATCTACTCTGTGGACAACCCTGTGGAGCACACATGGATACACTCAAATTCGTGTACGCGTTGCAAGCCGAAGGCATGGACGAGAAGCAGGCCGGCGTCATCGCGCACGAGCTGTACGCGCTCTACGCGCATTCGGTGCTGGGCGGGAAGTACAACGAGGTGGACTACGGCGACTATGACGCGCTCAAGGAGAGGGCACGAAAGGTCAGGGAAGAGAAGGCAGCCCACGCCGAGAAGGTACGCAAGTTCAACGAAGAGCTGCGTCAGGAGCGCGAAGCCCGAGCGGCCCGACAGGCGGTAGAACCGGCAGCTGACGCGAAGTTTCAGGAGAGTTTTCGGGAGACGAATGCCTACCTGAAGGTCCGGCTCGAGCTGAACCAAGAGCAGAAGCGACTCGACTTCGTGCTGGAGCACGGCGTGCCGATGCAGCGTGCCGGTCAGTTTTGCTATCACGGCTGGTCCCACCTCGGCTGGTTCACGACCCAGCGCGCAGCGATCGACGCGGCAGTCAAATACCCACCGGAGGCCGAGTAACCTTGACGCAAGAGCAAGAAGAGGCTGTCGTCAACTACTACCGCGCCGTGGCTCCTGTTTGGGCGCTAACGATCTAGTGCCGCCGAGCGTCGCACAGACGTTTCGTTAGCGAATGGAAGCAGCTGGGCTGTCCGACAGCGCAATGGTGGAAGTGATTCATGACCAGAACGGCTGGAAAAAGCTCTACGTTCCGCGTCGTTCGTCTGAGGACACCGTGCTGAATGTGCGATACGAAGATAAGAACATCGCGAAGCAGCGCGGCGCCGAGTGGAACCCGATTCGCAATGTGTGGATCGCCCGCAAGGGTTCCGACCTCAAGAAGTTCAGACGATGAATCAAATGATCAGCGACGGCATACTGGAAGCGTTCAACATTCCGGGTCTGCATATCCAAGCGAGCCTGAACCGCGCGAGTTGGAGGTGTTCTCCATGAGTATGCACGAGCTGTTGAACAACGGGGACCGCGCGATGCAAGTGATGGGGATGTTGCTCGCACTCGGGATGGAAAAGCCGAAACTGACCACCATGGCCGACATGGATCGGATCAAAGCGCTCAACGCCGCGAGTGGCGCCAACGCCAACAAGGTGCAGTGAGTAGAAGCCCCCTATATCGTCATCACATGGGCTTCTCGTCGATTTGCGACGACGTCGCCACACGCCTTTCGGTTACGTGCGGCACTTCTTGCAGGGCCGCGACAGCCTCGCTCTAAGGGCGAGCCGTAATAGCACGGAGTTTTTAGGGCGCGAAGCGCCGCCAAGAATTTGGGAGGGGCGATGAAGGACTCGAAAAGCGCGGAGTACATGCACGGCTATTACGAAGGAAAGGCCGACACGTATAAGGAAGTCAACGATGCGACGTGGCGCTGGGTTTTCAGGATCGGCATCGGCCTAAACGTCATCCTGTGGGGTTCTGTGCTAGTCGATGCGGTGTGTCATCCATAGGTGTGGGGCTTCCACATCGCCAGATGAAGGGCAGGGCATCTACCCAGTGCCACCCATTTGCCCCGCGCCCGTGACACAGGGACTTTCCAACTCGGCTGAGCATTCCAGCGACGCACGACGCTCGCAACCGACAGCGCGCTGGCCGGTGCGATGGCGAGCCAGTTGGCGGAACGTAGCCACTTGCCGATTTCGTACACGATGAAGGTCCCATCGACCTCAGTGTGTCTTCGCGCACGTAAGGACCGCGTTGAGTGGCCTCCCAAGTCCTGACCTTCCGTAGGATGTCGAATCCGCCGTGTTCCGCGGTTTGAAGGTTTCAGGAGAAAAAGCGACGATGTTTTTGAAATCGGGCAACGAAATCTCGGAGAAACTCACTGAGCTGGATGCGGCCACAACTCGGGCCGAGGTACCGCTTCTGATGGCGGTCGCGTTTTGGGGCGTTGGTGCAGGGTTTAAGCCAACAGGGAACTTCGAAATCGTGTGCGACCTGGAATCCGGCGCCTGCAACCCGGAAGCGATTCGCGCGCTCCAGTCCCGGGAAAAAGGCCCGGTGTGCATGCGCAGATCCTTGCATGCGAAAGTCGTGATAGGGGTGGCCGGCGCCGTCGTATCGTCGGCGAACATTTCGACGAACGGATTGGGAGCAAATGGTCAAAAGGCGGGCACGATCGAGGCAGGCTACTTCATCCCCAGTCCGTCTCTCGAATATGACGCGGTGAAGGTGTGGTTTTATGAACTTTGGAATGATCGGGAAACACAGTTGGTCCAGAAGGAGGACCTCGACGCGGCGCAACGTAAGTGGGACGCTCGCCAGAAGTTGAACCGTGAGTTGAAGTCGATCGAAGACGCGGAAAAGAAGGGCCACGGCAATATTGGCCAGAGCAATCTCCTGAAAGCAAAAGTGGATACTGATCTGCGGCTGCGCTCAGTTACGCGGGATGTGCTCGATCTTACCGAGAAAATGTTTCGCGATATGGCGCCCGGCCGACGAGGGACCGTCGCAAGTCTCGCTTGCCACCTTATTCTTCATCGCATGAATGACACGCGAGACCGTCAGCGAGCCGGAAAAGTAGCGGGGCTCGCCGATCGCGACTGGTTCTTTCAGACTTTCAAGCCAGACGGAGAGACGGTAGATCAAGTATCTTCATGGCTCCGAGAAGTCCCCAGACGACCTGAATTTCGAGATGCAGTCAAACGCGCGGCCGTGGAAGTACTCATGGATCCGGGCTGGCCCAAGGCCTGAAGGGTCGCATGCTGTCATGGAACGCTCAGGCGGTTCCGTGTTCGTCCGGTGGCGAGTGGCCGCCTTTGACCCGGACAGGTGCTCGCGCGGCAGTCGCAGTTCGAAGATAGCAACAAAGCCCGATTGATGTTCGCGCCCTCGACAAATCGCCCCATCTTTGCCCGTTCGCGCGAATAAGTTGGATTGAGGAAATGAAACAGATCAGGGCAGCGTGTAGCGGGTCGCATTTCTTGATTTCATCACCGATTGCTGGTCCGCCCGGCGCAGCTAGGATCGATAAAAGAGCGCCTCTTCTCCTACGTCCGGGAAACGCGCCGCAACCGATCTGCGATAACCGGTTCAATTCTCCAAGAGCAAATTTGTCATCTTCTCCAGTATGCTCATCTTAGAATTTTCTCCTCCGACGAGGATTCCATTGGTCATAGTGTGAAGATAGAGGTCGACGATCGGTCTGCTCAACAGCAACTCGTTCACAGCATTTCCGTCGTCCGTCCACACCATAAGGTCTCGCATGTTAGATAGCGAGTCACCCGAACCAGTGATGCCCCCTTCTGGTGGAATAAAAATTCGCACAAACCGCCCAAGATCTTGCAGTGCAATACGCTGCCCGGCCCGTTGCCCGCGTCGACGTTGGGACTGTCCATCGTGAAACGACATGTAGTACGGGAGCATGTTGAGCGATTGCGACTTTGAATAGAATTTCGCCGACGCTCCCGCTCGCCTTAGCTGATCCAAGCGGTCGTCCTGGTCGGCGAGCGCGTGCTCAATCCCGATGTATTTCTCGTTCAGGAGGATCTTGGGGACGAACGTGCCGGCCCAGACGCGCAGACGTTCCTGTGTCTCCCCATCGATCACCCAGAACTGTCGGTCACGCACATTGCCGTTCTCATCTTGAAGGAACGGGTAGTGGCCAACGAAACGAATCGCTGCCTCCTTGTCGGAATCCCAAGGCGAGCGACGGGTGCCGACGACCCACATTCCATCGTCGCGAACATCGAGTCGCACCTCCGCGATCAGCGTCTTGGTATCGCGCCGTCCGATTCTACGAATGCGACGTGTTGCAAGAAGGGTCAATTTTGTAACGCTCGGCGGTTTGGCAAGCACTGGAATCGGCTTTCGGCCGATCAAGCACTCTTTAAGGGACAGCTCAACTAGACAACGCTTCAGTGCCTCTCGCAATGGTCGAAGGCGTTTTTCACCGGTTGGCAAGGCATCGAGATCGGAAAGACTGCAATCCAAGCCCTGACTGACCACCGACGCAGCGTCCGACATCATCACGTTCTCGAATTTGCTAGTCGTGTAAGGGTCCGCCGTTACACCGCCGCGAGAAAGCAGCGAATACGCATCGCTAGGACGTTCCAGATGGCGCCGGAGCGCGTCGACCGACTCTTCGCTGTTTGTGACATAGACACTGCTGTCGCCACTCGGGCCGATTCGATTGAGGTACAGATAGTTAAGAGTGGAATCAAGCGCGGGTGGAATGTTTTTGGAGACCGAGACCCGCAATGGGGAGAAGTGAACCTTCTTCCCGCCAGCCGCGTGAAATTCGAATGGCAACGAAGACGGCAGATCCTCAAACACGCGTAACGTATTTTTCGAAACACGCTCCTCAGTCGCGTTTACAACTACCAATGGCTGACGCAAGTCTGCGAGTAGCGACAACGGAATGAAGCCATTCTCTACAACGTGAGATGCAGCGAAGCGCTCAACCTGTGCCGGTACGTCCGCTCGTCTAAGTATCTCAGCGATCCGCTCAGTCAGAATATTCAGGAAGTAGAGCCGGGAGTCGCGGAACCTCATCGGATCAAGGCTGATTCCGACCATTGGATACTTCCGCGCGTCAAGCGAGACATAATCCGCCTCACTCAAACGGAAAACATTCACGCGGAAGCCGTGTCCCACACACAGCGGCTTTGTCGCGGAAGGCGGATGAGACTGGCCCGCAGAACGCGTGCGCGCGAAGACTTGGGAAACGACATCGCAAAGGAGCCTGTTATGCTGGGGCCGAATCTTCAGCCGAACCTCGGCCAAATGCATGCGTCGCTCATTCGGCTGGATAAGACCGCCGAGGTAGACGCCAGCGCCGAACGCACCAGTAACAAAGGTTCCGCTCCGCTCCGTTGCCGCCGCCTCCAAAAGCGACTTCAACAGAACAAGTTCGATGAATTTCTCGGGCTCCGCCCGGGCCGCTGCCATCATGCTCGCCTTGGTGAGCCTAGGACGAGGACCCAGATACCACGCGTCCGAGCCAGTCATCGTGAACGAAACGCGTCTTGTATCGGCATCGTCCAATTTGAGGCTCCGGACGATTTCTTGGCGCACTCGTCTCGCACGTTCTCGATAAGCGGCGCTGGTTTCCTGAGCGCCCGCTTGTGCAGCTGTCAATTTGCCAAGTTCAATGCGAATAGGTACCAACAGATTATCGTTGTCTGCCTCGTGGCGAGCCAATGCCGCCGCCACGTCGGCGACACTAGACCCGAGGTCAATGGAACTTAGGCGTGCGCTTGCTGCTTGCGGAAGTTGAGATATTGGCATCCTGGTGCTCTGAGCAGCGAAATTATTGTCCGAGCAGTACACCGACCAGATTCTGGTTAGGCATCCACTTCCCACCCACCTGCACATACAGCGACATGAATCTGATGCTTCCGCGCTCTCTTCGCTCAACGAGATGTTTCAGTGCTCCGCGCAAGTTGAGATAGATAGTCCGCACAGTTTTATCCGGGAACAACTTGCTAATGCGCTCGTGCTTCTCCACGGCAATTTCACGAAGCTCATCCGTGAGCAAGAAATCGGAAATCCAACTCCAATTCTTCACATCGATGGCAATCAATTCGTCGCGTCCCACTACTTCCAAGTAATAGTCGAAGACCTGAAAAATACTCGCCTCGAGCGGATGGCCGATGACGTTGAGATATCTCAACTGGCGGTCGCCGGTGTCAAGCTGCCCCGGCAGCACTTTGAATTGCAGATCAACGAAGGACTCAAGCTCCCTCTCTGCCAGATAGCCCTTCATGATTTCGTCGATGAACCAAGGCTGCGGACACAGACGTAGACTGTCGATTTCCTGGCGCGACGCGAATGCCCGTCCTGCTCGCATCAGCCGCTTGCCTGTCTCCGACAGGTGCTCGGACAGTCCTCCGGGCGCAACCGCATCGACCCAGTTGTATGTGTCCTCTGCATCATCGGCATCCGTGATCACGCGTTCGGTTTTGCCGTTCACTTTCGCCCGTCTCGTAAAGGGCTCCGCCTTGGCAGGAAGCATAAAATAGGCGCCGTCAACGAAGCTCGCGGGAACGTCTTTACGGCGCAGATTGGCCAGGTATGCTTCCGGATCTGTGAACATCCGATCGTCAAAGAGATCAGTCCACGTGCGTCGGACCTGTGGATCTGAACGGAAGCGAACCGGTGCTCCACTCGTGAACTTTCGAAACGCAGCAGCCAACTCTAGACTTCTGGTCGTATGTGCCTTTCGCGCCTGGATCGAGCTAAAGATTCGCACCGACCGGTTACGGTCAACGATTGCTTCCAAGACCGCTCGTTGAGCGGGCGATGCTCGCACAGCAAGTTCAGGGACAATGCGCGTACCCAAATGGATCATCTGCGCGACTTGTCCACTAATAAAAATCTGCTGCGTCGGCATTTCGGCTGTCGGACAGCGTTCGCCGCGACCGAGCGCCTGAAACGCCGTCCGACTGATATCAACGAAATGCTCGGGCCGTAATCGCTTCCACTGATCTCGGCTGTAACCGCTCAGGAGGCCCTTGACTGTCATCGAAGGCCATTTTTCTTCGTCGTCGCGAATGACTTGCAGGTAGCTCTGGAAGTTCTCCATGGAGAAGCCACGGCTCTTCGTCCTGGTGTGCTCTGTATAGAACGGGTCGTTCAGCAGACAGAAGAGTTCAAAATCCTTCTTGATACCGTTTTGCGTGACAACGAAGTTCAGCCCGCGTGAGGCAGAGGCATATGCACTCCACATCAAAACCTTCTTGTCCGTGATGTCTAACGCCTCCACGAGTTCAGGGCTGAGTTGTCCGGCGTCGTCATCTTCGTCGAATCCGAACAGGTTTGCCTCGCGCTTCTGGAAGCGTGCTGCTTCGTAGAGAATGACGAGGACGGGTTCGCCACCCGAGAGCGGTTTGACGAGGAACAAGTTCCGCTCTTTGCTGCTCTCGCAGGTAACGCCGCTTCCTTCGCTCTTGGCAAGATTTATCAGGCTTTCTTTGATTCGGTTGATTGTTTGGCAGAGCACGAAGCCCGAGCGAACATCAGACGAGAGCAATACGTCCAACGTCGCAACCAATCCGTCAATTTCAGCCTTCTTGTAGCTGTTCAGGTGCTGGTAGCCGAGTTCGTTCTTATACGGATATGCGTGCTGGAACGCAAAACGCAATGCCCGAAAATCGGCTGAGACAGGGAACCCCCCTTCTGGCTGTGCATCGTCGAAGATAGTCACCTTCCGATTTCGTTGGTCTCGAAGTGCGCCCGCCTGTTCCTTCACAAACGTCAACTCGGCCGGCGTCATTTCCTCGTAGTATCCATCGATTTGTTGCAGCAATCGACGAACCTTCTGTCGATTGAAGGCGCCACTTGATGTATGTGTCAGCCCACCGGTCGCGCTCATGATGAAGATCCCGTTGTTCCGCCCCAATGCGTCCGACAGGTCTTGCTCCGGCGTATCGCGCATTGACGAGATGGTCACCGTGAGACTAACGTCCCGTTCGACGTTGTATTCATCCGGTTGGAACTTGCTCTCCATCAGCGTGACAACGCTCTTCGTACCCGAGTAAAAGAATTCTTCAGAGAGCAGTTCGTCACCAAACAAATCCTGCTTAAACGCCTCCTCGAGGTTCCGCCCTTCGAACAGCTTCCTGATCTCACTACGAAATCGCGCGAGATTCGGATATCGCACGAGGTCTTGCTGGCTGAATTTGACCTGGTTGCGACCGGTCGCGTTCATGCAACGCGCAATGAACAGGATTAGTTCCAGATAGTTGAACAATGAAAATCGACTTCTTTCCGGATTCTTCTCGACGTCTTCGCGATAGACGAGTTGGACCGTCTGCTCCGCTGTGTCGTGAAGAAGTTCGACACGACGCAGGAACTCGGTATCGAGCACGTTCGAGTGTCCATCAAAGAAAGTCTGGTTCGGCTGATCGAGTAACTCGCCATATGAACACCGGTTCATCGTGAAGTATTTCTTCCCCACGACGAGACTGACGAGTCGGCGATATGCGTCGTAATTGGATAAACCTTCGAGCGTGTCGACATACCTGCGTAGCGCTGCGAGCACACGCGCCTTCTCCCGGAAGCGACGGAAATCGTTGTGCGTGTCGTTGCTATCCACTAACTCCCGGAGGATGTCGGCGAGGTATTCGTCGGTCCACTGAGTTCGAGATTTGAATAGGCCAGGATATGCCTCCTCTAAGGTATCTCTGAATATCTCGACCTGGCGAGCCATGGGGATGTACTCAGCGTTCCCATCCCGCTTCTGCCGCTTGAGCTCCTTGACCACCGCTGGGCTAACTTCCGCGAATTTCTCCAGATTCTCGTACACCCGCATGGCTAGAGTACGTACGGTCACTCCGCGTTCATCCGGTACTTCGAAGGCAAGCGGCCAGCGCAGGTCAAAGTACGCAAAAAACTCCGAGACCACGATGTTCAGATCATGGCGACCTTCCGAGTTAACCACAGATTTACGTTTCTTAAACAGAAACCAGTAGGCGCTTTCTTCTTCGTCGATAATCGTTAGGGCACGAACCGGACGCCCTCCGAACACCGCCTTGCTCAACGCACTTCCCTCCGCGTTGAGTTCGTTCGAAAAGCAGTGAAGTGTATCGAACGTTACCCAACGTTTCCGACCGAGCTTCGGGTCATCAATGTATACCTGTTGCCCGACCGTTGACTTTAAAGTCGTCGCAACGATAACGCCCGGGTGGTCAAGAAATCGCTGAAGTGGATGAAGGCGAGCCAACATTGCGTCGACGGACCGCACCGACAGAATTGAGGCGCGATCTTTTCCTTGGTCTCTGGCGTCGATAGCCAAGGCGACAAGAGCTTGGGTCAGGCGATCGGCGGCTGTAATGACAGTCGAGGCTTGCGCGCGAAACCTCTCACGAATCTCGTAGTAGCCGTCGTCACTCGAACTCATCCCGTGGAAGTCAGACTCGGCGCAAAACAGCGCCTTCCGTCGTAGCTCCTCAAGCTCGTCATACCAGCTGTCGCCGCCGTCAGCCTTTTTCGCCCGCAACTCTTCGACGAGCGATGGATCCCCCGTGACCCATTGATGCAAATGTAAAACGGCTTGAAAGAAGGTGCGATCGTTCTGATGCGCGTCCCTTGAATACAACAAGTGAATCGGCACAGGCGAATCAGATCCGCGCGGATTACCTCGCTCAGCCCTTAGCCGGGCATCGTGATCAGCGACGTCATGGCAAAATCCCTTTACCAAGGAGCGATACGGTGCAATGAAAACCGGGATCACACCTTCGGTTAACGCCTTCACCGCAAGGGCCGCCGCCCAATAGGTCTTCCCTAGACCTGTAAAGAAATTCACGTCCTTAACGAATGGACGCTCGCCTGCCCGTACGAGTGGCTCTTCGAAACCAAGCCGGAACAAATCGTCGCCTTGCGATATTTTGCGTCGGGCCATCCCGTCTTTCCTTTTTTTTGGACGTTTGGGTCGGTTCAGAAAAAGACGCTCGGGCGGAACGCTCGAGCGAGGTTGCACCGGCGCCTACGCTGGTCTACACACCGCCGTGACGTCCGAGGCTTTAGCAAGCGAAGAAGCCGTGCGCTTGCTTTTTGACGGCAGGATGTTGCGGCAACCCCGAAGTCATAAAGTACAATTCGAAACCAAACGCAGTCAGTGTTTTTGCCCACACTGCTTAGTGCAATTTCGGAAGAAAATATTAGAAGCTTCGATATTTCGCACACGGTGCGCGACGGATGAGCCGCTGACCGCGCGCGCTGCCATAAAAATTCAATACGACTTGCAGACTCGTGACCGTCCGGATTTCACATCGGTTCTGATCAGACGGATTCAATCGACTCGCCTTCATTCATGAATTCGACATCGTGCATCTCGTGTTGCGTGTGGACGAGCTAGCGCATCGCTGATTGGCGCGCCCCGCACGAACTCGCCCATAGGTTCACCACGATCAGCTTGCGTTTCTCATCGCCCAGTTGCCGATAGCCGTGCGAACGTCTATGGCCGATCGCCTGTCTGATATTCTTGATAAGGGACTTGGCGACACTAATGTCGGAAAAGCGAAGACGAGCTGCCCCTCAGTAGCCAACATTCCAACGTCCGCAAAGGCCGATTGGGCAAAGCACCGCTCCGACCGGCGGCGCAAGGGGAAGGAAGGAAGACAATATTACTCCCATCAACTCAATGGGAGCCTGTCATGGGAAGCAATCAAAGCCGTGAGCCCTGGAACAAAGGCAAGTTGGTCGGTCAGAAGCCGCCGCCTGAAGCCGAAAGACGTCTGGGCAATCCGGATACACCTCCAAAACGCGCACGCAGTTCGGGACTTTAGCGCCCAACCGGACTACCGTGCGCCTGGAGGTGCTGTTCATCGCGCTTGAGGACGAGAGCGATGTGGCCGCGATTCGCTCGCCTGAGGTGAGCTTGTTCATCCTCGCGGAAGCCACGGAGCTAGGCGAAGTCATCCTGCGCATCGCCGTGCAGCGCGTCGGACGCTACCCCAGCGTGAAAGGCGGCGTGCCCTGCGCGGAGCCCGGTGTGGTGCTCGACTTCAACTTGCCGGATGAGCGTCACTGGCTCTACAGGAAATTTGAGAAGGGCGAACCCGCGCCGGAAGTCGAGTTACCGGACGGCCGCACTTTCGTGCCGACCATCGAGTTCTTTAAGCAGCCCCCTGCGGTGTTCTGTACCAACTTCGATGAAGTCGACCGGGGCAAGGTGCCCCCGCAGTTCCGGCTTTAATCCCGCTGCGGAGAACCTGCACAACTTGCCCGTCGACTACTACGCTAACCAGCTCACGACCCTGACCTGGGCCGAAGCAAAAAGCTACTTGTTGATGCTGTGGATTGCGGTGTCGAGCTGCAAGCTCGTTCACGCGGAGTTCAGCGAGACCGTTCACGTGGGCAAGGTCAGGACCGAGCCGGTACGCGGCGAGGACGTGCTGACCGGCATTGACACAAGCGGCCTGCACCCTGGCGCGGTGTTCGGCCAGCCCTAGGCCGGCACGCTGGTGGTGCTGGACGAAGCCTATGGCGAGGATATGGCGTTCGAGGCTTTCGTGCAGTCGGTGCTGCTGCCGCTGATCGCGAAGCGCTACGCAGGCTGCCGGTTGCTGGCGATCTGCGACCCGAGCAATCCACGCGACGCGCGAACCGGCGTCACCCCCGTGCAGCTTTTGCAGCGCTACCAGTTACGCGCCCAGCCCGCCGTGACGAATCGCTTCGAGCTCAGGAAGGAAGCCGTCGCGAGACTGTTGAATCGAAGAAGCGGCGCAGTGATCGACCCCGCGTGCGAGCTGCTGATCGAGGGGCTGGGAAAGAGTTACGTCTACCGCAGGCTGCACGCGACCGGTACCGCAGGCGTGGCCTATGCCGACGAACCCGAGAAAGGCCGCACCAGTCACGTGGTCGAGGCGTTCCAGTATCTCTGCACGCACGTGGCGCGCGTGGCCGTCGATGATGAGGGGGACACCGTGGCGTGGCGGGGGAGGATTAGGAAAAGGCGGGTGGTCTGAGATAATCGCGGCGTCGCTACTCACAGAGGCCGCCATGAAGAAGCTGCTCGCGCTATTCGCCGTTCTTCCTGCAACGAAATGCAATGCTGCGGACGAAGCCTCTGGTTGGGTCGTACAGCTTACCGACGCCATTGCCAAGGGAATTTCAAAGGTGCCTCCAGAAGCGCCGAAGATTACGGATTGGTTTCAGGTAGGGTTCGGCGCTGTGGGTATTGTGGTATCGATAGCAAGTCTCATAATCATCGGCTTATTAACGCGGAGTTCTTCCAGGGCAGCCGAGAAGAGCGCAAAGGCTGCCGAGCTGAGTGCAGACGCCGCAGCGAAAAGCGCAAATGAAAGCACGGCGGCGCAGCGGCCGCGCTTGATTGTTACTTCGATGAAGGGGCAAGGCGTCCGGACCCTTGAGAATAACTCACTGAGCTTCGACGTTAAGATTGTCTTGACCAACTATGCCCCAACTGCCGCAGAGGTCACAAGGCTTAGTCTACGTTGCCAATGTGAGCTTCAGCCGGAAACTAAGCCGCGCTATCCTATTTCGAGTAGCGTAGAGCAAGAGGATTTTGGAACGGTGGTCACTTCTAGTAGTCCGCTAACACTTTCGTTGCCAGTTTCTTTAGATGAACCATCTCGTCATCAACTGGCGCGTGGTGACGTCCATCTATGGGTATATGGGCAAGTTAGCTATCGAGACTACCTCGATACATATTGGGAGACAGGATTCATCGGGATGTTGCGCTGGACATCGAGTACCGCGTTCGATGAAGAACACCTAGTCTTTCAGCATCCTCCGTCCGAGGCGCGGGTTCATAAGTACGTTTTCACCCGGCCCGACAGTGCTGGTGAACAGATTGCGAAAGGAACCACCTTTACCGATCTACTAAGCCGAGCAAGTTGACATACCCTGTAGTGATGGCATACGCCGTCCGACGAAGGCGCGCGTGGCCATCGATGATGAAGGCAAGACGGGGCGTGGCGCGGCAGGCTCAAGAAACGGAGGGTAGCTTAAAAGTTCTGATGCAAACGGAGGGAATATGTTTCCTCATCCAACTTTGCAGTGAAAAACTTGATATGGGGCGCAGTGTGTCGCACCAGCTCTTTGACCTGGCGCTTGTCGAAATCGCTCGTGTTGCAGCCGAAGGTAATGGATTCGATCAAGGTCGGAAAGATGTCGAATGGACCGGGTCCGGGTTCTCTACCGATGAACCGTACCACGTCGTCCTCATGCTTCGAAACCGCGCATAAGCTCAGCCCTGTTCGTTCTTCCTACATCGTTGCTGAGAAGACGCCACTCTTTCTCGTAAGCCCAATGCACCGATTTCCGGTGGTATACAGCTTGGAATTCTTCGGATGACATGCCGACTTGGCTGTAATAGGGACGAACGCTCGAATATTCTACCCTGCTCGTGAGTTGAAAGAGTCCCTGACCGGCGTTGAAACCAATACAGATTCCAGTGTGTTTGTTTGCGTAATGTGCCCACATTAATGGGTTGTCATTTTCTTCGGTTAGACAGTAGACACCCACGTTTCTCACACGGCGTTCCATTTTGCTTCGTGTGTGTGACTTGAGGCGATCACCAGGCATTCGTCTCAAGTGACGAAGATTCTCTCTCCGTTGGACTCGCGAGTGGCCTTGGCGAAGGCCTGCCGCTAACAGGTCTCGTTGCCACCTGCGATCAGACGGGGACAGCGGAACTAACGTCGGATTCGCGTCAAATGGATCATTGAAATCGTTCGGATGAGAGAGAAAAATTGTCCCACGTCGAATCAAATTCTCGAACCAAGTCCAACGAAGATCGTGCAGTGCCGTGTACTTATAGAGGCTTGACGGTGGCATTGTGATTCACTTGACGGAATTTAGTTGACTGCCTTTCGCGAGCAACAGTATAAGCCGAGCGTTGTTGCTCGGAGTCAGTAATGTCCACACTCACGCGCGATACGCCCAAACGCCGGGGCCGTCCCCCCGGCTCGGGCAACGCCAATAAACGTGCGCAGGAGCGCCGCGACGCCGCGCGCGCCGAGGCCGACGAGGCCACGCCCACCGATCCGCGCCTGCTCGATCCCGTCGCGATGCTGGTGCGCGAACGCTTCGACCGTGCCAAACGCTGGCGTGCGACCGACCGCATCGGCGAGTTCAGCGTCGATCAGACGCTGCATAATTCCTATCGCCAGTATCACGGCATTCTCGACCCGTGCGACGCACAGCTCGTCGAGGACTCAGGCATTGACATTCAGGTGCCCGATGTTGAAGCGCGCTTCGCGCTGCAGATTGACGAGGCGGTGGCAGCCGCGCTTCGCTAAAGCGTGCACGGGACGACCTCAGCGCATGTCGTTTTCAGGCAGCCATAGATAGGGGCGCAGGCGGTTGCGGTCCTGGCGCGTGACGCCGCAAGGTCAGCAACCTTCGTAGCTGCTGACGTTGAACAGAACCTGCCTCAATGTCCGCAAAGGCCGAACTGTGTGAGTGGTTGTTCCGAAAGATCAGAGTGCTGTGGTAGTTCCAAAAAACACGTTTGCCCCCCGGCCGAGGGGCGTATGGTGGGCCGCATCCAGACCTACGCAACCAGACATTGTTCCGACAAGGTTGTGCCTCGGCGCGCCGCGGCGCTTTCTCGATACAATGGCGTTAAACCCGAATGCCGGTTTACAGTCGTTTAAATTACAAGGCAGCGCATGAAGAACGAAGTTGTCGCCCAGTCCCGGATCCGCGAAGCAATAATAAAAGTCCGGCCTGAGCGTATCGCCGTTGCTTATCTCGGCCGAGATTATGAGAGTTATCTCGGTGGACCGGACCGCCTTCCCCGGGAAATCGTTATCTCGCCCACCCTGGGTACGCATGCGCCGTCGGTCGCAATGCTTGGTGAACGACTCGGCTGGGATAACGTGCATCTTTACACCCAACTTCATGCGAAGATCTATCTAGGGAAAGACGCGACCCTTGTTGGGAGTTGCAACCTGACCCGCAACGGATTGCACGGCCAATTGCTCGATGAGATTGCCATTGTGATCACCGATGATGAATTGCGCGCGTGTCTCGGCGACGAGTACGCACGGATCAAAGCCGCCGCGATTTCGGAGTTCAAAACCAAAAAGCAGAAGATAGACGCGATACGTGAGCTCGAGCGGCTGACGAACAAAGGGCAACGCAACGGAGTCGTTCCATTTGATGGCGCCTCCGACAAGAGATCAGTTCTCGATTATCTCGAAGGTAACGACGACTTCTATGTCGCGTGGTGGGCTGGCGAGGGGGCGCTTGAAATCAACGACAAGACTGTCGCAACGGCGCTAGGCGTTGCGGACACATCAGTCGTCTACGACAAGCTAAGCTTCGCCCCTGATGATGACTTAGTCGAAAACCGCTGGGTGCTCTGCTGGCGCGCCAAAAAAAACGGCAAACCGCGCAAAAATCCCGAAATTTCCTGGCTCTACATTCATCACGTTATACCCGGAGGTGCCGACGATGAGGACTACTCTAAGCTTGTTGTGCAAAGGTCAGAAGACGGCGCCTTAAATCCGACGACTCCGAAACCGCCATTCGACGAAACCGACCGCGACTTTGTGGAAGCGTTTTGCGAGACAATGGACTCCGGCAAATTTCCCGAATTTACCCGACCGTGCAATCCAACAATCACATGGTCGATTAATCCAACCCTTGCGAGCTTCCGAGAGTTCATCTTCGACGTCCAACGACGCACAGCGCAAGTGAAGTTGCGTAAGAATATGACGGCGTGAAGCTGACGCCAGTCAGGGAACGAGCAAACATCGGCTAAGAGAAAGAATCGCTCGTGTGTGCCGTGGAGGGTGGGAGGTGTCATCCAGTGACAATAGCCGCGCGTGGAACGACTATCGCTTTATGGCCGAGAGGGGCGATGCCGCGCAACGCGCATCAGGCCGCAAAGACGAAGAGACTGTCGTGCGGCCGCCCCCGGCTTTTCAAATGACTTTTCATTCGGAGATTTCGAGCGCATCGTCGACCTCCATACCGAGGTGTCGAACTGTGCTTTCAGTTTGCCTTCGTCCAAGCAGACGTTGAACAGCTCTCAGCTCTTCGTCCGCTTGTGAAATAAAGGGACTCGTCCGCCGCGTCGAGTGTGCGCTGCGAGCGATTGAAACAAGGCCGATCGGAGCGACCCATCAGTGTACCTTCCTGGCGTATTGTCGCATTGATATGTGCGGAGACCGAGAATGCCGGCTCAGGAACAGATACTCTTAGAATCTCAGCTTGGCCTTCTCGATCCATGCGGGGACTGCAGCCCGAGCAAGGTTTGCGAGCTCAAGCGGAAAGGTGCCCTTCTCGCCCGGATGACCCGCGGGGAGAGTATGCCAACAACCTCCTAAAGGTTTGCGCTGGCGCGCCGTAGAAGCATGCAAACAATATCGGGAGAGAAGCGATGAAAAGGATTTTGATTGCTTTGTTGGCTGCGTCCTTGTCTGGATCCGCTCTTGCTGCCTGCTACGGCTCGGCCGCTCTCAGCACGTGCAACGACGCCAACGGCAATTCGTACACCGTCAACCGAATGGGCAATACGACGACCGTCAACGGGTATAACGCTCAGACCGGCAGTTCGTGGAATCAAACGTCCAACACCGTCGGCAATACGACGTACATCAACGGCAACGCGGCCAACGGCGCCCACTGGAACGAGAACATCACAAATATGGGCGGCGGAAACAGGATGATCAATGGCACGGACTCAAACGGTCAGAGCTTCAGCCATTACTGCACCGCTTACGGCTGCAATTGAGACGTCAGGCGTCAAGCATCGCGATCGAGGTTCTCTCGCTCTAGGAATTCCACGATGCTCCAAAGTTCTGCCGCAGGCCTACTTCCATTACTATGTGAGGCCGCGCGTGGCGCGGGCCCGGATGTGCCCCCGGCTAATCTACGGAAGGCGACTTCACGAAGATCGCTCGCAACAGAACCGCGGTAAGTCAGATCGTTCGCTGTGCGGCTGGATGGAAGCGTCGGTCATTGCCTTCACTTTCGCTGTATTTTACGCTTGATTTTGTTGCGAGTAACACTATATTGCTTTACAGCCATCCGGGTAGAGCGGCGTTTGGCGATGGGGAGATCGTCATGAAGAAGACCCTTCTATACGCTGCGTCTGTTGGTCTCTTGGGCTTCGCATCGTTGTGGCTCGTTGCCTTGACCGCTCCGAAAGTGGAGCAGGCGCTGATTCCTGAGCCCGTGTCTGTCGATCCACAAGGACCGGCAGGAGGAGGAGAAACGCGAAGGGGTGGCGTAGACCCCGCAGCATTAGCAGCCGCGACATTGGCACCGGCAATCTCGACAATCGCACAAACCGGTCCATACGGACCCACCAGCATCATTTTAGGCACGGCAATTTTGCTGCTGATCTTTGGATACGACATTGATCCATACAGGTCTGGCCGTCAGAGCTTGGCCTTTGCCTCCGTGATTGCGCTTAATACTGTGTTGGCGTTGGGCTACCCCATGGAATGCATCTTCTCGCCATGTCCTTTGGGTCGGGTGCATGATTTGTTTCACGATCCAGAGACGGAACAGAAGTTTTCTGATGTTCCGCCCCTTGTGTCGATCGCCGTCTGGGCAAGCCTTACCGCATTCGTTTTCTGGTACGACCGGGTGCATCGGGGTGGAAGGAAGTAGCCGTCGTTCTTGGCTCCTGCGAGGGCGCGTCAAGAATCAAGAAACTGATTTGTACCATATCGCGGACCGCAAATGCAGATCTACGTTCCAGCATCGCATCGCCAACGACAGCAAGACGACACGCAGCGGCCGCACCACGCCTGACCGGCGAGCGTCTGCTATGGCCGACGCACCAACATTCGTCGTCTCGCATGGCTCGGCCACGATGGGTCATTCGCGCGACGCATCGCGTGGTCGCTCGGCGTCGGCACCACTCCGGAGAAGGTCATTCGACGGAGGAGGTAGACCAATCGCCCCCCGCTGCCTTCGGATAGCAAGAAAGGAAAGCGCGAGAGAAACAACCTCGCCTCCTGCTTAGTCTGCCCTGCGGTGACATCGACGTCTGCTTTCGGTCACAGGCTGGCGGACGGCTTCACCTCAAGTTTTGCGTTGTACTGCCGATAGCTCATTTGCCGACGAAACGCAGCGGTCAGCGATTCGTCGCGCCCACATAGCAACGTTTACGAGTTACAAACAAAGGAAAGACGCTGGGTCAAAGACTATATGTTCGTTGAATCTGCGATCGTCGAGGGCCCGCACCCAGAACTGCGAGCGAACGCTTGCCGAAGCGCATTTGTTATCGTTGGGATCTAAAAATGAGAAATATGCTTCGTTCTATGATCCTTTTGGCGATTTTGATTGCGCCAGTTCATGCAAAGGCCGATGACGGCGCACAGGACGGAACCTATGATGCAATGGTGACTACCAAGAGCGGGACCTACACGGTTCCGGTGGAAGTCAATGGTGGCGAAATCACCCACGTGAACTGGCCTAACGGAGGGCATATGGACGTCATCAACGGTGAACTCGATGACGGGGTCGCAGACGGCTTGAATCTCCGCGGCGATCCGGTCCACGTCGAAATAAACGATTCAAACTACGAAGCCGACAGTTCCGATACCGAATAGGTTATCTGCGCCAGTGTCAATGTTTTTTGTGAAGGTCAAGCCGCGACAGTGCTGTACGATTGAAACGATGACAATGCAAGGACTCTGTTGCTCGACCGTGCCTGTCGCGGAATAAGGCACGGAACAGCGTGCGTCGTGGCGCCCAACCTCGCATTGAGCACAACGTTCGAGCGATAAAGTGGTGTCTCCATCTAACTTGCCACATCCCGAATAGTGATAATGCGCGTAGATACCTTCCACAACGAGCTACTTCGAGCAGGACGCGAACTGCATGCGGATGAAATCGTCGATGGCTTCTCTTATTGGATTTTCAATTCGCGAGGCGTGAAAAAGCGAGTGATTCGGTTAATGGAAACCGCGCATGGGCTCGAACTCAAGCGCGCCGCGACGTTTCGCGCGACGAAAAGCCCCGATGCGGAAGGACCTTTCGATGGGACATTGTCCGAGCTGCTCCATATCGTCGATAGCGAGGTTGCACTAATTCAGGCTGGCGATTTGCCTACTGCAAGCAAAACGCGATCCGCCGAGGGCGACCCTCCTGCCGCGAAAGTCCTACGATCAGGCAAAAGAAACGCGGAAGTGAGACTGACCGCAGGATTGGTAACGACCACACCATCCAATCAAGCTTTTATCCCGCTCGACCCCGAGGTCATCCAGGATGGGGTCGATGTCTCGAAAGCTCTCATTTATCGCTGGCAAATCTTCGACAAGAGCGAAGCGCTCATAGGCGTCTATATCGGCCTTGCGCGGGCAATGCGAGGGACGGCGCGATTCAATCGTTATCGCAATCACGTACGGAGAATTCAGCTCGGCCTGCCTTATGCGACCAACCCAGATGAGGACTACCGGAAGGTCCACTACGCCCTCGCGAATGCGGTTAAAGCGGGCGCGCGAATCGTCTTCACCTACCTGCGCAACAGCGAACCGGATGAGAGTCTCGAGATGCTTGAGTCTCGCCTGATTGTCGAGCACGACAGTTTCGGCTTGTCGGCGCATCAACTCAACGAAAAGCCTTGAAAGAGACTCTGACGGGACGTGACCGCACGAGTCCCGACGAGTCCAGAGCAAGATTGTTCGCAAAGAAGAACTGCTGCAAACGAGGCGCAGCGGGCAAAGTTAGTCGCTAGATTCTTCTCATTGCTTTCTCCTTAAGGTGTTTGGCAGCTACTACCGAGGCTTGAATGAAGGATCAGAGAATCGCGTATCTATCCTTGTCGATGCCGTTCCTAAACCGGGCCAAAGGGAACTTCAAGCGGAAGATGAGCTATAACGGGTCGATGTGTCGGCAACACTATTGCGACAAGTCTTCTTATCGCGAGGCGCGTGGCACGACCACAAACCTCCGTTAGATACAGCGTCTCGGGGGAAGGATGATGGCGCATGGCGGACCGGCGTTCGGCCATTATAGGTAGTCTGTGTCCCGCCCTTGATCGATAGTGGCGGGGCATGCATCTGTAAGCTACGAATAAGTCGGCCAATCGCCTGGACGATTACCGCAATATCTTCGAGCCCGCAGATGCGCTTGCGCTCGATAACGAATTCTCAGGGTTCGCCGTCGCACCGGCTCACTATAATGACTTCGCTGAGCTCAAGCCTGCATGCCCCTGTCACCAATCTACCACTTGTGGAGGCGCAGATGGCAACGCAATCGACTCGGCACTTCGTTGCCTCCGTCGGCATCGACTGGGGAGACACGAAGCATGACTTCTGCCTGCAGATATGCGGCGAAGATAACGTGGAATTCGGTTGCATTCCGCATCGGGTGGAGTGCATCGACGACTGGGCAAGAGCGTTGCATCAACGCTTCGGCGGCCCGATCGCCGTCGCGCTCGAATTGGCTAAAGGCCCGATCGTCGCCGCGTTGCAGAAGTATGATTTCTTCACTTTGTTTCCGATCAATCCGACGACGCTAGCGAAGTATCGGCAGGCGTTCAAGCCGAGTCGCGCAAAGGACGATCCTTCCGATGCAGAACTCGCCCTGGACCTGCTGCGGCGTCATCCCGAGCGGTTCACACCGCTAACACCGCAGAGCGCCAGCATGCGATCGTTAGCGAGTCTAATCGAGCAGCGCCGTTTGTTGGTCAGCGATAGGGTCCGCTTCACCAATCGCTTGCGCAGTGCGCTGAAGCAATATTTTCCCCAGACGCTCGACTGGTTCGAGCAAATCGACACGATGCTGTTCTGTGACTTCTTGTCTCAATGGCCAACGTTATTGACGGTCAAGCGTGCGCACAGCAAAACGCTTGAAGCGTTCTTCCATTCGCACAACTGCCGTCGGGCCCTGTTGATTGAGCAACGTATCAAGTCGATTCGCAGTGCGGCAGCACTTACCAATGACACCGGCATCATCACGCCCTATAGGCTGCACTCGCTAGCATTGGTCGCACAGTTGCGAACCACACTCGCAGCCATCGACATGTTCGATAAAGAGATCGCAGCGCTTGCTCCGACACTACCGGACTTCGCATTGTTTGAGTCGCTTCCAGGCGCGGGGCCGCATCTGACGCCGCGCCTGCTCGTTGCGTTCGGGGAGCAACGCGAACGCTTTCACAGCGCGCATGAGTTGCAGCAGTATGCGGGCATCGCACCCGTCACCGAGCGCAGTGGCAAGAAAAGCTGGGTGCATTGGCGCTGGCAATGTCCGAGATTCCTGCGCCAGACGTTTGTCGAATGGGCCGACCAGACAGTCAACAAATCGTTTTGGGCCGGCGCTTATTATCGCCAGCAGCGCGCCAAGGGAGCTTCGCACCAGGCTGCGGTGAGGGCACTGGCATTCAAATGGATACGCGTCCTTTATCGATGCTGGCAAACTGGCCGAGTCTATGATGAGAGTGTCTATCTGAACGCGTTGAGGAAGCGTGGCTCCCCGCTGCTCCTGCACGCGGCGTCTAATGAAACCCTCGGGTGTCTAGCTCAAATCACTTGACGGACCGGCTCAGGGCATGTTGCGGACGTTCGACGAGGCTCTCCTGGACGTCAGCAGACTGGCACGTTGCCGACGTTGACGGCGCCGCGCAGCGGAATGGCCACTTCCGGCGTCCGACAACTTGCAGTTTTGGTTTCGTTTGTTCGACGCCTGCCCTCGACCAAAGGCTCATGAGCCAACGGCAACGCGTGCAGCCAGGCAGGAGCTGAATTACCTCGAGGGAGGAAACTTCGGAGTGATCCGAGGGCGCCAGCGTCTCGCTATGGCGATTGACCAGCCTGCCCTGTCTGTGTGGCAGATCGAAGTCGGGCGATGTGAACGCTGTAAGCTGCGTCGATGCAGAACTGGGCGGTGATGCCGCGTTCGCTTGCGAGCTTGGAATTCGGTTACAAGTGGGCACGAAGCAGAGTCGACAGCTGACATCAAGGATCGCGAGCGTGAGATGCAACTCCGTGCTCGCGGAGTCTTCGCCATTGATGGTCTGCCAATAAAGGCGCCGCAAGGCTTTGTACCGTGCCGGGCCTTGGGCTTCAACTCGGATCACAACTGGAACATTAACCCACCACAGACCAGCGGAACACGCTCCTTATCACAGTACTCCGCGCGCCGCTTATGTGCGCTAACGCATAAATATTCAATTGCCAGCCTCGTCGAACTCCGCTCCAATGGGTGTCCCGAAACGCACGGAGACCACCATGTCTGGTGACCAAGATTTCGACTTGCGGACATACCTCGACCACGACGTGCTCGCCGCGCACACCCGGCATCTGGAGAATGGTCGGAGGTGGCTTAGCGCGCCGACGCGCGAGGTCGCAGACTGGGGTCTCGATGCCTCGACTGCGCGTGCAATCAGCACGGGCCTTCGTGATGACAAGGGTCCAATTGCGACTTATGAATCATGGGCTGCGGTGCAGATGGCTCGGGTGACAAGCGATCCAGTGCTGCTGGCATCGTTGGGCACGAAGGACGGATTCGAAGCATGGCACGCCGGCTTGGCCCAATCCTTGAATGCGCATTGGCGAGTCTGCGTCACAGTGAACAACAAGATCCTTCGCGACCTGGAAGGAGATGACCACGTCCCAGCCAACGAAGAACTGAGCGTTGCGCATCGCTACAAATTGGTAGACCTGTTTGTGAAATGCCTGAGCACCAAAGCAGACCAACATCCGCAGTTGGCGCAGCACTGTCTCACTTTCGGCAACATTCCGCTCGATCGCAAAAGCCTCGCCGTAATCAGCGCAGCGTTCAGCGGCCTGCTCGTCGGTGCCGGAGATGCCTTCCGCATGGGCGACATTGTGTCCGAGGAAATGTATCGTACCTGCCAGCGATTAACACACCTTATTTGTGATGTCGCGGGTGGTACGCCGCTGCTTTTGGACATCTTCGCGTGGCATTCGCCCTTCGCCCAGAATCTGTATGCGAAGCGACCCCGTCGCCTTACGCGGAAAAAGAATACGCGGGCAAAGAACAAGGCCCGCACCGGCAAATAAATCGGCGCTGTCGGATCGAACGCTCGACGCCCCGCAATCAGCGCTTGCGCCCCCTCAAACGCATAGAGTTACGCAACCAGTTGCACCACCGCCCGATATGCAGCCGTGACGGAGAGCCTCGTGACTACAGTGGCTTTTTCAAATGAGCACGAAGTCAAGTGCCGACGCGTGGACGCCAAGCAAAGGAATATAAGCGCCAAGGGGTTGCGCGCGCTCAGTGGCTACCAGCCACTCTGCGGCGGACGCTCTGACTTGCCTCGGTTCTCAAGGCCATTTACTTCAATTCCCCACTGCGACCTTACCTGCTTGCCTGATGTCGAGCCTCAGCATCCCTTGACTTCGGCTGGGTGTCCCTTGGCGTCGGAGGCGAAGTGCATCGTGGCAAGAGTCAATGCTCGGACAGTAAAAATCCGACCGGTACTGGCGATGGTCGTCTACGGTCTTGAACTTGTTGGGCTCTTCGTAGAGGTTGTCGACGCTGATGAAGATGGCCAGTTAGAGACCGTCGCCGGTCATCGTCGTCCAAAACGTCCTGCGATCCGTCGGCGCGAACAGCGGCAGATTTCAGCCGAAGAAGACCAGGAAGAGGTCCAATTAGGCCTAAGACGTGGGCGAGCGCTCATGCTCAGATCGACGATCTCGCTAAGGTTGCTAAATCTTCTCACGTTGTGGGTCGCCCAAATATCCGCGTCGAGTTTCGCACCGGTCGCCTTCGCAAAGCAGGTTTGCGATCGTCCTCAGCTTTCCTCGTCCCTCAGCGCGTCATCCCGCTGACCAACCTTCACCTTGGTCAGCACGCGAGGCTTCCGCATCTGCGGGCAAGCAGCTCGACTCGCTTGTTAAGAGTCTATTAGAGAAAACCCTCGAAATCGCCTCAAATCATCGATCCTCGCTGCGACCACAGAGGAGCGGCAGCAGGTTTGATACTCCATATATTTTGTGCATTTTCCTTCGGGGATCAAGAAAGCCCCTGATTAAGCCGTTATAGAATGATCGATCTCGGGTTTCTCCTCCTACCGTATGACTAGTGCAGAGAGAGCTTGCAAATTTAGGGCCAGACTGGGGGGAGCAGCTGGCGCTGGCTTTTGTCCGCGCTGTGGTTTGCTGGTGCGATGCGTCGGTCATCACGGTGATACATCGTTCAGTCGTTTCGAAATCAAAAGACTCCGTTCCGGGGAGCGGTAAGAATGCAGAAGATCAATCTGGAAGGCATCTCAAACAACACAAGTGGCATGCCCGATTGTTGGTACATCGACTCTTTGGGAAAGCCTAGTCCAGAGGTTTTTCAGAAGCGCTTCGGTTTGCCCAGAAGCAGGCGCAACGACAAGTCAATAGTCGCGCTCAGTCGCGAAAAACGTTTGACACACTTCGTCGACTGTCTGCTGCACTTCAGAAACCTTAGCCTGCCATTTGTGCTCTCAGGGGATCCCGCCGTGAGCCCAGAGGCTCACGCCATGGCGCGGTACGACCCTGAATGGCATCTTCGAAACGAGCAGGACCTGACAGAGGTGAGCAAGCTAGAGGAGAGTGATCTAGCCAGCAAACTCGAAGCTCTCTTGGCGGTACGGCGCAATAAGCGGTTCAGACCTAATCAAGTCAAATTGCAAGCGTTGGCTAATCGCACCAACGTATCCGTCGACCGTGCCCTGGAGATTATGTGTAAATGTGCGCTCGAAGCGTGGCTAAGAGCGCGAAATGATCTTGCCGATTGGGACAGGATAGATCGGGGGCGTAAAGAAGAGCTCGCGGAGGTTGTGTTTGCTGGTTTCACTTTCTTCGGCAAGGCGGCGCTTGAAGACGTGTCTGCCGTGGAGCCGAAAATTTTTGATTATTACCGTAGTTTCCTTGGCATGCCGGTCGGGAGCAGGTCTTCGAAGGCGCAAACGCGGATCCTCTCTGAATCTCCCGTCGTACCTGCCGGTGTTCAGTCCGCGGGCTTGGAGCCCGCTATCGATAATTACGAGGTTGAGACAAGGTCAGCACTTAATGCTTTGGGACAAGAGGCTGCGTACGCAGTGGATGCCACGAGGGCCGGACTGCCCGACAACTCAGACGCGCACGAAGTCGCTAAACAACTCCATGTGACGGATCAAGCTGAAGCACTCGCTGCTTCTGCGGAGATTCCTGGATCCATCGATGAGCTCTTCTCGATGGTCATAGCGATGAGCCGAAGGGCACAATCAGATCCCGACTCTGCCTCATCGAGCGGCCAGAATATCCGCGACATTCTTGACAAACATCTACAACGATTGGTAGATCTGCGGCGCCGATTGAGCGACGACGAAGTCCTTGCGCTAATTGATCGGTACTGTGTTCTTGTTTTGCGCTTGCTCGAAGTTCTGAATTTCGAGGAAAGTGAGCAGCGTGAACTAGTTCCCGCGCTCCATAGCGCATGGAAGAGTACCGTTATCTCCGCCCTTGAAGACGGTCGGCCGCGTGCTTGGTTTGAAGTAAATGTGCTCGAACGGGCAGAAATGCCCGAGTTCGTCGACCGCTTTATGGAGGAGCAGAAACGGATAGCCGCGGCGGCTGCCGAGATTCAAGACATTCGAAATCAGCTCGTCGACGCAAAATTTACCGCGCGCGCTTCGTTGAAAGCGAAAGAGACTCAGAAGACGAACGAAATCAACAGTGCTAATCAAGAGCTCGAGACCATTCGCGTCGAAGTCGCTCACTACCTTGTTCCCGATGGACGGTCGCTTGACGACCTGATGGAGGACGAGCAACTCTTCGAGCAGACGAAGCTCGATCTCACTCAACTCGACAGCCAGGCGGTGCTAGAACTGGAGGCAGTCGTGTCAGGGAGGACGGTTTCAGAAACGTCAGTCGCGCATGATGCAACGATTGCGTCTTCGCTGGAATCGACACCAAGCGAGCACCGAAGCGATGACCCTTCGGTGGGGGGGCAGCACGACGTTGACCTCGAATCCGAGACAAGCGTCAACCAGGACGATTCGACAAAAATTGACGCCGATATAGGCGTGCAAACTGAGGCGACTAATAAAACTGGTACGCACAAAGAAGACTCGCTTCAACCTGAGGAGGAGGACCCGTCGGTCTTCAACGATGAAAATATCGCCGACGAACTGGATCTTGAAGCAATTGCCTCAACAAAGGTGCCAGAGGGAACTGCGTGTGTAGACAACGTTAGTTCACCCGCCATTCCGAACAGTGTTGATCAGGCGCTGAAGCACCTGCATTGGACGGAGTCAGCAGAAGAGGCACAGAAAGCGTTCCGAATCGCTTACGACCAGTATTCTCAAGTCCCACGTTACGTTATCGAATCGGTAGCCCTTCACTGGATCGGTGCAGGGCACCTCAACGTAGCAGCACAGATCTTGCGCGACGCCAGCGATTCGACGCTTGTCGAGGATCGAGTGCTCGACTCAGCGCTTCTGCGCTCTGCGTTCTATGGCATGAATTTGTGGCCGAAAGACCGAGAAGCACTAAGCTTTACCCAGCGCGATCTCAACTTGCTGAATCACAAGGATTTAGAGGAACAGCTAGAGCGTAAGCCGACCGGCAAGATTGTTCCTTATCTGCTCGTTTGCGCTACTTTGCAGCCGGCGCTCTTCGCCGGAGGACAGACCCAAGCGGCAACATTTCTACGTCTTGCTGCCGAACATTTTGAAAGTCATCTGAGTCGACTGCTGTCCGACACCGCTGAATTTTCGCTTCGGGGTGGCCGAGTTGATCTCGACCTCCTGCGCAATGAACAGGCTCAAGACACTCGTCTTGCTGCGGATCGTTTGATCGAACAGGTGAATGCTTGGGTCGAGGTCAATCAGCAGCGAACAAATCGATGGCACATTCTTCGGCAGGCCTTGAGAAACTGCATCAAACGGCCGGAACTTGCAAATGCGATTCAGGCCATCAAGAATGGGGAGAAAGGCGATCCGGCCGCAGTTCATCAGTTCGTCCAGACTTTCTCTTCGCACACGGAGGCAAGACGCCTTCTGGACGAACTTGTCGTTGAGATCCGTGCGGATGCTCCTGTTGCCGACAGAATCGACAGTCCCGCGTACTCAACGTTCTGCTATCAGATGGACGGTCTAGTCGCCATCGCAAATGCTTGGCTACTGGAGGTGGCTCCGGCGGACGTGCGTCCGAAGGAAGTGGAAGACTTTCTTCAGAAATTTCGTACGCTTCTGGAGCGATCGATTCACACGCTTGAAAATCACCCTGGTTTTGCCGACCTCGAACATCGGGCGGGCAGCCTCGTCCTACTCTCGTGTTTGAGAAATCTACAAAAGCGAATTCAAGTAGAGACTCATGACGCTTGGCGTTTCGACTTGACGGACGCGGTGTTCCGTTTGCCAGAAACTCTTGCTCGCCTCGATATGGGCGATGCTGGCGTGGACCATCGTCTCGAATGGTTTGCCATGCGCTTTGCCTCCGAAAGTTGGTTGGTTGACATGCTGGCGCTTGCGAAGCGCCAGAAGGCTCATTGGGTTCGTCTTTTGGTGCTGCGGCAACTGGACGCCGGCGGCCATTCGAACGCTGGCGAAATTGATGCAGCCAGCAACGATATAGCTGGGGTTCGCGCTGAAATAAAGGTCGCTATCGAGCGTTTTCGAAATCTTTCCCTGCAGGCGACCTCGGTCGATCTGTTAAGCGAGGGGGAGCATCTCGCAGATGTCGACCAGGTCAACGAATGGCTTCAGGCGCTCTCTGATCGACGACCTTACGTGGACGCATCAGATGTCGCGCAGGAGGTTCAGCAGCGCGTGCGATCGCTTGAAAAACTTCTGAATGGCGCCGCTGCGGGCCTTGAGGAGGAGCTCAACCGGGAACTCTTGGGCATTCGAGTGAAGCTTGGCCAAGACGCCGTTCCGGAAGGATGGGAAGGTAGATCGCGCCAAGCGCTGGAAAAGCGCAGCTTGTCGTTGGTTCGGGAGCTCATCAATCAGCTGAAGGAACACAGCGAGCGAAACGCACGTCTCGTAGAAACATCGCTGTTTGACAACGCGCAGCTGAGCGCGTTTTTGCGGGTTGAGGGGCAACTATCGCGTCTGCTCCAAGAGCATCCTAACGCGCGCGAAGCCGGCGAGCGAGTCATTGCGGAAGCGCCTGGATGCTTGGATTACTCTGTCTTCAGAGCAGACTTCAAAGATGCAATCGGTCTCTTGCTCGAATGGCGAAGCAAAGGCAAAAATCGTAAGAGTAAGCTCGAACGGCAAACTTACGATGGCATCGTTCGCCTTCTGAGCTTCTTGGGACTCGATGAGGCTGTCAGCTCAAAGGACGATGCTTTGACTAGTTGCGAGTACACGCCAACCGGCGAGTTTCGTCGACTGAAGGTGCGTATTGCTCGGCCCACCCTTCCCAAGGGCTTTCCGCTGTTCGACGGCGATAACAGTTCGGCCCAACCGTTGGACATCATCTTTGTCCAAGGCGATTGGAGTCAGGCGGGATTGTTAGAGTTGGTCGAAATGCACGGCCAACCCGATCGATCAATCTTAATGGTCGGGCATCCCTTATCACTGGATGAACGCCGTGCATTCGCAGCGTTCTGCCGCGATCGGAAATGCACGATCTTCCTTCTGGATCCGGTTGTGTTGTCGTACGTGGCGACGTCCCGGCATCGACAGTCGACTTTCGAAACGTTCCTACGCGTGAGTGCACCGTGGACGTTTTACAATCCTTACACGAAGGGAGATGCACGCCTCCCCGCGCCGCCGGAGATGCGATTCGGGCGCGAAGCCAACATCGCATCGCTCGTTGAACCGCGAGGCGCGGCCCTGGTCTATGGTGGGCGGCAGTTGGGCAAAACGACCCTGCTGAGTGCTGCGGTCCAGGAGTTCAAGAAAAAAGATCAGAAGCATAATCACGCCTACTACATTCCTATGGATGGGATGTTTCAGCACGTAGTAGAGCGTGGAATCAACGTTAAACGACGTCTCTTCGACCAACTAGTACGCAAACTGGTGGACGACAAAGTTCTGTCGAATACTCCGGGGAGTTCGCAAGCAGATCCAGAGGAGCGTCTACGCCAAGAGTTTCTGCGGCCAGGAGCTACGAGAGTACTGTTCTGTCTGGACGAAATCGACTCTGTTCTAAACAAGGACGCCGCAACCAATTTTGAGTTGGTGAGATCGCTGAAGGCACTCGTCAACGACCCGCATCATCGCTTTCGAGTTGTTCTGGCCGGCCTGAATAACGTCAATCGATTCCGGACCTATCCAAATGTGCCACTGGAGCAGCTCGGAAGCCCGCTTGAGGTTGGAATCCTTTCATCGCAGGACGCTAGAAATCTCATACTGCAGCCGTTGACCGCGCTTGGATATCGGTTCCAAGAACCGGAACTGGTCGACCGCATCATGGCATTCACGAATTGCCATCCAAGCCTCCTCCACATCTTTTGTAGTGCACTTGTGGAGCAACTTGGGCGCGATCGCAGCCGGACGGACGGAATTCGCCCGATTCTGGCGACCGACATCGAAAACATCGAAAGCAACTCGGACGTTCGTCGACTCTCTGGAGAGAGATTCGATATGACGCTGAACCTCGACAAGCGATATACGGTTGCCGTGTATGGGTTGATTGCAGACTACGATAAGAGTCTGGCGAAATTCACCGTCAGCAAAGCGCTCGAAATTGCTCGTACATGGGTCCCGGAAGAGTTTCAACAGATGAGCGAATCTGGGTTCGAGATCATCCTTCAAGAGCTCGTCGGTCTTGGCGTGTTGCGAGTCGATGATAAATCGAGGAAGCAATACGCCCTGCGGAATCAGTCGATCCTTCAACTTCTCGGGTCTAAAGACGATATCGCGCATAAGCTGCAACAGGCCATTACTGGTCTTAAGAATCATGAGCAAGACGTTCTGACCTGTCACGCTACCGGGTCTCAGACAGACAAGGTTCCGTCGCCTCTGTCGTTGCGCGATGAGCGCATGATCCTTTCGGCTAGACCCCCCGAAGGAGCGCCTTTCTATTCAGTGTCGCTCGTGATGGGATCGCCGGCTCTCGGGCTCTCGGTCCCAACAATGCAAGAGGGCTTTAATGCCATCAATGAATTCCAGTCAGGCGCGGTTGTCGCAAAGTATGAAACGCAGGTCGTAAAAGACGCTACAACCGTCGATTTGAAAAAGTTTGCAGAACGCATTCATACCGCGATCGACTTATGGGCTTCGGTAAATCCGGCCGTTGTCATCGTCCCACTCGAAGGCTGCGCAATCGATCGAATGGTGGATCTGGTAAGCATAGCAAACGAACGAGCAGGGAAAGCAACTCGTCTCAAGCACCCTCTGCGCATCGTCTTTTTGCTTGGTCCGAAGGCAATGTGGAATTGGCACGCGCATTCCTGGCTTACGCTTGGACCCGACGAGATCGGCGGAACAGTCGACCTGGATCGCTGGACCGCTCAAGCATGCGAAAGTCTGCTGGAGCAACAAGGGATGTCGTCCACTCTGGAGCAAGGCGAAACTCTCAGAGCATCAACCGAAGGGTGGCACGACCAGATCATCAACTTCGTCAGCATTCGAAAGCGAAAGGAATCGGCCTCCAGCCTCACAGACCTTGCCCGAACCTTCGTAAAGGTTGACGAGCTTCCCGGTAAGGATTTCGACAGGTTCATCTCGTCGGTTGGAATGAACAGCCAAGCCTGGTCACTTCCACTTGGCGTAAAGCTTGAGGAGTTTGACTTGCTATCGGGCTTCTCCCGAGCAGACCTGGAAACGGCCATCGGGATGCTTGGCGATGAGGACACAGAGCTGACACTTAGTCCAGATCAAGCAGAGGCCGTTATTCGTTGGTGGACATCGCTCAGGGTGCTCGAAGTGAATACTTTGCAGAAATCGCGCGACGCTGCACGTGAAGGTGTGGTGACCTATGCCTTTATTCCTTCCATCCAACGCGCTATCTCCGAGCACGGTGTCAAGGCGAACGGAGCCAAAGAGGCACAAGCGTGAGGGGCTCGGGAGATGTCGCTTTATACGATACCGAGTCTTGGGTCGATCTCGTAGAGCGCTCGTGGCCGGCTGTCACAGCATCCGACTTGTTGCGAGGCAACGAAGAGATTTGGAGGCATGATGGACTCAACGTTCCTTCCAAAGACGAGGCTGTGGCACTTGCGACGATGGGTCGGCTTGTCCGCTTTGGACAATCGATACAGTTGAGCTTGCCCATTGGGCAGGGATCGATGCTCCCGCAGGTAGCGTTCTATCTCCATCGATTGCGCTTGGATGCAGCAGGAGGTTTGCTACGGTCCTCCTGGTTCAATCGAATGTCTATTGAACGACGCACTGATCTGCTCGTGTTCGGACGCCATCGGAACATGTTGCGCTCATTCAGCACATCCGCAGTGATGCGTCCGCAGTTGGTCGGAGGATCTATTGCGGTTGAGTCCTCTGAACTTCAGCGAACCCTATTGATAAACGGGCAGCGTGATCTGCTGGAGGCGCTCGAACTTTTGGAAAAAAAGGCCAACCCGTTCGCGATAATCGTTGATGCCAGTCCCCACGGATGCGAAGCGAATGCGATTAGCCTTACTAAAGTCTTGCCTGAGTACTTTAAATCAGTCCCGGTGGTGATGTTGAACTACACGGGGCAAACCATAGCTGATTCGGTGCCAATGCACGCCTGGAACACACGCTTGTCGGACGCTTCCAGGCTGCGAGGATCTAAGCCCTGCTCGGGAGCGTTTGGAGCAGTTGAAGTGACCGCTGCTGTCGATCCCACTATGGACGCGTTCGTATCCAAAATTGGGTTTATGGTTTGGAATCTGAAGCGAAAGCTTGAGGAGATCGGAGGTGTCTCCCAGGAATTTCAGGCATTGGTAGCCGTGGACCGTGCACTTCGTGGTCTGAATGTGCCTTTGTCTGTTCATGAAGCGGGTATGCTCCGCCACGCCCGGGGAGGCCATTTTGCCATCCGCACCATTGAATCCTCGATAGAAATTGCATCACGGCTGCAAGGACGCAGAGGCGACATACAAGACCTGCACAACCAGGTTTTGGCTACAGTGCGTCGGATGACTGCGGATCTTCGAGAGGCGGTCCCGGGGCGCTCGGAGGCGATCGTTAAATTTTGCGGCGAGAGCATCGCCAACCGTCAGAAAATCACGGTCATGGTCGGGAACAAGAGAGATGCCGAGATTCTCATAAACTATCTCGAAACCCGTCTCGGGACGGAGGCGGTAGATTGGTTGACGGTGTCCGCCATGGACGGCGCAGGGGCTTTTGCACCGCAAGAACAGGATCTCTTGGTGTATGCGTCGACGCTTTATCCATCTCGAATTCATTGGTTGGGTCTGCAGGCAAAGCGGAAGTTGGTGCTGTGTCATCCTTTCGAGCGCGAAAGATTACAAACTCAGTTGGCAAAATGGTGGGCCGAGCATGCGATGCCCAGTCCGACAAAGGGTGACAAATACGCGCTCTGGGGATTTCAGTGGCCTGCGCGACGCTTTCTTCGAGACGAAATGACGTGGGATTCGACGGCTCCCAACGATCACATTTCATACAGCGAACTCGACATCAACGGGACATATCCAGTCAAGCCTCGCATTGCACAGTTGGATGCTCGTCGAGGATATGACGATTGGTTGAATGCGCTCATGCAAGAGCCTGCATCGATAGAAAGCGCTGATGATCGCCCGCCCGAAGCGACGCGCAATGTTGTCGTGGTTCAGTTTGAGGGGCAGACAGAACCCGTTCGGTGCAACGCTAATCAGTCCGTGATGCGTCTGCGCGGTGACGAACTAGACCGTTGCGCGGCGCATGAGCTTTGTGTCGGCGATGAGGTGTTGATGCTCGAGATGAGCAAAGAGCGAATCGCAACGCAGAACGACCTATTTGAAATGTTTGTCGAGAACAACCATGGACTCCAGCAGACGCTCCGCATCGCGGACAAGTGGCAAACCTATGTTGACACGAGTTTAATGCAATTTGAGGGATCAGTTTCTGATCTCAATAAGTATTTGAAATCGAGGAAAGTCAACGTTCATAACAGTACGGTCCAAAACTGGGTTCATGGCGGCGTGATCGGACCGCAAGACAATTCTGCGATTTTTGCTTTGGCCGAGCTTATCCAGGTAAAGAATCCAAAGCAGATGGCTCAGATGGTTGGGCGCGCGATAAATGTCATTCGCGCTGAGCACCGTCGGATTGGAAGTGATCTCAGGCGAGCTATCAATGTGTCTCGCGCGCGAGACGTTTCAGGCGTTCAGATTGGCTCCCGACGGTTTTCCCGCGACGTCTTCGATGCTTTGGTGCAAGTTGCGACCGTCTCAAGCATCGAACAACCTCCGCACGAAAAAGTAGGCATCGATCCCCGGACGATCCGTGACGTGGCGCTCGAGTTCGCAATGTTGCATCCGCGAAAGATCCTGTTTACGAAAGGATGTGATCGCGGAATGCGAACGTCAGATTTCGCAAATGTGAAGGCATTCCGAAGGGTGCTGCAAATCCTTGTAGACGGATTCTATCCAATGTATGCGGACCACTCGAAATCGCTGCAGGAGGTTGAAGATATGCTTGCGGCCATACCCGCTTCATACGCCGGCGGTATGTCGGACGTGACGAAGGGAAAGCACGAGCAGTATTACTTCCGGCCTTACGAAGGATCGAAAGTCGATATATCGCGGCATATTAAGCTTGGTCGGGCGTTCGATCCAAGATACACCATGCGGATCCATTTCCACTGGGACGAGCGACACGCGAAGATCGTCGTGCACCATGCCGGCGAACACTTGCCGACGCTCAGCAACTAAGCGGGCGTAAGAGGAGAACAGCAAAAGATGGCGTTGACCTATAAAGAGAAGATGCGCATTTCGCAGCGACTTCTCGAAGCGATGCGGTTGCGGCTGACAAGAAAAAATACTGAGATACTCCCACGAGAGGGAGTGGTGTCAGACGAGGACCCTGCAGACCACTCGTTGCTCGGTGGCCTTGCTCCGCGACCCGATCCGGACTATCACCGAGAACAAGCGCCGTGCGCCATGGGCATGGTGTTGATGGCGGAGCCTGATGAGACCGAACACGTTAATTTGAAACTCAGCGGCCGTTTCGACGTTACGCACCGGTACATACCGAGCCTGGAGAAGATGCTCGAGCATCTTCAGGTCGGGGCAGATGGGGACAAACCTCGACAACGATTGCCAGAGTGCTACAAGCGATATTCGGTAACATTCAACGAGGTGACGCTCAAGCTGTCTGCTGAAAACGTCAATGTGTGGATGGAGTCCTCGCTCGATTCGATTTTGCATCCGCTACAGGAGTCTTGGAAAGATGATCGAAGAATCTTTCGCTCTTGCGACGTCAATGACAGAGGCTGGGCGAGCCTAGTTGTTCCGTGGACGAGAACCCATTGCGAGACAGATGAGGCCTTAGCTGATCTTGTACATCGAAATCTCTTCACAAGTCAGAATATCCTCGAACATCGTGTTGTTTTGAGAGCACGCCTGCGTCCACCCCCGCCGAATTTTGTCACCAGCGGGCGGCGTTATCTGCTCGAAATTTACCTGCAAAACAATACTGATGCGGCGGTGGGGAGGCAGCACGGCCTGTCCAAGCCATGTTTGCTCGACGTTATGTTTGAGGCTCAGCTTGAAAGTGGTCGTCAGTACGACGTCCCGCACAGATTGCAGCCGGAAGATTACCGCTATCAAGCCGAAGATGGAGTCGCAGGCTACGGCGTTACATGCGCTGTGCGCAAATTGGATGGAGACCTCTTTAGAACCGATTCGATGCCTGTGTTTGCGCAACCTCGCGTAGACGCACCGACCCCTCAGGAAGTTGGCATGGCGCTGCCGCCGAGCTTCTCTCTTCTGACGGAACAACCTCTTGCAGTGCTTAACGGGTTCTTAGCAGCTCTCCAAAGCTACAACCTTGTTTGGGATTCGGTTGAAGAAGAGCTGACGAGCGAGGGCAAGCTGGAGGAGTTGAAAGAGGTACTGGTCGACCGAGCTGCCTACCGGCAAGAGATGGATCTTATTCGAGACGGTATCAATCTGCTTCGTGAGCATGAGGACTTGAGACTTTGCTTCTCATGGATGAATGAGGCGATGGGTCGTGCAATCGGTCTACAAGGGAAGAGCTTTGACGGATGGCACTTGTTTCAGCTCGGCTTCATCCTTACCCAAGTGCGGGCGGTCTTTGAGCGACATTGTCTACCAGAGCAGCGGCAAAATGTTGCCGACACTGCGGACGTCCTTTGGTTTGCGACGGGCGGCGGGAAAACAGAAGCGTACCTAGGCATCGTTACCTTAGCGATGTTGTATGGTCGCAAGCGTGGACGCTTGTATGGCACTACCGCGTGGATGCGCTTTCCTTTGCGTATGCTCTCGGCACAACAGTTCCAGCGCCTATCGTATGTCGTCGCACAGGCCGAGATGATTCGTTGTCGAGAGGGTGTGAAGGGGCATCCGTTCACCGTCGGATATTACACTGGAAGCGGCACCCCGGGAAATATCAGTCGCTCGGAGGCAAAAGGCTCGGCCGTATGGCTGCCTGACTTGGTTCCCGAACAACTTCAGCGGTATCAGTTCATCACCGACTGCCCGTATTGTGGATCGAAAAAATCATTGGCGATGGTTAAGGATATTGAGCGATCTCGACTCGTTCATCGATGCACGAAGGAAAACTGCTGGACCAATCTACACGCGCGATCTGGTGAACACGGTGAGGGAATCGCAAAAGAAGTCGGCATCTATGTGAGCGACGAGGAATGCTATCGATATCTTCCAACCGTGTTGGTTGGGACCGTAGACAAGCTGGCTGTCATTGCACATAACGAGCGGTTTGCGGGCTATTTTGGCGCATTCCGACATTTTTGCCCCGAGCACGGGTTCACTTCCGACGCGAAATGCAGGCATCAGCGTATTGCTTTGGATTTGCGAGGGGAGTGGGAGTCCAAAGAGTGCGGCAACAATTCGCGGACCAGCAAGATTCGGACGATTCAGCTCTCTCCAATGCTGGATCCCGGCTTCCCCTTGTTGATCCAGGACGAACTGCACTTACTCCGCGAATCCCTGGGCAATTTCGATGCCCACTACGAAACGCTCATGCAATCCCTTCAGTCGGGGCATAGCGGACAACCTTCAAAGGTTCTTGCTGCGACGGCCACGGTTAAGGACTTCGAGAATCAGCTTCTCCACCTGTACATGCGACCTGGTAGGCGATTTCCTGCGCCGGGTGCCAGACGGGGAGAATCGTTTTACGCACGCGTAAGCTTTGACAAGGATGGTCCGCTAACTCGGCGTTGGTTTGCGGGAATCCTGCCTCTGGCGTTCACGCGAGGAGGAACAGAGAAGGCTGCAGCGGAAATTGCAACGCGCTTTCTGGACCAAGTCGATAATTGGCTGGAAGGACTGGCGACCAAGAACGGCGATGTGGCGTCTAGTATCGGCTTCCCGCTGTCCCGCGCGGAGGAACTCGTCGACTATATCGGCAAGTACCTAAATACGGATCTAATATATGCCATCCGCAAAAGGCAGACGACCACCATTCGTGAACATCTCGAGGACCTGAATTCGAGATACACCCGACCTCGCGCTCATGTTCTGCTTGATGGTCAAACCCCGTTAGACGACATCCTTGGAGCCATTCACAAAATAGAGACGAAGGGACCACAGGATCCGATGCGCCATATCGTCGCGACGAGCGTCGTTTCCCATGGCGTTGACATCTCCGAGCTTAATTTCATGGTCTTGGATGGGTGGCCCTCCTCGACCGCTGAATACATACAGTCGTCTGCGCGGAGCGGTCGAACGCAGCCAGGCATCGTGATGTCTGTTTTGAGCCCAGGAAAGCTTTTCGAGTCTGGGGTGTTTCTCAATTTCGGTGACTATCACTTCTTCTTAGATAAGCTCGTCGACTCGGTTCCGATCAATCGCTTTGCACCGAACGTGTTGCACCGTACGCTTCCTGGCGTATTCACAGCAGTGGTGTACAACTGGGCCAAGCATCAGCCGGGCTGGGGCAGGGACCTCAATCGGAGCGCGAGTCAACTGCACAAGGCGCTGAATGATCCCGCCGGAATCGCAAGACAAAAGCTTCGCGAGATGCTTATAAGCGCGCTTGATGTCCCGAGTAAGATACAGCCCCGTTTTGACATCCGCGTTCTTACCATGTTCCGCAAGCAGTTGAGCGACGAAGTGGACCGTGGATTACACAGGTTGCAAAACCTCAATGCTGCGAACGTCGACAAAGATCTCGGTACTGCACTCGAGTCGATCTATCAGTTCGGACCGATGCGATCCTTTCGGGACATCGAAAATCAAATCCAATTGACGCCCGTTGATCAAAAGTCGGAGAACGTGCTGAGCGCGTTGGGGAGATAAGAGACATGAACGAGAACGAACAGGAACTTGTTCAGAACAGCCGCATTTTCTACGAAAACTATTTGCCGGGTGCTGTACTCAGACAGCGCAACCAAGCTCTGGCTCAGGTCGTCGGCGTCGCCGATCGCGAGGACGCTCTGGAGGGACTCGATCGCAATCAATTGATCGACGCCGTCCGTAAGTTTTTATTGGATTGGAAGAGCAACGGGGGATCAGTCGAAGCCCTTTTTGAGGAGGCATCCGAACGGAACGACTTTCGAATTCAAGCTCCAAGGGAAATTTACGTAACACCCTTTCCTCTAGTTTTGCGCTGCAATGTCTGTGGAGCACTTGAGAATCACGACAAGCCGAGACGGGCTGCCGACCTCATCTTGACGTCAACTCATTCGCGGATCAGCCGGAAGGGAAATTCTCAGAGGATCCGGTGTACCCGAACCGGCTGCACAGGCGTGATGCAGCAGACTCCCTATGTTGTTGTGCATCGATGCGGACATATGACGCCAATGGCTGTTCCGCCTGCGGCGCGTGGCATCGCGTCCCTGGGCTTGCGTGGAAACGCTGGAATGTATCGCCAGAATATGTTCTTCGATCTCTTTACTGATGAGAATGTTGCCGCCGCAATCACTGAGACTTGTCCGACATGCTCGGTAATCAGCGCCAGCAATGGGGTCACCGCGTCTCCGCTTCAAAAGGGAACCGCAGTAAGCGGAGGTGATGCGTTTTTTCCGCAAACTCTTCAGTTTGTTGCTTTATCGAAACTTCCAGGACAGTTGGTTTCAAACATTCAGGCTGAGCTCGCACGCCATCCAGAGGGGGCGATTCTTGAAGGTCGAGCGAAGGACCTTGGGGAAGGTGTGGCGCTTGGCCTGCTAGGCAATGTCGATAGTATTACCCTCCAGTCGCGATTGCTCCAGATCTTGGAGGGAGGCGCCGCCACTCCAGAGGAATTGGCCGCCATCCAAGCAAAGCGTATGAAGTTAGAGGGAGAAATCAAAACGCTTGAATCGCTGATTGCTGGGGGCATGGACCTACAGGAAAGCTACGAGTCAGCGAAGCGAAATTTGTCAGCTCTGACAAGTAAAGTCGGAGCATCCGAGGGCACATTCGCGGAGGTGCGCAAGTACATCGAAGCTGATCACGTTTTGCAGGAGCTCGTGGAGCAGCGCAGGACGTTGGAGGCAATCCTCTTGCGCCACGACGTAGGCCGTCAAGGTGTTGAACAATCAATTGCCGCTACAAACGACGCTATCATAAAAGCGAGTCGAACTAAGGACTGGAAAGAGGTGCGAGATACTTACAACGTTCTAGACATCGCACACATACCTGATTTGAAGGTCGTTCTATCTGCAGTAGGCTTCACTCGGGAGAAGCGCGAGCCGGAGCGCAATCCGGATGAAGTATCGGTCAAGTTGAACCCATTTGAAGATCGCGTGAGGACTTCGTCGAAGGGCAAGGCGGTTTTATACGCTTTTAGTGCGCAGACAGAGGCACTATGGATCAAGCTTGATCCCCTGAAAATTCTTAACTGGTGCGTCGGGAGCGCTGGTTGGGAAGCGCCGCCATCGGAGGTTCTTGAAACGCGGGCGTCTGCTCACGCGTATTTGCTGCAGAACAGCCCCATGCTCACGCATCCGCCGGGGCAAGTCGCTGAACTGACGAAGACGTTGGGTACGCAGAGAAGCGCGCCCTTTCATCTGCTCCATACCATCAGCCACGCGCTGATGCTGACGGCCCGTCGGCACAGTGGTTACGATAGTCAAACTCTGACGGAATATCTTCTTCCGATGGACCTGAGCTTCTTGGTGTATGTCACATCGGTTCAGAATTACACGGCTGGTGGGCTGCTTACGCTCTTTCAACACTATTTGCGGCGTTGGTTCGAAGACGCTTCTTTGCATGCATACAACTGCGCATTTGACCCGATCTGTTCCGATGTGGGTTCCGCCTGCCCCGGCTGCATCCAGGTGCCAAGGGGATGTGAGACGTTCAATGTCGGCGTTTCTCGAGCATATTTGCATGGAGGGTTTGCCGACAAGTCTCAAGGACAGTGGATTTCAACCGGGTTTTGGCAACAGTGATCAAGTCCCTCCATGACCTTTTGGTCACACAGCTTGCCGAGCTAATGAGAGGAATGTCTGCCCAGAACGCTAGCTCCGTGGCCCACGACCTCACGGTTCTGATGAGTACCTTTCTCGCTAATCCTTCATCTTCTCTTGAGGACGTAGGCGAGGCGCACATCCTTCCCAGGGAAGTGTGGACGGAAATGTCGATCGGCATTCCATGGGAGGCGTATTCGTACGCTCATGGGGCCAACGTCGGCTTAGCGAAGACCCAGTACGTTGAGGCGGTATGCACGGGGCCTAACAGCCTCGACTTTGCCGCGCCGGCGCACGGTTCAATATCGGCGCCATGGGGGGGCAGCTTGCTCGTGTCAATCGGCACGATATTTCGGGAGACCAATAAGTCCCTATTAGTGACCTCACCGTACTGGCGGAGGGATGGTTGCAGCGCGCTTCTTGCGACAGCGAGCCGTGACAATTATGAGGGTGTTGCGGTCGAAGTATTCACCCAGCCCGCGCGCCTGATGAAGTCGGAAGATCTCGAAGGGCTGCAGTACTTTGCCCAAACCCTACAGGAGATGGGGGCCCGGGTCGTCATAGCGTCGCCGCGCCCAATTCAAAGGCACACGCCGATGCTACATTCGAAACTAGTAGTGGCGGACATGTTAGTGGCCTATGCTGGGAGCGCAAATTTTACGAAGTCGGGCCTAGATCACGGATTTGAGGCTGGCGTAGTTGCTCGAGGTCCGCTCGCGGCGGCATTCGCCAGCTGGACCAACAATCTGAGGACGATGTGCGACGTTGAAAACAGCTTCGATAACTGGGCGAGGCGTTCGAGCGCCGAGTAGACCCTGTAGTTTCGCGCACGCGAGTGACCGCTTGAGCAAACGCTAATTTGAAAGAAGGCGTACGGTTGGCAAGTGTCAATGTCTGACGTCAACGGGCATCCGATTCTCTGAGGTCCAAACTTGGCTCAGAGGACGTCTGCAAAGGGTCGTCTTGTTCACCGGTCCAATGAGGTAAAACGTTCGATTGCGCCGCATCGCGAATGACGGCGAATCGGCACGCAGCCGCCGCATGGCCTTTGGACGGCGAACGTCCGCAATGGCCGACGACTCGCCGTACGGGGGTTCCTTAGCACGCCGTCACTCCGATAGTCGGAAGCCACGTCACAGACTTTCTCGCAGGCACGAATGATTACGTCAAAAAGAAGAAAACTGGTGCTGACGTCTCCCGGAATCGCCTCGTCGCCGCACATGGCAACTTGAGGCGAGGACGTTATTGGGCAGGACGTCTGCTACTTGCCACCTTCGCCACCGCCTCGAACACAATGACTTTGTCGCGCTCGAGCACCACGCAACCGTGCTCAGTCGTTGCAACAGAGTGACCGGCCACACTTGGTGACCGCGGCAAGAGTGGGACGCATCAAGCGCATGCTCCGATTCCTCGCTGCTGAACTCATAACCCGACCCAGCCTGCGGAGTGGTCAACCGATCTAAAAGTTTGGGCGATGGAGCCGCTTAGTCGGTCCCGGCCGCCCTGCCGTAAACACAAGCGAGCTCTGACCCGCACCACATGCCTGAAGTAGATACTCGACGTTCGCGGGCAGGTCGGCCATTGTGCGTAGATGCTGTATGGATGCACAGTGCTTTACATCAAATTCTGAAGCAGTGAATTACCTTTATTAGATCGCAACTCGGAGTTCGAATAGATATGCTTTTGCGGAGTCACTTGATGCGCGAAGTGGCGGATTTTCGGGCCAAAATCCGGAAAGCTTTTGGCGACGCGGCAATCGAGGCGGTCATGCGAGGCAGGGGGAGGGACGAGCCGACGTTCTTTCGCGCGCGAGAATCGCGCGTGTTTGGGATGAATCCGGCCCAAGAGTTCAACACGTGGCGAGCCGAAGACACCCTGCGCGACCGACGCTAATCTCAAGATTGCGACGGTTCTTGCGTCGGAGCAGGAACACGCTGAAGCCCGCGGAGATGAGAACCAAGCACTTGACCCTTTGATCCTCATCCCTGCGTCCGAACCTGCAAGCCGAAGGTCTGAATGAAGAAGTGTAACGAGCAGGAAAATTCGTGGACAAACCAGATATTGAGGAACCGTCGGGCGCGCGCGCCGACTTGATGTGTTTCCTGGTGGCAACGGTCGCCGCATCGCACTCGCTAACGAGCGAGTGGAGAATCGACCATATGGTCGAGAGCTGTCGCATTTGGCTCAAACGGAACCTCGTCAGTATGGACTGGCTCGAGCGCGTGAGTATCGGCCAACTTGCGCTCAAAATTGCCAGGCGTGACCTGAAGAGCGCAGGCATTGCTGTTCGTCAATCAGACGTGCAGGCACTGTTCACCGGCGACATGGGACTGAATCATTCGAGCACGCTAGTGCAGCGGATGATGGCGCTCTGTAGGGAAGCGCTCTAATACCCTTTGGCGGCGCATTTGAATTCAAATGGGATGATGCATGTGACACCGAGCCAGAGAAGACGTCAAGAACGCCGAGACCGAGATGACGATCGCGTTAGCCGCTGTCTGTGAGATCTCCGCATTCGAACGCCTCCCGGAGTGCAGCAAACCGGTCGAGACGCGCTGGCAGGAATTTGGACTCGCTACGAGATAGGCGCGCCCACATCTGATGGCAGATGCAAAAACGGCCCGCGGGAAGCAGGCCGACTGAGCAACGTGGTTATCTCACGCCGCGGCGTCTTTCAGCTTCTTGAGCGCACGTACTTTCAACTTCACCGTTGCCGGCTTGGCTTCAAACCAACGCTCCTGGCCCGTGAACGGATCCTTGCCGAACCGACGCTTCTTCGCAGGCACTTGCTGGACGTTGATTTTCAGCAGGCCGGAGAGGGTGAACTCTCCAAGCCCCTTCTTGTGGACTGACCCAAGAATCGTTTCTTCCAACGCAGCCAGTACCGCCTTTACTTGCTTCGGCTCAACGCCGGCTTGAGTTGCCACGTGGGTGGTCAGCGACGACTTAGTGAACTGATCCTTCACCGGCTTGAGCACGCCGCTAGTGGCGACAGCCTTCTTCGCAGAAGCAGTTTTCGTGGCGGCCGCTTTCTTCGGTGCAGCAGCCTTGTTCGCGGTCGCGGCCTTTTTGGCGGGTTCAGCGGGTTTCTTCGGTGCAGCAGCTTTCTTCGTTGCCATTGAGGCTCTCCTTGAAATGAAACGCTGCTTAAGACGAAGCACCCCGGGCATCAAGCGCTCGACACATGCGCCGTCGTAAGCTGTCGGCTAGCGTAGCAACGGTTAAGGCAACGCGCAATCGGAAGACGCCTTAAAATAAGGTACTTTCTGCATTCGTCTCTCGAAAAAGCAACGTCATGGCCCAAGGCGCCGTAAAAACGCGGGAAAACGGTCGCACGGGATGCCACAGACGGGCGAATGCCGGATTAAAAAGCAGCGGCGCGAGTCCGAATTGGAAGCAGCCTTCGGCCGCGAGCATGACGACGATCGAGTACTGACCTTCTCAAAAGCGCCAAGGATCCGTCTGCACGTGCGACGGCAGCTGTCAACTCGATGACTTCGCGAACGGGTTGATAGGGCGCACGCTCTCCCTGTCTTTCACGCGCTCGAGCAACTGAATCGTCGCCCAGCCTGCGACCGTGGCCTGCAGCCCGCGCACAACGTTCGCCTCCATCGCTTGCAGTCCCGCGTCTCCTCTAAAACTCGCGCTGAACACGGTGTGCCATCGATATTGGAAATACTCGGAAACCTCTTGAATGCGCTCGGGCGTCCCAGAGTCCGTGAAGATGACGGATTGCGGGGAGAAGACGTCGTAGTAGATGACGTTCGGTTGGTCGGTTTGCACCGCGACGCTCGGCTCTTCGCTGATTAGCAGAGACGCCACCAGCTGTATTGAGCCTTTCATGCCCTTTGGCGTCTTGAAGACCCAAACGCGTTTGGGTAAGCGGTGAGCGAGCTCAAGAATCTTGGTACTACTGGAGCCCATCAGGCCCACGGCGCCATTCTTGACGTTCTGCTCGAAACTCTGCGAGTGCCAGAAAATATCCATTCCCTACTCGTTACCTCGTTATTTGCGATGCATGCGATCGCGCTATGGTATCAATTCTGCCTTCGGAGCTCAGAAACAAGCCGGGCTCGGAAGTCCGCAATCGTGCTCGAACACTCGATCCGCGGCCTGACATTAACACCACGTCGCCGGCGGGCGTTCCTGGCTGTATATGACGCGGCCGTGGTTCGGCAATTCCGGAGGTCCGGGAGGCTCGTTTCTCAAGGGAGACGCGTCATCGACGCCGCCAACGATTGTCCGATCGACCAAAAGTCTCCCCAGGGGTCGCGCGATTGGAAGATCAGATAGGCATGCGCCGTCTGAACGTTTCGCTTAGCACCGCTCTTTAGCGCGGCGAGTTGCTTCCGCGCGACCGGCACGGGAACGCTCATTCCCGGCCTGGAGTATTGTGTAGAACACCGTCTATCCCTTCGTGTTGCGTAGTCGACGTAGACCTTGCCTGAGACCTACAGTGTTCATGATGCTGTTTCTTAATCGGTTGTCGGAACGGCTAGATGGGTTTGTTCGCGTGGACTAGCATAGGAAGGTAGCGTCTAGATGATTCGGCGCAAAAGCATCAATTCCTCGATTGATTTGAATGCGTTTTCCAAACACCGCTTAAACAAATGACACCGCGCAGTCGGGTGTGGCATAGTGCGACCATCTCAAACATCAGGGGGAACTATGGCAACGCTCAGTGAAATCCAGGCCAAGATTCAAAAATTACAAGCGCAGGCCGAAGAGATTGCGAAAAAGCAGTCTTCCACGGTGATTGCGAAGATTCGAGATCTGATGGCCAAGCACGGCCTGACAGTAGCCGACATCGGCGGCGACGTTCGCGAATCGATGCGTGGTCGTAAGGTGGGGGCATTGAAAGTCGACGGCATCAGCCATGCAGGCGCTGCAAAGTACCGCGACCCGAAGACCGGGGCGACTTGGACCGGCCATGGTCGCGCGCCCGCGTGGATTGCGAACGCCAAGAACCGAGCTCGGTTCCTAGTCGATGGCGCGACAGCTGCGCCGCCGGTCGCGGTCACAAACCAGCCCAGGGCCGGGAACTACGTGCGCGGACCGCAGGCGCCGAAATACCGCGACCCCCAAACCGGGGCGACTTGGAGCGGCCGCGGTAAAGCTCCGGCATGGCTTGCTGGCGCCAAGGACCGAACAACGTATCTTATCGACAAGGTGACTGACGGGACTGTGACGCCCGACGCCGATCCGGCGAAGAAGAGCGCCGCCAAGAGAGTTGCGACGAAGAAGGTTGGGGCGAAGAAGGCAGCGACCAAGAAGGTTGCCAGCAAAAAGGTCGCGTCAAAGAAGGCAGCAGCCAAGAAGGCGGCTTCGAAGACGGCGACTGTGAAGAAGGCGGCAGTGAAGAAGAGCGCGGCAGCCAGCAAGAAGGCGCCGGCGAAGAAAGCAACGGCGACTACAGAGGTCCCGTCGTCGGCTGCTGACCAGGGAGGCGCTGAGACGAGCACGACAACGACGGACTGACCCTTACTTCAGAGTCCTCATTGGTATGAGTGGGACATGTGACCCTGCTCATACCCGACAGTATGCAGGACATGAGCCCGGTGCTCGGTGCACCGGAAGAGGCAGATGGCATCCGCTACGGCCGAAGCTGCCATATCGCCTGAGCACGAGCGAAAAAGTCTCTCTAGCTCAATGACGGACCGCGGCGGGGAGTGGAGACCGACGCCTACTGAGAGCAAAGCGGTCGAGCCTCTCTCGCGCGCCGAGATGAGCATGCCGCGGTGCGCTTGCGAGTTGGCGATCCGATTCGCGCAAGACCGTCTCGAAAAGCGGCAGGTCGCTCGAGTCCAGCCTCGATACGCGCTCGCTTTCTGCGCGTTGCAGGCTTCGTTCCAAGGCGCTCTCCGCCCGCGCGTAGACAATCAGGTCGATGGCGCCAAAGCCAGCGTCTTGCACCGTTTCCGAGGTCTTGAACGCGCAGCTTGGATACGACGCGCTTCGACGCCTCGCTTTCCAAGCAGTAACCGCCCACCATGGGCCGTTTCTGCCACTTCGGCATCGCGACCGGTCCGGTGGAATCGCTCCACCGCCTATTCCGGTGGGTCCGCCGTCAAGTCGACGAGGTCTACGCCGATCCCATCTTTGTAGCAAAGACCATTTGGTACGCTCCTCGAACGTCGTGCTGCACGGGATTGAACTTCATTATGTGAGGGAGCCGTTCCAATGGAACTCGTATTGTTACAAAATTCTTCTCCAGAGCGTTTTTTGAAAAAGGCCGGTCGAATAAAGAAAGATTTGTTCGAATGAAATCCCGCAGTGAACCTTATCCCGATTTAAGATTGGCGGTTAGTCAATTCGGGTGTTATACATCCATAGTCACGCGTCGGCCGAGCACCGAGCCGCCCGACGTTTATGCCGCTTCTTCCGGCTGAAGAGCTTCGGCGGTGACCTCCAGCGTGGACGGGTGCGACCGGTGGCGCGCTGGGGAAATCGGACTACCACGGGGGTAGGTTGAAATAGTCCGTGCGGTGGCGAAGATAGAGCCGCGACCTCGAAGTCTGTCGGAGCCATTCAAATATGAGATGGTGGAAGGGGTACCTGCGCGATGTAGCAGGGGCCCCGGCTATTCCTTTCTATGTTTAGGTAAGCGTATCCATCTATTCCTCAAAAAGCATATTCTCACTGAAGGATATGCTTGATGTTCAAAAGCATATGCTTACGAAAGCATATGCTGGTCATTTCGGCGTCGAGTGATTCGATGGCCGCTGCGCGGCTGGCAGCCAGGGAGCGACGCTGCAGCTAGCATTTCTCTGCTGTCGCCACAAACGACATATCTAAAACGCGATCGCGCTGTGCCGCGTGGTCCGCGCTTTGTCAGTAATCTGCCGTGCGAGCGATAATTGTCCAAGCTTCGCCTTGGTGGCCGCTGCGCAGCTGGCAGCCAGAGGGTGGATGTCTGCATCGAGCCATTCTTGCTGCGCCGACATATGCATGTCGTTAAGCGGTGTCGCGCTGTATCGCGTTGCGTTGGCTCTCGACGTGATTCCCGGGCGGCGCGTGGTCGCATTGCTAGGCGGCGCGCAGGTGGCGGCCGGCTGAGGGCGCATTCCCCCCATTTTCGAGTGTTGATTCGATCCGCATCTGTCGTACCTCGTTTGCATCGTCTCGCCTCCCGAAAAGGCTTGCACGATCAGCGATCTCGACTGGTCAGGTGGCCTCCGTTGGTCCTCAAATCGATGAAACTTCCTGAAACTTAGGTTGCCGTCGGGCGGGCGCCAGCGCGCGCGTTGCGATCACGCGCCCGCCAAAGAGCCGAGAAGCCGGCCTGGCATGCTCAGGCCTGTCGAAGGGCGTCGCGCAACCCCGTCACGCCTCACCGGGTCCGCCGCGTCAAATCGGCTGGATGTTGGCAGCCTGCTTGCCCTTGGGGCCCTGTTTGACCTCGTAGCTTACTTTCTGGCCTTCTTGAAGCGATTTGAATCCTCTGGCCTGAATTTCCGAGAAGTGTGCGAAAAGGTCGTCGCCGCCGTCGTCCGGAGAGATGAAGCCGAAGCCCTTCGCATCGTTGAACCACTTCACAGTACCGGTTGCCATTTGCTGGTCGCTCCAAAAGCGCAGGTTAAAACTCAGATTATTTGAGAGGCGCCTACGGGCCTTAAGGAGCCCGCGGCAGCATGATCTTACCTTACAGTCATTAAAAAATGATTGCGGCTGGTCAAGCTAACGAACAGTTGCCGGCCGAGGACGCTTCAGACGGGGCAGTTCCGAAAGCAAAGCCATGGCGCGGCCTGAGAGTCATTGGCGGCGTGCGCATCGCCGGGCTACCGCTCCCGGGCCGGCATAATGCGTGCTCGTAAGGTCAAGCCCCAGAGAGAGCGCGACATGGCTGAACAGCGGAATCCGAGCGAAAAGGTCCGAAGTGAATCTATAGTGTTGTGAAAGAAGGCGGCGACGGCTCCGGCTTCGAAGTGACATGCGTCGAAGGTGAGCATTTCCCAGCCACGCGCAGCGTCAAGGATGCACACTATGAATTGGTGCGCGGCACGACGCACTTTCACAAGCACTGCGAACTCGGCAGCGGCGACAGGTAGATGGCGCCGCCAAATAGTAAGGCTTGCAGGGCGGCGTGACTTGACGACGAGACGCCGGACCCAGCGGGGCGACACTTCCTTGCTGGGACGTCGCAGAAAAGACACGTGATGTTGAAGTCGCTCAGGTTTGAATTCATAGCTGCCGCCGTGGTGCTTTCGCTCGCCGGCTGTGCCACTGGCGGCGTGCCATATAGCGGGCCGCATCTCAGTCCGACAGAGTGCCGCGACTTAGCGGCGCTCAGGACGAACGCGCCTCCAACGATGGCGGAGCACCAAAGTGAACTCGCCGCCCTGAGAAAAGCTGGCTACGATCCGTCGCCGTTGTATGACGACGCTTACTACCCCGATGATCTGCAAGCGGCACAGCGCCTGGTGGACTATTAATTCCAAACGGAGTGCCAGCGCCTTCCTGGTTAAGAAGCCAAGGCGAACATCTCAGACGTTCTGTCCGTCATTTTGCCGCTCAGCCAAGACCCGGTTGCGCCAGGTCCGGGCGACGCTCGTTCCGATTCTCTCGAACTCAATCCCACTTGCAACGCGCTCGAGGCAGTGCAATTCCTGCAGAGCGCCTTCGCCGCAACGTTTGCCAAGCCGTTCTGCAAATCTCAGCTCTGCGTCGAGCTTCCGCTTGCGAAGCTCCGCGCAAATCCAATCCGCGGCTGCTTGCCATTCAGTTGGACGAGCGTGCTTGGGGACACCCATCATCATCTCCGCATTCGCTTCGTCGAATGCATTGGAGTGCAAGACTTCTTCGACCTCGCGCAGTACGTCATCAGCACTCCGGTTCGGCTCCCGCACGGCAGAACGCCAATTGGGAAAGCGCTCTGAGATGGCCTCGACTAGCGCTGGCATGTCGAAGTCGCGCCAGAATCTCGGTCGCGGCCTGTACGCAAATTCGAACGCGAAAAGCAGGTGGCCCGCGTTCACGTCGGCGTCCCCGAGTCCGCAGTCGGACATAAAGTCGACGATGGTTTTGGCCACTTCGTTGCCGATTTTCGTTTCAGCTTGTTGGTTGGGTTCTTTGATGTTCATGGTGTTGCTTTGGTTGTGAGAGTGCCGTGCGACTTCGCTGGCTACGTCGTCAATTCTTGATGTCTCGAAGACCAATGTTCGATTGAGCACGAGCGCGCCTTCGGATCGCGTGCGCTGTGTTCAGTATTCGTCCCTACGCCCAAGCATGTCGTCGAACGTGATGTCGCCTCGATGCAAGATGAACGACGTTACATTCCAACTGAGTTGTGGGAAGGCCCTGAAGGTGTAGATTGCACTGGTCTTTCTTGCGGGACCGGATAATTCGGTCCTCGGGCCTGAATCGCTCCCATACAGTGTAGGAGCGGCGCATGGTCCGCAACGGGTAGCCGCCAATCGTAATGTCTGAGCTACAGGTCATACGTGTCTCTGCGAATGAAGAATGCGACGATCGAACAGATGTGATGCACCGCTTGGGAGGCATCACTCTGCGCGTACGTCCCCAAGTCTCGACAGGCGAGTCGAAACCGCACGCCGACGTGGCGTGCTGAGGACGCGATCTGGGCGAAATCGGCAGTGAAGCCCAAGGCCGATTTGCGGGAGCATTCTTCAAAGGCGAACGCAAGACTTTTTCCGCTTTAGGCGGCGCGACAGTCTCCGTGAGGGGAGGCCCTTTGTCGATGGAAGTCGTCGAACGACAAATTAACCGAGCGTCCACTCGGAGAATCAGACGTTCAATGGGTGTACTATAACACGAAATTCTGACTTTGTGCCATTTAGTGGCATTAAATTGCATAAAATAATAGAATATCTAGAAAATATGCCTGCGGATAAGCGGCATTTTTGGGTCGGGCGGCTGTTTTGATGGGCGTGCGTCGATCGCGAAGGGTGCCTATGTTAGGCAGTCGCCATGCTGCGCATCTGAGTCGCTGATGGCGCGATGAGGAGCATGGCCGTTTCTCGAAGAAGTTCGTGTACGCACGCCTGAGGTCCGGTAGCGCGTGCTGCGATGAATGCATGGGCACATCGGCCGGCCAGAAGTTTTGCGCGCTGTTGCACCACCCGAAGAGCAGCTGCACAGAGGCGGCAGCCAGGAATGCGGCGTCGGCGTCGAAAACCGCCAAGGGGGTCGCAATGAAGAAGAGCGCGGCATCATGCAAAAAGGCGCCGGCGAGCGCCGAGCGTCACTCCATGGCTGCCGATCAGGGGAGCATTGAGACGAGCACGGCGACGGGCTGACCTTTCTCCCGAATGCCGTCACGCGGTTGCGCAGGACCCGTGGTCCCTCCGGTCAGATCGCGTTCGCCAGCGACGCATCTCGTTGCGGAGGGCCTCGGAGGCGTCGTCGACGCACGCTCGAAACCGACGATTAGAGGAAAAATCCTAATTGGAAAATCAGCTAATGATTACCCGTAGTTTTTCTGAGCGGCTATTTTTGCGCGTCAGTTGGCGACGGCCGAGAGCTTTTCAAATGCAATGCTATGCCCCTAGAATCCGAACCATACGTTAATCAATCGATTCGCGAGAAATCTGTTACTGGAATTTTTTCCAAAAAAATCGCGAAGTTGAATATATTATTGCCAATACATGTTTTGCATCACGACTGCTCGCAACACGTTGTTCCGTAGCCCATGTGTTCCGCGTAAAGCGCATCGGTTCCGCCATTCCCTTGATCAGCGCGCCAAGAAATTGGCTTATTCGAGCCTGCGGCGCGTTTCTCAACTATTCAAAGGGAGCAGCACCGATGTCCGTAATGTTTGTGGCATGCAAAGGCCTTAAAAAGTTCGAGGGTATCGTCGATGACGATTTTCGACGGGAGCACATTAACGTCGACGCGCTTGAGATAGAAGTGAAAGCTGGCTGGTCATGCCTTGCTGACGGCCTGGAAATCGGCTCCGTTTATATGTTCACAGAAAACGCTGGATTTGGGTTCAAGAGCAGGCTTGATTTCGTCGTGAACCTGAGCAAGCTCGCCGTCTTCGCTGGCTATGACTCCCGGATGCCAGCTGTCAAGGACCCAGACCCGTTCAGCGAACTGCTTCGTTGGGGAGCCGAAGGAGTGATTGGTCCTGTTGTTTCCGCGAAGTTAGTGGCTGATTTCGTCGAATGGGAAGAGCCGATTAAGGCGCTCGGGGACGATGACTTCTATAAGTTCTACCGTCATATGCGCAAGATTTTTGAATTCGCAACGAACGATGGTTGCGTGATTCTCAGCTGGTCGGATGGAACGCTGCCTGACTGAAGCGCTATCGGTGGTGGTACCCCTGCGGCTCGACGTTGCTGAGCCGCGGTGGTGTCGAGTGCTCGCGCTAGGCGATGAGCTCGAGCGCAAGGGCAATATCTTGCCGGATGCGTTAGCTGAGTTTCTGCCGACACTTGATGGCGACTGGCCGCCGTCTGTGGAAACCAGGGACGCCGTCTCAATCGCCTTGAGCGGTGACATACGACTTAGCGCCCCCGCTGAGGTTTTGAGCGGCGAGGGCGCCGCCGGTGCCTCTCAGGTTTGTGCGGGCAACCAGGAAGGCAACAGCGACAAAGATCACAGCCGGGATAGCGGCTCGAGAAGTAAAAAAGGCGGCGAATCTATATCTCGAAAAACCCTTCCATTTGCGGCTGTATTCATCGCCCGAAAAGTCTCCCATTCCGCTCGCTAGCTTTTCGGCTCGTCATGCTCCCTCGATAGCACTATACGACTCCAACTATATCTTTTTATGTGACGAAGAATTATGGAAAGCATTTTTGTATCTAGCGACCATAGAGAGTACCTTGCAACTGCCGCCTTGGTACGATTGTCCTGTTTCGAGCAAAGGCCCGAGGGAACGGCCGAAATGCCGGATGCCACTCCAGTGTTGGTATGCCGAATGGAATCTTCTGTGGCCGACCACATCGGGACGGATTGCAGTCCGTCGAAAGCTGTCGTCATGAGAGGCGGCGAAGGTCGACTGATTCTGATTTTCCTTCAGTTTGGCGATGTTCAGGTCTGTTGGCTTGAGGAATTAAGTGTTCCGGCAATCCGGGAAGCAGTGGATAAGTGGCAGCAGGAAGGCCGAGTTCCTATGGCGTTTTACACCGGCGACGGCGAGCATGTATCTACATCGGTTTGTGTAGATATTTGACATCCTCCTCCCCGTCTCGCTGACGCTCGCCGGCCGAAGGCCGGGAAGGGGGAAAATTCCTACTGCGCTACGTGATGCTCCACGTAGTCGCTTCGGCGGGTTCCTGCCACGACGCCCTGACTTCGGGCGAAGAATCTGTACAGGCTAACAAGCGCTGTCCGCGCTCTGCAATGTTGACTGCACCGACGACCTCGGCGAGAAGTTTCATATCCGCACGACACCCACGCTCTAGCTGGCGTGCGGCGGGTGCTGATGCTGCGCGACCTTTCCGCGAGTTGTTTCCGCACCCGGGCCACCAGGAGGCGCGGTGGCAATTGCCTTGACCTGTGATTTGCAATCCGACGATCGCACCGGTCGCTTGATAGGCGAGAGCGCCACCATGCCGTCACGGTTCTGAGCTTCGTCGAATGGTGGCAACCAGGAAGCCGGCGGAGCACCGAAGCTGATCGCAGCCAAGGAACGTGGCTCGACACGTGAAAAAGTCGGTGAATCTGCCACGAAAAACTCCTTGCTTTCGCGACAGTATTCGTACCTGCAAAAATCTCCCATCCCACATGGGAGTTCCTCGACCTCTCATGCATCTTCGATCGCGCTATACGATTGGCGACGTTTGATTGACATCGATCGTCGACGCGCCTTCTACTCGCACAGTGCGGTCGGCGTGTTCTCCAACTCGATACATAGGAATCGCGAGATGCCGGTTTTTTTCGTTGCATGCAAACGTTTGAAGAGGTTGGATTCGAAGTTCAGCACAGACATCTGGGCGATGAGCGTGGATAACGTCGTCGAAGTGGTCGGCAATCCGGACTGTCCGCACGTCGCAGAGGGCCTGGAAGTCGGCGGCGCGTACCAATTCCAGGAAGAGCAATGGTTCGCCGTTGCGAGGAAACGGCGCGAATTTAGAAGGCGAATGGAACAGTTGGCGACGTTGGTTGGCTATAACTGGCGGGCGGCTGGCGCCAATGCTCCAGGACCGTTCCGCGAACTGTTTCGCCATCCGGGCGAGTTCGGGACTTTTGGCCCAGTTGCCTCGGCCAAGCTGGCCGCCGATTTCGCGGCGTGGGATGTTAGGGCGCTGGCACTCGGAAAGCGCTTCTACTTCTGGTTTGGGTTGATGTCGAAAATGTTTGAGTATGCAAAGGATGACGGCGCAGTCTGGCAAGAATCCGCGTGAAGTTTTTGTTCCACAACAATCCCCAGAACAACTCTGGGTGCCGTTCAACAGCGTAAGTGAAGGTTTGGTTCCATGTCTGTTTTTTTCCTCGCATGCAAAAGATTGAGACCGCTAAAAGCGTTTCCCGAGAATTTTTGGACGGACCCGCCAGAAAAGACATTTCTCGCGCGTAGCAACAGCGAGTGTTCCCACATCAATCTTGGGCTAGCGGACCACTGGGTCTATCGCTTTGAGGAAGAGCGGCTATTCACTGTTGCGAAAAGCGAGGAGGACCTTAACGAGTACCAAGAGCAGCTAGCGTCAATGGTCGGCTACCATTGGCAGATGCACGGCGCGGATCGTCCCGGTCCGTTTCGCGAACTGCTTCGCTATGCCGGAGACTTCGGGACCATCGGTCCAATCGTTTCAGCGAAACTGGCCAACGACTTCACCTGGTTCGACGAACTTGCTCGGGCGCTCGGGGATAGCGGCTTCTACACCTGGTACACCGTCATGCGGGAGGTCTTTCAATACGCCGCGAAGGACGGGGCCGCTTGGTATCTCGAGCGCTGGGAACATCAAAGGACGCTTCCTCGGTTTAGACATATGGAAAGCGTGGCTGAACTGATTCACGCACTGGAGAATGCGTTCAAGCGGAAGTATTTGCTGTGAATCGACTCTGTAACGGCGAGCAACCCTGAAATTCCTCGGCGGCTGCTCGCCGGTCTTCGGCGCTAATCGTAAGCCAAGCGTGACGCCCTCATTCTTCATGGCTGTCGTCTCGTTCTTGGGTCGGGATGTTCGAGCCCGATCCGACACGATCCGTCAAAATCTGGCGCGTGCGCTCGGTCGTCCAGGTTACTTCCGCGGTTGAAAAGTCCCAAATTCCACTGTCGACCTTTTTGAGCACTCCTGCCTCGACCTTAGCCATCGTCGTTGCCAAGGACCACGCGTTCGCCGTCATCTTCCGAGACGCATACGCTGCCAGTTGCTCCGCGAGGTCATCACATACGATGTATCTCTCATACACCTCATCATCGGTCGGTCCCGCTTGGTACGTGTCACCGACCTTTCGCAGCAGAAGCTTGGGTTGCGCCCCGGAAATTGCGCCCTGCGAGGGGGTCCTCGGAAAGTCGGCGGGAAGAGGCTTTGGGCTCATGTGGACACCTCGGCGCAGATGATGCGTCCACGGTATCAACGTCGATCGATCCGCGCAAGAGATAACGCCGCTGGCGCTTCAACGGAGCAGTGAGCCCCTACTGCGCAACGAAATCCGTGCTCGTTGTGAGGCTGGTTCGGTCTGCTGCATCAAGATGAGCAAGGCACGGGCCGCTTCAACGAAAACAGCCGCGGAAGCTAGTATCTCAATGTCCGTAGAACGAAAGCGACCCTCGGCCTCGCGAGGAACACAGGCACTCGGCATTGATTTGGGCTTGAAGGATTTGCTGATACGTCCAGCAGTGCCCAGTCCTGTCCCAATAACTCGAGTGCCGTGCTGGCGATTTCCACCCTCCGACACTTTCCTGGCTGCCCTTATGCAACTGCCTTGAGAGAGCTGTAGGCGCCTGCCTTTGACGGGGATATATTCGAGGCTGTCGGCGATGAATTCTTGCGCCCGCCGCCCCAGATGAAAGACGGTGTTCGCGCGGGACTCGGCGTCGTCACTGGACTCGGGTAGGGCGTCTGCGTCGTCTGTCACGTCGCCAAGGAGTTCTTCGGCCTGACCCGCGGCGCCTGGGCGCTGGATGCGCACCTCAGTCGGCGTTTCGACCACGCTCCACCTCATTTTCTCGAAGCCCCGGAGTAGTCCCTGCGAATTGTCGCCGCCGCTGGCCCGGGGTGCAGCCGGCAACGCTTCTTCATATCGTGCACTTGCACGCCGCCCTCTGGCATCGCCTCGACAATCAAATTACGCTTCGAGCTTTGTCTTTCCATGCGCGGGTCTCTTTTCTCGGCGCGGCGGGCGCCTTCGCTATCAAATGGCTCGTTGTAGCGGGCAGTGCCTGGCTGGAGGCGACCTCGAGCGTCGTGCCTACAGATCGCTGGATGACGTCTAGCTTCGACCGCTGAGCCGCATGGGCTGTCCCGCGATCGCGTTCTCCTTGCGCTCCGCCATCCCGAAAGCTCTTTTCACAATGCGCAACACCCTGAAATTTCTCGCCGTGAAGACTTTTCGAGTCTTGAACGTCTGTTTTGCATCGTGGAATCACGAAGATAACTCATTGAAGAACAATAATAAAATATGTCTTATGTCTTATATAAGACTTGACAAAAACGCTTCGCGCCCCGGTACCATTTGGTCATGGATTTAGCTACGACTTACGTAGCGGCAGGTTCCACCATTCTTTTTTCGGCACACTTTCTTCTTAGGAGCTTTACGTGGCCCAATATCAAGACGACATCAAGGTAGTTGCTGGTTTGAAGGAGCAACAAGGCAGCGCTTGGAATGCCATCAATCCCGAATATGCGGCACGCATGCGCGCGCAGAACAAGTTCAAGACGGGCCTGGATATCGCCAAATACACGGCGAAGATCATGCGCGCTGACATGGCCGGCTACGATGCCGACTCGTCCAAGTACACGCAGTCGCTCGGCTGCTGGCACGGCTTCATCGGCCAGCAGAAGATGATCTCCATCAAGAAGCACTTCAACAGCACCGAGCGCCGCTACCTGTACCTGTCCGGCTGGATGGTGGCCGCGCTGCGCTCGGAGTTCGGCCCTCTGCCGGACCAGTCGATGCACGAGAAGACCTCCGTCAGCGCGCTGATCCGCGAGCTCTACACGTTCCTGCGCCAGGCCGACGCCCGTGAACTCGGCGGCCTGTTCCGCCAGCTCGATGCTGCTGAAGGTTCGGCCAAGGCCGCCATCCAGGAAAAAATCGACAACCATGTTACGCACGTCGTGCCCATCATCGCGGACATCGACGCGGGTTTCGGCAACGCCGAAGCAACCTACCTGCTGGCCAAGCAGTTCATCGAAGCGGGCGCATGCTGCATTCAGATTGAGAACCAGGTGTCCGACGAGAAGCAGTGCGGTCACCAGGATGGCAAGGTCACGGTGCCGCACGAGGACTTCCTCGCCAAGATTCGCGCGATCCGCTACGCGTTCCTTGAACTGGGCGTGGACGACGGCATCATCGTGGCCCGTACCGATTCGCTGGGCGCCGGCCTGACCAAGCAGATCGCCGTGACCAACACGCCGGGCGACCTGGGCGATCAATACAATTCCTTCCTCGATTGCGAAGAGTTGTCGGCCGACGAACTGGGCAATGGCGACGTCATCATGAAGCGCGACGGCAAGCTGCTGCGTCCCAAGCGCCTGCCGAGCAACCTGTTCCAGTTCCGCGCCGGCACGGGCGAAGCGCGCTGCGTGCTGGATTGCGTCACCGCGCTGCAAAACGGTGCTGACCTGCTGTGGATCGAAACCGAAAAGCCGCATATCGCGCAGATCGGCGGCATGGTCAGCGAGATTCGCAAGGTCATCCCGAACGCCAAGCTGGTGTACAACAATAGTCCCTCCTTCAACTGGACCCTGAATTTCCGCCAGCAGGCGTTTGACGCGATGAAGGCCGAGGGCAGGGATGTGTCGGCGTACGACCGCGCGCAGCTGATGAGCGTGGAATACGACCAGACCGAACTGGCGACGCTCGCCGACGAAAAGATCCGCACCTTCCAGGCCGATTCGTCGCGCGAAGCGGGCATCTTCCACCACCTCATTACGCTGCCGACGTACCACACTGCCGCGCTGTCTACCGACAACCTGGCCAAGGAGTACTTCGGCGACCAGGGCATGCTGGGTTATGTGGCTGGCGTGCAGCGTAAGGAGATCCGCCAGGGCATCGCCTGCGTCAAGCACCAGAACATGTCCGGCTCGGACATCGGCGACGACCACAAGGAGTATTTCAGCGGTGAAGCGGCCCTGAAAGCGGCGGGTAAAGACAACACGATGAATCAGTTCTAATACAGTAAGACCCGAGCAAAACGCCAACCTTTTCGGTTGGCGTTTTGTCTATTCGGGGCGCAGATGGACATTCGAGAGTCTGCGCGCTTGTACCGGAGCGTGCTGAAGGCGGCGATGCGAAGATCGCCGCGTAAATCTAGCCGGCGTACGTCGGCATGACACCGGCGTTTTCAGTTTGTCTCACCGCCACGGGCCCAGTCGAAGCGGCTGCGGCTTCACGCCCATCACTCAACCTCGGGATGCGCGCGTGTTTTTTCCTGGACGGCCAGGCTTCGGCGTCGAAAGAGTCGAGCGGCCTTGGTCCCAAGTCTGTCGTACTCTTTGCCGATCGCGGCATACTCAAGGCAATGCAAAACCTCTAGTGCGGCTTCCCCGCAGCGATTCCCGCCCCGTTGCGCAAATATGAGCTCAATCGCGAGCCCCCTTTTTTCGAAGCTTCGCGAAAATCCATTCAGCGGCCGCTTCTCCGGTGCTCGGCCGTGCCGGTAGGGGCAGAGCCATCATCATTTCCGCGTTTGCTTCGTCGAGCGCGTTGCAATACACAATCGCTTCGAGGTCGAGTAATACGTTTGCTGCATTCTGCTCGTCGTCTTGAGCGGCCGAGCGCTGCCAATTGGGAAAACGCTCCGAAATGGCTTCGACTACGGTCGTGAGGTCGAAGTCGCGCCAGAACCTTGGAAGCGGCGTGTACGCGTACTCGAGGGAAAGGGAAAGATTTCTTGTGTTCAGGTCGGCGTCTTCGAGTCTGGAGTCGACTAGAAAAGAGACGACAGTCTTTGCGACTTCTTTGTAAATGTCCCTTGCCTCTTGCTGATTTCGTTCTGCAGTTCTCGTAAGGTTGCGTTCTTGGTTGTTGGAAATGCCGAGCGACTTTCTTCGCGGCAGCTCAGTATAGGAAAGCGGGCCTAAATAATTCGGCCCAAGGGCCGCATTCTCTGGCTGCCCACCTTCATGAGACTCGGTCAGTAGGCATTGCGGCATGTCGGGTTATGTGGCTGGGGTGTAGCGCAAGGAAATCTGTGAGGGCATCGTCGACGATCGCTATGACATTGGCGTGCGCTTGGGTGATCAGGTAGCCAAAGACATGGTTGCTGTGCGTATCGCTCCGGACATGACGATGTCGATCGTCGGCTCGCCGGCCTATCTGCAGTCGAGGCCTCAGGCCAGGACGCCGCAAGACCTGACGCTGCACAATTGCATCAACCTTCGTCTACCGACGCGGGAATCGCTGCTTCCATGGGAGTTGCGCAAGGGCCGGCGCGAACTTCAGGTGCGAGTCGAAGGGCAACTCACGTTCAACAATGTTTACCAGATGGTCGACGCAGCACTCGGCGGCTTCGGGCTTGCATATGTACCCAGGGACCTCGTTGAGGGCCAAGTTCGTGATGGGAAGTTGTGCTGGGTGCTCGAGGACTGGTGCCCCACGTTCGTCGGACACGACGTCTATTACCGGAGCCGCCGCAAGTCGTCGCGTGCGGTGGAGCTGGTCGTCGAAGCGCTGAGAACGGGTTATCAACGCGAAGCCTAGGAGCCAAGCAGGAAAAGTCACCTGCTTGCCCAGCCACCCTGAAGGCTCTGCGACGACGTCTGCGACTCGTCGAAACTGTCTCGAAGCGACCCAGTTGGTCTGTGCGCTCCGTTATTCAGGCAACATCATCCATGCGCGCTTTTCGATAGCACCGGGCAGTTTGAGTCCCCAGCAGCACCATCTCGTGACCCAACTCGGCCTGTTCGAGACATGTCATCAAAAGAAGAGCATGTCTGCCACACTGTACTTCAGGCAACTGAGCCAAAAGCAATTCAGCGACCTGTCCGTTCCTGTCCAATTCCGCGCATATCCACTGCAGGGCTGCCACACCCGTCCTCGGACGAACCGATTTCGGCAGTTCCATCATCTTCTCCGCCATAGCTTCGAAGAACCCGTTGCAATAAAGTGCGAGGTCGACCTCGTACAGGACTTCTTCTGCGGTGCTGCAGCCAGTAGCCATAGCGCACCGCCAATTTGGATATTGGAGGGAGATTGCTTCGACCACTGCAGCGAGGTCGATGTCGCGCCAGAACCGCGGGTGTGGCTTGTATGCGTACTCCAATGCCATTTCCCAAATCCCTGCTGTCAAGTCCTGGTCCGTCAACCGGCAGTCCACGAGGAAGGCTACCGCGGTATCGGCAACTTCGTTGCGCACGTTCGCTACTGCGGCGCTGTCGAGGGAGGAGGAGTTGTTGTCTCTGGTGCTCGTCATATCTCGGAAATCACGAAAAGAGAGGCGTGTGCCTCGGAGATAGAGTATATGTTTGCAGACGGGCCATCTTTCGACAGGGGTTCGCAGTTGGCCAATTGAGATTCGCGAGTTTCCGATGGTACGTTCCGAGAATTGCTTCTAAATACATGGGATTTTTATGAGCTGCCCGGATGCGATGAGTGGCAGATTTTTTCTAATTTCGGTTGCTACCTTGAAGGCATGGCCGAGACGCAGGTCGCTGCATCAGTGTCTCGGCAACAATCAGGCTCCACTCAACGAAGCTCGCGGCCGACCATCGAGCCACGTAGCTCTCGCATTGCGCGCGGCGTAGCTAAGCGTATCATTGCAAGAGGTCTGCGACGGCAATGAGGTGCCAGCCGATTCGAGTGGCTCGGCGAGCTTTGTCAAGGGGGCATATGACTGAAATCGAAAATCGCGATTCGGAGCCAAGCGCGTCTTCTCCCTGGCGGGAGCGTATGGTTCGTCGGGGGCTGGTCTATTTTCAGGGAATGCGATACAGCTCGATCGAGCTTCAGGCACTCTGGCGCGGGCAGACGGGCGGTGAATTGATTGTTCTGGTCAAACCCGTCGCGGAAGGCACCAGCTACCTCACTTGGAAATCGGATGAAGGGGCAGAGGGACTGCTAAGCCTCGTTGAGCAGGACGCACGCAGGTTCGGTGACCTTTCTTGGAACGAGGTTGATGGGGTGCTCAAGCGTGAGTCCGAACTTTTAACGCAGCCCCGATCGAAGCCACAGCGAGTAAGGGGACCAACGAGAAAGTAGCAAGAAAGAAGTTCTGCAGCGACGGCAGCGACGGAGATTGTTGCCCCCGAACGCACTGCGACCATCGAGGCATCGATGCCCGCACTCGCCGCCACGTTGCGTGTCGATCATCCCACTCCGAACCACTTTGCATCGGCGCTACGCCTGGGCTCACCCGCACCCCTCCAATAGTGCTATTAGGATAAGCTTTCTTATCTTTTGGGCTGGATTTTTGACACAAAGTGACGCTCATGAAAACGCGCCTCACTACATCGATGCGTCAGAACTCTACGTCTGCAGAATTTCTCAATGCTGACGAGATGGCTGTCCTGAGAGCGTGGTATGCCGGGATGTCGACTCGAGATGCCGTCAGTCGGTATCTGCCTGAGCGCCTTGAGAGTGGGCGCTCCGCACGCGGCGTGCTGTGCGGGATCCGTCGGAGACTCGTTGCGGCGGCGCGCGAGGCAAAGCGCGACGACCTACTCATGCTACTGGACCACCCCTTTTCTGAGCGTGTCCAACATGCCAAGGCAGTTGCGAGAGCCGTCGAGGAATTGCGGCACGCAAAGCCGCCGGAGCCCGAGATCTCTGACGCGGTCGAGCGGTGGCTCGACGGACGAGCGGTTCGAGCACTGCGAGCGCAAGGCATCGCGACACTAGCTGACCTCACGGTGCGCATACCACGTCGCCGAATGTGGTGGAGGGCAATACCCGATCTCGGGGCAACTGGCGCGAAACGGATCGAGGCGTTCTTTGCTGCACATCCGGTACTGACCGAGCGCGCACGCACAATGATCGCTGCGACCTGTACCACCGTGGTCGTGCCATGGGAAAGTCTGTGCATTCCGGAGGATGTTGACGGATCCAAGGGGTGGTTTCGTGCGCCTCGGAAGACCTGCGTGCTGGCGGCAGATAACGACTACGAGGCCGTGCAGGTATGGCTTTCGCTGCACGACGCGCATGCGACGCAGCGAGCATATCGCAAAGAAGCAGAACGCCTGATCCTTTGGGCGATGGTGGAACGCGGGAAGGCTTTGTCGTCGTTGACAACTGAAGACGCGGTGGCGTACCGCGGGTTCTTACGGCGACCGGCGCCCGCCGAGCGCTGGGTGGGGCCGTTGCGTCCGCGTAAGTCGCCGGAATGGCGTCCGTTTGCAGGAGGTCTGTCGTCGAGGTCGTCTGCCTACGCACTTTCGGTTATCGGCGCACTGTATCGCTGGCTGATCGAGCAGCGGTACGTCTTGGCGAATCCGTTCGCGGGAGTGAAGGTGAAGGGAGGCGCCAAATCAGCTGACCTTGATGCGTCGCGTGCGTTCACGGAGGGGGAATGGACGCTGGTCTGCACGATAGCTGATGGACTTGAATGGTCATGTGGCTGGAGTGTGCCTGCCGCTCAACGGTTGCGTTTTTTGCTTGATGTCGGTTTCGTCACCGGCTTGCGGGCAAGCGAATTGGTGGGTGCAAAGTTGAGGGACGTCGAAACTAACAGTCGCGGCGAACATTGGTTGAACGTGACAGGCAAGGGCCGAAAGCGCGGCAAGGTCGCGTTGCCGTCTCTAGGTTGGAACGCACTGTCACAGTATCTGCTCGCGAGAGGCCTGCCGGTGACGCAGGCGCGCTGGAAACCGGATACACCCTTGGTCGCTAGTCTGGCCAAGGATGTCGCGGGAGGAATAAGTAGCGTGCGGTTATGGGTAGTGCTGCGTCGATTCTTCCTGCAAGCCGCCGATCTCATCGAAGCGGACCATTCGGCTCTTGCTGACAAGCTGCGTCATGCAAGTACCCACTGGATGCGACACACGCATGCGACTTACGCGCTCGCGCACGGAGCAGAGCTTACGACCGTGCGTGACAACTTGCGTCATGCCTCGATCTCAACGACGTCAATCTATCTTCACGGCGACGAAGCAGAGCGGGCGAGACAGATCGCTAAAGCTTTTTCTCAGGTGAGGTAGAGGCTACGGACGGCGCACTTAGAATTGATGGCCTCGACTCTGCCAGGTGGGCATTCGTACGTTAGAGCGAACCGTCACGGCTGTGGGCCGAAACGCCTCACAGACTACTTTAGCCTTCTATCGAGACCGAAATATTGATCCCGTGATTGTCGGTTCATTCTGCCCGGTGAGCGCCACCGCTTGATTGCGTGGTGGCGCTCAACGCCCTCGTGCATCTCCTGAGCGCTGCTAATCAGCATCTTTCTGTCTCCTTTTACGGCAGTAATACTGCCACACGAGCGATTCGAGTTCATCGTCATTCATGGACTTTATTGTGTCGGCCTCGTCCGGAGGTACGCGCGGCAGGAGTCCACCGAGAGAGCAGCGTCGAAGAAGGCGGCGTAAGTACATCGGGCGAGATTCGGCGTGCTTATCGAGTGAAGCCAAGGTTAAAGGTATGCGGGATGGTGCATCGGGGCGGAGCCAACGCGAATATGCACGATGCCCTCTCAGCAATCGGGCAGGTGTGATGGCATACTTGACATCTGCTTCGAGGAATTGCTGTCCGCGCCGTTCGACTAACGCTGCACCTGAGGCGTCGATGACATCAATCAGTGGGTCTAGCTGTACTCCGTACGCCGTAAGTCGGTCTGCGGTCAGAGCAACCCTATCGAACCATGGCAGAAGTCGCCTGAGCTCGGTATAGCCCAATTCGGGGTGGAGCGCTTGAAGATCTTGGTATTTTCGGCAGGTTTCAGGGAAAAGTGCTAGTGATCGTGCATATAACTCGTCGCTGTAGTCTTTCCGATATTGGTAGCTCGTTACGGAATACGTTGTAGGCGGAACCGAAAAAGTAACCGGGGGCTCGATTGGCCTCAGCATGGCGTTCTCGACTTCGTCCCAGCAACCGTAAAGTGCGATAAGCGCAAATAGGCCGTGTAGCGGATTTCTGAATACTGTCTTCCCTTTGAGGGCGGCTCTAAGCTCATTGCCTTGCATTGGAAAACCGATACTCTTGCCTAGAGGGATCATCCTGCGTGCAGATAGGAGTTGATGGAACCTATCGTAGTACATAGTTTTCCAGTGTACCACGCCGATCTTTGCCGCCTGAGAAACTGTCAGCAGCGCGATTTGCGGGGCACGAACATGCGGCGCGAAACTGCTGTCAAGCAGTTTTGACCAACCGCGCGCCAAGTCCAACTCTCGAACGTACCTAGTTGTCGCGCGTAGATGCAGCGGGCCTCCGCGTATACAACGCTCGCGAGGGGATTCAAGTCTTCCTGATCGCTTAAAGCTGTAGGTGCATGCATCACAGAACTCGAAAATGGGCGTGCCATGTCGGGCGCACAGTCGAATGTCAGACAGAACGTGGTCGCGCCGCCAGAACCGCTCACGCGACGCGGTGATGTCCTCCTTGAGACATTCGAGACATATTCCCGGTTTCCATACAATGTGACCTCGAGTTAGCGCGTTGTGGAACCCTGCCTTCGTCAAAGAGCCTCTGCGGTAGTCGTCAAAGATATGCCCTCGGAGCCACGCCTCGTCGCTTGGAGAACGGAAGCGCACAACCGCGGGAAACAGTGTGTTTCTCGTGAGCACTTGTTCAAGCGATCCCGTAAGTTCGGCCAAGTCGTCGACAAGACTCCGTATCGCGGTGGGGAATATCCAGGAGTATTGAACGCCCAGCAAATCGGCACCTCCTGCGACCACATAACGCGGCAATCGATTAAGATATGCGGCAAAGACTTCGCCATCGGCAATCGGTGAGGCAGAGAGGAGGTTGTACCTGAAAAGATAATCATGATTGTCTTCGCTCATGAAGATCTTTCTCCTATCGTTGTAAAAACGAACGGCGTGATAAAGTTCAGATAATTGCCTTGTATGCACCCTGTTCAGCGAATAGGTCGTTGTCCAGATCTTCCAAACAGGCGGATTGATCAAGCAACGACTCCTCCACGGCGTGCCAACTACCATACAGTGCTACCATCAAGAAGATCGCGCGTATTGGATGTCGCGGGCACGTCTTGCCGAGGAGGGCGCTTTCAAGCGACTTGCCGGTGAGACGAAAGCCGATGCTACTGCCGAAGCCTCGCAGCCGCTGTGATGCAAAAAAGTCTAGACAGCGGTCCGCGCGGATTTGGTTTCCGTCGATGAGTCCGAGTACACTCGCTCTGTTGTTCAAGAATGCAGCAATCTCGGTTGATCCGATGTAAGGAGCAAATTCGCTATCTAAAAGCGTTTGCCAACCCAGCGCGACTTCACGCTCTTGCTTGTGTATTGTCTTTGCACGGATAGCGAGCGGTCGACCGCAGGGGCAACGGCTAAGCGGTATGTCGAATTGTTTCCCGGTGGCAAATTTGCGTAAGCACGCGTCGCATAGGCGAAAGATGGGCGCATTATGCCGTCCACACCAGCGAACCTCCGGTAAGAGGAAATCGCGGCGCCAGATCGTATGGCCGTAAGCGTCCATGTCTTCGGCTTGACAGTCGAGGCAGATGCCCGGCGCCCAATTCACCGCGGAGGCGAGGGAAGCAGTTAGCCCAACGATTTGCGTAATCTCGTTTTCAGGCCCGATCAGATGGTGTCTTATCAGCGCACCTTCGTCTGCGCTGCCGAGGAACCGACTGAGGCAGGGGAATAATGTGTTTTTCTCAACGATGTCATCAACCGAAGGAAGACCAAGTTCTTCGGTGTACCTGTACAGTCGACTCGGCAGCACCCATTGTTGTTTGATCGCGTCTCCTTTTCTATTTAGATTCATCCTGCCGTAGCGGCGTCCTCGACGCTGCAGGTATGCTCGGAATGGTTCGGCGTATCGGAGCTGTATGTCATCGACTGACGTGGTGTCCACTATGGCATCCTATGCGTTTACGGCGGGACTACGCGTTTGGCATATCGAATTTCGCGATGAGACAGGAAGTCGATGAGCGCGTATAGCGTAAAATATTGATAAATGCGAATTCTCATCCCGGGTTAGATCGAGAATGATTGATATTGTCACTCGGGTTTGACAAGGTCAAGCGTACTATTTCCAAGCGAACAAACTTGCTGGCAACGAGCGCTTCCTATGCCGCAAAAGGGGGTGCTTCGCGCGGTCCATCTAACAAGTCAGACTCTTAGCTTTCGGTACCTCCGCGGTTGCAACGTTCCTACTAGATCGTTGGGTTCCTTGAGTCTATTGACAACTGCAGATACTTGTGCGTTTATCGCAGCCTCTACCATTCAAACGCGAGCCATTAGTTCCGGCGACAGGCCGCTCCTGGTCTCTCTTCATGACGGATTTTATTGGTGTCTCCGCAACTAATGTCACGCCGTATCTGTAACTATTGTCTCTTGACACGTGGCGTCGCCCTCGCGCTCCGAAGCGGCATAATTTGCCTCGATTCGTAAAATGCTGCCTAAGAGCAGCATCTTCCGGCGTGAACGCGTGTTAAATGCGCGTCGAACGCAAGGAAAGGAGACCGACTTGAAGCGAAAGATGCCCGCCCTGAATGCGCTGAGGGCTTTCGAGGTGGCCGGACACACCGGCAGCTTCACGCGCGCGGCGGAAATGCTGCACGTGACGCAAAGCGCCGTGAGCCGGCAGGTACGTCAGCTCGAAACGCAGCTCGGCGAGCCGCTTCTGCTGCGGCGGCATCATCATCTCGAATTGTCGGCGACGGGCCGCCTTTTGCTGCAGGCGCTTCAGATGTCGTTCGATCGCATCGAGCTCACCGTGCGCAGCATTCAGGAAAAGACACACCTGAAGCGCTTGCGCATCAACGCGCCGCCCACTTTCTCCAGCCGCTGGCTGATGCCGCGCCTGCAATCCCTGCGCACGGCCGCGCCGGAACTCGAAATCACGCTGACCACGCGCTTGAAGGACGATCTCATCGAATCGGGCGCGCTCGATTGTGCGATCCGCTTCGGCAATGGCGAATGGGACAGCCTCGATAATCAGTTGCTGATGAACGAGCGGCATATCGCCGTGTGCTCGCCGGCGCTCATCGGCGATCGCGATACATCCGACATCGATCTGAACGAATTCACGCTGCTGCATGTGCTCGCGGCCAGCGATCAGCGTTATCTGACCTGGCAGCACTGGCTGAAGGCGGCGAGTCTCGAAAACGTCGATACACGCGGCGGCTACGAGTTCGATCTGCTGGATCACGCGATCCGCGCGGCCGTGGACGGGCTGGGCGTGACGATCGCCGATCGTCATATGATCGCGCATGAGTTGCGGCAAGGCACGCTCGTGCCGATCGTCGATGTCGAGGTGGACGGGCATCAGTCATACTGGCTGGTCACGCGTACCGGCCAGGACGATGCGCCGCAGGTTGCGGTGTTTCGCGAGTGGCTGCGCGCGGAAATCGACAAGCAAACGCGCGGCAGCGGCAAACGAAGGCGCGCATAAGTAAATAGAACAAGGGGAAAGCCGATCGTGCGACGCCTGCCATCCTTGACCGCGTTGCGCTTCTTCGAGGAAAGCGCGCGGCACATGAGCTTCAATAAATCGGCAGCGGCGTTGTGCGTGACGCCGGGCGCGGTGAGCCGACAGATTCGCCTCCTCGAGGATGCGCTCGGCACGAAGCTCTTCGACCGCGATCACAAGGGCATTCGCCTGACGAAGCAGGGCTCGGAGCTGCTCGCGTGCCTGTCCGATGCATTCGATTCGATCGAGCGTGTGACGCGCTCGCTGTCCACCTCGCAACGCAGCGAGCGCAGACGCCTGACCGTGGGCGCGCCGCCGACGTTCGCGACGCGCTGGCTCTCGCCGCGGCTCGGCTCGCTGATGGACGCGGTGCCGAACCTCGATCTTTCCGTGCGCACCGATGCCGCCGATGACCGTCAATGCAGCATTCGCTTCGGATATGAGGCGCGGGCGGATCATCGGTCGGAGCTGCTGTTCATCGAGCGGCATGTGCTCGTCGGCGCGATGAAGTTCGCGGGGCAGTCCGTCGAAGCGCTGCTCGAACGGCTGCCCGCGCTGCATGTCCTGCATAACGATGCGCGGCTCACGCTCTGGCCCAACTGGCTCGATGCGGCCGGATTGCCGCGCGCGTACGGCGAGAACGGCATCGAGTTCTCGACGCTCGATCAGGCGATTCACGCGGCGCGCGCGGGCTCGGGGCTGGCGGTGGTGGATCGGAACATGATCGCCGACGAGTTGCACGATGGGGCACTGGCGCTGTTGTCGCCGGTGGAATCGACGGGGCCTTATGGGTATTGGCTGGATATTGCGCCTTCGCATGCGAGTGCGGATCTGGTGCAGGCGTTTGCGGAATGGCTGCGCGGGGAAGGGGCGAAGGCGGCGCGGGAGTGAGGGACTTTGTCGTCCCGCTTACTCGCAATCCAGCGTTGTCGTGCCTGATGCGTCGATCTGGTAGCGGCACGCATCGACTCGTCTCGATATGGCGATGTCTCGCGTTTGCTTGTCCGCGTAGACGCACCGCACGGTGACCGAACGGCCGTGATCGTAGACGTAGCCGAGCTTCCAATATCCTTGAGCGCTATTGCCGTGGTCCGCGATGAGCGACACTTGTTCTTCCGGATTGCCGTCGAACAACTGAACGTAGCGCAGATGAGTGTCGGATAGAGCGGGGCACGCGACCTCTTTCGCGTTGGCGCATCCGCCGACACCCGCCACGAGAACCGATGCAGCGAGCCCGGCAATGGCCTTATTCAACGACATGGAATTTCTCCCCGTTGTTGACGTCGGTTCCTTGACCCCAACGCAATACGCGCGGGCCGATGGGTTTGGGGGGATGGGCGTATTGGTCATATACCGTAACGCCGACCGGGCCCTGGCTGACATAGATCGCTGCATGCCCGTTGAAATGTCCGTGATGATTGAATGTCGCGATCACGGTTCCCTCCCGGATATGTCGATTGTCTTTCACGGCTGCTCCCTTCTTCCATACTTGCGTCGCGGGCAGCGAAGGACATACCTGTTTGACATACGACACGCAGCCGCCACAGTAGTTGGGCGCGTCCGTGACGCCCTCGGGAGGAGGATCGTTATAGGGACCATGGCCTGATCCTGGAGCGCAGACCCACGTATTCAGCGGTGCGGAAGAAGCGTTCTTGTAGTTTGAACTCACGTAGCTCATAGCAATAGTTCGACGATGTTAAGGATAACGATGCTTGCCGATGGCAGGTGAATCTTGAATCCGGCAGTATCGCGCTCTGTGCCGTAACCATGGTAGCCGCGGTCATCTCAAACGTATCAACTATCGTGGAGAAGCTGCATCAGTTTCGTCCGAATGCGCCGTCGGCGAGTCCTTTTGCTCTGCGTGGCGCATCGCCGCATCAAAAAAACAAGCGCGGCAACGAGTCACGTTGCCGCGCCTTGAAATGCCCATCACGATCGGTCGTGACTCACCCCCCGCTCGCCTGATTCAACGTCAGATGCTTCGTCTCCGGCGCCCACACAATCGACACGATCATCCCGACGAGCAACACGCCCGCGAGCGCAAGCATCGTCATCTGAACGCCCGCCTGCGCGATCCCGATAGGCAGCAGAAACGTCCCCACCGCCGACCCCAGCCGGCTGCATGCAATCGACAAGCCCACACCGCACGCTCGCGCCTCGGTCGGAAAGCACTCCGGCGGAAACACGCCGACGAGATTCGAGAACGCCGACATCGTCAACGTGAAGACCCCGAACGCAACGATCATCGCGACATTCGCCGATGATGGCAGCGCGCTCAGCGCAAACAGCGAGAGGCAGCACACCGCGAACGACCCGATCAGGAACGAGCGACGCGACAGCTTGATGGTCAGCCATATGCCGAGCAGCGCGCCCAGCACGAGAAACGCATTGAGCAGCAGATCGGCGCCCGAGCCTTCGGGCAGACGTATCGCCGTCAGAATGCTCGGCAGGAACGTGTAGATCGCGAAGTAGGGAATCACGAGACACACGAAGAACGCGCAATTGAAGATCGTGCGGCGAATCAGGTCCGGTTCGAAAAGCCGCGCGAAACCGCCCTTTCCGGCGAAGTGCTCGCCCGTATCGGCGTCGAGCGTGACGTTCGGGCCGAAGTGCCTGCGCACGATGCGCAGCGCTTCGTCCTTGCGGCCCTTGCCGAGCAGCCAGCGCGGCGATTCCGGCGTGCCGATGCGCAGGATCAGCACGAGGAACGCCGGCACGCCGGCCGACGCGAGCAGCCAGCGCCACGCATCGGGCGATGCATCGGCGTAATGCATGCCGAGCACGTTCGCGATCACATAGCCGATCGTCCAGATCACGCTGAACGATCCGAGCAGCGTGCCGCGATGCTTGCGCGGCGAGAACTCGGCGAGGATCGCGTGACCGACCGCGAAGTCGCCACCCATCCCGAAACCGATCAACACACGCAGCGCGACGAGCATCGCGGGCGTCGTCGCATAGAACTGCGCGAATGCGGCTGCCGTGATGATGATGAAGCTCAACAGGAAAATCTTCTGCCGGCCGAGCTTGTCGGAGAGCCAGCCGAACACGAGGCTGCCGAGAAATATGCCGATCAGCGCGGACGAGCCGAGCAGGCCCATCCAGAACGCATCGAGCGGAATCTGCCTGTTCAACGACGACAGCGCATAGCCGATCGTGCCGATCGCATAGCCTTCGGTGAAATGCGCGCCGAAAGTCAGGCCGGCGATCTTCACGTGAAAGCGGTTGAGCGGCACGTCGTCGAGCGCGACGCGTCCATGCGTGGCATTGAAGGGCGCGGCTGCGCCGGGTGCGAGCGGCTGCGCGCTCAGGCTTTGCGTATCCAAGAGTATCTCCTCCACTTCCGAGTGGAGCGGCGCATCGTACGCCGCATGAAAACCGCGCACGCGATGGCGTTATCGTTCGTGCGTGCGCGGTGAATCGATGAATCAGCGGCCGAGTCCCGCCATCATCATGTACTTGAGCTCCATGTATTCGTCGAGCCCGTACTTCGATCCTTCGCGGCCCAGTCCCGACTGCTTCACGCCGCCGAAGGGCGCGACTTCCGTCGAGATGATGCCTTCGTTGATGCCGACCATGCCGCTCTCCAGCGCCTCCGCGACGCGCCACGCGCGGCCCAGATCGCGCGTGTAGAAGTACGCGGAAAGGCCGAAGGGCGTGTCGTTCGAGGCGGCGATCACGTCGGCTTCCGTCTCGAAGCGGAAGCACGCGGCCACCGGTCCGAAGGTTTCCTCGCCGGCGATCAGCATCGAAGGCGCGGCGTCCGCGAGCACCGTCGGCTCGTAGAATGTGCCGCCGAGCGCGTGCGGCTTGCCGCCCGTCAGAACCTTCGCGCCTTTGCCGACCGCATCGGCGACGTGCGTCTGCACCTTCTTCAGCGCGGCCTCGTTGATGAGCGGTCCCTGATCGAACTCGCCTTCGAGACCGTTACCGACGCGCAGCTTGTGCACGGCGCGCGTCAAGGCTTGCGTGAACGCCTCGTAGACGCCGTCCTGCACATAGAAGCGATTCACGCACACGCACGTCTGGCCGGTGTTGCGGAACTTCGATGCGATGGCGCCCTGCACGGCGGCGTCGATATCGGCATCATCGAACACGATGAAGGGCGCGTTGCCGCCGAGCTCCAGCGACAGCTTCTTGAGCGTATCCGCCGATTGCTTCGCGAGCAGCTTGCCGACGCGCGTCGAGCCCGTGAACGACAGCTTGCGCACGTCCGGCGATTCGGTGAGCACCTGGCCGATGGCAGCGGCATCGCCCGACACGATGTTGAACACGCCCGCCGGAATGCCGGCTTCCTCGGCGAGGACGGCCAAGGCGAACGCCGACAGCGGCGTCTCTTCCGACGGCTTCAGGACCATGGTGCAGCCCGCGGCGAGCGCGGGACCGGCCTTGCGCGTGATCATCGCGAGCGGGAAGTTCCACGGCGTGATGGCCGCGACGACGCCCACCGGCTCGCGCGTGACGACGATCTTCGAATTCGGTCGCGGGCTGGGGATGATGTCGCCGTAGCTGCGCTTCGCTTCTTCCGCGAACCACTCGAGGAAGCTCGCCGCGTAGGCGACCTCGCCGAGCGCTTCGGCAAGCGGCTTGCCCTGTTCGCGCGTCAGCAGTTCGGCGAGCGTGTTGCGGTTCGCGAGCATGAGCTCGCCCCAGCGCTTCACGCGCGCGCTGCGTTCCTTCGCTGTCAGCGCGCGCCATGCGGGGAACGCTTTTCTGGCGGCTTCCACGGCGAGTGTCGTTTCGTGCGCGCCGCCGCGTGCGACTTGCGCGATCACTTCGCCCGTCGCGGGATTGAGCACGGCGTAGGTTTCGGCGCTTTCGCGCCACGCGCCATCGATATAGTGCTTCGTCTGCAAAAGCTCTTTCACGCCGCGCGCTCCAGTGCGTTGTCGAAGACGCCTTGCGCCGGACGGGCCTCGCGCGCGACGCGCCTGCCCGCCGTGTAATCGTTGATGAGATCGCAAGGCGTGTAGTTGCGCTCGAGCTCGTGCAGTTCGTCGTCGTCGAGCTTCGTGCCGAGCGCGGCGAGCGCGCTGTCGAACTGCGCCGCCGAATCCGCGCCGACGAGCATGCTCGAAATACCCGGCCGGCTCAAAACCCACGCCTGCGCGATCTGCGCCGCCGACACGCCGCGCCGCGCCGCCACGCGCGCGACCGATGCCGCGATTTCCCGCGACGCGTGGTCGCCATACATTTGCGCGGTGAAGAAATCGGTCTGGTTGCGCGTGGACTTTGCATCGGACGTGAGCAGGCCGCGCGCGAGCGGGCTGAACACCGACACGCCGACGCCCTGATCGATGCAGTACGGAATCATCTCGCGCTCTTCCTCGCGATACGCGACGTTCAGTTGCAACTGCATGTTGACCGGCTTGTGCCAGCCGTTCCTCTCGCACGCCTGCATGATCTTGGCGAACTGCCACGTGTACATCGTCGATACGCCGATATAGCGCGCCTTGCCCGCGCGCACGATGTCGTCGAGCGCGCCCATCGTCTCTTCGACGGGCGTGTTCACGTCGAAGTAATGCAGCATGTAGATGTCGACGTAATCCATGCCGAGACGCTTGAGCGACCCGTCGATGCCGTCCATGATGTGCTTGCGCGAATGGCCGCCCGCGTTCGGGTAGCTCGCCATGTCGTAGCCGACTTTCGTCGTCACGACGACTTCCTCGCGCTTCACGAGACGCTTCAGAATGCGGCCGACGACTTCCTCGCCGACGCCCGTCGAATAGAAATCGGCGAGATCGATGAAGTTCACGCCGCAGTCGAGCGCGTGCTTCACGATCGGCTCGCTTTGCGCTTCATCGAAAATCCAGGGCTTCCATTGCGGCGTGCCCATGTTCATCGTGCCGAGGCACAGACGCGACACCTTGAGGCCGGATTGGCCGAGACGCACGTATTCCATTTGCGAAAGCTCCTTACTTCTTCGGCGTGTAGAACGGGTTCGACACATCGCGCGCGGCCTTGAAGACGGCTTCCTTGCGCGGCAGGCCTTCCATCGCGGCGATGATCGCGTTCTTGCACGCGCGATAGTTGTTCTCGAAGACGGCATCGAGATCGTCGGTCTTCGGGTTGACCCAGTTCGCCGACACGACCACCCAGTCGTTCTCCGCTTCCGGCGGCAGCGTGCCGTTCTCGAGCGATTCGGCGACTGCCTTCGCGATGCCCGCCTGCGATGCGCCCCAGGTCGCGTTGCCGTGGAACTCGCCTTCGATCTGCGCCTTGTTGACGTAGAGCGTGAGCGGCTTGGTGGGCACGCCCGGCTGCGCGATCACGACGAACGGCGCATGTCCGGCGGACGGCGTCGCGAGCGCGGTCGCGAATGCCTGGCCTGCGGGGCCGTTGCGCGGGCCGACCAGCACGTTGATATGCGCGAGGTTGACGCCCGGGCCTTCGAAGCCTTCACCGATGAAGAGATTCTTTTCCATTGACTCCTTCCTTATGTCCGTTTGCTGTGTCCGGTTGAGCCACCTTGGCGGTGGATGTCGGGCATTCTGCGGCGGGCGTCGAGCGAGGAGGAATCGAGGATTTTTGAGGGTGGCGTTGACGAAAGCTCAACTCGGGGATGACCCCTAGGCTGGATGGCCGTCGTGATTTTCGGGCGGCTTTCAGTCTCCTAAGCGTCCCATAAGGTTCGAATGCCGACAATGTTGCTTTGTCCCTGAATGCGGAGCGTTTCGGTGCGTGCGCGCGCCGTGGGTTCCGCTGACGCGCATGCCCGCTCCCGACCGCATCTCCCTTCCGCGCGCCGAGGAAGTCTCGTGGCGCTACTACGATCTCGCGAAATCGCGCGTGCAGATCCATGAACCGCCCGCGCCCGGCGAGGTTTGTCTATGGCTGGTGCCGACGGAATTCCGCTTCGCCTCGGCGTCGAACATCGGGAACTGGCTCAATGCTGCCGAACGCCGGCGTGCGCGGCTGCATCCGAATTCCGCGCTCGGGCGGCGCTTCAGCGTATCGCGTGCGACGCTGCGTCTCGTGCTCTCGCACATGCTGAATTGCGAGCCGCAGGATGTTGGCGTGGACGATGAACCCGACGATCGCATCGTCGTCACGCATCCGCTGGTCGAGGGCGACATTCATGTCGATGTCGCGTATTCGGGCATCTGGATCGTGATTGCGGTGGCATCGGCGAGAATAGGGCTCGGATTGACCGCCGGCGCCCGCGGCGAGGACGCCCGGCAGGCGACGCGGGACGACGCCGCGCAAATCGGCAGAGCGCGCGCCGAGCGCGGCGCGGCGGTCGAAAGCGCGAGACAAGCGGACTGGCACAGTCTCACATTGCCGATGCCTGGCGGAATCTGCGGCGTGCTTGTCGTGGACACACCAGTCGCGCGCGTGCAGGCTTTCGGCTGGGAACGGCCGGTCGAAGCGGAGGGCGACGCAACCGCGTCCTGAGCCCGCGCGAGCGCCGGGCAACAGGGAGAAACAGCGGATCATGGATTACACGGCGCTCGCGCAACGCCACGCGCTCGCGATCATCGCGATCGTGCTCTTCGTCGTTCCTTCGATTGCCGCGCTCGCCTGGGCGTGGGCCGCGCGCGAACGCGGCGCATCGCGCTCGACCGTCGCGGTGGCGGCCTGCGTGCCCGTCGTGGTCGGCGCGGCGGTGTTCATCGGCATCGCGACGCGTATTGCGCGCGGCACGGCGTTTTCATCGGCGGATCAGCTTTTGCTCGATGCCCTGCGCGACGGCACGCCAGCCGTGGCCACGCGATGGTTCTCCGTTTTCACGCATCTCGGCGATCCGTGGTTCCTCACGCTGCTGTGCGTGCTCATGTGCTCGGCGCTCATGCTGACGCGTCGCTTCGGCCTCGCCGTGTACTTCGCCGCGGTCACGAGCACGGGCGGCCTGCTGAATCAGGCGCTCAAGGCGATGATGCGCCGCGACCGTCCCACCGGCTCGACGGTGCCGCTTCCCGAAAGCTTCGCGTTTCCGAGCGGGCACACGTTCGGCTCGATCGTCTGCTATGGCATGTGCGCGTACGTGCTGCTGCGTCTTGCGCCGACGCGCTGGGATCCGCTCATCGTCGCGCTGGCGAGCTTCATCGTGCTGGCGATCGGCACGAGCCGCATCGTGATCGGCGTGCATTTTCCCGGCGATGTGATCGGCGGGTTCGCATCGGGCGGCGCGTGGCTGGCGGCTTGCATCGGCGTGGCGGAGATGGCGCGACGGAGGGCCATGGCAGGAGGCCGTTAAGGGAATCGCGATGACGCTGGCGTCGCTTAGCGCAGTCCCACGGGATCTAGGACTTGTCTAGTAGTTAGGTATTCGAAGTATCGCTATAAACCCTCTTTCAAGGCGATTCGAGAGACGATAAACCCGCTCTCTCCAGCCGAAGTCTCGGCGCAATTGATAGAGGGCGACC